>NZ_FKLA01000009.1:0-1200000 GCF_900078395.1 Anaerotruncus rubiinfantis | reverse complement strand
CTCACCCATCTTCCATCTGCCTGGCCTTCAATCAAAAAATGCCGGATCGCCTTTCCACGCATCATAAAACCTCCCGTTCCAACAAACAGACTGTTTCCACATGATTGGTGTGCGGGAACATATCCACCGGCTGGATCGTCCGCACACGGTAACCGTTACCGGTCAGATGCATAAGATCCCGCTCCTGCGTTTCCGGATTGCAGGAGATATAAACAATCCGGCTGGGGGCAAGCCGCTCGGCCGACAGAAGGAACCGTTCGTCACTGCCAGCGCGCGGCGGGTCCATAAACACCACGTCGGCGCGTTTTCCTTCTTCGGCCATCTCCACCATAAATTCGCCCGCGTCCGCGCAGGTAAACCATGCGTTCCTGATGGCGTTGCGTTTCGCGTTGGAAATCGCGTCGCGCACCGCGTCCCGGTTATTTTCCACCCCGATCACATTGCCCGCATGGCGGCTCGCAATGAGCCCGATCGTACCGATGCCGCAGTAGGCGTCGATCACTGTCTGCGTCCCATCAAGACCCGCATATTCGATCGCTTTGCCATAGAGAATTTCGGTCTGTACAGGATTGATCTGGTAAAACGACCGCGCTGAGATTCGGAAAATACATCCGCAGAGGGTATCCTCGATATACCCCGGCCCATAAAGCACCTGTTCGCGTTCCCCAAGCACCAGGCTTGTCCGATAGGGGTTCACATTCTGGAGCACGGTGGTAATCTGCGGATGCGCCTTGCACAGGGCCGTCACAAAGCTGCGCTTTGCCGGGAATACCGGCGAAGCGGTCACAAGCACGACCATGACCTGCCCGCTCTGGAAACCGCGTTTGACCAGCACATGGCGCAGCAGCCCGCGCCCGCTGTCCTCATCGTATGGTTCAATGCGAAAGCCGCGGAGCATCGAACGGATGGTCACGATAATCTCATCCGCAAGCAGGTCCTCGGTCATGCAGCGTTCCACCGGTACGATCCGGTGACTGCTCGACTGATAGACCCCGGAAATAATCCTGCCCTCCCGTGTGCGGCCGAACGCGGCCTGCACCTTGTTGCGGTAGTGGAACGGGTTCTCCATCCCAATGATCGGCTCGATCCTGCCAAAGCGGCCGAGCAGCCGCTGCACCTTGCGCTGTTTAAAGGCAAGCTGTTCCGGATAGCTCAGATTTTGCAGCTGGCAGCCCCCGCATTTTTTATAAAGCGGGCAGGACGCCGCTTTGCTTTTCAAAACCGTATCGGTCATATATCCATTCCTTCCTTCGGGTTTGCCGGATAGACGGCAAGGAAGTCCCGTTCTTCCATCGGCCGGCCAAACAGATAGCCCTGGATGAAATCCAGGCCCATTTCACTCACAACTTTGTATTCCGCTTCTGTTTCCACCCCTTCGAGACAGACCTGGATGCCCACATCGTGGCAAAGAGCCACCACAAAACGAATGAAGGTCGCGTCGAAATTGCTGATACGGATATCCTTGATAAAGGCCTTGTCGATCTTCACAAGATCCGCCGGCGATTTTTTCAGGATTCCAAGCGCCGAATATCCGGTACCGAAATCATCCATCGCGATACGCACGCCCATTTCACGGATTTCCCGGAAAATTTTCTGGACCCGCGTATCTTCCTTTGCAAACGCGGATTCCGTCAGTTCCACCACAAGATCCCGCGGGGAATAGGCTTCCTCCTCCAGCGCGCCGCGCAGGAAGGCGACAAAATCCGAATCCTCCAGCTGCAGATAGGAAAGATTTACATTCACCGCAAGCCCGGGACGGTTCCAACTTTTGCAGGCGCGCACCGCTGTGCGCAGCACCCATTTCCCCACCGGGATGATCAGGCCGCTCTTCTCAAGAAGCGGAATGAATTCCACCGGGGAAACCTCCCCATACTTGCCGCAATGCCAGCGGGAAAGCGCCTCCACACCGGCCAGCGTGCCATCCACCGCATTGACGATCGGCTGAAAGCAGATCCGAAAACCGGAAAAGTCATTTTCCACGCTTTCGCGCAGCAGTTCCACCAGCTCAAGCGCGCGCGTCCGGTATGCCAAGATATCCTTCGAGTAGAAAACACAGCGCTTTTTGCCATGGCTCTTCGCGTATTCCAGCGAATAGCCCGCGTATTTGAACAGATCCAGATAATTTTGCGCGTCCTGCGGATAGAACAGGCATCCGGCCGACAAGGTGCAGTAATACTTTTTCCCTTCGTATTCCTGTTGGCTCTGGAAGGTCTGCCGGATTTTCCGATAGATCTTCTGTATCCCTTCGACCCCGGTATCCCGCGCGATCACTCCGAATTCGTCTCCATCCAGCCGGTAGACAAAAACACCGTTCGGCAAAAGCACCCGTAGTTTTTGGGAGGTGATCCGAATCACCTCATCCCCGAAAAAGCGGTCGTAAAGGTCGTTGATATGCTTCAAATCGTCTATTCCAAGCACCATGACCGCAAACCCTTTGTCCGGGTCGCTTTCCAGCAGATGCTGGATCTGATCCTCAAATTCAAACTTGTTAAAAAGGCCGGTTAGATGGTCGATATTGTTCTTTTTGCCAAGGTTCGTGATAAAGCCTGCGAAAAGTACCGGTTCCCCATCGTCATCAAGCTCCACATGCCCTCTGCACCGGACCCAGACCCATTCCCCATGCCGGTTCATCACCCGGTATTCGACACAATGGGAGGTTGCGCGTCCGTCCGCAATCTCCTGGTTTGATTCCAGGAATGCCTGCCGGTCGTTTTCATGCACCTTCGCGCCCCACACCGCGGCGGCATTCTCAATCACTTCGCCGGGAAGCCCAAATTCTTCCACCATCGCCGGCGTGTAACGGAACACCCCGGTTTTCAGGTTGCAGACATAGACATAGTCGTCGGTGCTCTGCACCAAAGCATGATAGAGCCGTTCTTTATCGTACGAAAACTGCATATCCGGAATTTTGAACCCGTTTTTTCGTTTCCGTTCGTTATAAAGGATGTGATAGCTGCGTTTATGCTCGTACATCCGCTCGTCGGCAAGGGTCAGTACTTCCTCCAGTGAGATTGGCCGGTCGGGCTGCACTTCCACCAGCCCATAACAAAAACCGATCCGATATGCCTCGCTTCCGCTCTCAAGCTTCCGCAGCACACCCTGCATCCGGCTCTGGACATTTTTTCGCCTGGCCAGGAACACGACAATAAATTCGTCCCCGCTTAACCGGAAGGCATAATCCCGTTCGGTCAGTACCTCCCGCACTTTTTCCGCGACGACCGCGAGAATGCGGTCGCCTTCGGCATGTCCATAGATGTCGTTGATCTCCTTAAGCAGATTGACGTCATACATGCACACCGTGACCGTTTCCCCATTTTCACAGGCCTTTTCCAGAGTCTTGCGCAGAGCTTCTTTCCCAGCGCGCCGGGTCATCATCCGGGTCAGCTCATCGGTGTAAGCGCTTTTCAGCTCAGTCACATCGATCGACTGCTGAAAATGGACGATCGATCCGTCCAGCCAGCGGATCAGGCTGTCATAATTTTGATAGGTCCGGCCGGTGACCGGGTTTTTCTCCTCCCACTGGTGGGACGGATTCTCTGAACCGCTTTCCAGCAGCGTTTTTATCGGGCAAAACGGGCAGCGTTCGTGCATTCCCTTTTGCAGAACCTGCCAACAGACCTTCCCTTCGGGATGCTCGATGCCGAACTGTTCACGCATGGTCCTGTTCATGAACAGAATCCGGTCGGTAACCGGATCTGTGATATAAAGGCTCGCCTGCATCCCATCCATCACCGTATTAAAAACGAACCGGTAAAGTTCCTCGTTTTCGAGGTGGGTGCGGTCGGAGAGTGCCGCCCCCAGGATCTTCCCCGCGAACGCGGCCAGCTCCAGTTCCTCCTGCCGCCAGGGAGCCTCTATTTTCTGCACAAGCAAAAGGCCTGCCAGCCGCCCTTCAAACCGCAGCGGAAAAAGCGCACTGCAAAGAGCCGGGATACCGCCGCCTGTCAATAGCTGTTCCAGTTCAGGGCCTGTCAGGCTCTCCTGTTTCCCAAGCAGTGCGAGCAGCCGTTTCAGCCGAGCCTGCAGAAATCCATGAAGGTTCGGTCCGAACAGGTCCGCGTCCCCCCAGATGGCCGCCTCCCTGCACACTTCGGGGTTTCGGTCGTCAAGACGCACCACCATCAATTTTTCACACGCGGTCAGCCCCGAGACAAACCGCCCGATTGCCGCGACATCCGCTTCCAGCGAATCTGTTCCCGCAAAATACGGAAACAGCTGAGGAAGCCCTTCATAAAATTTTTCCAGGCTGACTGGCAGCATTTTTTATCCTTCCTTATCCTGGTAATGCAGCATCTTTTTGATCTCCTGGATCTTTACATGTCCCTGCGGGGAGGGAAAAGATCCCGCGTTTTTCGAAAAGCTCTTACAGCATAACCGCAGGCACACTCCGTGCCTGTATGCCGTAAAGCCGCATTAGAAACGGCAAAGCCGGGTTCGGCTATGATGAAATGTACGCGCGCCGCGGCGGCGTATCCGCGCTTTGCGCGGAAGGAAAGCGGCCTGCGCCGCTTTCTGTCGCGTCCATTATCCCACACGCGCGAAGCACGCAGTGGGATAATGGGCCATCGGGCAGGGAGTCGGCTTTGCCGACGCATCTGCCTGGTCATAAACCCGGTATAATAGCCGCTCTGCAGCTATTATACCATCTATTCCGGGAAAACAAAAGCCAGCGAGCCGCAGCCGGACAGAAAAATCCGGACTTTTCCCAATCCCGGGCAGGTTTAGGTCGACTCCCGGCAGAGAAGCGACACGCTTTCCACATGCGCGGTGTGCGGGAACATATCCACCGGCCTGCACCGCACCAGCGTATATCCCTTTCCCGCCAGTATCTTGCAGTCCCGCGCCATGGTGGCGCTGTTGCAGGATACCATCACAATCTTCTGCGGTGACATCCCGGCTACCGTATCAAGCAGCGCCGCTTCACAGCCTTTGCGCGGCGGATCAAGGATGATCACATCCGGCCGGACCCCTTCTGCGGCCAGCCGCTTCGCGGCCTGCACCGCATCCGCGCAGAGAAACCGCGCGTTTGTGATTCCGTTTTTTTGGGCGTTCGAAGCCGCGTTTTCCACCGCCTGCGCAACGATTTCCACCCCGATGACCTGTTTGCACCGGCCAGCCAGTGAAAGGCCGATTGTTCCAGCGCCGCAGTACAGGTCGAGAACTGTTTCTTCTCCCGTCAGCGAAGCATATTCCTCCGCCACACCATAAAGCCGTTCGGCCCCGGGGTTGTTGACCTGATAAAATGCGTGCGGCGAAAGGTCAAACCGCACACCACACAGCGTATCGGTAATATGATCCTTCCCGTAGAGAAGCCGGGTGCGCTGCCCCAAGATGACATTGGTATTACGCGTGTTTTCATTAAGAAGGATTGAAACAATCGACGGATTGCACGCGCGCAGCGTCCCGACCAATTCTTTTTCGTGCGGCAAGCCCGAACCGTTCACCACCAGGCAGACCATAATTTCCCCACTCTGCTGGCCGCAGCGCAGATAGACATGCCGCAGCAGTCCCTGCCCGGACAGTTCGTCGTAGGCCAAAACGCCATATTTCTCCGCAAAGGAAAGCACCGATTCCAGAATGCCCTGGAAGCCTGGTGGCTGCAAAAGGCAGCTGTGGCAGTCGATCACTTCATGGGTGCGCGGCGCGAAAAATCCAGCCGCCAGCTTCCCCTTCTGCATCCGCACCGGATACTGGGCCTTGTTACGGTATCCGTCAATCTGCGGAGATGGCTCGATGGGCTCTGTCAACAATGAAAAACCACCGATCCGTTCAAGGTTTGACTGGACAAAATGCTGCTTATATCTGAGCTGCGCCGCATAGGAAACATGCCGGAACACACAGCCGCCGCAGCGGCGGCTCACCGGACAGTCCGTTTCCACCCGGTCGGGCGACGGGCTCATAACCTGCTCAATTTTCCCAAAGCAATGGGTCTTGTTGACCTTCAGAATCCGCACGCGCAAGCAGTCGCCCACGGCAGATGCCGGGACAAATACCGCCATCCCTTCGTAATGGCCGACGCCGCTTCCTTCATGGGTCATATCAGTGACCGCAAGATCGATGATCTGGTTTTTCTGCAGCATAACCGCTACCCTTTCCATTGCCGCGGGCAAAGCCGGCCCGCACTTGCTTTTTTCAGATTCTATGGTATACTCGAACTGTATTGTTTTAAACCATACAGTCCATCGGCCGCAGCGGCCAAAACCGCTGGACAGGCTTCTTTATTTTAACATAAACAGCTTGTTCTTACAAGGAAGCGAGGCCGGCCCTGTCTCACAGATCGAAAGGACGCAAAAGCAATGGAAAACAACCGGATTATCCCGCTGCGGGACCATCCCGATTATCTGGAGACTGCAGCGGATTGGTTCAGCCAAAAATGGGGAATCCCCGTCAGAGTCTATCGGAAAAGTATCCAGGCATGCATTGCAAAGCGGTACGGTGTTCCGCAGTGGTATCTTTTTCTGGATGGAAAGCAGGCGGTGGCCGCTGGCGCGGGCGTTATCGAAAATGATTTTCACGACCGGCCCGATCTATCGCCGAATCTGTGCGCGCTCTTTGTGGAGGAAAGATGCCGCAACCAGGGGATTGCCAGGTCGATCCTAGACTTTGCGCGCAAGGATTTTGGACGGATGGGCTTTCAGAAGCTCTACCTGGTGACCGACCACACCTCTTTTTACGAACGGTGCGGATGGGAATTCTTAACGCTGGCAACGGATGCCGGCGGAGCATCTGAACGCGTATACGCCGCACCTACGCTTTGAGTGCATACAGGGACGGCAGCATCCTTTGGAGGCCTTTTCCAATTGTGATATAAAGATCTTGGAAAGCTGTAAAAACTGTGAAATACTTGCAGTAATTCCCTGTGGGAAATACACTTTATGATAGGTATTATCGGGAAAGGAGGCGGCTATTTTGGAAGAGCATGCAGTCGCTGTTTTGCCGCCGGAAAACACCGGACTTCCGCAGACGGCACCGGTGCTTTCCGCCGAAGCATCCCTGTGCGCGCCGCAAAAAAAGCCGCGGGTGATGATCAGCGTGCGGCATCTGCGCAAGGTGTACCGCATCGGTGATGAAAAGGTCGTCGCGCTCGCCGATATCAATCTGGAAATTTTGCAGGGACAGGTCGTTTGCATTGTCGGTACCTCCGGTTCTGGCAAATCCACCCTGCTCAACCAGCTCGCGGGCCTGGAAAAGCCGACCCGCGGTTCAGTTTATATTGGGAAGGTCAACATCTCGAAACTCACGGAAAACCAGCTGGCACGTTTCCGGCAGGAATACCTGGGGTTCGTTTTTCAATCCTATAACCTGCTTCCCACCATGACCGCTATGGAAAATGTCGCGCTGCCGATGATCTTCAAGGGAATCAGCAAACGCAACCGCAATAAGGCCGCGCTCAAGATGCTGGCGGCGGTCGGGCTGAAAAAACGCGCCCGCCACAAACCGACCCAAATGTCCGGCGGACAGCAGCAGCGTGTCGGCATTGCACGCGCTTTTGTTTCCAAGCCGAAGGTCGTCTTCGCGGACGAGCCAACTGGAAATCTCGATACCCACACAACCATCGACATTATGAAGATGATGGTACGCTTTGCACGCAAATACCGTCAGACGCTCATCATTGTCACCCACGACCCGGAGATTGCGGATTACGCTGACCGGGTGGTCACCCTCATAGACGGTGCAATCACCAGCGATCAGGTGCATGAACCGGTTTATGACGGCACTCCCGAACCAAAGAAGGAGAAAAAAGCTGTTCCGGAACCGCCGGAGCTTGACGAGCTGCCCGATGGGGCTCCCTTTGAACTGCCGGAGCCTGACGTGCTGTCCGAACCGGACAGCAATGAACCCGGTGAATCTGAACCAAACACGGCCGATGCCGAACATGATGCCGATAGCAAAGGAGAAATGAACCCATGACCCGTTCTTCCAGCCGTATCTTATCCCTGGCGCTTGCCTTCCTTTTTCTGCTTTTTTCCGCCGGTATTTCGTTTGCGGCAGTACTTCTCGGCATTCCGGTACAGGCAGCGGATCTGCCGCGCGTCGACAGCGTCGAAGCGGACGGCCAAGATATTACGAAAGTGGCGTTAAGCAACGGTAAAATTGATTCTCTGGTTATAAAGCTGCGGCAGGCCGCCGGTACAGCGGTGCCGGATCCCACGGGGGAAGTGACCGTGGAATTTACCACCGACAACTTCCAGCTGTCAGGCGACAGCGACAAAGTCATTTCCGAGGTCAACACGGGTGAGGATATTACCTATACGCTCACAATCACCAATGTCAATTACACCGAAAAGAAGACCGGGAAAATGAGCTTCAAGCTCACCTATCACATTGATGGAAACCCATCCAAAACGGAATCGGTCGACTTCACCTTCGACAACATTCTCACAAACAGCACCGAAGGCAACTACTCCATCTCTTCCGCGACGTTTTATAATTCCAGCGGTCGCCCCATTTCCAAAGTGACAAAAGGAAGCTATAATTCCTTCCGGGTGACCATTCGGGACACCAATCTGTCCAAATCAGAATTCCAAGCGATCAAAGACAACGTCACCTTCAACATCAATTCGGACTTCATACGAAATTTTACCTCCAGTGAAATTATCGAGGTCAAGGGAAGCGACGTTGTTTCCTATACGATCGAATTTAAGGGGCCCTATTATACGGGCGACACCAACCGGATGATTTTGGATGTGGATTATCACGACAGTTATTACGCGACCCGTCATTTCAATGAGATTATCGACGGCTGTGAAATCTATGAACGCGACAAGGACGACGATGACGACGACGATGATGACGACAGCTCCAGCAAGCCGGACATCGCGCCGCCCACGCCGAATATCATCGTTTCTGAATTTGATTACGGCAGCGGCAGTGTGACCGCGGCCAGCAACTTTGATTTGAAGATCACCTTCACCAACACCAGCCAGAAGCTTCCGGTTGACAATATCGTCCTGAAAGTCACGGTCCCGGAGGCCTTCACGATGAACGGTTCCTCCAATACCTTTTACATCGACAAGCTCTCGAAGAATTCCTCGGTGCAGCGGACGCTGCATCTGTCGGTCAAACCAAACGCCGAACCGATCTCCCACCCGATCAAACTGAGCTTCGCGTTTGAGTCAGTCATCGAGGAGGCACGCAAACAGTTTACCTCCGAGGAGGAGATCAGTATCCCGGTTTCCCAGCTTGACCGTTTTTCTCTCGAACCGGTTGAAGTCCCGAACGAAGTCTATGTCGGGGAGGATTCCGGCATCGAAGCCACTTTCATCAACAAGGGTAAGACCACCGTTTATAATGTGACCGCTGAAATCACGGGAAATATCTCCCAGCCGGGCCAGCGCCAGTTTATCGGCAATATCGAAGGCGGCAAGGAGGAGAGCGCCGATTTTCTGATCGGCGCCCTTGAGGCCGGCCCGATTTCCGGGGAAGTGATTATTACATATGAAGACGCCAATATGAATGTCGGCGAACTGCGTTCCCCGTTCACCACCAACGGCATTATGATCGAGATGCCGCCAATGGATCAGGAAATGATAAATCCTGAAGATATGCCGCCGGAGGAAAGTCCGGCCTGGTATGCACAGATTCCGATCTGGGCGTATATGGTTGGCGGCGTGGTTCTGATCATTGTGCTGGCATTCATAGCCAAAGTCATTCGCAACCGCCGTGAGCAGAAACTGCTGGAGGACGATGATGAGGATATCTGATATGATTTCCATGTGCCTTGGAAATCTGTTCCGCCGCAAGATGCGCACACTCCTCACCATTGTGGGAGTCATCGTCGGCACCTGCGCGATCGTCGTCATGATCTCGCTCGGTCTCGGCATGAACCTGGCACAGGAAGCCATGCTCGCCCAGATGGGCGATTTGACCATCATCAATGTGATGAACTACGGCCGCAGCGAAACCGGTGAAAAAATGGTGATGGATGACGAAGCGGTTGCCAAGATGCAGGCGCTTCCCAATGTGGTGGTTGCAACACCGGTTTATAACCCGCAGTATTTCAACCCGTCGCTCGTCGCGGGCAAAAAAGACCGTTACCGGCTGAACTGGGCAAATGTGATCGGCATCTATGCCGAAGCGATGCCGCTGATGGGGTATCAGCTGCTTGAAGGCGAATATCCTACCGGCCCACAGGTCAACAACCGCAAGCCGATGAACGTGGTGATCGGGCAGTACACCGACTATGATTTCGAGGACACCAAAAGCAAATATAATAACTACACCTGGCCGGAAACCGACGAAAACGGCGAAGTCATCCGCGACCCGTTCGTAGAGATGATGACCGAGGATTTTTATCTGACCAGCGAACAGGACGACCGCTACAACGATAATAATGAGGATGATACCAAGCATATCACCCGGGACCTCAAAGCGGTTGCACGGATTAAAGAGGACTGGAACAAAGGCTACGAAACTTCCCGCGGCATTATCATGGACATCAACGACCTGAAAAAGCTGGAGGAAGAATACATCAAAGCCAATAAAATTTTGGTCAACAAAAAGGAGAACACCGGTTACAACAATGTCACCGTCAAGGTAAAATCGATGGATGATGTTGACCCGGTGGAAACCCAGATCCAGGCGATGGGTTTTGAAACGCGCTCGATGGAAACTGTGCGTAAGCCGATGCAGGAAAGCGCCCGCAAGCAGCAGATGTTCCTTGGCATGATGGGCGGTATCTCGCTGATCGTCGCCGCAATCGGCATCACCAACACAATGATCATGTCGATCTATGAGCGCACCCGTGAAATCGGCGTGATGAAAGTGCTCGGCTGTGTGGTCGGCAACATCCGTACCGTCTTTCTGATGGAGGCCGGAGTCATCGGGTTTCTGGGAGGCTGTATCGGCGTGGGGATCAGCTATGCGATCTCCTTCGCCATGAATTATTTCAATTTTTCAACCGGCATGGGAGATTCCGGTATGGGCGCAGGCAGTTATATGAGCTATGGCATGATGATGGGCGCAGGCGGTGAACAGGCCGCCACAGCCGTTTCGGTGATCCCGCTCTGGCTGGTGTTCGCCGCCATTGGCTTCGCTACTTTGATCGGCTTGCTTTCCGGCATCCTACCTGCCAACCGCGCGATGAAAATCTCCGCGTTGGAGGCGATTAAACATGAATAAAAAAGCAGTGGCCGCCGCCGTACTCGTCCTGGCGGCTTTCCTGCTGTGTGGGTACGGCTGGCGGCTGCACGTGCGTCAAGAGCTGATTGAAACGCCGGTTTACTCCTCTTTTATGCGGATGATCGCGGAGGAAACCCCTGGCGGCGTGCTTACGGAAGTCGCCCTGCGCAGTGAAAAGATGCGGGTGGAGGGCATACAGCTTTATCATGTGCGCTATTATCCACAGGCGCGGACGGTGGTCTG
Organism: Anaerotruncus rubiinfantis; assembly: GCF_900078395.1. Classification (NCBI taxonomy): domain Bacteria; kingdom Bacillati; phylum Bacillota; class Clostridia; order Eubacteriales; family Oscillospiraceae; genus Anaerotruncus; species Anaerotruncus rubiinfantis. The sequence goes on along the minus strand of NZ_FKLA01000009.1, from coordinate 1,188,636 downwards.
CACCGTGGATGAGGTAAAAAAATTCCCCTCGATGGGCGCGCGGCTGATCGGGGAAAACGGGGCGGAAATCTCAGGCTGGTACCTGCCGGCGCAGATCAAGCAAGGGGTGGTCAAGCTGTTTTTTGAAGAGGTGGAGCATCCGGAAACGCTCGCCTTTCTCGAGCTGATCGACGTGGCGCGGCCAGACAGCACCGAAGCGGAACCCACCATCCGCTTCCCCCTGAAATAAAAGAGAGGGCGCAGTTCAGTCTGCGTCCTCTCTTCTTCGATATGGCGTTGGGTCATCTGACAGGTCGATTAGATAATCGATGCTGACCTGCAATGTGTCCGCAAGTCTGATCAGGCTTGCGGCGCGCGGTGAACGTTCCCCTTTTTCAAACTTTGCAATGGCCGTCCGATGAATTCTGCTCTGTTTGGCCAGTTCTCTTTGGGAAAGGCCTCTCTGTAGGCGCAGTTCCTTCAAACGTTTCATTTTCATCACCCTATACCAGAATAGCAAATTTTTGCAGCGCCGCTAGGGTGAAATTGACCTATAATGCGTAACAGGGAGACGTCATATAGGAAAAGGACCGGGTCAATTGACCCGGTCCTTTTCCTTCTTGTTCCTTTTTTCTTGAAAAAGGAACCGAAAAATCGCCTGAAGCAGGGCTGCGGCCCAAGCCGCGGGGGCGCAGCCCCCGCGACCCCCGCAAACTTTCGAGAAAGTTTGATCAAAGCTTTTGGTGATGCGCGAAGGGTGCAAATCAATTGCAGATTAAATCGAGCTTATCGCCTGAAGCCGAAAGCTTCATCAGAGCGGGCGGATTATCGATATTTTCCACCAGCCTGAGACTGATGACATCCTCGACCTCCTTGCGGATGACTGTGCGCAGATCGCGCGCGCCGCTCTTTTTGCCATATGCCTTGTGCGCAATGTAAGCGAGCGCTGAATCGTCCCAACCGAATTTGATTCCCTTTTCAGTCAGCGGTTCCTTCAGCTCGCCGAGCATGAGCCCCGCGATCCGACAGTAGTCCTCCTCGCCCAGCGGACGGAAAACGACAACCTCATCCACACGCGCCAAAAATTCCGGCCGCAGGAATTCGGAAAGCGACTTCATCGCCTTTTCCTTCGCAATCTCTTCCGGCTGGCGGTTGAATCCCACCGTGCCCTCTTTGCGTTCACTGCCCGCGTTCGAAGTCATGACCACCACCGTGTTCTCAAACGAAACCACGCGGCCATGCGCATCGGTGATGCGGCCTTCGTCGAGAATCTGCAAAAGGATGTTGAGCACATCCGGATGCGCCTTTTCAATCTCGTCGAACAGCACAACCGAATACGGCTTGCGGCGCACCTTTTCGGTGAGCTGTCCGGCTTCGTCATAGCCAACATATCCGGGCGGCGAACCGACAATCCGGGAAACGCTGTGCTTCTCCATGAATTCGGACATGTCGAGCCGGATGAGCGGATCGGTCGTGTCAAAAAGCTCCTTTGCAAGCACCTTGACAAGCTCGGTTTTTCCCACACCGGTCGGGCCGACAAAGATGAACGACGCCGGACGGCGGCGGGCGGAAATCTGCACCCGGCTGCGGCGAACCGCAGCGGCCACCAGATCCACCGCCTCATCCTGCCCGATAATCTTCTTTTTCAGGACTTCTGCAAGATGCGCGACACGGCGCAGCTCAGTCTCCTGAATCTTCGCGGCCGGGATGCCCGTCCACAACTCGATCACCTTGGCAAGGTCCTCTTCGGTCACCCGCTGGTTGAGCGCCTGCGGTTCCAGCTTGACGCACTGGCCCTCCAGCACAAGCTTCTGTGAGCGCAGCCGCGCGATCTGTTCGTAGTCGCCCGGCGGTGTGGCGGTTTCCAGCTCCTCCAGCTCGTCGGTGACGTTTTTCAGCTCCTTTGTTTGCTTATCGTATTCGGCAAGCTCCTTGTTGCGCAGCACCGCGCTGGAGCAGGCCTCGTCCATCAGGTCGATCGCTTTGTCGGGCAGGTAGCGGTCGGTGATATACCGTTCGGACAAAACCACCGCCAAGCGGGCGATCTCATCGCTTACAACCACCCGGTGATGCTGTTCGTAGTAGCCCTTGATGCCTTTGATGACCTCCACCGCGTCCGCAATAGAGGGTTCCTCGACCGTGACCGGCTGGAACCGGCGTTCGAGCGCCGCATCCTTTTCGATGTTCTTGCGGTATTCATTGAAGGTGGTGGCGCCGATCACCTGGATCAGCCCGCGGGAAAGCGCGGGCTTCAGGATGTTGGCGGCGTTCATCGAACCTTCCGAGTCCCCCGCGCCGACAAGATTGTGCACCTCGTCGATGAACAGGATGACGTTGCCCGCCTCCTTGACGTCCTCAACGAGCCCCTTGACGCGGCTTTCGAACTGGCCGCGGAACTGCGTCCCGGCCACAAGCGCGGTCAGGTCGAGCAGGTAGAGTTTTTTATCCGCGAGCCGAAACGGCACGTCGCCGCTCGCCAGCCGCTGGGCGATGCCTTCCGCGATCGCCGTTTTGCCGACGCCCGGCTCACCGATCAGGCAGGGGTTATTTTTGGTGCGGCGGTTGAGGATCTGCAGCACGCGGTAGATCTCCCGATCGCGTCCGATGATTCGGTCGATCTTGCCCTCCTCCGCCTTGCGCGAAAGATTCTCGCAGTAGGCGTCGAGATATTTGTACTTTTTCTCCGGGGCTTTCTTTTTGCGGTCGCGGGGGCGTTCCCGGATGGTCGGGGAGATGAGGTCTTTGTCCGCGTCGGAGGCCTCCTCCTTCTTCGGGACAATCGCATTGTTCGCGTCTCCGCCAAAGATACTCTGCAAAAAAGGCAGCGACTGGGCGCCGCCCATCTCAAAGCCGCTTTCCCCATCCTCGCCGCCGAACATCTCGATCATCTGATCGGACATGTTGTCCAAATCGTCGTCAGAAATGCCCATTTTATCCATCAGGTCGCTGACCGGTTTGAGGCCGAGCTCCTTCGCGCAGCGCAGGCACAGCCCTTCGTTGACGGTTTTACCACCGTCCAGCCGGGTCATGAAGACCACAGCCACCCGTTTTTTACATCTAGAACACATGATATCCATATATTTCACCTTTTCATTTGCGCCATTTCTCTGTTAACAGGGACGTACAACGCACCCATTCCAGGATACTATTGTATATGCACCTTATGAACTACATATTAATAGGCGTTAAACATTTTATACGATTCCGGTGTAGTTTCAGAACGCTTTTCCGCCATCCGACCGGATCAGCCTGCGGAACAAAAACACATATTGCAGCAGTGCGAACAGCATCACGGCCAGTAGCACAGCCAGCATCAGGACAATCGTCCGATCGGTGAGCTGCGGGACAGCCACAATGATAATCATCACAATATAAAAGAGGATCGTCCCCAATTTTCCAAACCATTTTGCCCCTTCGATCGTAATTTTTTTGTGGTGCAGCCGAAGTCCCCCGAGCAGCATGAGCACTTCTTTGGCGATAAAAAGCGCGTAAAGCGGCCAGAGGTGCGGCTTTTGAATCCAAAGCGCCGCCACCACCGCGGCCAGCGTCAGCTTGTCCGCCACCGGGTCAAGAATCTTCCCCAGCTGGGTGATCATGTTAAAGTGCCGCGCGATCCATCCATCCACCGTATCGGTCAGGCCGGATACGGCAAGGATCACCGCCGCGGCCACATATTGGGACTCATGCTGCGCGGTCAGATAGGTGTACAGGAAAAACGGGATCAACACGATGCGCATCGTGCTCAGTGCGTTCGGGACATTCATTCTCATTTTTGCCCACTCCCCTCACATGCCTCAGGCATAAAGCTGTCTCAGCCAATCGAAGTCCATAAAATATTTGAATACATAGCTCTGGCCAACCGCATCCTGGGTAAACACCCACCAGCCTTCCGGATAGATATGCAAAAGCCCCTGCAAAAGGATGGCCAGAATCCAAACCAGCAGGATCCCCTGCAATGCGCCCACCGCCGCACCCAGCAGCCCGTTCACTGTCCCTACCACCGGCAGATAGTTGATGATGCCCAGTGCTGAAAGCAGACAATTTGCAAGCATTGACAGGAGCGCGAACAATACCACAAAACCGATCATCCGGATCGCGCTGATCATCAGCGGGCGGATGGTCGCGTCCGCCAGATCATCAATCAGGCCGTCCGCGACCGCTTCCGGGTCAAAATCCTCCGGCAGCAGCCCTTCCAGCGAATCAAGCACACCATCCAGCGCGCCGCCTGCCGCGAGCAATCCAGGTGGCGCCATGGAAACCAGCGCGGCGTTGCTGGGGGCTCCCTGCGGCAGCGCCGCTCCCCCATGATGTTCCTCCAAGAGCATCGGCTCCACCACACGGTCATAAATGACCGGCGCGGCCGCGTTTGACAAAAACGACGCGGCCAAAATGACCGCGACATACGCGACCATCTGGATCACCGTACGCAAAAAGCCTTTCTTAGCTGCGGCATAGATACAATATCCGACAATGGCAACCGCCGCCAGATCCAGCCCGATGGCAACATAAAAGTCCATAGAGTCTCCTTCATCTGCGGAAAAAGGCGGATGCTTTTCCCGTTTCCATTGTAGCAAATTCCTTCCAGTTTGACAAATCCGCAACCCGGGCTGCCAAAAACCAAGCCGGGCTAGGCCTGCGGTTCGGATTCCTGCAAAGGCTCCGCCGCACTGGATGTGGGCGCCTGCGATTCTGTTCCGTCCGAAACCGCGGTCAAGGCCGATTCTTCCGGTTCCTGCGCGGCGCTTTCCTCCTCTTCTTTCAACGAATTTCCGCTTTCAGAATCTTCATCCCGCCCGCCGGACGTCTGTCCGGAAGTGGAAGCGTCCGGCTTCTTTCCGTTGGAGGAACTCTGTCCTTTTTGATCTTTTTCTTCCTTTGGCGCGGTCAGTTCCTTGACGTCCGCCGCGCGGATTTCCGCATTTGTGGTGTAATAGAGAATCCCCTGCATCGGCTCCAGGTTGTGCAGATTGGCAACCGGCAGGCTGGCCTGCAAAGTACCGTCCGACCCACGGATTTCAATCCCGTCTTTTGTGGCCAGATAGATGTGCTCGAGATCCGTCTTGACACTCATGAGGTCATAGTCGATCCTAAAATCGGCAAGCTTTGAAAAATCATCCGCCAAAGTAACCACCCGCATCTGCTTTTCCTGCGCAAAACTGCCAAGCACAATTACCAGCCGCCCGTTTGAGCGGTTTACAACCCGGTCGAGCTTCTCGCTGCCGAACGGGAAGGACGCCAGCTCCTTAAGATCACCGTTAAAAAGGACCACCCGCTTATCGGTCAGCGCCCGGATGGTGTTCCCGCCGCGGTAATCCACCCAAAGCAGGAGCTCACCCGGATCGAGATCCACGGAAGCAATCGCGCCTTCATTGATGCTGAACTGAAATTTACTGATATTCGAACGATAGCTGCCATCCGAAACGTCCACATGTCCCACCAGCATATAATCCCGGTTATCCGAAAGCGAAACGCTCACAATCGGCTTGGTGGAAAGCCAGTTGAAGATGTTCTGGCCGCTGCGGTTATAAACAGCAACCTTGGCGAGCGTTTCATCCGAACCGGCGGCAACCGCATAGTTTCCGTTCTGTGCGATGTCCGCCGTGTAGATGGTGTGGTCAAAGCTGACCGTTGCGGTCTGCGCCGACTTTGAATAGATCGACACCCGGGTTCCGCCCCGGTCGTAGAGCAGGACCCGGTCGCCAGCCGTTGAGAGCGACGGAGTTCCCATGTTGTGCTGGGCATTCAGAAGTTGACGGCCCGAAGCATTGTAGCTGTAAAGATTGGTGTCGGACAGCAAGAACAAAACATCCTCGGAAGCCTCCAGACGGCTGATCTGCCCGCCCGGCATTGTCACCGGATAGCCTTCTCCGGTGACAATGCCGGCTTTGATGTCACTGTAGGCGGTAGCCAGGTCGAGTTCCCCCGCATATTTGATAAGCGAGACGCACAGCGCCACAATCAATGCGAACACCGCGAGGATCATCAGGTTTCGGATGGTCCGCCGCCTGGAACGGCGGCGGCGTACTTTTTCAAGATCGGTCAGCTGCGCCATCTGGCGGCCTCCTTTTTCTAATCATAATAAACCATATCGAGGTAAAGCCCGTGTGCCGGCGCCGTGGCGCCCGCTTTTTCCCGGCGGCGGCTTTCGATGATTGCCGGGATTTCCTCCGGATGGATCTTTCCGGCAGCCACTTCGAGCAGCGTCCCAGTCATAATGCGCACCATGTTGTAAAGAAAACCGTTCCCGGTCACTGTGAAGGAAACGAGCTCCCCCTCCCGTGTGACCGAAGCCGCCGTGATGGTGCGCACCGTATCCGTCACGCTTGACCCGGCACTGCAGAACGCTGCGAAATCGTGCGTCCCGCAAAATCCCTGCGCCGCCAGGTGCATCCGCTTTTCATCGAGCGGGTATTTCCACTGCAGCGCAAGATCCGCGCCGAAGGGATCTTTGAGCGGGCTGTTGTGAATCCTATAGAGATACCGCTTGCCGGTGCAGCTGTAACGCGGATGAAAGTCATCCGCCACTTCACGGCAGGCGGTAACAGCGATGTCTTCCGGGAGATTTACGTTCATGGCGCGCACCAGCGCGTCACAGGGGATCAGGGAGCCGGTGCGCAAAGTGAGCGCGAAACAGTTCGCGTGCACGCCCGCGTCGGTACGCGAGCAGCCTTTCACATCCAACCGCGCGCCGAACACCCGCTCCACCGCGTCCTGCACGGTCGAGGCGACGGTGCGCGCGTTCTTCTGCACCTGGAAGCCATGGTAATTCGTGCCCCGGTAACGGAGCGTCAAAAGCAGTTGCCGCACACGACCGCCTCCTTCTTCTGTGTCCTTCGCGCGCCCAACAAACGGCCAGCTCAGGGCTGAAGCCGGCGTTTCGCGCTCCTTGCATTGGGAGAGACGAAGTCTTCTGTTCTTTGCGCTGGGGGCGTTTTGTTCAGCGCATCGGCAGGAGCACGGGCGCCCAGAGGTTGATCGCAACCACGCCCGCGACGCAAAGGCCGACAAAGACCGCGCTCCAGATGTCGAAGCCGTGGATCTTGAGCTGCTTCATCCGGGTACGGCCCTCTCCGCCACGGTAGCAGCGGCATTCCATCGCGAGCGCCAGCTCGTCCGCGCGGCGGAAAGCCGACACGAACAGCGGGATCAGGATCGGGATCAGCGCCTTGGCGCGCTGGATGAGCCCGCCGCTTTCAAGATCCGCGCCGCGCGCCTTCTGCGCGGACATGATCTTGTCTGTCTCCTCGATGAGGGTCGGGATAAAACGCAGAGCGATGGTCATCATCATCGCAAGCTCATGCACCGGCAGCTTGAACCGCTTGAGCGGGTTGCAGAGCCGTTCGATGCCGTCGGTCAGGGCAATCGGAGAGGTCGTATAGGTGAGCAGCGAAGTGCCCGCAATGAGACAAACAATCCGAATAGACATCACAATCGCGGTGGTGACGCCCTGCAGGGTGATCTTGATGACCCACCACTGCCAGAGCACCTTTCCGTCGATGAAAAACATGTTGAGCACCGCTGTGAAAAGAATGATCGGCACGACCGGCTTGAGGCTTTTCAAAATCATCGCGCCCGGGATCTTCGAAACAGCGTAGGTCAGCACCAGAAACAGGATGCCGATCAAAAGGCCGATCGGATTGGTCGCAACGAACAGCATGACGATATACGCCATCGTCAAAACGATCTTCATGCGCGGATCGAGCCGGTGGATGAGCGAATCGCCCGGGAAATACTGCCCAATGGTGATATCCCTAAGCATCGGCCCCATCCCCCTTTCCCAAAAGGCGCAGAATCTCATTTTTGGCAAAATCCATTGTGTAGACGCTCTCGTCCACCGGGTAACCCTTCTCCCGCAGCTTGTCAAAGATACGGGTGACCTGCGGGACCGAAAGGCCGATGTCGGTGATCTCCTTCGCGCGGGAAAAAACCTTCGCCACATCGTCGTACATCACGACACCCGCGCGGCTGAGCACCAGCACCTTGTGGGCATACTTCGCGATGTCCTCCATCGAATGCGAAACGAGCAGCACTGTGCTGCCCCGCTCCTTGTGGTACTGCTTGATCTGTCCGAGGATGCGTTCGCGCCCCTTCGGGTCAAGCCCCGCGGTCGGCTCGTCGAGCACCAGGATGTCCGGGTTCATCGCGAGCACCCCCGCGATTGCCACCCGGCGCTTCTGCCCGCCTGAAAGCTCAAACGGAGACTTTTCCATATGGTGGGGCTTCAGGCCGACAAAACGCGCGGCTTCCCGCACCCGTTCATCCACCTGTCCCGGTGAAAGGCCCATGTTCTGCGGCCCGAAGGCAATATCCTTATAAACTGTCTCCTCAAAAAGCTGATACTCCGGATACTGGAACACCAGCCCCACCTTGAAGCGGTATTCGCGCAGGTTGGTCTCCTTGGCCCACAGGTCGGTCCCTTCGATCAGCACCCGGCCGGAGGTCGGCCGGAGCAGCCCGTTAAAATGCTGGATCAGGGTGGATTTCCCCGATCCGGTATGACCGATCACGCCGACAAATTCGCCCTGCTCGATCTCCAGGTTCACATGGTCGACGGCGGTCTTTTCAAATGGCGTGCCGGGAGAGTAGGTGTATGTCAGATCTTCGGTTTTGATTGCAATCATCTGTGTCCCTCCAGCAGCTTCACGAGCGCATCGACGCATTCGTCCTCAGTCAGTACGTCGTTTGGCAGGTCAAGCCCGCACTGGCGCAGCAAAAAGCAGAGCTCGGTCGCCTGCGGGACGTCGAGCCCCACATCCTTCAGTTCCTGCACATGCGAAAAAACCTCGCGCGGCGCCGCGTCGAAAAGGATCCTGCCGTCGTTCATCACAACAACCCGTCCCGCCTGGGCGGCTTCCTCCATATAGTGGGTGATGAGCACCACTGTGATGCCCAATTCCCGGTTCAGCCGCCGGATCGTCGAGAGGACCTCCCTGCGGCCCTTTGGGTCGAGCATGGCGGTCGGCTCATCAAGCACGATACAGCGCGGCCGCATCGCGATGATGCCCGCAATGGCGATCCGCTGCTTCTGCCCACCCGAAAGCTGGTGCGGCGCGTGGGTCTTATATTCGGTCATGCCCACGTCGGCGAGCGCTTCATCCACCCGGCGGCGGATTTCGGCGGGCTCGACCCCCATGTTTTCCGGGCCGAACGCCACGTCTTCTTCTACGATGGTCGCGACGATCTGGTTGTCTGGGTTCTGGAACACCATGCCCACCTGCTGCCGGATCTCATAAAGCCGGTCCTCCACCTTCGTATTGATCCCACAGACGGTCATCTCCCCTTCGTTGGGAAGGAGGATCGCGTTCATATGCTTGGCAATGGTGCTCTTGCCCGAGCCGTTGTGCCCAAGCACCGCGACAAATTCGCCCTCCCGGATCGTCAGGTCGATTCCGTGCAGCACGATGTTCAGTTCGTTATTGTCCTTGGGGTAACCAAACGTCACCCCCGAGGCGGTGATGATATCACGCATCGTTCGTTTCCCTTTTCTGTTTAAAGTCCCGCGGCGCCCATCGGGAGACCGCGTCAAAAATTCCGGAAGAGGATTTCAGCGGCAAAGATTGTTTAAAAAGGCTCTCCCTGCCAGACCGCGGTCGAACCGCATGGCAGCGTGAGCCCGGTCTTTTCAACCGGAAGCCCAATTTCATCAGCGGTGACCCGCCCGTCAAACCGTCTGCCCACCGTGACCGACAGGATGTACGCCATCACCGACGGTGAAAGGCCGGTCGTATAGGAATTTAAAAGGAAAAAAGCGGGCCTGTCCGAAAGCGCTCCGGCACAGAGCCCCACCAGGTCAAAGACGCAGTCCTCCAGCTTCCAAACCTCGCCGCCCGGCCCGCGGCCGTAACTTGGCGGGTCCATTACGATCCCATCGTACCGCACGCCGCGCCTTATTTCCCGTTCCACAAATTTTTTGCAGTCGTCAACAATCCACCGAATGGGCTTTTCCGAAAGGCCGGACAGCGCGGCGTTGTCCCGCGCCCACTGGACCATCCCTTTCGAGGCGTCCACATGGCAGACCTTCGCGCCCGCCGCCGCGCAGGCAAGCGTCGCGCCGCCGGTATAGGCAAACAGGTTCAGGATGTTGAGCTGCCGCCCAGCCTTTTCAATGATCCCGCGCATCAGGTCCCAATTGACCGCCTGCTCCGGAAAAAGCCCGGTGTGCTTGAATCCGGTCGGGCGGATATGAAAACGCAGATCCCCATAAGAGATCTCCCACTCGTCGCGGCGCAGCGAACGCGCATCCCAGCTGCCTCCGCCCGATGAGGACCGGTTGTACCGCGCGTCGGCCGACCTCCACTCCGGGCCCTTCGGAGTATTCCAGATGACCTGTGGGTCGGGGCGGATGAGGGTCACATCCCCCCATCGCTCCAGCTTTTCCCCGCCGCTTGTATCGATAACCGCAAAGTCTTTCCATTCGGTTGATGCCCGCATGTAACTTCCTCTTTCTGTCTTAACGTCTTGCGCCCTGTTTCTGGATCGCATCGGCAATCCGGCGCGCAATTTCTTCAATCTGCCGGTGGTCCTGCCCTTCGACCATGATCCGGATGAGCGGCTCGGTCCCGGAGGGCCGCACCAGAATCCGCCCGTCGCCGCCGAGCTCCTCCCCGAGGGAATTGATCACCTGCTGCACCGTTTCATCATTTGCGAGCGCTTCCTTCATCTCGGCCGTCGCCGTGATGTTCAGGAGCGTCTGCGGATAGGTGCGCATCACGTTCGCCGCCTGCGAAAGCGGTTTTTGGAAGGTCTTTAAGAGGGAAAGCAGCTGCACGCCCGAAAGCTGGCCGTCCCCGGTCGGCATGTAGTCAAGGAAAATGATATGCCCCGACTGCTCGCCGCCGATGTTAAAGTTCTCATTGCGCATTGTTTCAAGCACATACCGGTCACCCACGCGGGTGGCGCGGGTGTCGATGCCGTGCTTTTCCGCAAATTTGAAAAAGCCGAGATTCGACATAACGGTCGCCACAACGGTATTATTTTTCAGTTTGCCCTGCTCCTTGAGATGGTATGCGAAAAGCGCGATCAGCCGGTCTCCATCGACCAGCTCGCCGTTTTCGTCCACCGCAAGGCACCGGTCGGCGTCCCCATCGAACGCAAGCCCCGCGTCGTACCGCCCGGCCTTCACGAGTTTCGCAAGCTCCGCGATGTGGGTGCTGCCGCATTTTTCGTTGATATTACGGCCATCCGGCTCCGCGTGGAAAATGTCGCAAACGGCGCCCAAGCCGCAGAAAAGTTTTTTCGCTGTGACGCTGGCCGAGCCGTTCGAACAGTCGATCGCCACCCGCAAGCCGGAAAGGTCGCAGTCAACGGTGGTCTTGAGGTAATTTACATAGTCGTCCGCCGCATTTTCCGCGCGGGTGATGACGCCGATCTCCCCCGCCGATTTGAGCGGGAAAGGGCGCGCCCCATCGAGCACGATCTCCTCGATTTCCTCCTCCTGGCTGTCGAGCAGCTTGTAACCCTCGCCGGAAAAGATTTTGATGCCGTTATATTCGAAGGGGTTGTGGCTGGCCGAGAGCATCACGCCCGCGTCCGCGCCGTATTTTGTCGTGAGATAGGCGACCGCCGGGGTCGGCACCACGCCAAGCTGCACCACATTCGCTCCGGCGCTGCAAAGGCCTGACGAAAGCGCCGCTTCGAGCATATCAGAGGAGATGCGGGGGTCCTTTCCGACCAATACGGTCGGGCGGCGGCCAACCGACTCCTCCACAACCATTCCGGCGGCACGGCCGATCTGCATCGCAAGCTCGATCGTCAGATCTCCGTTGGCAATCCCGCGCACACCGTCAGTTCCAAAAATCCTGCCCATTCAGAGTTCTCCTATCGTATGTATTCATTCGGTAAGGGTCAGCTGTTCCAAAACCGCCGCGTCCTTCGGAGGGCGGAGTCCCAGATGCTGATAAGCCGGCAGCGTCGCACAGCGGCCGCGCGGCGTGCGTGACAAGAAACCCAGCTGCATGAGGAACGGTTCCACCACGTCCTCAAGCGTCACGCTTTCTTCCCCGATTGCGGCCGCCAGCGTGTCGAGCCCAACCGGCCCGCCGCCGTAATTGCGGATGATCGTCGTAAGCACCCGCCGGTCGATGTTGTCAAGCCCCAGCTTGTCGATCTCCAGACGATTTAAGGCGATGTCCGCGATCTCGGCGGTGATGATGCCGTTGCCCATCACCTGCGCGAAATCACGCACCCGCTTTAAGAGCCGGTTCGCAATACGCGGGGTCCCACGGCTGCGGCGCGCCAGCTCATACGCGCCGCTCTCCTCCACCTGGATGCCCAGGATCTCGGCGCTGCGCCGGATAATCGTGCAGAGTTCCTCGTTGGAATAAAGCTCCAGCCGCTGGATCACGCCGAACCGGTCGCGCAATGGCGCGGTCAGCTGCCCGGCGCGTGTGGTGGCGCCAATCAGGGTGAAATGCGGCAGGTCGATCCGGATCGACCGCGCGGACGGCCCCTTGCCGATGATGATATCCAGCGCATAGTCCTCCATCGCGGGGTAGAGCACCTCTTCGACGCTGCGGGACAGACGGTGGATCTCATCTATAAATAGTATATCGTTTGGCGCAAGATTTGTGAGTAAAGCGGCCAAATCCCCCGGTTTTTCGATCGCGGGGCCGCTCGTCACGCGGATATTGACCTGCATCTCGTTTGCAATGATCCCGGAAAGGGTTGTCTTTCCAAGACCCGGAGGGCCATACAGGAGTACATGGTCAAGCGGTTCTTCCCGTTTCTTGGCCGCCTGGATGAAGATGTTCATATTCTCCTTGACCTTTTCCTGGCCAATGTACTCGTTCAGGGTCTTTGGACGCAGCGAAAGCTCCGCGTCGCTGTCCTGCGCGGAGTAATCGGGCGTCACGATCCTGTTTTCAAAATCCATCTCATTGTCAAACATCCATCCGTCTCCTTATCCTCAGCGCTCGATGCGGCCCGCGAGCGCCTTGAGCCCGCGCTTGATCATCTCGTCCACCGGCGTGTCCGGGTCGATGCCGGCGAGCGCCTGCGCGGCCTGCGACTGGCTGTAACCGAGCACCACCAGCGCGCTCGCCGCTTCGCTCGTGTTGCTCTCCTCCTGGCGCAGCTGCAACGCAACATCTCCGATTCCGGACGCCAGGCTTTCGTTTGAAATCTTGTCCTTGAGCTCCAGGATGATCCGCTGCGCGGCCTTCGGGCCGATACCCGGCGCACGGGTCAGGCTCTTCACATCGCCCGACGCAATACAGAGTGAGAGCTTTTCCGGGGTCATGTCCGAAAGCACCGCGAGCGCGGACTTCGGCCCCACGCCGGAAACAGCGATCAGCATTTTAAACGCGCTGCATTCGCTTTCCGAATAAAAGCCAAACAGGTCGAGCGCATCCTCCCGCACATTGAGATGGGTGTATAAGGTAATTTCGCTGCCCACTGGCGGCAGGCAGGAGAGGGTGGTCATGGTGGTCATGCACTTGTAGCCCACGCCCGCGCAGTTGACTACCGCAAAACCTTCCTCCAGATGGCTCAATTTTCCGGTCAGCGAATAATACATTCCAGTTTCTCCTTTTATGAGGTACCCTGTGAGGGCGGATTTCCTGCATTCATTTGAGATAGGTCAAAAGGGAATTTGCACTGTGTGCATGGCAAATGGCCAGCGCGAGCGCATCAGCCGTGTCGTCCGGCCGCGGCACCTCGCTGAGTCCCAGCAGCTGCCGGGTCATCTCCATAACCTGATGCTTTTCCGCCTTGCCGTATCCCACAACGCTCTGTTTAACCTGCATTGGCGTATACTCAAAAACCGGCACGTTGTGCTGTCTGGCCGAAAGCAGAATCACTCCGCGCGCCTCGGCCACCTCGATGGCGGTTGTTTTGTTGTTTGTGAAAAAAAGCTTTTCGATCGAAAGCGCCCGCACCGGCGTGCGGTCGAGCAGCGCGGTCATATCCTGATAAATCATCTCAAGCCGTGCCGAAAATTCCATTCCGGCGGGCGTTGTGATCGCGCCGAAACGCACCGGAGAAAATCTTCCATATGTATAGTCCACCGCCCCATAGCCAACAATGGCATAGCCGGGATCGATTCCAAGGATCAGCATAGGCCCTCCACGAAGTTCCTTTCCCGCCGGCGGTATTTCCCCTCGGCTTTCGGGGCGTCCTGGCTGCGCCGGCACAGGAAGGAGCTTTTACGTTTTATTATACCACACGCGCGAAGCGCGCGGTGGGATAATGGGCCATCGGGCAGGGAGTCGGCTTTGCCGACGCATCTGCCTGGCCATAAACCCGGTATAATAGTCGCTCTGCGGCTATTATACCACACGCGCGAAGCGCGCGGTGGGATAATGGGCCATCGGGCAGGGAGTCGGCTTTGCCGACACATCTGCCTGGCCATAAGCCCCCGTATAATAGCCGCTTTTCGGCTATTATACCACAGTTGCGGCAACTGGAACAAGTACCTTTCAGTCGGTTTTGCCAAGAAAGCCCGGTCAAATATTGACAGTTTTACCGAATTTCTGTCAGGATTCCATTATAAAAACTTCTTTTACATCCTGCATAAAAAATTATGTCAACTTTTTTGATTTTTTTACTTGCATTTTTGCAAAAACTATATTATAATAATCAAGTCGCTAAGAGAGACAAGCAGTCAAAACAAAATTATATGGACGGTTAGCTCAGCTGGTAGAGCACCTGCTTGACGTGCAGGGGGTCAGCGGTTCGAACCCGTTACCGTCCACCAGGGGTGCTGTTCGGGCAATCGCTCGGGCGGCATTTTTTTGTCCCCGGAAACTTGTTTATTTTGCAAGTTTCCGGTTTTTTTCTATTTTTAACGCAGTTTTCAGATCAAAACAGCCTACATTCCATCTAAAAATAGGATGGCAAAGTCAATTTGACTTTGCCATCCTATTTTTATGGGGTGTTGAAGGGGTTTTAAAATTTGGCAATGATCCCAACGAGAGCGGAAACCGCTATATACAGCACAGGATGTTTATTAAACTTCCAGATGCAGAAAAAGATGGCAACAAAGAAAAGGATCTTCATCGGGTCAAACAGGTCAAGCACCGCATGTGTGGCAAGAAAAGCCTGTACATTCAGCATGGAAACTTTTATAACATCCCATCCCGCTGCCGCGATCAGCCCCGTCACCGCCGGACGCAACCCGTAAAAAGCATAGTCCACCAACGGGCTCTCCCGAAACTTCTCCATCGATTTGGATACAATCGTGATGATCAGGATAGATGGCAGCACTTCGCCAATTGTCGCCAGGATTCCGCCGGGAATTCCCGCAACATTAAACCCGACATAGGTCGCCATATTGATACCGATCGGCCCCGGCGTTGATTCGGAAATCGCCACCATATCGGTGATAAAAGAGGTGGTGAACCATCCTGTTGTCTCTGACAGGTTCTGCAAAAACGGAAGCGTTGCCATACCGCCGCCAACCGCAAACAGCCCAATTTTGAAAAATTCCCAGAAAAGCTGCAGGTAGATCATGCCTTATCCCCTCCCTGCTGCTTCCCGCGCAATTTTTGGAAGAGAATCCCCGCAACCGCAGCGCCGATAATGAATAAAATGGGCGAAAGGCCTGTGAATTCCGTGGCGCAGAACACAAGGATACAGATTGCAAATCCCAATTTGTCCTTGACGCCTTTTTTCCAAAGCCCGAGCACGGCATTGAGGATCAGCGCGGCAACACAGACAGAAATACCGGCAAACGCGTGTCGTACATAAGGATTTTCCTGAAAATTGGAAAGGAACGCCGCGATTGTCATGATGATAAGCAGGCAGGGGGACACCACGCCCAGCGCTGCGGCCACACCCCCGGGAATCTTGCGGCGTTCGTACCCGATAAATACGGATACATTTACCGCAATGATACCCGGCAGCCCTTGGCTGACTGCGTAATAATCCATCACCTGTTCACTGGAAATCCACGCTTTCTTTTCAACAACCTCTTTCTGCAGGATTGGAAGCATCGCATATCCTCCGCCAAAGGTCACCGCTCCCATCTTGAAGAAGGATATATACAGTTCCCACAACTCCTTCATCGCCATTCCTCCCATTCGCAATCGTCTTATTTACCAGGCTGCAACCGTTCCATCCGCACGCGGTTCGGCACCGCCGCAGAGCACGCCGTTTTCCATTCGCCAGATGATCTCGCCCTTACCCATGGTGCTGTACTGATAATGAATCTTGATTTGATGCCCCCGGTCCGCCAGTTCCTGCACGATCCGCTGCGGCACATCGCATTCGAGGTCAACCGCTTTTCCGCTCATCCACTGCCAACGCGGAGCGTTGAGCGCATCCTGCGGGTTCATATGGAAGTCAAGCGTGTTGGTCACCACCTGCACATGCCCCTGCGGCTGCATAAACGCCCCCATCACGCCAAACGGCCCGACCGGCTTCCCATCCTTTGTCATGAATCCGGGTATGATGGTGTGATAAGGCTTCTTTCCTCCCGCAATTAGATTGTCATGACCCTTCTCCAATGAGAAGTTGTTTCCCCGGTTGTGCAGCGCAATGCCCGTATGCGGCACAACCAGGCCGGACCCCCAGCACATATAGTTTGACTGGATATAGGAAACCATATTCCCGTCATCATCCGCCGCGCACAGATAAACCGTCCCTCCGCTCTGCGGTTTGCCGACGGGTGGGAGCATTGCGGTCTTGCCGATCAGGCGGCGGCGCTCATCCGCATAAGCGTCCGAAAGCAGATCCTGCACACTTACTTTCATATAGCGCGGATCGGTCACATAGGTCTTGGCGTCCATATAGGCAAGCTTCATTGCCTCAATCTGCTTATGGTAGACTTCGGCGCTCTCGCGCTCCCCATCGAATGCAAAGCCCTTGAGAATGTTCAACGCCATCAGCGCCGAAATCCCATGACCGTTCGGCGGGATCTCATGGATATCATAACCCCTGTAATTCACATGGATCGGTTCCACCCATTCCGGGCGGTATTCTTCAAAATCCGATCTTGAAAAATAGCCGCCGTACTGGTCGGAGTAGTCCACCATCCGTTCCATGAGCTCTCCGCGATAAAAGCTTTCCGCATGTGTCTCTGCAATCGATTCGAGCGATCTGGCCATATCTTCGCATTTGAATAGATCGCCGGCGTTCGGCGCCGCGCCGTTCACACTGAAGGTATCAAACCACGGCTTGAATTCGTCCCCTTTGAACTCCTTGGCATAAACGCCATAGAGATACTGCCATTTCTGTGCATTATTCACCGACACGGGATGCCCCTCCCGCGCGTAGCGGATAGCAGGCTCCATCACCTTTTTAAGCGGCAGCCGCCCATATTTTCGGGAAAGCTCCGCCCAGGCGGATGGCGCCCCGGGAACCGTAACCGGTTCAAAACCATATTTCGGCATCTCCTGAAACCCTTTTGCCCAAAGCTTTTCCGCTGAGATGTTTTTTGGCGCCGGGCCGCTGGCATTGAGCCCGTGCAGTTTCCCACCTGTCCAAACCAGCGCGAACGCATCTCCCCCGATTCCATTAAAGCCGCATTCAACCACCGCCAGGCAGGTGGCCGCAGCAATGGCAGCATCGATGGCATTACCGCCTTGGCGCAGGATTTCAAGCCCGGCCTGTGCCGCCAACGGCTGCGAAGTTGCAACCATCCCCTTTGCGCCATACACCACATTGCGCTTGGACGGATACTGATTAATCATCGGATTGAAGTTCATCTGACTCCCTCGCATTCCTCATCTTAAACTTTTCCGGCAGGCTCTCCGCTCTCGCTTCAAAGCGCGGCAGGAGAGCTCTTGCCGGAAAATTCATTCTGCTAAAGCTTTGCCACGCATTTTTCCCTGTCAAGCGTGCCGTCCAGGGAAGCGATACAGGTTGCTGTCACCCAGTCGCCCATAACGTTCGTCGGCGTATGCGCCGTATTTACAATACGATGGATACCGGTGACCAGGCCAATCGCCTCAATCGGAAGGCCGAAACTGGTGAGCAGTGTGGCGCTGAGCACCAAAGCGATCGAAGGGACCGCCGCGCATCCAATCGCCATCAGAACCGACTGGATGACAAGGATCACATATTGCGAAATGGAAAGCTGGATTCCCATCAGCTGGCAGGTAAACACCACAATCAGGCCAAAATAAACCGCTGTGCCGTTCATATTGGCCGTGGCGCCGAGCGGAAGTACAAAATCGGTGGTTGATTTCGGTACGCCGATTTTCTCGGTACAGGTTTTCATGCCAAGCGGTAGGGTCGCCACCGAAACCAGCGTCGCAATCGCGATCATAATGGGCTCCTTGAACTGCGCCCAGAATTTGAATGGATTCATGCGGCAGATAAATACCAGCATGATGCTGTACATTACCACGATTGTAATCAAAGCCGCGATCCAGTCGCAGGCAATAAAGGTAACCAGGCTGCCGACCACCTTAGAGCCATATGTTGCAATCGTATCGGTCATAAGCCCCAGGACGCCGATCGGGGTGAATACCAGTACGAGATCGGTCACTTTGAACATCAAGCTCTCCATATTGTCTATAAAGCTTGCGAATACTTTGACCTTTTCCCCAAGAATGATCATTGCAATGCCCGCAAAGATTGCAAAAACAATAATCTGCATCATATCGCCGCTCGTCAGGCTGGCAAAGATATTGACCGGGAACATATTGGTAATCGAATCGAGCACATTGATTTCAGCGGTCGCCTCATAACTCGCGGCGGACAGTTCCTCCATTGTGAATCCGGCGCCCGGCTTTAGAAGCATTGTGACAATCAGCCCGAAAACAACCGAAATCGCGCTCGTCACAAAGAAAAACAGAAACGTTTTGATCCCAAGGCCCGTAAGCTGTTTGAGGTCGCCCAGTTTTGCCACCGAATTCAGAATACAGGCAAATACCAGCGGCACCGACAGCATTCTCAGCATTCTCAGATAAATACCGCCCACAAAAGAACAAGCCTTCATACTCACCGCGATCCAGCCGACTTCCCTGCCGCCCATCGCACTGAAGATAAATCCAAGGACAATGCCAATAAACAGTGCAATCATTGTCTTTTGCCACAATTTGAGTTTCTTCAAGCTACTACACTCCTTTCAATGAAAAGGCATTTTTCGTGTAGGGTACCCTGAACGATTCTTTGCAAAAAAACAGGTTGCTGTCCGGACTCTATCCTTCAGCTTTTTAGCTGGGAAAGACTTTCTATTCCCGCGCGCGGCACGGCATTTTTTCAATCGACTTATAATCGATCACTTGTCGACATATTGCGGCAAAATCACGCTTTCTATCTAAAAGTGGAGATCAAAGATTTACATATTCAAAACTTTCCATTGTATTCTGCTTAATATATTCCAAATGGCTGCGCAGCAGGTCCTCGCTCTTTTCCAAATCCCGCGCTTTGAGCGCTTCCACAATCTCAAGATGCTGATCCCGGGAGCGCACAAAATATTGCCGGGCGCATGGGGTGCTGCGGTTTACCAGCAGGATCTGCATGCTCAGCATCTGATAAAAATTCTCCGCCCGCTTATTGCCTCCAAATGCGATGATTGTCTCATGCAGGTCAATATTCGTCTTGGAATACTCGTCAAAAGGCGAGCCATCTTCCAGAGCGGACAATTGTGTCTTTATGCGATCCAACGTTTCATCCGGAATCCGATGAATCGAAGTTTTCAGGCAAAACAATTCCAGAACCACGCGAAGGTCGATGATTTCCTCCACGTCGTGCCGCGTAATCGGCGCGACAAAAGTCCCCCGGCCGGGATAATGATTTACAATCCCCTGCGCCTCCATTTTTTTTAAAGCTTCCCGAATCGGCGACCGGCTGCTGCCCAGCTCAACCGAAAGCTCATTTTCAAAAATCGGGGCGCCCAGCGGAATTTTATGCGTCAAAATCAAATTAAAAATTTTATCATATACATTGGTTTTACTGCTTCCGTTATCAGACATGTTAATCCTCCAAACAAAGTTAGTCTCCCAATCTATATAAGTATAATATAAATGGAATAAACTTTCAATTGGAAGATACCCTTTTCTTTTCCGATGAATATTTTAAATCGATTCTAAGTCGATTCTCTGTCGACACGTTTAGAATAGCATGATGCCGGACTTTTGTCAATTGGTCAATATCCTCAGTTTTTTGATCTCTTTTATGTGGAGTTCATGAAACGGTTTATACGCGGGAGGGCCGGTCCAAACACATCGCCAGCTGGCGTCGAAGCCGCAAAAAATGAATTACACAGACTTGTGTCGATCTTCCTTCATCTATTATGCTTCATGGTATCGTTTGCGGCAGTGTCTGTTCTTATGGGAATACACAAACTTTCAAACCAAACGCCGATTTACGATATATCCTATTGAGTATGTCTTATATTTTACGGTAATCTATAAACACTCGATGCTCCGAGAATATAAAGATCTCCCTGAAAAATGCCCGCCATGCGCGGGCATTTTTGCATAAAAATCCCCAGGCTGCTTTTCCTGACGCAGTCTGGGGATTTTATGTCACTGAATCTTTTTTGTTTAAAAACCGGTGCCCGGATTGGCTTTGTCAGCTTCGGGCGCCTCTTCCGGAATGTTCTCCGTTTCGGCTTCGGCCGCCGGCGCGGCCGCGAAGATGTAGGTGCCGAGCTGCCGGGTCTTCATCTGGAAAACGAAATCGTCGTCATCGAGATACGGAACGTTCGATTTCTTCACAGCTAGCGCAATACCAGAAATTCTTTTTCGCCTTGACCGTCAGCTTGAACTCCTCGTCGTTATAGGAATTCTTGAGCTTTACCGCGATATACCAATCACGCGCCTCACAAGAAAATTTTGGAAATCGCGCGGGTCAGTAGCAGATGGATTTTGGTTTCCCGGCATTTTCCTTGATATAGGAAATAAAGGTCTGGACCGAAATTGGAAGGTAAACATCCTTTTTGGAAATCATAACCACATCCCAGTGCGCCGAACGATGGTTGAGATCGATCTGTACAATATCCGGGTCGGGATACATCTCCAGAATCTGACGCGGCAGGATTGACACCCCAATGCCCACCTTGACAAGCTGCACGACAAAATCCCACTGGGATGCCTTCACAACAATCCGCGGCTCAAAGCCCGCGTCCCGGCAGCCCGCGATAATATTGTTGTAAAGCATGTACTCATCGCCCAGCAACACAAATTTGTCATTGCGCAGGTCATTGTAATCGACGGCTTTCCTGTGCGCCAACGGATGCTGCCGGTTTACCACCAGCACGTTGAGATCCTCAACAATCGGCACAACTTCAAACGCGTCGGAAATGATCGGCATAATGGTAAAAGCCACATCCAGCTTGTTTTTATCCACCATCTGCTGAATCTGATTTGCTCCATGCTGGTCGATTACAAATTCAAGCCCGGGATATTTCTCCACAAACCCCTTAATGAGACGGGGAAACACACAGGTGCCAATGATGGGAGGAAAACCCACCTTGATGATCCCTTTTTGCAGGCTGGTGAGTCCGTGCATCGCATCATAAATGGCCTGATGCTGTTCGACGATCCCCTGTGCCATAAAATAAAGCTGTTTGCCATAGTTCGTAATCTGGACCTTTTTGCCGGAAATATAAAAAATCTGGATGCCCAGTTCTTCCTCCAGATGTTTCATCGCCTTGCTCAGCGTAGGCTGTGAAACATACAGGTTCCTTGCTGCCTCAGAAAAGCTCTGTGCCTCCACGATTCCGATAAAATACTTGAGCTGCTTGATATCCAACTTCATCACCCCGCTACCCCCATAGTAATGATTGCATTCCGGTTTGTCAACCGGGAAAAAGGGCCGCGCCCGGCGGGCGCGGCCCTTTTCGTTCACTGCATGGTATTCGGCAGCCACAGGGAGATTGCGGGGAACGCGTTGACCAACAGCAGTACGCCAAGCATCATCAGGATATACGGCCACAGCGGACGTACCACCTTGTCATAAGGCGTATTGAAGGTTCCAATTGAAACGAAAATATTCAAGCCAAAAGGCGGGGTCAGCATGCCGATGGCACAGTTGAGCACAATGATCATGCCAAGATGGATCGGGTCGATCCCGATTGCCATGCCCAGCGGATAAACCAGCGGGGTCAGTACGATGACAATCGAGTTCGGGTCCATAAACATGCCCGCGACCAGAAAGATCACATTGATGATGATCAGAACCATATAGGCCGGTGCGCCCTGCGTCAGCGTGACAATGCTCTGCGGGATCTGCGCGGCGGTCAGTATCCAGGAGAGCAGCGATCCCGAACCGATCAGGATAAAGATCATCGCGACCATTCGCCCTGAGGTGATCCCGATCTCAAAAACCTCCTTGAAAGAAACCGAACGGTAAATGAACAGCTCAATCACCAGTACATAGGCCACAGCGATCGCGGCTGCCTCGGTTGGGGTCATGACGCCCGCGTAAATCCCAACCAGGATGATGACCGGAAGTCCCAGCGCCCAGAAAGCATCACGGGTGGCCTTGAGCACCTCTTTGAAGGTTGCGGGCCTCTGTCGAGGGATCTTGTGGCGAATCGCATCGATGCACACATAGATGCTGAAGATGACAGCTACCAGAACGCCGACCGAAAGGCCGGACATGAAGAGCTTGCCGACCGACGCGCCGGAGGAAACTCCATAGAGGATCATTGCGATGCCGGGCGGAATCAGCATGGCCAGGGTGCTGCTCGAGGTGATGCAGCCGATTGCCCGCCCAGGCTCGTAGCCCTGTTCGCACAGGGCGGGATAGAGGATCATCCCGATCGCCACGATCGCGGCCGGTCCGGCGCCGGAGATCGCGCCGAAAATGGTGCAGGTAACCACCGTGGTGATCGCAAGCCCGCCGGGCAGATGCCCAACCAGCTTGTTGGCAAAATTCACAAGCTTATGGCCAATATCGCCTTTTGACATGATATCCGCCGCAAACATAAAAAACGGGATTGAAAGCAGCGAAAAGGTGTCGATCCCGCCAACCATTCGCTGGACGGCAAGCCCCATATCCATGCCGGGGAAATTCATCGTCAGCGCGGCCAGGCATGGGATAAGCATCGCAATAAAAATGGGGGCGCCAAAAATCAGCAGGCAGAAAAATAAGCCTCCGCAGACAACGAGCATCAGCAGCTTACCTCCTTTTTGGTTTTTCTGCTGGAAATGACTGCCATGAGCTTACGCAGATAGACATAGCTCATGAGCGCAAAACCAATATTGGTGGACAGATAGATCAGCCAGATCGGGATGGTGATGGCAATGCTGGTGTTGCCGCCCTGATACTGCAGGATGGTAAACTGGATGCTGATATAGGTCATGTACAGCGAGATCCCCATACACAAAAGATACAGCAGAACCTGATGAATAAATTTTGCGGACCCTTTGAGCAGGTTTGGCACAAGGTCGACGTTGACGTGTTCGCCGTATCGCGCGCAGGAACTGATTCCAAAAAAGGTGACCCACACCACGACATATCTGGAAAGCTCCTCCACCCAGGTGAGCGACATCTGGAAGAAATAACGGGTGATGACATTTATGAATACGATGATCGAGATGAAAAGCAGTCCCACGCTCATGACGACATTTTCGATCTTTTCGGTAGAATCGTCAATCAGGCGCAGGATGCTTTTCTTTTCGGCATTTTTCATCGGTGCTCCTCCTTATGATTCAAGGCGGCAAGGCAATGAAGTTTTCATTGCCTTGCCGATCTGACGGTTATTCCCCGGTGATGCTTTTCCGGGTTTCCACAATGGCATCATAAATCGCAGCGCCTGCGTCGCCCTGGCTGGTACGGGCAAACTCCTGTACCGGTTTCATCGCTTCTTTCCAGGCATTGAGCTGATCCTCGGTGAGGTCATGGATCGCAGTCTTACCGGTGTCTAAAATCAGCTGCCGGTCCTTTTCTGCAAGGGCAAGGGTTTCGTCCAGGCAGACGCGCCCGCCCTGCTGGATACCATCGTCAATGGCGGCCTTCACATCGTCCGGAAGCCCGTCGAACCATGCCTTGTTGACCAGTACAACCTGGTCGAGACCCGCATGATTGGTAATGGTGATATCGGTCTGTACTTCATGGAACTTCATATCATAAATGGTGTCGATCGGGTTTTCCTGACCATCAAGCGCCTTGTTCTGCAGCGCGCCATAGGTTTCTGAGAAATCCATAGTGATCGGGCTGGCGCCGAGGATCTCCGCCTGCTTAAAGAGGATGGGCGAGTTCATGACGCGCACCTTCAGCCCCTGCATCTCCGCCGGATCGATCAGCGGCTTGTTGGCGGTCCACGCCTTGTATCCGGTCTGCCAGATCGCTTTGGTATAGAAGCCCTTTTCGGTCGTTGTGTCCATCAGCGCTTTGATCGCGTCAGAATGGTAAAGCTCGTAGAGCTGCTCCGGATCTCCCGGCAGCAGGTACGGGGTGTCCAGCAGAGTCATCATCGGGGTGGTGCCGCCCAGATACGAGGTCGGGACGACAACACACTCAATTGTGCCGAACTGCGCCCCTTCCACCTGGTCACGCTGCCCGCCGAGCTGGGAGGAAGGATAAACCTGCGCCTCCACCTTGTCTCCGACGGTGGCCTCCACTACTTCCTTCAGCTTCTGGCAGCCGAGGTCGCGCGCGCTGCCCGGGGAAGAAACATGGCTGATTTTCATCGTGATCTTTTCACCGGGCGCGGGCTGTGCGCTGGAAGCGGCGGGCTGACCTGCGGCAGAGGGTTCCGCTGCGGGCTGCTGTGTGCCCGCGCAGGCGGAAAACGAAAGCGCGGCGGCCAGCACAAACACGGCAATAGCAAACATTTTTCTTTTCATATAGATCCTCCTTCAATTCTGGGACACTATTTCTGTTCGATTTAGATGCAAGGTTTGATACGATGCACAAACTGTCCGTATCCGACCTGTCCAACGAATTTTCCATCTTTCGCAACCAGTTTTCCACGCAGATAGACAGCGGCGGGGACTCCTTTGACGGTCTTGCCGTCAAACGGGGACCATTTACATTTGGATACGATACGGTCGTTGCTGATGACCTCCTCCTTATCCATATCCAGGAGCACCAGATCGGCGTCCGCTCCGACTGCAATGTGGCCCTTTTTCGGGAAAACGCCATAAAGTTTTGCGGGATTCTCGCACATGCACTCCACGATGCGGTTCAGGGTTGTTTTTTTCTGACTGACGCCGTTGAGCATCAGCCGCAGGGAAGTTTCCACACCCGGGATGCCGTTCGGCGCATCCCAAATGTTCTTTTCACCCGGGAGTTTCTGTTCCTTTGGATACGGACAGTGATCGGAACCTATGGTGGTGACATAACCCAGATCAAAAAGTTTCCACAGCTCCTCCACCTTTTCCGCGGTGTTCATCGGCGGCGTGAATTTTACCCACGGACCTTTTTTCTCCAAATCTTCAACGGTGAGGTTAAAATAGTGCGGGCAGCTTTCCGCATAGGTCCGGTAACCTTCCTCCCGCGCCTGATGGAGCAGGCGAAGCAGCTCCGGCTGGCTGACGTGGGCGATATTGACCCGGCAGCCGGTTTCCTTCGCGATTTCGATGACCGTTTCCACCGCCACCCGTTCAGCAAGCTTGGAGCGCCATTCCCACTGGGAATGATAATCCGTGCGGCCCGCGGCGCGCAGGGTATCTTCCTCATACTGGCAGATACCGTCGTCCTCACAGTGGATCAGCACCGTGCCATCCATGCGGGCAACCTCTGTGAAACTGCGCATCAGGAACGCGGTGTGCATCGCCTTGACGCCGTGCAGATTACAGGTAAACGTCTTGAACCCAGTGATCCCCGCATCCCACATGGCTTGCAGTTCCGCGGTATTTTCCGGTGAAATGCCGCCCTTCAGGCCGAAGTCAACGCAGGACTTATCCGAAAGATATGTAATCTTCTCCAGCAGCGGCTCCACCGAATAGACTGCCGGCAAGGTCCGGTGATGGTCGATTGCGGTGGTGATTCCGCCGACAGCGGCTGCCATCGTCCCGGTGGTGAATTCCTCCCGGTCGGTATAGCCGGGGTCCATCATATGGGTGTGCCCGTCCACACATCCGGGCATGATATAACGTCCGCCGACGTCGATCACTTCGGCAGCTTCACATCCGCTTCCAGGTGCGAGCAGCGCCTCGATTTTCCCATCACGGACAAGGATATCCGCGGGAATGCTGCTTTTGGATGAGACAACGACAGCGTTTTGGAACAGTAAATCTCCCTTTTTCATACGATTAGCTCCTTATAAAAATCTGGTATGCGGTGAAATACAATGTTGGTGCCCGGTACAACGTCCTTTGATTTGCTCAGGGCAGTGTTGACCAGTCCGGAAGCGGTATGCTCCCGCGTTTGGAAGGTTGTGCAGATGACGCCGCCGTCCGGATTCACCAGAACGCTGTAATCATCCTGGCTGCAAGCGGCGCTGCGCGCCACGAACATCTTGTTTTCAGCGGCCCGGGTTTGCATCCATTTGAGATAGAACGCGTCCTCCCCACTCCCGTCAAACCAGAGGATCAGGTCAGCGCCCTCCAGCATGGCACAGCGGGCGATCTCCGGGATCTCAATTTCGCGGTCAAACAGGGCGGACACCCGGATACTCTCGGTAAGTTTCAATGCCTGGATTTTCGTCTGTGGCGGCGAGCCCTCCAGATGGGTGCTGTAAAGTTCGCCGATCATCCGATCCTTTTGCAGGAAAACAGCTTTTTTTCCACCGTTCTCCCCAATCCCAACCGCCACAATCGCCTGGCCGTGCAGGCTTTTGGACAGACAGGAGAGATCTTCGCAATCCAAAGGGCCTTCATAGGGAGGAAGTACGATCAATCCCGCGTCGATCCCTTCACAGATTTGGATGTATTCACATGCCTTGGCCAGATAAGCCGTCTTGTCCTCATAAGCATAGCGCACCAGTGAGGTGTAAATTGTAAGATCCTGTAAGCGATAGGCGCGATTGACAAGCTCCGCAACTGGAAGCGCATCCGTTTCCCGCGTCAGGGCACTATACAGCGATGGGCGGCGCGGCGCGGCTTGGACCGGTGGGCGGGGCAGATCGAGTTCACATATGCGGATCTCCGCTCTGTCCGGAGAACACTGAACCGGCATACTCCCATCCGGCGCCGTGATAAAGCTGCGGCCCAAAAAGGTGATTACACCGCTTTCCACACCGGCCTTGTCGCAGACGGCAATATAGACCCCGTTTTCCTTTGCGCGCGCCTGCAGGATGAACTGATACTGCTGGTTTGTCAGCTGCTGCGGGCTGGCCGCGGAAGCCACCAGATTGACGCAGTCCAGAATCAGCCCCGCGCCCTTCAGGCGCAGAAGCCGCGCAATCTCCGGGATGCGTCCGTCCGCGCAAACCATCACGCCGACCCGGCCAAAATCAGTATCAAATACCTGTGCGGGCCGGCCGGCGGCAAACCATTTGCGGTCAAAATGCCAGAGGTTGGATTTGTCGGCGCGGTTGGCCAGCGCGCCTGTGCGGTCAAAGACCACCGCGCTGTTATAAAGCTCTCCGCCCTCCTCCAGCGCAATTCCAATCACTATGTAGCTGCGGTAAAGTTTTGCCAGAGCGGAAAGCGCGTCCAGCAGGCGGATGGTTTCCCTCAGGGAGTCCCGCGTTTCATCCAGCCCAATGTAGTAGGCGGGATAGGCGCATTCGGGCAGAAGCACAAGGTCCGCGCCGGATTGGCAGGCCTGTTCGGTCATCTGGAGGATCTCCTCCAATGTCTCGCGGTAATCAGAGATATCATGCCCTTGCAGTTGGATCAAAGCAAGCTTCATTCTATCACAGCCTCTCCACTATCAATATTCTCCAATGTTTTCCTGTATCCTCATTATAATTTGTGCATATCACAGTGTCAATATTACTAACAAGAATAAACGATACATTTATTTCATGATATCTATAGATTTTTAGAATAATTAATTATCAGTGAAACATTACGGCGGGATGCATTTAAAACGCATCCCGCCGTATCCCGCTATATCCAAAGCCCATTTATAGGACAGTTTCCTCCTCTTCGATCTCGTTTTCCTCCTCTTGTTGCGGTGTCTGGGGACCTGGAGAAAGGAGGGCCAGATTATAGATCCTGACAATTGCCGCCAGCATCACCAGTGCATTGATCAGATTGTTCAGCTGCAAGCGCTCCCCTTCAATAGGATCGTCCACCGGATTTTCCAGCGCTTCGCCCGAAAGTCCCAGAAAAAAGGATGACGCGCTCAGAATCATTATCGCCGCAGTGATCTCAAATGGAAAGAGATCGCGCTCCGCAAGCGGGTCTTCCTCCCCATTGATCGCCGCAAGGACCCGCTTCTTTTTGCATAAACACCGTAAAATAATTCACCAGGACCGCCGCGACCACAAGCCCCATATAATCCAGCGCCTGGGAGACGGTTTCATACTGCTGTTTCAATACATCCAAACCGGCCGCCGCTCCGGTATTCTCCGTGGTTTCCATCCTTTCACCCCTTTTCCCCAGAATATGAAAAACCAGTGCCCTTCGACAGACCGAAAAAACAAACCGGCGCCCGGCATCTCTGCCGGGCGTCGGTTGCAATTGAGTTATTCCATATACCCGCCCTTCATGGGAGAAACCGCGTGCTCGGAAAAAATCTTCAGCACGCCGTGTTTATATTTCGATTCGCGGGGTTTCCATGCCGCTCTGCGCTGGGCCAGAACCTGCTCAACCGCATCCGGCTCCATCCGCTCCCCACCTACGCCAACGACGGCCAGCCGCCGGTTCGGGATATCGATTTCGATGAGATCGCCCTCCTCCACCAGCGCGATCGGGCCGCCGTCCGCAGCTTCAGGCGATACATGCCCAATCATCGGGCCTTTCGACGCGCCCGAAAACCGGCCGTCGGTGATGAGGGCGATCGAAGCCGACAGCTTGGGATCGGAGGAGATCGCTTCCCCGGTGTAGAACATCTCCGGCATGCCGGAACCCTTCGGGCCTTCATAGCGGATAAAGACCGCGTCGCCTGGCAGAATCCGGTGATGAAGCACCGCATCGATGGCCTCCTCTTCGGAGTCAAATGGCCGCGCGCGCAGCACCGCGCGGAACATCTCCTTCGGGCAGGCGGTGTGTTTGATCTCCGCGCCCTCCGGCGCAAGGTTCCCCTTCAAAATCGCGATGCTTCCATCGGTGCCGATCGCAGTATCGAAGGTGCGGATAATGTCGGTGCGCCCGCAGCCGGTCTTTGCGAGCAGCTCGTCGCAGCGCTCATAGAAACCGTTCTGTTTGAGCTCTTCCAGATTTTCACCGAGTGTTTTGCCTGTGACAGTCATCACGTCGAGATGGAGCATCGATTTGATCTCCTCCATCACCCGCGGCACACCGCCCGCATAATAGAAATATTCAGCGGGCCAGCGGCCGGCCGGCCGGATGTCGAGCAGATAGTGGGCGCCGCGGTGCATCCGGTCGAAGGTGTCCGCGTCAATTTCGATACCGAATTCGTGCGCTGCAGCCGGGATATGCAAAAGCGAGTTGGAGGAACCCGAAATGGCCGCGTGCACCATGATCGCGTTTTCAAAGGACTGGAGCGTGACCATGTCGCGGGGGCGCAGTCCCAGTTTGGCAAGCGCAACCGCCTGTTTTCCCGCGCGCACCGCGACCTCATTCAGATCCTCGCAGGTGGCGGGCATCAGCGCGCTGCCGGGCAGCATCAACCCGAGCGCTTCCGCCATGACCTGCATGGTCGAGGCGGTGCCCATAAAGGAGCAGGCCCCGCAGGAAGGACAGGCATGGTGTTTATAATAGGTGAGCTGTTCGGCGGTGATCTCGCCGCGTTCGTACATGGCGCTGTACTTTCCGATCTGCTCGAGGGTGAGCAGATCCGGACCCGCCTCCATAACACCGCCAGTGACGATGATCGACGGGATATTGATCCGTCCGACCGCCATCAGATGGGACGGGACCGCCTTGTCGCAGCTTGAGATGAACACGCCCGCGTCAAAAGGCGTGGCGTTTGCATGGATCTCAATGAGGTTGCAGATGGTATCCCGTGAGGCAAGCGAATAGTTGATGCCGTCGTGGCCCTGGGCCATGCCGTCGCAGATATCAGTCGCAAAATAACGCGCCGCGCGGCCGCCCGCGGCCGCGCGGCCGCCCGCGGCCGCACGCCCACGGCCGCGCTGTCGACAAACCGCAGCAGGTGCGCGCTGCCCGGGTGGCTGTCTCCAAAGGTGCTTTCCACCATGATCTGTGGTTTTTCAAGATCTTCAACCGTCCATCCCATGCCTATGCGCAGCGGATCCATCTCCGGCGCGAGCTTTCGGATTTCCTGACTGGTCATGTTCGCATCGACTCCGTCTCTTTTCAAAATTTTGCTTCCTGTTTTTCATTATAAAAGGGTCGTTTCCTTCTGTAAAGCGGCAAGCGCCCGATCAAATATCCCCGCCGCCTCGACGGTATCCGCCAGCGGCATGATTTCGCTTTCCATCTTCCCGGCGCGGATACACTGCGCCGCATGTTCAATCTGGAATTCGAAGCCGGACGGCGTGGGCGAAAGAAAAACGTCCGCAGGTTCCTGCAATTCGTAAGCCGAGCTCGGCGCCATCGGTTCGGTGAAAAGCTCCGCTTTCTGGGCATAATGGAACCACGGAGCGATCCGGATATAGCCTTTGTCGCCGCAGAGATAGGCCTCGTTGCGCGCATGGAAGGTAACCGCGCATTTTACTTCCCCCACCAGCCCGTCCGCATAGGAAAGATGCAGGAACGCCGCACCGTCCACACCGGTGCCGGAGGGCACCAGCGTCGTCCGAATGCCGGAAAGTTCCCTGTTTTTGGCGAACAGCTGGACAAATTCAATCCCATAGACCCCCAGATCGTACAGCGCGCCGCCGCCGAGCGCCGGGTCATACAGGCGTGGATAGCCCTCCTGGGGGCGGCATGCGCAAAGCGACGCGCTCACCGCACGCAGACTGCCGATACGGCCCTGCCGCACCCAGCCGAGCGCGGCGTTCGTCGCGGGCAAAAAACGGCTCCACATCGCCTCCATCAGGAAAACGCCCTTTTCACGCGCGGCCCGTGCGAGTTCCTTTGCTTCGCGGGCAGTCATCGCCAGCGGCTTTTCGCACAGCACATGCTTACCCGCCGCGATGCTGCGCATGCAGCAATCGTAATGCGCCTGGTTGGTGACGGCGATATATACCGCGTCGACCTGTGGGTCCGCGAGCAGCGCATCATATCCCGCGCAGACGCGCGGGATATGATATTTTTCTGCAAACGCCTCGGCTTTTGCCGGGCTGCGTGAGGCAACCGCGGTAAGCTTTGCTTTTTTTACCAGCCCCATCTGGAAGGTTCCAGCGAATTTTTCCGCGATGCCTCCCGGCCCAATGATCCCAAACCGGCACTGTTCCATTTCAGCAGCTCCTTTCAAATTCCAGTTCCCCCGCAGCGCGTTTTTGAAAAGCAGGCAAGGCCGATACAAGACGCTGCTCGCACCGGCCCTGACTGTGATTCGACAGGGGAAATACCCCCATATAGAAAAGGAAGAAAGAAAACTTAATAAATCGTCGCGCCTTTATGGGTCGGGGAGCACATCTTTTTATAGAGGGAAAGCCAGCCCATACTGTCTTTTTCAAGCGGCTTCCAGCCTTCGAACCGGCGGGCGATCTCCTCGTCGGAGATTTCCACATTCATGGTGCGGTTCGGGATATCGATCGAGATCATATCGCCGTTTTTGATGATGGCCAGGTTCCCGCCGGAATACGCTTCCGGGGAAAGGTAGCCGATCGCCAGGCCGCGGGTCGCTCCGGAGAAGCGGCCGTCAGTGATGAGCGCGACATCCTCATCCAGTTTTTTGCCGCAGACAGCCGCCATGAAGGTCTCCAGATGCGGCATACCCGGTGAGCCCTTCGGGCCTTCATAGCGGATAACCACCACGTCGCCCGCTACAATCTCATCGTTTAAGAGCGCCTGCCAGCCCTCCATTTCGGACTCGTAAACCTTGGCCGGACCGCGGAATTTGAGCGCGTGCTCCTTGACGGCGGAGAATTTCACAATCGCGCCTTCGCTGGCAATATTGCCGCGAAGCACCGCGATGCCGCCCTTTTTCGCGATCGGATTGCTCACCGGATGAATCACATCGGGATCATGGTTTTCCACGCCCTCCAGCAGATCGGAAAGCTTCCCGCAGACGCCTTCGGTCGAGGTGTCGATGAGTCCCGCCTTGTCGAGCTCCTTGAGCACCGTCAGGATGCCGCCCGCGCGGTCGAAATCGGGCATCGAATAGGTCGGATGGCTCGGATAGATGGTGGAAATCAGCGGGATCTGATTGCTGAGCTGGTCGAACAGGTCGTATTCGATGTCGATACCGGCCTGTTTGGCCACTGCTGGCATATGCAGCACGCTGTTCGTGGAACCGCCGATCGCCATGATGTATTTGATGGCGTTGATGTAATTTTCGCGCGTGATGTGGTCACGGGGCTTCCAGTCGGCAATGGTGAGCTCGACAATCTTTTTGCCCGCCTCCTTCGCCATCTGGCGCCACTCATCCGAGCAGGCCGCCACATTGGCGTTGCCCGGCAGCGAAAGCCCAAGCACTTCGGCAAAGGCGCACATCGTGTTGGCGGTGCCCATGAAGGGGCAGGCGCCGGTGGTCGGGCAGGCATTTCGCACAATGCCTTTGTAATCCTCTTTGCTCATCAGCCCGCCGATGTATGCGGCATAGGCCTGTTTGGTATGCGTCAGGGTGATCATCTTGTCCTTATAGTGGCCGGGCTGCATATAGCCGCCCGTGAAGATAAGCGACGGGATATTGAGCCGGTTCGCGGCCATCATCATGCCGGGGACAACCTTGTCACAGCTGCCAAGCATGATCATGCCGTCAAGCATATTGCCCTCCACCTGGCTTTCAATTTCAGAGGAGACCAGATCACGGCTGGGCAGGGTGTAACGGTCGCCCGCGGTGTTCGAACAGATGCCGTCGCAGATGCCGGTCACCGGGACCTCGATGGGGAAGCCGCCCGCGTCGCGGATGGCCTCCTTGATATCGTCGATCACGAGCTTAAAATGATAATGGCCGGGATTGAGCTCGTTCCAGGCATTTACGATTGCAATCTGGGGCTTATACATCATCTCTTCTTCCACGCCCATGGCGAAGAAGAGCGCGTTGCGGTGGTCAATCGCCTCTTCAGAAAAACTTTGGGAACGCATGGAAAATTCCTTCCTTCTTCTTTAGATTTTATCGGACAATCCCTTTGCGCAGGATGAGGTTCGCAAACCGCGCGGTCTCGCCGGTGGCGACCACCGCGAAAGCGCGGCCCGCCCGGTCGTAAAAGTCCCAGCGGTCAAGCTGTTCAAACTGCACGGGTTTCTCATGGAACTCATCCAACAGGGCTTTATATTCCCCCTGGATATTGCCGGTGTAGTCGCTGTCGGCCGGAATACGCATCACAACCGCCGGCGTGTCGGTTGCATAATCGATCGGAAAATATTCCAGCACCGCCCGCAAAAGCTCCTGGATTCCGACGCCCGGATAGCGCACCAGGCGCTGGGCATGGCTGACGGCGGGAAAGTTCCGGTCGGAAAAGACGATTTCATCGGTGTGCCCCATCTCCATCAGGATCTTCATCAGCTCCGGCGTGATCAGGGGGTTGATCTTTTTCAGCATAAGCGCACCCCTTTCCTATGACACAAAGAGATTCGGCAGGAACATCACCAGCGGCTCGCAATAGGTGATGAGCATCAGTACCACAAGCATAGCCAGGAAGAATGGAATAAAGGCTTTTACCACACTTGCGATCGAACATTTCGCAATGCCGCAGGAAACGAACAGGCAGACGCCAACCGGCGGAGTGAACAGCCCGATGGCCAGGTTGACAACCATGATAACGCCGAAATGCACCGGAGAAATTCCGAGTTGGGTGACGATCGGCAGCAGGATTGGGGTGAAGATGATGACAGCGGGGCTCAGGTCAAGCCAGGTACCCACAAAGAGCAGCAGAAGGTTCACCAGCAGGAGGATCAGGAAGCGGTTGGTGGTGATGCCGGTGAGCCAGCCGCCAATCATGGCCGGAACGCCCTGCTGCGCAAACAGCCATGCCAGCGAGGAAGCGGTCGCGATCATCAGGGCTACCTGGCCGGTGGTGCGCGCCACTTCGGAAAGGATCTGCGGGATATCCCGGAAGAACAGCTCCTTATAAAGAACGCGGCCGATAATGAACGAATAGAGCGCCGCGATGCCGGCCGCTTCGGTCGGGGTGAAGAAACCGCCCACGATGCCGCCGAGGATGATGATGACAGTGAGCATGGCGGGGATTCCCTTGATGATGATCCAGACCGCCTCTTTGAAGGAAACCCGTTCGTCACGGGGATAATTGCGCTTTTTCGCGTAATAGGCGGACACGATCATCAGAGCGATGCCGACCAGGATTCCCGGGATGATGCCGCCCATAAAGAGGCTTCCGATCGACGCGCCCGCAGCCACGCCGTAGACGACCATTGGGATCGACGGCGGAATCATGACGCCGATGGTGGAAGAAGTCGCGGTGACCGCGACCGAAAAGTCGGTGTCGTAGCCTTTTTCCACCATGGCGGGAATCAGGATGCCGCCGATGGAGGAGGTGTCGGACGCCGCGGAACCGGTGATGCCCGCGAAAAGCATGCTGGCCACGATGTTGATATAGGCAAGCCCGCCCTTCATGAAGCCGACCATCACCTTGGAGACATTGATCAGGTCGCGGGTGATGCCGCCCAGCGCCATGAACCGTCCGGTGAGGATGAACAGCGGGACTGCAATCAGGGTGAAAGTGTCCATGCCGGTGAACATACGCTGCACCATAACCATCATCGGCACATCATTGGTCACAAGGATCCCGCCGATGGTCGCCAGGCCGGTACAGATTGCGATTGGGACGTTGAAGACCATGAGACCGATCATGATGGCAAATACAACCAATGCGATCATAAAAAGCAACCTTTCTTTCTAAATCTATCAGTGCCCGTCGGGGCAGTTGCAAAGCGGGGCCTCAGGCCGCCGCGCTCTTTCCTTCTTTAATATGATGGTATAGCATATCAACGCCGAGGATCGCATATAAAAGCCCGGAAATCGGCAGGGCCATATATACATAGACCATCGGCATGCGCATAACCGGCGATTTCTGGATCGAAACGATCTCCAGCAGCATGGTGCCGAAAAAGGCAACAAACGCGCCGAAAACAATCACCAGTGCGTAGACAAAGATACGGTTATAAAATTTCACTTTCGGCGACATCTTACTTTCAAAGTAATCGATGCCAAGATGCATATTGTGGCGTAGAGTCATAACGCTGCCCAAAAAGCAGAACCAGATAAAGCTGAACCGCGCGAGCTCGTCCGTCCAGGAGAACGGCACTTTCAAAAGCAGGCGGGTGCCGATCTGGCAAAGGATGCTGATGGTCATGACAATCCCCACGATGCGCACGAGGTTATCTACAACCAGGTCATAAAGGATATGGATCATTTTTTTCATACAAGATATCCCCCGTCTATCGAATCAATTGTAATCGGATCAATTGGAAGGGCGCGGCGCGCTTTTGCGCCGCGCCCTTTTGAAAAATGGTCGTGGAATTTTCAGTTTATTACTGATTGCAAAGGATTTATTTCAGGAACGCGTCGATGATCTCGCCGCCGATTTCATCGCGGTATTCGTCGTACAGCGGTTTTACTTTTTCAATGAAGGAGGTTTTGTCCGGGCACTCGTTGACTTCCATGCCAAGGCCCTTGAGTTCTTCGATGGCCGCGGATTCACTGTCGGCATCCAGCTTGGTGGCGATAGCGCCCGCTTCCACACCGGCGTCCAGAACGATCTTCTGGAGGTCTTCAGGAAGCTTATTAAAGAATTTCGCATCGATCGTGATGACGTTCGGGGTGATGAAGTGCTCGGTCAGCGAGAGGTAGTTGGTAACTTCATATTCCTTCTGCGTGATGATCAGCGGAACCGAGTTTTCCGCGCCGTCGACCACCTTGGTCTGCAGAGCCATGTAGCGTTCGCTGGCGGCCAGCGGGACCGGGACAGCGCCCAGCAGCTCAAAGGTCTTGGTCATGACCGGGCTTTCCATGATGCGGATCTTCATGCCCGCAAAATCATCCGCCGTGACGACTGGGTTTTTGGAGTTGTAGAGGCTGCGCGGGCTGCGGATCATCCAACCGATGATCTTGATGCCGGTTTTCTCTTCAAGGGACTGGACCAGGGTGTCGTTGAGGCCGTCATCCAGAACCTGACGGAGGTGGTCGGTGCTCTTGGAGATATACGGCAGGTCGAATACCATGAACTTGGGATCAAAGCCGGAAAGAACCGCGGTATTGATCTCAGCGGCCTGGATGCTGCCCATCTGCATGCCTTCGATGTAGTCGCGGTGCGCGCCGAGCTGGCCGCTGTGGTAGATTTCCACGGCGATCCGGCCGTTCGAACGCTCCTCGACCATCTTCTCAAACTCGAAGAAGGCGATGACACAGTTATCTTCCGGGTTTGAAGGGGTTGCCATCTTGATGGTAAATTCCGCTTCAGCGGCCGGAGCATCGGCAGCCGGTTCGGAAGCGTCCGCCGCGGGCTGACTGGCCGGAGCGGAAGCCGCGGGCGCAGCAGAAGAGGAAGGTGCCGGTGTGCTGCCACCGCAGGCGGCGAGGGAGCCGATCAGAGCCACGGATAAAGCAAGCGCTAATACCTTTTTAACCATTTTCATTTGTCTCCTCCTAGATTTGTTTGGTTTTAGACTGGTTTGGTTTTTCAGCCTACAGGTCCGCAATATCCACACCATTTTACAACATATTGCAAATCTGTTGTTAAAAGCATAGCATACTGTTATTTTAATTACAACCTAATTTTTGCATTAAAAATGAAATTTGTTCATTTTATATTTAAATTTTATTAATTTATTGGTTAAATTACCGGGTTTTCTGCCGAAAATAAAATTTCTTTCCTTCTTTTTTAAGAAGCACTTGACATTTATGTGCAATGGATTTAAGATAGATGTTACAAACATGTACCAAACATGATCTGTATTAAAATGATAATATTTATAAACGAGGAGGACAAATTATGTGGGAAATGATTCAAAACCGCCGTGTGATTTTTGGCGAAGGCAAAGTCGGTGAGATCGGTGAGATCCTCTCCTGGTATGGTCTGCGGAAGGCCTTCTTTGCAATTTACGACAAAAACGCACCCGTCTACCAGTCGATCTGCGCCGACCTGGACGCACATGGGATCGCCCATGTTGCTTACGACGCCATCAAAGGCGAACCCGACCTGCATGTGATCAACAACGGGCGTGACCTGTATGTCGAAAGCGGCTGCGACTGCACCCTTGCGGTGGGCGGCGGCAGCGTTATCGACACCGCAAAGGCGATCGGCATGATGAGCACCAACGGCGGGCTTGTGGAACAGTACCAGATGGAAGGCCGCCCGGTCACCAAGCTGCCGCCTTTCTATATCGCGGTACCCACCACCGCCGGCACCGGCGCCGAGGCCACCAAGGTGGCGGTCGTTTCCAACAACTATAATGGACTTAAAAAGAGCCTCTATCACACCACCATGATCGCCGACGTCACCATCCTCGACCCGTCGCTCACAGTGGGGCTCGGCGCCAAGGCCACCGCCGCTACCGGGATGGACGCGCTGAGCCACGCGATCGAAAGCTATGTTTCGCTCAACGCCAACCCGGTCACCGAGATCTATGGGCTGCGTGCGATGGAACTGGCGGCCAAGGCGCTGCCTGTCGCCTGCACCGAGCCCGGCAACCTGCAGGCGCGCGGTGACATGCTTGTCGCCAGCTATTTCGGCGGCGTGGCGATCAGCGCGGGCATCGGCATCGCGCACATCATGGCACAGCCGGTCGGCGCAATGTACAAAATCCCGCACGGCGACGCCTGCTCGATCTTCCTGCCGCTCGCCATGGAATTCAACATCGATCACGCCACCCGCAAATACGCCGATGTGGCCCGCGCGCTCGGCGTGGAGAAGATCGGCGCCAGCGATATGGACAACGCAAAACGCGCCATCGAAGAGGTCAGGCGCATCCGCAGCCTGGTGGGCGCGCCTGACACCCTCGCCCCCTATCTGCACGGCGAAAAGCCCGATCTCGATTTCGTGGTTGACACGGTAAAGAAAACCACCGGGCACATCACCTGCAATCCACGGCCGGTCGACGCGCAGGTCTATCGCGATATTTTTGAAAAAGCGATGTAAGCAGCCGCCCAGGAGATTGACATTATGACGCATCCCGCGCTATAATGTAATGTAATTGGATTGTAACCAAACCAAGCGGAAACAAATAGTTTAGGCGGTTTAAGTGATGTCTGGAAAAAGATATTTATACGAGCAGGTTTACGATAGCCTGAAGGAAAAAATCGAATCGGGCGCATATGGCTGCGGAGATCTTCTGCCTTCCGAGCGGGAGATCGGAGAAACGTTTAATGTGGACCGTACCACCGTGCGCCAGGCGCTAAAAATGATGGTTGCCGACGGCCTGGTGGAAAAGCAGGCGGGTGTGGGCACCCGTGTGGTACAGCAGGCCCCGCCCGCGCATAAACCATCCCCCAGCCGGATGCTGGCTTTCTTCCTGCCCACTTCCACCAAGAAAAGCGATCGGATCACCGAACCGTTTTACGCTACCTTGTTCTATAATCTGGAAAAGGAGTGTAAAAACCACAACTACACGCTGGTCTACTCCACGCTGGACAGCAACGACGACTTTCCAGCGATCCTTCAGGGGAACAATTACGCGGGAATCTTCTTCACCAGCAATGTGGACCGCCGTTTTATCGATTACGCATTGTCGGCCGGCATCCCGTCGGTGCTGCTCAACGACTATTACCCGCCGTTGATGTCGGTGGTTCCGGACAATTTCTACGGGATGATCTCCGCCTGTGAGCATCTGCTCTCGCTGGGCCACCGCCGGTTCGCACTGATTAAAGGCATCAGCTCCTACCTGTCCACCGCGGAGCGCTACTCCGCCTGTGTTGTTGCTTTCCAGCGGGCAGGGCTCGATATTGAAAACATGTATTCGGAGGAAACCACCTGGGAATCCGGCAGCGGCTATACGGCCGCCCGGAACATCCTTGAGAAAGCCGCCGGCGATCTGCCCACCGCGATCATCGCCTTCAACGACAGCCTCGCAATGGCCGCGCTGCAGGCAGTGCATGAAAAAGGGCTGCGGGTCCCGGAGGACATCAGTGTCGTGGGGTTTGACGACATTGAGCAGGTCAAGCACACCTATCCCCCGCTCACGACCGTGAGCCAG
This sequence comes from Anaerotruncus rubiinfantis, assembly GCF_900078395.1. Taxonomy (NCBI): domain Bacteria; kingdom Bacillati; phylum Bacillota; class Clostridia; order Eubacteriales; family Oscillospiraceae; genus Anaerotruncus; species Anaerotruncus rubiinfantis. The sequence continues at coordinate 1,149,577 of NZ_FKLA01000009.1, read as the reverse complement.
AATATCCCGCTGTTTGCCAAGACAGCTCTGCACAATCTGCTCACCCAACTGGATAACCCTTCGGACGTCTACAAAGTGCGGGTTATCATCCCCAGCACACTGGTGGTGCGCAATTCAACCGGCGTCCCAAATGCCAGCCGCCCGCCCCTGCAATTACCGAAAAAGGCCGCCAGAGCTTGATGCTCTGGCGGCCTTGCCGCATCTGTAGATTATTTTGAAAACTCCCCGGCCATCTTCAGGGCAGCCTTCATGCCCGTTGCTAGGAAATAGGTGTCGATGCCCAGCGCAATGAAGGTGAACCCCTTCTCCAGATAGGAGGACACCGATTCACACGTGGGGGTGACAATATGAATCCCCGCGGCTTTGCCGGCTTTTTTGCAGGCCGCGACGACCTGGTCACAGGCGCCGGTCACCAATGGATCGCCCGTCTGGCCAGGAATGCCATAGGAGCCGCTCATATCGTACGGACCAATGAACACTCCGTCCACACCCGGCACAGCCAGGATTTCATCGATGTTCTCCACGGCTTTTTTGCTCTCGATCATCACGATGACAGCCACCTCGTCATTGATGCGGGCGACATACTCGTCGAAATCCTCCCCCCAGTTGTTGGCCCGGCAGAAGGCGAATCCCCGAACCCCTTCAGGCGGATACTTCGCGGCGGCGACCGCTTTCGCTGCTTCCTCCGCCGTTTCAATCAGCGGAACAATCACGCCGGAAGCGCCCATATCCAGCGTCTGGCGGATCGCCAGCGTATCGTTGGAGCGGACGCGCGCCATCGGGGCGGTATTCTGGCCAAGGCCGCGGAAAAGTTCGATGGTCTGTGCGTTGGTGGTTTCGGTGTGTTCGATATCAGCCGCCACCCAGTCAAATCCCTGGCGCGCCATCATTTCGGCAATGTCGGCGCTGGGAATCTGAATCCAGCTGCCGATGCAAACCTCGTTGTTCTGCAGTTTTTTCCGGATGCTTCTCATGACTACTCCTCTTTCCGCTGATATTTATGAGTTCTGGTTTAAATAAGACTGCCACATGCCGCAGCAGATTTCCATTGTACGCATGGCGGTGTCCAGCGTGCTCGAACAGTTTCCCCTGCCGAGCAGGTCGTCCACGATGTCCTGCACCTGCGGCGCGCCGACATAGCGCTCCTCCGGCACGCAAATCTCCCGCGTGCCGCTTTCATTTTCCAGGATCGTGGGGCTGGAATTGTCCGCGTAGTGAAAGCGGATAAGCCCTTTGTCCCCGCAGATCTCCACCTCGTCCTGAGGCTTCCAGGCAGCGTAATCCCACAGCCCGCTGATGAGCACCCCCTCCTGTCCGCGCAGGATAATCGAAGCGAGATCCTCAGCCGGATAGGCGTCGGTGAGCCGGTCGGCGCAAACCTGCCAGCAGGTGAGCGGCCCAACCAGAAAATCCATCAGGTCGATCAGATGGACGTCACCCTCAAAAAAGATTCCGCCGCCGCTGTAAGCGGGATCATATTTCCAGTTGCGTTTGCCGGTCTTTGGGTCCGGCAGCACCGCCCGTTGCGAACGAAAGATCCGGATACACCGCACCCGGCCGATTTCACCTGCCAGCAGCAGCTCCCGTATCCGTTTAAAGCGCCCCATCCCCCGGCGGTAATGGGCCACAAAACACCTTGTCCTGCTTTTTCGGAAAGCCTCCTGGATCTCCGCGGCCTCCCGCATATTCATGGCGATCGGTTTTTCCAGATAGCAATGCTTGCCCGACTCGGCCGCGAGCAGCGCATACTGTTTGTGGCTGTCCGGTGTGGTAGCCACATACAGGATGTCAATTTCCGGGTCGCGGGCCAGCGCGGCGGCATTCTCATATACCCGCCCATGCCCGTGGCGGTCCGCCCATGCCTGCGCCCGCGAAAGGGTACGGCTGGTGATCCCCACCAGCCGGGAATCCCGGGCGAGATAAAGACCCGGCCCGGTTTTGGTCTCAGTTACCTCCCCGCAGCCGATCATGCCCCAGTTTACCGTTTGCATCCACATCCCTCATTTCTGCTTCATCAGACCCGCCCCCTCCGGCTTCCGGGGGGAGCCAGCCCCCCTTTACCACTCGGCGATCGAACCGTCCGCATGCCGCCAGACGGGGTTTTTCCATCCGTGCGGGTTCTTCGCTTCCTCCAGCACCAGTTCCTTATTGATCTCCACGCCGATGCCCGGCTTTTTCGGCAGGCGCACATAACCATCCACAAAGTCCAGATCCTCTTTGTTCAGAATATAATCGAGCACACCGGCGCCTTTATTATAATGGATGCCCATACTCTGCTCCTGGATCACCGCATTGTGGCAGGTGGCATCCACCTGCAGGCAGCAGCAGAGCGCGATCGGGCCGAGCGGACAGTGCGGCGCCAGCGCCACATCGTACGCCTCTGCCATTGAAGCAATCTTTTTCACCTCAGTGATGCCGCCCGCGTGGGACAAGTCGGGCTGGATGATGTCGGCATAGCCCTGCTGCAAGAGGCGCTTGAAATCCCAGCGGGAGAAAAGCCGCTCGCCGGTGGCGATCGGGATATGCGTGTTGCGGGCCACATCGGCAAAGCTCTCCATATCCTCGCAGAGCACCGGCTCCTCAATAAACATCAAGTCGAACTGCTCGAGCTTTTTTGCCAGCACCTTTGCCATCGGACGGTGCACCCGGCCATGGAAATCGACCGCGATGCCGAAATATTTCCCAGTGGCTTCCCGGATCGACGCTACCCGTTCGAGCACCGCGTCCACTTTATCATAGGTGTCTATGTATTGGAGTTCCTCGGTCGCATTCATTTTGATCGCGGTGAAGCCCGCCTGCTGGCGTTCCTTCGCGGCCGCGGCCACATCGCTGGGCCGGTCGCCGCCGATCCAGGAATAGACCCGCATCCGGTCCCGGCAGGCTCCACCCATCAGCTGGTAAACCGGCGCGCCAAAGAATTTGCCCTTGATGTCCCACAGCGCCTGGTCGATCCCAGCGATGGCGCTCATGATGACCGGACCGCCGCGGTAGAACCCCGCGCGGTAAAGCTTGGTCCAGATGTCTTCAATCCGCATGGGATCTTCACCCAACAGGTAGGGTTTCATTTCCTCCACACAGGCAAGGACTGTGGCGGCTTTTCCTTCGACCACAGGCTCGCCCCATCCAACGAGCCCACCGTCGGTCAAAATCTCGACAAATCCCCATCTTGGGCGAACTTGATAGGTGTTTACCTCGGTAATTTTCATCTGATTTTCCTCCCTGTTTTGTTCTATGAGGCCCGATCTTTCAAATACCAACAGGTAGTATATTGGTTTAATCTTATTATACCTGTTCCCATCAGCACTTGCAATAGAAGAAGCAGAAAAACAACAGGGGGTTTTTTGTTTCCCGTTTCGCCGACAGGGCTTCCGCCTTTCCTTTCGTAAATCAGAAAAGAGAAACCGGGCCGCCCAAATGGGCAGCCCGGTTTCTCTATAGGATGTAAAAATAAGAAGGTATCAATGTTTACGCCTGTCCACAGACTTCCAGGCAGATGCTGGCGTTTCCGGCCGCGCACTTGACGAGCATGTCGATATTCACGCGATCTTTCGGACGGTGGGTATAGATTTCTTCACAGCAGGAATAGCCGATGGTCGGAATCCCCAGATAGCAGAAGGTATAGGCGCCGTCGGTGCCGAAATTCCATTTGTCAAAGCCGGGATTCTGGCCCAGCTTTTTGAGGGCGGCCACCGTCTTGACCACATACGGGTTATCCTGTTCCACCAGATAAGCCGGTTTATCCATGTTCTCGTCCTCTTTGAGGCCGGTGTAGCTCGTATGGGACAACACCCTCATATTGGCGGTCACGTTAATCTCCGGGTCCTTCTCCTTGCATGCGGCGATCACCCGGCGGATATCCGCGAGAACCCCTTCCGCGCTTTCACCAGGAATATACCGGCGGTCGATCCATACGCGGCAGACATCCGGGACCGTGCTTCCCCAACCCGGCGTGCAGCTGATGTGCGTGACCGATTGGGTGGATTTCCCGAGGAAGGCATCCTCTTTCATATCCTTTTTGAGTTCTTCCAGAGCCGCGAGGACCGGAACCATCTTGTCAACCGCGTTGACACCCAGCCACGGGGCGCTCGAATGGCTCATAACGCCGCGGCTGATGAGTTCGATCTCAGTGCGGCCGCGGTGGCCGAGGTAGACATCCAGCGAGGTGGATTCGCCAAGCACGCCCAATGCGATCGGAATCTTTTTGAGATAGCCTTCACAGAGGTGCTTCATACCCCACATGTCTCCCGGCTCCTCATCGATGACAAAGGTCAGCAGCACATCACCCTTGAGCCGGATGCCCAGCTTCTTGAGAATATAGACGCCGTAAACCTGCGCAGCCATCGCGCCTTTTGTGTCAGAAGCGCCGCGGCCATGGATATAGCCGTCAGCAACCGCACCGCTGTAGGGCGGATATTCCCAGTCATCCGGGTTGCCGGAAGCAACCTGGTCCATGTGGCAGTTGAAAAGAATGTTGTCCCCGCCGCCAGTACCTTTATAAATGCCGACAACATTCCCATAAGGATCGGTGAACACCTCGTCAAAACCGAGTTTGGTCAGCTCTTCGGTGATCAGCTTTGCAACATTCTCCTCATGCTGCGATTCGCTCGGAGTCTGCACCAGACGCTGCACAAAGCTGACCATTTCTTCGCGGAAAGCTTCGGCATATTCGGTGATCTGTTCATAGAGTTTTTCCATCGACAAATTCTCCTCCTGTTAGAAAACTAAAATTGGTATCAACAGCCGAAAAAGTTCACAACCGGCTAAGTGACCAGGCCAATTTTCAAAAAATAAACCCAAATCAAATCTCTAACACTCTGTTTTATAATTTAACATCTCAGCTAACGATTGTCAATAGTTTTTAAAAAAATAAACTTGATAAATCACATTTATGCAATGTAACCATAATCCTGTTCCTTCCGGGAAAGCCCAGCGGATAAAGCCGATTGACAGCTTGTAACAAGAAAGTTATAATAGCAGATGTTATGACCTGTCCGCAGTGCGAATACACAGAAGGAATGGTGCGCACAATGCCAAACTTGAAACCCATTGTGAAAAAAACAGTCGTCGACGAAATCATCAACAGTGTTGTCGAAATGGCTAAATCCGGAAAAATACAGCCCGGCAACCGCTTCCCCAGCGAACGGACGCTCGCCGACCAGTGGCAGGTGAGCCGCGCTTCCGTGAGCGAGGCAATGCGGGCGCTGGCCTTTTCCAATATTGTCACCATCAAGCCCGGTGACGGCATTTATCTCAATGAAATTCCATTTGATGCAATGGAAGCCGGCATGACGACAAAAAACACTTCCCTCATGCGCGAGCAGTCCGACCTTTTGGAATGCCTGAAAGCCCGCCGTGCCCTGGAGGGGCAGATTGCACAGCTTGCGGCGATCCGCGCCACCGAGGAGGATATCGCCACACTGCAGTCGCATATGGATAAGATGCTCGCTCACCTGTCCGATTCGGAGGAAGATCTCAAAATCTATGTGGCGGAAGATTTTGCTTTCCACCAGGCGGTTGCCCAGGCGGCACAAAACCCCTATCTTTACAAAGCGATTAACGCGATCTGGCAGGCGACCCATCGCTGGATCTATCGGATGACCGTCATCTCCGCGGGCCGTGCCGAGATCACTTCCCAGGAGCATAGCGCGATCTTTGGGGCGATCAAGGAGCGGGATCCCGCGGCAGCCGACCGTGCCGTCGAAATCCATTTGCAGCGGATCATGAACCGCTATCAGGATTACTTCGACACGCAGACGCAGGAGAAAAATGAGCCGAAACGCAGAAAAAAATCCCAGGATGCTTTGGCCGGGAAATGAAAAAGACACCCACGGATTCTTCTGCAAGCACCTTCGCTTAGCCGTCCCAAGGATCGCTTACCCACCACATTGGCAACTGTAAAATAAATTTGATCTTTTTTCTGTATGGTTTCCCGCCGCATTGCAGATACTATCTGCGGGGTGATTCTATGAAACCGTATGAGGACCTTTATAACCTGATCGCTCAGAGCCCGCAGGCTCATCAATTTTTTACCACTTTGCCCGATAATGTGCGGGACGCTGTGAGCTGGAGGGCCAAGGAACTTCATTCTTTGGGCGATCTGCAGCAGTGCGCGCAGGAACTGCTCAGCGATTATGACTAAAAAAGGCGGCGCCGCTTCCATAGCGGCGCCGCCTTTTTTCCTTTTACCTTCCGATGACCTCTACCTGGAATCCTTCCATCACGTCGAGAGCTCTGCAGTTGGCCGCAGGGTCCATGCAGGACGTGCCCTTCGCATCCACCACAACCCGCGCCTCCGGCAGCGCGGCCTTTGCCAGCGCAGCGTTCGAAATGACGCAGATATTCGAGACAAGCCCGCAGAGCTCAACCTCGTCATATTGCCCAGCGCGCAGATAGTCAAACAGCTCCGCTGACCCGAACGCAGGCTTTTTAAACACTCGGTCACCCGGTTTTTGGCAGTGTGCGACCGCGCCATAAAGCTTCCAGCCATCCGTGCCGTCAATGCAGTGGACGATCGGGAGTTTCCTTCCTTCCTGGGTCGAAAGGTAATTGTCCCCATGCGTGTCAAAGGTAAATGCCACTTCGCCGCCTTGGGCACGGCAGGCGGCGATCTTTTCACAGATCGGGCCTTCCAGCAGCTCCGCGCCCGAAAAGCCGAGCGCCCCATCCACAAAATCCTTTTGGTAATCCACAACGACCAGCAATTTTTTCATCAGAACTGCCCCTTTCAAAAAAAAGCCGGACAACCGTCCGGCTTTTCAATTTTAGATTTCATATACCTTGACCTGATTGTTGATCATGGCCACCGAGATCCTGCGCGGCGGATTAGTGCCTTCCACCAGGCAGGAAGCAGTCCCAAACGCCGCCGCAAGCTGCAGCGAACGCTTGAGGTCATATTTGTAGTCATGCGCGATGATGAACCCCGCGAGCGCCGCGTCGCCGGCGCCGATGGTGGACTTTATTTCCGACAGCTCCGGCACATCCGCCTTGTATGTAACCTCGCCGTCAGTGTAGAGCGCGCCCTCGGCGCTCAGGCTCACGAGCACGTGCCGGATACCCAGCCCGGCAAGCCGCTTGGCCGCGCAGACAACCTCCTCGAGGCCATTCAGTTCGTGTCCAACCAGCGCGCACAGCTCCGCATAATTTGGCTTGATGACCCAGGGCTGGATCTTCGCAATGTTCTCGAGCGTTGCCGACTTGGTATCAAGTGCGATGGAACCGCCGTTTTCCCGGATAAATGAACAGATTTCGCAGAAGATGTCGTCGGTCACGCCCTCCGGCATGGCTCCCGCGACCACCACCAACGTAGCGGGTTCGATCTCCTCCGAAAGGGCGATCTCCAGCTCGTTGATTGCGCGAGAAGTCAGCCTGGGGCTTTTGCGCACCAGGCGCACCGACCTGCCCTTCGGGTCCACGATGTTGATGCTCTCCCGAAGGCGTCCCTCGGTATAGATGACGCGTGTGCTGACATTTTCGTCCTTGAGGCGGTTGAAATAGCGCTTGCTGTTCTCTTCCCCGGCGACGATCAGCGCAGTGTTCGCGATACCGTAGCTCTGCAGCACACGGGATACGTCAACCGCCTTGCCCGCCGCGTCATACAGTTCGCTTTCCACCATGATGTCCCCGCCGGGTTCAAAATTTTCCACATAACAGGTGATATCCGCCACCGGGTTTAAGGAAAGTGTGATGATCTTTTTGAATAGCATACGACACCCACCCTTACATTGGTTCGGAATTTATTCCCGCGGTTCCCCTTCTCCGCCGGATTCCTCCGGCTGCCGCGGCTGAGCGGGCTCAGACGGTTCGCTGCTGGCGGTTCCACCGGGCTGTGCGGGCGGCTCGGACGAGGCTGTCTGCTGTTTCGCAGCGTCCTCGGCAGCCTGCCGTTCCTCCTCTTTTTTCTGCGCGGCGGAGAAGATTGAATAGTCCGGTTTTTCAGGCAGCGGGCGGCCTTCCATCATTGCCGCGAATTCGTCGCCCTCCATTTTTTCGTTCTCGAACAGGAATTTTGCCACTTCATGCAGCTGATCCATATGCTCGGTCAGGATATCCCGCGCGCGTTCGTAGGCAGTGTCGATGATCTCGCGGATTTCCGCGTCGATCTCCGCCGCAACATTGTCCGAATAGCTCGGCGTGCTCGAGAAATCACGGCCCAGGAATACTTCGTTCTCATCGTGCCCATAGACGATCGGTCCCAGCTTCTCAGAGAAGCCGTACCGCATGATCATGTTGCGGGCAACTTTTGTAGCGCGCTCGATGTCATTCGACGCGCCGGTGGAGATGTCCTCCAGCACCAGCTTTTCGGCCATCCGGCCGCCGAGCAGGGTGACGATGTCATCGTTCATCTCACGCTTGGTCACATAGGATTTGTCCTCGCCCGGCAGGGAGAGCGTATAACCGCCCGCCATGCCGCGCGGAATGATCGAGATCTGGTGCACCGGGTCCTGCGTGGGCAGGTAATAGGTACAGACCGCATGGCCCGCCTCGTGGTAGGAGGTGAGCTTTTTGTCCTTCTCGGTGACCACATGGGATTTCTTCTCCGGCCCGGCGATCACCTTGATGGTCGCCTCCTGGATCTCCGCCATGGTGATCGCCTTGAGGTTCTTCTTAGCCGCGAGCAGCGCGGCTTCATTGGTGAGGTTTTCGAGGTCCGCGCCGGTGAAGCCAGCCGTCGAGGCCGCGATGACCCGCAGGCTCACGTCCGGGGCGATCGGTTTGTTGCGGGTGTGAACCCGCAGGATCGCCTCACGGCCCTTGATATCCGGGTAGCCGACCATGATCTGGCGGTCGAAACGGCCCGGGCGCAGCAGCGCCGGGTCGAGGATATCGCGCCGGTTGGTGGCCGCGATGACAATGACGCCCGAGTTGGTGCCGAATCCGTCCATCTCGACGAGCAGCTGGTTCAAGGTCTGCTCACGCTCGTCGTGTCCACCGCCAAGGCCCGCGCCGCGCTGGCGGCCGACCGCGTCGATCTCATCGATGAATACGATGGCCGGGGCGTTCTTCTTCGCCTGCTCGAACAGGTCGCGCACGCGCGACGCGCCGACACCGACGAACATTTCGACAAAATCGGAACCGGAAATCGAGAAGAACGGAACTCCCGCCTCGCCCGCTACCGCTTTCGCAAGCAGGGTTTTACCGGTTCCGGGAGGGCCCATCAGCAGTACGCCCTTGGGGATGCGCGCGCCGAGCGCGTTAAACTTGCTGGGGGCCTTGAGGAATTCGACAACTTCGACGAGCTCCTCTTTTTCCTCCTCTGCCCCCGCGACATCCGCGAAGGTGACCTTTGGGCCTTCGTCCGGCATGCGGGGCTTGGCCTTGCCAAAGCTCATCACGCCGCCCGCGCCGCCTCCGCGCGCCTGGCGCATCATCATCACATAGAAGAAAATGAGCGCGCCCAGCAGGAGCAGGGATGGCAGCATGGCGACCCACCACGGCGTCTCCTTTGGACGGATAAAGTTGACGGTCATCTTCTGATCGGGATGCGCCTCATTATACTGCTGGATGTAGGTGGGCGACCCGTCGTAATGGTCGTAATAAACGTCCGTCAAAAAGAGGTTTACATTCGGGACCTTGTAATCCGTCAGTTTCCTGTCGTCCTGGAAGGTGGCGTTTAAAACGCCGGTACCCAGATCCAGTTCAAACTCCTTGATCTCCTGTCTTTCAAAATACCCGATCACCTCGGAATATTTCACGGTAACAGGCGTTGTCTGCAGCGAGGAGAGCAGCAGCGTCGCCATCAGCATCAGCAGCAGAAACACCGAGATGTATACGCCAACGCCCTTAGACCTTTTGTTCAATCGTGGTTCACTCCTGTCATTTTGCGTATCATGATTCTTCTATAGCATGCGGCTTATTCGCCGTAAACTTCCGGTTTGAGCACGCCGACATACGGCAGGTTACGGTACTTTTCCGCGTAGTCGAGGCCGTAGCCCACAACAAACGCGTCCGGCACCTCGAAGCCCTTGTAGTCGGCGAAGATATCCGCCGCGCGGCGGGAAGGTTTGTCAAGCAGGGTCGCAATTTTGATGTTGGTCGCGCCGCGCTGCAAAAACAGCCCTTTGAGATAGCTCAGCGTAAGCCCGCTGTCGAGGATATCCTCCACAATCAGGATATTCACATTCTGGGGATTGATGTCAATATCCTTGATTATCTTAACCACTCCCGAGGTTTTTACCCCGCTGTGGTAGCTCGATACCGCCATAAATTCCACTTCGAGCGGAATGTCGATCGCGCGGATCAGGTCGGCCATAAATATAAACGAACCCTTGAGCACGCCAAGAACCAGGAGGTTTTTCCCCTTGTAGTCCTCGCTGATCTGTTTTCCAAGCTCCTGGACCTTCCGCCGCAGTTCCTCTTCGCTGATGAGGACCTTTAAAATATCATCCTTCATTGCCGCTTCCCTCCGTCGTTTCGGTACTGATGGCAAAAGTCAGCACCGTTTTGGTCCCGCCGTCAATTTTGACCCGTTCGTCCGCGCCGATTCCCTCACAGAAAAGCACGCCTCCGCTGTCCGCGATGACACACAAGCTCTCACGGCCTGCGAGCATAAGCTCGTTCATCAGCTTTCGGAGCGGTTTTGAACATCCCCGCCCCACTGGCCGGATCCGGTCGCCGGGCGCGCGGGAGCGCAAAAAAATATCAGTTTTTATTTTATCATAATCCACCGCGTTTTTTAAGACCGATTCGGTATTGTTCTCAAAAATTTCATAATCTGCACAGTTTATGCGGGAAAATTCTATCGTTTTCCCACAGCCGAGCGGTACGCGCAGCCCATCGAGCGCTTCCTTTTGGAATTGACAGGCTTTAAGCGGCCCGACCCGGTGCCGTTCCCGGCGTTCCAGACGCAGTATGCCCCTTTGCACCGTCACATAATCGCCCCGACCGACCTGCAGAACCGATTTGCTTTTGCCGCCAAGCATCCCTTCTATAAGCGCAATGCGTTCCGCGCTCCGCTCGATCCCATTTGCCGCGAGCAGGTCCGCGATCACCCGCGAACGAATCGCGGGATGCCGCGCGGCAAGCGCCAAAGCGTCAATCCCGCCTTCCTTTGCGAGACGTTCCCGCTCCTCTCTCGCCTGGCCGGCCAGATAATCGGCGTCCTGCCGCAGCGCGTCGGTCATCCGGCCGATCGCCGTGAGCGCCGCCGGGTTCACCCGGTTGAGCTGCGGAAGAACGTTTTGGCGGATGTGGTTTCGGGTGTAGTCACAGGAGAGGTTGGTCGAATCGGTCACAAAGCAGAGCCCATGGTCATAGCAATACTGTTCGATCTCCGCCCGCGAACACGCGATGAGCGGCCGGATAAGGTAATCCCGCACCGGCGGGATGCCCGCGAGCCCGGCAATTCCGGTGCCGCGCGCGAGGTTCAGCAGCACCGTTTCGGCTGTGTCCGAAAGGGTGTGGGCGGTGGCAACCCTGCCTCCGTGCTGCTTCTGCAGCGCGGCAAAAAAGGCGTAGCGCTCATCGCGCGCCGTCTCTTCAATCGAGGTGCCGCGTTTGCCCGCGAGCGGGCGGATCTCCACCCGCTTCACATCGAGCGGCACGCCGTATTCCTGGCACATGGTACGCACGAGCTGTTCATCCCGGTCGCTTTCCTCCCCACGCAGACAGTGGTTCAGATGACAGGCGCGGACAGTCAGCGAAAGGCCGGCAAGCGAACACAAAAAATCGAGCAGGGCGACCGAATCCGCGCCGCCCGAAACGGCTGCAATCACCGTGTCACCCTGCCTGAGCATTGCGAACTGTTCAATTGTGGCTCTCGCCTTACGGTTCATCACGCGATAACTCCAAATTGGTAAATCTTGTGTAGCGGTTGTCCCAGCCAAGCTTGACCGTGCCGACTTCACCGTGACGGTTTTTCGCCACATCGACATCAACCACGTTGCGCTCCTCCGCCTCTTCCCGCTCGTAATAGTCCTCGCGGTAGAGCAGCAGAACGATGTCCGCATCCTGTTCGATCGAACCGGATTCACGCAGGTCGGAAAGCATCGGCTTATGGCCGGCGCGGGATTCCGGACCACGGGAAAGCTGCGAAAGGGTGATGAGCGGAACGTTCATCTCCTTTGCCATGATCTTGAGGTTTCGGGTGATCTCCGAGACTTCCTGCACGCGGTTGTCGATCCGGCGGCCGGAGGACATCAGCTGCAGGTAGTCGATGATCACAAGGTCAACTTTGCGCAGCCTTCTGAGCTTCGCTTTCATCTCGCCCACCGTGATGCCCGGCGTATCGTCCATATAGATCTCCGCTTTCGAGAGCACCTGGGACGCCATTGCGATTCGCACCCAGTCGTCCCCCGTGAGCTCGCCGGTGCGCAGGCATTTGCCCTCGATCGACGCCTGGGAGGAAAGCAGCCGCTGCGCGAGCTGTTCGTTGCTCATTTCGAGTGAAAAGATTGCGACCGTCTTGCCGGACTTGACCGCCACGCTTTCCGCAATGTTCAGCGCAAACGAGGTCTTTCCCATGCCGGGGCGCGCGGCGACCAGGATCAGGTCGGTGCGGTTGAGCCCGGTGATAACATGGTCGAGCGCCGGGTAGCCGGTCGAAATGCCCTTATACTTGTCCCGGTCCTCCCCGGACAGGTGCTGGAGCGTTTCATAGGTTTCGGTGATCGCCGTCCGGATATGCTTTAACGCGCCCGAACTGCGCCCCTGGCGGATTTCAAAGATATTCTGTTCGGCTGAGTCGAGCAGCACGTCCGATTCAGCCTGGCTTTCCTGCGCCATTCCGATGATCTCCTGCGAAGCAGTGATCAGCCTTCGGACGTAATATTTTTCGCGCACGATCCGGCAGTATGCCTCGACGTTCGCCGCCGAAGGCACCACCTGCGCGAGGTTGGTCAGATAGATTTTGGCGTCCTCATCGGTCTCAAAGATGTTCTCCCCTTTGACCGCGTCAAGGACGGTGATGAAGTCCATCGTGCGGCTACCGTTAAACATGGCGGCCATCACTTCAAATATCTGCTGGTGCTGCGGGCGGTAGAACGCCTCCGAACGCAGGTTTTCGAGCACGACCGGGAAGCAGGAAGCGTCGATCAGCACCGCGCCGAGCACGCTTTGCTCCGCTTCGAGGCTGTAGGGCATCTGCTGGGCGTACTGCCCGTCGAAATCTGCCAATGCCCGCACACCCCTTCCGTTTCGTTCTTTCACTTAGTCCGCTTCTCCCACGACCACATACATACTCGCGGTGATGCTTGGATAAAGCTTAAGCTGCGCCGTATAGCTGCCGAACGCCTTGATATCGCCTTCGAGCACAATCTTGCGTTTATCGACATCCGCGCCGAACTGCTTTTTGACCTCCTCCGCGATCTCCTTCGAGGTGACCGAGCCGAACAGTTTGCCATTCGCGCCCGCTTTCGCGGTCAGCTTGACCGTCTTGCCTTCAAGGCGCTTCGCCAGATCCGCCGCGGCCTGTTTTTCCACCTCGATCTTGTGGGCGGCGGCCGCCTGCTTGGAATTGAATTCATTCATGGCCTGCGCGTTCGCTTCAATCGCAAGCCCGCGCGGAATCAGAAAGTTGCGGGCGTACCCGTCCGAAACATTGAGCAGCTCGCCTTTTTTGCCGCTGCCCTTAACGTCCTGTTTGAGGATGACTTTCATGTTACATTCTCCTTCTATCTTAAAAATTCGTGTTGCCAAAGCTGCTTCTTTCTTTTTTCTCTTGTAAAAAAGAAAGAAGCAAAGAAATCATACGCCGAAAACGGCACAAGCCCGGATTGCACGCTCCGTAAAGCGCCCAAAGGCAAACCGCGGCAAAAACGCTCTTATTTGCGGGAGTTTTCCTCGAAATAGGCGTCGATCGCGCCGACAAGCAGCTCCTTCGCCTTTTCGGCGCCGATCCCGGTCATCTGCGCGCCGGCCATCGTGAGGTGCCCGCCGCCGCCAAGTTTTTCCATAATGATCTGCACATTGATCTGGCCCATGCTGCGCGCTGAGAAGGAAATCCCGCCGTTCAGCTCAAACACCAGGAACGAAGCCTGCACACCGGTGATATTGAGCAGTTCGTCCGCCGCCTGCGCCGCCGTCACCTGGATGTCCTCCGCGTCGCCGTGATCGGTCGAAACGGCAATGGCGCATCCCTTATAAATCTGCGCGTTGGCCACCAGCTTCGCTTTGCGCTGATACGACTGCATCGGGCTGGCAAACAGCCGCCGCACCTCCACCGTGTCTGCGCCGATCTTGCGCAGGTAGGCCGCGGCTTCAAAGGTGCGCACGCCGGTCTTGATGACAAAGTTTTTGGTATCGAGCATGATGCCCGCCAAAAGCGCTTCCGCTTCCATGCGTCCCAGACGGAATTTCTCTCCGAAATACTGCACCAGCTCGGTGACCATTTCGGACGCGGAGGAAGCATATGGTTCATGGTAAAAGATCACGGCGTTGTCGATGTGGCCGACCATCTTGCGATGGTGGTCGATGACGACGACCGTTTTGCAGGCCTCATAAACGTCGCTTGACTCCAGAAACTGTTTAATATGGGTATCGCAGATGATGAGCAGCGTCTTTTTGGTGACGAGTGAAAGCGCTGTTTCCGGTTCAATAAAGACATTTGTATATCCGTTTTCCTCGAGCTTGCCGAAAAGCGGATCGACCAGATTCGCATTGCGCCGGATGCAGATATAAGCGTCCTTACCCATCAGTTTCGCGGCTTTCGCAATCCCCACCGAGGCGCCGAAACAGTCGAGATCCGAAAGCCTGTGCCCCATGACGATCACATTGTCACTGCCGCCTATGAGTTCCGCCAGCGCGGTGGCGACGATCCGGGTCTTGACCTTGGTGCGCTTCTCCACGCCGCTCGACACGCCGCCAAAAAATTCATATCCCGACGCGCTGCGCACAGCGGCCTGGTCGCCGCCGCGCCCGAGCGCCATATCGAGCGCCTGCCGCGCGAACTGTTCGCTTTCCGAAAGATTCGCCGCGTCGCGCCCCACGCCGATCGAAAGGGTAGCGGCAACGCTTCCCTCGATTTGGATATTGCGCACCTGCTCGAGCAGCGCGAACCGCGCGGAGATGATCCCCTGCAGGTTGCGCTCCTCGATCACCGCAAGAAAGCGGTCGCGCTCGGTGCGCAGCATCAAAGCGCCGCTCTCGGTCAAGAACTTGCTCACGACATATTCAATCTGCCCCATGACGCGGGTGCGTTCATTGTCCTTGAGGTTCTGAGAAAGCTCTTCATAGTTGTCAACAAGCAGGATCATCACCGAAGGCCGCGTCTCGAAATATTCGTCCGCATACCGCCGCAGCTCGGTATTTTCAAAGAAATACACCATATAAAGTTCGCTGTCCCGGCTGACGGCGCGCACATTGTACGCCACATAGCTGCGGCCCTTGTAGACGACCTCATGCCCTTTTTCCGGGCATTTGCGGGTGACGTCCAGGCCGGGCGCGACCGACTGGATGCTCTTTGCATAGACGTTTTCGTCCTCCAGGACATGGTTCTGCGCGAGCCGGTTGCACCAGAGGATCTCTCCTTCCCCGTTGCAGACAAACACCGGGATTGGGAACGCGAGCAGCGCGTCCTGCTGGACGGTCGTCAGCGCGCGGCCCATCTCGATGAGGAAGGTGTTGATATACCTGCGGATCACATACAGCTGCCAGAGGATCAGCCCGGTGCAGACCAGTGTCACGCCAAGGCAGATGTAAAACAGCGGCAGGCTGAAAAACAGCGACGCCAGCGTCATTGCCACGCAGCATCCAGTCACGATATACAAAATCGGCCGGAACAAATTTACGTTCTTTTTCACAGTGAAACCTCATTCATCACAATGTCGATCAAAGTGGGAAAGGCCGCCATCCTGCGGGAAAGGCCCGCAAAGACCTATGAACCCTATTATCCTGCTTATTATATCACGATCCTCTTTTGGTTGCAATCTTTAGAATCTTTTGCGGCGAAAATGCGGCGAAAACCTTGACAATCCCGTCCCATTCCGCTACACTTGTAACTACTAAATTACTATTTTACTAATTTACTAAAGGAGAGCCCTTATGAATATCCCAACCACACTGAAACACAAGCCGGTCATTGTCGCGGAGGATTATGAGCAGATCGATGGCCGCAGCGCCTATCATTCCGATGCCAAAGGGCTTTCCCTCGGCCTTGCCCAATGGAACGACCGCGGCAAACTTGACATCTCCGCCAAGGTCTGGCGCTATACCGGCGAGAAATGGTCCCGCCAGTCGGAGGAGCTGCCGCTGCATCGGGTCGTCGATCTTGCCATCCTCATCTGCCGCGCCAGGCTTTTCTTCCGGGAGGAGAGCTACCGTTTTCCCAAGGGCTACGATCCCGAAAAGCCTGTCATCGACCGGGTCGGGCTGCAGGGTGACGCCATGACCGTTTCGGTCTGCACTGAAAATCCCATGATCGACGAGGACATGAAACTTTTTTCCCAGGCGCTCGCCCAGGACGACGAACTGCTTGGGGAACGTCTCGCGGTCCTCGCGCGTATTTTAAAGGAGCTGAATTACTGATGGATTCCCACAAAAAGGACCTGATCAACGCCTACAAACAGCGGCCGCTGTCCGGCGGGGTCTATGTCATCCGCAACACAGAAAGCGGCCGCTACCTGCTGCAGGCGGTGACCAATCTCGAAGGCAGCCGCAATCAGTTTCAATTTTCTCAGATGACCGGTTCCTGCGTCAGTATGAAACTACAAAAGGATTGGAACCGCTTTGGCGGAAAAGCCTTTGTTTTTGAGGTTATCGAGGAACTCACCCAAAAGGAGGACCAAACCCCGGAAGAATTCAAGGCCGATCTCGAAGCGCTTGGGGAACTCTGGGCCGAAAAATTCGACCCTGCCCTTTCCTATTAAAAGAAAACCACCGCCCGCGGCAGAACCGCGGGCGGTGGTTTTCTCTATTCAGGCCCACCAACCCCGGAAGGATGGGGCCCATGGGGAAGGGCGGGCCGCCCTTCCCTATGAGGCGCATCGCGCGGTCGTTCGCCAGCGGCGAACGGGCGCCGCAAATGACATGCGCCTAGATTTCCTGGATCACAGGCAGGATCATCGGACTTCGTTTGGTGCGGCTGTAGAAATAGGAGGACAGCGCGTCGCGCACCTGGTTTTTCAGGGTGCCCCACTCATGGACATTGTTTCTGCGGCATTCCTCAAGCGCCTGACGCGCGATATTTTTCGCTTCGGAAAGCATATCCTCCGCCTCCCGCACATAGACGAACCCGCGGGAAACGATATCCGGGCCCGAAATGATCTCGCCGGTGCGCTGGTCGATGGTGGTCACCACGACGATCAGCCCATCCTGGCCGAGATGCTTGCGGTCGCGCAGCACGATACTGCCGACATCGCCCACGCCGAGCCCGTCGACCAGCACGCGTCCGGACGGAACGGTCTCGTCGGATTTGACCGATACGCCGTCCAACTCGAACACCTTGCCGTTTTCGCCGATAAAGACATGGTCGGAATCCATGCCCATTGCCAGCGCAAGGCTCGCGTGCCGCTTGAGGTGCTTGAATTCGCCGTGCACCGGGAAGAAGAACTTCGGACGGGTCAGCGCCAGCATGATCTTGAGTTCCTCCTGGCAGGCATGGCCTGAAACGTGTACCTCGTACATCCGCTCATAAATCACATCCGCGCCCAGCCGCATCAGCTCATTGACCACGCGGCCAACCGTCTTTTCATTGCCGGGGATCGGGGTGGCGCTGATGATGATGAAGTCGCCCGGGCTGACGCTCACCTTGCGGTGGTCGTTGGTCGACATACGCGAAAGCGCGCTCATTGGCTCGCCCTGGCTTCCGGTGGTGATGATCACAACCTGGTCCGGACGGTACCGGTTCAGGTCATCGATGTCGATCATGACATCTTTGGGCGGGGTCAGATAGCCCAACTCGATCGCGGTCGCAACCACATTGACCATGCTGCGTCCGGAAACCGCTACCTTGCGCCCGTGTTTGGCGGCCGCCTCGCAGATGAGCTGTATCCGGTGGACGTTTGAGGAGAAGGTCGCCACGATGATCCGTTTTTCGGCAGCCTGCTTGAAGAGCTTGTCGAAGCTCTCGCCAACGGTGCGTTCGGTCGGGGTAAAGCCCGGCCGTTCGGCGTTGGTCGAATCGGACAGCAGCGCGAGCACGCCGTGGCTGCCGAGTTCGCCAAACCGCGCAAGGTCGATAATATCCCCGATGATGGGGGTGTAATCAATTTTAAAGTCGCCGGTCTGAATAATCACGCCGGCAGGGGTGTGGATAGCCAGCGCGACCGCGTCCGGGATCGAATGGTTCACCCGGATGAACTCGACTTCCATGCAGCCGAGTTTGATCGTCTCGCGCGGTGCGATCTGCACCAGCTTGACCTTGCCGTAAAGCCCGTGCTCCCGCAGCTTGTTCTCGATCAGGCCGATGGTCAGCTTGGTGGCATAAACCGGGACGTTGTACTCCTTCAGGAAATACGGCAGCGCGCCGATATGATCCTCATGCCCATGCGTGATGACCACGCCGCGCAGCCGGTCGCGGTTCTTTGCGATGTAGCTGAAGTCCGGCAACACCAGGTCGACGCCGAGCATCTGCTCATCCGGAAAGGTCATGCCGCAGTCCACCAGGAACATATCCCCCTGGCATTCGTAGGCGGTCATATTCTTGCCCACCTCGAGCATACCGCCGAGCGGGATGATCCGTACCGGGGGCTTGCGCTGCTCCTTCGCGCCTTTCTGACCCTTTTTGCCCTTTTTTCCGCCAGGCGCAGGGGCCTGGATCGCCGTCTCCTGCACCGGCGCTTTTGCCTGTGCAGGTTTTGCACCGCGGCGGTTCTGTTTCGGAGCTTCCGGTTTCTTTTCCGGCTGCTGATTTTTCTCAGCCTGCCGTTCGGGCTGTTTTCCCGCCGACGGCTGTTTGGGCTTGGCGGATTTCTTTTTCTGCTGCAAAGCTGCGTTCGCGGCAGGTTTATTCGCGGGCTCCGCTTTATTGGCTGCAGAGACGCCCGCCGTACTGTTCTTTTTACGGCGCTGCGCCTGCTTTTCGGGCTGTTTTACCTGCTGCGGCTGCTCCGGGGCCTGCGTTGCGGGCACATCCGGCTGTTTGGGCAGCGCCTTTTGCAGCAGTCGGGCCGCGACGTCTTTTACCGCCGCCTTGGGCTTTTTCTGCTTCGGCTGTGCATTCCGTTCCACAACCGAACGTTTCTCCAGAAAATCCAACCCGAGCTCGAGCTGTTCTGCTGTCAGCTTCCCGCCGACTTTTTTTTCATCTGTCACAAAATTTACCTCCGTACATTGTGCAATTATTCTTTTTAAGCACAAGAAAAATGAACCCATCCGCTCCGCGTTTTTTTATTCCGAACAAACGCAAATGCAAAAGATAGGCGATCCTAACGTGCGATATTCAGTTAACCGATCCCGGCCGGGGCAACCCACCCGGCCGGCGATTTAGGAAACTTGCGAAAACCGAACACATCATTACTGTATATTTTAACCTTTCTCATGTTCCTTGTCAAGCAAACCGGAGAGCCTGCGGGAAACGTCGTCGCACAGCTCCTTTGCGGTTTCCCAGTTCGCCGCCTCCGCGAACACCCGGATCGCGCCCCCCAGTTTGCGCGGACGCAGCAGCACCACGCCCCGGTCCTGCCGCAGCAGCACCCCTTCCCCGGCCTGTTCAGGGGAAAGCCCCGCCAAAATCCGCGCGGGCGGCAGGTCGATCTGCACCACCGCCTCTTCGGTGGAAAAGGCCGGGATCATCGCATCCAGTTCCCGCAGGCTGATCCCATGCCTGCGCATGTAGTCAAGCAGGCTCACCGAAAGCATCAGCCCGTCGCGCATACACTGCTGCTTCGCGGCAATCTTCCTGCCTTCCGAGTCACTGCCGTCCGCCGGACAGAGCAGGTACCGGTAGACCCTCCGGCCGCGCTGCGCGGCAAAAGCCTCGAGCGCGCGCGGGAAGTCGTTTTCCACCGCCACGTCCCGCTCCTGTTCAAACTGCGCCATACACCATGCGGCGGCCGCCCGATGTCGGCTGACGGACACATTGTCCTGCGCAAGAGCCAATGACATCCCGTTCTCCGAAATGTTCAGCTGAATCCCGCCGCCTGAAACATCGCACCCGAGCTTTTGCAGCACGTCGGTAAGAATCCGCCGCACTGTCTTATTCTCGGAACGCACCGAGGCCGACATTCCGGAAAGTCCGTCCGGCGCGAGCCGCAAAAGTTCGGTCAGGTACATCACGCCGATGCCGGACATATCCACACAGTCCCCGTACCCCTCCTTTGGCGCGCGCGCAAACTCCCCGCGGGAAAGCGCCTGTTCAATCTCCCGCTCGATTTTCCGCGTTGCGGGAAGGCCCGCGTCACAGGCCACCTTGATCGTGCTCTGTTCGCCCGCGCAGAGATAAACGCCCAGCCCCAGCGCATTATAGGCCATCGCAAATCCAAAGAGCGCTTCAAACGCCCCGCCGAAATCAAGAACCGGCGTGCCCGTTGAACGGATACCCGCGATCAGCGCGGCGCCGAGCACTTTTGAGCATCGAAGGTCGCTTGTCGCAACGCCGACCGCCCGGCCCCTGGCAATGGTGCCGACCGCGCAGCCGACCCGGACCGCAACCTCCGGTGTAATCTCCACGCCGATTTCCCCGCAGAGCCCTTCGTCGTCAAACGAGCAGGCCGCGCCGCCGCGCGCGGTGATGTGATCGGAAACAACCGACCCGTCATTTACCTTCGCGCCGCCCGCAATGCGCACCCCCGCGCGTACAACCGCTTTCGCGCCGATGACCGCCCCTTCCCCGACCGCGGTGCCTTCGAGCAGGGTCGCTTTGGACTTGACCGACGCATCCGCGCAGACAACGCTTGAAAGCACGCCCGCGCGCGCCCCGATTACACAGCGCGGGAGCAGCACCGCTTCGCTGATCGTCGCGCCGGACGACACCGTCACCCCATCGTCGAGCACGCTGCCCGCGTTTACAACCGCGTTGTCCCCAATCTGCACGCCCGCGCCGATATAAACCGGCGGGATCAGTTCATATTTGCCGGAGGGCCGCCTGCCCGCCAGGATATTCCCCGCGTAGTCGCGTTCTCCCGCCAGATGGCACCGCACCTTCCCGTCGAGCAGATCCTTCTGCGCGCGCCGGTAGGCCGAAAGATCCCCGATATCACACCAGTAGCCCGAAAGCGCGCAGCTTTGCAGCAGCATCCCGTCCGCGAGCATCCGGGGAAAGAGATCGGATGCAAAATCATATTTTTCCCCCTCCGGGATCATATTGACCGCCTCGGGAGACAGAATATAGATACCTGTGTTTGCCAGCTCACTGGTCGCCTGCGCAAACGACGGTTTCTCAACAAACCCGGTGATCTTTCCGGATTCGTCCGCGAGCACCAGACCGTATTCCCGCGGGTCGCCGACCTTGGTCGTTACGAGCGTCACCGACGCACCGCTTTTTTTGTGCGTTTCAACCGCTTCCTGTAAAGGGAAATCGCAAAGCGCGTCTCCGCTGATGATGAGCACCGGTTCGGCCGTTTCGCCCACCGCGTGCTTCACGCTGCCCGCCGTACCGAGAGGCGTATCTTCTTCCACGAACGAAAGCGCCATCCCCGCAAAATCCCCTTCCGGGAAACGCGCGCGGATCACTTCCGGCAGGTATTGCAGGGTCAGGATGCTTTCAGAAACCCCGTTTTGAGCAAGCAGTTCCAAGATATATTCCACGATCGGCCGGCCACAGAGGCGGGCCATCGGTTTTGGCAGGCGTTCGGTCAGCGGGCGCAGCCGTGAACCCTGTCCGCCCGCCATAATTACCGCTTTCATAAAGAATGCGTCCCTCCATTTTCCATTTTGCAGTCGTATGGATAGTATGGACAGGTTCCCGGCTGTTTATCGTACAGCGTCTAAAAAATTCCATGCTGTGAACGTCTGTCTGCTTTCTACCGGATAAAATCCGGTAATTCAGGCGGTTTGCCCTTGTAAAACAGAGGAATATGGTATAGAATAAAGAATTGAAATTACAACAAATGACAGCGGAGGTTCACCGATGCCAAAACAAGTGGAAATTTTCACCGACGGGGCCTGTTCCGGTAATCCCGGCGCGGGCGGCTGGGGCGCTGTGCTCCGGTTCGGCGCGCACGAGAAGGAGCTTTCCGGCGGCGAGGCCGAAACCACAAACAACCGTATGGAACTCACCGCCGTGATCGAGGCGCTCACCGCGCTCAAGGAGCCCTGCGAGGTCACCGTCACCACTGACTCAAAATATGTGGTCGACGCGATCGAAAAGGGCTGGGTCTACGGCTGGCAGAAGAAAAACTGGATGCGCGCGCCCGGCGAGCCCGCCAAAAACGTCGACCTGTGGAAGAAACTGCTCGCGCTGCTGCGGCAGCACAAGGTTCAGTTCCAGTGGGTGCGCGGCCACAACGGCCACCCCGAAAACGAACGCTGCGACACGCTTGCGGTCGCCGCAATTGAAAAGATCCGGGGAAATTTGTAAATTTTTTTGATTGCCTATTGAATTCTATACCAATTCAGTATAGAATTGAGATGTAAAGAACAATTCCCGTCAGAATGGAGTTTTGCATATGAAAAAATTTGTATACGCGGACAACGCCGCGACCACACAGATTTCCGACGCTGTTTTGGAGGCGATGCTCCCCTGGCTCAAGGACGGCTACGGCAACCCTTCCAGCATCTACGCCAAAGGCCGCGAGGCCGGACATGCCATCGAGGCCGCGCGCAAACAGGTGGCCGGTGCGCTCGGCGCGCGGCCGGATGAAATCTACTTCACCGGCTGCGGCTCTGAAAGCGACAACTGGGCGATCAAAGGCGCGGCCCATAAGCTTGCCTCCAAGGGCAAAAAGCATATCATCACCACCGCGTTCGAGCATCATGCGGTCCTTCACACCTGTGCCGCGCTCGAAAAGGAAGGCTTTGAAATCACCTATCTTCCGGTCGGTCCGCTCGGCGTGATCGATCCGCAGCAGGTCGCGGATGCGATCCGCGCGGATACCGCGCTGGTTACGATTATGTATGCGAACAATGAAATCGGCACCATCCAGCCGATTCCTGAGATTGGGGAGATCTGCCGTTCAAAGGGCGTGTGGTTCCACACCGACGCGGTGCAGGCAGTCGGCAACGTCCCAATCAACGTTGTTGATCAGAAGATCGACATGCTCTCCCTTTCCGGGCACAAGATTCACGCTCCGAAGGGCGTGGGCGTCATGTACCTGCGAAAAGGCATTGTCCTGCCAAACCTCATCGACGGAGGCGGCCAGGAACGTGGACGGCGCGCGGGAACCGAAAATGTCGCCTCGATCGTCGGGCTTGGCACGGCGATTGAGATCGCCTGCGCGGACATCCCGGCCCGCATCGCAAAGGTTACGCCGATGCGCGACCGGATCATCGGCGAGCTGCTCAAAATCCCGATGTCCCGTCTCAACGGCGATCAGGAACACCGCCTCTGCGGCAACGTGAATATCTCCTTCCCGGGCGTGGAGGGTGAATCCCTGCTTCTGTCGCTCGATCTTGTCGGCATCTGCGCCTCCTCTGGTTCCGCCTGCACATCCGGTTCGCTCGATCCCAGCCATGTGCTGCTTGCAATCGGCCTTTCCCATGAGGTTGCGCATGGTTCTCTGCGTATCTCGATCACCGACTGGAACAATGACGCGGACATCGATCATATCATTGAAAGCGTCCCGCCCATCATCGAACGGCTGCGCGCCATGTCCCCCATGTGGGAACACATGATGAAAGGCGAGCCGGTCAATCTGTAACCCGTATATTTTTGATTGTCATAGAGAGGAAGTTCTATTATGCTGTATTCTGATAAAGTGCTGGAACATTTCGCCAACCCCCACAACGTCGGCGAAATTGAAAACGCGGACGGCGTCGGCGAAGTCGGCAACGCCAAATGCGGCGACATCATGAAGATGTACTTAAAAATTGAGGGCGGCGTCATCTCTGACGTCAAGTTCAAAACCTTCGGCTGCGGCGCCGCTATCGCAACCAGCTCGATGGCGACCGATATGATCAAGGGTGCCACCATTGAGGACGCGCTCAAGCTTTCCAACAAAGCTGTTGTCGAAGCGCTCGACGGTCTTCCCGCTTCCAAAATTCACTGTTCGGTTCTGGCCGAACAGGCTGTCAAATCCGCGCTGGCCGATTACTACCGCAAGAACGGCGTCGATCCCACCCCGATCGTCGGGAATATTGAGGACTGCGACGCCTGCCACAACCTTTAATTGCACGTTTCGCCGTGCGCACGAGTGACTTTCTTGCGCGTCCAAGAAAGTCACCAAAGAAGGACGTTCAAGGGGGCTTCCAACAGCCCCCTTGAAAATCCCCTGTGAGTACGTCCGCTTAGACAAAACGCAACTTGCCGCGTGATAAAAAGCACGCGGGACAAATCGCCGCAACCTTGCGGCGATGCGCTGCGCGCAATAAGGACAAACCGATCGAAAAACCGGAGAACCGCTCTCAGCGGTCCTCCGGTTCTTTGTTTATATAAAGTTCCTCCGACTCCCGCTGCGCGTCCCGCAGATCCTCCACCGTCACCCCCAGCGCCCGCTGCGCTTCCATCGGTATCCCCGGAATCTGCATGATCCGCTCTAACGTATCCTCCACTTCCGTTACACGACTGAATAATCTGAAATAAGGATCTCTTTCCATTGCTACTCCCTCCGTTTCTTGTCATATGGTGACAGGAATTAAAACTATTGTAACATGACATGCTCTAATTGTAAACATGGCAACTGGTGACAAGATTTTTACGATTGGAGCGATAGCAATGCCGGTTAACAGCGACATTTTAAAGGAACTGCGCAAAGATAAAAAGTTGACACAAGATGATATTGGTGAACGGCTCGGCATGGCCGGTTCAACCTATGCAAGCTACGAAACCGGACGGAGACGCATGCGGATTGAACTCTTGGAGAACATCGCCGACGAGCTTGGCACATCCACCGATTACATTTTGGGCCGTACCGCGATCCAGAAGCCTTACCCAAAGCGATAATGGTCCCGCGCGCCTTGCGAAGCACCAGCGCGCGGCGCACCCAGCTTTTCTTCGAGCGGCTGCGCCGCCTATGGCGGATGCGGGGCTCACCCCGCACACCGCCATCGAAGCGGCGCGGGGTCGCGGGGATACCCCGCGCGTGTTCTTTCCCCCATTTCTTGCACGAGCAAGAAATGGGGCCCGGGCGCGCGGAGGGCGCGTTCCCCAGCCGCGCGAAGGGCGCGTCGTTCCCCAGCCGCGCGAAGGGCGCGTTCCCCGAGCGCGCGGAGGGCGCAATGCCATGGGCGCGGCGAAACGCACAAAAAACACCCCCCGGCTTACCCGGGGGATGTTTTTTATCGGAACATATTCTTTTTCCAGAGGATAAGCGCCGCAATCCCGCAAAGCCCGAGCGACAGCGCGATTGGAAACCACGAATACGGCAACGGCAGATCCACCACGTTCATGCCGAAGAAGCTGAACACCATATTGGGGATGGCCATGACGATGGTGATGGCGGTGAGCACCTTCATGACGATATTGAGGTTATTCGAGATGACCGACGCGAAGGCGTCCATCGTCCCGGAAAGGATATTCGAATAGATATTACACATTTCGATCGCCTGCTTGACCTCGATGAGCACATCTTCCAGCAGGTCCTCGTCCTCCTCATACAGCTTGATAATCCGGCCGCGCAGGATTTTCTCGAGCGTGATCTCATCGGACTTGAGCGATGTGGAGAAAAACACAAGCGATTTTTCCAAGCCCAGAAGCTGGATGAGCTCCTTGTTGCGCATCGACTGATGCAGGCGTGTTTCGGTCATTGAGGAGATTTTGTCGATCTGCTTGAGGTACTGCAGAAAGCGCGCGGCGATCCGCAGCAGGGTTAAGAGCAGGAAACGCGTTTTCAGCGAGGTTTGCAGGCCTTTGACACGGCCTTCCGCCATTTCGCTGATGAGCAGGTTTTCCCGCAGGCAGACGGTCAGGACATAGTCCCGCGTCATAATGATTCCCATTGGCATGGTGGTGTAGAGGATGGTTTTGTTTTCGTCATCCTGCTGATCAGCCACCGGGTAGTCAACAATCACCAGCGTCTGGCCTTCCTCACTCTCGATGCGGGAGCTTTCCTCTTCGTCGAGCGCGGCACGCACGAAATCCGGCTCGATCTCGAGGTCGCCGGTGAGGTAGGCGATCTCCGCTTCCGAAGGGCTGATGGCACAGATCCAGCAGCCGGTTTCGGGGGCGTCGATCCTGATAATACGATTGTCAACGGTTTTGTAGAAGTTAAGCATCGTAATACCCCTTTTCCGCAGGGGTACGGTCTTAGCGGTTGGATGTGCCCCTGCCGATATTCTCTTTTCTGATCACGCGTTGTCGAACTGGACAACTACTTCCAGGGTCAGGGTTCACATCTACACCTCCAAAAATTCAATTCCGGCAGATTTCTTACAGGCCGCCGCCCGTTTTACGCCTTATCTATTATAGCACAACCCCAGACGAATGCAAGCGCATTTTCGCGTTATCCGGCAATAAAATTAACTATTTGTCGAAAACTGGTCAAATCGGGGTTTTTTGAACAAATCCCGCCTTTTTACGTCTTTTTTACCCAAAACATACAAAAAGGCCCCCTTCCCGGACGGGGAGGGGGCCTGCGGAGCATGTTCAGAACTGCGCATTAAAGGTTTCTTCCACTTTGGAGGTGTCGTCCGCCATGACGAGGATCACATAATTGCCATGCGTGAGAGTGACCGCACCGTTGATTTTGACCATCTCCCCCGGATTGTAGCTTTCATAGGCATGCTTCTGGTCGTCGATGCGTTCTGCAACCGCATCTTTCACCATCTGCAGGTCAGCGGAGTCCTTCACCTGAAAAACCGAAACCTCCTCGGCCGTTGCACGGCTGCCGCTGATGTAGCAGGATTTGTCTGCAATCTTTTCCATATCCAGGTTGTAGATATTTTCAACCATGTCGTCTTCCAGTGTGATCATCGCATCTTTAAAGGTAAGCTCATCCGCAACCGCCTTGACCACGTCCGCCGCCGCGGGCTGTTTACCGGAGTCCGCTTCCTTTCCGCCGCAGCCGGCCAGCAGCGCCGCACACGCGGCAATCGCCAAAATTCCTGATATCAGTTTTCTCATTGCAATCGTCTCCTTATTCAACCGTTTCCAGCTCCGCTCCCGGCTCTGGGAAGGAGCTGCTTGTTTCCGCCGCCAGGTCTTCCGGTTCAGAAGAAGCCGCCGGCGGCATGCCTACGACATGGGTCTTGAGATAGGTGAACCAGATCTGATAGTAATCCGGGCCGAAATGCATGCCATCCGCCGGGGATGCCGCGTCCGGCAGCCGGCCGTTTTCATCCTTAAACTTCTCCGCGACATTCAGATAGTAGACGCCCTTCTCCTTGCAGAGTTCAAGCAGCGCGGCATTAAAAGTGTCGATCTTGTCGTTGTTCATATTATACTGATTGTTCAGGGTCACCGGCAGGATCGACTGGACGTAGACGAGCGCGTTCGGCTGGATTTCACGCACGTCGTCAATGAGTTTTCCATAGCGGCTGATGAAGGTCTGCTGGTCTTCGTCACGTACTTCGTTGCCGCCCAGCATGATGTATACCTTTGCATACTGTTTCTGCCCGAGCGCGTCCATGATGGGGATCCGGGTTCCGTCCTCCTGCTTAACCGCTTCCTTGGTGTAGACCGAGCCGAGGTTTACACCGGTATCCGCCAGCACGTCGGTGTTTTTCATCACGCCATAGAGGTCGATGCCGGTTGTGATTGAATCGCCCACAAAAACAGCGTCGTCAAAATAGGTGCTTTTCACGCGCTCGCTTTCGGGTACTGCCCCATCAAAGACCAGCAGTTCCTCCTCTTCCGGTTCCGAAGAGGACGGCGCCGCGGAGGATTCTTCCGGCGTGCTCGGCGGAGGGCTGCTCGAAGACGCCGGCGAGGAGCTGGGCCCGCTTGACTGCGCCTGCGCTCCCCCGGCCATACTCTGCCATACGAAAGCGATGATCAGCGCAATGGCAATCGCGGCGCCAATCAACCCCAGCACCGGCCAAATGGAATTCTTTTTTGGCCCGCGGTTTATTTTAATCGGTCTGTCTGACATGGCAATTTCTCCCTAAATCTCATGCGGCCTGCCCAGGATGGACAAGCATTCGTCGTATCGGTTAATTATACAACAACTCTTCCACAATTGTAAACAGGCGGGCCCCTGCGCAAAATGAACAAAATGTAAAAAATAGGAGTATACAAACAGTTATAAACACTTTCCACCGAGTTTTCCACAGCTCTGTCCGCCCAATCGGCCGCGAATTCACATGATATCCCCAACCATTTCAACGGTTTATCAACTGTATATTCGTCTCGAGGCCGAAAAATATGCATCCATTTGCCTGCAAAATCTCGGCATTTCACGCACTCTTCACAAATTATACATAGTGTCATAGCATCTTTACACATTTGGGCGTCCTTCCATTATAGTGCTGCTTTTTTGTAAAACTCCTGCCGCGGCCAGCCAGGTTTTCCAAATTCTCCAAGAAAATCAAATTTGTCCTTGACACGCCTCCTTCAATATGATAAGATGTAATTCGTCGAGTGAAGCTCGCGCGTTTTCCGACGGTTCTTTCCCTTCTTTGCGGCAGTGCTGGAATCGGCAGACAGGCACGTTTGAGGGGCGTGTGCGCGAGCGTGTGGGTTCAAGTCCCATCTGCCGCACCAAGACCTTGTAGATTGGCTTTAAAAGCCCATCTGCAAGGTCTTTTTCTTTTTTCGGAAAAGTCCCCGTGAAGCCGGTATTTCTCTGCTGCTTTGGGAAAGATAGGACAGACTCATTTCAATGATCCGGCAATGGGTTTCGACACACTGAGGAGGGATTCAGATGCGTGAAAAACTGGCGGAGATTTTTGGCGTTGTCCTGCGCGGATGGGATAAGCTGCTCTGCTTTGAAGTGCTTTATAAAACGGCTGGATTCGGCATTTTGTTTCCCTTTCTCCAGTCCCAGATGGAAAAGCTCCCCAAGCTGGCGGGTATTCCCTATCTGGGGCCGCAGAATCTGGGGCTAATCCTGCGCTCCCCGCTGGCGCTGCTGTTGGCCGCCGGGCTCCTGCTTTTGCTGGCTTTCTATCTGCTTTTTGAAATCATTGTGCTGTTTTTGTACTGTGAATCCGGCTGGCAGCGGCGGGATCTCACTTTCCTGGGGCTCTGGAGGGAAAGCCTCCTGCGCACCGCCAGCCTTTTCCGGATGAAGCGGGCCGGTGTGCTGCTGCTTTTCCCTCCGCTTCTCCTCTCCGCATTCTCCCTTTCCAGCGGCTGGCTGCAAAACATACGCCTCCCGGAATTCGTCCTGGATTATATCCGCGCGGCGCCCCTGCTGACCTTGCTCTATGCGGGCGTGGTCCTTCTCTGCAATCTGATCCTGTTTCGCTATCTGTTTGGTTTTCCCGCGATGTTCTTAGCCGGCGCATCCTTCCTTGATTCCTGGCGGGAAAGCAGTCGCCTGCTGCGCAAAAAAAATCTGCGCATCTTTGGCATGCTGCTCTGCTTCGCTGCTGTTTTTACCGCTGTTCTGGCGTTCGCCGCAGCGGCCGCAGTCCTGCTGCTGGCCGGATATACAAGGGCGTTTTATCCTCTGGCACAGGCACATGCGCAGTTCCAATTCTATTTTATTGCCTTTCAGCGCGCGGGGACTATCGCAGCCGCCACTCTCGCCTCGGTATTTTTGTGCGCTGTCACCGTCGTGCTGTACCATGCCTGCCGGCAGGAAAAGCGCCCGTCGGCCGTCCCAGGGAAAAAGACAGGGTTCATAGGCATTCTGAAACGGACAGCATTTGCCCTGTTTACCCTTGTCTTTTTGATCTTTGCCAGCGAATCGGAAATAGGCGGCCCGTTTCCGCGGCTGCTATGGGAGAATCCACAGATTGTCGCACATCGGGCGGGTGGATTCTTTGCGCCGGAAAACACGGTTGCCGCGCTTGAACAGGCGATCAGTGACGGCGCGGATCAGGCAGAAATCGACGTGCAGCAGCTTGGAGACGGCACACTCATCGTGCTGCATGATACAAATTTCCAGCGCACTACCGGTAGCAACGGGCAGGTCTGGGACGCCTCCTATGCTGATGTCCGCAGTCTGGAAGCCGGGTCTCATTTCTCCCCCACATTCACCGGTGAACCGATCCCAACACTGGAAGAGATGCTGACGGCCGCAAAAGGCCGGATTGGTCTGATGATCGAGCTGAAATCAACCGGGCATGAGACCAAACTGGTGGAATCAACATTGGAGCTCATCCAAAAGCACGGGATGCGGCAGCAGTGCAGCATTGCTTCAATGGATCTCAATATCCTCGCGCGCACCAAGGCGCTGATGCCGGAAATGCAGACGGTCTACATCTGCGCACTGCTGGTTTCCGACCGCTACGACCTGCCAAATGTGGACTGCTACAGTGTGGAAACCTCCTCCCTGTCCGCGGGGATGGTGGCACAGATTCATGCTGAAGGCAGAATGGTATACGGCTGGACGGCCAACTCCACGAAAACGCTGGCAAAACTGCTGTACTGCGAGGTGGATGGGCTGGTCACCGACAATATAATCCTCGCGGAGTACTGCATTGAAAATAACGGTGAAAACCTCCTGCTGGACGCTGTGACCGGCCTGTTTTTCTAAAACGGGAAAGCGCAGGAAACAGCAGCAGATCCCCCGGTGAATATCCGGAGGATCTGTTTCCTTATTATATAGAATCCTTTATGGCAGTTCCCGCATCTTCTTAAGCAGTTTTAAGAGCCCATCCCGGTTCTTCGCCTTCTTCATCCAACCCGGGAGCCGCTGCGCCTGTCCGCTTTGGAGCACATACCAGTCCCCTGCGCCGTTTGTGGAGAGATGTTTCTCACGCAGGCCGGCGCCGATATAATTGATAAGATATCCGAGATGTTCCCGATTGAGCGCCCAGACGACATGCCCGCGGTAGGCCCCCTTGAAATAGAGCTCCAACCCATCCAGAACATCCGCACCGGAAAAACCAATCCTCCGGACTGGAGCGGTCTGTTCGATCCTGCAGTACGGGCAGGCCACCTTCGCGCGCGGATAAGGGGCCAACTGTTCCGGCAGCCGCAGATTGAACCAGCGTCCGCAGGCGATACAGGCGTTCTGCGCGGCGACCACCGGTTTCATCGGAACACGGGTCTCACTGAAGCGGCAGCTTTCGCATGTCAGGCGGTAGTCCTCCCCCCGCAGTCGCAAAACCGCCGCTCCGCCGCATTTGGGGCAGCGTACGAGGACGCCGCCGCGCCGCAGCTGGCTATAGACATTGTATTCTTGCGGCGCGTCCGTAAAGCGCCGCCTGACGGATACCCTCATGGATTTTCCCTCTTTATGACGTGGTGATGGACGCTGTTTTCGTTTATCATATCACAAAGCTGGTGAAAAAGGAACCGTCAGCCGGCGGTTCCTTTTTTAAAAGCGCAAAGGAGCTCCACAATATTCCTCGCTTTGCGCGGCGTGCTGGAAAAACGCCTTGACCCGGGCCACCAGTTGAAGCGGCAGAAACGGCTTCACAAGATAATGGCCGCTACAACACGAAATCCGCTCCACCCGACCGGGCGGAGCGTCCTTGGCTGAAACGATGACGGCCGATGTTTGCCCAGGCCCGCGATATTCTGTAAGCTGACGCAATACGGCAGACGCCGGGCAAATGCCCGGCGTCTGCCGTATTTGTGTATGTGGGATAGAGGATCAGCGGAAGAATAAAAAGATGAGCGCGAGTGCGAACAGGATCTGGCAACAGCCGACCAGCCCGCCATAGAGCATGGCGCGCGGACCTTCCCGCAGCAGGTCGGCAAACTTGACCCGCATGCCAATGGCGGCCAGCGCGATGATCTCAAACTGGCTGCTGACCGCTTTCGCAGCAGCGCTGGCCGGCGCAGGGATCAGCTGCAGGCTGTTCACCACACTGAAAATGAAAAATCCGATAATGAACCATGGAACACGCGCCTTCACGTGCACGTCGTTTTTCGGGTGGGAGGCGAACAGGCTTGCGCCTTCCTCGGTGTCCAGTTTTGAAAAGGTAAGCGCCACCAGCACCAGGAAAATAATGCGGATAATCTTGAAGATGGTGGACATCTCGATAACCGGACCGCCGACGATCTCGGCGGAAGCGATCACCTGCCCGATCGACTGCAGCGTCCCGCCGATCATCGCGGAGGTATGCAGCACCTCATGCCCGTAGATAAGTCCGGTCAAAACCGGCAGCAGGATCATCAGCGCCGTCCCGGTGACGTTCACAATGGTGATCGAAATGCCCTTGTCCTTTGCGTCGCTCTTGACAATCGGCGCGACCGTTCCGATAGCGGATGATCCGCAAACCGCATTCCCAGCGCACATGAGCAGGACAAATTTTTTTCCAAAGCCGAGCCTGCGCCCGATGAGGTAAGCGGCGGTGATGGTGAGGGCCATCTGGCACAGGATATAGCCGATTCCGCCAAGCCCCACGCCGAGCATATCGTTCAGATCCAAGGTCATTCCGGTCAGCACGATCGAATATTCCAGCAGACGGCTTTCGGAAAATTTTGTCCCGGTATCGAAAGCCGGGCGGTTCAAAAAGGTATTCCCGGCGAACATCCCAATTCCAATGGCAAACAGCGCCGCTCCGACGGTCGGGGCGAGCTTCACCACCACCTGAGCGATCAGGGCGATCACAAGGCAGGCCAGGAAGCCCGGAAGCAGCCCAAACAGTTTCTTTTGATCGATTGCAGGTATTCTCAAATGCAATTCGGTTCCTTCTTTCCAAACAGTCTGATCCCCATTATATGGGACGCGGGCGCCGCTTCGCAAATTGAAATGTCGGATTCCCCCATTGCAAAATTCAATACCTCCGTATTCCGGCTTGTCGAACGCCATCCGGATGCTGTATACTGAAAAGGAAAGAACTACGGAATGGGATGAAACAAGATGTTTGAAGAACTGCGCACCTTTGTGGCGGTGGCGGAGACGAAAAGCTTCACCAAAGCTGCTAAAAAGCTTTCCTTTTCTCAGCCGACCGTCAGCCAGCAGGTAAAACGGATGGAAATTTTCTTTAACGGCGCAACCCTTCTGAACCGCTCCTCCTACGGCGCGAACGTGGAATTGACCCCGGAGGGGGAGCTTGTCTATGAGCGCTGCGTGGAGATCCTCGCGCTCGTGGACGCGACGGTGCGCGAAGTGTTGCCTCATAAGGGGAAAACGCTTGAACAGCTGCACGTCGGCGCCAGCCGCACGGTCGGGGATCACCTGCTCCCGGCAGTGCTGCGCGCCTTCTCGGACGCTTGCCCCGCGGCGGTCATCAGTGTCACCATCGGCAACACCCGGCAGGTCTGCGACTGGCTGCGCGGCGGCGAAATCGACATTGGCCTCATTGAAGGCCGCAACATGTATTACGATTTTGAACGGGCGGACTTTTACACCGATCAGCTCATTTTGGTCGCCGCCCCGTCCCTGGCAGCCGGGATCACCTCGTTCAACCCCGCAAAGCTTGGCGAGCTGCCCTGGATCACCCGGGAATCCGGTTCCGGCACCCGGCAGTATCAAAGGGATTTTCTCACCTCCAGCCAGATCAAGGTCTCAAGCCAGATCGAATGCAACTCCAACACCGCCAATGCCGAACTTGCGCGGCAGGGCCTTGGTGTGACGCTCATCTCGGAAAGCGCGGTCCGCCATGAGCTTGATTCCGGCACACTGGTCGCGCTCCCGATGGAAAAACCCTGCTCCCGCAAATTTTCCTATATCCTGAACGGCAGGGACCCTACCGATCCTCTGCTGTCCCAGCTGATCCGGATTCTCAGATCTTTGGAAAGCCAAACCGCCGGCTGACCGCCGGCGGTTTTTTGGATTCGTTTTCTGAATAGGGGAATTCAAAATGCCCATCGCAAATTGTACCGAAAGGGCTTGATTCTTTCCCGGGAGGGATTATAATAGGGGCGAACAAAAGAAAAAGGGGTCTTTACAAATGGAAAAAAGCAGAGTCGGCATCTCCGCGCAAAAGCATCGGGACGGTTATAACTGCTGTCAGGCGGTCGTCTGCACCTACAGCGATCTTCTGGGAATGGATGAGATCACCGCTTTCCGCGCTTCCGAAGGCTTTGGGCTCGGCATAGCCGGCATGTATGAAACCTGCGGCAGCGTCTGCGCCATGGTGCTGCTTGCCGGGCTCAAAAACAGTGACGCGAATCTCGAAAAACCCGCCTCTAAATTCTCCACCTTTGAACTCGGGCGCAAAATGGCGGATCGGTTTTCCGAAATGAACACCACCACCCTCTGTAAAACCCTGCGCGGCACCGATGGGAAAACCGATCGCCTGCGCAGCTGCCGCGGCTGTGTGATCGACTGCGCCAAAATTGTGGAGGACACCCTTTTCCCCGGCCGGTTTGAGGTATATGACGGCCCCAACGAATAGCGCTTTTCTGGACGGCACCCCAGCCGGGCGGCGGAAATTTTCCGCCGCTCATTTTTATGCCTGCAGCCTGGGGCAGAGCAATCTGCCCGGCCGCCTTGCAAAAAACGCAACTACCCGGTGACGCTGCGCAGGGGCCGCCTGATGGGAACAGCCGAAACAGTTCTCCGGAAGAAAAAAAGAAAGTTTCTTAAAAAATACAAAAAAGGCGCGCGGCCAGTCCGCGCGCCTTTTTTGTATCCGGATACGCAAGAATTTTTTGGGAAAAAATAGAAAGATAAACCAAATATTAACCCTAAAACTTGGATTATGAACTTCCTGCAAACAAATGGCCAGACCTGATGACAGGCGAAAATCGTGGCGCTATACTTTATAATTGTTGTTTTATGCCTTTCAGCAAATTCATGGCACATGATTGGGAGGGAGTTCAATGGCGGTAATCCTGATTGTGGATGACGATCCGAAAATTCGAAAACTGGAAGACATTTACCTGCGATCGGAGGGGTTTGACACCCTTTTTGCGGGCGATGGGATCCAGGCGCTCGGCATACTCGAAAAAAATCGGGTGGATCTGATCGTCGCGGACATCCTCATGCCAAATATGGATGGAGAAAATCTTGTGCGTTTGCTGCGCAAACATCATCTGAACATACCTGTCCTGGTCGTCACCTCAAAGTCCACTTTTGACGACAAACGAAAACTGTTCGCGGTCGGCGCAGACGATTACCTGATCAAACCGGTGGATCTGGAGGAGCTGGTCATGCGAATCCGCGCGATCCTGCGCCGCTGCAACATCAGCTGTGAAAAGCAGCTGCGCATCGGGGACGTCGTGCTCGATTATGCCAGCCTGGAGCTGCGAAACGGCAAAGGCGTCTGTACGCTTCCGCAGAAGGAATTCTATCTGCTGTTCCTGCTGCTCTCCTATCCTGGGCGCATCTTTACCCGCCAGGAACTGATGGACGAGGTTTGGGGTGTCGATACTGACACCAACCCCCGCACAGTCGACGTACATATTAACCGGCTGCGCGAACGCTTCACCGGAGATTCCCCCTTCACAATCGATACCGTGCGCGGACTCGGATATAAAGCAGTCATAAAGGCTGAGCGCCTATGAAAAAACAATATTTTCTAAAGGTCATTGTACTTCTCCTGGCGGCATTTATTGCTTCAGGCATCGTCACGATCATCTGGTCACATTGCATGTGGAAAGGATATTATGAGCATGCAATCGAAATCCCCGCGGACCGCCTGCTTGATCACATCTCGGACATGCTCGTCTGTGAAGGCGGAAAGGATGCCGCTTCACAAATCTTTCCCGATGGGCAGGAGGAATGCCTGATCCTGGAGTCCCTGTCCGAAGAAAATCTCACCGAAGCACAGCTTCAAGAACTGATCGAAACCGGTTCGGTGACCATTTTCGAGCGTGTACCCGGGATGGCTCTTACCGTGACGCAATATCGCCGTGTGGACACAGGCGGATATATCCGTCTGCGCATCCATTCGCCCGAACTGGAACGCGGGTTTATGAAATCTGTCCTGACACTGTTCACCATCTGTCTTTTGATTGGCATCGCCGCAATCCTGCTGGTTATCCGGCACATTCTGCTTCCCGCCGCCCGCCTGAGCCGCGCGGCGCACAAGGTTGCCGAAGGAGATTTCAGCGTGCGCGTGCCGGAATTGCCGGGGAACGGCGGAATGAGCCTGTTTGTCCGGGATTTCAATCTCATGGTTGGCAAAATCGAAAACACCACCATCCTGCACAAAAACTTTATGTCGGTCTTTTCACATGAGTTCAAAGCCCCGCTGGCAGCGATCAGCGGGTATGCAAAACTGCTGGAAAAACATATCCACACCGAACAGGAACCGCTCTATATCCAGGCAATCAACATGGAACTGCAGCAGGTGACCGAAACGGTTGACAATATTCTTCTGGTTCGCAGTCTGGACCGCAAGCCCTCGCCCGAAATGCTGGAAGAAGTGGACATCTCCGAACAGATCCGCCGGGTGTTTGTGTCCATGGAGCCGCGATGGACGGAAAAGGAGCTGTCGCTCGATCTCAATCTGGAAAAGGTGCCGGTGACCGGCCACAGATGGATGCTGGAACATGTCTGGAGTAACCTGATTGACAATGCGATCAAATTTTCCCCGCAGGGCGGCAGGATCGAGGTGCGTGTATTCCAGGCAAACGGGCATTCGGTCGTCACCATCCGCAACGGCGGGGACCCCATCCCTCCGCAGCAGCTTGAGCGGATTTTCGAGCGGTTCTTCCGGGCAGGGAATGGCCGGGAGGTACGCGGCCATGGGTTGGGAATGTCAATTGTTCAGCAGATCGTGCAGCTGCACGACGGAAATGTGACCGTGGAAAGCAGCACGGATACAGGGACCGTCTTCACCGTGACCTTATGATACTGTAAAAAAAACGGGGCGCCATTCGGAAGATTGGCGCTTCGTTTTTTCCTCCACCGACCCATAACTTAACTTCCATATTTTCATCATAAAATCATCATCATTTGTGCATATTTCCAGAAATATTCTGTGTAATATGCTAAAATTGCCACTTCAATTGGTGCATTTCACAAGAAAGGTTACAAAACGGTAACAAACACAATTGACCAAAATTTCCCGCAAAGCTATAATTTTTAACATCAGGGATACAACTGGAGAGGTGACCCTGAGCAAAATGCGCAAATTTCAAATATTTTTTCTAGGAGGAGATTCCCAATGAAAAAGGTACTTGCACTGGTTCTGGCGCTTGCTACCGTCATGAGCATGGGCGTTGTCGCTTTTGCGGCTGATCAGGCGCTTGCTCTGACTGATGGCGAAGGAGACGTCGATGCTTATGATTCGGTTTTTATGAAAGACAGCACCACTAATCTAGAGAATGGAACTAACACACTTGAAAGCCTGCCGGACAAAACCTATTATTTTGTCGTTCCGACCACAACCGGTACTGCTATCACCAACAAAGAGTTCGGTGATGACGACCTGTTCAAATTCAAGTATAAGAAGACCGAGAACGGCAAATACATCAAATCGATCAAACTGGTCGACAAAGCAGTTGTTCCAGGGAATTCAAATCGTGTCACTGCGATCGAGGTTAAACTCGTCGACGATATGACCGACAACGAGTATAAGATCAGCTTTGAAGCTTCCTTCTCTTCCAAGACGGATTGGGATGATGCTCATCCTGCCGCCAAGGATATCACTGTCAACATGCCTGAGTTCACCATCTGGATGAGCAACGATGTTGACACCACCGATGACAGCGACGAGATGGCTGGCACCGGCGGCAAAATGATCAAGCCGGTTAAGAACGAAGAGAACACCATCACCTGGGAAGACGAGAACGATACGCTCGCAGTCCTGACCTTCAACGCTGATTCCGATGTTGCGAAGTACTTCCCGAAACTCTCCACCAAGTGGGACAACGTGAAGTATGCTGAGCTCTTCAACGATCAGGACGCTTTCGTCCGTCAGTGGGTTGGTACTCCGGAGATTTCCTCCACCTCCCGTGCGGTTCTCGAACTGGTCGTTCCTTACGTTGACGAAGATGGCGATCTGACTGTTGACGAAGATGCGATCATCGTTTACGAAGAGACCGAAGATGGCGAGCTCATCGACATCACCGACAAGGGCTCCTTCGACTACAATGACGACGACGAGTATGTCTTCACCATGAAGACCCGCCGCCTGGGCACCTATATCTTCGCTGAAGCTCCGGTTGCGGATGCTGACGCTGACGATGAAGTCCCGGCTGACGAAGTTGTCGACGCTGACAAAGTCAACCCCGGCACTGGCTTCTAATTAACTGATTCAAACCGGAAAGAACGGATGACTCTCCACATCCGTTCTTTCCCGAACATTTTAAAAGGGAATTTCCAAAAAGCGGAAGTCCGGGGTATTGGAGGATACCCTTGACGATAAATTGATCAAAACTATTTTTCTAGGAGGAATTTCCAATGAAAAAGATTCTTTCGGGAATCCTGGCCGCTGCGATGGTCATGAGCTTTGCTTCCGTCGCTGCTCTGGCTGCGAGCGATATCAACATTTCAAAAGTATACGATGATGATGATGAGAATGTAACCGCTGACTATACTCTTGGTAAGGAGATTGACGGCGACGGCATTATTCCGAATCAGACTTTGTATTTTATCATTGATGACGGTGATGTCAATGTTACTGGAAGTCGTGTAGCATCGACTGATGATCTCAAAGATGATGATATGTTCAAATTCGACTATGACAAAGATACCAATGGCAAGATGATCAAATCCATCAAACTGCTGACCGACAAGAAAGTGGCTGGCGAGGCTCGTGCAGACCTCGTGATAGAAATCGTTCTTGCTGACACCACTACCACCGATGAAATCCACACCGATGGTGAAATCACTTTCACCGCGAAGAAGGATTCCACCGATGACAAGATCAAAGATGATGTTAGTGGAAATGCTACTTTTTTGGAAGATGACGAGATCGTGATCCCGTATTCTTTCTGGATCAACAACGAAAAAACCGAGAATGACGACAACCCGGATTCCGGCGACCGCGTTTACTTCGATCCTGACGACAACGACACCAATACCCTGATCTGGGGCGACGACCGTGCCGCTCTGAAGTTCGAAGCTGACGACGATGCTTCCAAATTCTATGCCCGTCTGTCCACCAGCACCGACCGCACCCTGTACGCTGAGTACGGCGATCCGGTTGACGCTGACCTGTGGTTCTATGACTTCGTCACCAACCCGACCATCCCGTCGACCTCCCGCGCGACCCTGACCCTTGGCATTCCGTGGGACGAAGATGATGACGATTATATTCCGGATCCGGAAAGCTGCTTCATCTACGAGAAAGATGCTGACGGCAACCTGACCGATGTCACCGACAAGTTCACCTTCTCCGAAGATGACGAAGAGATCCCTGGCTGGTCCATGAAGACCCGCGTCCTGGGCACCTACGTCCTCTCCGACACTGAGCTCGACATCGAAGCGATCAACGCTGACGATGAGGATGACGACGATGCAGCTGCCGATGTCACCACCCCTGACGGCGGCAAAGACATCCCGCAGACCGGTTCCAGCGACATGGTTAACGTAGCGGTTGTTGCCGCTGTTGTTTCTCTGACTGCTGCTGGCGCTGTCGCGTTCAAGAAAAGCTCCAAATAATTAAGATCCTGCCTTAATAAGAAAACCCGCCGGTTGCCTCCACAACCGGCGGGTTTCTTTTTGCTGCAATTTATTCGGCATGCACCGCACTTTTTTCCGGCAGGTTCCAGACGAATTTATAGCCGACACTGCGCACAGTGACAATATGCCGTCCAGCCCAACCCAGTTTGCTGCGCAGAGCTTTCACATGGCTGTCCACCGTGCGTTCCTCCCCTGCGTAATTCCATCCCCACGCATGATTGAGGATTTGGACGCGGGAAAGCGCAAGATTCGGATTCTTTGCAAAGTAGTAGAGCAGCTCGAATTCCTTTGGCGTAAGATCAAGCTGTACACCGTCCAATTCCACCACATGCTCCGCCAGACTGATTCGCAGCTCATCAAAAATCAGCTCCGGCGCGGGCAGCGCATCCGCCCGGCGCAAAAGAGACTTTGCATGCGCAATGATAATCTGGTCACTCACCGGGCGGCGCAGACAATCGTCCGCGCCGTTGTCGAGAATTTCCAGTTCGGTACGGTCGTCGGTCGCGTCGGTGATGACAAGGATCGGCGCATCGGTGAGTTCCCGCATCCGTTTGAATTGTTCAGCACGGTCTCCGCGATATCCTGCCGCGTCCAGGATGATGAGCGACACTTTCTGTCCCTCCAGGTAATGATGAACCTGTGAGGCTGTCGAGGCATTCAACACCTGCCATCCTTCATCATAAATCCGTTGAATGAGCCGCACACGGTGCTGCCGGGCGGTTTCCGCATTTCTGACATTCGTTTCGTTCTGGGCAAATAGTACCATTGGAACCATCCGTGTTTTCCTCCCTGTTGTCAGCCGGGCCGGATCGAAGCCCGTTCATAAAAAATGTCCGGATTCTCAACCGTTTCCACATGAATCCATAACACAATTTGCATATGCACACATTATAATATAAATAACATTTAGGGGTCGGCATTGCCGATGGGCTTAAATGCTCATGAGCCTCGGATTCCTCATCCGGGCACATGCCTCCTGTAAATCAGTTTAAAAGCAAAAACTCTCCAACAAAAAAACCGCTGTGGCGGTTTTTTTGTTTTCCGCCCCAATTCGGCACTCTATGGCATTATTATACAATTTCCGTTTAAATCCAATGTTAATTCCCACGTGGCAAATGTAAATTTTCTGCCGATAAATCGAAACGAGCCCCCCAGATGGGAGGCTCGTTTTCAGTCAGTCAAAATATGCGGCCGTGTTGCCGGCTACTTTTTTCAGCAGCTCATAGAAAACAGCCTGCTCGATCCCGGTGAGGCCCGAAGTCATCTGGGCCACCCATCGTTCCCCCACCTGCTCGAGAAAAGGATAAATTTTATACGCCTTGCCGGTTGGACAGATGTCAAAAGACCGGCAGTCATCCGCGTTGACCCTGCGGGTGATATAACCTTGCGCTTCCAGGCGCGAAAGCATCTTGGCAACGGTGCTTTTGTCCATATCAAGCAGCTCGCCCAAACGGCTCTGCGGCAGGCCTTGAGTCTCGCAGACAATCATGATGAATGGCGCCTGCCCGCCGGTGATTCCGACCGAAGCGAACTGTTCATTGAGATACATCTGGGTTTTACGCTGCACCACCGAAATCAGCTTCAGCAGATCCTGTTCCGGGAATTCCAACATCCTGTCCACCTCCGGTTCTAACAGTTTCAATTGCAACTTTTATATTACCTTGTGCAATTTGCATTGTCAATGAATTTCTTCAAATTTTTGGCTTGACAAATAAATTTTAATTCCATAGAATAGTAAATGTGCTGAATTGACGCGATAAAAAATGCTCCAACTTCCGCTGATTTGGTTGCATTTCCAACATTTATTAGGGAGGAATACATATGAACGAAAACACTGCCCAACCTGCGGAGAATAAAATGGGCGTTATGCCGGTGGGAAAACTGCTCATTTCCATGTCCCTGCCGATGGTCATTTCCATGCTGGTACAGGCGCTTTACAACATCGTGGACAGCATGTTCGTGGCACAGCTGAGCGAAAACGCGCTCACCGCCGTGTCGCTCGCGTTTCCCGCGCAA
This sequence comes from Anaerotruncus rubiinfantis, assembly GCF_900078395.1. NCBI lineage: Bacteria > Bacillati > Bacillota > Clostridia > Eubacteriales > Oscillospiraceae > Anaerotruncus > Anaerotruncus rubiinfantis. Next base: position 1,108,073 of record NZ_FKLA01000009.1, on the reverse strand, counting down.
AGCCTGATGATTGCTGTTGGCACCGGTACCGGTGTCGGCATCAATGCGCTGCTCTCAAAAAGCCTTGGGGAAAAGAACTTCCATCTTGCCAATAAAACCGCTGTCAACGGCATTTTCCTGGCCGGGCTCAGTTTCATCGTTTTTGCGTTTCTGGGGATCTTCTGCACCCGTACCTTCTTTCTGATGCAGACCGATATTCTTGAGATCGTGGTCGAAGGCACCAGCTATCTCACCATCTGCTGTGTCTGCTCATTCGGGATATTTGGTCAAATCGTTTTTGAAAAGCTGCTTCAGTCGACCGGCCGGACTTTCTATACGATGATTACCCAGGGAACCGGCGCCATCATCAATATTATCCTTGATCCAATTATGATCTTCGGGCTTTTGGGATTTCCAAAGCTTGGCGTGGCCGGCGCGGCGGTCGCCACTGTGACCGGTCAGATCGTCGCTTTCATCCTCGCAGTCTATTTTAACTGCAAAAAGAACGAGGAGCTCGACCTGCGGGCAAAAAATTTCCGTCCAGACAGCGCTGTCATCGGAAAAATTTACGCAGTTGGCGTGCCTTCGATCATCATGGCCTCCATCGGTTCTGTGATGACCTTCGGAATGAACAAAATCCTCATCGCGTTCACTTCGACCGCCACGGCAGTGTTCGGAGTCTATTTCAAACTTCAGAGCTTTATCTTCATGCCGATTTTCGGGCTCAATAACGGTATGGTTCCGATCCTTTCCTATAATTTCGGCGCGCGCAAACCTGACCGGATGGCCAAAACCTTCCTGTTAAGCGCCTGCTATGCGGTTGGGATCATGTTTTTGGGGGTGGCTGCCTTTTGGCTCTTCACGCCGCAGCTTCTTTCGATCTTCAACGCCTCCGAAACAATGATCGCCATTGGCGTGCCTGCTTTGCGGATCATCAGCCTGAGCTTCGTCTTCGCGGGCTTCTGTATCTGTTCGCTGTCGGTTTGTCAGGCGCTTGGGCATGGCTTTTTGAGCCTTTCAGTCTCGGTTGTGCGCCAGCTGATCATCCTGCTGCCCTCCGCATGGCTGCTCGCCAAGTTCGGCGGGCTGGAGGCGGTGTGGTGGTCGTTCCCACTCGCTGAAATCTTCTCGGTCGCGCTCTGCGCCGTTTATATGGCCTACCTCTACAAAAAGGAGATCAAACCCCTGCGCGAACTGTCCGAACAAAGCGAATAGGGGCTCTTTCCCCCGCCGCGATCCCGGCGGGGGATTTTTTGTGTCCAAAATCAATAAAGTGCGGGAAAAGCCGTCTTTTCAAGGGGATTGTCTATCACCAAAAGATCCCGGAGCTAATATGATAGTACAAAACCTGAAAGGAGATGGAGAATCTTGAACGCTTCATCTGATAACATGGACGATTATTCCATGTGGAGCCGGTCGTCCGTCCCGGGCAGCATGCTTCCGAACCCCGGCGAAGGCGGGCCTGTTGCAGCTCCAGGCGGCGGCATCCCCGGAAACCTGCTGCCAAATCCCGGCGAGGGTGGGCCTGTTTTCCCCGGCAGCGCAAATACGCCGGGCAACATGCTTCCGAATCCCGGCGAGGGCGGGCCTGTTTTCCCCGGCGGTGAAAACGTCCCGGTCATCCCCCTGCCAAACCCCGGCGAGGGTGGACCGGTCGCACCAGGGGATACCTTCCCCGTATTTCCGCAGCCCAATCCCCCGTGCTTTTTCTGTAACACCGGCAAACGCAACGGACAGGTGCGGTTCCTGAACGCGGCCTATGGATACCGGCCGTTCCGAGTCTACATCAACAACCGTTACATCGCGGGCGGGCTTGGCTTTGCGTCGCTCACTCCGTACGGCAGGGTGGCCAGCGGCTTCCAGACCATCACCGTAACCGGCTCAAACGGATATGTCTATCTGCAGAAATCCATGCCTTTCCGCTCGGACGACGCCAGCACCATTGCCATCATCAACTCGGCCAGCGGGCTGGATTTGATGCAGATTTCCGACTCGCCCTGCCTCAAACTGCCCGGCATGTCCTGTTTCCGGGTCTGCAATCTCGCGTACAGCTCGAATCCGCTTGACATACTCCTCGCGGATGGCCGCGTGGTCTATTCCGACGTGCGCTTCAAGGAAGTGACCTCTTTCAAACGGGTACGCCGCGGGTCTTATGAGTTCTACATCACCGAAACCAGCCTGCGCCCGACTCCGCGTTTCGAGGATATCGAAACGCTTTCCTCCAACATAGCGACCCTTGAAATGCCGGAAGTGCTCGTCTCCTTCTATGTGGACGTACGGCCAAACGCGATGTATACCGTCTACATCCTCAGCCGGGACAGCTCTCCCGAAGCGCTTCAGACAATGGTCGTCGAGGACCGCTGACCCGCCCTCTCCAGTTGCCTGTACATCAGGCGCCCGGCCCACCGGCCGGGCGCTTTTTCGTTCCTGGATCCGCCTTCCGGCCTTACAGCGCGCGGCGTTCCACCAACTTTGTCCACACCTGCCTGCCCAGCGTTTGGTCAGCGCGGAAAAGGTAGCCGATGACACAGCTTTGCATTTCAGGTGAAGCCTGCCGCAAATCGGCGGCCAGGTTTTCGGCCAACTGTTCCCACCGCGTTCCAGGCGCTTTTTCCTCCTCCCGCACACAGGGTGGCTCCAGGACAGACTCCTTCGGAACGGCCTCACAGACGGCAGCTTCCTGCACCGCATTCCCCATCCGAAAAGCCTCTGTCACCGGTTCCGTCTCGGAGATAGGTTCCGTCTCGGGGATGGGTTCCGCCTCGGGGATAGGTTCCGTCTCGAGGATGGGTTCCGCCTCGGGGATGGGTTCCGTCTCGACGATGGGTTCCGTCTCGAGGATGGGTTCCGCCTCCGCGGGCGGTTCTTTTGTCGCGGGCCGTGCCCGGCGCTGCATCTGCAAAAGCATCTGGTTGTATCTGTGCACCTGTTCTTCATAAGTTTCCTGTGTAAACATGAATTTCCCAGCTCCTTTTTCACAGTTATTTCGCACTTTCCACTTTCATTCTATGATTTTTAACCCGTGAATGTGCTATTTCGGCACAGAAACACGCATAGCAGCGCGTTTGCTCCATATAATACCTGCGAAAAGAGGTGTTCCTTTCATGCAGATCTATGATTTCACCGTCCAGTCGATCGATGGGAGACCAGTCCCGCTTGCGGAATTTTGCGGTAAGGTGCTGCTGATTGTCAATACGGCCAGCAAATGCGGCTTCACACCCCAGTACGCGGAGCTCGAGATGCTTTACACAAAATGGAAGGGCAAGGGGTTTGAGGTGCTGGGTTTCCCATGTAACCAGTTCCTGGACCAGGAGCCGGACAGCAACGAAAGTATCCAGGCCTTCTGTCAGAAAAACTATGGCGTGACCTTCCCGATGTTCGCCAAAATTGATGTGAATGGCCCGAATGCCAGCCCGCTCTACGACTACCTACGTGCGCAAGAGCCCTTCGGAGGCTTTGATCTTTCCCACCCGATCGGAAAAAAGCTGGATGAAATCCTTTCCGAAGGCGGAAAAAACTACCAAACCGGCAACGATATCAAATGGAATTTTACCAAATTCCTGGTGGATCAGACCGGCCGGGTAGTGAAGCGTTACGAGCCCACCGCCGACCTGTCGGTGATCGACCATGAGATTGCCCGTCTGTTAAATTAAGACAAAAAACACCCCGCGGCCGGCGCGCAAGCCGGATGCGGGGTGTTTTTCATCATTCAAACAGGCTCAGCTGCTTGCCGCCGGATGGATTTTTCACCGGCGACGCCTTGCCTTTTTGCAGGCATCCCTGCGGAATCTCCGTGAAAAACGGCGACGGCTCGCCAGGCATAAGCAAGGTTAATTCGTCCTGGGCGCGGGTCATACCAACATAGAAGAGCCTACGTTCCTCCTCCAGATCGACGCTGCGGCCAGGGGCGTCGAGCGGGAGCACCCCTTTTTTCACGCCGCAGAGGAATACGACCGGAAACTCAAGCCCCTTCGCGCCGTGCAGCGTCAGAAGCGAAACCGCGTCGGAGAGGTAGCTTTTGCCGCCGCTGCGGATGAGATCACCCTCCCCGCCAAACGCAAGGTTCTGCAAAAACGAAGCCATGCCGTCATGACAGACCGCTATGCCGAGCAGCTTCTCCATTGCCGGGGAGCCAGAGAGTTCCCGCTCCGAAATCCAGCGTTCGAGCAGCTTCTGTGGTTTTTCCCGTTCCATAAGCGGCTGAAAAATTTCCGCAAGCGCCTTGAATTTTTCCGGCTGCTGTTTTGCCGCAAGCCGGTGAAGGGGCGCTGTACCCGGATCGGACAGCGCGCGGAAAAACTGGACGGCTTCCCGCACGTCCGGGTCAGTAAGCAGCTTGTCCCGGCCAGTCACAGTATAGGGGATACCTTCGATGCGCAGGCATTTTTCCAGCACTTCCGTCTGCCTGTGGGTACGGTAGAGCACCGCGATGTCCGAAAATCCCCGTGCGCAGCCGGCTTCCCGACGCTCCTGCGCGTCGAGCATATCGATACCGCCGACCAGGCGGTTGATTTCTTTGGCGATGAAGATCGCTTCGGAATATTCGTCAGCGGCAAAAAGCGCCCGTACAGGCGCGCCGGATGAGCGAAACGCCTCAAGCGAACGCGCTTCGCCGCCGTTATGCGCGATAAGCGGCAGAGCGCAACCGATCACTTCCGGCGTCGAACGGTAGTTACGCAGGAGGCGGATCTGCCGGAGATGCGGCAAATCCTGCGCAAGCCGGGCAAAACAGCGCGCGTCCGAGCCTCGAAAGCCATAGATCGACTGGTCCGGATCTCCAATCACAAAGAGGCTTTCGCCCGCCCGGCTCCATGCCTGTACCAAACGGTACTGCAAATCGTTGATATCCTGAAACTCGTCCACCAGCAGGTGGGTAAAACCGCGCAGGGCGGATTCTTTCCGATTTTGCGGTTCAAAGCGTTCGAGCGTTTCCAACAGCAGGTCATCAAAATCGCGCGCGCCGTAATCCGCGAGTTTTTCGCAGTAGCGAAGATAGGCCTCCTGCGGGAGCTTTTCCTCCGCTTCATCGGGCGGCGCGCCGTTTTTGCGGCGCGAAACCTCCTGGAGCAGTTTTTTTGCCGAGATCCGAAGCCCGCATTCCCGCACCGTTTCCTCCGCGACAAACAGCGCTTCGGATTCGTCCGCCAGCATCACCACATCGTCTAAAAGCCGCATACAGACCGCGTGGAAGGTTCCGATCCGCATGGCGCGCGCGGCGCGTTTTCCAATCTGTTTTTCCAGCCGTTCGCGCATCTCGCCGGCTGCCTTATTGGTAAAAGTTACAGCGGTGATCTCGGCGGGTTTCACACCGCGCTCCTGCACCAGATATGCAATGCGCGCGACCAGTGTTTTGGTTTTTCCGGTGCCTGGCCCGGCCACGACCGCCACCGCCGCTTCTTCGGCGATGACCGCAGCTTTTTGCTCATCATTGAGCCCCGCCAGCGGGCCCCTCTCCTCCGTTTGCGGCCCTTCCCGCGTCCCGGCCGGAGCCGGGCTGGATTTTGCCGCACGCCGCGCAGGGGCCTTTCGGGCCGGTTTTTCATCCGGCGAGGCGCCAAACAGGCTTATCTGACCGGAAATCCGGTCGATCTCTTCGGCGGTGAGCAGCTGGATCTTCCCATATTCACCGTCAAAGCCGGGGACGCGTTCCACTTCGCCGGCCCGCATCCGGCGCACACCCTCGGCGATGAGCGGCCCGGCTTCCCGGACGATCTCATCAAGCGGCGCCTCCCGCAGAATGTAAAACTCCGGGCCGAGCTTTCCAAGAAGCTCCAGATACCGCGCCTGCACCCGCACGCCGGCCGGTGACATGCCGAGCGACGAACCGATCACCTCCGGCAGCGGCACCAAACTTTCAAACGGTTTTCGTCCCTGCGGCAGGAATCCTTCCGGCCGGTCGGCAAGCTGCTGCACCCGGTGCCACACACCCGTCGTGAGCTTTTTGCCGCAGACCGGGCAGCGACCCTCCAGCTCCTCCGCTTCGGAGGGAGAAAGGCAAATTCCGCAGTTTCGATGGCCGTCGCAGTGGTACTTTCCCTCCTCCGGGAAGAATTCGATCGTGCCCGCAAAACCGCCGTTCCCGGCGATCGCCCCCGCCAAAGCGGGATAGGAAAGCTCCGTATCCAAAAGGTTCGCCTCCCGGCCAAGTTTGGCCGGGGAGTGTGCGTCCGAATTTGAAACGAGTGTAAACCGGTCAAGCGCCGAAAGCCGCCAGTTCATCGGCGGGTCGGAGGAAAGCCCGGTTTCAACCGCATGGATGTGAGGCGTAAGATCCTCGAAACACTCCTCGATCGTATCGAATCCCGAAAACGCTCCAAAAAGCGAAAAATGCGGCGTCCAGATATGCGCGGGAATAAAAACCGCATCCGGACAGCATTCGAGAGTGATCTCCAGAAGATCGCGGCTGTCAAGCCCCAGGATCGGCCTTCCGTCCGAGTGGACATTGCCGATCGCCTCGAGCTTTTTTGCAAGCTCCTGCGCCGATTCCAGGCTCGGCAGCAGGATTACATTGTGCACCTTGCGCACCCGGCCGTTCTTTTTATAGATCGAGCTGATCTCCCCGGAAAGGACAAACCGCGGGCTTTTTTCCCCGCCCGTCAACTGGTCCGGCAGGCGGAAATTTGCTTTCAGGCGGTAAAGCCCGTCTTCAGCGGGTTCGAGTTTCTCCCGAAGTTCTTCCCGCCAGGCTGGGTGGGTGAAATCGCCGGTGCCGATGAGGTCGATCCCCTTGCGGCGCGCCCACAGATCGAGATATTCCGGAACGCATTCCCGACTGGTCGCGCGCGAATATTTTGAATGAATATGCAGATCAGCAATATACATGCCCGTTCCCCCGGTTTTCGTAGGATACCTTCATTTTAGACTTTTTGCGGTAGGGTTGCAAGCCTTGTAATCCTCCAAAACGCGCGAAATCGAGCTCGGTGGAAGAATAAAAGCCGGGAACCCGCCGTCAAGCGGCGGGTTCCCGGCTTTTATTTTCTTTCGGGATATGCAGGGGAAGCCCGGAACCGTTCACGCCCACGCCGACGACATATTCGTCCACGCGTTCGTCAAACAGAATTTGGGGCGTATAGCGCTTTGCGTCGCCATTCTGGTCATATGCGATGATGCAGCGGACATCCGGAGAATCATACGCCCAGATCTGATACACATAGGGCGGCGCGACAAGCATCAACGTATCGCCGTCGAGCAGCACCGCCCGCGCAAACCGCGTAAGCCGTTCGCCGTTCACGATCCCGCCGTCCACATAACCGGCCCAATCCTGCCCGGCAAGAAACTGCGGGAAGCCCGGCCCAATCTGTGAAAGCGCGCCGGCGGCCTCCCGCGCGGCGGTGGGATTTGCAAGGCCGGCGCCACCGCCGCCGGTGCCCATGCTCTTGATGCGGTAACGGTCAAGGTCTTCGCGTATCGCGCGCACTTCGAGATAACAGTCGGTCCAGACGCCGGGCGACGGATTTTCGCCGTTCGCACTCATGAACCGATCCGGCTGCGCCGACGTGATATCGTAAGAAATTCCCACACAGAACTCGTCTCGGTCGCCCGCTACGAGCCGCGCCTCCCGAATGGTAAATTCCAGAATGCGGGAAGCGTCCACGATATCCGGGTTCATGTAGCATTGCTGGTAATTCTCAAAGAGCTGCCGTCCGATCTCCACCGGGTCCTGTGCCCCAGTCGTAAAGGTCAGCGACCTTTCCGCAAATACACGGTTCTGTGTCTGCATGAAATCCACAAGCGCCTGCATCGTTTCGCCGCCGTCCGCGGGCAGATAGCACCGCTCGTGGCCGCCGGTCAGAATCGGATCGAACAGGCTGAGGCAATAGTTTCCATCCGGAGCGGCATAGAGCCGCAACTTCGCGCCGTTCTGATACCCCTCGATGGCAACGCTCGCGAGCTGATCAAACAGCCGGAAATCCTCATCCGGGTAAGCCGCGTCCATCCGAACGCTTGCGAGCAGCTCTTGCGCCCGCGCAATGTCGTTTCGATAGACCAGGTCGCCAATCGTGTATTCCGCCCGGTCGGCCGGTTCGAGATAGAAGCGCGGGACGGTCCTCTGCTCGGACGCGATCTGCTGCAAAAAAGCATTCGCCTCATCGGGCGAAAACGGCGGCGCGGCCGGATTTTCGCGCATAGACGCCTCCAGCCCGAACAGGAAATCCGCGCACCAGCTGTCATCCAGCGGGAAGGTGTAAACCATATCCGCGTCTTCATATCCGATCACGCCGACCGCGTTTTTGCCGGCGTAAAAATGAAGCGCAGTGTGGGAATAGCCTGCAAACTGGTAGAGATAGCATTCGAGCGCTCGGTATTCCGGCTCGCCGTCCGGGAAAGCTTCGGTCAGCGGCTGCACACGTTCCGGACGCGCGGCCGCGATCCCATCCATCACATAGTGGCAGACGGACGATTCCACCGTGACTGGGAAACTGTAATCCGCCGCCTCTGAGCCGTTATGCAACCCCACCGTCTCGACGCCCCAAATGTCCGGCAGGCGAAGGCCGCCTTCCAGCGCCCGCTCACCGCTCATCAGCTCATCAAGCGGCCGCATCACCCAGGAGCTTGCCGCGTCTTCCTTATATTCCACCGTCACCCGCACGCCCGCCACCGGGCTTGGGATTTCGGTTTCCAGCGGGTTTTTCGCCATAACGTATTTTTCATATTCCTCGAACCGCTCCTCTGGGATCAGGTTGACATAGCCGGACGCAAGCGCGCCCACATCGTCCCGGACGGAAAGGTCCGCTTCGGTCTCAACGAGGCAGCAGACCATATAGCGGTAGCTGCCGCCCATATTTTCCGCACCCTCCAGATTGCGCCAGGCGGTCACAACTTGGCCCTGAAAGCTGCTCTCGTCAAGATACCGTTCGACGATCGGCACCACCTGTCCAGCCAGCGCGGCAAAGGGATCGTCTTTTTTATCTTCCGCCGTTTCGGTGTAGTATTGCTGGATCAGCGCGTCATCATCCGAATAGATCACATCCGGATCATATCCGTGCCCGCCTGAGCCCGGGAATTCGGAAAGGGCATACTGTTCGACCAGCTTTTCGAACTCCGTTTTCGGGATCTCACAGAACTTCACAAAGTTCACGATGTTCACATCCGCGCCGGAAATATTGTGTTCAGGGCCGTCGGAATATTCCCGCAGAAAGGCGTCTATTTTGTCCTGTCCGACGTACTGAATGAGCCGGTTGTCGATTACATGATAGGCGCCGGTGTGTACCGGGCATCCATCGCTGCCAAACCGCGGGAACTCGGTCATTCGCACGCCGTCGGTGATCGCTGTGATCCGCTCGTCGTCCCAGCCTCGCCGCAGAAGATCGCCGATCTGTTCATCCGAAAGGCAACGCTTATAGGCCTGCCAGCGGAACGCTTCGGCCTCTGCTTCGGTTTTGGCCCAGACCCGGCCGTCCGGGAAAAAACGGATTGTCCAACCATCCATAACCGGCCCGCCCGCCTCCTTGACCAGCCCCGCGTCGAGAGATCCCTCGATAAGGCCATCCGCCTCGAGCGGCTCGATATAGGTTTTGCCCAGTTCCCAGACGTAGTTCTCGCTCTCCGTGTCAAGGGCGTGCCAGCTCATCTCGCTGTCCGCGCCCATCCGGATGCTTCCGCTCACATGCAGATAGAGTTTATGTCCCGCCGGAAGCTTTTCCGGGACGGTGAAGCGCAGCTCGCCCGCCGCCGGGTCATAGGCGACCGAGCCGGCAAAGGCCCGCATCGTCCCGGCGGAGTCCGGCCCGCCGCGCTGGTTCTGCCTGCCTGGCCTTTGGCTGGCCGGCAGCGGCCCGCGCCGGTTCCGGCACGGGCGAAGCAGGCGCGGCCTCTGTGGGAGCGGTAAACGTTGGCGGCGTCTGCCGGGCGGCCGGCGCCAAAACTGCTGGAGCAACCGGAATCGTCACCGGTGGTTCGGGAAGCGTGAAATTCCATGGGATGAGCAGCCGCACCGCCAGCAGCAGCCATGCCCAATACCGCCATTTCGCGGGATAGCGGCGGCCGAGCAGCGGCGAAAGAACCAGCAGCAGCCCAATGAGCGCCGATGTCGTCAGGGATACCAATAGGAGCGTTTCAAAAAGGTTCTTCACCATTTGGGGTCCTCCTTCGTGGCGTCGTCGATAAAGCTGCGCAGCTCAGCCAGATCTTCTTCGGTGATTGCCCGGCCGTTATAGAGGGACGATACAAACGTTTTGAGCGAGTTGCCGCACAGCCGTTCCAGGAAAGATTTGCTCTCTTTCTGCAAGTACTCCTCCTCCCGCACCAGAGCGGTATAGAGGTTGCTGCGGCCCTGCTTTTTGCAGGAAAGAAATCCCCGCTCGCACAGCCGGGAGAGAAAGCCCAGCGTTGTGGGCAGCACCCAAGTCTGTCTTCCTTTGAGCTGCTCCTGAATATAGGACGAGGAAACCGGCTTTCCCGCTTTCCAAATGATCATCATAACCTCCAGCTCCGCGTCCGGGAGTTTTTTTAATGTTTCACTCATTTTGTATCCCCCACTTATTAGTCAATTGTCTAAATTCAATTTTATTTTACACTTGTCTAATAAAATTGTCAATCGCTTCCCCGCACTTTCCCAATAAAAAACGGCGGCATTTCCGCCACCGTTTTTTCCTGTTTTGGTTATGGCTGCCTGCCAATATAGGCAAGGATTCCGCCGTCCACATAAAGGATCTGCCCATTGACAAAATTTGAAGCCTCCGACGCGAGGAACACCGCCGGCCCGGTCAGGTCATCCACCGTGCCCCAGCGTTCGGCCGGCGTCTTCGCAATGATGAACGCGTCGAACGGATGGCGGCTGCCGTCCGGCTGCCGCTCGCGCAGCGGCGCGGTCTGGGTGGTTGCAATATATCCGGGGCCCAGGCCGTTGCACTGGATGTTCCGGTTCCCGTATTCCGCGCAGATGTTGCGGGTCAGCATTTTAAGGCCGCCCTTCGCCGCCGCATAGGCCGAAACCGTTTCGCGTCCAAGCTCGCTCATCATCGAGCAGATGTTGATGATTTTTCCGTGCCCCTTTTTGATCATGCCGGGGATCACCGCCTTCGAGACGATAAACGGCGCGTTCAGGTCGAGGTCGACCACCTTGCGGAATTCCGACGCGTCCATTTCGCACATTGGCACCCGCCGGATCATCCCGGCGTTGTTCACGAGGATATCGACCGGCCCGAGATCCGTCCCGATCCGCGTGACCATCTCCCGCACTGCCGCTTCATCGGTCACATCACAGAGATAGCCCTTCGCGTCAATCCCGCGCGCATGCAGCTTACCGAGCGATTCTTCCATGTGCGCCGCGTTGTGCCCATTGAGTGCGACCCGCGCGCCCGCTTCGGAAAACGCCTGCGCAATCGCAAAGCCGATTCCGGTCGCGCCGCCAGTGACCAGCGCGACTTTTCCATCCAACCGGAAACTGTTCCTGTTCATCTGTCCACCCCCGTTCAGCGCAGCGCGTTCGGCGCCAGCACGTCCATGTCGTCAAATTCCTTATTTTCGCCCGCCATCGCCCAGATGAACGCGTAGTTGCAGGTGCCGCAGCCCGCGTGGATCGACCAGGAAGGGCTGATGATCGCCTGTTCGTTGCACATCACGACATGGCGGGTTTCACCCGGTTCGCCCATCAGATGAAAGACCACATTGTCCTCCGGGATATCAAAGTACAGGTAAACCTCCATCCGGCGTTCGTGGGTGTGGGCGGGCATCGTGTTCCAGACGCTGCCCGGTTTGAGGATGGTGCAGCCCATCGACAGCTGGCAGGTCTCGAGCACGTCCGGATGCACATACTGATTGATCGTGCGGGCGTTTGAGGTCTCCAGTGCGCCGAGGTCGCGGTGGATCGCCTTGTCGAACGGGATCGCCGTGGTCGGGCAGGGCTTGTGCGCGGGGGTGGAACAGCAATAAAACTTCGGTGGGTCGGCCGGATCGGCCGCGCGGAAGGAGACCTCCTTCGTCCGCATTGAGACATAGAGTCCCTCCAGCCGATTCAGGACGTATTCCGTCCCATCCGTGATCACAATTCCCACGCCGCCGATGTTGATGATCCCCAATTCCCGCCGTTCAAGGAAATAGTCCACCCCGAAGTTCGCCCGACAGTCAAGGTTCTGATCAAGCCGAAGCGTCCCTTTGACTGGCATAGCGCCCATCGTCACGATCCGGTCGACATGCGAATAGACCGCCGTCACGTCGTCCGGGACAAAGAGCCTTTCAATCAGGAATTCCCTGCGAATTTCCTCCGTATCATAACGTTTAAAATCTTTCTGGTTTGCAGAATAGCGGATATCCACTGCTATGCCCCCATTTTTCGCAAATTCGCGGCAGAGCCGCCTGCCCCTATTGTAAACCATCCGCGGCGGAAAGGCCAGCGGCCCTGCAAAAAAAGTGTCCCGTAGAGAAAAAAACCTCCATGCGGACGGGCCCTCAGGCCCGTCCGCATGGAGGTTTTTATTCAGTTCCAGCGTTTGCAGCGGGAGAGCAGACGCAGCGCCTCAAGCGTGTCCCGTTCCTCCGCCGCGAGCGTATCAATCCGGCGCAATAGATCGAGATATGCTTTTCCGCGCACCAGCCGGGTGCGGCGGCGCAGCTCTTCCCGGCGCTTCTGCAGCGCGGTGATTGTCTGCTGGTAACTCGCAATCAAGTCATTCAGCGGCAATAAAAAAGAGCCCCCTTTCCCTCCCGTTTTTCGGGAGGTCTGTTTGGCTCGTGGCTCTAAGGCTCCTGGCTCTCGGTGTTCACCTGAAAAAGTTCCTTACATTGTTTGCACATGTAGGTCAGATTGCGGATGACAGTATCCCTGCCAATTGGAAAAAGTTTTTTTTTGCATTTTGGGCAGATCACCCAACCCTTCTGAATCATTCCCGCTCCCCTCCTCTGCCGGCCGCAAGCGTGCGGTCATACTTTAGAATGTCCGTCTCCTTTGCAATGCAGTCGTCAAAGGGACAGCTCTCACATACCGGATGCAGCTGGCATCCGGTTCCCCCCAGGGGCAGCCGCGCTGAAGCATGTCCGGGCGTACCGCCCGCACAGGCCTCCCAAAGCGCCTCGATCAGATCTTTCGCCATTTTGCGGCATCTCCTGCCTTTCCCTGTGTTTTTTATGGGCCTGCCCGCCTCCAATACAGGATTGCAGGCGGATTTTCCCAAAAAACCTTTTGAAAATAGTTGAATTTTTTGAACTGTTCTGCTATAATAAAGCAAACAGTTCATTTAATTAAACTTTCTACCTTTATTATAGTCCATTTAAATGAACTTTTCAAGAGGATTTGTACAAATAATTCAACTTTATAACTTTTTACAAAAATGGGAGGTCTGACCTGTGTTTTACGACAGATACGTCGCGCTCTGCAGCCAACGGGGGATCAAACCCTCCGCTGCCGCCGAGCAGATGAAAATCAGCAAGACGACCGTCACCAACTGGAAGAAAAATCCGGCGGCCATTCCCAGCGGGGATGTCCTGCAAAAGGTCGCCTCCTATTTTGGGGTTACGGTCGATTCCCTGCTCGGGCGGGATGAGCCGGCCGCGGACAGCCGGCTGGAAGGCGTTTACTTTAACTTTGCAAAGGACGCACAGGACAACGGCATTGACCCGGAGGATATCCGGCTTGCCATCGAGACAATCAAACGACTGCGTGGAAAATGACGGAGGACAGGGATGAGCGAATACTGCGCCAAAGAGCTGTTATATCATAAAATAGCGGCGCTGCGGGAACGGCTCGGTCTCGGGGAGGACCAAATCCCGGACGACCTGCCGGACGCCTGCCGCAAAATCCCAAATCTGGCGCTTGAGGTGGTCTGTTTCAATACCCCCGGCCTGCGTGGGATCGCCTGCATCGGGGACGCGGATTCTAAGGATGTCATCCTTTTGAATCGCTCCGAATCCCCCAAGGAACAGAGTTTTTCCTGCGGGCACGAATTGATCCACATCACCCTTCACCGGAGCGCGAAGCGCAAGACCTGGAGCTGTTTTGACAAGGTCCGGGAAAACCAGAACCGTTTTCTGGAATGGCAGGCCAACGAAGGTTCCGCCGAGCTGCATCTGCCTTACCGGCTTCTGCTTCCCGCCATACGGGAATACCGCGGTACGCTGGACAGCTGGCGTGGTATTTCCGCAATGAAGAAGGAGCTTGCCGAACGATTTTGCGTGAGCGAAGTTGTCCTGCAGTTCCGGATCGAAAGCCTCAAATACGAGATCGAACAGTATCTGCACGACCTGCCGCTCGATGAAGTGCGCATCCTCTCCGCAAGCGGACAGGAACGGCTCGGCATCCGTATCCGTTCGCTCAACGCGGCCGAAGAGGAAGGCCGCCGCCGCGACTGCGAGGCGCTGCTGCATGAACCGCCGCCGGCGCCCGATGCCCTGCCGCTCAGCGACCGGGATCTCAGACTCCTTTCCGATTTGGAGGAGCGCTGGCTTTACGATGTGTGACGGGGATTTTTCCGCCGGACAAATAGAAAAACCGCCCCGCGGCCATTGGGCCGCGGGGCGGTTTCCTGCTTTCGTTCGGCGCTTTCCGGATCAGAGGAGGACCAGGAAAGTGCTGCCTTCTCCAGGTGCGCTTTGCACCCGCACTTCGCCGCCGTGCAGCTGAGCCACCCGCCGCACGATCGAAAGCCCGAGGCCGTTGCCATCACCGCCGCGCGAACGGTCGGCCTTGTAGAACTTTTCAAAAATGTGGTCCTGCTGTCCGGGCGGGATACCCGGTCCCTGGTCGGTGATGGCAAAGGTCACCCGTTCGCCGGTGCGGTGCAGTGAAATCATAATCTCCCCATCCGGCGGCGAAAATTTCACGGCATTGTCAACCAGATTGGTCCACAGCTGCATCAGCAGCACATCGTACACATCCAGGGTGATCTCGTCAAGCTCAAGTTCAAGATTAAGCCGCTTGGCCTCCCATTTCGATTCACACAGCGCCAACGCGCGGCGGATCTGCTCGTCAATGCGCACCGGCGCTTTGCGCGCCGGTATGTTGCCCTTTTCGATCCGGTTGAGCATGAGGATATTGTCCGCCAGAGTGGAAAGCCTGCCGGTCTCCTCGGTGATAATCTGGACGTATTCCCGCCGCTCCGTGTCGTCCTCTTCGTCCTCAAGCAGTTTTGCATAGCCCTCGATGGCGGTGAGCGGCGTTTTGAATTCGTGGGAAATGTCCGAAATGAAGTTGCTGCGCAGCATCTCCACGCTGCCCAGCTCCTCGGTCATTGTGTTGAAGCTTTCAATCAGCGTGGAAAACTCGCCGTTCGTCCTGCGCAGCGGGACGCGCTGGCTGAAGTCGCCGGCCGCAACCTTGCGGGTGGCCGCGTCCAGTTCCCGCAGCGAACGGGTCATCCTGTGGCTGGCAAACAGCATCCCGCCGGTGCCGAGCAGTACCGAAACCAGCAGGGACAAAAAGCCCGCGCTGCGCATCTGCTGGAAGATATCGGAAAGGTTGAACCGGCAGAGCACATAGCTCGAGCCGCTCCGGGCAATTGCAACGAACTGTCTGGGGAAGCTGTCAAGCTGTGCAAAGACCACCGTCCGCTCCTCTGAATCCAGCTTCGCGCGCTGCTCCCCAGTGAGTTCGATACCGTCCAGCCGGTCGACCGCCGTCATAGAAACGACTCCGGTCATATACAGGTCGCCCACATCGGAAAGCGGGCGGCCATGGGATTCCAGATAATCGATCGTGCCAAGCATTCCGCTGACAATCTGTTCCTGTACGATCGTGTTAAACTTTTTGCGGCTGGTGTGTGAAAAGACCATATATGGCACCACCATCGTAACGATGATGATGAACACCACTACCGCAGCCACCTTTTGATAAACGCCGCGCCTCATGCCGTTCCTCCGGCATGCTGAACGCCCTTATAGCCGAGTCCGCGGATGGTCACGATCTCCAATTCCTTCACATGTTCGAACCGTTCCCGCAGCCGTTTGATATGCACGTCCACCGTGCGCGGGTTCGTTTCGGTATCAAAGCCCCAAATCTCGTCCATCAGCTCCTGCCGGGTAAAGATCCTGTTCGGATAGGAAAAGAGCTTGTAAAGCAGGTAGAATTCCTTTTGCGGCAGCACCACCGTTTCCTCCCGCAGGCGCACTTCCAGTGAGGCGTGGTCAAGCACCACCGAACCGATAACGATCTGGTTTTCGCTGTAGATCCGGCTGCGGCGCAGAAGCGCCCGCACCCGCAGCACCAGTTCCTCCATATCGATCGGTTTGGTCATGTAATCATCCGCGCCAATTTCAAAACCCTTTTTCTTGTCCGCAAATTCCGTTTTGGCTGTAGCCATCAGAATCGGCGTGTCGACCCCATTCCCGCGCAGCGTTTTAACAAGGTCGTAGCCGTCCATCCCAGGCATCATGATGTCCGAGATGATCAGGTCGACCGGCTGGTTCGCAAGCACCTGCAACACCTCGCCCCCATCCGCCGCCAGCACGATGTTAAAACCCTCCCGGCGCAGATAAATGCCGATCAGTTTGCGGATTTTGGCGTTGTCATCCACAACCAGGATTGTCGCCATTCCCGTCCCTCCTGTTCTCTTGGCTTTCTTTTATCCTAGCAGAAAATCGGCGCTTTTAAAAGGTTTTTTTCCTTTCACAATACGTTCACACTTTTTTCACAACTTTTTTGCCTTATGACATCTTAGGTTCACAATTTTTTTCTATACTTATGGTCATTGTGAGAATTATCTACATTTGGAGGTACTCTACGTGAGCAAGCGTAAAAAGATCGTTGTTTCCATCTGTTGTGTGGCAGCCGCCGGTGTTGTGGGGCTTGGCGCCTACCGCATCGTCAGCCGGGGGGAAACCGCGCCGGTTTCGGCACAACCCTCCCAGGTGATCGTCCAAGCACAACTCCCACAGTCCGGGGAAATTTCCCATTCCACCGAATTTATCGGTACGGTCGAGCCGGACGAAGTGGTAACTGTCACGCCAAAGGTTTCCGGCACCGTTTTAAAAACCTACTTTGAGGTCGGCGACACGGTGAAAAAAGGCGACCTGCTCTATGAGCTTGACCCGGTCGATATCCAGCTTTCCCTCACCGCGGCCGAGGCGCAGCTCGAAGCCAACCGGATCTCCGCGGAAGTCGGGCTGGGCAGCGGCTACGACGCCCAGATCATCCAGGCCAAATCGAGTCTCGACGCGGCGCAGAAGGCCTACAATACCGCGCGCGCCAATCTCAAGGACTGGGACGACGCGAATGACGATTCGCTGCGCATGCTGGAAAAAGAGATCACCAAGCTCGAAACCGCGATTAATAGCGAAACTGATCCGGCCAAATTGGAGGAGCTTGAAAAACAGCTTTCTCTCGCCAAGGCCAACTACAATGAGCGCGACGACGATGACGACCCGAACCACCGGGCGCTGCGCACCGCCTTTACCAACGCGCAGATCAGCTACAACGCCGCGAAGGATGCCTATGACCTTGTGGTTGGGCAGGCGCGCTCCGACGCGGAGCTGACCACCGACGCGTCTCTGAAGGCCGCCGAAGCCGGCCTTGCCGCCCAGCAGAAACAGTTGGAATACACCAAGGTCTATTCCCCGATCGACGGCGTGATCGAACAGAAAAACGTCACCGAGCACCAGGTTTCCGGCGCGGGTTCCCCGGTCTACTATACCGTTTCAAACAAAACCCTGATGGTGGTCAAGTTCAGCGTTTCCGAAACCGCCGTCCAGAATATTGAACCGGGCGACAAGGTCGTTATGGAAAAGAGCGGCCAGACCTTTGACGGCACCGTGACCGAGGTCGCCACAATGGCTGATCCGGCCAGCGGCCTGTTTGTGGTCAAGGCGGCTGTCGATGCCGATGACATCCCATTACATACCGGCTCCACCGTCAAGATCAGCGCCCAAACTGAAAAATCCCCGGATGCGATCCTCGTTCCGCTCGACAGCGTCTATTATGACGAAGGCGAGGCATATGTCTATACCTACGTGGACGGCGTTGCAAAACGCACCCCCGTCACCACCGGTATTTCCAACAAAGAAGTGATCGAGATCACTTCCGGACTGACCAGCGACGACCAGGTGATTACCACCTGGCATCCGAAGCTGCTCGACGGCGCGGCGGTCGTGCTGGATGGGCAGGCAGATGCCGCGCCGGCTGAATCCTCTCAGGCCGCGGATGCGCAAAGCGCCCCCGAAGAGTCATCCGGCGAACCGGCTTCCTCCGGACAGCCGGATGCGCAGTAACGGAGGCGGCCGTCCATGAATTTGACAAAACTGACCCTGAAACGTCCGGTATCAGTCATTCTGGTAGTGCTTGCACTCGTCGTTTTCGGTATCGGATCGATCTTCACTTCCCCCATTGAGCTGACCCCGGACATGGAGATGCCGATGCTGATCGTCGCCACAACCTATCCTGGCGCGGGCCCGGAGGATGTGGAAAAGCTTGTCACCAAAGAGATTGAAAGCGCTGTCTCCACCCTGAGCGGTGTCAAAAACGTACAGTCGGTTTCCCAGGAAAACATGTCAATGGTTGTGCTCGAGATGGAGTACGGAACCGATATGAACGTCGCGCACGCCGACCTGCAGCAGAAGGTCACCACCTATGCAAGTTTTCTGCCGGACGACGCCAGCGACCCGATCATCATCGAGATGGACATCAACGCGATGCCCACCGTCATGCTCTCGGCCACCGCGACCGGCGATTTGAACCTGTTAAACTATATCGATGAAAATATCGTCCCGGAATTTGAAAAGCTTTCCGGCGTGGCAAGTGTCGATGTCTACGGAGGCCAGCAGGACTACATCAGCGTCCAGCTGATGGACGACCGTATGAAACAGTATGGCCTTGATATGTCCTCGGTGGTCAGCGTCCTTTCCACCGCCGACTTTTCGATCCCATCCGGCACCGCCGAACGCGGCAGTCAGGACCTCACCATCAAAAGCGGCGTACGCTACACCTCGGCGGACAGCCTCAAAAACGTTCCGATTCCGCTGCGCAACGGCAATGTCATCCACCTTTCGGATGTGGCAACCGTCTTTGAAACCACCAAAAAAGCCGAATCACTCAGCCGCTACAACGGCAATGAGACCCTCACTCTGAGCGTCACAAAACGTCAGAGCGCCAGTACGCTGGACGTTTCCAAGTCGGTCTTGCGCCAGATGGATCAGATCAACCGCGACGAGCTCGGTGTGAAGCTCGAGGTGATCAACGATTCGAGCGAGCAGATCGTGGATGCGGTTTCCACAGTCGCGAGCACCCTCGTCCTGGGCGTTCTGCTTTCGATGTTCGTGCTCTTCCTTTTCTTCGGGGATTTCAAAGCTTCGCTCATCGTCGGCAGTTCAATGCCGGTTTCGCTGCTCTTCACTTTTGTGCTGATGAAGATGATGGGCTTCTCGATCAATCTGCTTTCGCTCGGCGGGCTGGTCATCGGCGTCGGTATGATGGTCGATAACTCGATCGTTGTGCTCGAAAGCTGCTTCAGGCAGCGCGCCGGCCAGCAGTCCTACCGCACCGCCGCGCTTGAAGGCGCCAAATTCGTCACCAGTTCGATCATCGCTTCGACCATCACGACCATCGTCGTTTTCCTTCCGATCAGCCTGATGGAAGGGATGAGCGGCCAGCTCTTTAAACAGCTCGGCTTCACAATCATCTTCTCGCTGACCGCGTCGCTCATCTGCGCACTGATGGTCATTCCGCTCGCCTTCACCTTCTTTAAACCGAAGGAAAAGACCGAAGCGCCAGTCTCCAAACTGGTGCGCAAAACCGAAATTGCCTATGGCAACCTGATGCGGCGGCTGCTGCGTTATAAAAAATCTGTGGTTGCCTTCTCACTTTTGCTTCTGGTCGGCTCAGTCGCCCTGATCCCGCTGCTCAACATCGAGCTGATCCCATCGATTGACCAGGGCACGGTTTCGGTTTCGGTCGAAGCCAAACCCGGCCTCAAGCTGGAAGAGATCAACAAACTGATCTTCAGCATGGAGGACATGGTCAAAAACCATCCGGATGTTGAACGCTATACCATGACTTCGGGCGGCGGCGGTATGAGTTCTATGATGGGCGGCGGCGGAAGCGCTTCCTTCACCGCATACCTGCGCAGCGACCGTGAAATGACCACCAATGAAATTGTCGAGGAGTGGCGCCGCCAGACCAGAAATCTGATCAACTGCGAAGTGTCCGTATCATCTTCGAGCGGCATGAGCTCAATGATGTCCGGCGGCTCAAGCGCACAGATCAGTCTGCAGGGAAATGATTACGATCAGATCAAGGCCGCTTCCAAGCAGGTGGAAGCCATGATGTATGAAAATCCCGGCGTGGTCAAGGTTTCCTCGACCATTACGCAGGGCAATCCGCAGGCGGAAATCATGGTTGACCCGCTTCTGGCAGCCGGCGTGGGTATGACCCCGCAGCAGGTCGCGGGCACTTTGAACATGGTGCTTAGCGGCAAGGAAGCTTTCACATTATCCTCAAACGGCGAAGAATACAGTGTGCGGGTGGAATATCCGGAAGGTCGTTACCAAACGGTCGACGATCTGGCCGGTCTTGTGCTCACCAGCCCCACCGGCAAACAGGTTCCGCTCATGGATATCGCGACGATTTACTATTCCGACAGCCCGCAGCTGATCCAGCGGAAAAATAACCAGTATATTGTCACTGTGACCGGCGATCTATCTGAGGCTACCAAATTCACTGCCAAAGATGAGATCACCAAAGCCGCAGCCACAATGAGTTTCCCTCGCGGCGTTTCGCTTGCCAAAAGCGATATGGACGTGCGCATGGTCGAAGAGTTCACCTCCCTGCTCACTGCAATTGCCGCCGCCGTACTGCTCGTCTTCCTTGTGATGGCAATGCAGTTTGAATCCCCGCGGTTCTCGCTCATGGTTATGATTTGTATCCCATTCAGCCTTGTCGGTTCGTTCGGGCTGATGTTCCTGTCCGGCGTGACGCTCAGTATGCCTTCCCTCATGGGCTTCCTCATGCTGGTCGGTATCGTGGTCAACAACGGCATCCTGTTTGTTGATACCACCAACCAGTACCGCGCCAGCATGGATATCGAAACCGCACTGGTCATGGCCGGCCGAAGCCGTCTGCGTCCGATCCTGATGACCACTCTGACCACCGTACTTTCGATGGTTCCAATGGCCTTCAACCTCGGCAACGGGACTGAGATCATGCAGGGCATGGCGATTGTCATCATCGGCGGTCTGTGTGCGTCAACCCTGCTGACCCTGCTGCTGCTTCCGACCTTCTATCTTATCTTTGCACGCAAAAAAGCAAAAAAAGACCGCGATCCAGAGCCAGAGCAGCAGATCGCTGACGAAGGGCTCATGTATTAAACGTTTCCTGTCCTACGGCCGGAGCGTCCTTCGGACGACGCGTTTTCAAAGGGGGCTGCATGTCCCCTTTGAATTCCCCGCAGGGCGCCGTCTTTGGCGGCCCGGCCCTGCAAGCCTTCGGGCCGGAGTTGGGAAATTGCCTGCGGCGATGATTTTTTCAATGAAACAGCGTCTGTAAAACAAAAACGGCGCATCCGCAATTTTCCATTGCGGATGCGCCTTGCTTTTTGTCCCGGTTTCTCTATATAATAGAGTTTATATCAACAGAGGAAGGAGGCTGTCCGGTTGCGCAGAGAGTTCCTTTTCGTATTGGCGTGCGCGGCAACTTTGTGCGGCTGCGCGGCTGCTGTGGGACAACCGCACAATGAAGGCATCGTACCGCCGTCAAGCCAGTTCATCTCTTCTGAGGAAGCTTTTCCGGCCTCACCGGCCGTGTCTGAAGCAGACAGCGCTGCCGAGCCGGAAGCGCGGCAGGAGAATTACATTGTCCGGCTCGCGGACGGGATTGCGCAAGATCTTCTGGCACCCGGGATGGATGAAACAGAAAAGGTGCGGGCCGCTTACGAATATGTCATTCAAAACACCTGGTTTGCTCCGCCGATTGGGTTGGATGCCTGGCGGTGGCGCGGGGATGGGCCGCAGCCGGATTATCTTGAGCAGCGCGCGATCAGCCCGCTTGCTTTCGGCATCGGTTCCTGTGAGGATTATGCGGCCGCCCTTACACTGCTGCTTTGCCGCATGGGTTTCGAGGCGAAATACCTGCCCGGACTCACCATTTCGGCGGGCGGAGGGTTCGTTGATCACGCTTGGGCCGCTGTACGGATCGGGAATGTCTGGTATCATCTCGATCCACAGCTTGAGGACAATGTCCTGCATGAAAACCGGCTCACTTACCGGTATTTCCTCAAATCCGATCAGTATATGCTCGCTGATCACCGCTGGGGTGAAAATATGCTTGCTTTCGGCGGGTTCAATGAAACGCAGGCCGCGCTGGTACGGGAAAGCTACTGTATCCCTGCCTGTCCGCTTGACGCGCCCTCCCCAGTGCCAAAGCAGATCCAGAAAAGTCCCCGGCCCAGTCAAAGCGCCATTGAGCAGGCGCTTTCTTCCGAACGCGCTGCTTATGAACGGGAAAACGGCCCGCTTTCCGCTATCGAACTCGACATCACGCCACCCATTTTCGGGAATATGGGCTACGGTGATCCAAATTATTAAAAAAGAACCTCCAACAGGAGGTTCTTTTTTATCGCGTCGCCGCATAAACATAGTAAGTTGTGATACCTTCATCATACGCCGGATTGGTCAAAGCAAACGGCAGCTTTTCCGGCGAGCTCGAATGTCCCAGTCGGGTCAGTGTCATTGGTTCCGCAACCTTCAGAAAGGTGGTCACCGTCTGCGGAGAATCGACATTGGCATCTGAAAAACCAAGGATTCGGCCGTAGTCAAAACGTTCGATCGCCTCGGCTGTTTCTCCGTCCCTTTTTGCCGCGTCCGCAGGCATCAGGTAATGGGAACAGTCCGCCGAGGCGACCAGCAGCACCCGGTTTTCCGCACAAACTTTTTGCACAGTTTCCCACACGGCGGACAGCCGTTCCCGTGAAAGCCTGTTGGAAAGCAGCAGCACCGCCGCTTTTGTATTCGGAAGATAATACTTTACAAATGGAATGAGCCCCGCCGCCCCATGATCGGCTTCCACCGCGTCCGGGTTGTTTTCCGCCGCGATCCGTCCGTTTTGCAGGAACGCCCGGACAATCCCGCTGTCCACCGGCAGGTCTCCATATGGCGTATCCCATCCGGCGTTCGCGGTGACCGCGTCGCTTTTACAGTTCTCCGGGAAGTGGGATGGGGATATGATAAGCACCGAATCGTACGCATCCTTCTGTTCTCCTGCCAGCGAAAAGAAGCCCGCAATCATATCCGCAGCCAGCAGGTGGTGCGGCACCATCCCGGCGGCAAGCTGCCCGTCCGCTTCGTAGGCCGCCGGGGAGGCGATCCCACCCCTCACCAGCTCCGCATCGTAATAGAGGCAGGCGAGCTCCTGCAAAGGCCGCGCCCCGGACGGCTCTGGGGGAGCCGTCCCCGCCGGCAAAGCCGGCTGTGCCCCGGCCTTTGGGCCGGGGCTGGGCGCGGCGCAGCTGCAAAGCACCATGCATGCCGCCAAAATCCCCAGAAATCGCCGGATCATCCGATGGTCACGCTTTCGCGTTCGGTACAGCCCCAGATGTCGGAGGAACTGCTGGAAATATAGGCGCTCTCCACCACATATTCACCCGGGACAGCGCAGCGCGCATAGTAAACGATTGGATCAAGCGGGTCCCCATAGACGCTGAACTGGAGCCGCTGTCCCTGGCGGCTGCCCAGATACCAGCCGTGGCCGTAGCTGCGCTCCGGGTCGTCCACCGCGCCATAGCGTTCAAACCGCATGCCTGACGGGACGTATTCGTCGATCACCATCCAGTTATCTCCAATATCGAGGTCGAGCCCGGCAAGATCCGGCGTCAAAGTGATCTTGACAAGGCTCCCCTGCCGGATTGGGCCGTCCACGCCTTCCACCTTTCGGGTCAGGCCGAGCTTTTTGCGCGATGCATCCATCTTCTGCTCCGGCGCGCCAACATAATAGAGGTCGGCATAGACTTCACCGGCATCCACTCGGAAAGAACTGTTGGCCAGCTGTTCCCGCGACAGGGTCAGGTATTTCATCCCGCGGCCAAGTTCCTCGGTCACCGTTTTGCCGTCCACCGTATAGGTGAATTTTGCCTTTGCGCCGGCTGGCGGGACAAAACGGCCAAGATAGATCATCTTTTCGAGCAGGTACGGGTCATATTTGGAAGGCTTCTCCACCAGGTAACGGGTCAGCGCTCCCGCTTCATCGGTACCAAGCACCGACGCGAGCATCGACGCGGAGGCGGTCCAATCCGCCACATTGAGGCTCTGCTCGAAAATGGAAACATACATCGCCTGTTCGCCCGAAATACCCTCGCGCGTTTTGAGGTTCGGCTTCACCAGTTTGTCGTAAGCCGCCCGCGCGCCCGCCGTGTCACCGGAGACTGCAAGCGCGGTTGCAAGGTACATCTTATCGACAAAATCGAGCGAAGCTCCGCTTTCGATCATCTGTGTGAGATCCGCATCGAGCGGATCTCCCGCGAGCGCCCGCGCCAGATAGACAGCGCTCTTGCGGCCGGTAAACCAGTCGCTGTCCGCGACCGACAGCCCGGAAATCTCCCCATGGTTTTCATCAAACAGTTCCGGCATCGCCAAATGTGCCTTGACTGTGAGCTCGATGTCCTGCGCGTCATACGGCAGCAGGTTCATAACCCCATACAGATTCACGTCCGAAAGCGTGTCGGCAAGCGCCGTTTCGTCATACCAGCGGGCGCCTTCCTCCTTGAACAGCTGCGCCACATAGCGGGCCGCGATGCGCATGTCGGTACGCGCGCCGCCGCTCCACATGCTCACGTCCGACAACACCCGGCTGTAGTTCTTATACGCTTTGTCGTAAACCGCCGCCGTCACCGGATACCGCAGCGGGGTGACCGAAAGGCCGTCTTTGA
This sequence comes from Anaerotruncus rubiinfantis, assembly GCF_900078395.1. Taxonomy (NCBI): domain Bacteria; kingdom Bacillati; phylum Bacillota; class Clostridia; order Eubacteriales; family Oscillospiraceae; genus Anaerotruncus; species Anaerotruncus rubiinfantis. The sequence goes on along the minus strand of NZ_FKLA01000009.1, from coordinate 1,083,318 downwards.
GATTCACCGTTTTGACCATCGAAACCTCAACCCCAGAGGATACCACCGCAAACGGCAGTTCAACCGCGTCGCCGTATTCCCCGCAGCTTCCACGGACAGTGACCGTGTATTCCCCGGCTGCGAGCCCGTCGAACAGGACATTCGTATAAGCGCGTGCCGCCCCCGAGGCCTTCTGTGACTCATTCACGCCATTGCCCTTGATTGTGACTTCATATTCCACCGGATCGGTATCGGAAATCGCTGTGCCCATACTGCGCAGACAAACGGCAAAGCTGTCTCCCACAAGGATTTGTTCGTTCACGATCGGCTGGACAAAAAACGGCTGGGTCGCATAAATATTTTTTTTGCCGTCGCCCGCCTGCAAATCGTCGGTGAGCGCAAGCCCGGTCAGCCGCCAGCTGGTGATATTGTCCGGCAGCTTAAATGAAAATTTCGCCGTACCGGTGGCGTCTGTTCTGGCGGTTTCAAAAAGCGCCGTATCCGCAAAGTCCTTGCGGGTCTCGCCGTCGCCGCCACCGCCGCCCTTTTCGCCTGGGCCGCCGTATTCGGTCTGCACATAGGAGGTGTATTTTCCGATGTTCGGCCAGAAGGCATCCTGGTAAATGCTTTCAAGCAGGTCCGGCGTCTGTTCACGCATGGCGAAGATCGCCTCGTCCACTGCCGCCAGCACAACGGTCGCGTCCTTGGCAGGCTGCCCGGTCAGCTTATTTTTGATCTTCGCGATTACATTCACCTGATCCGCCGGGCTGTAAGTCTCCTTTTCCGGCGTGATCTCCACCGCAAGCTCCCGGTGGGAAGGATTAAACTTCATCGATTTATTGGAAAGCGCATAGATGTGCTTTCCGTCAAAATATGCGCCGGTGATGACATAGTTCGGCAGCAGCTCCTCCGCGTAAGGCAGGGTGAAGGAAGCGGAATCAGAGAATTTCAGCTCTCCAAATCCGTCCTGCGCCACACAGTAGAGCAGCTTCCCTTTGAAGCCGGTAACCGGTTCATCGTTGTCCTCCAGCACGAAAGTGACATCCTCGTCGTCCACAAACTGCGAACGCAGATCGGAAAGCAGCCAGTAGTAGTCGCTTTCGTTCAGGCTGTTCAGGTCGATTTGGCTCAGGTCGGCTTGCTTATTGAGCCCATAACGATGGATGCCGTCCGCGCTCATCTGCCGCCGGTCAAAGATTGCGCCGAGGTAAATCGTCTCCTCCACCCGCTTGCCGCGCGAATCAGCCGCGGAAAGCACCACATAGTAGCAGTTCTCCGCGTCAGACTGGGGCAGGCCGGTCAGCGCATAGCGGCCGTCCGCCGTCGTGAAGTCGAAGGTATTCACCACATCGTTATGCTCCTGATAATAGTAGGAGTCCTTCGTTTCTTTGTTGATAAAGTCGTAATAGGTCCCCTGGATCACTTTGGTGTAATAGACATGGTGGACCTCCGCCCGAACCGCGCTGTTGGCCGGCGCGCCTTTGAGCGCGTCCCGTTCCCAGAGATCGGCAGGTTTTTCAATCCCGGAGATGTCGATCCGGTTGGTGATCACCTGAACCGCCTTCCCGCCGTCCTTCACTTCGCCGGTCAGCATCAGATCCCTGTGGATTACATTGACCGTGCCATATTCATAAAAATTCTCCGATTCGGCCCCGGCATTTGAGAATACATACCGGTAGCTCTGCGGTCTCCAGGTATTCCGCGCGTCGCCGATCACAATCGGAACATTCAAAACACCCTGTTCGTCGGTGATGTAGCGGACATTTGGCGCCGGGGCAATCATGCTGTCCCAGCTTTGGAAATCCGCCTGAAAAGAGGAGGCGGGCGTGCCGTCAAAGGTTGAAACCTTGAGTGAAACATGTGCCTGCGCACCATTCGAAGTGAGGTACACCGGCTTATCGGTTTGCGTTTCAGCGGTATAAATCGGTTTGACATAATCCTTGATCCAGACCGATTCGCCGGTCAGCGAACGCTCGTCATCCAGCCACAGATCGAACGACTGCCACATATCCACCGCAAGATCCTCAAACGCAATCTCCGCCGTAAACTGACCGTTTCCCTGCACTGGGACCTCCTGCTCAATGGAAGTGCCCGAAAGCGTGATCCGCACCGACTTCGGCATCGGGACTGCCGGATCACGCGGCCGCACGAAACCCCACAGCTTGGCGGTGTCGGTGGTGCGGTAGATTGGGCGGTCGGAGAAAAGGTATGCGTAATAGCCGTAAGAGACATCCCCCTGATTCCAACTGTCAAAATAGCGGTTATCCACATAGGTGTGTTCCCCGGCTTTGATTGTGAATATCCCGTTTGCCGAATCATACTCATTTTCGAGCCCCTCAAAAACCGCCTTGTCGATCCGCAGAGTCCCGTCGGCGCCGGTGGTGCCGGAAGCCCGATAGTTGCCTTCACAGCTGAATTCGGCCCCTTCAACCGGCTGTCCGGTGGAAGCGTCGTTGATCCAGGCGACCAGCTCTTCGCCCATCGTCATGAAGAAAATTGACAGGTCGCTCGACTGCAAAAAGATCTGCCGGGTAACAGTTACGCCGTCCGACACCTGCATACTCAGATCGGCCGCATACCAGCCCTCAGGCAGCGGCTCGGGAAACTGGAGGATCTGGTTTTGCACCCAAAAGTTCTGCAAATCACTGACTGGCGTGACCGGCTGCGCCTCGAAGGAGGCGTATTGTGAGAGCTTCGAGGTGTCGATCTTGGTGTCGCCGTATTTGCGGTCGCGGTGACTGGCATTTTCCGCCATCTGCGCCGCGTACTGTCTGGCCGTATCGAAGCGGTAGACCGCAACTGATACTTTCCGGCTTTCCGGCGGGATGCTGTCATCAATATAGACGCCCACCGTAGCCGTTTCATCGGTGAGGGTGTTCAGGCTGCGGCCGTTATTGGCAAGCTGGAACTTCCATTCCGCTTCCTGCTGCGCCTCGCTGATTGTCGTAAAGGAAAACCGGAACGCATTTGCAAGCTCCGCGCCGCCCGCAGAGGAAAGCGGCGGGTTCAGCGTAACGGTATAGCGGGTGCCGTAAGCCATCGAATCCTCCGGGTAGAATACAAACTTTCCATCCCCATAAGAGATGCCGCCAACCACCGGCGGATCGATCGAAAACGCCTTTTCAAAGTCTGCGGAGGAAACATCGCTTGTGTTAAAAGCGAACTCGATCCCCGAGCGGATCGGCACCTTTTCGCCGTTGTCCATAGGGAAAAAGGATTTTACCATCAGGATGTTCTGCACCTGACAGGAAAAAACCTGCGGCTTGCCGTTTTTCCCCGCGACCGTGATCGTAAAGCTGCTGCCCGCGTCGAGCAGGTTCACCGGCTTTAAGAGAAATTCGCGGTCGTTCTGCGCGGTCAGCTCATAAGCGATCTCTGGATCGGTCGTAATTTTTCCACGCAGCGCGGCCGCGTCGGTGTCGTACGGCAGCTTGATCGTGAACGCGCTGTCGGGCGAAACGCCCGCGCTGGCCGTGGATACCGCGGCGATCTCGGCTTTTCCGCCGAACAGGGAACATCCCGCAAGACAGATCATCGCCGCAAGAGCCAGCGCGCCGCAGACACACCCCCATTTTTTCCATCCGGAACGGTTCATAAAAAGACCTCCTCACACATCTTTCCATCACAATCTCAGTATACCGGGTTTCCCAGGGGCTTGCAATGGCAGCGCCTGGCGGTTGGTTTTATTCCCAATTAGCACTCATATATATAGAGTGCTAAAAGTTTACAAACTGATAATAATCCATGTATTCTTTTGTAACAAACGCAGGTTATACTATAGTTAATGAAAAAAGAAAAGAGCACCGCAAGGTGCGAAGAAAGCAGGTGATTGCCTTGTGTGACACCAAGGTTTCCCCTGTGGGCAATCCCGCAGGCGGTCAGAACAACACTTAAAACACAAACACGGTAAACTTGAAAGGGGATTTTTATATGTTTGATCTGATGCCTTTTGAACGCAGAGAACACAATTTGCAGAAATATTTTGACGATATGGAAAAACAATTTTTCGGCCATCTGGGTGACTTTGCACAGTTTAACACTGATATCCTTGATAAAGGCGATAAATTTGTGCTCCAGGCCGAACTGCCGGGCTTTCAGAAAGAAGATATCCACATCGATATCGACAACGACCGCCTAACCATCACCGCTCAGCACAGCGAGGAAAAAGAAGACCGGAAGGACCACTTTATCCGCCGCGAACGCAGCTATGGCTCGTTTGCAAGAAGTTTTGACATCTCCGGCGTCAAAGCCGATGAGATCACCGCCGAATATAAAAACGGCGTATTGGAACTCTTCCTGCCCAAACGGGGTGAAATCCCGGCGTCGTCCCGCCGGATCGAAATCCAGGGATGACCGGCCGTTTCCAAATAGAAAGGGGCGTATCCGCCAAAGCGGATACGCCCCTTTTATTGTTTTCAGACTGCCTGCAGCTGGGCAAGCACCTGATTGATTTTCTGCTGCGGGACATACCGCCTTGCATAAAAAAGCACGTTCTGCAAAGGCATATTGCGCGCGCGCGCAAGCATCGGGCTGCCCATCACCATCGGGAATTCCCGGCTCAGAAGCGTACGCGCCTGTGGATTTGCAAGGATCTCGCCCACCGTGATCTGATTGTTGCGTAAATTCATCTTGAAGCCTCCATAAACACAAACTGGGATACTCCAGTTTATGCCGCTGCGCCCCAAAAGATACCGGTCAGGCAGCCTGCCGCGCTTCCATCGCCACCGCTTCCAGATGCGCGCGCAGCTGATCCGGCGTGATGTTGTAGTTGCCGTCCAGATCGACCTTGAGGGTGACGTTGTATTTGTAGCTTACCTCGTCGATCACCTTCTGATACTCCGCGTCGCTGTAATGCCGCATACAGCCCGAAAGAGCCGCTGCCGCCAGCAGAACCGCAAATGCCGCCAATACTTTTTTCATGCTGGCTCCCTCCCACAAGTTACACTCTGCCGGAACGGGCGCATCATATCCCCCGTCACACGGCGCAGGCGTCTTTCCACAATCCAGCCGGGAAGCCCGACAATCTTCGCGATCTCCGGCACGGAACAACCCTGCACCAGTGCCAGGACAATCAGCTTGCGATCCCCGAAGGTGAGCGCCGCGAGCGACTGCACCACCTTGGCATTCCCGGAAGAAATGACCTTCTCGCTGATATAGTGCGTATCCTTCTCGATCTTACTGCATGCATCCACCAGGTTTTTGGAGAATTTCAGCGGCAGGGACGCATCCTCCTGTCCGCTTTCCTCCGAACAGCTCTTTGCAAAGGCCTGCACCACCGCTTGTTCAGCGGCCTCCTGACTTCCAAGCAGGTAAAGCGCGCTTTTATAGAGCCCCGGCACCATCCGCTCGTATAAAGCCTGATACTGCGTGTCCGCCAGCCCGGCTTTTTCCATAGCGCTCCCCTGCCTTTCCAGATTTTTATTCTATCGTGTACTAATCATAACCATACGGTTTGCCGTTTGGGGACACATTTCGCACAAAAATTCTTGAAAATTTATTTTTGTGCAATTTTCCTCCCTTTTTCCGCCACGGTTTGGTTATATAAACCATCGTGCAGGCCATCGCCCATTGTTTCAACATATAAAAAAACGAGCGTTTCCGCCCGTTTTCTTCAATAGAAGGAAATTTTATGATAAAGCTTCTGCCAATCCTGCCGACGTTTTCATTTCCTGCAGCGTTCACCGCCCGTGCATCCGCCGTCCTTTTTCTTATGCCTATTTTTCCGCCTTAGCAACTCCCGCAGCGTCTTATCCCCGGATTTTACCTGCCGGAAGCCTTCACCGGAGATTTCACCCGCGTCGCCCACAATGACGAAGGCGTTCGGATCCAGCTCCCGTACAATTGCGTTTGCCTTGCAGACCTCATACCTGCGCACCGCGCAGAGCAGCAACTCGCTTTCGCGGCCGCTGTAGGCGCCGCGGGACTTCAGATAGGTCACGCCGCGGTCGAGATCGGTGAGAATCTGCGCTGCGATCTGCTCATTTTTCTCGGAGATGATATAGAGCAGCTTGCCGGTGCCCGCGTCGGTACCGTAGAGCACCGCATCGATCAGCCGGGTGGCGACAAAGATCACAATCAGCGCGTACATCGCGCTCTCAAGGCTCTGATAGACGAACGCGGCAAAGGTCACGACCAAGGCGTCCAGACACATCATCAGCCGCGCCATCGAGATATGCGGAAAATATCTTCCCAACAGCCGCGCCACCATATCGGTGCCGCCAGTTGTGCCTCCGCGCATAAAAATGAGTGCCAGCGCGAACCCCTCGACCACGCCGCCGAACACGGCGGCCAGCATGAGGTTATTCTGGTACGGCGGGACCACAAGGCTCAGAATATCGATCGCAGCCGAAGATACCGCCGTGGCCACGATCGTCTTAATCACCAGCTTATAGCCAACCGAGAGGATTGCCCAGAGGAACAGCGGGATATTGAGCAGGAAAATCACGCCGCCGATCGGCGTGCCCCACAGAAAATTGAACACGGTCGAAAGGCCGGTGAGCCCGCCGGGCGCGATCTGGTTCGGCGCGGTGAACAGGTTGACCGACAGCCCGTAAAGTACCCCGCCGACGATAAAAAAGCCGAAGTCAGTGGCCCATTCCCTGAATTTTGCAGAATTTCCCCGCCGCATAAAAGCGCCTCCGTAGAATTATCATCCAAACTCCGAAAGGACCAGCTCCTTGTTGCGGTCGGTGGCCCACCGGATGTTCCATTCGTCTGTAAAGAGCAGCAGGTAGTTGTCCTTAAAGTCCTGCACAACCTTTGTGTCGGAGCTGAGATCGAGCGTTTTGGGGTCAAACTCTTCATTCTCGATCCAGCGGATGTATTGGTACGGCAGCCCCTCCATACGGATTTCCACGCCGTATTCATTTTGCAGCCGGTACTGCAGCACGTCAAACTGCAAGGTGCCCACCACGCCCACAATTACTTCCTCCATACCGGTGTGCGGCTCGTGGAAGATCTGGATCGCGCCTTCCTGCGCGATCTGGGTGACCCCTTTGACAAACTGCTTGCGCTTTAGGGTGTCGGTCTGCCGGACGCGAGAGAAGTGCTCCGGCGCGAAGGTCGGGATGCCCGCAAACTGGAATTTTTTGTTTGCGGCGCACAGCGTGTCGCCGATCGAGAAGATGCCGGGATCGAACACGCCGATGATGTCGCCCGCGTAGGCCTTCTCGATGATCTCGCGGTCCTGCGCCATCAGCTGCTGGGGCTGGGCGAGCTTGATCTTCTTTTGGCCCTGCACGTGCATGACCTCCATGCCCTTTGTGAATTCCCCCGAGCAGATGCGCATGAACGCGATGCGGTCTCGGTGGGCCTTGTTCATGTTCGCCTGGATTTTAAATACAAAAGCTGAAAAATCCGGCGAAAACGGATCGACAACCCCTTCGCTCGATTCGCGCGGCAGCGGCGGAGTGGTCATCTTGAGAAAATCCTCGAGGAACGGCTCGACGCCGAAGTTGGTGAGCGCCGAACCGAAAAAGACCGGTGAGAGCTTGCCGTGGCGGACCTTTTCAAGGTCAAATTCATAACTCGCGCCGTCGAGAAGCTCGATGTCGTCCGAAAGCTGCGCGTGCAGCGCCTGGCCGAGCGCCTCGTCCAGGCGCGGGTCGCCAAGCGCGTATTCGGTCGAAGCGACCGCCTTCTGGCCGTTGGCGTATTCCCCCGCCTCAAAAGCGATGATCTCCCGCTTGTGGCGGTCGTAGACCCCCTTGAATTCCCGCCCGGAACCGATCGGCCAGTTGACCGGGTAGGTCTGGATACCGAGCTCCTGCTCGATCTGTTCGCACAGATCGAAGGGGCTTCTCGCCTCGCGGTCCATTTTGTTGATAAAGGTAAAAATCGGGATATCCCGCAGAAGGCAGACCTTGAAAAGCTTGCGGGTCTGCGGCTCGACGCCCTTGGCCGCGTCGATGACCATGACGGCCGAATCCGCCGCCATCAGGGTGCGGTAGGTGTCCTCCGAGAAGTCCTGGTGTCCCGGGGTGTCCAGGATATTGATGCAGTAGCCGTCATAGTTAAACTGCATGACCGACGAGGTGACCGAGATTCCGCGCTGCTTTTCGATCTCCATCCAGTCGGAAACGGCGTGGCGGGAGTTCTTTTTGCCCTTGACCGAAACGGCGTGGCGGGAGTTCTTTTTGCCCTTGACCGCGCCCGCCAGCTGGATCGCCCCGCCGTAGAGCAGGAATTTTTCAGTCAGGGTGGTTTTACCCGCGTCCGGGTGCGAGATGATTGCAAAGGTACGGCGTTTTTCAATTTCGCTTTTTAAATTCGACAAAGATGATTCCTCCAGATGCTATTGAGACGGCCTTTCGCCGCACTGCGCGCCGTTCGCGCTCTAAGTTTTAATATTACCATTTTTGCCTGTTTGACGCAATAGATTGTAGCTTTGCGGACAAAAATTTTCTTTCCGCGCACCAAAACAACTTCTCCGGGCGGTTCCCGCCTTGCATCCCGGCTTCTGTACGGTTATAATAGAGACTGTTTGAAACAATTCGGGAGGGACATCCAATGGATCAGCTCATTGTACTCGGGACGGGCAACGCAACCGTCACCAAATGCTATAACACCTGCTTCGCCATCCGCGGGGGCGCCGGCACGCTGCTGGTGGACGCGGGCGGCGGCAACGGCATCCTTGTGCAGCTCGAAAAGGCCGGGATTGGGATCGGCGACATCCACGATCTCATCGTCACCCACAAGCATTCCGACCATGTGGTCGGGGTCATCTGGATCGTGCGGCTTGCGGCCACGCTGATGAATAAAGGTAAATACGAAGGCGACCTGCGCATCTACTGCCATGACGGCCTCATTGATCCAGTCGTCACTCTTTGCCAGCTCACATTGGACAAAAAATTCCTAAAGCACATCGGGCAGCGCATCCACTTTATCCCGGTCGCGGACGGCGAGACCCGGGAAATCTGCGGATACGAGACCACCTTCTTCGACATCCACTCCACCAAGGAAAAGCAGTACGGCTTTTCGCTGCTGCTTTCGGATGGGCAAAAGCTCTGCTGCCTGGGGGACGAGCCTTATAATCCCGCCTGTGAGCGTTATGTTTTGGGCGCGGATTGGCTGCTCTGCGAAGCATTCTGCCTCTACGCAGACCGGGAACGCTTCAAGCCCTACGAAAAGCACCACAGCACAGTCAAGGAAGCCTGTGAACTCGCCGGACAGATGAAAATTCCGAACCTGGTGCTCTGGCACACCGAGGACAAAAACTACGACCGCCGCAAGGAGCTTTACACCACCGAAGGCCAGAACTATTACCAAGGCAATCTCTTCGTGCCGTACGACCTGGAAACCATAACCCTCCGCTAAAAAAAAGCGAAAGCCATCTTGGCTTTCGCTTTTTTCGTATTATCCGCGCGGGTGGTCGAACTTTTTGAAGAGGGTCACCGCAACCGTCCGCTCTCCGATCTGCACCTCAGCCTGGTCAATCATCTGGCCGATCAGGTGGATTTCGCTGTCGCTGCCGGAACTGCTCACCCCCGCTACCTGCCAGAAAAACTCTTCAAGCCCCTCGTCCTTCTCCTTAACTGTCAAAAACCGGTTAAGATCCTCCAGCCGCTCGCGCTGACCGGGCAGATAGTTGCTGGTAATTTTCAGCTGAAATCCCTCGCTGAGCTTCCGCAGCTCCATCTGGATATCATCCGCTCCCATTCGCAGGAAGAAACCCGTCATCTCATCGATGATCTTTGACATTTTTTTCGCCGTGTAGTTCATCTCTCTAACCTCTTTTTTCCTTGTCCTTGTTAACCTGTAAAGGCGTCTTTCTTTTGCAGCGCTTCAATCAGCGGGATCAGCACGATGCACACCAGGCCAGCCGCAAACCCGTTGTTATACAGGTTCAGCCCGCCGTGCAGGAATCCCACATTGAGCACCACCGACGCATGTACGACGCCCGCTATAACGCCCCATTTCCATCCAAACTGTCCCGCGATCGGCGCGAGCCCGGTGGAAAAAAGCGCCGCCAGCAGCACATCCGGATCGCTGAGCCGCCAGACCATAAAGAAAGAGCTCAGCACTACGCCCGCCATCACCGGGATGATATTGCGCAGATGTTTTCCAAACGCGCCAAACCCGCAGATGCTCAAAATACCGCCGATGGTCGGCCCGTTAAGCGAACCGCCCACCACCAGCACATAGACGGTGGCGAATGCCCCAACAATCCCCATGTTGATCAGCGTCACCGGGTAGTCGTCCAGCAGCACAAAGTCCGCAACCGCGCGGCCGGAGTGCCGGGTGACCGCAACCACCCCTTTAAAACTGCAGCCATTGTGCGCCCAGCCGCTCACGACCATTAAAAGGAACAGGGTGAACAAAAAAATGGCGAGTATCGCGTTGTTCCCGCTGCTCCATTCAAAGCGAGTTTCGAACACCCGCCCCATCGAACGGAAGAGCGACGCCATCACCATGCCGATAAGCCCGGCCGTAAAGCCGACGTTATAAAGGTTATAGCCCTGATGCACCCGCATGGTGAAAGCCGCGATCGGCGGCAGCAAAAATCCGATCAGGATCCCCATCCCGATGGTCAGCAGAAAACTCAGGGTAGGATCGGCGGTGATGGTCCGCATTTCAGTGACAATCGGCGCGAGCGCCGTGCCAAACAGCGAAATGTAGATATACCGTCCAAAATGTTCATGCTGGTAGCGCGAATAGAGAAAACCGCCCAGGATGATGGGGAAAATATTGTACACATCCTTGCCGAAAAGCGCAAAACCTGCCATCAGGAAAAGCGCGGCCACACTGATGCCGGAAAAGGTCAGTTTACAAAGCCGCAGCAGAACAATCGAGATCAGGGTCACCAGGCCGGAATTCACAAATGCCGCCCCCAGGCCTCCGACCACGATCGAGTCGGTGATAAGCCCCGCCTGCGTCCTGACAATGGCAATCACGCCGTCAAAAATATTGCGCGGCGTATCACACACGAAACCAAATGAGATCAGCAGCAATGAAAAAATCACCATTGTCCCATAAACGAAATCTCCCTGCTTATTTTTGTCGTAGGTGAGATATCTATACAAATTTTTGCTCCCTCCTCATTTTATTCCGTTTTGCCTGTTCAGGAAACGCTTTTTATACTTGAGCCCCGCCATCCGGCCCACCTGCCCGATCATTACGCTGTTGGTCACGCCGCCGACCACGCCGACCACCGGAAGCCCCTGCACCGATTTCGCGGCCAGCATCCGGTCGGCGAGCAGCGCGGACGCTTCCCGCAGGAGGTCATCCGGCTTCTGCGGGAATACCTTTCCCGTATCGATGGCATATCCGATCCGGTCAGCGCGCGCTGACCACTGCTGTTTCTCGTCCCCTTTGCTCACGCCCGCGCAAATGACCGCCAGCACAAACGTCCGCTCCGCTTCGTCTTCATAGGAAAAGCCATAGCTCACCGCTGCTTCATAAACCGTTTTAAGGATCACCCCAATGAACACCGGGACATCCGGCAGCCCGATCCCAAGCACGCCCAGCAGCGCGCCTTCCGCCGCCGAAAGCGCCTGGTTTCCGAGCGCCGCCCGCCCCGCCGCGCAGTCAAACCGCTTAAAATTTTTGCGGCTGGGGTCCCTTTGCAGCGCAAACGCGTTCAGCTCGTAGGAGTCGCGCTTCTTTTGGGCTGCGCCCGCCTTTTCAATGACGCCGGTGCCGTTTTGGAACACAAACGCAAACCCCTTCTCAAACGCGGCCCGCATGGCGTCGAGCGCCGGCTCCGGCAGCTTCTGCTCCACCTTTTTCCCAACGGCGGAAACCTTTTTCCCCAGCGGGGATTCTTTTTTTGCAAGGAGTTTTTGTTCCTGCTTTTGCACCTTGGCAAACTGTTTGGCAATCGTTTTGTTTTCCGGTTTCATCGGTCTCATGTTTTCTTCACGAACTGGGTTCTGCAGTTCGGACAGGTGATGCTGAGTTTCCCTTTCCCGCGCGGCACGCGCAGCTTCTGCCCACAGGAAGGGCATTTGAAATGGCAGTGGGTGCGCGAATCCTTCACGGCGCTCACCGCGCTCGAAAAGCGCCGCCGCACCGGCCCAAACACCTGCAGGAAGCGCTGGTTTTCCTGGTAGCGCCGCGTGATATCACGTGAAAACATCCGCAGGTAGCAGACGGCCAGCGCCAGGAAGGAGAACAGATAGAGAAAATGCCATTCCGCCAAACGTTCCAATAACATCAGCGTCAACGCGAGCGCCAGCAGCGTGTAGTTGAGCTGATCGGTCCCATAGCGTCCCATCATAAACCTTCGCAGCCAATTCATCTTTTGAAAATCCCCTTTATACCGGTATCCTCTGTGCCGGTTTTTGTATAGATATTATTATTTTAACATACGCGCGGCAGCCTTTCATGAACGTAAAGTAAATACCATATTCTTAAGGTATCCCATTTATGCAAATTCCGAAATTCCTATTGTGTTTTTATGAAAAGTAGGTTAAATTAATGATATGGAAATGAATTCAGGGGCAAAGCGGAAAGGAGGACGTCCGATGGAACTTTTAGAAACCAGCGCTGTATCCTTCGTGCAAAAACTCTTGCACAGCTATCTGGTTTCCCGTGATATCCCGGCCGTCCTGTCCGCGTTGGATGACCGGATCACCTGGATCGGCACTGGCAAATTCGAAATCTGCCACAGTATCCAGAACGCCCGTGAGCTGTTGTTTGCCGAACGGGACGATTGGGGCGGTCGGTTTTCGATCACACGGGACTGGTATAAGGCCGTGGCTTTCGACTCGAAAATTGTGATTGTGTATGGGGAATTCTCCGCCGAACCCGATCTTCCAAATTCGGAAACCAGCGGGATCGATACCCGTTTTTCGGTTGTTCTGCGCGTTTGCGGGGATTCCTTCCGGGTTTTGCACCTGCACCATTCGGTGCCGAACCCGGAGCAGATCGCGGGGGATTATTTCTCCCGAAGCCTTGCGGGATTCAACGATCAGGATCTGCGCGAAAAAATTGAAGAAAAGGTCGGCGAGCTTGAACAGATCTATGCCCAGGCGCATGAAAATGAAGCGCGTTACCGGCTGGTACTGGAAGCAACCAACGATGTGATTTTTGAGATCGATTATGAAAAACTGCTCATCATTTGCAATGATTCCCCTTTGAGCGTCGAAATCGGCCTGCAGCCGGTCTATAAGATCACACCCGAAGACCCGTTTCCCTATCAGGCGTGCATCCATCCGGACGACCGCGAAAACTTCTACTGGACACTCTCCCGCCAGCAGATTTCCCAGATGGCCGCTGAAGACAAACGTTCGCTCACCTTTGAATGCAGGGTGCTCAATTCCCATAAGAAATATATCTGGATCAGTGTTACCATCGTCCCCATTGAAAATTCCCGTGGTCAGATCGTGAAGCTTATTGGAAAGGTCAGGGACATTGACGAACAGAAAAAGAAACTGCTTTCCATCGAGATGCAGTCAATGCGCGATCCGCTGACCGGGGTTTATAACAAGGCCTGCACCGCATCCCTGGTGGACGAATACCTGGCCGGTGAAGGCAAGGATCTGCTCGGGGCGCTTTTTATCATCGATATCGACGACTTCAAATCGATCAATGACAATTTTGGCCACCTGCTTGGCGATGCGGTGCTCAGCGACGTTGCGGCAAAAACCCAGAGCCTGTTCCGTTCCGACGATATTGTCGGGCGGATTGGCGGGGACGAATTCCTGGTCTTTATGAAGGGCCTGAAGGATGAATCGGTTATCCAGCAGAAAGCCCAGGCGCTGACCGAGATCTTCCGCCGCACTTTCACCGGGCGGCAGAGCGATTATAAAATTTCCGGCAGCATCGGCATTGCCATAAGCCCACGGGACGGCAGTTCTTACAGCATGCTCTTTGAAAACGCTGACAACGCCCTTTACCGCGCCAAAGACGGGGGAAAGAACCAGTATGCGCTTTACGACAGCCAGGTGGACCGGGAGTATGTTTACCGGGAGCGCACTCAATTGGAGCCGCCGCACAGCGGGCACAAGCTTCTGCGGGAAAATATCTCGGAATATATTTTCCACATCCTCTATGAGGCCAAGGATCTCGACAGTGCGGTCAACATGGTCCTGGAAATTATCGGGCGGTATTTCGGTGTCAGCCGGGTCTATATTCTGGAAAATTCCGATGACAACCAGCGGACCACCAACACCTTTGAGTGGTGCAACGACGGGATTTCTCCCGCCATGCCCATGCTGCAGGACATCCCGATCGCACCCGGTTATCTCGATTACTTCCGACCGGACGGCGTTTTTTACTGCGAGGACATCACCCGGCTTTCCCGAGCGGTGCGCGATGTGCTGGACCCGCAGGGAATCCATGCTATGCTCCAGTGCGCGCTCAAGGACGAAGGGGCGTTCAAGGGCTTCGTCGGATTTGACGAATGCGGCGGGCAGCGGTTCTGGACCCAGGAAGAGGTGGACACCCTTGCTTTCATTGCCAAAATCCTGAGCACCTTCCTCATCAAGCTGCGCACCCAGGCGCGGCTTCGGAAATCTTTCCAAATCGCTCAGTCAATACTCGACCACCTCAATACGCTGGCCTATGTCACCGCGCCAGGCAGCTATGAACTTCTTTTCCTCAACCGCAGACTGCTGGAACTGCTCCCCTATGCGCGGGTAGGGGATCTCTGCTACAAGGCCCTGTGGAACCGGCAAACCCCTTGTGAGCAATGTCCGATGGCTCTGATGCTCCGCGACCAAGCCGGCAATTACACGCGGGAGATGTATAATCCTTACCTGAACAAATGGGTCAATGCCACGGCGTCTCACATGCCGTGGCTTGACGGAAGCAATGTCGCACTAATCTCCTGTTACGATATTACACGTTTCCGAAAAGCATAAACGAAAAGGGCGGCTGCAAAAAATGCAGCCGCCCTTTCCTGTGTTATCCTGAAAAGAGCCTGTTTTCAGTCCGCTTTCCTCGAAAAGATAAAGTTGACAACAGTCAGCAGGAACAGGATCACCAGCGCGACCGAAATCGCCGCCATGCCCCCCGCGATGTCGGTGTGCTGAGCGATCGCGCCCACTACCATCGGCATGAGCACCGAACCAAGACTGGCCAGCGAGATGCAGGTGCCGACCGCCGCCGTGGAGGATGTGTGGCTGGGGTCCATGCAGGAAAGCGAGGTCGGATAGAGTCCCGCCATACTGATACCAAGGCCCATCAGCGTCGGAAAAATGATCCGGATATCCCGCGTGGAGATCATCAGCAGGTAAAAGCCCGCGATCGCGGCGCTCATCACGACCAGGAGCTTGTGCTTATCCACCTTGTAAGAGAAAGCCGCGCAAAGCAGACGGCCGGCAAGCATCATCATCCACAGCACAGAGGAGGTGCTCTGCGCCAGTGTCCCGCCCATAATACCGCTGTCCTTGAAATAGGTGATGAGCCAGCCCATAATGGTGGCCTCGGTACACAGGTAAGCAAACAGGATGGCGGTGACCAGCCAGAAGCGCGGCGAACGCACAAAGCTCTTACCGCCCTCTGCGGCCACCTTGGGGGAAGGCGTATCCGAGAGGGACGAACGCCCAAAAACAACAAGCATCAGAAGGCCAGCGGCCGCAACCAGCCACGCCGCGCTGCGCCAGTCAAGGCGCATGGGGCCGGTGAACAGGATGGTCAAAAACGGCGCCAGCAGCGCTCCAACCGCAAAGGTGGCATGCAGAAGGTTCAGGGAGCTGGTTTTGTTCACCGTGATCTCCGAAACGACCACATTTGCGATATTGCTCATCGTTCCGCGCCCAATCCCGGTGGCGGCGAACGCGATGAGCATCAGGAGGGGGTTTCCGGTGACGCTCATCAGCAGCATGCCCACCAGAATTCCCGCACCGAGCGAAATGGTGGATTTTTTCCGCCCGAGCAGGTACGGCAGGAACCCCGCGATAAATACCGCGGCCTGGTTGCCGATCTGGTGCGCCGACAGCACCATGCCGCCCAGCGCGTAGCTCATCTTATATTCGGCCATCATGAACGGCAGAAGCGAGCCGAGCATGGTGCTCATCATGCCATTGGTAAAAAACGCAAAGAAAATGACAAGCAATAGCTGCGGATCGCTGGTTGCATTTTGCAGTTTTTCTTTTAACAGGTTCAACGGAATTGTCCTCATTTCTCAGATTCCCAAGGGCACGGAAACGGGATGCCAAATGGCACCCCGTTTCGTAAAATTGGGAAAGGAAGTTGTCGTATTCGGGTTTAGACGGCGGCCGGCATAACCAGGTTCGGCAGCCACAGAGAAACCTGCGGGACAAAGGTGACGACCATCAGCATGAAGAGCATGCCCAGATACATTGGAATCATCGCCTTGACCGTCTTTTCCACCGAAATGCCGCCGATGCCGCAGCCCACGAACAGCGCGGAACCGACTGGCGGAGTGCAAAGCCCCACCGCCAGGTTGAAGATCAGCACTACGCCGAACTGCACCGGGTCCATGCCGAAAGACTGCACAACCGGGACCAGGATCGGGGTGACAATCAGGATGAGCGGGGCCATATCCATGATGCAGCCGAGGATCAGCAGCATCAGGTTGATCAGCAGGAACACAACAATCTTGCTCGAGCTGACCGAAAGAAGCATCCCGGTGATCATTTTCGGTACCTGCAGGTAAGCGAGAATCCATCCGAACGCGCCGGCGGCGGCAATCAGGCTGAATACCATCGCAAGCGTCTTGACGCAGTTCATCAGGATACCGGGGATCATTTTCACCTTGAGTTCCCGGTAATAGAGGAAGGAAATGATCAGCGCATAGATGCAGGCGATTGCCGCGGATTCGGTCGCGGTAAAGATGCCGGCCGAAACGCCGACCAGAATGATAATTGCGGTGAAGAGCGCCGGGATCGCGTCAAGCGACATTTTGAGCGCCTGCTGCGGGGTGAGTTTTTCCCCCTTCGGGTAGTTGCGCTTGATTGCGATAAAGCCGCAGATGATCATCAGCACAATGCCCATCAGCACGCCCGGCACCAGCCCGCCCATGAAGAGGCGGCCAACCGAAACGCCGCCCGCGGCGACCGAATAGATGATCATGTTGTGGGAAGGCGGAATCAGGACGCCCTGGCAGGACGAGGTGACCGTGATGCCGACCGAGAAGTCCTCATCGTAACCGGCTTTTTTCATCATCGGGATGAGGATGGTGCCAAGCGAGGAAACGTCCGCGACAGCCGAACCGGAAAGGTGGCCAAAGAACATCGAAGCCAGGCAGTTGACCTGCGCGAGCCCGCCGCGGAAGCGTCCCACAAATACGTTTGCAAAATTGAGCATACGGGTGGAGATGCCGCCCGCACCCATGATTTCACCCGCCAGGATGAAAAATGGGATTGCCATCAATGAAAAACTGTTGATGGCTTTTGCCATCTGCTGCACCATGGACATCAGCGGAATATCCAGATAGAGCATGGTCATCGTCGACGAGGCAGCCAGTGCAAAGGTGATCGGCAGTTTGCACAGGATCATCACGAAAAAGCTGCCCAGAAGGATTGCTATGGCAAGATTGGTATCGATCATAGGTATTTCTCCTTCATTCATCTTTTCTCAGCGTGTATCCTGCGAAGATGAACGTCTTGCCACTGACCGAAAATTCTGTTCTCTATTGGAAAACCTGCCGTCGGACCCCTATGCCGGTTACACCGCCGCAGGCATGATCCACTGCGGGATCGCCAATGAAAGCGACGGAACAAAGGTCACCAGCATCAACACAACCACCATGCCCGCATACATCGGGAGCATCGCCTTGACCACCTTTTCCACCTTGATCTTGCCGATTGAGCAGCCCACAAAGAGCGCGGAGCCGACCGGCGGGGTGCACAGTCCAATCGCAAGGTTCAGGATCAGCATGACGCCGAACTGAACCGGGTCCATGCCGAACGCGGTGACAACCGGCAGGAGGATTGGCGTGGTGATCAGGATGAGCGGGGCCATATCCATAATGCAGCCGAGGATCAGCAGCATTAGGTTGATCAGCAGAAAGACAACGACCTTGTTGTCACTGATCGTAAGCAGCATGTTGGTGATGAGCGACGGCACCTGCAGGTAGGCGAGGATCCAGCCGAACGCGCCAGCGGCGGCAATCAGGCTGAATACCATAGCGAGGGTCTTGACGCAGTTCATCAGGATCGCGGGCATCTGACTGATTTTGAGCTCCCGGTAAAAAAGAAGCGAGACCAAAAACGCATAGATGCAGGCGATCGCGGCCGATTCGGTCGCGGTGAAGATCCCGAACGAGACACCGCCCATGATGATGACCGCAGTGAAGAGCGCGAGCAGCGCGTCTTTGGTGATTTTCAGCGCTTCCCGGAAGGAAACGGCCCTTTCACGCGGATAATTTCGCTTCACCGAGATGACCGCGCAGACGATCATCAGGGAGATTCCGACCAGCACGCCCGGCAGAAAGCCTCCCAGAAAGAGTCTTCCGACCGAAACGCCGCCGGCCGCCAGCGAATACATGATCATATTGTGGCTTGGCGGGATGAGCACGCCCTGACAGGAACTGGTGACGGTGATTGCGACCGAGAAGTCGTCGTCGTATCCGGATTTTTTCATCATCGGAATGACGATCGAGCCGAGCGACGAAACGTCCGCCACGGCCGAACCGGAGATCCCCCCGAAGAACATGCTGTCCAGGCAGTTGACCTGTGCAAGCCCTCCGCGGAACCGTCCAACCAGGATATTCGCAAACGCCACCATGCGGTCGGAGATACCCCCGGCTCCCATGATCTCGCCCGCGAGAATAAAGAACGGAATTGCCATCAGTGAAAAACTGTTGATTGCCTTTGCCATCTGCTGAACCATCGCCATCAGCGGGATGTCCAGATAAAACATCGTAGACGCGGTGGCCGCGGCCAGCGCAAAGGTAATCGGCATCTTGCAGATGATTAAAATAAAGAAACTTCCAAGTAAAATTGCAATCGCTAAGTTCGTATCAACCATCGTTCTATTCGTCTCCCCCTTCAATGTTCTTATGCCGGAACTGATCCAACTTAAAGAAATCCAACAGGGTGAAATAGGAGATGAAAAGGCCGCCGACCGGCATCATCAGGTAAAGCATGCCGGCTGGCCATTTGGTGGCCGGAAGCGTCGAATTCATGGTGCTGAGCACCAGCTGCGTACCGTAATACATCAGTACAATCCCAAACAGGAAGATGATGATGTAGTTGATCTTTTCGAGGATCTTCTGCAGCTTTTTCGGGAACATGTTAAAGAACATCGAGATGGCGATGTGCAGTTTCTTCTCCACGCCGATCGCCATCGAAATGAACGCCATCCAGACCATGAGCAGCAGCGCGACTTCTTCGGACCACCGGATAGACTGGCCGATGAACTTGCGCGCAATGACCTGTGCGCTGACGATCAAAACGATGACCAGAAGCACGATCTTCGAGTATTCAAGCAGAATACGGTAGATAAAATCGAAAAATAAGGTGATCGCATTGAGTACCTTTTTCAAATTGCTTTCCTCCTCATAGATTTGTTGCTGCTGTACTGTCGCAAACCCCTTTTTGTTCGCGGCAATACAGCAGACTCAGCAATCCGGCAGCAAACTTCCGTCCGGATAAAACGGAAACGGCCGTCGGATGAAAACCGTATCATAATTTGTCAAGGATCGCCGGAGGCCCTGACGAACGGATAAAACGCCAAAGCTTCCTACTCTGAAAGCGGGAGCCGCCCGCCAGCGGGCGGCTCCCACACCGATGCTAGATTCTGTAAAGGGTTTTGCTTATTTGGTTTCGAGGATCTGGTTGACGATATCCATGTAGTCGGCCGCGAACTTCTCATAGAGCGGTTTGCAGGCATCCTGGAATTTCTGTTTCTCTTCCGCGGACAGCTCGGTGATGGTCGCGCCGCCGGCACGGACCTTTTCCTCAGAAGCTTTCTCACGCTCAGCCCAAGCTTCGCGCTCAAATTTCGCGGACTCGAGAGCCGCTTCTTTGATGATCGCCATATCTTCGTCAGACAGCTTCTCGGCGGTCTTTTTGCTCATCAGCTGCATCTCCGGAACACGGGTATGCTCGTCGAGGACGAAGTATTTCGCAACCTCATAGTGGGAGGTGGACTCATAGGAGGGCCAGTTGTTTTCAGCGCCGTCGATGGTGCCGGTCTGCAGGCCGGAGTAAACTTCACCGTAAGCCATCGGGGTCGGGTTCGCGCCAAGGGCGGAAACCATATCCATCATGAGCTCGGACTCCTGAACGCGGATGTTGAGGCCCTTCATGTCTTCGAGGGTCTTGACCTCACGCTTGGAGTTGTAGAAGGAACGGGCGCCCGCGTCGTACCAGGAAAGGCCGATCATGCCGGCTCCGTCGACCGAAGCGAGGAACTGGTCGCCAACTTCGCCTTCGAGGACTTTCCACATGTGCGCGCCGTCACGGTAGAGATACGGCAGCTGGAGCACGTTGAGGCTGTCGGCAAACTCTGCGAGCGGGGAGAGCGAAACGCGGGTGAAGTCGATGCCGCCGAAACCGAGCTGCTCGATAACCGACTTTTCGTCGCCGAGCTGCGCGCCGTGATAAACTTCGATCTGGATGCGGCCGTTTGTTTTTTCTTTTACGATGTCCGCAAATTTGTAAGCGCCCTGGGTGGTCGGATAATCCTGCGGCTGGTTCTCAGCATAACGGAAAACAAATTCCGGAGTGCCCGCCGCGTCGCCGGTGGAGGCAGCGTCACCGGTGGAAGCCGCCGGTGTGGAAGCCGCCGGCGCGGTGGAAGAGGCAGGAGCCTGGTTTCCGCCGCCGCAAGCCGCGAAGGAAGCCACCATGGCCGCTGCAAGTACGAGAGTGAAAATCTTTTTCATTTCATTTCCTCCATAACGTTCGTTCTTTAACGGGAGCGCCGAATTGCGATCCCCTTGTGAGTCTTATTATATCGGAAAAGATTTATTCAAGAAATCGTAAAATTTTGTGATTCGTAGTAAATTTTTAACCAGATTCGTTTCAATTTGCCCCGAAAAATAAAAATTATACCCAGAAGTTATTCAACTGGGTATAATTTCTTGTGCGCTATTTCCTGTCAGAACGCTTATCCGGTATTCGGACGGGCTCTTCCCAGTCGCGCGCCGGAACACCTTGGTGAAATAATTCGAGTCCTTATATCCCACCTGCGCGCCGATCTCCTTGATATTGACCGTCGGGTTTTTGAGCAGGTCCTTGGCCGCCTCGATACGCGCCTCGGTCAGGTAGGTAACAAAATTCTTGTTGAAGCACTGTTTAAAAAGCTTCGAGAAATACGCGTCCGAATAGTTCATCTCCCGCGCCACCTGCTGCAGGAAGATATCCCTTCGGTAATTTTTGCGCATGTAATCCTCAATTTCCTGCATGATCTGGGTCATCCTTCCGCCGCGGCTGCCGCTCACGTCGGCGGTCAGCTCCCGCAGAAGGCTCCCCGCCGCCGCGCGCACAGCCACGATGTCCCCCACACTGGAAAACGCCTCGTGCGGATCATACCGCTTGCGGTAATCGATTCCCGACTCATCCTGAAGGCAGGTGAGCACCCGCCGGAGCCTGCGCTCCATCTTTTCAACGATCGTACCGAAGTCGAGCTGCTGCGCACATAACCCGTCCAGCGCCATGTTGATCGTGTTTTCCGCGCCTTCCGCATCTCCCGCCAGCACATAGCGGCAGATCGTCTCGGAAAGATTTTTGCGCTGCGCGGGATGTACCTGTCCCTCTTTTTCGAATAGACTGATGCGCCTTTCGTCGCTGCACCGGCCCAAGGCTGCCTGCGCTTCAAAAAAAGACTCCTGCGCGTCGCGCAATTCATAAAACTCGCTGCCAAGCGCGAAATAAAGACGTTTTTGCAGGATCAGGCCCAGTTTTTCGGAGAATTCCCATGCGAACTCCTTCATTCTCTGGGCGCTCGACCGTTCTTTTGCAGAACTGATCATCAGGACATAAAGCCGGTCGTCATAAACATAGGGCAGCAAGTGCAGACAGTCCGGCAGTATCCGCCCTTTTAGGATCTCACGCATCCGTTCCGGGTCCAGCCCGTCCGGGCTTGTCAGGATTGTGAATACGCCGTTTGCAAATTGAATACCCAGTTCCGCCAGCTGGCCCTCCACCCATTCCGGGCGCAGATATCCGCCTATGACGGTCAGCACAAGCTGCTCCTCCAGCCATTGGGTCAGATTCTCGATCTTCTGGCTGGAAAGCTCCCGGCTGCGCTGCTCCTGGCGCTGCCGCTCGATCTGTTCAACCACCTTGCCGACCACTTGGAACAGGTCCTCATCCGAACAGGGTTTGAGCAGATAATTCACCGCGCCCATCTCGACCGCCTGCCGCGCATAGGCAAATTCCCCATAAGCGGTCAGGAAAATAATCCGGCAGTCCGGCGCCTCTGCGCGTACGGTACGGGAAGCCTCCAAGCCGTTCATACCGGGCATCTCGATATCCATGATGGCGATGTCCGCATGCAACCGCCGCACCGCCTCAAGCGCCTCGCGGCCATTGGCGGCAAGCTCAATAAAGCAATTTTCTCCGAAGAACTTCTCAAGCGCACATTTCTGCGCTTCACGTTCAAGCTCCTCGTCGTCCGCAACTACGATCCGGTACATGCCGTTCCCCCTTTCTCCGCTTTGATCGCTGTTTCATCCGGCAGTTCCATCCGGATGGCTGTGCCCATCCCGACACGGCTGAAAATCCGGAACGTGCTGCCCGGGTGCAGCGTTCCAATCCGGGTGCGCACATTCCCCACACCAATCCCGGAAAGATGTCCCCTGTGGTTCTTGCCGCCGCGCATCAGGATCGCAAGCAGCTCAGGGGGGATTCCCTGCCCGCTGTCGGTCACAGTGATGACCGTCCTGCCGCCGCGCATCCGGATGCGGATGCGGATGCGCCCGCCTTCTTCCTTTGGCGCGACGCCGTGGATCACCGCGTTTTCCACCAGCGGCTGCAGGGTGAAGGTGGGCACCATCACCTGGTCGGTATCCACATCCCGGCAGTCCACGACATATCCCAGGCGGTCGCCGAACCGCTTGCGCTGGATATACATATAGTCGCTGATGATGTTGAGCTCGCGCGTAAGCGTCACACGTTCGCTGGCAGTCTGCAAATTGTAGCGGAACAGGTTCGCAAGCCGCCGGATCAGTTCCTCGGTATCCGGGGCGTGCTCAATCTTTGCCATACGGGAGATGATGTTCAGAGTGTTGAACAGGAAATGCGGGTTGATCTGGCTTTGGAGCAGCGACATCTGGGCCGTCTTGAGCATCTGTTCGGCGTTGATGCGCTGGACCTCCTCCAGATGCAGGCGGGACTCGATTTCATTTTTCTCCCGCAGAGTGGTGATCGACTGGTACATCGAATGCTTCATCACGTTGAAGGTCTGCACCAGTTCGCCGATCTCATCCCGGTTTTGGACCCTGAGGTCCGGGACGTACATATCGTTGGCGGCAATCCGTTTGGCGGCGCCGGCAAGTTTCAAAAGCGGGTTGATGATCTGCCGCACGGTCAGCGAGCAGAGCAGCGTGGCAAGGATCACGGTGAGTAAGCTCACGCTCACCGCGAGTACCGGCAGGATGCGGAAAGTCTCAACCTTTTCATGGTAGCTCACATTTCCCTTTGCCACGGTGGTCTGCAAAAGCTCTTTCGCATATCCTTCGATATAGTTGCCGATCTTCACCACATAATAGTACTGGGTGATGTAGGAATCGGTGTCCGGAGTCATGCGCAGCAGCTTGGTGCATTCCTCCCGGTAGGTGAGGTGCGAAACCTTCAGGCCCTGGGTCTGCAGATAGCGGTGTCGGTCCATTGTCTCCAGATCGAACCGCAGGTTCTGCATGCTCTGGTTCGTTTCGGACATCGCCATTGTATAGTTCTGCCGGTTTTCGGTTGTCCGGTAATTGGCATAGGCAAAAAAACTGGTGTTCTCCGCCTCAAAGTCGCTGAGCACCGCATTGACCGCATAACTGTCCCCGAGGATCACATTGAAATCGCGCAGATAAAGGTTCACCATGCCCACACTGAACAAGGTGACAAACAGTACCATGAAGATCACGGCGCCGGTGAAGAGGAGCATCTTGCGGCGGATTGAAACCGAAAGCCACCAGTCGGCGCAGCGCCTGCAAAAACGGCGGATTGCTTTCACGGGCGACGCCCCTTCCCAATAGCTTTTTGCCGCAGCACGGCGGTATTCCTGCAATAGTTTCAGTATAGCATATTTTACAGGATTTTAAAATGGGCATGTTTATCCTCCGGCTCTTTTTCTCACCCGCCGGCGTGTTTTTGCATAGCCTAATAGTGGAAAAATGCAACCGACAGGAGGATTTTTATGCCGAATATCTACTTAAGCCCCTCCACGCAGGAGTGGAACCATTTCGTGAACGGCGGCACCGAGGAATACTGGATGAACCTCATCGCCGACGCCATGGAACCGTACTTACGTTCAAGCGGGATCCGTTTTACCCGCAACACCCCGCAGATGACCGCTGCAAGCTCAATCCGGCAGTCGAACCAAGGCAATTACGACCTGCATCTCGCGCTGCACTCAAACGCCGCGCCCGAAGGCGAAGCCG
This sequence comes from Anaerotruncus rubiinfantis, assembly GCF_900078395.1. Taxonomy (NCBI): domain Bacteria; kingdom Bacillati; phylum Bacillota; class Clostridia; order Eubacteriales; family Oscillospiraceae; genus Anaerotruncus; species Anaerotruncus rubiinfantis. The sequence continues at coordinate 1,058,888 of NZ_FKLA01000009.1, read as the reverse complement.
GAATGCGGCAGGGTTCCGAGGTCTACTACTACCCCACCAGCGTTCGCGGCCAACGCGCCGCGGATATCATCGCGGAAAACCTCAAAGCGATCTATCCCTACCCGTGGCTGGTCAAAACGGTGCCGACCACCTATCTTGGCGAAGTGGCAAAGACCCGCGCCCCAGGCGTGCTGATCGAGTTCGCCTATCACGACAACCCGGAGGACGCCACCTGGATCAAGGAACACATCGGGGAGATCGCTGAGAATGTCGTGCTCTCGCTCACCGAATACTTCGATATCCCATTTATTCCGGCGCAGCCCTCCAGGCAGGGTACCGTTACCCTTAACTGGGGATACCTCAACATCCGCCAGAAGCCGTCCACCGATTCCCCGGTGATTGGGCGCGCCTGGGACGGCAATCCCATCACCGTGCTAGGCCAGTGGGAAAACTGGTACGTGGTCGATTACTACGGCACCATCGGCTATGTGGACGACCGCTACGTGAAGCTCAGCCCCAAACAGTAAAAGGTAAAGGAGAACCGACAACATGTATGAACACTACCCGTTTGATCTCGCGCCCCTGCCCTACCCCTGCGACGCGCTCGCGCCCTGCATCAGCCCGGAGACTGTAAAGCTCCATCACGGCAAGCATCAGGCCGGCTATGTCGAGAAGCTGAACGCCGCGCTCGAAAACTGCCCCAAATACCACTGCTGGCCGCTCGAGCGGCTGCTCTGCGAATGTCCCCAGCTGCCGAAGAACCTCCAGCTCGCGGTGCATCGCAACGCGGGCGGCGTCTATGCGCACGAGCTCTATTTCGACGGCATGACGCCTTCACCGGTCACCTCCTGCCCGACCGGCAGGCTCGCAAAGGCCATAGACTGCTGCTTTACCTCGTTTGAATGCTTCAAAGACGTGATGACACAGACCGCCCTCGACCAGTTCGGCTCTGGCTGGTGCTGGCTGTGCTGCGAGCCGGACGGCAAACTGCGGGTGCTCTCCACCGCAAACCAGGATACGCCGCTTTCGATGGGGCTGCGGCCGGTCATTGCGCTCGACGTCTGGGAGCACGCCTATTATCTCGACTACCAGAACAAGCGCAAAGACTATGTTCAAAACTGGTGGAACCTGGTCGACTGGGAATTTGCAGAGCAAAATTATCTGCTGGTTTTTGAAAAAAACAGTTGACTTTAGCGATTTTACCTGCTAAAATAACAACAACGCTTTTAAGCAAAGCAAAAAATGGCAGTGACCGGAAACCAGTAGAAGGATCGCCGCCCGACAGAAAGCAGCCGGTCGATGAGAGGCGCAGGGACAGATCCTTTGAATACATTCCGAGAGCCGCGCACCCAAAGGGTCCGTCCCGAGTAGGCTGCGCCGGTCGCGCCCGTTACAGCGCCAGGGTATCCGCGATTCTTTCGCCTGTACCTGCTAAGGCCGTTTCCCGCGAGGGGGCGGTAAACCGAGGTGGTAACACGGGTTCATCCCCGTCCTCTGGAGAAATTCGGAGGACGGGGTTTTCTTTGTCCTCCAGCAGATTGAGGAGGCAAATTCCCATGTTCGAAAAAATCCTGATGATCGTCATTTTCTTTGCAGTCACCGTTTCGATCGGCGTCTACTGCAACCGCAAGGCCCAGAACGTCGGCGACTTCGTGCTCGGCGGGCGCAATGTCGGCCCGTGGGTCACGGCGTTCGCTTACGGCACCTCCTACTTCTCGTCGGTCGTGTTCGTTGGCTACGCCGGGCAGTTTGGCTACAATTTCGGCGTCGCCGCCACCTGGATCGGCATCGGCAACGCGCTTATCGGCAGCCTGCTCGCCTGGGTCGTGCTCGGACGCCGCACCCGCGTCATGACCAAACACTTCGAATCTGCCACCATGCCCGACTTCTTCGCAAAGCGTTACCAGTGCGACGCACTGCGGGTTGTTTCGTCGGTCATCATCTTCATCTTTCTGGTGCCATACTCCGCGTCGGTCTATAAGGGCCTTTCCGGGCTTTTCGCAATGGCGTTCGGCATCGACTTCAAGTGGTGCGTCATCGGCATCGCGGTGCTCACCGGCATCTACGTCGTGGTCGGCGGCTACATGGCGGCCGCGCTCAACGACCTGGTGCAGGGCGTCATCATGATCGGCGGCATCTGCGTGGTCATCGCCGCGATCCTCAACGGTCGCGGGGGGTTCACCGCCGCGCTCGAACAGCTTTCACAGGTGCCGGTCGAATCAGCCCCGCAGCTTTCCGGCGCGCTCGTCTCCTTCTTCGGGCCGGACCCGCTCGGGCTGCTCGGCGTCGTGATCCTCACCAGTCTGGGCACATTGGGACTTCCGCAGATGGTACATAAGTTCTATACGATCAAAAACGAAAAATCAATCAAGGCCGGCACGATCATTTCGACCGTGTTCGCGCTGATTATCGCGGGCGGCAGTTACTTTATGGGCGCGTTTGGGCGGCTTTATTACACCCTGCCCGAATCCGGCAAGCCGGTCTTTGACAACATCGTCCCGGAGATGCTCGGCAGCTGCCTGCCCGACCTGCTCATCGGCGTGGTGATGATCCTGGTGCTTTCCGCCTCGATGTCCACCCTCTCCTCGCTGGTCATCACCTCCTCGTCGACCTTCACGCTCGATTTCCTGAAGCACCTCTTCATGAAGGACATGACCCATAAAGTTCAGCTTCGCTGGATCCGGCTGCTCTGCATCTTCTTTGTGGTGCTTTCGGTCGTGCTGGCGCTCAACCCCAACAACCTCATCACCACCCTGATGTCGCTTTCGTGGGGCGCGCTCGCCGGTTCTTTCCTTGGCCCGTTCATCTATGCGCTCTTCTGGCGCGGCGCGACTAGAGCGAGCGTCTGGGCCTGCTTTGTCACCGGCATCGGCATCAATCTCTGGAACTTCTTTGCGCCGTTCGCCCCGCCGACCACCGCGGGCGCGATTGCAATTGTGGCGTCGCTTTTCGTGGCGCCGCTCGTCAGCCTCTTTACCCCGAAGCTTTCACAGGCGCATCTGGATGTCACCTTCTCCTGCTATGACCAGACCGTCCCCGCGCCGCACAAGTTCATGCTTGATCAGGTGTCCGAATAAAAACAAACAAAAAGAGGGCCGCTGCATGGCAGCGGCCCTCTTTTTGTGCCAATCAGAAATTCTGCTGGAAACCGGTCAGCTCATCCGGGCCTGAAAAGCCCATTGTAAAGGCCTTTTCACGCAGCGCGGTATAGAGCTCCGCCCAAGATGCCTGGTAATATGGATTCACGAATAGGACGCCGATCCCGCAGCAGAGTCCGCCGAGAATCCACCAGCCGATGAAGGACAGGTCGAGCACAAACATCTCCATCTTCTCACCGTCGGTCATCTGCTTGCTCAATTCGAACGCCCGCTGGTACGGCATATCCGGACGCTCCGCGAGAATGTAAGGCACCATGCGGTACTGGTATCCCTTGATGATGCCTGGCACAACCAGCAAAAGCGTCCACAGAAAAACCCACAGGTCCCGCAGAAACAGGCAGAACACGATGTTTCCATAATTCTTAGAGCCGCACTGAAACCCATGGAACAGCCGCTCGAAACGGCTCGGTGCAAGCCGGCTTTCCATAAAGAACCGGTACTGGCCGACCTCGACCACATTTTTGAGAAAGACGGTGATCGCCAGCGAGACAAGCCCCACCACTCCGGAAATCAACCCCAGAATCATCAGGGCGCCCGCCCGGACGGTCGGATCCTCAATCAGGTATTCCACATCCGATACACTGCCGCTTCCGCCGGAAGCCACCCCCATAATGATCGAGTAGCAAAGGCAAACCACAAAGCCCATCCAGTAGTAATTTCTGAGGATACGCTTCGCTTCCTCTTTGATTTGCGCACGCCGCCACATAGGTATCCCTCCTTAGTAAAACTATGGGAACAGTATAACATGTTTTCTGTGAAAAAAATATCTATTTCATTGAAATTTTACACTTGACAAACGGGAATTTCTGGTGTATCATAAAAACAAATCAGTAACGATTATCGTTATTGTTACTGAAATCGTTTTTCAAGGGTTGATCGCATGAAATATTCCAGGCAGAGGGAGCTGATCTATCAGACCGTTTTGCACAACCCCATCCACCCAAGCGCCGATACGGTCCATGCTCTGGTCCGTACGCAGGAGCCCAATATCAGCCTCGGCACCGTCTACCGCAACCTGAATCTCCTGGCTGACCAGGGAAAACTCCTCCGCATCCGTGTTCCAAACGGTTCCGATCGTTTCGACGGCTGGACCGAAGGCCATACGCACATCCTCTGCACCCACTGCGGACAGGTGTTCGATATTCCGTTTCAGGATCTGCCCGGGCTCGAGAAGCAGATCCACGGCATCCCGGATTTTACAGTGACCGGTTATCAGCTCCTTGTGGAAGGGGTCTGCGGGAACTGTATGGATAACCAAGACAAAAAAGCGTAAAGAAAGAGGTATGCAACATGAAAGAACTCAAAGGCACCAAGACAGAAGCCAACCTGCTGACCGCATTTGCCGGCGAATCCCAGGCTCGCAACAAATACACCTACTATGCTTCCAAAGCCAAGAAAGAAGGCTTTGTCCAGATCTCCAATCTGTTCCTGGAAACTGCTGCGAACGAGAAAGAGCACGCGGAAATCTGGTTCAAACTGCTCGGCGGCATCGGTGACACCGCTTCCAACCTCGCGGATGCGGCCGCTGGTGAGAACTATGAGTGGACCGATATGTATGCCAACTTTGCCAAGGACGCAAAGGAAGAGGGCTTTGATAAGATCGCTTACCTGTTTGAGATGGTCGCGAAGATCGAAAAAGAACATGAAGAGCGTTACCGCGCCCTGCTCAAAAACGTCGACACCAAGCAGGTCTTTGAAAAGACCGGCGTCGTGATCTGGCAGTGCTCCAACTGCGGGCACATCCATGTCGGCGAAAAAGCTCCGATGGTTTGCCCGGTTTGTGACCATCCGCAGGCATATTTCCAGCTTCAGGCGAAAAACTATTAATTCTTTCTGTTTCCCCATCTTGTAAATAGAACGAAAAAAGTCCGGCGCAGCGGATCATGCGCCGGGCCTTTTTTTATATGCCATGCCGCAGAAAAAGGCGGGACGCCTCATCGGACGCGCCCCGCCTTCACCTGTTTTTCCCATTTCACTGTTCGATCAGACGCAGCAGGATCTCCTCCGCTTTCGCGGCGTCAGCTTTGCCCCGGGTGGCTTTCATCACGCCACCAATAAGCGCCTTCATCGCCTTCTCCTTGCCCGCGCGGTAATCCGCGACCGCATTGGGATTCGCGGAGGCGACCTCTTCGCAGGCCTTTTGCAGCGCAGCATCATCCATCCCGGCCATGTCGCTCTCGCTGACGAGCTCCAAGACCGGTTTCCCGGTGTCCAACATCATTTCAAAGGTGGACTTCGCAAGGTTCATCCGGAGTTTTCCACTTTCGATGAGCGCGGCGAGGTCGTGCAGCATCCGGGGGGAAATACCCGGTTCACAGGCCTCCTTTTCGGCGTCGGTCGGCATCCGGCGGAACATCTGCCCGACAATCAGATTGGCTGCGGTTTTCGGGTTTTGCAGGCCTTGGGCCGCCTCGTCGAAGAATTCCGCTACCCTGCGGTATTTCACCAGCAGTGCCGCGTCAGACGCGGGCAGGCCGTATGCGTCCACATACCGCGCGGACTTCGCGCCTGGCAGCTCGGGCAAACTGGCACGCAGCCTCTCCACTTCGTCCGGATCGATCACGATGGTCACAAGATCCGGATCGCGGAAATACCGGTAGTCCTGCGCGTCCTCTTTTCCGCGCATCCCTTCGGTCGTTCCTGTGGAATCGTCATAGCGGCGGGTCTCCTGGAGGACTTTCTCCCCGCTTTCGAGGAGATCCACCTGGCGTTCGAACTCATATTCCATCGCCTTCTGCATAAAGGCAAACGAGTTCATGTTTTTAATTTCGGCGCGGGTTCCAAGCGTTTCGGAACCCTGCGGCCGCACCGAAATGTTCACGTCGCACCGCAGAGATCCCTCCTGCATTTTACAGTCGGAAACGCCGATATATTTCATGATGAGCTGCAGCTTCTCGACATATTCGCGCGCCTCATCGACGCTGCGGATATCCGGTTCGGTCACAATCTCAATGAGCGGCACGCCGCCGCGGTTGTAATCGACAAAGGTGTCCCCGCGCTGGTGCACCAGCTTGCCCGCGTCCTCCTCGATATGGATGCGGTGGATACGGATACGTTTGCCGCTATCCAGTTCGATCCAGCCGTTTTTGCAAAGGGGCTGATCGAACTGGGAAATCTGGTACGCCTTGGAAAGATCCGGATAGACGTAATTCTTGCGGTCCATTTTGGAGATATGAGAGATTTCGCAGTTGGTGGCAAGCCCCGCCCGAATCGCGTAATTTACAACCTCACGGTTAAGCTTTGGCAAGGTTCCCGGCAGCCCAATGCAGATGGGGCAGCAATGGGTATTCGGCTCGGAACCAAATGCGGTGGTACAGGAACAAAAAATCTTCGTCTTGGTCGAAAGCTCGACATGGGTTTCCAGCCCCGCTACCAGTTCGTAGTCTTTCATAACCGCACCCCCATTTCACATGGTTTCACACAGGCGGCACTCTGCTCGTAAGCGTATGCCGCCGCGAGGATTCCCGCCTCGTCAAACGCCCTGCCGATCAGCTGCATACCGATGGGCAGGCCCTTTTGGTCCTGCCCACAGGGGACGGAAACCGCCGGAAGCCCGGCGATGTTGACCGGCACGGTGCAGATGTCGGTGAGATAATCCTCGGTGGGATCACTCTGTTTTCTGCCGCGTGGGAAAGCGGTCATGGGGACAGTCGGCGCGAGGATCACGTCGCAGGTTTCGAATGCCTTTGCAAACGCCTGCACAATTGCGCCGCGCAGGTTCTGGGCCTTCTTGTAATAGGCGTCGTAGTAGCCGGACGAAAGCACATAGTTTCCCAGCAGAATACGGCGCTTGACTTCCGCGCCGAAACCCTCGCTCCTCGTTTTGCAGATCATCTCATGGATGCCGTGATAATCCTTCGTCTGGTAGCCGTAACGGATTCCATCGTACCGGCCGAGGTTCGACGCCGCTTCGGCACAGGCGATGATGTAATAGACCGGCAGCGCAAATTTAAGCTCCGGCAGCGGGAAACGCACCATTTCCGCCCCCAAGCTTTCATAAGCTTTCGCGGCATCCCCGAGCGCCGCACGCACGCTGCTGGTAAGGCCTTCGTAATATTCGTCCGGCAGGCCGATCCGCAGCCCCTTCACACCGTTTTTCAGCGCGCCGGAAACCGGCTTTCCGCCCTGCGAGGTGGAATCCATCGGGTCATAGCCACAGATCGCGTCATAGACGAGCGCGGCATCCTCCACCGACGCGGTGATCGGCCCGACCTGGTCAAGGCTCGACCCATAGGCGATCAGCCCGAACCGGCTGACCGCGCCGTAGGTGGGTTTGAGCCCCACAAGCCCGCAGAAGCTGGCCGGCTGGCGGATCGAGCCGCCGGTGTCCGAGCCGAGCCCATAGGCGGCAAGGTTACCTCCAACCGCGGCCGCGACGCCGCCCGACGAGCCGCCCGCGACATAGCTGGTGCTGCGCGGGTTGGCCGCGCCGCCGTAATAGGACGTTTCGCAGGAGGAGCCCATTGCGAATTCATCCATGTTGCTTTTGCCCAAAAGAACCGCGCCCTGTTGCCTGAGCTGTTTCCAGACGAACGCGTCATAGATGGGGCGGTAGCCGTCCAGGATTTTCGACGCGCAGGTGGTCAAAATCCCTTTGGTGGAGATGTTGTCCTTTAAGGTCATCGGGATACCTTCGAGCGGGCGCAGACTTTCGCCCGCCGCGATCCGCGCGTCCACCAACCGCGCCGCCTTTTTCGCTTCCTCCGAAGCGACAGTGATATAAGCGTTCAAATTCGCATTTTCGTTTTCGATCGCAGAAAGGTATTTCTCAGTCAGTTCAGCGCAGGAGATTTCCCTTGTTTCGAGCATCCGGTGCAGCTTTCCAATCATTCCGGCCTACCCCCTTCTGCGCACGACAAAGCAGCCGTCCTCGCCGCCGCCGGCATTTTTAAGGATTTCAGCGCGGTCGCTGGACTGGACAACTTCATCCTCGCGAAAAACATTCTGAAGGCCGCTGATGCTGTCAAAACCGGTGTCCCCCACATTGGCGGCACTGATCATGTCGGCAAAGCCAATCATCTTCTGCATATCCGCGGTGAGAGCGTCGAGTTCGTCCTCCGGGACATACAGCTTTGAGAGCAGCGCGATGTTTGCAATTTCTTCCCTGGTAACCATCTTTTGGCCTCCTTACCGCAGTTTGATATGCACCTCGCGCAGCTGCGCTTCGGTGACTTCTGCCGGGGAACCCATCATGGCATCCTGCGCGTTTGAATTCATCGGAAAGGCGACAATTTCCCGGAGGTTCTCCTCCCCGGTGAGCAGCATAACCATCCGGTCGACACCCGGCGCCATACCCGCGTGCGGCGGCGCGCCGTACTGGAATGCCTGGTAAAGCGCCGAAAATTTTGTTTTCAGGTCTCCGTCCGTGTATCCGGCCAACGCAAACGCCTTACGCATGATAGCAAGGTCGTGGTTGCGCACCGCGCCGGAGGAAAGCTCCACGCCGTTCACAACAATGTCGTACTGATAGGCGAGGATATCGAGTGGGTTCTTTGTTTCAAGCGCTTCGAGGCCGCCCTGCGGCATCGAAAACGGGTTATGGGTAAAGACGAGCGCGCCGGTCTCTTCGTCCTGCTCATACATCGGGAAATCCACGATAAAGCAGAATTTGAAACAGCTTTCGTCGATGAGGCCAAGCCGTTTGGCCGCCTCAGTGCGGATAAGCCCGGCCAGCTTCGGCGCTTCGCGGGCGGTGTCCGCGATGAAATAAAGAACGTCGCCCGGAGTAAGCCCGGCACGGGAGGCAATTTCCGCCCGCTGTTCAGGCGTGAGGAATTTATCAATCGGTCCCTGGTAGGAGGCGTCCTGTGCGACCTTCACGTAGCCGAGCCCCTTCATGCCGGCCGAAAAGGCGAATGTTTCCATCCCCTCGAAGAAACTGCGCGGCTGCTTCGCCGCGCCCGGGACATTGATCGCCCGCACGCACCGGCCACAGAACGGCTTGAAGGCGCTCTCAACGAACAGATCCGAAAGGTCGATAATTGTGAGCGGATTTCTCAGGTCCGGCTTGTCGGTACCGTACCGAAGCATCGCGTCGGCATAGGTGATGCGGGGAAACGGCGCGGCCGAAACCGCTTTGCCGGAAAATTTCGCAAAGGTCTCTGATAAAACCTCCTCCGCGACCGCGAACACATCCTCCTGTCCGGCAAAGGCCATCTCAAAATCGAGCTGGTAGAATTCGCCCGGCGAACGGTCGGCGCGGGCGTCCTCGTCCCGAAAACACGGAGCGATTTGAAAATACCGGTCGAAGCCGGAAACCATCAACAGCTGTTTAAACTGCTGCGGGGCCTGCGGCAGCGCATAGAAACGGCCCCTGTGCTTTCTTGACGGAATGAGATAGTCCCGCGCGCCCTCCGGCGACGAGACGGTGAGGATCGGGGTCTGAATCTCCAAAAAACCCAGCGCGGTCATCTTCTGCCGCAAAAATGAAATGATCTGCGAACGCAGCACGATCCTGTCGTGGACTTTGGGGTTGCGCAGGTCGAGATAGCGATATTTCAGCCGGATGTCCTCTTTGACATCGGTGGAAGAAGCAATCTCAAAGGGCAGGATATGATTCGCTTTGCCAAGCACGGTGCAGGTTCCGGCATTCACCTCGACCATACCGGTTGCAATTTTCGGATTCACGGTTTCCTCGTCACGACGGACCACCAGGCCCGCAAACGTGACAACGCTTTCCCTGGTAACGCCGGAAAGCAGGGCGTCGTCCCGCACGACCACCTGTACCACGCCGTACTGGTCACGTAGATCGACAAACTGGATTCCACCGTGGTCACGGATATTTTCCACCCATCCGGCCACGCGCACGTCCTCTCCGATATGGGATTCCCGCAATTCCCCGCAGGTATGGGTACGATAGCCATTGCTCCTTTGCATATAAACACAACCCTTCTTCAATTAAAGGGAAATATTCACACGCCTTTGGGCAAATATTTCTGCCTAAAATCTTACCACAATATTTGTGCGCATTCAATAATCATATTTTACAAGCTTCTCTTGCCCTCGCATCTCCTTTTTGCGCAATGAAACCGTTTTGTCTATTTACCGCCCCGGTTTCGGATGGTATACTGGGAAAAAGAAAAACTTAGGAGGCATCTATGAACTGGGTAACTCAGTCCATTTTCTATCATATCTATCCTCTCGGCTTCTGCGGCGCGCCGCCGCAAAATGACAATGGTGAAACTGTCAGCCGGATCGAAAAGCTCACCGAATGGATCCCGCATCTCAATGCGCTCGGAGTGAACGCCCTCTATCTCGGGCCGGTATTCGAATCGACCGCTCACGGTTATGACACCCGCGACTACTACGCGGTCGACCGGCGGCTCGGGGACAAGGCGTCTTTCAAAAGGGTTTGCGATCAACTGCATAAAAATGGCATCCGCATTGTGCTCGACGGGGTCTTTAACCACGTTGGCCGCGAATTCTGGGCGTTTCGCGACGTGCGGGAGCACGGACAGGCCTCCCGCTACTGCGGCTGGTTCCAAAATCTCAATTTCGGCGGCGGCAGCCCGATGGGCGACCCGTTCTGGTATGAAAGCTGGCAGGGCTGTTACGACCTGGTGAAGCTGAACCTCAAAAACCCGGAAGTCGTCGACCATCTGCTCGGCGCTGTCGGTATGTGGATGGATGAATTCGGCATCGACGGGCTGCGGCTGGACGCTGCCGACTGCGTCGATCCGGAATTTTTTAAGCGCCTGCGACAGTTCTGCAAGGGCAAAAACCCGGATTTCTGGCTGATGGGAGAGATCACCCACGGGGATTATAACCGCTGGGCCAATCCCGAGATGCTCGATTCGGTCACCAACTACGAATGCGCCAAGGGGCTTTATTCGTCCCACAATGACCACAATTATTTTGAAATTGCCCACTCGCTGAACCGTCAGTCCGGCCCAGGCGGCATCTATCAAAATCTCTGCCTCTATAACTTTGTGGATAACCATGACGTCAGCCGCCTTCTGTCGGTGCTGAAGGATCCGGCCCACCGCTACAACATCTATACCCTTCTCTATACGATGCCCGGGGTGCCGTCGGTCTACTATGGGAGCGAATGGGGCGTCAAGGCGCAAAAACAGAACGGGTCCGACGCGAACCTGCGCCCCTGCCTTACATTGGGACAGGTTCCGGACGCGGATGAAGCCCTCTGCGCGCATCTCGCGCGGCTTGGGAAAATACGTTCGGCTTTCCCCGCACTGCAGCATGGGCGCTACGCGCAGGCGCTCGTCAAAAATGAACAGTTCGCCTTCTGCCGCGCGGACGGTGGGCAAAAAATCTATGTCGCGCTCAACTGCGCGAATCATCCGGAGTTTGTGGAATTCCCGGTGGAGGTTCCCGCGCTTACCGACCTTTTCTCCGGCGTAACGTTTGAGACGAACGATGGGAACCTGAAAATCGAGCTGCCTGCCTGCGGCGCGCGCATCCTGGTCCCGGCAGGGGATGACCGGACGCTCGCGGATTTGGACGAGCCTGCGGACCATGCGCAGAAGTCTTCCGAAACACCGTCCCGTCCCGCGCCCGGCGTGGTCTGGCTGGGCCGTTACCGCCATTTCAAGGGCAACGAATACGAGGTTCTCGGCGTGGCCAGGCACAGCGAAACGCTGGAGGATTACGTTGTCTACCGTGCGCTTTACGGAGAGGGCGGGCTCTGGGTACGCCCAGCCAGCATGTTCACTGAAACCATTGAGCGAAATGGCAAATGTATCCCGCGCTTTGAATATATTGGCGAATAGAACAGCGAATCGAAAAAGCGGCCCGCAAGGCAATGTCTTGCGGGCCGCTTGGTTTTTTCTTTTATCTTCTGGGAGGAGCCGCGTGAATGGCACGCCCATCCGCGGCCTCGACCGCTTCGGTGAAGCTCTCGCAGAAGGTTGGATGCGGCCGTACAACCGAAATGAGCTGTCCGGTGGTCAGCCCGTTTGCAACGGCGGTGGCCGCCTCTCCAATGAGGTCGGTCGCGCGCGGACACATCATCTGCACACCGATCAGCTTTTCGCTCTGCGCATCAAAAACCGTCTTTATAAAGCTGCGTTCACACTCCTCGATCAATGCTTTTCCGGTTGCGGTCAGAAGGAACTTCCCGGTCTTGACATCCATCCCACGCATCTTCGCTTCGTCCACTGTCAGCCCCACGCTGGCAATCTCAGGGTCGGTGTAAATGCAGGCCGGAATCACATCGAGGTTGACCGAACGCGGCTTTTCAGCCAATGCGTCCGCGATATAGATCCCCTGCGCCGACGCGGCGTGTGCGAGCTGGATTTTTCCAATGACGTCCCCGATCGCATAGACACCCTCCACATTGGTTCGGAAGGCATCGTCCACCTGGATATGTCCGTGTTCGCACGCGACCGAAAAGCCTTTGGCAAAGAGATTTTCCGTGTTGGCCCGGCGGCCGACGGCACAGAGCACTGCGTCCGCCGAAATTTCCTGTGCGTTCCCCTTCGCCGTAAAACGGCAGGCAAAACCGTCCTTCTCTTTTTCGATTGCTTCCACCCTTGCTCCCGCAAAGATCCGCACGCCGCGTTTTTTGAGGATCATCCCGAGGTTTTGGGAAATCTCCCTGTCCATGGTGGGCAGGATGCGGTCCATCGCTTCAATCACGGCGACTTCGCAGCCAAACGCACTGTAAAGCGAAGCAAATTCCATCCCAATGACGCCGCCGCCGATGATCACGAGGCGTGGATAAAGCCGCGCTTCGGCAAGCAGGCTGTCGCTGGTGAGCGCAAATTCGATCCCTGGGATATGCGGCAGAGCGGGCTTCGAGCCGGATGCAATCAGGATGCTCTTGCAGCCAAGCGTTTCATCTCCAGCCCGCACCCGGCCCTGGCCCAGAATTGCGGCCCGCGCGCGGATCAGATCAATTTTATTCGCCTTCAGGAGCTGTTCAATCCCGTTTTGCAGCTGGGAAACGACCGCGTCCTTGCGCGCGTGGATTTTCGCAAGATCAAACCGGACATTGTCCGCCAGAATCCCGATGAAGGACGCGTTTTGCAGTTCCTGATAGGCTCGCGCGCTGTGCAGAAGCGCTTTTGTCGGGATGCAGCCCCGGTTGAGGCAGGTCCCGCCAACCGCATCCGCCTCGCAGACCGCAACGGCAAGGCCATTTTGCGCGGCGCGGATCGCGGCCACATAGCCGCCCGGGCCCGCGCCGATCACGATCAAATCGTATGTTTTCATAGAATCTCCTTCCTGTAACTCCGGCGAAAACTGCGCGGGACCGGTTTTCCGCCGGCGAATGCCGGCGCGCCGCTTTGCGGCGGCGGGAATGCGCAGCGTTTCCCGCGAAAACCGGCTGTCTCTGCCTAAAGCTGCTGCGCCCGGATGAGCGAACGGATATCGCACAGTTCCGGCGCGTCCCCTGTCAGGGCTGCGCAGAGCGCGTCGGTCGAGCAGACCGCGCCTTCAAGCATCCGCGGGATCGAATCTATCAGGTCGGCATCCATCGCATCGGAAAAGACTTCACAGCCTGCTACCTGTCCATTTTGCACCGCAAGCCGCAGGTCGATATTTCCCCAGCCGAACCGTTTGCCAAAAGAACAGGTGAACGGAAGCGGCTGTCCGAGCCGCCACTGCCAGGAAGCATATTTCTCCTTCAGGCCTACCCATTCATCCGGATCGAACTGCGCTGGACGAATTTTTTGCGGGATGCCGCCGTAAACTTCTCCGAATGCACGCAGCAATGCGTCACGCATCGTGTCCACGGTGATACGCCTCTCCAGTGAATGCAGGTTCACCACCCGCGACCGCACCGAATCAACCCCTTTTGCGGCAAGCTTCTCGACCGAAACAGACAGATAGTCGGACAGGTGCGCAAGATCCACGTCGATGAGCAGCGTCCCATGGTGATAGCAGCCGTGCGCAGTCCGGTAAAAAGCGTTGCCGGAAAATTTCCGCCCCGCGGCAGTCACATCGTTGCGACCGGATTTTTCCGCCCGCAAGCCAAAACTTTCCACCGCCCGCAGGATCACCGCAAGCTGCCGGTCAACATCGTAATCCGGCCGGTTCGCCAAAAAAGTGAAGTTGAGGTTCCCAAGGTCGTGGAACACCGCGCCACCGCCCGAAAGCCGCCGCGCAAGCTTGCCGCCGTCCGCTTCGAGCGCGGCGATCCGGCATTCCTTCCACGCGTTCTGGTTGCGCCCGATAACCACCGTCTTCTGGTTCTGCCAGAGATAGAGGATCACAGTGTCCCTGGGTATCCGACGCACCAACAGCTCCTCAAGCGCCAGATTTTCATACGGATCATAACCCGCCCCAATCAGATAGCAGAGCCGCTCAGCCATCGTTTTCTCCAAACCGGTACCGCAGGCGCGGATTGCGGGCAGCACCTACCTCATCCAGCCGGCGCACCGGCGTGTGCAGCGGCAATTCATGCATGCAGTCCGGATTTTTCCGCGCCTTTTGGATGCTGTCCAGGAAGATCCGGGACGCTTCATCGAGCGTTTCCGGGCTTTCAGTTTCGGTCGGTTCGACCATCAGAGCTTCATGCACGATGAGCGGGAAATACATCGTGGGCGGGTGCATTCCTGCGTCAAGCAGGCTCTTGGCGATGTCCATCGCGGTCACGCCGCATTCCTTTTTCAGTGGTTCGAGCGTCATGACGAATTCGTGCATGCAGGGGCGCCGGTAGGCCATCTCGTATTGGGACGCGAGCTTGTGCATCAGGTAATTCGCGTTGAGCACCGCGTTCTCACTCGCTTCGCGCACCCCTTCAGCGCCCAGCGTCAAAAGATAGGCAAGCGCTTTCACCACGACAAGGAAGTTCCCATAGAAAGATTTTACCTGTCCAATGCTCTGCGGCGCGTCATTCGAAAGTCCACTCGGTGCGATCTGCGGTTTTGGCAGGTACGGCGCGAGAAATTCCTTACAGCCGACCGGGCCGGCGCCCGGACCGCCGCCGCCATGCGGAGTCGAAAAGGTCTTGTGGAGGTTGAGATGCACGCAGTCGAAGCCCATGTCGCCCGGCCGCACCACGCCCATGACCGCGTTGAGGTTCGCGCCGTCATAATAGCACAGGCCGCCCGCGTCGTGGACAATTTTTGTGATCTCCAGGATATTCTGATCGAACAGGCCAACTGTGTTGGGGTTGGTGAGCATGAGCCCCGCCGTATCTTCCCCCACCGCTTCGCGCAGGTCGGAAAGGCTGACGCAGCCATCCCGGCCGGATGGGACATTCACAATCGACATACCTGCCATTGCCGCCGAGGCAGGATTGGTCCCGTGCGCTGAATCCGGCACAATGATCTTGGTGCGTTTTGTGTCGCCGCGCAACTCGTGGTATTTCTTGATGAGCAGCAGCCCGGTGAACTCGCCATGCGCGCCAGCCGCGGGCTGGAAGGTCATCGCATCCATACCGGTGATCTCACAGAGATATTTCTCCGCAAGCTGCAGAACTTCAATGCAGCCGCGCGCCGTTTCCGGCGGCTGGAGCGGATGGATCTTTGCAAAGCCCGGCAGCGCCGCCATTTCATCGTTCAGTTTGGGGTTATATTTCATGGTGCAGGAGCCGAGCGGGTAAAATCCGTCGTTCACCCCGTGGGTGCGCCGTGCGAGCGCCGAATAATGCCGCGCCAGGTCGCATTCCGCAATCTGAGGCAGACGCGGCGGGGCACTGCGCCGCATGCCCTCCGGCAGGCTGACCGCCGGGGTGCTGCTTTCGGGCAGATAGTCGTTTCGGCGTCCGGGGCGGCTCTCTTCAAACAGCAGTTTCATGCGATCGCCTCCTTTATGAGCGTTATCAGACGGTCGATATCCGCTTTGGTGTTCTGTTCAGTCGCGCACCAGAGAATGCCGGAATTTACCGGCAGCCCGCCAAGCACACCATGCGCCGCGAGTTTTTCATTCAGCAGAACCGGATCGACGGGACATTCGGTGACGAATTCGTGGAAGAACCGCCGGGCGTACCGGCGTTCAAAGCCGGGGACGCGCCCGAGCTCGCAGGCAAGATAATGGGCGTTATCCATACACTGCCGCGCGGCTTTCATAAGCCCTTCCGGACCCATCGCCGCCAGATAGACCGATGCGGTAAGCGCGCACCACGCCTGGTTCGAGCAGATGTTCGAGGAGGCCTTCTCACGGCGGATGTGCTGTTCACGCGCCTGCAGGGTGAGCACAAAGGCCCGCCTGCCGTCCACGTCGGTGGTTTCGCCCACGATGCGGCCGGGCAGTCTACGGGTCATGGCCGCCTTGCAGGCCATAAAACCGAGATACGGCCCCCCAAACGCGAGCGGAAGCCCCAGCGGCTGGCCTTCTCCCACAGCGATGTCCGCACCGCAATCAGCGGGCGTTTTGAGGATTGCCGCTGCAATGGGGTTCACATTGAGAACGAACTTCGCCCCTGCGGCGTGCGCCGCCTGCGCGGCAGCTTCCGCATCCTCCAGCACGCCGAAATAGTTCGGCTGGGAAAGGATCACACAGGCAGAGTCTTCCCCAAGCAGCCCGGAAAGCGCCTCCAGGTCGGTAGCGCCGTCCTTTTCCGGGATCACCTGTATTTCGCAGTCCGCCGCCCAGCAGTAGGTCTTGACCGTTGCAATCACATCCGGATGGCAGGCGGCCGAGATGAGCGTTCTCATGCGTTTGCGGTCGCGGCACATGGCCGCGGCTTCAGCGGTTGCGGATGCGCCGTCGTAGACCGAGGCGTTCGCGCTGTCCATGCCTGTCAGTTCGCAGATCATCGTCTGGAACTCGAAAATTGACTGCAAAATGCCCTGGGAAATCTCCGCCTGATAAGGCGTATAGGCGGTGACAAACGCTTCTTTCGCGGTGATCTGTTTCACGATTGACGGGATATAGTGGCTGTAGGCGCCCGCGCCGCGGAAGATGCTCCGGAAGGCCACGTTTTTCTCTGCGAGAGCTTCCAGTTCCCGGCGGACGTCAAATTCGCTCTTCCCGGCCGGAATACCGAGCTTCGGGTATTTCGGGACGCTTTCGGGGATCATCCCGAAAAGCGCCTCCATATTCTCACAGCCGATGCTTTCGAGCATTCTTTGACGCTCGGCGGCTGTAGACGGTACGTAACTTCCCATGGGCTTACTCCTCCGACGTGGCGATAAAGACTTCGTATTCGGACGGGCTGAGCAGCTCTTCCTTCGCCGTCACATCCGAAACCCGAAAGAGCCAGGACGCATATGCATCCTCATTGATCTTCTCGGGCGAATCCAGCAGCTCCTCATTGACCTCACAAATGGTGCCGGTCACCGGGCTGTAAATATCCGAAACCGCCTTGACGCTCTCGACATCTGCGATCGTTTCGCCCGCGACCGCTTCGTCTCCCACCTGCGGCAGATTCACAAACACCAGGTCGCCCAGCTCCTGCTGTGCGTGGTCGCTCAGCCCCACCTCAACGATTCCGCCGTCCAATTCTCTGACCCATTCATGAGATTTGGTATACATTACCTTATTATTTACCATAATTATCCTCCTTGTATAGAATCATTCTTGTTATACCGTGTTTTTCTTGTAAAAGAAAGAACCAAAAAATTCGCCTAAAGCAGGGCTGCTGCCCAAACAGGATTCCACTTTCTGTGGAAAGCGGCCAAAGGCGCTGCCTTTGGAAACCGCAAGCTTTTGAAAAAGCTTGACGAAAACTTTGACTATTTCGCGCGCTTATAGAATGGCAGTTCGACCACCTCGGCCGCGATCCGCCGTCCGCGCACGTCAACCTCCAGCGCGTCGCCAAGCTGCGCCGCCTCCGTTTCGACCAGCGCCATTGCGTAGGCACCGCCAAGATACGGGCAGTGGGTTCCAGACGTTGTAAAGCCGATGGGCTTTCCATCCTGAAAGACTTCACAGCGCTCCCGCGCGATGCCGCGCCCGGTCATTTTAAGCCCGATCCGTTTACGCGGCGGGGGATTTTGGGTTTCCAGAGCCGTCTTCCCAAGAAAATCCGCTTTCTTCAGCTTCACCGCGAAGCCAAGTCCAGTCTCGAGCGGCGTCACCGTTTCATCCATCTCATGCCCATAAAGCGGCATCGCGGCTTCCAGCCGCAGGGTATCCCGCGCTCCCAGCCCGCAGGGTATGAGACCGTCCTCCGCACCCGCCTTGAGCAGCGCGTCCCAGAGGAACACCGCGTCCTGCGCGTCGCAGTAAAGTTCATAACCATCCTCGCCGGTGTATCCGGTTTTTGAGATGATGCAGGTGACCTCGGCGGGCTTCGCCCGCTCGGATTGCCCACCGCTTGTAAATACCGCGATGGGGCCGTCTCCACCCATGCCGCCGGGAATTTTAACCGCCGCGTTTTCCACAAAGGAATAATATTTCTGTGGAATGCTGCCTGGCGCACAGAGTTTTGAAAGGATCATATGCGCATGCGGTCCCTGGAGCGCGACCTGCGCGACCTGGTCGGAGATGTCCTCCATCCGCATGTCGCCCCCGATATGCGCACGCATCCAATCGACATCTTTCTGCCGGTTTGCCGCGTTGACCACCACAAGGTATTTCTCTGCTTCCACCCGGTAGACCAGCAGGTCATCGATCACGCCGCCCGCGTCGTTGCACATCGGGCTGTATCGCACCTGGCCGTCGTACATATTGGTAAAGTCGTTGGTCATGAGGTTGTTCAGATTTTTCAGCGCGTCCGGGCCGCTGAACGTGACCTCTCCCATATGGGAAACATCGAAAAGCCCCGCCCTTTCGCGCACCGCCAGATGTTCGGCAATCACGCCGGTCGGATACTGCACCGGCAGAAGATACCCCGCGAATGGCACAATTTTGGCGTCACGCGCAACATGGGCCTCGTAGAGCGGCGTTTTTTGTTCCATTTCGATTCCTCCTCACTGATTGACAAAGAATAAACAAAAAACAGAGGCATGCTGAAAATTCAGCATGCCTCTGTTCGATAACCTGAAAGATTCGCCCCTAAGGGAGCTTGCTTCTTCGGTGCCTTGCGGCTTTCCAGAGTTTCGTCCCAATCCGGTCCTTTTGCCTGAGAGTTTCTTGCAGTACCCCTTCGGCGCCTTGCGGTCTCTCCCGGATTGATCATCCGCATATTCTTTTGTTCAGTATACCTGAAGTTTCCGTCAATGTAAAGATCTGTTAAAAAATAAACAGTTTAAAAGGTGATATCCGCGGTCTTTGCCTTCACGAGCGGCAGCAGGTCAGACGGCGCGGCCTCGATCTGGCATCCGATTCTCCCGCCGCTCACGATCACCCGCGGCAGGCTGTTTACCGCCTCGTCAAAAACTGTCACAAAGAGCTTCTTCATCCCAACCGGTGAGCAGCCGCCCCGGATATATCCGGTCGTCTTATTGATTTCATCCACATGGATCATCTCCACCGATTTTTCCCCAACCGATTTTGCGGCCTTCTTAAGATCCAGCTCCTTTGCCACCGGGATGACAAAAACATAATTCGCCCGGCTTGCGCCGCGGGTCACCAGCGTTTTATAAACCGTGTCCACATCCTGCCCAAGTTTTGCCGCGACGCTCACGCCGTCAATCTTTCCGTCGCTGTGTTCATATGTGTGAATCTGATACGGGATCTTCGCTTTATCCAGCATCCGCATCGCATTCGTTTTTTGTTCCGCCATAATAACGCTCCCCAAAGGATACCAAAAGTCCAAAGGCTTAGATCAAACTTTCGAGAAAGTTTGCAGGGGCGCGGCCCTGCCTGAATATGAAAGCTGCTTACATTCCCAAATATGCTTTGCGCACCTTGTCGTCCGCGAGCATCTCTTTGGCGTCGCCGCTCATGACGATACGCCCGGTTTCAAGCACATACGCCCGATTCGCGATCGAAAGCGCCATCTTCGCATTCTGCTCGACGAGCAGGATGGTCATGCCGGTGCGGTTGAGCTCCACAATGATGTTGAAAATCTCTTTCACCAGGAGCGGAGAAAGACCCATCGACGGCTCATCCATGAGCAGAATCTTCGGGCGGGACATGATCGCGCGGCCGATCGCCAGCATCTGCTGCTCGCCGCCCGAAAGGGTCCCTCCCGCCTGTTTGCAACGCTCCCGCAGGCGCGGGAAATGACTGTACACATTCTCGATATCCGCTTCGATCTGGGATTTATCCTTCACAATGAATGCTCCCATCTCGAGGTTCTCTTCCACCGTCATCTGTGAAAAAATCCGTCTGCCCTCCGGCACATGCGCCATCCCAAGCCCGATGATCTTCGATGGGTCGGTGGCCAACAGGTTCTGCCCGTTCAAAAGCACTTCACCCGAGGTGGCTTTCTTAAGCCCGGTGATCGTATGCAGCGTGGTCGTCTTGCCCGCGCCGTTCGCGCCGATAAGCGAAACGATCTCCCCTTCGTTTACTTCCAGGCTCACATCGTGGATGGCATGGATCGCGCCATAGGAGACGTTCAGATTTTTGACATTCAGCATTGCGTTTCCTCCTATTCTCCGCCGAGATATGCGCCGATCACCTTCGGGTTGCGCGCAATCTCCTGCGGGGTCCCGGTCGCGATGATCATGCCGTAGTCGATGACGACCAGCCGTTCGCAGATACTCATGACAAGGCTCATATCGTGCTCGATAAGCAAAATCGAGATCCCGAATTTCTTGCGGATGATCGAGATGGTCTCCATCAGCTCGGCCGTTTCGGTAGGATTCATGCCCGCCGCCGGTTCGTCGAGCAGCAGCACCTTCGGATTGGTCGCAAGCGCGCGCGCAATTTCCAATTTCCGCTGCTGGCCATACGGCAGGTTTGCCGCCACATGGTCGGCCAGATCTTCCATATGGAAAACCGCCAGCAGTTCCCGGGCCTTACGGTCGATTTCGGCCTCCTCCCGCCAAACGAGCGGCGTGCGCAGGATCGACGAGAGCACCGAATATTTCATATTGAGATTAAAAGCCACCTTGACATTGTCAAGGACCGTCATCTTCTTGAAAAGCCGGATGTTCTGGAAGGTGCGCGCAATCCCGGCCTTGGCCACCTGATGCGGCTTTTTGCCGTTCATGAGCGTCCCGTCAAGATAGACCGCGCCCTCGGTCGGCTGGTAGACGCCGGTGAGCATGTTGAAAACAGTGGTCTTTCCCGCGCCGTTCGGACCGATCAGCCCGACCAGCTCGCTTTCTCCGATCTCCAATTCGAAGCCTTCGACCGCCTTGAGGCCGCCGAACGCGATACCGAGGTTCTCTGCCTTAAGTACCGTTTTAGCCATTCTGCGCACCTCCCTTCTTCACGCGCCTGGGCTTATTGGGATTTCTGAGCCAGCACAGAAATTTGGTGAGTGAAAACTCATAGGTTCCCAGCAAACCGGATGGCTTGAAGATCATGACCGCGATCAGCGCGACCGAATAGATGAGCATCCGGTATTCGGAGAAGCCGCGCAGCGCCTCCGGCAGCACGGTGAGCCCGATCGCCGAAAGGATCGAACCGGTCAGCGAACCCAGTCCGCCGAGCACGACGATCACAAGGATATCGATCGAGCGCATGAAGTTGAAGGTTTTCGCGCCGAGCACCTGCATCTGTTGGGCGTAGACCGCGCCCGCTACACCCGCGAAGAAGGCGGACATGGTGAATGCGAGCACTTTATAGTAGGTGTTCGGGATGCCCGACGCCTCGGAAGCGATGTCGTCCTCACGGATCGCGATGATCGCACGGCCATGGCGGGAACGCCCGAACGCAAACAGAATTGCAATGGTGAGCACCGTCACCCAGTAGACAGTGTTGAAACTTGAAAGCTTCGGGATGCCGGAAAGGCCCTGCGCGCCGCCGGTGAACTCGACGTTCTCGATGATGACGCGGATGATCTCCCCAAAGCCAAGGGTAATGATCGCCAGATAGTCGCCTTTGAGCCGCAGCGCCGGGATGCCGACCACAAGGCCGAACAGCGCCGCCACAGCGCCCGCCACCATGAGCGAAGCCAAAAAGATACCGGTTCCCATTGCTGTGGGACCGTCCGCGTCAACCAGCACCATACCGCTCTCTGCGATCTTCATCGAGAAAAGCGCGGCAGCGTACGCGCCGACCGACATGAACCCCGCGTGGCCGAGCGCAATCTGCCCGAGCACACCGGTTGTCAGGTTTAAAGAGGTTGCCAGGATAATATTGATCATGACGAGCATCATGACGCCCGCCCAATACTGGTCGATAATCCCGGTCTTTATCAGTGCGGCCAATGCCGCAAACAGGAGCACCGCGGAAACGGCGTTCACCAGATAGGACTGTAAAGTTTTCTTATTTCGATCCGTTGCCACCGCGCTCACCTACACTTTCTCTCCGACGTTTTTCCCAAGGATACCGGTCGGCTTTACCAGCAGCACAATGATCAGGATGCCGAACACGACCGCGTCCGCGAGATGCGAGGAGATATACGCCTTGGTCAGGCTTTCAACCAGCCCAATCACAAAACCGCCAAGCATCGCGCCCGGGATGATGCCGATGCCGCCGAGCACCGCGGCGATGAACGCCTTGAGGCCGAGCATCGAACCCATATATGGGTTGGCGAGCGGATAGGCCGAGCAGTACATCACCGAGGCCACCGCCGCAAGGCCCGAGCCGATCGCAAAGGTCATCGAAATGGTGGTGTTGCTGTTGACCCCCATCAGCATCGCGGCGCCAGCGTCCTCGCTGACTGCCCGCATCGCCTTGCCCATCCGGGTCTTTTTGATGAAGAGCTGCAGAAGCACCATGCACACGACCGACAGCACGATGGTCAGAATGGTCACCATATTGGTCTGGATCTTCCCCAAAGAGATAGTTTCCGCGGAAAAGACCGCCGGAAACGGCTTGGACGCGGATGAGAAGAAGATCATGAAAAGATTTTCCAGGAAAAGGCTCACCGCAATCGCCGTGATGAGGACCGAAAGCGACGGAGAACCGCGCAGCGGCTTATAGGCGATCTTCTCGGTTACCACGCCCAGAAGCGAGCAGGCTGCTACCGCAATAATGATGCAAAGCCATGCGGGGATTCCCATCCCCACCAAGACGGGAATACTGAACAGGGACACATAGGCTCCCACCATGATAAAATCGCCATGTGCGAAGTTAATCAGCTTTACAATGCCGTAAACCATCGTATAGCCCAGTGCGACGAGAGCGTAGATGCTGCCAACCTGTATTCCATTAATAACCTGATTGATAAATAGAATAAGATTGTCCATTTGGCACCTGACCTTTCATTCGGAATAAACCGCATCGCCGCCGTATGCTGCCAGACACACGGCAAACGGTTCGGGCGGTCTTTTCGCCCATAGAGTCTATTTTACACGATATCTGCCGGAATTGCCAGATCTTTGTAAAAAAAAGAAAATTTCTCGGGGCCAAAAAACGCCCCCCGGATAAACGGAAAAGGGAAGGCGGGGCAAGCTTAGCCCCGCCTTCCTGTAAATCCTTCGTAAAAAAGCCCTGTCTTTGTGTATCCCGGATTATTCAGCGGTCAGAAGCGTCTCCAGAGAAGTCTGGCCATCCTGCAGCTTGATGATCGCGGCGGTTTTGACCGGATCGCCGTTTTCATCGAAGGTCATGTGGCCGGTGACGCCGGAATAATCAGTGGCTTTCATCGCTTCCACAACCGCAGCTTTGTCGGTCGAACCGGCTTTTTCCATCGCGGCCTTCATAATGTAAACCGAATCGTAACCCAGTGCGGAAAACGCGGTCGGCTCATCGTTGTAGGTGCTTCTGTAGTTCTCAACGAAGCTCTTGACGGCTTCCGCTTCGTCGTTCACAAAGTAATGGCAGGAGAAATAGCAGCCGTCCACAGCGGAGGCGTTCGCTTCGCCGAGCGAACCCAGCACGCCGTCCCAGCCGTCCGCGCCGAGCATGGTGCCCTGGAAGCCGACCTGGCGGGCCTGGGTCGCGATCAGCGCGATCTTTTCATAGTAGTCAGGCAGCATCAGGACATCCGGGCCGGCCGCATTGATCTTGGTCAGCTGGGTCTTGAAGTCCTGGTCATCAGCGCCATAACGCTCGTCTCCGACAACCTCCAGGCCGAGCTCCTGCGCCTTGGCAGCGAATGCCTTCGCAATGCCGTCCGAATAATCGTCAGAGGAGTTTGCCAGTACCGCAACCTTCTTGGCGCCCAGGTTCTTCGCGGCAAAGGTGGCCATGACTTCACCCTGGAACGGGTCGAGGAAGCAGGTGCGGAAGATGTTTTCGCCGTTTTGGGTGACCGAAGCGGCGGTCGCGGTCGGCGCCAGCATCGGGGTTCCGTCGCCCGGCGCCGCGGCAATCTTCGCAACCGCGTCGCACGGTTTTGAGGTGACGTCGCCGATCAGAAATTCCATCCCGGCGCTTTTCAGTTTGTTGTACGCGTTGACCGCGTCCTGAACTTCGCCCTTTTCATCTTCGGGCATCATCTCGATCTGACGTCCGAGCACACCGCCCGCCGCGTTGATCTCATTGACAGCCATCTCAATGCCGTTTTTGGTGGTGATTCCGTAAACCGAAACGCTGCCGGTCAGCGGCGCAAGCACGCCGAGTTTGATCGGGTCGGTGGAAGCGGCCGCGTCGCCCGCGGGGGCACTTGCGGCAGAATCGCCATCCGCAGCCGGTGCGGAAGAATTATTGCTGCCGGAGCCGCCGCACCCGGTCAGCACGCTGGCGGCGAGAGCTGCCGACAGCGCCAAAGCAAGAAACTTTTTCATTTTTCTTTCCTCCATCATACGCGAAAGCGCCCGGTTTTGGGGCGCTATCGCTTTAAAGTAACATATGGTTTCCATAAAAGTATATTGCAAATCAGCATCAAAATCCATTGCCTTTTTCGCCAATGATGCTGTGGGAATTCCTGCAAGTTTTAGAAAGAATTATGAATTTTACCTAAATTCCATACGTTTTATAGAAGTTTTCCAAAATATATCCACAAATTCAGCAGATCCGGCAACAAAATCGGCATTGTCCATAGAATTTTTTCTCCGTTTTTTTCCCTCACTCCTCCCATCGCGCACAGCCGTAGCCCTATCAAAGTTTCCGCTTCCTTGCATGCCGGGCCACGGGCGGCCGGTTCCCGCGCCGTTTGCAGGAATTTATCCAGCCTCCCTGCAAAACCGGCGGTAAAAAAACCGCCGTCCAACGGACGGCGGCCATTTTTCCAAGTGAACGAATCACGCGTGGGCAGGTACCAGGGATTTGGTCATCCCGATCACCAGATCTACACAGGCGGTCAGCGAAAAGACAAAGTCCACGCCATAGGACGGCGCGACCTGCGAATATTGCTCGTGCAGCTCGTTGATCTGCTCATAAAGCGCCAGACTGTGATCGATTTCCGCCGCGTTCGAGATCAGATCGACCGCATGTAGCATATCACGGCGGCGGTAGCCATAAAACTGCATGAAAATTTCATATTTCAGATGCCCGATCTTGCTGCCGTCAAAGTTCTCGCTGTGCGCGTAGCAGAAAAAATCGGACATGAAGTGGCAAAGGATCCCAAGCTGTTTGCTGAACTCCTCGGTCGACATGTTCTCCCCTTCCCTGGCGAGATAATCGGCCTTTTCCATCACAAGGTCATAGATATCCTTTTTAAAATGGGAAAGTTTCAGCAGGCTGGGCGCGACATCCGGCAGGAAGTTCCATCGGACGAACGTACCCTTATCCAGCTTCAGATTCATATTCTCCGTGAAATAAGCGTAAAGATACCTGCCCATTGTGATGTGGGAAAATAGGTTCATGGGACTCACCACTTTCTAAAAGATCAATTTATTCTATGCCTCTACCGGTGGCGGAGGATTCCCGCGCCTGCGCCGCCTGCCGGCCCGCAGCATACGCAGCGGATGCGCAAACCGAAAGCGGACGCGGTGGTAAGAGATGTGCAGCACCACCGCCAGCAGCACGAAATAGAGGACAAGGTTGACAAAGGAAAGGCTGCGCAGGATTTCATCGAAATGGACCATCCATGCGTGTTTTTCCGCGCCTGCGAACACCTGCTCGAACACGAGGAAATGGTTGAGGAAGGTCATGCCCGTGAGCGCGAGATAGCCCGCGAAGAGCGCTCTGCTTTTATGGCAGACGCTGGCGATCAGCGCAAAAATGAGCACCGGGATCTGATACCGCTCGTGCATCCGGGCGGTGAACAGGAAGATGGTCTGCATAAATGCGAAGCCCAGAAGCCACACGCTTTTTTCGGCGGCGGTGAAATACCACGCCACCAACGCAGCCAGCGAAGCGGCCAGCATAAACGCGGAAAGCCCGCCCGCGGTGACCGGCTGGTAAAGGACCGTGTCCACATGCAAAAAGTTCGCGCCAAG
This sequence comes from Anaerotruncus rubiinfantis, assembly GCF_900078395.1. Lineage (NCBI taxonomy): Bacteria > Bacillati > Bacillota > Clostridia > Eubacteriales > Oscillospiraceae > Anaerotruncus > Anaerotruncus rubiinfantis. The sequence goes on along the minus strand of NZ_FKLA01000009.1, from coordinate 1,032,631 downwards.
CGCTGAATAAAGGTTGAACGCATTGAGCGCCGCGCCCGGGTATTGTTCAAAACCGCCGAAATAGATTTTCCACGGCAGATTCCATCCGGAACGCACCATGAATGGGAAAAATACGGCCAGCGCGGTTCCCATCCCCGCTCCAGCCGCAAGGGCCACCCGTTTCCACGGGAACCGCATGGTCAGCAGCGCAAGGGCAAAAAGCGGCGCGAAATAGAGAGATTGAAATTTCATCAGGCAGGCCAGCGTCATTACCACGCCCGCCGGCACCGGTCTGCGTTCGGTCAGCAGCCAGAAAGCCAGCACCAGAAGAAACATCATGATGCAGTCGGTCTGCCCCCAATAGGAGGAGTTGAAGATAGCGGTCGGATTGACCGCCCAGAGCGCCGCGCATCCAAGCGCCGCCAGCCGGTCCACCTTTTTGAGTACCAGGTAAAGCAGCGGAATAATTGCGAGATCAAAGAGCATCTGCCAGCCTTTGAGCGCCAGCATGGCATAAGGATCGAAGGAGGCGACCGCATCCAGCGCCAGAAGCTTCCCCGTCAAAAAAAGCGGAAAAAGGAACAACGGGGGGTAATCGAGATTTCCAATGTTGTTGTAGGCGCCGAAGAAATCCTCCTCCACCCCCGCCGACCATCCGACATAATAGCTCAAGTCGAAGTAGTGTACGCTTGTGTAAGCGATCATCAGCCGCAGTACCAGCGCGGATGCAACCAGCGCGAAAAGAAACCAGGCCTCCTGTTTTTTGCCGAGGGTGAAGCTGTAACCGGGAATGCGACGATCCATAAAAAGCCTATACTTCCGATCATACAAATTTTATCACATTGCGCCAAAAGAGTCTGTTAGAAGTGTGATAATTATGTAAACTTTCTATATTTTCGTGGATTTTTCATAAATCGTCATGTGAAAAATAGCAGTTGATTGTGAACTCTTGCCCATTTTCTTCACGATTGACGGAAAGTTCCGTCTCACAAAAACACCCGGACGCACCCAGGCTTTCCTGAAAAGCCTTTGCCGCCTGCGGCGCGCCCCGCGCTTGCACCGACAGCATCTGCAGCCGTCCCGCCGGATCGTCGCACAGAAAGCTTTCGATTTTCACCCCTGAGGCCTCCTGCGCGGCCAGGATCGCTTCAAACTGCTTGAACTGCTCGGCCGGCGACTGCTCAAGGTTTGTAAGCACAGCCGCCATCGCGTTGACATATTTCAAAAACAGTTCGGAACTTTCCGGGTCGGCCAGAATCTGCGTGATCCTGCTCTTTTCTCCGGAGGCGGTCAGAGCCGCAACAAACTGGCTGTTTTTCAGTTCTTCCTGCATTTTGTCCACCCTGTCCGCAAGAAAAATCCCGGCTCCAACAGCCACCGCCACCGCCACAAAAGCGGCCGCAACCATTGTCGCCCCGTTCCTGCCGCCGATCAGCCGGGTGGCCTTGTTCGCAAAGGCAACCTTATCCAGCGGCGCCACCTCCTATCTGTCGAGATATTCTTCGAGGCAAATCCCCGCGTCCGTAATCTCCCGCGCGGCCGTTTCTCCCACATAGCGGAAATGCCACGGCTCATAGGCAATCCCGGTGATTTCGGTCTTATCCTTCGGGTAGCGCAGGATGAATCCGTACTCGGCCGCATGCGCGGCCATCCATTTCGCAGCTGCAGTCTCGGCAAAACCGCTGTCAAGCGTCTGGTAGGCCGGCGTCACAATGTCCGCCGCAAGCCCGGTTTGATGCTCGCTGTAGCCCGGCACCGCGATATACGCCGCTGTCATCGCGTAGGCATCTGCCTGGCTGTAGCCCTGCGCCAGATAGGTCTGGATGCTGTTATTGAAATTGCGTTCCTGCGAAGAATACGGCCGGTAGGCCGAACAGACCAGCAGATCGACCCCCTCCTCAGCTGCATCCGCGATCATCCGCTGCAAAGCCGGGACAGCCCGCACATCCATCCGGTAACCGTTCTGGACCTCGGCGAGCTCCGGTTCGTAATCCGCATCAATGCCATTCTGCGCATTGACCAAAAGCAGCATCCAGTCCTCCGTCCCTTCTTCCGGCTTTGCCGCGGACGGGACAGCTCCTTCCGGCAAGCTTCCGACCGTTTCGGAAGAATCGATCTCGGATATCCGGCTTGACGGCTCCGATCTTTCGGAAGAAGCCGCCTGCTTTTCAGGCTGCGGCGCCGAATGATTCGGCGTGCCGGCGCTGCGCGGCGTGCAGGCCGCCAACAGCGCAACCGCCAATGCCATCGAAACAATCCGTTTCATAACTATGCGTTCACCTCATCTGTTAGTATCCCGCGCGGCTGGTTAAATATCCCCCGCCTGATAAAGGATCGCGGTGACTGCCGCGAGCGGCGCAGTTTCGCACCGCAGAATCCGGCTGCCAAGCGAAAGCGAGACCAGCCCGTTTTCCTTTGCATAAGCGGCTTCGGACGGCTCAAAACCGCCCTCGCTGCCCACCAGAACCGACACGCTTTTCCCAAGCCTGCGTTCCAGCAGAGCCTTCAGCGGTTCGTCCGCATTCTCATAAAACAGGATCGCAAGCGCGTCCTGTTTCATGCGGGCAACCGCCTCGGGAAATTCACAGAGCGGCTCCACTTCCGGCACGCGGCCGCGGCCGCACTGCTTTGCGGCTTCGGCCGCGATCTTGCGGTACCGCTCCAGCTTCTTTGCCATCGATTTTCCATCCGGCCGGGAGACGCAGCGCCGGGTCAGCACCGGTACGATCTTTCCCACTCCAAGCTCGACCGCTTTCTGCACAATCGTTTCAAATTTATCGCCTTTGGGCATCGCCTGATACAGTGTGACAAACACGCCCGGCTCGCCTGCAGACGGTTCCACCGCTTCCACCGTGAGCTCCACCCGCGCCGGCTGAACCGACGCGATCCTGCACTGATAGTCCCGGCCGTCCCCGTCGCAGACGGTAAGCCTTTCTCCCACCTTCATCCGCAGCGACAACGCGATATGCCGCGCGTCCTCGCCGTCGATGACGGCATTCTGTTCATTCACCTGTCCTGTAAAAAATCTCGGCATAATTCTCACCAAATCAAAAGTTTTATGCGTTTTTTTCAAAAAAACGCAGGGAATTGCGCGGTACAGCTTCCCCGGCCCGCACGGCTATCCCCGTTGTTTGGCGGCCAGCGCCACCCATCCGCCCGATTCCCGGCGCTCGACCACTTCGTAGCCCGCGGCGGCCAGCGCGCCGGTCACATCTCCAGCGCGGGTGTCGATGATACCCGACGCGATAAAAACGCTGTCCGGCCGCAGGAACCGTTCCAGGTCGGGGATCAGCCGGATAATCACATCCGCAACGATATTCGCGGTAACAACCGCAAATTTTCCGTCCACCTTCGCGGTCAGATCCCCTGCCAGAAATTCCACCCTGTCCGCCACACCGTTGGCTTCGGCGTTCTCCTTTGCGACCCGCACCGCGACCTCGTCAATGTCGATCCCCACCGCGCTTTCAGCTCCCAGCAGCAGCGCCGCCACCGCCAGAATGCCGCTGCCGGTGCCCACATCAAGCAGATGCGCACCCGGTGAGACGTATTTTTCCAAAAGCTGCATACAGAGCCGGGTGGTGTCGTGGGTTCCGGTGCCAAAAGCCATGCCCGGGTCCATCGTGAGCACCACCTCCCCCGGTTTTGGCGCGTAAGTCTCCCACGAAGGGCAGACAACCAGCCGCTCCCCGACCTTGGTGGGGTAATAATATTTTTTCCAGGCTGTAGCCCAGTCTTCCTCATCCACCTTCTCGCTCTCCACCGAAAAACCGATCCCGGCCGCGCCGAGGCGTTCGCTCACAAACGAAACCGCTTCCATCGGGTTTTCCTCGGGCGCGATGTAAAAATGGATCACCGCGTGTTCGCGGTCGCGTTCCAGAAGCTCCTGTTCGATCAGATCGACGTGCGCGATCTGCGGCGCGAGTTCTTCGATGTCGCTGTAATCCTCGATATATAACCCGTACGGCACCACCAGGTTTGCGATCGCCGCCGCTGTTTCCGCATCCCTGGTCGCAATTTTCAGCTTGACTTCGCTGTACTGCATCCGTTTTGCCCTCTCTTTCTTTTTGTCCTTGCGCAAGCTACTTCATGATACATTATATAATAATGCGCGGGTAAAATCCACCCGTAAAATCCGGATGGATTTTATCCAGTAAAAAACCGCGTGAAACGACTGTTTCACGCGGTTTTCCATTTATTTCATCGCATCTTTGAGCTTATCGAAAAAGCTTTTGCGCTTTTCATAGTTTTTGTCGCTTGAAAGCTTTTCAAATTCCTTAAGCGCGTCTTTCTGCTTGCCGGTCAGGTTACGCGGAACCTCGATATTCACCTTGACATACTGGTCGCCGCGTCCGCGCCCGTTCACATACGGAATGCCCTTATTGCGCAGGCGGAATACCGTTCCGGACTGCGTGCCCTCCGGCACGTCATATTTCACTTTGCCGTCGATGGTGGGAACGGTGATCTCATCGCCCAGCACCGCCTGCGAGAAGGTGATCGGGATGTCGCACCAGACGTCGAATCCGTCGCGCTCAAAGAGCGGGTCGGGCCGCAGGTTTACCATGATGTTCACATCGCCCGCCGGGCCGCCGTTGAGGCCGTGGTCACCCTGTCCGCGCAGCACAAAGGTCTGCCCGTCGTCGATACCAGCCGGGACCGAAACCTCCAGCGTCCGGGTGTGGCGCACGCGCCCCATTCCGCGGCAGTCGCTGCACGGCTCCTTGACGACCTTACCCTTGCCGGAACATTTTGTACAGGTTCGGGTGGTCTGGATCACGCCGATCGGCGTACGCTGCTGGACGCGCACCTGACCGGTGCCGCCGCATTCCGGGCAGGTTTCCGGGGCGGTGCCCTTCTTGGCGCCGGTACCGTCGCAGGTATCGCACTTTTCAAGCCGCTGCACCTGCACCTGCTGCTTGCAGCCCTTGGCCGCGTCCATAAACGACAGGTTGATGGTGATATTGACATCGTTGCCGCGGATCGGCGCATTCGGGTTGCGGGTGCGCCCGCCCCCGCCAAAGCCGCCGAAGCCGCTTCCGCCAAAGAAGCTTTCGAAGATATCTCCCACGTCGAAACCGCCAAAGCCGCCTCCAAAGCCCGCCCCGCCGGCGCCCGCCCCATAGGACGGGTCGACGCCCGCGTGCCCGAACTGGTCGTAGCGCTGGCGTTTTGCCGGGTCGTTTAAGACCTCATAGGCCTCGTTAACCTCTTTGAATTTTGCCTCGGCGGTCTTATCCCCCGGATTCATGTCGGGGTGATACTGCTTTGCAAGCTTGCGGTATGCTTTTTTCAGGTCGTCCGTGGATGCGTCCTTGGACACGCCCAATACTTCATAATAGTCCCGTTTTTCAGCCATATGCCTCACCCCTGTTTATCTGCGTTCACAGGTTCAGGCGGGAGGATTACCCCCGCCTGAACGCACCTGCTTATTGTATTATTTTTTGTCGTCCTCGTCAACCTCTTTGTAATCCGCGTCGACATAATCGCCGCCGGGAGCCGCTCCAGCGCCGGCGTCCGCGCCGCCCATGTCCGGGCCGGCCGCGCCCTGGGCGCCCTGCGCCTGCTGGTACATCTTGGATGACATCTCATAGAAGTCCTTCTGCAGCTCTTCCTGTTTTGCTTTGATTTCTTCGACGTTGGTTCCCTTGAGGGCTTCCTTCAGCGCGTCGACCTTCGCCTGCACGCGGGATTTTTCGTCGGCGGAAACCTTGTCGCCCAGGTCGGTCAGCGCCTTCTCGCACTGATAAACCATCTGATCCGCACCGTTTCGCACGTCGATCTCCTCGCGGCGTTTCTTGTCCTCTTCCGCAAATGCTTCCGCATCTTTAACCGCTTTGTCAATGTCGTCCTTGGACATATTGGTCGAAGCGGTGATGGTGACGTTCTGCTCCTTACCGGTGCCGAGGTCCTTCGCGGTCACGTGCACGATGCCGTTGGCGTCGATGTCGAAGGTGACTTCGATCTGCGGCACGCCGCGCGGAGCCGCCGGGATACCGTCGAGCCGGAACATGCCGAGGGTCTTGTTATCCTTGGCCATCTCGCGCTCGCCCTGCAGGACGTGGATCTCGACCGAAGTCTGGCCGTCCGCGGCGGTGGAGAAGATCTGCGATTTCTTGGTCGGGATGGTGGTGTTGCGCTCGATGATCTTGGTGCAGACGCCGCCAAGGGTCTCAAGGCCCAGGGAAAGCGGGGTGACATCGAGCAGCAGCAGGCCTTTTACATCGCCGCCGAGCACGCCGCCCTGGATCGCCGCGCCGACCGCGACGCACTCATCCGGATTGATGCCCTTGAACGGGTCTTTTCCGCAGAACGCCTTGACCGCTTCCTGCACAGCCGGGATACGGGTCGAACCGCCGACCAGCAGCACCTTGTCGAGGTCGGAAACCTTGAGGCCGGAGTCGGCCATCGCCTTGCGCACCGGCACCATGGTCGCTTCGACCAGGTCGGCGGTCAATTCATTGAATTTCGCGCGGGACAGGGTCACATCGAGATGTTTCGGGCCGGTCGCGTCCGCCGTGATGAACGGCAGGTTGATGTTCGCCTGGGTCATGCCGGAAAGCTCGATCTTCGCCTTTTCCGCTGCTTCTTTCAGGCGCTGCATGGCCATCTTGTCGCCGCGCAGATCGATGCCGTTTTCTTTCTTAAAGGAATCTGCCAGGAAATCGATGACGCGCTGGTCGAAGTCGTCGCCGCCCAGGCGGGTGTTGCCGTTGGTGGCGAGCACCTCCTGCACGCCGTCGCCCATCTCGATGATCGAAACATCAAAGGTACCGCCGCCGAGGTCATAAACCATGACCTTCTGATCGGCTTCCTTATCGATGCCGTAGGCGAGCGCCGCGGCGGTCGGTTCGTTGATGATGCGCTTTACATCAAGTCCCGCGATGCGGCCCGCGTCCTTGGTTGCCTGGCGCTGCGCGTCGGAGAAATACGCCGGGACCGTGATGACCGCTTCGGTGACCTTCTCGCCGAGGTAAGCTTCCGCGTCATCACGCAGTTTCTGCAGGACCATCGCGGAGATTTCCTGCGGAGTGTAGTTTTTGCCGTCGATCGACACCTTAAAATCGGTGCCCATGTGGCGCTTAATCGAAGAAATCGTGCGGTCCGGGTTGGTGATCGCCTGGCGTTTTGCAACCTGGCCGACCATACGCTCGCCGGTTTTCGAGAATGCAACGACCGAAGGGGTCGTGCGATTGCCTTCCGCGCTCGCGATGACGACCGGCTCGCCGCCTTCCATAACCGCTACACAGCTATTTGTAGTACCAAGGTCAATACCGATGATTTTTCCCATAATGAATGCCCTCCATATATATTGGAATAAATTTTAACGTGGTGAATGCCTGCTTTCTTTTCCTTGAAAAAGCAGCAAAAAAACCGCCTGAAGCAGGGCCCGCGGGAAAGGCCGGCCCCCATGTCCCCAGCCTTTAAAAAGGTCGACAAAACACTTTAAGATCTTCGCGGCGCGGCAGGACCGAAAGCCCCGAGGGGCTTCAAAGGGGACTTTTCAAAAGCGCCCCCTGGTCAGTTTGCGACCTTGACCATCGCGTGCCGGATGATCCGGTCGCCGATTTTATATCCCTTCTGAAACACATCGGTGATGATGTTCGTCTCAAGCGATTCATCGTCAATGTGCATCACAGCGTTGTGCAGATCCGGATTGAACTGCTCGCCCGCAGCGCCGAACGCTTCGACTCCGAGCTTTTCGAGCACATCCTTAAAGTTCTGCAGGATCATCTCCACGCCCTTTTTAAACTCCGCGTCCGCGCATTCCACCGCGAGCGCACGTTCAAACGTATCGATGATCGGAACGAACTGCGCCACCGCATTTGCGGTTGCCTGCGGGTAAATCGCTTCCTTCTCCTTCTGGCTGCGCTTACGGAAGTTGTCATACTCGGCCATCGTGCGCAGCAGCTTGTCACCCAGCTGCGAAACCTGCTCTTCCAGCAGTTCCGTCTCGGTCTTTTCAGGCTCTTTGCGCTCCGCTTCCGGCTGTTTTTCTTCCCCGGTTTCCTCGGACGCTTCCGGAGTCTTTTCTTCCGGCTGCGTCTGTTCCTGGACCTCGTCCGCCTCGCCTATGGGCTGCTCATGCTTATGCTTCTGAGACAATCTGTTCCCTACCTTCTATGTGTTTTTATTACGCATCCTGTTCAAAAGTCTCCGCCAATAATTTCCCTAATGTCTGCGAAAAATATTCAAGATGCGGGATAATCTTTGCGTAATCCATCCGGACCGGGCCGATTACGCCAATCGCGCCCGCGTTCTGCTTTCCGATGGAGTAACGGGTGACCACCACAGACGTGTCGGCCAGCTCGCTTCGGCTGTTTTCCTTGCCGATGGTGATGAAAACGGCGTCGTCCTTCGAGCCGATAACGCCAAGCAGATGGTCGCGGTTCTGCATGGTGAGCAGCAAATCGTGCGCCACATCGGAAAACTCCTTATATCCCAGCAGGTTGGTCCCGCCGGAAGTATAGAACTGGCCTTCATCGATCTCTTTGCAGAGCTCGTAAACGGTGGCCAGAATCGGGGTAAACAGCCGGGAATATTCGCCCAGCGTGACCGCAACCGAATTGATGTACCACTGGGAGATGTCGTTGACCGATTTGTCGACCAGACGGCCGTTGATAAACTTATTGATAAATTCGAGCAGCTCCGCGGTGATGCCGAAATCCACCCGGCAGACCTTGTCGCGGATGACGCCGTTCGAGGCGATGACCAGGATGACCACCGTGCGCACGCCCGCCGGAACAATTTCGATATGCTTGACGCGCACTGTTTTCGGTGTGATCGTGGTGGAAACGGTCGCGCAGTTGGTGTAATCCGCGAGCGCCTGCGCGGCATCCTCCAAAAGCCGGTCCGGGTCGGGGTTATGCACATTGAAAAGCGCGTCAATCTCGCCGCGCTCCTCATCAGACAGCGGTTTGCAGTGCATCAGCTGATCGACATAAATCCGATAACCCAGGTGGGAGGGGACGCGTCCGGCGGAAGTGTGCGGCTGCTCAAGGAATCCCATATCAAAAAGCGCCGCCATGTCGTTGCGGATGGTCGCGGGCGAGACGTTGATATCAAGTTTCTGCGCCAGCATCTTGGAGCTGACAGGCTCGCCGGTATCGATGTAAGTCTCGACGATCGCGGTCAGGATTTTCAGTTTTCTCAAGTCGAGCTTCATCGCATACACCTCACATTCCACAACTGAGCAAAGTCCGCTTAGCACTCATAATCTCCGAGTGCCAACAACTATAATGTACCACATTTTTTCAGGATGTCAAGAAAGGGAGATCGGAATTCATGAATTGTTTACAGAATTTTTAGCACTCATATATTTCGAGTGCTAATTTTATCTATTTTGCGCAAATTCAATTTTGTTAATTGTGTATATTGACATTTTAATCCCGATGGTGTTTAATGATATCAAGAAATTGATAAATATTTAACAGCTTTGACGCAAAAGGAGGCTATCAAAATGACCACAAAAGAAGTAATGCTCCAATCCGCGGAGGACCTGCGCCAGTTCATGTTCCTAGCGATGCAGTCCGCACAGGATATTGGCGTGCACACTGTTGACGGCAGCATCGCAGATGCAAAATCCGTGCTCGGTCTCATGGCGCTCGATTACAGCAAGCCGGTCAAAGTCGTCACAGACGACCGCACCTTCCTGCGGGAACTGCGCAAATGGGCCGTGGCGTAACCCGCCCAGCAGATCCGGACCTTCGCCCCGCCATTGGCGGGGCTTTCCTGTTGTCATATAATTTTCCGTTTTTCTTACAATCCCCGTACAATCTTTTCACACGCTCCCGAAGCGAATTGCCGGGGCCGTTTTTCTTTGTTCAAAATCGACAAATTTCGACAAAATTTTCCTTCTGTTCCCAATTTCAGAAGCAATTGGGAATATGGGAAATCGACAGCAGCGCGGCGCTTTTCTATACTGATCTGGACAATATCACAAGGGGGATTTTATTATGGTCCGGCTCAGACAGCATCCTTTCTTCCGCGGCCTGCTCATGCTTGCCGCCATTTCCTGTATTTTCACAGGCGCTTTCAGCCTTGCCGTTGCCGCCGCGGCAAGCTACCATCCTGGCGGCCTCTCAGCCGGGCAGATTTTGCAGCCCGGCGATACGGTTGAAATCGGCGCGGGCGGTTCCATCTCCTACTATTACCGCGACGATATCATCGGCGACCCGATAGCAGACCGCACGCTTTATACCCTTGCGCAGGTTGAGCAGCTCGGTTCCTGCGACCGGGTGGAAGACGAAACGGACTTTGACGGCTGGGAAGTTATGTCGGTGAACGGCCTGGGCGGCGGAAACTATGAGGTTTCCGTCCGGGAGCATTTTTCCGTTTCCGGACCGGGGCCCGAACCTGTCCCGGATACCGCCGAAGCGAAACTGCGCGCATATCTTGCGCCGACCTCGGACGCGTCCAGCCTGTTCGTGGACAAAACGTCCAAGCTCCTTTCCGCCGCGTCCGGCAACGACGCGGTTCGTTCGGACAACAAAGTGTACTATTATCCGTTCTCGGCCACGCTGAACGATGCGTTTTTCTCGGTCAGGATTGCCAAAGAGAAAGGCGGCAAACAGGTTCTCTCCGCCAAATGGCTTGAGAAGAAACTCGATAACGCCTACAGTGTTTTTTCGGGGGCGCAGGAGTCCGCGCTGAGCGGCACACGCAAATCCTTTGCGGAAATCTCTCTGCGGGAAACGAACGACGACAGCGAAACCAAAATTCAGATAAAGGTGACGGTTAAGGCCAAAAAGGAAATTCGGGAAAACGGGGCGGTGATCGTGCCAAAAGGCGCCGAAGCCACCTTTCTTTCCCCCGCTTTCTACCTCACAAATGAAACGCTTCGCGGGGACCGGGACTTTTCAGCGGGCGACGGCGGCATGGTTGCAAAACCTGTGAAAAATGAAGACAACGAAGTCACCTGGACGGATGAAAACAACACCCTCGCGGTACTGTACTTTACCGCAGACAGCAATGTAAAGATCTACTATCCGAAGCTTTCCACCAGATGGAACCATTCCGATTACGCCGGCCGGTTCGCGGGCCAGGACGCTTTTATCCGCAGTTTTGTGGGCAATCCGGAGATTTCCGCTGTGTCCCGCGCGACGCTCGATCTGAACGTCCCCTATCTCAATGAGGACGGAGATCCGTCCATTGAAACGGAGGCCATCGCCGTCTACGAAGAGATTGATGGAATCCTCACCGACATCACAGGCAAAGGCAAATTTTGTGAAAATGAAAACGACGAGCTTGTCTTTCGCCTCAAGGTGCGCCAGCTCGGCACCTATATCTTCGCCAGCGCACCAGCGGCCAAAACAGCCGTGGAAAACACCTAAAACACCGGCACATCTAACGCGCCATTCCCAAAACGGGAATGGCGCGTTTTTCTTTTTCCTTTCGTATTCAAAATATTTATGGAAACGACACAATTTATTCATAATTTTTTGTACTTTCGCCCACATTCAAGCTCAAAAATAGGTGAAGTGATTTTCGCCGGGAGGTGATATGCATCAGGATTCTGATCTTTGAAAGCCATATGGCGCTTTGCCGCCCGCTTGCGGTATGTCTCTGGCGGCAGGGCTTCTTCCCCGTCTTCGCACAGGGGCTCGGTCAGATCCCGCAGGCGCTATCCCCGCCGCCCGCCGCAGTCGTATTCGGCGCCTCGCTCGGGTTGCGCCCTTCGTTTGACGCCAGTCGCGGTATCCGAAGGTTTCTGGAAGTTCCCACGATCATTGTCGTTTCCCCTGCGGAAAACAAGCGATGGATCCGCGACCTGCGCAACCGTTCCGGCGTCTACTTCATTGAAAGCGGCAAACCGGGCCTGCTCGCGGCAAAACTTTCCGCACTGCTCGAACGTGCCGGGCGGGGGGAAGCCGCTCTGTGCGCTGGCGGATTGTGCCTTTTCCCGGATGAGAGGCGCGCCCTGTGCGACGGCAAACCGCTCGCCCTGACGCCGCTCGAATTCGGCCTGCTTTGCTGCCTTGTCAAAAACCAAAACCGGCCAGTGAGCTGTGAACAGCTGATGCAGGCCGTTTGGGGACGGTCGGACGAAACGCTGCTGCACACCCTGCGCGCTCACATCACCGCTCTGCGCGCAAAGCTTGGACCCTATCGCACATCCATCGCCGCGGTACGCAAAACGGGATATCTGTTCCGCTGGGACGGGGAGTATCCCCGGCAGACCGTCCCGCGGGCAATCTGAGAAACCCTACATCATCTGGAGATTGGAGCGTTTAACATGAAAATATCGTTGAGCAAAAAGAAACTTGCCTCCGGCATCGCGATTCTCACACTCGGCGCGGTCGCTGTATCCACGGTCGTTTTCGCTGCGGGCGGCGGCCCCGGCGGCGGGATGGGCGGTCCCGGCGGAGGAAATATGGGGCAAGTCGAGCTCTCCGAAAGCGTCATCAGCGTAAAATTGCAGACGCCCACCACCGGCGGCCTCACCCGGAGCACCGAGTTCATCGGTAAGATCGAGCCAGCTGAAAGCGTCAGCGTCTACCCCGAGACCAGCGGCAAGGTGACCGAAATCTATTTTGAAGCTGGCCAAACCGTGCAGAAGGGAGAACTTCTCTTCACAATCGACGACACCGACGCGCAGCTCGCCTATCAGATCGCGCAGGCCAGCTATGAACAGAAACAGATCAGCGCCGATACCACCCTCGGCAGCAACTACGAATCGAAGGTTGCTTCCGCAAAGTCGCAGCTCGAATCGGCGCAGCAGAACCTCAATAATGCCCGTCTGAAACTGAAGGACTATAACGATGGCTATGACGACAGCCTGCTCTCGGCCGAACGCGCCGCGCAGAAAGCGCAGGACAATATGCAGGCCTACGACAAGACGATCGACGAGCTGAAGGATAAGCTCGCCGGAGCGGGGGAGGCTGAAAAGGAGGCCATCGAAAAAGAAATCGCCGATTATGAAGAAAAATACAGCCAGGCGTACCAGGATTATTCGATGTATTACAACGCTGTCAAGGATCTCGAGGCAGATGAGGACAGCGAGGCCCGTGATCTGCGCAACTCCTATAACACCGCCAAAACCAACTACCAGCAGGCGCTCGACAACTACAATCTCGTGACCGGCGGCTCGTATGAGGACACCGAGAAGGCCACCGAGGCGGAGCTCAAATCCGCGCAGCTCTCGCTCGAGCAGAGCGCCTCCTCGCTCGATAAATACAAGGTCTACGCGCCGATCTCCGGCGTAATCGAATCAAAAAACATCACTGCCAACGAACCCGCCTCCACCCAAAACGCGGCCTTCGTCATCTCCAACAAGGACACCCTCACCGTCAAGTTTAACGCGTCGGCCGACGCCGCCACCGCCCTTTCGATCGGCGACGAAGTCACCGTGACCAAGGGCAGTAAGGAATATACGGCCACCATCATCGAGATCGATTCCAAAGCGGACGATTCCACCGGCCTGTTCCCCATCAAGGCCCGTATTGAGGATGGTGACGGCAGCTTGCTCACCGGCGTTTCGGTCAAGGTGGCCGCGGCCACCCAGAAGGTGGAGGACGCCATCCTCGTCCCGATCGACCTGGTCTATTATGACGACGGCCAGGCTTACGTCTTTACATATGCGGACGGCAAAGCCCACCGCACGGATTTTGAAACCGGCATGTCCAACTCTGAAACGGTTGTTGCCGTGTCCGGGCTTTCGCTTGACAGCGAGATCATCACCACCTGGCATCCCGACCTGAAGGACGGGGCGGCTGTGGAACTTGCAGAAGGCCAGGAAGCCCCCGCCGCCGCGCCCGACAGCGCCCCTGGAGCCGAGCCGACTGAAAGCCGGTCCGCGAAAGGCACTGATGCGCCGGACGCCGCCGCAGCCCCCAACGCTCCCGAAATGCCCGCACAGGAGGATTAACCGCCCATGACACTTCCAAAATTATCCGTCACGCGGCCGGTTTCGGTCCTGATGTGCGTGATGTGCCTGCTCTTCTTTGGGATTTCCTCGGTTTTTGACATGGAGATGGAATCCACTCCGGAAATGTCAATGCCTGTCTTTATGGTAATGACCCGCTATGAGGGCGCTTCCCCGGAGGAGGTGGACAGCCTCGTCACCGACGTCGTCGAATCCGCCCTTTCCACTGTCAGCGACGTGGACAGCATGACCTCCCGTTCTTCCGAGGGCTCTTCCATGACCATGCTGGAATTCGGCTACAGCACCGACATGGACGAAAAATACGACGAGATCAACGAAGCACTCCAGCGGCTGCGGCTGCCGGACAGCTGCGACGATCCCACCATTATGGAGATGAGCATGGACTCCTCTTCCATCATGGATCTTTCGATCTCCACCAATGCAAGCGACAATATCTATACTTATATTGAAAACACCGTTGTCCCAGAGATTGAGAAGATCTCCGGCGTATCGGAAGTCAGCATGCGCGGCGGTAAGCGCGAATATGTCCAGGTGCTCCTGCGCGAGGAGGAAATGAACCAGTACGGCCTTTCAATGACCGACGTTTCCTCCGCCATTGCCAGCGCGGATTTCAACACCACCGCCGGCACGATCAACCGCGGCCAGATCGAGCTGACATTGCAGGGCGGCGTCAGCTACGACACCTATGAAAGCCTTGAAACCATCCCGATTTCCCTTCCCTCCGGCGACATCATCCATGTATCGGATGTGGCAACCATCTCTATGGCGGAAGAAACCAGGTCCTCCATCAGCCGTTATAACGGCATGGACAACATCTCCCTTTCGGTCTCGAAAAACCAGAGCGCCAACACAATCGAAGTCTGCGACGAGATCGTGGAGGTGGTTGACGAGCTGAACCAGCAGGGCCTGGGCCTTGCGGTCACCATCACGAACAACTCCGGTGAAACCATCTTCGAAAACATCATGAACGTTGTGCAGACGCTCGTCCTGGGCCTTACGCTTGCCATGCTCGTCCTGGTGCTCTTCCTCGGCGACTGGCGCGCGGCGCTCATCGTCGCCACCTCGATGCCGCTTTCGGTTTTCGCGGCGCTTGTGCTCATGGCCTGCTTCGGCATGACCATCAACATCATGTCGCTCGGCGGCCTGGTCGTCGGCATCGGCATGATGGTGGATAACTCAATCGTTGTGCTCGACAGCTGTTTTCGGGCGCGCGACGGTGTCCGCTCGTTTGAGGAGAGCGCCATCCAGGGCGCAAACCTTGTCAATTCCGCCGTCATCGCTTCCACCCTCACCACCATCGTCGTTTTCCTGCCGATCTCGCTGATGGAAGGCATGTCCGGCCAGCTCTTCAAGGAGGTTGGCTTCACCATCGTCTTCTCGATGACCGCTTCGCTCATTTCGGCGCTCACCATGGTGCCGCTCCTGTTCGTACGGATGAAGCCGGTCGAAAAGGAACATTCCTTCGTCAACACACAGCTGCATCAGCTCGAGCGGGTTTACGCAGCATTCCTTGGGCGTGCGCTCAGCCACAAGATCGTCGTTATCATCGTCGCGATCGCATTGCTCGCGAGCACGGCTGTGATGTTTACCCAGATCGATATGGAGCTCATGCCATCGAGCGATGAAGGCTCGATCAGTATTTCAGTCACGACCAAAACAGGGCTCAACATCGACGCGACCGACGAAATCATGACCCAGGTCGAAGAGATTGTCTCTGGACAGCCGGATGTCGAAAGTTATTCGATGCGCGGCAATGGCGGTTCGGCAAGCCTCACCGTCTATCTGAAAGACGACCGCTCGATGAGCACTGCCGATTTTATCACCCAGATGCGAAAACTCACCTCGGATATCGACAACGCCTCGGTCGAGGTGGAGGAACGCAGTTCCATGTCCTTTGGCTCCAGCGGCGTCACCATCAACCTGAGCGGTTCAAACCTCGACGTACTGGAGGAAACCTCCAATCAGGTGAAAGCCCTGATGCAGGCAACCGAGGGGATCGATTCGGCCTCCACCAGCCTGTCGGACGGCAGCCCGCGCGCCGAGATCGTGGTCGACCCGGTGCAGGCCGCGGCAATCGGCACCACCCCATCGGCCGTCGTATCAACCGTCAAAAACATGCTCTCCGGCATCGAGGCGACCGATCTGCAGACCAGCGACGAGGAGTACTCCGTCAAGGTCATGTACCCGGAAGACCGTTTCCAGGACGTGAGCGACCTTTCCGGCCTCATGATCGACACCCGTTCGGGAGGCCAGGTCCCGCTCACCGACGTGGCACAGATCGTCTATAACAACTCCCCCGCCCAGATCCAGCGCTACGACGGGGATTATCAGGTTTCGGTCACCGGCCAGACCGCGCAGGGGGCTTCCGCCACCCAGCTGTCGAACCAGATTGTGGCGCGCGTGCAGCAGATGGACCTGCCGGACGGCGTGACGGTGGAAGCCGGGGGCAGCATGCGCACGATGAACGAGGAGTTTGGCAACATCTACGGCGCGCTTGCCACCGCGATCTTCCTGGTGTTCGTGGTCATGGCCATGCAGTTTGAATCGATGAAATTCTCGCTTGTGGTTATGCTGAGCGTCCCGTTCTCAATGACCGGCGCGTTCCTGGCGCTGATCCTCACCGGCATGTCGATCTCGATGACCAGCCTCATCGGCCTCATCATGCTGGTCGGTATTGTGGTCAACAACGCCATCGTGCTGATCGACTATACCAATACGCTGCGCCGTGAGCAGGGTATGCCCGCGCGCGACGCGCTCATCTTCTCGGGACGCACAAGGCTGCGCCCGATCCTTATGACCACCACAACGACCGTCCTCGGCCTCCTGCCAACCGCGGTCGGCATCGGCGGCGAGGTGGAGATGATGCAGAGTATGGCGGTGGTCGTCATTGGAGGCCTGACCGTTTCCACCCTGCTCACCCTCATCCTTATCCCGACCATGTATCTGCTGTTCGACGGCGAGGACCGCCGCCGCAAAGGAAAAAAGACCGGCCGCAAATCGCTTTTCAAGCGCAACCTGCGCGAACAGCCCCAGGTGAGCGGCACCGATGAAATCCCCGAGGAATTCCGCTGACGGCGATTCTCCTCCAACCGGGAATGCGTTCCATAAAATCCCGCCTGCATTTTGCAGGCGGGATTTTTGTGTATGATTTGAAGTCATACGGTCTGCTGGATCGTTCTATTGACAGGGAACGCTTCCCCTTGAAAGAAAGTTTAGATTTCCTTGATGCACGCTTTACCCATTGCGGGTAAACTGGTTTATGAGATCGGATACGGTTCGACCGGAAAGGAGCGGTTTATCATGACAAATACCGGAAAATATATTATAAACGTACGCTCGCACGCCGACATGGTGGAAGGGCACGGCGTCCTCTCCGCCGGCAAAGAGCAAATCCGACTGGTCCAGGAGGGCCTCGCAGACCGGTTCACAGTGATCGATAACTGCAAAAAAGGCGGGGATATCACCCATTACCACACTGTAAACCTTGGTTATTTCCTCACCCTGCCGCTTGCAAAACTGCACGGCAGGACAGTGGGATATGTCCATTTCCTGCCCGAAACAATCGACGGCAGCCTGCAGCTGCCCCGGGCGGCCAAAGCGGTCTTTTACCGCTATTTGATCGCTTTTTATAAGAGCATGGACGCGCTCGTGGTGGTAAACCCCGTGTTTATTGAGAAGCTCGCCGCCTACGGCATCCCGCGCGAGAAGATCACCTACATTCCAAATTACGTCGACGACCGGGAATTCCATCCCGTTTCCGCGGACGAAAAACGGACGCTTCGCAAAAGCTATGGGCTTGATCCGGATCGGTTTACAGTAGTCTGCGCCGGTCAGCTGCAGACCCGTAAGGGCGTGCTCGAATTCGCGGATCTGGCCGCAAAAATGCCGGACATCCAGTTCCTCTGGGCAGGCGGTTTCTCGTTCGGGAAGATGACCGACGGATATGAGGAAATTTCCAAACTCCTGGAACAGCACCCCAGCAACCTCATTTTCACCGGTATCGTCCCGCGCGGCGCGATGAACGGCATCTATAACCTGGGGGACGTGATGTTCCTGCCGAGCTATGACGAACTGTTCCCGATGACGATTCTGGAAGCAATGAGCTGCCAGATTCCCCTCCTGCTGCGGGATATCGAAGTCTACCCGGACATCCTGTTTGACTTCTACTGCAAGGGCAAAACGCAGAATGAGTTTGAAAGCCTGCTGCGCCGCCTGCAAAATGATCCCGCCTTTTACGCCGCTGCCAAAGACGGTGCAAAACGCGGACATGCCTTCTATGGCAAGGCGCATGTTCTTTCGATGTGGGACAGCTTTTACACCGCGCTCGCCACCGCCCCGGTCCTGCATCCTGCCCGGCACGGAAAGAGGGTCCCGGCATGAAAAAGCAAACCCGCAATATTTTGGTGATCATCGGCCTTTCCGCGCTGGTATTTATCTATATGCTCAAAACCGACGGCGCCGCAAATCTCTGGAGCGCGCTGCGGTCAGCGCGCCCGGCCTGGCTCATTGCGGCCTGTGGCCTGATGGCCGCTTACTGGCTGCTCGAATCACAGATTCTGCATCTGGCGGTACAGAAATTCCACCCCGGTCAGAAATTCGCCTGCACCCTGCAAACTTCCATGATCGGACAGCTTTTTAACTGCATCACCCCATTTGCAAGCGGCGGCCAGCCGGTGCAGGCCTATCATCTTGTAAAATCCGGCGTGCCGTTTGGCACCGCCTCCTGCGCGCTGATGATCAAATTCATCGTCTATCAAAGCGTACTCACCCTCTATTCGCTCGTCACGCTCCTGTTGCGTTACAAAATGTTCTCGGCGCAGGTGCGCGGGCTGGGCCTCCTGGTGCTCCTGGGCTTCGGGGTGAACGCCGCGGTCATCGCGGGGCTTCTGTCCCTCTGCTGCTTCCCGAAAGCGACCCGGCGGTTTCTCCTCTGGGGCGTTCAAGTGCTTACGAAACTGCGGGTCCTCAAGGACCCGGACCGTGCCCGCGAACAGCTCGAAAAAGAGCTCGCCGGTTTTTATGAGGGCTTTGCCGCGATGCGCCACCACGCGGCGCTCATCTTCCAGATGGCGGCGCTCACCGTCGTGCAGCTCACCGTGTTCTTTCTGATCCCGCTTGTCCTCTACCATTCATTCGGGCTCACCGGCGCGCCTGCTTTTTCCATCCTCGCGGCCGGCGCGTTTGTTTTAAACCTCACCTCATTCATTCCGCTGCCCGGCGCGGCGGGCGGCGCCGAACTCGGCTTTCACCTGCTCTTCGCCATGTTTTTCCCCGCACGGTTCCTGGCGGCCTCGGTGCTGCTCTGGCGCGCCGCGACCTTCTACCTGCCAATCTGCGCGGGTTCCCTTTTCACCGCAAATTTTACCTCCGGCGCCGGGCGGCACGGCGGCTGTGACGCCGCCTGACCCGCGCCTGGCCAAAGAGAACCGGCCCCATAAAAACGGGGCCGGTTCTCTTTTTTTATGTTTGCTTGGCGGGTTGATTCAGGTAATCGGAGCCAAACATCTGGTCGTATTGCAGCAGCCAGTGGTCGTTGAACCACTGTTCCTGCTCCGCGGTCATCTCCTGGGCGGTGGAACCGTCTGGATTGATGGTGACGCCGCGGGTGCGGGCGCGGAATACCTTCATCTCCTGCAGGAGAAAATCGAACATCGGCGGCTTTTTGATGCCGTAGAGGTCCATCATCACCGGGGTGATATTATAGGAAGCGACGGTGCCGATATCGACCGGCTTCTGGTAATAGTTGCTCCAGATGACCAGCGGCGTGGCGTGCAGCTTTGGGGATTTGGTATCGCCCGGCTCAATGAATCCGGTTTTTTCATAGAGCTCGTAGCCTTTGCCGACCGTGTTGTAATGGTCGCCCCAGAAAACGAGGATGGTCGGCTCCTCCACCTGGGAGAAATAATCCACCAACGTGCCGAGCATCGCGTCGTTTTCCCTGATGCCGGTTGCGAAATCACGCAGCTGGGATAGGGTGTCCTCCGAGATGCCCTCCGGCGCGCTCACAATATTCACAAGCTCCTCTTCCGGATAGTTTTCCGCGTTGTAGCTCGAATGGTTCTGCATGGTCACCGCGTGGATGAAGAGCTTCTCCCCTTCGCCCTTATTTTCAAACTGATCGATGATCATCCGGCCCATTTCCGCATCGGAAATGAGGCCACCTTTCCAGTAATGGCTTCGCTTCTTTTCCGGATTTACGAAGTCGTCCGCCGCGATAAAGGTGTCGATGCCAAGATGCGGATAAGCCTTGTCGCGGCTCCAGTATTTGCGGTAGTAGCCGTGAATCGCGACGGTGCGGTAACCCTGATCCTTGAGGTAGGAAGGCAGCGCAAACATGTCGCGGGTGACGTGCTGCTGATAGGGCTTGCAGCCCGCCGGCAGATGTTCGACCGAATAACCGGTCAGCGCCTCAAATTCCACGTCGCAGGTGCCGCCGCCAAAGCTTGGGGAATAGGATTTTCCGGTCGCGGCGGTTTCTTTCATCCGCTGCAGATTTGGGGTGACCGGCTGGTCAAAGACGATGCCGGGCAGTTCCTCCACATCATAGAACGCCTCGTTCATGATGTAGATGATGTTCGGTTCCCTCTCTTTTTTGCCGAGCGTGGCGGCATAACTGTCAAAGAAAAGCGGGCGGTCCGGTTTGTTTGTTTCTATCCGGGTTTTCAGCGACTGGACCGCGCCCGCGCTGTAGCCTTCCGGCTTCGCGATATTGAGCGACTGCAGGTTCGACATGAAGCCAGTGATCACGCCGTAATTGCGGTAGTAACGGTTCTGCATCCACATGTCAGGGATAATGTTCAGCTTTTCGGTTGCCACGGGCCGCAGGTAAATTCCAAAGACCACAAACGCGAGCGCCGCCGTGGCGCCCGCACCGGCCGCCATCCGCCTCCAAAAAGCACGGGGAGCCTCGCTGCGTCGCGGAGCGCGGACAAAAAAGCTCATGGCGGTCAACAGCACGAATATCACGATCGTCCAGGCCATCGAGGGCTGCATCTCTAGGTTTGCCTTGCCCATGACGTTCGAGGCTTCCGCCGCTTGGGAAATGTCCCATGGCAGAAACGGCTCACCGCGCAGCTGAAGTTTGAACCAGGTCACAGCCGCGGGCAGATTGCCCAGCAGGCAGACGGTCAGTGTCGCGAGCGGATAACGCCCGGTGAGCCGGCTGACCGCGATATAGAGGAGCAGCAGGAACAGCCACGCGAGCAGGAAGCTCTCGGGATGCTTTTCGAAAATGGTGAAGAACCCGGAAAGGGTTCCCCGGTGGATCCATTCCACGGTAAAGAGGGTAATGGTCGGGATCAGCAGCGTTGCTGCGAGCCGCAGGACCAAATTGAGCGAAAACACACGGGACTTTTCCGCCGTTCGAGTGTACTTCAGGCTCTTGGCAGTGGTATCTATCACGGTTATTTCCTCCGGTTTATACAGTTGGTTTCACAGGTCTCATCACATGAAAATTACAGGCTCTTTACAGCCAGTTGCCATTTTACCTTGTTTCCTTGCACGAATTGTGAACAACCGTGAAAATCCTAAGGAATTTTACAAATTCGTTACAATTGCGCATTATTTTCCTTCATTTTCACCTGTGCTTTTTCCAGATCTGTACGATTTATGCAGCAGTTTATTCATCCCGCAGGTTCTTTGCGGCAGCAGGATTATGACAGGGGAATCCCGTTCTTTTTTTGCCGCTCCCATATGTACCCGGCCACGCGCCCAATTTATTCCGCCGTTATTCCTGCAAAATCTTTTTTGCAAAAAAGCGCTTCAATCCAGCATAAACAGCTGGTTTTTTAGCCTTCCAGCAAAATCCCGCGAATCCAGAAGGGCTTATTTAGACGGATTTCTTTCATCAAATTGTTATTTCATTTTCAAAATGAGATATTTTTATCCCACCCCAAACGGCAATTCGGATTTTGGAAGGATTCTGTTTGATTCCGGGTTTTAGGTGTGCTAGCATGAGAACTGGAAACGGGGGCTGGCACCCCTTTCCGAAAAAAGCGGCGATAAAAGCGGCGGACGGTTCCGGCCTGGTGCGTCCCTGCTTTCACAAAAGAAGGAAAAGAATTTAGATCAGGAGGAGTTTGTCATGGCAAAAGCATATAACCCATATGAAAACATGCTGGAGGTCCTGGACGAAGCGGCAAAAATGCTGGGACTGGAGGAAAATGACTACATCGCGCTCAAACATCCGGAACGGGAACTGAAGGTGTCGATCCCGGTCAAGATGGACGACGGATCGGTGGAGGTTTTCGACGGCTACCGTGTCCAGCACAGCAGTTCCCGCGGCCCGTGCAAGGGCGGCATCCGGTACCATCAGGAAGTGGACATGGACGAAGTCAAGGCGCTGGCGGCCTGGATGAGCTTCAAGTGCGCGGTGGTGAACATCCCCTACGGCGGCGCGAAGGGCGCGGTCAAGGTCGATCCCCGCAAACTCTCGAAGGCGGAGCTTGAGCGCCTGACCCGCCGCTACACCGCGATGATCCTGCCGATCATCGGACCGGAACGCGACATTCCCGCTCCGGACGTCAACACCAACGCCGAAATCATGGGCTGGATCATGGACACCTACAGCATGTTCAACGGCCGGGCGGTACCTGGCGTTGTCACGGGCAAGCCGATCGAGATCGGCGGCGCGCTGGGCAGAAGCGAAGCGACCGGCCGGGGCGTCATGATCATTGTAAACGAGGCGATCAAATACCTGGGCATGCACGACGGAGGCGACGTACGCGTGGCAGTACAGGGCATGGGCAACGTGGGCGGCGTGGCCGCGCAGCTGCTGCATGACTGCGGACGCAAGATCGTGGCGGTCAGCGATATCTCGGGCGGCTACTACAACCCCGAGGGGCTCGACATCACCGCGATGCGCAAATACATTGCCGAAAGCGATTCCCACACCCTCGAGGGATACACCGCTCCTGGCTGCAGGAAGATTTCGAACGCCGAGCTGATCGCCTGCGACTGCGACGTGCTGGTTCCCTGCGCGCTGCAGAACCAGATCACGGGCGACAACGCGGACACGGTCAAGGCGAAGCTTGTGGTCGAAGGCGCGAACGGCCCGACGACGGTTGAGGGCGACGAGATCCTGAACAAACGCGGCATTCCGGTTGTGCCGGACATCCTGGCGAACGCGGGCGGCGTGGTTGTTTCCTACTTCGAGTGGGTCCAGAACATCCAGCGGCTGATCTGGGACGAAAGCCAGACCAACGAGATGCTCGAGGGCATCATGCTCCGGGCCTTCAAGGAAGTTGCCGAAGCCAAGGAGAGCAAGAATACCACCTTCCGCATGGGCGCGCACATGGTTGCCATCAAGCGCCTGGTCGCCGCCAAGAAGATCCGCGGCATCTTCCCCAACTGATTATCCAGAGCAATTGCCTTTCATACATGGTTCCGGTGTTTTTCACACTTTCGCCGGAACCCCCTGCCCCTTATCAAGCGGGCGGTGCGATCTCTCCCGAGTCGCGCCGCCCGCTTTTTCTCCGTTTTTCCGGAAAATGACACCGCCCCGGAAATATTCAGAATTGTTTCTCGATCCGCACACCATTTTGTCACAAAGACCGGCGAAAATAGAAGCATCAACTGAAAAGGAGTGACGAAACGTGTGCAAACCAAACTTTCGGCACGAATACAAGCATTATATCAATTATGCCGATTATCTTTCCCTGCGCCAGCGGCTGCGGCAGGTTGCCGCCCGTGACCGCCACGCCGGGCCGAACGGCTCCTATACGGTGCACAGCCTCTATTTCGACAATCTTGACAACAAAGCGCTTCGTGAAAAACTGGATGGGGTCAACCACCGGGAGAAGTTCCGTATCCGGTATTATAACAGCGACACCTCCTTTCTGCGGCTCGAAAAGAAGAGCAAACACAACAGCCTGGGCTGTAAGCAGTCTGCCGTCATCACCCCGGAAGAGTGCGGACGCATTCTTTCCAGAGACATCGAATGGATGCAAAGCGACCGCCGCGAACTGGTGATGGAACTTTACCGCAAGATCCGCTGCCAGCTTCTGCGCCCCAAAACGCCCGTCGTCTACGATCGGGAAGCCTACCTTTATCCGGCCGGAAATGTGCGGATCACGGTTGACAGCCGGATCCGCATGGGGCTCTCCTGCGCGGATTTCCTTTTTCCGGACGCTCCCTGCATCCTCGCGAAAAGCCCGATGATCCTCGAGGTAAAATATGACGCTTTCCTGCCCGATCTCATCGGCAGCATCGTACAGGAACGCAACCGTCAATCCTCCGCTTTCTCCAAGTACGCCGCCTGCCGTGCCGCCGGCGGTTACCTTTGAGCCTGTAAAAAAATAGAAAGGGGTCGATTTCCATGACCTTCAACGATATTTTTAAATCCAGTTTTCTTGAAAAAACCGCCTCTTTTTCGATCCTCGACATGTCATTGGCCTTGCTGCTTGCCTTCGCGCTCGGGCTTTTTATCTTCGCGGTCTACCGAAAGACCTTCAACGGCGTGATGTATTCCGCCTCGTTCGGCGTCTCGCTGATGGCCATGACCCTCATCACCACCCTCATCATCCTTGCGGTCACCTCAAACGTCATCCTTTCACTCGGTATGGTCGGTGCGCTGTCGATCGTGCGTTTCCGCACGGCCATCAAGGAACCTATGGATATCGCCTTCCTTTTCTGGTCGATTTCCGCGGGTATTGTCACCGGCGCGGGGCTTCTGCCGCTCGCGGTGCTCGGCTCGCTCTTCATCGGGCTTATCCTCGTGCTCTTTGTCAATAAAAAAAGTTCTGATAACCCCTATATTCTGGTGGTCAGCTGCGAAAATGATGAAGCGGAAGCCGAAGTCAATCGTTTTATCAATGAAGCGGTGAAAAAGTCCCTGCTCAAATCGAAAACCGTTTCGGCAGGCGGCATCGAACTGACTGTGGAAGTGCGTCTTCGCCAGATGGCCACCCATTTTGTCAATGAGCTGAGCGCTCTGCCCAATGTGACCAGCGCCGTACTCGTCAGTTACAACGGCGAGTACATGTCCTGATGGTGACGCAATGATGACCGAAAAACGGTTCTGGGTCCTGTCCGCGGCTGTGACGGCGCTGGCGGTTCTGCTGGTGCTGCTGATGTTTTTTGCGCCGCGGGAGATGACAGAGCGGCTTTCCACCGGCCAGCCCGCCTATGTGGAAAAACTTTTCGGGCAGGATATCCTGACGGTGGATATCCGGATGGACCCAAACGAATGGGAGGCGATGCTCGAAAACGCCCGCGCGGAAGAATATACGGCCTGCGATGTAACCGTGAACGGCACGCTTTATACTTCCGCGGCGATCCGTCCCAAAGGCAACACAAGCCTCACCGGTGTTTCAAACATGGATTCCGACCGGTACAGCTTCAAGATCAAATTTGACGAGTATGTTGATGGCCAGACCTGCCAGGGGCTTTCCAAACTGGTGCTCAACAATCTTTACGCAGACGCAACCTATATGAAGGAATTTCTCTCCTACGATCTGCTCGGCTGGATTGGGGTGCCTTCCCCTTGCTTCACCTACGCTGAGATCACCCTCAACGGCGAGCCCTTCGGCCTGTATCTGGCGCTCGAACCTCTGGAGGAGGAATTTGCCGAGCGTAGTTTTGGAAGCGATTACGGCGCGCTCTACAAGCCGGAGAGCGAAGGCGGGGGTAGCGGACTCGGCGGAAGCGGAAATGACCTTGTCTACACCGACAATGACCCCAACAGTTATTCCGCAATCTTCAAAAACGCCGTTTTTAAAACGCGTGAAGAAGATGAGATTCGCGTGATCGAAGCACTCGAACATCTTGACAAAGGCGAAGATTTGGCGCAGTATATTGATGTTGATGAAGTGCTTCGGTATTTTGCCGCGAACGTCTTCCTGGTCAATCTGGACAGCTACCTGAGCAACCTCAAGCATAACTATTACCTCTATGAGCAGGATGGGCGGCTTTCGATGCTTCCGTGGGACTACAATCTCTCGTTCGGCGCGCACCAGATCCATTCGGCATCGGACGCGGTCAATTTTCCCATCGACACCCCTTATTCCGGCACTTCGGCGGAGAAATCCCCGATCCTGGCCAAATTGCTCGAGGTGGAGGAATACCGGGGACTTTATCACCAGCATCTGAAAAAGATCGCCAACGAATACTTCCTGGGCGGCCGGTTCACCGATCAAATCAGCCGGATTGACAAGCTGATCGCCCCGTATGTGCAGACCGACGCAACCGCTTTCTACTCCTATACGGAATACCAAAAGGCGGCCGACACCCTCAAAGCTTACGGCCTTTTGCGCGCGCAGAGCGTATCGGGCCAGCTGGACGGATCGATCCCCTCCACCACCGAAGGCCAGCAGGCGGATTCTTCCGGTCTTGTGGACGCTTCGGCCATCACGCTGTCCGATATGGGCCAGATGAATATGGGCGGCAGGGGCGGCGCACAGAATCCAGACTGGCGCGGGGAAGCAAAAAAGCCTTCCGATGCGCAGCCGCCATCCCCCGATGAAACCGCGGACAGGCAAGCTCCGCCGGATGGCGGCGCGGCAGGCTTGGAGTTTCCGGGCATGCCGCCCAAAAGTATGCCGGAAGGCGTTATGGGCGGGCAAAGCGGTAAAAACGGCGTTCTGCCGGACTTTTCCGCGGCGGATGCGCGGGCGTTCGCAGATAAGGGCGGTGTCCGCCGGATGGAAGAAGGCCCGCAGAATGGCTGGCCGCCGGACGGCGGAGGCTTTCCCGGCGATCCGGAAGCATCGCGCGGACAGCCTGAAGCTGCCCTTTCCCGGGAAACGCTCATGCAGGCAGGCCTCTGCCTGGGCATTCTGCTCATCGGTCTCTGTTTTGTCTCGTGCTTCCGGCGCAGGAAACTGGGCCGGCTGAATTAAACCTTTGGAAAACTGGAGGAAAACACCCATGTGGAAAAAGCTTGTTTCATGCACCTGCGCGCTGATGTGCGCCTGCCTGATTCCGACGGTATCCTTTGCCGCGGACGGCACGCCGGTCCTGTCCGGTGAAAGCGAAGCTTGCGCGCTCACCAAGATCTATTACTACCAGCCGCTTTCTGACGGAGGCAGCGGGAACTATTCGATCCGCAGCGATTCGGTCTATTGCACCGTGACCGAACGGATCACCGATGACGGAGGGGACTGCTACCGCGTGGCGGACAGCACCCCGCTTTCAGACACTTCGCTTTTCCGCCGCAAGAGTGAAATCAACATCGGCGCAAACTATGTCCGGCAGATCTCCGCAACCGACCGCGAAAACGAAAATGCCACCGGCAGCAATTTCTGCTTGAAGCTCACAAAGGATTATTCCGGGCAGGACACGGTTATCGAGTTTCAGAACACCTATACCGCGCTGCAGGATGCAACGCTGCAGGTCTATTCCGCCGCCAATCCCAAAGACCTGCGGGAGATGACCATCCGCAAAGGCGCACAGTTTACGGCAGTCAGCCGGATTTCCCTCAACGACCGCACCACATCGGTCAGCAACTACCCGGTGGAAACGCTCAAGGACGCCCGCGGCACAAAATAATAAAACAGACAAAAGGAGCTTCCCGATCCGTGGGAAGCTCCTTTTTTTACTTGACCGCGCGCCGCCGCGGCCCTACAATAGGGTCAGAACCTTTTATGGAGGCGCCGATATGAAAAATTCCACCTTGTGTTATATCGAACGGGACGGCCAATACCTGATGCTGCACCGCGTGAAGAAAGAAAACGATGAGAACCACGATAAATGGATCGGCATCGGCGGGAAATTTGAGGATGGGGAAAGCCCCGAGGATTGCGTCCTGCGCGAGGTGAAGGAGGAAACCGGCCTCACCCTGTCCGCGTGGGAATACCGCGGCATCGTGACCTTTGTTTCCGACCGCTACGAAACCGAATATATGCACCTGTTCACGTCCGGCGCCTTCACAGGGGAGCTCATCACCTGCGACGAAGGGGAGCTCGCCTGGATTGCAAAGGAAAGGCTGGCCGAGCTCCCTCTTTGGGAAGGCGACAAAATCTTCCTGCGGCTCATCTCCGGGCCAGGGCCGTTCTTTTCTTTAAAGCTCGTCTATGAAGGGGATCGGCTGCTTTCCGCCACGCTCAATGGAAAGCCCATCTGAACAGCGCGCTCACCCCTGCATTTTCGCCTGGTATGCCGCCTTGAGCGCCTCGATACGCACGTCAATTTCCTCCTTTGAGACCTTGTCCCACAGGCTTCCATCCGGCTCTGTGGAGGCCAGCTCGCCTTCCAGCACAAACGGCGCGGATTCCGTGAGCCTCTCCCCGGCAAAATACCAGCCATATTCGGAAGTCTCGGCTGCTTCCCGCGTTTCAAAGGTATCCATCGTTTCATCGTTGCAAAGCACAGCAACCTCTGTTGAGGACGTTTGCCGGTCCTGGGAAAAGCATTCGGTCCAGCGCTGCTCCCATACTGTAAACTCACCGTCTTGGCCGTATTGGAAGCTGAGGCGGATTTCGTAATTTTCGAATCCGTGCCCGCCGGCGCCCTCCATCCCAAGGAGCGTTTCACCGGTCGCCCCGGTGAACAGGAAGAATTCGTTCGGTCCGTTTGCCGTTTCATAGCCGCCGAGAATTTCCGAGCAGTCACCGGAAAGGCCCAACACCGTATGGCTACCGCCCCAGTTGCCCATACTTTCCACCACCAGTTCGGGCATACCGTCAAGATTGTAATCCGCCAGTCCGAGCTCATACTGCATCAGCGGGAACTGCCCGCTGTTGAGAAACGCAAAGGCCGCCGCGGACGCGCGTGCAAAAGGATCTGTGATGCCGCGCAGATCGGCGGTCATGCCGTCGGGAGCCGCCGCGCCGGCCTCCTCTGGCGGCTCTGGATCGATGCTGTCCGGCTGTGAAACTTCCAGGTCCGCCGATTTCAAGCCGCTCGCTGCGCTTTGCACCTGCACATAGGTTTCGGGAGGCCTGGTTTTCACGCTGCAGCCGAATGAAACCAGCGCCGCCAGCAGCGCCAAAAATCCCGCGATCCACCTTTTTCCCATGACGGGTCCTCCTCATCCAGTTCTTTTTCGTTCAATCAGTGCCGGTTTGAAACGGTTTTCATGCACGATAAAAAACAGGACTCATTTTTATCCAAAAATGAGTCCTGTTTCGTGGAGGCGCCACCCGGAATCGGACCGGGGAATGGGAGTTTTGCAGACTCCTGCCTTACCGCTTGGCTATGGCGCCAGATTCCATATACTATAGTATATGGAAAAAGAGACATTGTGATACACAATCGCCTCTTTTTGTTGGAGCGGGTTACGAGGTTCGAACTCGCTACCTCCACCTTGGCAAGGTGGCGCTCTACCAAATGAGCTAAACCCGCGAATGGTGCCTTCGGTCGGAATCGAACCAACGACACGAGGATTTTCAGTCCTCTGCTCTACCAACTGAGCTACAAAGGCACATCCCAAAAAGGGAAAATGGCGACCCGGATGGAATAGGCTCTACCCGCGATCTAAAAACATGCCCCCGGCATGTTTTTGCTGCTTTCGCAGCCGACCTGTTCTCGCCCCATTCGGGTCGAAAACAGTGGAAGCACCTGCGGTGCAAAGAAAATGGCGACCCGGATGGGGCTCGAACCCACGACCTCTAGCGTGACAGGCTAGCGTTCTAACCAACTGAACTACCGGGCCATAAAACATCTGAAACGGCTGGTGGGAACTACAGGGCTCGAACCTGTGACCCCCTGCTTGTAAGGCAGGTGCTCTCCCAGCTGAGCTAAGCTCCCGTACGTCTTTCCGAACAGTGCGTTATTTATTATAAATGCTGGGGGCATATTTGTCAATAGTGTTTTGCATCTTTTGTAAAATTCTGCCCCAATTTTTCCATATATGGGGGATGAGTTCAAGCCCCATCCCCCATATTCAGCTCAGTCTCCGAAAGAAATCCCCAAATTGCGTGCGGTGGCAACCATTTGATTATCAACCGGCACCAGTTTGGTTTTGCCCGCTACCTCCTCCAGAGGGTTATGCATCACCATATTGTGCTGTTCGGCAACCGTTACGCCGAAAATTCCGTCAGCCACCAACCCCGCCGCATAGACGCCGAATTGGGAGGCCAGCACCCGGTCGTAGGCGCTCGGCGCTCCGCCGCGTATGAAATGTCCCGGAACCACCATCCGGGTCTCAAAACCCGCTTGTGCTTCGATGGTGCGGGCAATCCGGTTGGAGGCGGTCACCTCCCCCGCCGCCGCGCGGCGTTCGGCCCGTTCCTTCTTTTTCAGTTTCGCCTCTTCCACATCAAACGCGCCTTCCGCTACCGCCAGGATCGAGAACCCGCGTCCCCGCTCCGCGCGGCGCTCAACCGCCTTGATGACCTTGTTGATGTCATAGGGGATCTCTGGGATCAGGATCACATCCGCGCCGCCCGCGATCCCGGTATAAAGGGTCAGCCAGCCCGCCTTGTTGCCCATCAGCTCAATGACCATCACCCGTTTGTGGCTGCTCGCGGTCGTGTGCACCCGGTCGACCACCTCGGTGCCCAGATCGACCGCTGTATGGAAGCCGAAGGTCACATCGGTGCCCCAGATGTCGTTGTCGATTGTTTTGGGCAAGCCGATCACATTGAGCCCTTCCAGATGCAGAAGATTCGCCGTCTTGTGTGTGCCGTTGCCGCCCAGCGTCAGAAGGCAGTCAAGCTTCATCTTTTTATAGTTGCCCTTCATCCGGGCAACCTTGTCCACATCATCTTCGACAACCTTCATCATCTTGTAAGGCGTGCGTGCGGTGCCCAGGATCGTGCCGCCCTGCGTCAAAATCCCGGAAAAATCCGACTGCTTCATCTCATGATATTCGCCCTCGATCAGCCCCTTGAAACCGTCCACGATCCCCACAATCTCCACATCGTCCAGCTTCTGATAAAGCGCCTTGGCAACGCCCCGGATCGTTGCATTCAATCCGGGGCAGTCCCCGCCCGCCGTCAAAATACCCACTCTCATTGCCACTTTGTTATTCCTCCTTGTATTACGCCCTGTTCCAGGAAAGCCAGAAAAGCAGCCCGTATTCCGCCACGGTAATGAACGGGATACCCCAGACGAAATACCAGTGTTTCGTCTTGTGACGGAACAGATACATCCCCGCCCATACGCCAGGGCCACCCCCCAAAAGCGCCGCGGTAAAAAAGGTTTTCTCCGCGACCCGCCAGGCATGATGTTTTGCTTTCCATTTATCGATCCCCACTAAGATCAGGACGGCCACGTTTACGATTGCCAGATAATAAAACAAATATGTCTGCATAGTGTTCCCTTTCTTTGTCTTTTTATCTGCATTCATTATAGCACCAGGTTTTTTCAATTACTATCCTTTTTTATGGATGCAAAAAGGAAGCGGCCAGCTGGGGCCGCTTCCCTGGATTTCAAAAACGTCTTTCAATAACGGTTGTCGAAGATGCGGGTGGACTTCTTTTCGCTGCGCGGCAGATCACCGACGCCCACCGGCTTCGGAACAATTGTGATGCCGATCTTCACTTTAAAAGTATCGCGCAAAAGGTCTGCAAACGACGCGCGGTCTACGCCGGTTTCGGTTTCCACAAACAGGGTCATGATGTCCTTGCCGTTCAAGTGGTCGATCATCACCTGGTACTCGCTCGACGCGCCCGGAATATCGCGCAGAAGTTCGTCGATCTGGCTGGGGAAGATATTGACCCCTTTGACCTTGACCATATCGTCGGTGCGGCCGACCAGCGTGTCGATGCGCGGATAGTCAAGTCCGCATTTGCAGTCGCCCGGCAGGAAGCGGGTGAGGTCGTGGGTGCGGTAACGGATGAGCGGCGCGCCCTCCTTTTTGAGGGTGGTGATGACCAGTTCGCCAACCTGTCCATCTGGAACGACTTCGCCGGTCTTGGGGTCGATGATCTCAAAATAAAGGTAATCGTCCCAGTAGTGCATCCCGCATTCGTAATCGCAGCTCATGCCGATGCCCGGGCCATAGACCTCGGTCAGGCCGTAGATGTCGTAAAGCTGCACGCCCAGCTCGGACGCAATCCGTTTGCGCATCTTTTCGCCCCAGCGCTCGGACCCGATGATCCCCTTCTTCAGATGAATCTGATCCGCAATCCCGCGCCGGGCAATCTCCTCAGCCAGCAGCAGCGCATAGGAGGAGGTCGCGGTCAGAACCGTGGACTTTAAGTCCACCATCATCCGCAGCTGCTTGTCGGTATTGCCCGGTCCCATCGGCACGACCATCGCGCCCAGAAGCTCCGCGCCCGCCTGAAAACCGATTCCCGCCGTCCAGAGTCCATATCCCGGCGTGATCTGGATGCGGTCGAGACGGGTCACGCCAGCCGTCTCATAGCAGCGCTTAAACATGATTGCCCAGTCTTCGACATCCTTCCGGGTATATGGGATAATGACCGGGGTTCCCGTCGTGCCGGAAGAGGAATGGATGCGCACGATCTCCTCATCCGGGACCGCCTGCAATCCGAGCGGATACGCTTCGCGCAGGTCGCCCTTCCAGGTAAACGGGAGCTTCTCAAAATCTTCCTGCGACTGGATGGCGTCGATATCGACCCCCTCCAGCTTGTTTTTATAAAAGCCCTCCTGGCCGGTCAGCTTTTTGAGCTGCGCCTTGATCAGGTCGAACTGCTGCTGCTTCATCTTCATAACAAACAACTCCTGTCATATTAAAAACTGCTGGATAAAAACAAAAACACCTGTCCTTTTGCAAGGACAGGTGTAAAACCTGCGGTACCACCTTGATTGATGTCAGAGACATCCACCTCATCAGAACGCCAACACGCTCCTCGCCCTGTAACGTGGGCCAACGTCGCGGGATACTCAGGTTTGAACCTTTTCATCGCGCCCTCGGGAGTCCATTTGTCCGCCCCGCGTTCCGTCCGGGCTCTCAGCATTCCCGGCTCTCTGTGCGTGCGCCTGCGGTTTTATCTCTCCGTCAACGGTTTTGTTTTCTCTATTAAAGCACCAACTTTGCCGGTTGTCAAGAGGTAAAATGCAGATTGCGCCCTGCGAGCGTCCCGCTTTTGCGCCTGTCGGCGCGGGGTTGCTCCGCAGGGGCAGTTTCTTGTGCGCACAAGAAACCGCCAAAAGAATGCGCGCAAGGGGACTAGCCATCCCCTTGCGAAACCCCGGCAGATGCCTTGTCAAGTCCCGCTCCGCAAGCGCACCCCACAGGCAGTCAGCTCAAGGCTGAATCCGACGTTTCATGCCCCCTGCGCCGCAAAGGTGCAAGCAGCGTGGTGCGCGGCATGGATTTCCCGTTCATTTTGCGGGCACCGCCCGCGCGCCGAGCGAAAGCGCCTTACGGTTTAATTCCAGGTATTTTGCGGGCACGCGCGCCTCGACCGTCTTTTGCATCTCATCCATCGTCACGCCCAGCTTTCCGGAGGCGACAGCCGCGCCAAGCAGCGCGACGTTCAGCACCTTTGGCGAGCCGCACGCGGCGCAGATCGCCTCCCCGTCGACCAGGATGACGCCCGGAACATTTTCCCTGAGGTAGTCGAGCATTGCGGCCCCGTCGTATGCCGCGCCGCCGAGCGACGCTGTCACCGGCATGATCGCCTTTTGCGCGGCGATGACCGTGCCGCCATTTTTTAGATACGGCAGACAGCGCACCGCTTCGCCCGGTTCAAACCCGATGAGCAGGTCCGCCGTGCCGAGCGGGATGAGCGGGGAATATACTTCCTCCCCGACGCGCACATGGCTCACGACACAACCGCCGCGCTGCGCCATGCCGATCGTCTCGGCGGTGCGTGCAAAAAAGCCTTTGTCCATCGCGGCCTGGGCAATCAGGCGGGAGGCGAGCACCGTCCCCTGTCCGCCCACGCCGGCAAGCAATACATTCAGCTCCATCATCTTGCACCTCCCACAGCGATCGCGCCGGCCGGGCAGACCTGCGCGCAAATGGTACAGCCGTAGCACATCGACGGCTCAATCACCGCTTTGCCGTTCTCCATTGAGATTGCCGGGCAGCCGAGCTCCCGGATACATTTTTTGCACCCGATGCAGCGATCCGCGTCCACCGTATGTAAAGTCAGAGGCTTTGCCACCGCGATACAGGGCGATTCAAAGATGACTGCCGACACCCCATCCACTGCGGCTGCTTCCCTTACGGCCTTCACCGCCGCGTCGAGATCGAGCGGGTTCACCCGTGTGACAGACTTCACGCCGATTGCCCCGAGCACCTTCGGGATGCTCACCTTTTCCACCACGTTGCCCATCATTGTGCGCCCGGTGCCCGGGTGCGGCTGGTGTCCGGTCATCGCGGTGGTCGAATTGTCAAGTACAATCAGGACGATATTTGTTTCATTATACACAGCGTTGATAACGCCGGTGATTCCAGAGGCAAAGAAGGTCGAATCCCCGATAAAAGCAAAATTGACCGTATCCGGTTCGGCGCGGTGCAGTCCCTGGGCGATGGTCACGTCCGCGCCCATGCACAGGCAGGTGTCCACCATATCGAGCGGCATGGCGTTTCCAAGCGTATAGCAGCCGATATCGCCGGAGAATGCTGCTTTCCTGCCCTTCATCGCCTGCTTGACCGCATAGAACGAAGCCCGGTGCGGACAGCCCGCGCAGAGCACCGGCGGGCGCACTGGCAGCGGAGGCGTTTTGCACGGCTGCTGCGCCGGAAGTGGGATTCCAAGATAAGCAGCAAGCGAAATTTTTGCCAGTTCTGTGGAAAGCTCGCCCGCATTCGGCGCATCGCCGGTCAGCTTGCCGCGGATTTTCACATTGAGATGGTGCTTGCCGCACAGATAGATCAGTTCCCGTTCGATGACCGGATCAAGCTCCTCCAGCACCAGCACCTCGTCAAGCCCCGACAGGAATTCGAGCGCCAGCCGTTCCGGGAACGGATATGGGGTGGCCACCCGCAAAAGCTTCGGGTCAATTCCGAGAAGCTTTGCGGCCTCACGGGTATAGCTGTAGCTCACGCCGCCCGCGGCCACCCCTTTCCGACCGCTCCCCGTGACCGTGTTGTAGTGGTAGTCGGAAAATTCATCGCAGAGCGCGGCGTTGCGCGCCTCAATCTTTTTATGGTTCTCGAACGCGAGCCGCGGGAAGATCACCCAGCGCGGGTCCTTCACAAAGCCTTCCGGATTCACACCGCGGCGCTGTTCCTCCACTTCGACCGCGGCACAGCCATGACAGACGCGGGTAGTTGGGCGGAACAGCACCGGTGTGCCCAGCCGCTCGGAAAGCTCGAACGCGTCTGCAATCATCAGGTAGGCTTCTTCCGGCGAGGCCGGGTCAAACACAGGCAGCTTTGAAAACTGCGCGAAGTGGCGGGTATCCTGTTCGGTCTGCGACGAGATCGGTCCCGGGTCGTCCGCAACCAGCACAACCATACCGCCCTTAACCCCGACATAAGCAAGGCTCATTAGCGGGTCGGACGCGACATTCAGCCCGACCTGTTTCATGGTGACCATCGTGCGCACGCCCGCGTAAGCCGCGCCCGCCGCGACTTCCATCGCGGCTTTTTCGTTGACCGACCATTCGACATAGATCCCATCCGGTTTATATTTGGCGACCGTCTCGAGCGTTTCGGTCGATGGAGTGCCGGGATAGCCCGCCACCAGGCCGACCCCCGCACGGATCGCCCCCAGGGCAATCGCTTCGTTGCCCATCAGTAGTTTTTTCACTGGATCGTCCTCCCCGATTCATTATATGGATGATATTATACTCCTTTTTACAGTTGTTTGCAAAGGACTGGCACAAAATCCCCGCAAAACAATATATATAAATAGTACCGGGTAACCCATACCCGGTACTATTATTTTGCCGGGCAACGCACGCACCGGCAGAGGAGGTCCCTTATGCTGTCAATGTTTGTCTGCCTGTGCAATCTCATCTATTTCGCCCTGCACGTCACCGGCTCCGGTTCCTTTCCGCGTCCGCTCACCGCAAAAGAGGAGCGCGAATGTCTCGAGGCGATTGCCGCGGGCGATCCCGATGCGAAGGCAAAACTCATCGAACACAATCTGCGGCTGGTCGCACATATTATTAATAACGATTGATGCGGAAGGAGGAATTTTCCCGGTCAAAAACGGCCCTATAAGGACCGCCAAATTTCAGATAGATATCCAGATATACTTCTTCGCGGGTAGATCCTTTTTTGACCACCATGTGGTCTAAAATGGTGGTCACCAGTTCGGAATTGATGCCATTGGCGAATGATAACTCCTGTTCGAGGACGGTTTTGATTTTATCCAGCTGCTCCACGGAGCTCTTGCTCTTTTGCTCCTCAGTTTTTATGTGCTCCAGCCGTTCCTCCAGCTCTCGAATTTGCTCATTGAAGCCGTCGTTGCGGTGCTTGAACTCCTCGATGGAAATTGCCTCCGCCATGCTCATTTCCAGCAGACGGTCTTTTTTTGCGTTGATCGCGGACAGGTCTTCCTCAATGCGCAGTACATCCCGGCCATAGTCGTGCTCATCAGGAACCGATTTGATCACCTTCACCACCGCGTCCACAATGGCTTGCTTATTTTGGGCCAGTTGGTCAAAGATTTGAGCCATGATCTGATCCAGCGCGGCGGTGCGCAGCTGGGGCGCGGAGCAGGCCGCCCGGCCCCGGTTGCGGTAGACCCGGCACTGCCAGACCTCCTTTTCCCCCCTGGCGCTTTTGAGCACCTGCCGGTGGAAGCTGGTTCCGTGCTCCTCACAAATGATCTTGCCGCTGTAGGGGTAGCGGTTGTGGAATTCGGCCGCGCTCTGGTGGGCCATCATCTGCTGGCTGCGCCGCTTATAGAGGGCGTTGGCCCGGTCCCACAGCTCCTCCGATACGATGGCTGGAACGGCCGAGTCGGGGTACATCACCCACTCGCTCTCATCCAAAAAGATCTTGCGCTTGCTGCGGTAGTCCACCGTCTGGGACTTGTTGGCGCAGTACCAGCCCTTGTATTTGGGATTTTGCAGGATGTTGCGGATGGTCAGCACATTGAAGGGGTTGCCCTTGCGGCTGGTGAAGCCCTCATCGAATAATGTCTGTGAGATGCGCCGTATCCCCATCTGCTGGTTGGCGTAGAGATCGAAGATGCGGCGGACCACTTGTGCTTCCCCCTCATTGATGGTCAGCGCACAGTCCTTTTTGTCATAGCCCCACAATCTGTCGTTACCCAGCACGTGGCCGTTTTTGATAGCCTGCCGGAATCCGAATTTGAGCCGCTCGGAGAGTTTTCGCACCTCATCCTGGGCCACGCCGGCCATGACTACCAGCCGGAATTCGCTGTCCGAGTCGAGGGTATTGATATTGTCGTTCTGGAACAGCACCCCGACGCCGTGCTCCAGCAGTTCCTGCGTATACCGGATGCTGTCCAGGGTGGAACGGGAAAAGCGGGATATCTCCTTCGTGATGATAAAGTCAAAGCGCCCCGCTTTGGCATCCGCGATCATCCGATTAAAGCTGTCCCGCCTTTTGGTACTCGTCCCGCTGATCCCCTCGTCAATATATCCCTCAACGTAGGTCCAGTTTGGCTTCGACTGAATCAGTTCGGTGTAATACTGCACCTGGTTTTCCAGGCTGTTCAATTGTTCGTCCCTGTCGGTGGAAACTCTTGCGTAAAAGGTCACCCGCAATGGGAGGTCGAAAACCGGCCTTCCCAGCCGCATCTCACCGCGCGCCCTGCGTATATCCATCCCCGCCGGCCTCCTTTTCCTGGCGCACAGGCCCCAGCAGCTCCGGCAGGCCTTTTCCGGAATACAAACCGTCCTCGGCGTTTAGATAGGTCGTTTTTGAGATCAGGCCGAGCGAATGGATCTTCCCCAGCAGGACGCTCATGAGTTCGCGCTGTACGCTTTCCAAAATTCATCACCTCTTTTCATGGATATGCGTGGGACAGGGACAAAAATGCCGGACGGCTGAAACCGTCCGGCACACGGGGGCTATGGGATCCGACTGAAATCAGTAGTATTTTTCGACCTCACGGAACGCTTTGTCAAAGACCTCCTTGTCCTTGATATTATACTTAAGCCAGATCACATTCCGGAGCGCTTTTTTGACCTCCTGCTTCCCGGTGAGCGTCTCCTGCCAGCCGTCAAACCGCACCGTTTTCACAAAGCTGTCGATATCGGCTGCAATATGATCCACGGCGACCGGCGTACCGCGGGCCTTCAGCCCCTCGAACAGCTGCGCCAGTGACCGCCGTCCCCGACCAGGATCTTCCCTGGGGGCCTCTTTCTTTTCCACCCGCGCAGTCTCCTGGGACAAATCCAAAAGCTGCTTCAGGAATTCGATGCTGGTGATGATCCCCTGTTCATACTGCATGCGCAGATTCTCCAGTTTTTCTCCGAGCTTGACATATCCCGCTTCCTTGCTGTGCTCCAAAATCGTTGCGGCCAGATGGATTTCCACCTGTTTGGCAGCCCGTTTCACATCCTTCTGCTTCGCAATGAAGTCATCGATCATACCGGCGTCCAGCGACAGGATTTCCGTGTCGTCATGGATCTGGCCGACCGACAGGTTCTCATGTACCAGTTCCATTGTTTTGGCACCCAGCGCCGCCCAGATCAAAGCGCCGCTGCCGTCGGCCGGTTTGACCGACTCATAGACACGGGAAAGCCACCGGTAATCCGCCCGGTACGGGCGCAGGAACAGATCCGGTGACAGCGCGTCCCAGGCGCGGTTGAGCACGCGGTAATCGGCGGCGAAGGCGTCTTTTTCTCTGCTGGCCGGCAAGCATTCCTGCGCCGCCATCAGGCCTTCCCAGCCTTCGGTCGTCCGGTCGACACCCATAAAATAGCTGAGGCATTTTTTCAGCAGGGCCGGGAACTGTTTTTTGACCTCTTCAAGGTTGGTGATAATCCGCTTCATGCTGCTTTCGTCGAAATCCAGCGTCTTTGCAGCGTTATCAAAGATCCCGATATAATCGACGACCAGCCCATAGGTTTTTCCCATGTCATAGGTACGGTTGGTGCGGCAGACTGCCTGGAGCAGACTGTGATCCTTCATGGGTTTATCAAGGTACATCGCCTGCAGGATCGGCGCGTCAAACCCGGTCAGCAGCTTTGCGGTCACAATAACCAGCTTGAGCGGGCTGGATGGTTCCCGGAAGTAGTCCAGCAGCTTTCCTTCGCCTTCCCGGTCGCGGCGGTAGGCTTTATATTTATCCCCTTTGTCGTTGTTGGTGTCCATGACGATGGTGGTCGTGTCAGGCCCCAGCAGCCGGTCCAGTTCCTGTTTATAAAGCAGGCAGCAGTCCCGGTCATAGCAGACGACCTGCCCTTTGTAACCGTTCGGTTCTATTTTGGTCTTATAATGGTTTGCAATATGTTCACAGACCTTGCGCACACGATCCGGGTTATACATGATCGCCTTCATATTGACCCGTTTTGAAAGCTCGGCGCGCTGCGCGTCGGACAAATCGGCGGTCATTGCTTCAAATTCCGCGTCCAGCTTGTCCCGGTCAATATGCAGGTCCACCGGCACCGGCTCAAAATGCAACGGCAGAGTCGCTTTGTCCCGGATCGAATCGGAGAAGGAATAACGGCTCATATACCCGCTCTCATCCTCGTTTGCGCCGAATGTCTGGAACGTGTTCCGGTCGGACCGGTTGATCGGGGTGCCGGTCAAGCCGAAGAAAAAGGCATTCGGCAGGGCGGTGCGCATTTTTTCGCCCAGGTTGCCTTCCTGGGTCCGGTGGGCTTCATCAACCATGACGATGATATTTTCCCGTGGGTTGAGCACGCAGTCGACCTCGCCGAACTTAAAGATGGTGGTGATCAGGATTTTGCGCATATCCCCCCGGAAGAAATCCATCAATTCCTCCTTGGAGGACGCGCTGGCCAGGTTCGGGATATCCGAAGCGTTGAAGGTGGCTGTGATCTGGGTTTCCAGATCGATCCTGTCGTCGACAATCACAACGGTCGGATTTTTCAGCCGCGGGATCATGCGCAGTTTCTGCGCCGCAAAAACCATGAGCAGCGATTTCCCCGAGCCCTGGAAATGCCAGAGCAGCCCTTTCTTTGGATACCCGGCGACAACGCGTTCCACGATCAGGTTTGCCCCTTCGTACTGCTGATAGCGGCAGATGATCTTATATTTCCGATGTTTTTTATCGGCGGCAAAAAGGGTAAAAAACTGGAAGATATCCATCACCTTGGCCGGTGTGATCATATCCTCCAGGCTGATTTTCACATCGGACAGGCTGCCTTCAGCCTTATGGCCCAAAGCATGCCATGGCCCCCACAGGTTTGCCGGCATATTGACGGCGCCGTACCGGTAACATTTGCCCTCGGACGCGAAATTGAAGATATTCGTAACAAACATCTGCGGGATGCTTTTTTCATACGCCAGGATATCCTCCGCAGCGTCCAGCCAGGTGATGGCGTTGCGGACGGGCGTTTTCAGTTCGCCGGCCGCCACAGGAAAGCCGTTTATCAAAAGGACGATATCCAGCCGTTTGCCGCCCTCTTTTTTCGGGAATACCCATTGATTGGTTACCACATATTCATTCTGAGCCAGCTCTTCCGGACTCATGGTGCCGAAAAATCGGATTGGAACCATCCTGCCGTTCTTGCCGAACGGAAAAGTATTCTCTTCAAAGACCAGCTTCTTGAACTGTTCATTCTTTGGCACCAGACTATTCGGCTGTACGGAAGAAATCAGCCTGCGCAGCCGGTAAATAACCTCGTTTGCACGGGAAGGTTCCTCTGCAATCTCCGGGTTCAGGCGAATCAGCGCCGCTTTCACCATCGGCTCCACCATGACATCCGAATACTGCCGTTCAAGCCGCTCCGCGGGTATGTAGTTCCATCCGTTCCCCTGCAGGGCGGACAGGGTCATCTGTTCAATGGTATTTTCTTCGTTAAACATTTAAACGCCTCCATTCCATCCAGCTTTGCCGCTCAGCCAAGATTTTCCGCGAGAAGCCTCCGGTATGCCACGTCCAGATCCGAAGCCGCCTGCTGCAGTTCGGCTTTCGACCGGACGCTCTGCCGCATAAAATCTGCGAACCGCTCCTGCAGATCAATCGGCGGCAGGGTGATCGCATAGTCCGCGAGGTATGAGATGGGAACCCTCCGCTGGCCCCCGGTCCCGGTCATGACCTTCTCCGCGTCCCGCCTGAATTTTTCAAAAATAGTGATTGCGTACAGCCAGTACGGGTCCGAAACCCCCGGGATGGGCCGCAGCACATGAAATTCCGTGGAACCGAAGCCCAGCCTGTTGCAGAGCCCCTTTGCCACAGCGCCCTTCCCATTTTCCATACAGGGAGTGATCTTTGCGAACAGGACGTCGTTTTCCGCAAAATAGGTGAACCCTTTGCAGACTTCACTGTACGGTCTTATGATTGAGGCGTCCAGCTCCCCTTTTTCTCCGACCGACGGCATCGCCACAAAGGAGCACCGCGTTTCGGGCGGGATCTTTTTGAACTTTTTGGGCTTTTGAGGGTTCAGCAGGCAGCAGTCCTTCAGCGTTTTGAGCCCCCAGCCGTGCGTGTCGCTCCCCGGGACGCCAAACAGCTCGATGAAGCGGGCCTTGACCAGTTCATCGGTGCTTTGCAGCAGCCTTTTATAAGCTTTCCTGACGCGGTCGACCGACCAGAACATCTGCGCCAGCCTCTTTTGTTTTTCCATCTCCGGCAGCTCGAACCGGTAGTTTTGCAGATGTTCCCATTTCACCCTTGGCGAAAGGGACCCCGCCGATCCCCCGACTGCAAAGTCAAACAGCGCGTCGTTCTGAATAACAAACGGCAGCAAATCCGGATCGATTCTCCCTGGGATCGCTTCGATGACCGTGATATCCCCGGAACAGATCCCGTCGAACGGCGCGACCGCGGCCTTTTTCAAATAGGCGCGCCGTCGTCCGAAGAGGATGTCCCCCTTGCGGAACATTTTGGTGAAGGTGTTTTCCGTTCCTTCTTCCCAGGCGGCCAGCGTGACTTCCCCAGGCGCCAGATGTTCCAGCCCCACGCGCGCAAGGCCCTCCCCGCCTGTCCGGCAGGTCTCTCTGCGTTCTCTGGCAACATCCCCCAGAAATACCTTACCCATCGCCTTCAGCCCCTTTATCCAGCAGCTGATTCAGCTGCGCGTAGCTTTCCCGCATACGTTTTGCCGAGCCGAGCCAGCATTCATAATGCTCCTGCGCCGGGCGCGTATCCAATGCGGCCCCTTCCGCCGGCGCTTTGACGTACAGCGGGATACTCAGTGAAAATTTGTTCGCCTCAATTTCCGGGATCGTTGCCAGCTTTGCAAAACCTTCCTGGTCCGTATAATCCTGGTAGGCGCCGGAAATCCGCTCGATATGCCCATCCTCCAGAAAGCTCTGGGCATTTTTGCGTTTTACCTCCCGCACCGCATTGATAAATAAAATCCTCCCGCGCCGTTTTTTCTTTTTGTTCGTACGGCAGATCACGATACAAGCTTCCATGGGGGAATTGTAAAACAGGTTTGGTCCCAGCCCGATCACACACTCCAGCAGGTCGCTACGGACAAGCTGCTCACGCATCTCTTTTTCTTCTTTGCGAAACAGGACGCCGTGCGGGAACAGGACGGCGCATCTGCCAGTCTTTGGGTCCAGGCTTTTGAGGATATGCTGCAGAAACGCATAATCCGCGCGGCCCTGCGGGGGCAGGCCCAGAAAATTCCTTCCATATTTGTCCTTGCGGAAAGCCTCCCGGTCCCATTGATTGATGGAATAGGGGGGATTTGCAAGAATCAGGTCAAAGCATTTGAGCTCTTCGCCTTCCAGAAAAGCCGGTGCGGCCAGGGTATCGCCGTTTACGATTTCAAAGTCCTTTATGCCGTGCAAAAACAGGTTCATCCTGCCGATGGCGGAGGTCAGCGCGTTGATCTCCTGGCCGTACACGGCCACGCTGCGCCATTCCTTCTTCTGTTCCTTGAGATAAGCGATTGCGGAAATCAGCATCCCCGCGCTCCCACAGGTCGGGTCGTAGATCGATTCGCCGGGGGCGGGCCTGAGCATTTCGGTCATCAGGTGCACAACGGTACGGTTCGTATAGAATTCCTGCGCCGTGTGTCCGCTGTCATCCGCGAATTTTTTGATGAGATATTCGTACCCCTGCCCGAGTTCATCCTCCGGGCAGTTCTGGAGCGAAAGCGTCCGGGAGCTGAAATGCTCCATCAGCTCTTTGAGCAGGCGGTCCGGCAGGCGCTGTTTATTGGTCCATGCGCCGTCTCCAAAGATCCCCTGTAATTTAGCCGGGTTGGCCTCCTCCACCCGCCGGAACGCCTCGGTGATCGCTACGCCCACATTTTCCGAAACCACGCGGACATCTCTCCAGTGGGCGCCCTCCGGCACAAAAAAGGTGTGGATCTCCTTTTGTTCCGGCGCCTGTTTTTTGGATTTCCTGCGAGCGGCCCGCGCGCACTCCTCATCATACACGTCACAGATCCGCTTAAAAAAAAGCAGCGGAAAGATATACTGTTTGTAGGCTCCTGCGTCGATGTTTGAGCGCAGGAGCACAGCGGAATTCCACAGGTAGGTCTGCAGCTGTTCAAGCGTGATCCGCTGGTTCATGCACATATCCCCCTTCCACCAGGAGCTTTTTCAACGCGTCCTCCGCCGCGCGGACCTCTTCAAATGCCGCAAAATACTGCTCGCGCACCTCTTCGGGAGGGACTGTCTCCGGTTCCTTCCGGTCAATATAGGTCTGGATTGCCAGAGTGTATCCTTTGGAACGGATCTTATCCAATTCCACCACTTTCACTCGCTCTACCACGTCCGTATAGCTGGTATACAGCGAAAAGATTTCCTGAATATCCGTTTGAGACATGACGTTCTGCGCCCGCTGCGGGGTGTAGATTCCGGAGGCATCGATCATGCAGATTTTTCCACGGTGCGCGGGAACTTTTTGATTATTCAAAAGCAGGATGCACGCGGAGACGTTGGTGGAATAAAAAATCCCGCCCACCAGCGTGATGATGCATTCAAGCTTGTCGGATTCCACCATCTGCTTTCTGATTTCCGCCTCCTTGCCGCCGCGGAAAAGGATTCCCTGCGGAAGCACAACGGCACAGCGCCCTGTATCGGGGTCCATGGATTTTACCATGTGCTGAAGCCAGGCAAAATCGCCACTGGCATCGGTCGGGCAACCCCAGATGTTGCGGCCGTACAGATCCGAAGCAAACTGCTGCGCGCCCCAGTTTTTCAGCGAAAACGGAGGATTCGCAAGTACGCAGTCGAAGGTTTTCAGGCAGCCGTCCTCCAGGTAGCCCGGGGCGCGCAGCGTATCCCCCTGGGTGATATGGAAATCCCGCGCGCCGTGCAGGAACAGGTTCATCCGCGCCATGGCGGAGGTGGCAAGGTTTTTTTCCTGGCCGAAGATTTTCCCATAGGTGCGTTTATCGTCCTTCATATAGTGGATCGCACCGATGAGCATTCCGCCCGTCCCCGCGGCCGGGTCGTATACCGACTCCCCAATTTGGGGAGCCAGCAGCATAACCATCAGCTTTACAATGGGGCGGGGGGTATAGAATTCCCCGGCATTTTTTTTGGACAGGTCCGCGAACTTCTTGATCAGGTATTCATAGCTGTCGCCCATAACATCGGCGGGATAAGCCTTGTTGCTGACCTTGATTTTTGACATGTGTTCCACCAGGTCTTTCAGGCGCTCATCGGACAATTTTTCCTGATCCGTCCAGTTGGCGTCGTCAAAACTGCTGAATACTCCGCTCAGCGTGTCGGGGTTCGCCCGCTCTATGCCGTTCATCGCCTTTACGATGGCCTGTCCAATATCCGCAGACTTAACCTGAACGTCTTTCCAATGGCATCCGTCCGGAATGATAAAATCGTGGTTTTCAGCGAATCTGGCATATTCTTCGTCTCCGCCGGAATGTTTCAGCAAGGCCTCCATTTCTTCATCA
This sequence comes from Anaerotruncus rubiinfantis, assembly GCF_900078395.1. NCBI lineage: Bacteria > Bacillati > Bacillota > Clostridia > Eubacteriales > Oscillospiraceae > Anaerotruncus > Anaerotruncus rubiinfantis. The sequence continues at coordinate 988,044 of NZ_FKLA01000009.1, read as the reverse complement.
TACACATCGGACAACCGTTTGAAGAATAAAATGGGGGTGACATAGCTTTTATACTCGTCCTGGTTGATCGGACCCCGCAGGATATTGCACGCCTCGAACAGGTGCGCGAACAGCTTTTGGCTTGTCGTTTCTTCCGGCTGTTTTTTCCCAATCCCGTCCGCGCCGGGGCCATCCGTGTTTTCAATATTGGTATCCCGCATCGAATCACTTCACATCCTTTATCTCAGTCTTTCCACTTTTTTCAGTAAATTTTTGCCCGGAGCCCGGACTGCGCGTTTTGCCAGGCTTCCTCCGCTGCCGCTACGGTTTTCTGGTACAGCGACAGCCCGGCATTGTATTCCCGGACGATCCCGTCCTGTGTTTCCAGTGGCGGAACCGGCACCGTAAGCCCGTACAGATCGTTAAAATTGATGTTCATAATCCCCGATCCGCGCTGTAGGCCCCGGAGCATTTTTTCGCCGGCCGGCGTATCCAGGAAGAGCTTCAGATATTCGCCGCGCAGGCCCTTGTGGGGGCGGATCACATTTAAATTCGCGGAAGGGATACAGATAAACGGCTGCCGCTCGAACACGGCCGCTTTGATGGTGGTCCCGCGCGATGTGACCAGCACGTCCCCGTCCTCCAGGATATACCGCGCCACTTTCCGTTCTTCCTCATCGATAAAATCAAGCGCCGCGTAGTCAATGCCGGTATCGGTGATATTGGATATATTGATGACGCCAATTTTCCCGGTTTCAGACTTCCCTTTGACCGCTTTGCCGCGGAACACAGCGGCGACATCCCTGAGCGACGCTTTTCTGACCGGGGAAGCCCTAAAAAGGCGCAGGTCGTCGTCATCTTCGGAAAACGCCATATCAAGATTCCAGCCGTTCAACTCGTCGAATTCATCCCGAAACAGGAGGACTTCCTTATCCAGAATCAGTTCTCCGCAGGACGAACCCTTCCGGACAGGCTTATCAGAGATATACCGCTTTAAAACGACATCGTCTGTCACACCGGTTGAAAAGGTAAAGAGAAACGCGTTCATCGTGGTGTATGGAAAAAACAGCCCCGAGGGCAGTTCTGCGATTTCTTTGATCCTGTAGTTGTTCTCGATATAGGTCCGCAATATTTCCGTATTGCCGCCCGCGAAGGTGATCCTTGCGGGAAGGGAAATGACCAGTTCGCCCTCAAAATTCAGATGATAAAGCAGATTCTGTGTGGCGGCCAGATCCAGTTCCCGGCAGATGAAATCCTGGCCATCCGCTAAATCGCGGACACCGAACGCGGGGACGGCAAAGATCAGGTCGAATTTCTGATCTGTGAAACCATCGGAATAAATATCGGCGGTGAGGAAGGAAACATTGAAAAAGGCTTCATAGGCGCAGCGCAGGACCCGGGAGATCTGCTCATCCTGACAGGACAATGTAAAATGGATGTCGCTGTGTTTGCGTATCATATCAAAGATGGCGTCCCCATACTTTTCACACTCTGCAATCAGGACGCGGCGCACCATATGGCGATCGAGATGTTTTTGGAATTCAGCCGACAGCACCTTCGGCACATACAGTTCCTTCCCATTGGAAATATTTTTCAAATAAGCGGGTATTTCTTCCGCCCGGATGTCCCGCAGCGCCTGATATAGACGATAAAACAACGCGGCATCTCCAGGAAAGCGGCGATCCAGATCAGCGGTCACCGACTGCATCGTTTCATAGATGGTATCCGGGTCCGCCTCCCGTCCTTTCAAAGCCGCCTTTGTTTTCCACACCCGGTACAGGTTGGCGTAGGACTCGCCGGAACTTGCATAGTCAAACGCCTGCGCTTCCTGGAAGCCTCTGTTCATAGCCGCGTCTCCTTTTAAAGTTTCCTCAGAATAATGATATTATATCATCTATATTTTAGTATTTCAATACTAAAATTATATTTTTAAAAACCATCTCTAAAAATCATTATACCATCCGAACACTGAGGCCTCTTTCCGTTTCAGCTTTCCTCTGCATATGCGAACCGACCGGCCTGTTCCGAAAAAGTCCGAAGGCAGCCTGTCCCCCCAACCTCTAAAATCTTTCCTTTTGCTTGCTTCAATAAAGAAATATTACTCCGCCTTCAAGGATCAGGATGACCTCATCTCGATCGGCACCATTGGGCTGATCAAGGCTGTCTCAACCTTCAAATCCGAAAAAGGGACCCGCTTTGCCACCTATGCTTCCAGATGCATTGAAAACGAAGTCCTGATGCATTTCCGCAACAAGAAAAAATCCGCTCAGGACGTATACATAAGCGACCCCATCGACACCGATAAAGACGGCAATTCTCTCACTTTGCAGGACATCATGGCCGAGGACGACAATATCATTGACTGCATTGATTTGCATATCAAATCCGAACAGCTCCACACCTTCATCGCTGACGCGCTCGATGAAAGGGAACAGCAAATCATCATTATGCGTTATGGGCTTGGCGGCACCTGTCCGCTTACCCAGCGTGAAGTTGCCAAAAAATTGGATATCTCCCGTTCCTATGTATCGCGCATTGAAAAAAAAGCCATCAACGTTCTGCGCACCAAATTTGAAAAGGAAGGCGCATTCTCCTGAACAGCCCTGATTTCCGGGCGTCAAGAATTGATGGAAACACAAAATAAAAAGGGGCCGCCGTTGGCAGCCCCTTTCATCTATTCCTTGAATGACCAGTTCTCGCTCCCGTTCTATTGCGTCCGTTTCCTTCCTGTCAGCCCAACCGGGAAAGCCACCCGACAACTGACTGATATTCTTTGCTGATTCGCGCAAAATTCTCCTGCACCGCCTGGTCGCGGTCGGCACGCAGATCTTCCACCATTTTGGAGCAGTCTGCGTAAAGCATTTGAAGGCCGAGGTTTGCGGTAACCCCTTTTAGCGTGTGAGCGGCCCGCAGAATTTCTTCCGCATCATTGGCATCCACCGCCGCGCACAGTTCCATATAAGTCTTATCTTCCGGAAACTTTCGGATAAACCGCTCCATCAGCGCGCGGTTTCCCGAAAAGCGCTCCAATACCGCATTTTCATCTAGGTTGATGTGTCCGATAACCTCTTTAAACTCCATGGATCGGATCACTCCTTATCTATTTTTCAGTTTTGTCTATTATATCCCCCACGCCGGCAAAAAGCAATGCGTCCCGCCCAATTTCGTGGTTGCCCCATGGAACTCCCAATCATTTTCCTCTCCAAAAACAGCGGCCTTTCTTTTGCGAAAGGCCGCTGTTTTTATCTGCCCGCCCCAAGCCGTATTGCCGCGCCCAAAGCCGCGGCTGAAAGAATTCCCCAAGCCGCCTGGCCCGTAAACCGCAGCAAAATCAGATCCTGCCTGGTCTTTTGCGCCGCCAGAAATTCCACTGCCTGAACCCGTATGACGGAGACGGTCTCGCTCCAAAAGGAAAAATCCGACCAGCGTGAAGGAATCCATTCAACCGGAAGCACCTGAAAAATTCCCAGCATCAGGAGCGTCACCGCCGCTGCGGATAAGAAAAACAAAAGCGCCCAGCGCGCCGGATAGTCCCGCTGCCGCCGGACTGTGCGCAAAAGTCCCTGGAGCGTCCAAGCCGCCAGCAGCACAACCGGCGTAAGGCACAGAAATTTCGCGGCATAAGCATAAACCTTATGTGAAATCCAAAGATCCGGCGACAGGCCGTGCCGCGTCAAAAAAGCCTGCCTTTGCGCGCCGTCCGCAATGGTCAGGCTGGTAAGCGCCGTGCTGTCCGGCGCACGCAGAATCATCGTCCCAGCCGGGGCTCCGAACACCCCACGCACCATATAGTTTTTCTGTGCGTAGGCGATTTCATTCCCCACAGCGTTTTCGCTGCCAAAAAGCTGACGAGCTGTCTCGCGGTCAATGAGGCAGCCCGTCTGGTCATCATCAGAAAGCGCCTGCGCCACCGGAAGCGCCTGCCGGGAATCCCCGCGAAAAAAGAGCACCGCAGCTTTGCTTTCCCGTCCGGTGAGCGGGCTCTGCACCCGCTGGCCGTTCAGTTGGCTCCACGCGGCAAGCACAGCCGGGTTTTCAGCGCGCTGTTCAAGCTTTTGAAACGCCGGGAAATCCTCCGCCAAAAGCGGCGCGCTTTCGCAGCTAAATGTTGCGCCGCCGCCCAGCAGCGCCGCCTGCCGGTATCCGTCCGCGCCGAGAAGCCCACAGAACAGCGAAACCAGAAGCAACGCCAGCGTCACTCCCCGGCGAAAGCCGCTGCGCAGACCTTTGCAAAAAACCCGCGCGTTCATGCCGTCCCCTGCGGGCGGACACGATCGCCCGACGAAAGCGGTTTATCCGTATCGGTTACGACAAGGTCATCGGACGAAACCGCGCCTGATACCGCCGCCTGCGATTCATTTTGTTCAAGTACAGTTACATCCACCCGTTCGGCGGTCTGTTCAAGCCCCAGTGCCGTTTCCCGCTCCCGCACCAAAAGGAGGTAGGTCTGCGGACCGTCGGCATAGAGGGCCGACAGCGGCACCAGCAGATCATAGTTCTGCGATTTCTGGCGCACCTTGGCCGAACCGGCCATATCGAGCGCACCCTGCCCATCCGGCAGATCCACCGTGAAGGAAAACCGCCCGTTGTTTTCACCGCTCAGCGGCTTCACCGCCGAAACCTTGAGTCCGTCCAGCGGCTGGCGCAGATCTGGCAGGCTCAAGATCACGGGGTCCCCTTTGGACAGGTATTTTTTCTCGTCTGCGGAGATTTCCCCGCAAAAACGCAGTCCGCCCGTACCGGTGAGATAGACGGCCGCTTCGCCGGTGGCACGCTTTCCGACGGCGGCAGAAAGCCCGCTGACAATCCCATCCGCCGGGGAAAGCACCTCTCCGTTCGCCGCGAGCGACTCCTGGATATCCGAAATTTCCAGCTGCTTTAGCTGGCAGTCGAGCGCGAGCTGGCGCGCCTGGGTGTCGGGCTCGGCCCTTTCCGCGTCCTCCAGAGCGCGCTGCGCCGTGAGGAGCAGCTCCTCCTTGTCGTGGCGGGCCTGATCGTACTGGCGCTTCTTCTCACGGTAACTGTCACGCAAGGCGATGTAGGTCGGGTCCTCATCCTCATCATATTCGTCCTCGTCATAGTCCGCATCATCCTCGACTGAGCCGTTATAGTCCCGCAGCTCCTTGCGCGCACGACGCATCTCCTCCGCCGTCTGCCGCACGTTGAGGTCCGCTTTCTCCTGCGCGAGTTTCAAATCCTCTTCAGCCCGTTCGCGTTTCGTTTCGCCTTCCGTTTCAGCCAGTGCATCCTTCTCCTGCTGCTCTTGCAGCCCAAGCTGCAATTTTTGCAGTTCAAGGCGCTTTTGCGCGAGTTGTTTTTCAAGCTCCGCAGTGTCGAACGTGAAAAGCAAATCGCCCGTTTTGACCCGGTCGCCCTCGGCCACCGCCACGCTTTTTACAAGCGCCTCCGGCGCTGTCACAGCGAGCTGGTTCGCCGCCTCGAGCCTCCCGTCAGCCTCTACCGTATGGGTGATCGCGCCGCGGCTGGGTTTTTGCGCCTGCACCCGCGCGACGGTCATCGAATCCGCCGCGCGCGAAACAACGGTACAGCAGAGCATCACCGTAAAGAAAACGAAAAGCGACCGCAGCGACCGCGCCTTGACCGTTTTCATGCTGTCCGGCGAGGGGCGGTGGTTCCAGATGCGTTTGAGAAATTCCATAAATTCAATCTCCCTGTGGGTTTACTCTTTGACCGACGCCGCGATGATCCCCTGCTCAAGATAGCTCTGCCCATAGAGGAACACCAGGATCGCGGGCAGCAGCGTCACCACCGAAGCCGCCAGCGCGAGTCCCGCCTTTCCCGCCGTGATCTGCGGCAGGTAGAGCGAAAGCGGCCAAAGGCTTTTCGTCTCAAGGAAGGTCATCGGCTGTTCGATCAGGTTCCAGAGCTCGAGAAAACCGAGCACCAACGCCGACGCGATCCCCGCTTTGCCAAGCGGCAGCCCAATATGCCAAAATACCTGGAAGGCGTTCGCGCCGTCGATTTCGGCGGATTCAATCACTGCGCGCGGGATCGCTCTGAAAAAACGGTAGATGAGAAAGACCGGAAAGGTCGAGAACGCCGCGGGCAGCAGAATACTCCAGTGCGTGTCCAAAAGCCCCACCGCGTTCAGCACAAGGTAGCTCGAAACCATCGTCACCTGGAACGGCATCAGCATCAGCACGATATAGACGGTGAACAGCCCCCGGTTCACGCGGCCGCGGTACTGTGCAAACCACCATGCGGCCGGCACGGCGGTCACAAGCTGCCCGAGCAGCGCGCCGCATGCGAGCTTGACCGAATTCCAGAACATCACGAAGAACTGCGGCGAATCGAACAGCAGCTCGACATAAGGCCGCAAAGTCGGATAACGCGGAAGAAGATCCCATGCGGCGTACCCTTCCCCGTCCGAAAGCACCGGCGCGAGGTTTTCCGAAAGCTCCAGCGAACCCATCAGCGACCCGCCCGCCAGAAATACAAGCGGCAGCCACACCGCCAGCGAAAGCGCAAGCGGCAGGGAAAGCGGCAGATATCTTCGAAGCTTCGCCATCACGCGTCCTCCTCCCAGGCCCTCTGCAAAAGCAGGATGAGTATGAGCACCGCGGCCGCCACCAGCACGGCGGCGGCCGCCAGCTTATCCATCGACAGTTCCCGAAACCAGTTGTTGAAAAGGTGCTGCAGCAGATAGATCGTGTCCGCCGGGTAGTCGCCCGCCACAAGGTAAGCTTCCCGAAAAACCTTGAAGGCGTTTAAAAGCGACAGTACCAGAATGGTGTAAAGCGACGGCAGAAGGTTCGGCAGCGTGATCCGCCAAAAGACGGTGAAACTGCCCGCTCCATCCACCCGCGCAGCCTCGAACAGAGACGGGTTGATCCCCGCAAGCCCCGCCATCCACAGCACCACATCATAACCGAGGTTTTTCCAGATATAACTGCCAACCAGCACCCAGAAGGCCCGCATGTCCTGCATCCAGTCGGCCGGAAGCCCGCCCAGGGAAACAATCCAGCCGTTGAGCAGCCCGTGCCGGTCGAACAGCACCTGCCAGAGCAGCGCCACCGAAGCCACCGGCACTGCCATCGGGATGAGAAACGCTGTCTTGAACGGCCCGGCCTTCTCCGGCGCGCCGTAGAGGATGAGCGCCACCAGAAGCGAAAGTCCCAGCAGCAGCGGCATGCAGACCGCCAGGAATTTCGCGGTGTTGCCCGCCGCGAGCAAAAACGCCTTGTTCCCGAACACAGTGCGGTAGTTTTGCAGTCCGACGAAATTGCCGCCGAGCGCAGAGGTAAACGAGCGCCGCACAACATCCATAAATGGGATTAATACAAATATCATTACGCCCAGAAGGCTTGGCAGCAGAAAGAGGACCCCACAGCGCCTGCGGATACTGCAAAAGCTTTTAGAGTTCCTTTCGCGCGGTTTCATTCGGCCAAGTAAAGGCTTACCTTCTGTTCGAAGGCCGAAACCGCCTCATCAAGGGTCATTTCCCCGGTAAAATAAGGCGCGGTCTCATCGATCAGGATCTGCCGTATCACCAGGTTCACGGGAGAAGCGGTTTCGATCGCCGCGAACTGTGCGAGCATCCCATCCATAAAATTCTCCTCCGGCCAGAGTACCCGCATCTCAACCATCACTTGTTCGGTTTCAATCCCGTCCTCATTGGTGGTCGAGGTGACTGTGGAATAATACATCCCATCGTCCATTTCGGAATAGGGGTTCTCGGCGTTCTTTTTGAGCGCCGCCGCATTCACCGGTATTCCATCGTCGAAATTGAAGCTGAGCACCTCTTCCGAAAGGACAAACCGCAAAAAGTCCTGCGCCAGTTCAGGCTGCTTGCCCGCCGCGTTCACCCCGAGCACGGTGCGCGGCATGAATACCGGCCCATTTTCGCTTGGGAAAAGCCCAATTCCGCCCTCCCCACGCTCTTTAATCGCTGCGTCGGGCGGCGCCAGATCCTTGACCGCGTTCAGTGTGCCGACATTGAGCGAAAGCATCTTCGCTTTCCACCAGATTGCACTGAACACCAGGTCGTCCGTATAACTTTCGTCGTACTGCATTCGTTCGTTCCACGCGCCTGGGATCTTCGAAAGCCGCCCCAGCGCTTCGAGATCGCGGGAGAAGGCCGCCGTGTCAAGCGTGCCGTCTTGGCCGAACCATCCCGGCGCGAGCTGCGGATAATACTGGCGGAGCAAAAACTGCGGCACGGTGCATTCGAGCTGCCGGTTCTCCTGCTTTTCCACCCAATCCACCATATCCACAAAGTTCTTCACCGAGGCCATCGCGCCGTCGTCCCCCTGCAGCATCAGCGTAGAAAACCGCGCCGGCACCGCATAGAGCCCGCTGTCCTGGCGGTAGGTTTCCGCCACATTGCGAAGCAGGCTGCCGTCCGCGATGAGCGGGTCCGCGAGCGCGGAAAGGTCGGCCAGCACGCCTTTTTCAATATAGCTTGTGACCGGGATGCCATCGAGCACCAGCAGATCGGGCCCATCCCCGGCGAGCAGGGCATTTGAAAGTGTGCGCAGCGCGTCGGAAACAGCGATCCCTTCGCCGCCGGAAAGCCCTATCTGGTAATTTACGCGCACATCCGGGTTCCTGCGCTGGAACATGCCGATCGCCTGCCGGATTGTTTTGTTATCCTCAAGTGAATAGACCTTGAGTTCTGTCGACGGGACCGTGGGAATTTCCGCGTCAAAACGGTAGTGCAGCAGTAAATTCTCGCCGCTGTCATCTCCCGCCCAGATGAGGAAGCTTTCGTCCGCGTTGCGGAAAATCCCCCTCGCCCAGACCGACGGCATTCCGAGCGAGAGCAGCTCGCCGTCAGCCAGCCGTTCCACCGAGCTTCCGTCCACAAACGCGCGGTAGATGCCGCCTCGGTCGCAATAATAAAAGGTTTCACCATCCGGTGCCGCGGTCAGTACCCGCGCCGGGCGGCTCCAGTTGAGATCGCTGTCCTCCACGCCGCTTTCTTTCGGCGCGGAAAGCTCCGACAGCCGCTCCCCGGTCGCAAGGTCGTATGCCTGCACCTTATCCGCGCCGGCAATCAGCAACTTTTCACCCGCGATGGCAAAATTGCCCTCCGCGACCACGCCCAGCCCCTCGTAAACGTTCTTCACTTCACCGGTCGCGGCGTCCGCCTGGTGGATCGAAAAATAGGTGCCGAACAGCAGGTCGCCATCCGGCGTGACCTTGACCGCGTTGGTACCTGAACCGTTTTCATCGGCTGGCAGCGGGATATCAAGCCGGGTGGGCTCGGCCGCATCCGGATCGGCATAGGCAAAAATCTCCTCCGGATATTCGGTGATGGATTCCGGATCGTTTATCGCCTGTTCCATGAATTCCGGCGTGATGATCGAATAGCTCGCATAGAGCCGTCCGTCCGGCGCAAAATAGGCAAAGCTGATTGATGCCTGTTCAAACGCCGCGAGATACGGCGCATCCACCGGCTGCCAGCTTGCGCCATTATCGGCGCTGCACCAGATTTTCCATGGGCCGAGATTGTTGTCTGCGTTCTCGTTTGCAACCATACGATAGCTTCCATCCGCAAGCTGATTGATCGTACGGATGGTCCCCACACCTTCCGGAAGCGCGATCTGCTCCTCGATATATCTCCCTTTGGCTGTTTGCGCCGCGTCCCCGCCGCTTTCCGGAGCAGAGCCAGACGGGTCTGCGGTTCCCCCGCAGGCAGTAAGCGCGAGCATGGCGCAGGCGAGCATCCCGGACGCCAGGCGTTTCAGAATCTGTTTCATTGTCGTTACCTCCAAAAATCAGGCTGGCGCAAGTTTCCGCGCCCGCCCTGTTTTAACGATACCACGCGAATCTCTAAACTTTCTGGAAAAAAGATTTCCGGTTTCGGGGATGCTTTAAAGAAACTTTCCAGAAAGCTGTGGTATACTTACCTTTAGAATGCAATGGAATTTCTGGAGGACGGCATGCGGATTTTACTGATTGAAGACGACGAAAAGCTCTGCGAGGCTGTTTCATTCGCACTGACGGCGGACGGCTATACGGTGGATGCCTGCCGCGAAGGGGACGACGGCCTCAGATGGATGCGCGAACGCGCCCATGACCTTGTGCTACTCGACCGGATGCTGCCGAAGCTCGACGGCGTGTCGCTTCTGAAAAAGGCGCGCGCCGAAGGCATCGGCACGCCGGTGCTGCTCGTGACCGCGCTGGGCGGCGTGGGCGAGCGGGTCGAAGGACTCGACGCGGGTGCGGACGACTATCTCGTCAAGCCGTTCGCCATCGAAGAGCTGCGCGCGCGGGTACGGGCAATGTGCCGGCGCCCGCGCGGATGGGAGCAGAGCGGGACGCTCTCTTACGCGGGCGTAGACTTTGACCCAATGCAGAAGCTCCTGCGCGGTCGGGAGGGCGAATGTTCCCTCTCGAAGCGCGAAAGCGACCTGCTGGAAACATTTTTTAAAAATCCCGGGCAGACGCTGCCGCGCGGCGTGCTGCTGGCCCGTGTCTGGGGTCCTGACGCGGGTGTGGAGGAAGGCAACCTCGACAATTATATCCATTTCCTGCGCCGCCGCCTGCGCTCGGTTGGCAGCGGGCTTCAGATCGCAACCGTGCGCGGTGTCGGATACCGTTTGGAGGAAGACGATGTTTGAAAAACTGCGGCGGCGGCTCACCCTTGTCTGCACCGCTGTGACCGGGCTGGTGCTGCTCGTCATGGCGCTGGCCTCACTGCATTTCTCAGTACAGCAGCTCTCCCAGCGTGCCGACGAGGCGTTCCAGGGCAACCTGAACGCGATCTTTTTCTATCTGCGAGGCCAGACCGCCATCGACCACACCTGGCTTTCCCAAACCGAAGCAGCGGGCGGCCTGTTGATCCGTGTGGAAGATAACGGCCGTCCCTTCCTTTATACCTACCAGAACCCGCAGCGCGAAGCGCTCACCAGCCTGGCGCAGCAACAGGCGCTTGCGCTTTACGGCTTCGACTGCACAAAGCCCCCTTCCACAAGCCTCATGCCGGACAAGGTGCTTTTCACACTCGATACGGGCGGGGTCCGTTACCATGCGGCGGTCTGTACCGTACCCGTGGCAAAAGGCTGGCTCGGCGTGACGGTGCTCAAATCCGCAACACAGGAACAGCTTCAGATCCAAAACCTCTGCTGGATTTTCGCCGGCTTCACCGCGGCCGCAATCCTTTGCCTCGGCCTGTTCGCCTGGGTATTCACCGCCCGGGCGATCCGACCGGTGGAGGAGAACCGCCGCAGGCAGGACGAATTTGTTTCCGCCGCCTCGCACGAGCTGCGCTCTCCGCTCGCGGTGATGCAGGCGAGCGCAGGCGCGATCCAGTCGGCGCCGCTCGAGGAAGCGCGCCGGTTTGCGCGCACCATCGAAAGCGAATGCACTCGCCTCTCCCGGCTGACCGGCGACCTGCTCACCCTGGCGGGAGCGGATATCCATCGCTGGACGATTGAGACCGCCCCTGTCGAACCGGAAACCCTGCTGCTTTCGGTGAGCGAACGGTTCGAGCCCGTCGCGCGGCAGCACGGGCTCTCAATTACCGCCATGCTGCCGGACGAACCGCTCCCACGCTGCCGGTGGGACGCCAGCCGGATTGAACAGGTGCTGTCGATCCTCATAGACAACGCCGTCAGCTATACCCCGTCAGGCGGGAAAATTCAGCTTGCGGCCGTGCGCTGCGGGCGGGCAGTCTGCCTGACCGTCACCGACAATGGGCCGGGCATCCCGGATGAACAGAAAGCGCGGGTCTTTGAACGGTTCTACCGGGCGGATGCGTCGCGCAGCAAACGGGAGCACTATGGGCTTGGGCTTTCGATCGCAAAAGAGATCGCGCATCTGCACAAGGGCAGTCTCATCTTAGAGGATGCGCCCGGAGGCGGCGCGCGTTTCGTCCTGACGCTGCCGCAGCGGATTCTTTAAGGAACTCTTTTTCACAGTTCGCGGCAGCGCTGATCCGCCCTTGGCGTATGCACAACACTTATTCCACCATGCAGGAGGACAAATCCAATGGCAGGCGTTACACTGCAAAATATCTGCAAGGTCTATCCCGGAGGGGTGGCCGCTGTGCAGGACTTTAATCTTGATATCGAAGACCGGGAGTTCATCATCCTGGTCGGGCCGTCCGGCTGCGGCAAATCCACCACCCTGCGGATGATCGCCGGACTGGAGGAGATCTCGGGCGGCGAGCTTGCAATCGGTGGCAGACGGATGAATGAAACGCCGCCGCGCGACCGGGATATTGCCATGGTCTTTCAAAATTACGCACTCTATCCGCACATGACTGTCTATGACAATATGGCCTTTGGTCTCAAAATGCGTAAAATCCCCAAAGCCGAGATCCACAGGCGGGTCGAGGATGCCGCGCGCCAGCTTGAGATCACGGAACTGCTCCCGCGCAAACCAAAGGCGCTTTCCGGCGGCCAGCGCCAGCGGGTCGCGCTTGGGCGCGCGATGGTGCGCGACCCAGCGGTCTTTTTGCTTGACGAACCGCTCAGCAACCTCGATGCGAAACTGCGCGCCGCGATGCGCGCGGAGATCTCACGGCTGCACCAGCGGCTGGGAAGCACTTTCGTCTACGTCACCCACGACCAGACCGAAGCGATGACCATGGGCGACCGGATTGTCGTGATGAAGGACGGCTTCATCCAGCAGGTCGATTCTCCGCAGGCGCTTTACGACCATCCCTGTAACCTGTTTGTAGCGGGCTTCATCGGTTCGCCCCAGATGAATTTCCTTCCCGCGGCGCTCGAACAGCGGGAAGGAGAATTCTACGCAGTCTTTGGGGAAAACGCTCTCCCGATCCCTGCAAAACGCTTTTCACCACACGTACTGGAAAACGCCGGATGCAGAAAACTTATCCTTGGCATCCGGCCGGAAGATTTACATAGCAGCGCGGCGTTTCCGGGCGAAAGCGCGCCACATCCGGTAAACGCGGTCATCGAGCTGGTTGAACCGATGGGAAGCGAAAAACATCTGCACCTCTCCTGCGGCGGCGAAAAGCTGGTCGCCCGGGTGTCTCCGCGCGAAGCCGCCCAGCCGGGCGATTTCTTCCGCATCTTTTTCGACTGTGTCAAACTGCATCTTTTCGACCCTGAAACCGGCTGCGCACTCCCGTCCGGCATCTGAACCGGGCGGGTATTTTTTTGTTGCTGTCGCGATTCCCGCGGTTGCGATCCCAGTCGAAAAATGGTATCCTTAAACCAGGAAAGCTAAAGGAGGGATTCCATGCCTGATATGCCCGCCGGTTCAGCGGATCTTCTGCTTGAATCCGCCGCAATGCTCGAATCGGTGCATGCGGTCATCAGCCGGATGATCCATCGGAGCGACTCCGATTTTATGCTCACCACCGCCGGACTGCTCCAGACGCCGCCCGGCACACAGCGGCTGAACCCCGTTCCGGGGAGAACGGACGAGACGTTCGTCCCCTTCCCGATCACCTGTGTGACCGGGACCTCCCGCTTCGCGGCCGACGCTGCCCTCCTGAGCCCGCCGTTCGGTCCAATCTCCGGATTTGAGAATCCTCCGGCCAACCCTTACGGCGCGAAACGCCTGGAGTCCCTCTTTCTTTACGACACGATTTCACGGCTTCCCATTGGGGGGCGCTGCGCGGCCATCGTGCCGGATGGTCTGCTCTCCCGCGCAATGGATAAAGCCCTGCGCCGCGAACTGGTCGAACACCAACGGCTCGAAGCGGTCATCCTGCTGCCGCTGCACACCTATCAGCCGTATGCCAACGTCTACACCGCCGTCCTGTCCTTTGTCAAAACCGGCGAGGGGACGTCCGGCCCGGTTTGGATGTATGACGCGCGTTCCCTTCCGCTCGACGATCGGTTTACCCAGACCGTCCTCCGGGCGTTTGCAGCACGGCTCCTGGAGGATACCGCCGATCCGAACGCGCTGTGGCTTTCGTCCGAAACGCTTGCGAAAAAACAGTTCTGCCTTGACCCGGCGCGTTATATCCGCCAGGGGAAACCGGCCGGCGCAATCTCAGAAACAGAGCTGTACGCGCAAATCCGTGCATTGCAGCAGATATCTCCCCAAGCGGCGCAGCAGGACAATGTCCAGCTCAGCTTTTTTGGCGATCCGCCCGCGCCCGATAAGCATCTCAAGGAACGGCGCGCGCAGCTGCGGAAGCTCTGCCGCGACTGCCAGGCGCTGATGGAACAGATCTTCTGTGAAATGTTTGAAGGCAAAACCGAATGGCCCACCGCCGAGGGGCATATGCTGTTCAGCCTGCGTTCCGGCCGCCGCCTGCCCAAAGACAGCCCCGGCAGGGATTTTCCGGTCTATGGTGGAAACGGTGTCAAAGGCTGGACCGGCAGCGCTTTCGCGGGACCCGAATCCGCCCTGTTCATCATCGGACGGGTCGGCACCTACTGCGGGTCGGTGCGCCGGGTCAGCGAGCCCTGCTGGATCGATGAAAACGCCTTTTATCTTGATACGCTCAAGCAGGAGATCGATCGGACTTTCCTGCTCTGCCTGATGCGGCATATGGATTTTAACAGCCTCAAGTACGGTTCCTGTTCGCCGCAGATTTCCCAGGCCGATCTGCTTGAACTCTCCTATATTCTTCCGCCGCTCAAATTGCAGCGGGAATTTGCAGAACGTGTGCGTGGTCTGCTCGCCAGTCAGGAGGAGCTTGAATACGCGCTGCGCCCGGAACGAAAATAACATGAAATTCCCCATACATCTGTTATTTACGCAACAAAAAATACCATCTGTAAAAAACAGATGGTATTTTTTAAGTTTTATTCAGTTTCTTCGACCGGCTCCACATGGATCTCTTTGAGCAACGGCGACCGCGCCTGAGAAACGGTGATGAGCAGGATACCCAGAATGATCAGGATACACCCCGCCAGCTTTGCCCAGGAGAGTTCCTCATGCAGGATCAAAACCCCCAGGATCACGCTGGTGATCGGCTCTAAAGTGGAAAGGATTCCCGCGGTCGAGGCCCCGATATACCGGATACCCAACTGGAAAAGCGCCAACGCGCCGATCGATACGAAAATGGACACCAAAAAGCTGTAAAACCAGGCAAGCGGCGTCATCTCGAACAGGGTCAGGCTGCCGGTTGCCAAGCCGAACAGTCCCGCGCTGGCGCCGGTACAGATGCACAGATAAAATGACAGCTTAAAATAATACATGTCCTTGAGGCCGGTCTTATCAACCCCCACGACATAAAAGGCATAGGCAAAACCGGAAACCACTGCCAAAACGATCCCAATAAACGCGGCGGAGGACGAGCGGTCCATGAAGAAAAGTACGCCGGCCGTGGCCAGTATAAGCGCCAACGCCTTCCATTTGTCGATCCGCTCTTTGAAAAACAGAATGCAGCTCAATGCGGTCAGCACCGGGTAGATGAAATGGATGGTGGTGGCCATTCCGACCGAAATGAAGCTGTAGGAAGCGTAAAGGGTGATCGTCGTGAGCGCGGAACCGAGTATCCCCACTAGCGCAAGGCTTTTGAACTCCCGCTCATTCACCGCGACCGGTACCTTCTTCATGCGCAGGATCACATACAGGATCGGCAGCGACAGGGCCGCCCGCAGGAAGGTCACAGTGATGCCGTTCGCGCCGCCGTCGTAAGCAAGCCTGGCAAAAATCGGTGTGAAACCAAAAATAATTGCGGAAAGCGCCGTATAGACTGCACCTTTATATCGATCCATTCGTTCAATCTCCCATGATTCATTCAGCTGGAATCCGCATACCGGTCCCTTCCCCTGGGCTTTTATAAACTATTTTGCCAGTTCCGGCAGCCCCTTCTGCGGCTGCGGATAGAACAGAACCTTCGGATCTTCCTTGCCGCAGAGCTGATAGGCTGTTTCCATCAGCTTTTCGGGGTCCTTGCAGGGAACCATATACATCTTCGAGATAACATCGTCCGAAACATTCGGGGAGTAGACCACAATCTTCACATGCTTTTTGAAGATCTTGGAAAGCAGCAGTGCGTGATCCATCTGAATCTCGTAATTCTCCAGCAGATATTTTTCCATATCCGCCAGGTTATCGGTGTTCTCAAATGGACGCAGCATATCCACCGACTGCACGCCTTCCGGGCAGTCACTATAAAGCACAACGGTGATATCCTCATCCAGTACGTCTGTCAGCGCGATGAGCGGCTTCATAGACTGATAAAAATCGAGGTTCAGAGGCACTCCCGGCGTGGTGACAATGATGTCCGGCTTTGTCTCGAGCCGCACGTTGCAGAACTGCCGGATATAGGCCACCGCAGCCGCGTGTGATTCCTCCAGACCGCCCGCAAACCCCGCGGAGGGCTCAAGCTTGTCGTTTACAACAAAGTTGACGGTGAAATCCATCCGGAACATCTTGGCCGTTTCCAGCATATCGAGATGGGTCGGATTGCCTTCCAGCACGCCCGGCACCGCGCATTCGGAATAGAGGTGCTCCGGCTTGTGGTTGATGACGATGGTGCGTTCGGACGAGATCCCTGGCAGCACCGATTTACGCCCGCCGGAAAAACCCGCGAATTCATGCGGTTCACATTTACCGACCGAGATATGCAGGTCACATTCATAAGCGCGGCGATTCACCTCCACAGGGGTGCCGTAGGAAGTGTCCCCCAGATAGACGAAACTGTCCTTGTCAAACGGCGTATGGTTCTCAATGCGCACCTTGCCATAGAATTCCTCACCCACGAAGGAGCGCATCTCCGCCTCGGTCGCCGGGCGGTGCACACCGATTGCAACGATAAAAAGAATCCCCTCAAGCGGGACACCCGCCTCCGTCAGCTCCCGGATGAGATGCCCGGAAACCTTATCGGTTGGGACGCGGCGGGAGGAATCCGATACGATGATGCAGGCGCTTTTGGCGCCCCGCTCCCGGGCAATCTCCGAAAGCCGTTTTCCGGAAACCGGGTTCTGGATAATCTGTTCATAGACCGCCGGGTCGGTGATGGGCGGAATCGGCTTGATGGCTGCCATCCCAAGGCAGTTCTTTGCGGGAACCGAAAGCGAAATCCCCTCCACATCGTCCAGATAACGGGCCATTCCATCCTTCACTTGAATCTCATACATAGTTGATCTCCTCCTTGCATTTCAATCTGTCGCAGACGACTTCCCACTTTCATTTTATCAGAGCTGTCCGCCGTCTGCAATGAAATGCTCTGGAAACCCGCGAATCGCACCAGGCCGCTTTCCAATTTGTTCTCACTTCGCTTCAATCGAATCATTTTGAGAAAACACGTGAATCTTTCAACCCGCCCTCCTGTTTCATTCTATCATAAATTAAAAGAAAAATCCTCCCAAAGCGAAATTCGCTTTGGGAGGATTTTATGTTGGTTTTGTCAGGCTTCCGCTTTTTTGCTCTTGATGTCCGCCCAGAGGTTGCGAACCTCATAGAAAGCCATCAGTCCAAAGGAAATCGGGACGGCGGAATAGCCAATGCCGATCGGCCAACGCAAAGCCGGGGTGGTCTGTCCTGCGGTTTTAATCAGCAGGACGATTCCCACAATGCAAACCAGAATCGAGGCGGCCAGCATTAAAAACTGGGAGAAATATTCACACATTTTCTGGATCTTTTTCGGCATCATTTCCTTAAAGATAACGATTCCGATATGTTCCCTGCTCTGGGAAATAACGGTCGCGCTCAGCATGCAGAACCACACCAGCGTGATCTTCAGGAACTCCTCCGACCAGGTCAGCGAGCTTCCAAGCACATACCGGCAAAAAACGTGTGTCCAGGAAACCACCAGCATAACACAGCCGATCGCTGTGATAATGGCAAGGATGAACTTGCCAATCTTGTTGACAATAGGATCTAATTTCGTCACCATACAAACCCCTCCTATCCGCGCGGGAGTACCGAAATTGGTCTTCCTTGCGATTAATTATTCAACGCCCAGCAGGATTTCCGCTTTCGCGGCATTCATGGCATCCATGAACTTGTTGACATAATCCTCACCGATTTCCGCTTTGACCTTATCCGAAACGGTGGTCTGGGAGATCGAAACCATCTCAGCTTTCGCTTCCGGAGAGAGCTCATTGAATTCCATGCCAAGATCAGTCAGCTTCGCAATGATCGCTTCTTCACGGGCAGCATTGACAAAGCGGCTGTAGTTCTGGCCCAACAGAGCGCCTTCGGAAATAACAGTCTGATATTCGCTCGGCAGCTTGTTGTACCACTCAAGGTTGGTAACCAGCGGCATCGAGTCATACAGATGTTTGGAAAGAGTGACATACTTCTGGACTTCGTTCATCTTGAGGTCCCAGATGTTGGCGAGCGGGTTCTCCTGGCCGTCAACGATCTTCTGGCTCATCGCCATGTAGAGTTCGGAGAACGGAACCGGAGTCGGGTTTGCGCCGAGCGCCTGGAAGTTGGCCATGTGCATCGGAGCTTCCATGGTACGGATCTTCAGGCCTTTGAAATCTGCGACCGAGTTGATCGGTTTCACCGAGTTGGTGACATGGCGGAAGCCGTTTTCCATCCAGGCAAGGCCCTTCAGGTTTTCAGCCTCAAGCTGATTGAACAGATCCCAGCCAGCCTGGCTGTCAAGAACCATCCAAGCTTCTTCATAGCTGTCGAACATGAACGGGATATCCAGAACCATGAACTTATCGCAGAAAGTCGTGATCGGGCCGATCGAAGCGGTCGCCATTTCCAGCGTGCCGTTCTTAACCTGCTCAACAGACTCGCGCTCCGCGCCCAGCTGAGAGTTCGGGAAAACTTCAACCGAAACGTTGCCGCCGGTCTTGGATTCAACATAATCTTTCATAACCAGCAGGCCCAGGGTCTGGGGATGCTCGAGGGAGTTACACGCAGAAATACGGATGCTGACCTTTCCAAGGTCCGGAGTGGTGGAAGGAGCAGCGGAATCACCCGCAGGAGCAGCCGACGACGCATTCTCACTGCCGCCGCAGCCGGCCAGGAGCGCCAGCGCAAGGCACATGGTCAGGCAGAGAACCCGAACGAACATTTTTTTACCCTTCAACATGAAGCAACCTCCTTAAATTTACATCGGAATTTGGTGGACTCTTGAATATTGGGGGTTTATGCATACCCTGTCAGGCGCGGCAGGAAGAGGCAGATATCCGGAACGAACGTGACCAAGAGCAATGATCCGATCGTTACGACCAGGAAAGGAATCGCTTCCTTTACCGTCTCCTCCAGTTTTACGCCCGCAATCGGGCTGGTGACAAAGAGCGTGATGCCGAACGGCGGCGTCGCAAGACCAACCACCAGGTTGATGCAGACGATGACCGCAATGTGCAGCGGGTGGATGCCAAGCTGCCATGCAACCGGCGCAATGATCGGGGCCAGGATGACGATGGACGCATAGTCATCCATAAAGCATCCGCAGATCAAAAGCACAACGTTGACCAGCAGCAGGAATACCCACGGAGGCATCTGGGAAAGCGGTCCAATGATGTAATCGAGCACGCGCTCGCTCGCGATTGCCCAGGACATAACGCTTCCGGCGCCCGCCAAAAGCAGGACCAGGCCGGAGGTGAGCGCCGCCTCGCGGAAAATTTCCGGGATATCATGAAGCTTTGCAGCTTTGTTGACGAAGAACGCCAAGAAACCACTGTACAGCGCCGCAACCGCCGAAGCTTCGGTGATGCTGAACACGCCGCCGAAGATACCGCCAAGGATGATAACCGGCAGCAGCAGCGAAGGCAGCGCTTTCCAGGTTGCCTGCATCTTCTCTTTGCCGGTGGTCTTGTGGTAGCTCGGGTAATTACGTTTCTTGGAAATGAACCATGCGATGATCATTTCGCCGCCGGCAATCATGATCGCCGGGACGATCGCGGTCATAAAGACGCCTGCGATGGACGTTCTTCCGACCGCCATGCAGTACATGATCATCAAAACGCTCGGCGGCATGATCGGGCCGAGCAGGGAAGCTGAGGACATGACCGCAGCGGAGAACGCGGGGCTGTATTTTTCCTTGATCATCATCGGGATCAGGAAAACACCCAGCGAAGCTGCCGACGCAACTGCAAGTCCAACGATCGAACCCATCAGCAGGCTCGCGCCGATGGTGACGATCGCAATCGCGCCTTTGGCGCGTCCGAAAAACACATTGACGAAATCAATCAGCGCTTCCAGCAGCCTGCCCTTCAGCATAAACTGCCCGGTCAAAACAAAGAACGGGACAGCCAGGAAAGAGAAGCTGCTCATACCCTCGTACATACGCTGGACGATCAGGATGATCGGCAGGTTTGATACGAGCAGGTACGCAAGACAGCTGATAATCAGGTTGTAAGCGATTGGAAGTCCAATGATCATGAGGAAAAAGAAGCAACAAATCAGGACGGTCAATTCCATGAAAACACCTCCATATTTTTTCTACACCCCGTAATTGCCGGTACGCCCTCGGAAGCACAAGCCCCTCCGGTTTCCGGCCAAGCACGCGAACCTGCACCTAATTTCAGACTTCAGGCCCAAGCGGCCTTCCGCCTTCCTGTGCGTTCGCGCGGCAAGGAGCGGCCGCATACCGTCGGCCAGATTTTTTGGATGCACTGCGCGCCCATCCCCGTTCGCTTTATTGGCGTTCCGCTCCCGAACTGCCGGGCCGGCGGACACAAAAACGAATTGAAATCTAGTCCCTCCTCTCCGGAATTGGATGGGATCTCCCGACGGGCGTAGCCGCCGGACGCGCAAGATCTTAAGCGGATGCTGATATCGGAAAACCGCCGCCCCACGCCGGTACGTTATTGGGGGACGGGGATTTCTTCGGAAATCAAGGATACCGTTTCGTTGCCATCAGCAGCTGTGGATTCGTGCATGGTTTCCTACAGTTTTGTATTTTTGTATCATACGCTACAAAACAAACCTGCATTCCTCACAAAAAACTTTCCGCTTTCAACAACGATATTATATAAAATGCAGCCAGCCATTTGCAATCGTCAATCCTAAATCTGGCAAAATTCCAATTTACCCTTCTGAAATCTTTCGGATTTGAAATGACCATATCATTTTGATACAACCGTGCACAGCGACCTGTACAAATCCATATGCCCAATGCAGGCACTATATACAAAGAAAGGCGTTATGATAAAATTCCCCCATCATAGCGCCTTTGCCAATCCATTTCATTTTCTCTGTACAATTGTTTTCATCAGGCCCACCCTTGAGAGTCAACAAGACTCCCAGACATTGTATCGGTTCCTGCTTTTGGATTTAGCTAAATTATAATACAAATGTGATGAAAAAGCAACCAGCATCTTACATTTTTGCTAAAAGACTGCGGTTTTCATAAAATGGCTCCACACCGCTTTCCCCAAATTGTTTCATACAGAGGATTTCATGAAAGAACAGATGTCCTCCATCCGCGCTCACTTTTTGAGGAAATTGGTCGCCACCACAAACCGCAGCTGCTCCGGAAGATGACTGTCGTCCCCGCAGTAAAGCAGCTCCGGTTCCCCCGGCCGCTCATAGCAAAGCTTGCTCACCGCCGTGTTGCCCACAATAAACCGGCGGAAAGTTTCAAACGGTTCCCTGCGGGCGTAGCTGATATAGGTCTGGATGACAAACCCGTGCGCAACCACCGCCAATGTTCCGCCCGGGTTCTCCGCCACGATCCCAGTGATTGCGGCGACCACCCGGTCATAGACCTGCCGCGCGCTTTCCCCCTGCGGCGCCGCGAAGCGCGACGGCCGGTCGCGCAGCGCGGCCATCTCCAGTGGGAAGCGCCGAAGATTCTCCTCGCCGGTACGGCCCTCAAGCAAACCGCCGTCGATCTCCCTGAGTCCCTCGCACAGGATTGGGGAAAGGGCGTGGTGCGCACAGATTCCTTCCGCCGTCCGCAGCGCCCGGCAAAGCGGGCTCGAATAAACCGCGTCGAGCGGAACCTCCCGGAAGCGAACGCCCAGGTACCGGGCCTGTTCGAGCCCCAACGCGTTGAGCGGCACATCCATCGAGCCCTGGAATTTCCCGTATACATTGAAGTCCGTCGTCCCATGGCGAACCAGATAAACCGTTGTCAATCGTCGTTCCCCCGATAAAATGGATTCCCGCTATTCAAACAGTGTGTTCTGCTGGATGCGGTACTGCTTGAGCTTGCGGTAAAGGGTCGCGTTGGAAATACCCAGCTCCTTGGCCACCCGTGATTTTGAGCGTGAGGAGTTTCCGAAGTCGTTGAGCGCTTTGAGGATCAGTTCCTTCTCTGCGTTTGCAAGGTTGTAGGCGTCTTTCTTGTCGTCGCGCAGCCGCTGCAGGATCAGTGGCGGCATATTCTCCGCCGTCACTTCGGTGGCCTGGCTGTCCATCTGTTCCACGACATAGGACACCACGTTTTCGATCTCACGGATATTCCCTTTCCAGGAGTAATCGAGGAACATCCCGCGCACTTCCTTGGAAAAGGTGATCCGCTTGTTCGCGTCCGCATTGCATTTTTCAAGATAGTAGTCCACAAACAGCAGGATATCCCGGCCGCGGGTGCGCATCGGCGGGATCTGGACGGTGTAAACCTCCAGCGCGTAAAAAAGTTCTGGCTTGAATTCGCCCTTTTGGGACATCTGCCGCAGATCCTTAGAGGAGCCGCAGATGACCTTGGTGTTGTTGAATTTGCTGTTCTGGATAACGGTGAGCAGGATCACCTGATTGGCAAGGCTCAGGTCTCCGACCTCATCTATATATAAGGTATTGCCCTCAAGCAATTCATTTTTCACCTGCACGTCGCCCGCCTGAACCTGTTCCCGGTCAAAGACCGCTTTCTCAATCAGCTCCTCGACCGCCGATCCATGCGTCAGACGGATAAACTGGTTGTTGCGGCGGATGCTTTCATTGTGGATGGCGCGGGCGTACATCTCCTTGCCGGACCCCGGCTCGCCCATCAGCAGCACCGGATTCGGGCTGTAGGCGGTCGCCTTGCAGGCGGAAACCGCTTCGAGGAAGGACGGACTTTCCCCGATCAGGTAATCAAAATTATACTGCTGCTGCATATCGCTCTGAGTAAGGTTTTCATGCAGCGTCTTGATATCTGTGAAGATGAATACCTTATTGATCTCCCCTTCGTTCACACCGTTTACATTATGTATGACGCCGGTCAGACGGATCCGTTTTGCACGGATACGCACCATGAAATCAGCCGAATCGGTTTTGTGTCCGCTTTTTTCGACAATCGCAAACTGCTTGATCTTGGTCAGGTACTGAATCTGCGCCAGATTGCAGTCGAGGATCTTCTCACAGCGGTTGTTCATATATAAAATCTTATTCTTGTCGTTTAAAATCATGACACCGTCACTGATGAGGTTGATCAGTTTCTCCCGCAGTTTGGTGTTGTAGACCTGCAGCCGCTGATCCTGGTATTCCCGCGCTTTCAGGGCAATCAGGTCGGTGATATTCTCCATGAAAAGGGTCAGCTTGTCGGCGCTGCGCATGATCGTCTCATACTGATCCGGGGAGGAGGACGCGATGCTGATCACGCCGAGCACTTCGCCGTCAAGCTTGATTGGGAAGCCCATTTCACACTGCCCCTTGCAGACCGGGCGGTTGATGCAGTCGCGGCAGATCTGGTCGGTTTCCGGGTCCTTGACAAAGATCCGTTCGCCGGTCTCCATGCATTTGGTGAAAAGGTTGCCATTATGCAGCATCGGGCTGCCGATCATGCGGTTGAAACGTCCGGTGCCCGCCACGCGCAGCAGGCGGTTGTCCGAGATATCCACATGCACATCGAACACAGTGGTGACCATTTCCACATATTTCGAGACATGTTCCTGAATGCTCATCAGCAATGATTCCATGGCTTCCTCCTTTTTTGGCACATCAGTTTCCGGGATGGGCCGGTCCTTTGCGCATCCCGCCAATCATATTTATTTTACCATCAGGAATTTAAAAATTGATTCCCTGCCGGAAAAATGACATTCAAAATGACATCATGGTTTCATTTTGATATTTTCCCACAGAGCGAAAAATGTGCTCGGCACACGTATCAAGCGGGCGATCCCGGGCAAAATTTTCTTGAAGCATTAAAAACTGGAGGAATTTTCATGAAACTTTCATTCCGGTGGTACGGCGCGGACGACCCGGTGAAAATCGAATACATCCGCCAGATCCCCACTATGCACAGCATCGTCACCGCAATTTACGACGTGCCGGTCGGCGAGGCCTGGCCGGCTGCGAAGATTCGGGCGCTTAAAGCGGAGGTCGAGAATGCCGGCCTTCATTTTGAAGTTATAGAAAGTGTGCCCGTGCATGAGGATATCAAGCTCGGCAAGCCCTCCCGCGACAGGTACATCGAAGCCTACCGGGAAAACATCCGCCAACTTGGGAAGGCAGGCGTCCGGTGCATCTGCTATAACTTTATGCCGGTCTTTGACTGGACCCGTTCCCGCCTTGACCAGCAGCTTGCGGACGGTTCGAACGCCCTGGTCTACTATAAGGAGGATGTGGATAAAATGGACCCCACAAAACTGGCCCTGCCCGGCTGGGATTCCTCCTATTCCACCGGCGAGATGAGCGGGCTTATCGCCGCCTACCAGGCGCTCGGCGAGGAAGGGCTCTGGGCCAACCTGAAGTATTTCCTCGAGGCAATTATCCCGGTTGCCGCCGAATGCGGCGTCAATATGGCGATCCATCCGGATGACCCGCCGTGGCCGATTTTCGGCCTGCCGCGCATCATCACCGGCGAAGCGGGGCTCGACCGCTTCCTCAAACTGGCCGACAGGCCTCAGAACGGGCTGACTCTCTGCACCGGTTCGCTCGGATCTTCCCCACAAAACGATGTGGTCCGCCTGGTGGATAAATATTCCTCCATGGGCCGCATCCACTTCATGCATGTGCGGAATGTAAAACTGGTCGGCGAAGGAAGCTTTGAGGAATCCGCCCACTATACCGAAGCTGGTTCACTGGACATCTACGGGGTCATGAAGGCGCTGCACAAAAACCGGTTTGACGGCTATCTGCGGCCCGACCACGGGCGTATGATCTGGGGCGAAACCGGCCGCCCGGGCTACGGGCTTTATGACCGTGCGCTGGGCGCGAGCTATCTGACCGGTATCTGGGAAGCGCTCGAAAAAGGCTGAAAGCAGTGATGTTCCGCTTCCATCCCCGAAAAAGGGCCTCTTGAAGGAGGCCCTTTTTCTCTGCCCAGAAATGCGCCGTCCCCTTCAGCACATTGCCCTATTTAAATGCAGAAATCTTTTCTTCCGTTCTGATTTCAGGCTGTTTTCATGAAAATAATGTTAATATTGTGCAAACACCAGCATGTATTTTAGTCAATTTATCAATTTATTTGAAAATACCTCAAAAATAAATCGTAAAAATCGCCACAAGTTTTGAAATGTGCAGTGTGCACATGATTTTCAAAAAATTCCTTGCCCAGTGAATATGGAAAAATCGCAAGCGAACGTGTAAGATTAATTTAAAGATTTTGAGATGTCCCCGGCCGGACAGCATCCCTTGAAATGGAGGAATCAAAATTTGGTCCTGGAAGAAAGCCCAGAAACCTATACTGTACTGGAAACGCCGGATATCAAACGAAAGTTTTTGGATATCCGCTACGCCGACCGAAACGAAGACGAGGCCTTGGATCTTTACCTTCCCGAGGAAGGCGACGGGCCGTTCCCGGTCATCATCGATCTGCATGGCGGCGGCTGGTATTACGGTGTGAAAAGTTCGCTCAAGGTCGCGCCTGTTCTCACCGGGCTGAAACGCGGTTACGCGGTTGTTTCCCTCGCTTACACCCTGAGCGTCCACGCGCCCTTCCCAGCGCAGATCTATGACGTCAAAGCCGCGATCCGCTTTCTGCGGGCGCACGCAAAAGAATATCACCTCAATCCCCAGCGGATCGGCCTGTGGGGGCTCTCCGCAGGCGCGCACCTCGCCGCGCTGGCTGGCACCTCTGCAAACGTCCGGGAGCTGGAGGATCTCACAATGGGCAACGCCCAATACACCTCGGACGTCCAGTGCGTGGTTGCCCTCTACGGCATCATGGATATCGGTAAGCTGGAGCGCCAGCACGCCGAATACGGCGTGGATCCCAACGAAGCCTGCAGCAACGACCGGTCGATGGGCGGCATGCTGCTTGGCAAGGCTCCCTGCAAAGTGCCGGAGCTGGTGCGCTTCGCAAACCCCGAGACTTACATAACCGCCAAGGCCCCTCCCTTTTTCCTGCAGCATGGGCTCGCCGACACCGTTGTCCCATTCCAGCAGAGCATCCTGTTTGCAGACAAGCTGGAGCAGGCCATCGGCACTGAAAAGGTAACCCTGGAACTCTGCCCCGGCATCAATCATGCGGAAAGCTTTTTCCGCACTCCGGAAAACACCGAAAAGATTTTCGCATTCCTTGATCAGTATCTGAAACAATAAACCAAAAAAGAATTAGGAGGCATTCCCTGTGAAAAAAACTCATTCGGTTAAACGCTGTGCAATCGCACTCCTTCTCACCGCCGCAATGCTCGCAACCGGCTGCTCTTCCGGTTCCTCCGCTCCGTCCTCCTCCGCGCCTGCCGCGCCCGCCGCGGATTCTTCCGCGCCCGCCGCTGACGAACAGGAGGAAGTCACCCTCCAGTACAGCACCACCTCCACCCCCGGCACCACCTTTGTGGAAGCTTTCGAAATGATGGGCAAGCTCATGGAGGAGCGCACCGGCGGCAAGGTTCATATCGAAGTGTTCCACTCGAGCCAGCTCGGCAACGAAACCGATGTGACCAGCAATGTCATCGACGGCGCGATCGATATGTGCAACTCCGGTTCCGGCGAGCTCGGAAAGCGGATGGAAAGCTTCAACGTTTTCCAGACCCCATACCTGTTCCGGGATTATGACCACTTCTCGAAATTCGTCGGCAGCGACGCGGAGGCCGGCCTGTTTGCAAAGGCGCAGGACGAGCTTGGCGCCGTGGTGGCCGGCACCCAGACGATGGGCGCCCGTTATGTGATCAACACCAAAGCCGCCGCTTCCAATCCGGAAGAAATGAAGGGTCTCAAGATCCGCTGCCCGGACATGCCCGCGATCATCTCGATCATCCGCGGCCTTGGCGCGGAACCCGCCCCGATGGCCCCGACCGAGCAGTACCTTGCGATGCAGCAGGGCGTCATCGACGGCGCGGAGCACACACCGTCCGGCATGGCAGCCTGGAATATCCAGGAGGTCTGCAAATACTTCTCCCTCACCGGCCACGCCCGTGAAGTCACCTTCACTGTCATTTCCCAGGCCGCGCTCGACAAGCTCACCCCGGAAAACCAGAAGATCCTCCTCGAAGTTGTAAACGAAGCCGCCGCATGGGGCAATCAGAAGACTGAAGACGACGAAGCGAAACTCATCCAGAGCTTCCATGACGACTTTGGTATCGAGCTGGTCGACGTGGATGCGGACGCCTTCCGCGCTTCCCTGCAGAGCGTCATCGATGAGCTCAGCGCCGCAGACCCCGATCTTTACGCTGCCGTCCAGGGGATCTGATCCCCTGGGGCCCGGCATGGCATCTATTATCCGGGTAGTACCGGACTGGAGGTTTTTATGTGAATCGTTTGATACAAGGGCTCGAACGGGTCGAACGCTGGGTGCTCATCGTCCTGTTCTCCACCATGCTCATTATGCTGACCATCCAGATCATTCTGCGCTACTTTTTCAATACCCCCTTGGTGTGGAGTGAGGAATTCTCCCGTTATATCTATGTGTGGCTTGTCTTTCTGGGGATGGGCTACTGCGTGACGCAGGATAAACACGTCGCGGTGACGCTCGCGGTTGACCGCATGCCGCCGGCTGTGCAGAAAATCCTGAAAGTGGCCGGAAACCTCCTGGTGATTGCGGCGATGCTCTACCTGCTGCCTCACTCTTTTCGGTACGCGCTTTCCCAGCACAAGCTGCTTTCGGGCTGCATGGAGATGCCCATGAGCTTTCTTTTCCTTGCCATGCCGGTCTGCTGTCTGCTGACCAGCATACATATGGCGCTTTCCACCGCTTGTATGCTGAGAGGCACCAATAGGGATGTTCCCGGAGAGGAGGCGCTGTCATGATCGCAATGGTCGTTTCCCTTGTGATTCTCATTTTCTGCGGCATGCCGATCGCGTTTTCCCTCTTCCTCAGCTGCCTTTCGTATTTCTTAACGACCGGTGTCTCGCTCAACATCGTCACCCAACGGATGATCATGTCGATCGGCGACTCCTTCACCCTGCTGGCGGTGCCGTTCTTCATGTTCGCTGGCGCGGTCATGAATTCCGGCGGCATCACCCAGCGTATCTTCAAATTCGCCGATATGCTCGTCGGACACATCACCGGCGGTATGGGCCACGCCAACATCCTTGCCAGCGTTATCTTCTCCGGCATGTCCGGCAGCGCGATCGCCGACACCGGCGGCCTCGGCGCAATCGAACTCAAAGCGATGAAGGACGCGGGCTATGACGACGACTTCTCGCTCGCTGTCACCGGCGCGTCCTCCTGCATCGGCCCGGTCATTCCGCCGAGCGTCCCGTTCGTCATGTACGGCGTCATCGCGGGCGTCTCGATCGGCAAGCTATTTCTGGCGGGCGTAGTCCCCGGACTTGTCATGGCGTTTGCCATGGCCATTGTGGTCTATGTGCAGGCCAAGCGGCGCGGTTACGTTAAAAAACCGCGCGCGAAGCTTTCCGCCATGTGGAAATGCTTCAAGGAATCCTTCTTTGCG
The DNA here is from genome assembly GCF_900078395.1 of Anaerotruncus rubiinfantis. Lineage (NCBI taxonomy): Bacteria > Bacillati > Bacillota > Clostridia > Eubacteriales > Oscillospiraceae > Anaerotruncus > Anaerotruncus rubiinfantis. The sequence goes on along the minus strand of NZ_FKLA01000009.1, from coordinate 959,554 downwards.
CTGCTCGCGCCGGTCATCCTGATCGGCGGCATTGTGGGCGGCGTGTTCACCCCGACCGAAGCGGCCATCGTGGCGTCGGTTTACGCGCTCATCCTGGCGTTTGCCACCCGTTCGATCAAGGTAGCGGAACTGCCGGCTCTCATTGACGACACGGTGAAAACCACCGCGATGGTCATGGCGATCGCTGCCTCCTCGGTGCTGTTCGGCTGGATTCTCACCAAAGAGCAGATCCCCAAAATGGCGGCGGAGTTCATCTCCTCGGTCGTGCCGAACAAGATCTTCGCAATCCTGCTGGTGAACCTGCTGTTTCTGATCGTCGGGATGTTCATGGACGGCACCGCCTCGCTCATCATCCTGACTCCGATTCTTGTGCCGCTGATGGCAAGCTACGGCATGGATCTGGTCCATTTCGGCGTGCTCATGACCATCAACCTGATGATCGGCCTGCTGACCCCGCCGGTCGGGATGGTGCTGTATGTCCTTTCCGGCATCTCCGGCGTCAGTGTTGAGCGAATATCCAAGTGTATGGTACCTTATATATTCACGCTGATCGCGGTTGTGTTGTTTTTGTCCTTTGTCCCGCAGATCACCTTATTCCTGCCCAGCCTGCTCAGCGCATAGGAACTCATAAACGGATGCACGCACGGGGAAACCCGTGCGTGCATCCGTTTTCAATCCTCGGTGTTCTTGTAATAGTAAAGCAGCTGCTGGAAAAATTCCCGGCCGATCTCATCGTTCACCGGATCGATACAAAACAGTTCCTTCATCCGGTTAATCCAGGCAATCAAGGTGTTCCTGTGCTGAAAAAGGGCCTTTGCGCTTGCGGAAACATTCATGTTCCGCTGGTAGAGCATCCCCATATTATCAAGGAAACGCTGCCGTTCCCCGCCCTTGAGCACATCCTTGAAAACGTTGAAGATCATGCTGAACTCCTCCATCGGCACCTGGCTTTGCAGGTATGGAAGGACGCTGTCATAAAAATAATAGATCCGCGTTTCGTCGTCGCCGATAACATCCGCCGAATTGTTCGAAACCCACAGGCTGTGATGGTATCCTTTCTGATAGTTGATCAGCTTGTTCTGCAAAGTCCCCACGTTGCAGATAAACGGGCGCCCGCCGTTGATATTGAGGGCCTGCATCCCTTCGACATACTGCTCAACCACCTCGCGGTAGCGGCCGACCGCCTCCGCAGGGTTTGTTGAAACCGCTTTGAACACGACCGCATTCTGCCCGCGGGTGATGCAGATGATATCCTGCTTGTCATGGTAGGGGTTGCGTTCAAACTCGGAAATCTGCCGGTCCTCCCGGTAGTAGCTGTACCGCAGGATAAACAATAGCGGTATCCGCACCATGTCGGTGTCGTATCCGTATTTGTCCGCGATGTTGTAGGCCTCCGCCGGATAGGGATCCTCCGAATAGTAGAGCAGCACCTTGGTGAAGATGTTGCGCTGATCGAGCTTGCCCCAGTAGGAGGCTTTGTAGCTCTCGAGGTCATAAACCGACTGGGCGGTCAGCGCAGCCATGCCCGCATATTTTGCGAGAAGTTCCGGGTCTCCGACCAGCAGGATCACCCCGACCGCTTCTTTTTCATGAAAAAAAGGCACATACACCCCCTGCTGGCTTGCCACAAACAGGAATTCGTTTGTCCTGTCCACCACAACCGGGCGTCCGGTCTGAATCGCCTTATAGGCCGGTTCGGAAAATTTCCCCGCGCTGGAAGGATCGGTGAAAATCACCACAATCCCCTGATTGTCGGCGATCCCCACCTTCACCGTTTCATGTCCCAGGACCGCTTCCAGCTTTTCCTGTACCGCCTTTACCGTGGCAAACGATTCGTTTGTGTTTTTATCCAACCATACCACCCCTTTCCGTCCGGAGGGCCCCGCCGCCCGCGCCGGTTTGTTTTTGTGTAGTATAGCACAGTTTTTCCCGTCTGAAAAGCGGCAAAAAGGGCCGCGCTTTTAGCGCGGCCCTTTCCATGGAAACACCATTTTACGCGTTCACGTATTTTTGCAGGGTCGTGCGCACCGCGCCCGGACCCGCAATGAGCTCCTTGAACATGCCTTCGACCTTCCCGCCGAGACCTGCCTCATAAAGATCCACGGCGAAGAGCGCCGGATTCGAGAGGATTGGCTGAAGCGCGCTGCCGACGCTTGCGGGCTCGCCGACCTTAACCCCAGCGAGCATCTTCTGCAGATCCGCCAGCATCGGGTCGCTGCTCACCTGCATCGGTTCGCATTTGTCGTCCACGCCGAGCAGATAGCGGCACCAGCCGGCCAGTGCCAGCGGAATGCAGACGAGATCCTGCACATCGAGATCCGGACGCGAGAGATAGGATTTGATCGTTTCGCCAAAGCGGATCGGCAGCTTTTGGCTCGTGTCGGTAGCGATACGCTGCGGCGCATCCGGGATGAACGGATTGGGCAGGCGCTGATCGATGACCTCGTGGATGAAGTCCATCGGGCTCAGGATTTTCGGGTCCACCACGACCGGCATGCCTTCATCGTAGCCGATGCGTTCAACCAGCTTTTTGAGGTCGGCGTCCTGCATCTCAGCCGCAATGCTCGTGTAGCCGAGCAGACAGCCGTAAACCGCCAGCGCGGTGTGCAGCGGGTTGAGGCAGGTGGTGACCTTCATGCGCTCGGTGTTGTTGACCGTGTCGCGGTCGGTGAAGTAGACGCCCGCTTCCTCAAGAGGCGGGCGGCCGTTCGGGAAGCGATCCTCCACAACAAGGTACTGCGGGACCTCGGCGTTGACAAACGGCGCGATAAAGGTATTCTTCGCGGTGACGACCGGCGCCATATCTTCAATGCCGGCCGCGGCGAGCTGTTTTTCCACGATTTCAGATGGGCGCGGGGTGATCTTGTCAATCATGCTCCACGGGAAGGATACCTTCGACGCGTCCTTGAGGTAGGCGACAAATCCCTCGTCCACAAAGCCGTTTTTCTGCCAGGCTTCGGCGACCGTGAGAACCGAATCCTGCAGCTTCTGGCCGTTGTGGCTGCAGTTATCCATGCTGCAAAGCGCGAAGGGATAGCCGCCCGCCTGATAGCGGCGCAGCATCAGCGCGGTTACAATGCTCATTGCATGGCGCGCATGGTCCGGGCCGTTTTTCATGTCCTCCTGCACGACCGGGAAGAAATTTCCCGCAAGGTCGGTTAGGGCATAGCCTTTTTCGGTGATGGTGAAGCTGGCCATCTGCAATTCCGGATTGGTGAAAAGCTCGTTGAGGCGCGCCATCTGTTTTTCATCCGCGCCGTCCGCTTTGATGCCTTCCGCGATGCTTGCGACGATCTCCTTGTCGGTGGAGCCGTCCGGCTTCAGGCTGACAAGCATGGTGAGGTTGTCATGCGGGGCATAGATCTGGTCAATGATCCCGAAATCAAAGGTATCTGCGGCAATCACGCCGCTCTTGGCCTTGCCGGAGTTCAGCAGCTCCTGCTGCAGGCGGGCGATGAACCCGCGGAAAATGTTGCCCGCGCCGAAGTGCACCCAGACAGGATGCTCCTTGGTGTGCGCACACATGGCGGCGTAATCGAATCCGGGCAGCTTGACGCCGGCGGCTTCCCACGCCTTGCGGTCCTGTAGGCTTTGTGCTGTCAGTTTTAACACCAGAATCCCTCTTTCCTGTTTTCTTTTCCGTACCGCCGCGCAGCTTTTTAAATGGGCGCCGCGGTTTATTGTCAGCAGTTTTCCAAAGTCCCAGAAGATAGTTTGCCCCGCGCCGCACAGCCATATAAGCGGGCGAAACGCGGGCAGATCTTTCCCACGCGGGATTTTACCGGAGGGAATCGATCCTATGCCTAAATTTTACCACTGGCATGCTAGCGTGTCAACAGAAGAAATGGCTAAATTTCCACTTTTCCCACCCGTTTTGCGGCAAATGGTGTTTTCACGAACATTGACAAACTTTTCCGCCTGTGTTAAAATCTGAACGAATTGAATAGCACGGGGAGCTTGTGACGCAGGCTGAGAGGAAGTCATCCAACTTCGACCCGCACACCTGATTTGGATAATGCCAACGTAGGGATCGTATGCAGAAATGAAAGTTTCAGCGGGACGCGCCGGTTGGCGCGTCCCGCTGTTTTTTATTCCATCAAGAAAGAAGTTGTCAAGTATGAACCAAAATGTCAAAAAACTCACCACCGCAGGCCTGCTGATTGCGTTGGGCGTCGTCTGTTCCGCCTTTTACATCCCGATCGGCGCCTCCAAATGCTTCCCGATCCAACACATGGTCAACGTCATCGCGGGTGTGCTGCTCGGGCCGGGCTACGCGGTCAGCATGGCTTTCGGCACCTCGCTCATCCGCAACCTCATGGGCACCGGCAGCCTGCTCGCCTTCCCGGGCAGCATGATCGGCGCGTTCTGCTGTGGCATGCTCTACAAACACACCCGCCGCCTGCCGCTGGCCTATCTCGGCGAAGTGGCTGGCACCGGAATCCTCGGCGGCCTCGCCTGCTATCCGGTCGCGACTCTGCTGATGGGCAAGGAGGCGGCGCTGTTCGCCTATGTGCTGCCGTTCCTGGTCAGCACGCTCGGCGGCGCGACCATCTCGGTGCTCGCGCTCGGCGCGTTGCAGAAGACCCATGTCTTCGGCGATGTCAAGGTTGCGCTCGGCAGCAAATAAGCTTTACAACAAACTGGAAAAACGATAGAATGGAGAAAGATTATGGATAACAAGACTTCCAGCCTTGGACAAGGCCTGCTCTGGTTCGGCGCGGCGGTGTCGATCGCGGAAATCCTCACCGGCGCGCTGCTCGCGCCGCTCGGCTTCTGGAGGGCGGTGTGGGCCATCCTCATTGGGCACCTGATCGGCTGTGCTGTGCTCTTCTTCACCGGCTTTATCGGCGCGAAGAGCGGCCTCTCCGCCATCGAATCCACCCGCATCTCGTTCGGAAAATACGGCTCCTTCTGGTTTTCGCTGCTGAATGTCGTCCAGCTGCTCGGCTGGACCGCCGTCATGATCATAAACGGCGCCAAGGCGCTGAACGTTGTCACCCCGAATATCCAGAATGAAGCCATTTGGTGCCTGGTGATCGGCGGGCTCATCTGCGTCTGGATCCTGGTCGGGCTCAAAAATCTCTCGAAGCTGAACGCCTTCGTCGTCTCCGCGCTTTTCCTCTTTACGCTGGTGCTCGGCTGGGTGGTCTTTCGAAATTTCTCGTTCGGCGCGCCGGGCGATCCAAACGCCATGCGTTTCGGCGCAGCGGTGGAACTCAGCGTCACCATGCCGCTCTCCTGGCTGCCGCTCATTTCCGATTACACCCGCAGCGCGAAGAACCCCAAAATGGGCACTGTCATGAGCGCGGCGGGGTATTTCCTGGGCAGCTGCCTGATGTATGTGATCGGGCTGGGCGCGGCGATCTACACCGGCACCGACGACATCGCGCAGATCCTGGTCGCGGCGGGGCTGGGCGCGGTCGCTCTTTTGATCGTCATCCTCTCGACCGTCACCACAACCTTTCTTGACGCGTGGTCGGGCGGCGTGAGCATCGTCAACCTCAACCACAAATGGAACGAAAAAGCCGCGGCGCTTGTCGTCTGCGCGGCGGGCACCCTGATGGCCATCTTCATCAACATCAACCAGTATGAAAACTTCCTCTATTTCATCGGCTCGGTCTTTGCCCCGCTCTTCGCCGTGCTGATCACCGATTATTTCATCCTCAGGAACACCAGGGTGGAAGAAGCGCAGCTTCTGAACGTCAAAAACATCCTCATCTGGGCGGTCGGCTTCGCCGGCTACCGTCTGCTGATGCGGATTGATTTCCCGCTCGGCACCTCCCTGCCGATCATGCTGTTTACCGGCCTTCTCTGTGTCGTAGTCCACAAGGTCACCTGCAAACACCCCGCGCCGCAGGGCGCAAACTGACAGGAGTGATCCCTATGTTTGAAAAAATCCTCTCGAACGTCGCGGCAAAAACGCCGCTCGTCCACTGCATCACCAACTACGTCACGGTCAACGACGTGGCGAACATCCTGCTCGCCTGCGGCGGCAGCCCGATCATGGCGGATGATGAAAACGAAGCGGAGGAGATCACCTCCATCTGCGATGCGCTCGCCCTCAACATCGGGACGCTCAACAGCCGCACCGTCCAGTCGATGTTAAAAGCCGGGCGCCGGGCGAACGCGCTCGGGCACCCGGTCGTGCTCGACCCGGTTGGCGCGGGCGCGTCGAAGCTGCGCACCGACACCACCGTCCAGTTGCTGCGGCAGGTAAAATTCACCGTTATCCGCGGCAATTCCTCCGAGATCAAAACGGTCGCCGCGGGCAGCGGCGAAACCCGCGGCGTCGACGCGAATGCCGCCGACGCCACCACCGATGAAAATCTGCCGTCGGTCATTTCTTACGCGAAAGCGCTCTCCGAAAAGACCGGCGCAATCATCGCAATCACCGGCGCGATCGACGTGGCAGCGGACGCGAAAGACGCTTACGTTATCCGAAACGGACATCCGATGATGTCCCGCATCACCGGCACAGGCTGCATGCTCACCGGCGTGATCGCCGCCTTTGTTGCCGCGAATCCGCAAAACCCGCTTGACGCGGCAGCCGCTGCCGTCTGCGCGATGGGGATCTGCGGGGAAACTGCTTATACCCGGATGCGCAAAGACGGCGGCGGTACCGCTTCCCTGCGCATGGGGCTCATCGACGCAATGAGCCGGCTCGATGCCAAAACCTTGAAGGAGGCCGCAAAGCTTGAACATTTCTAAAAAGGACATGCTCCTTTATGTCGTGACCGACCGTTCCTGGCTCGGGAAAAACGACCTGGCCGCGCAGGTGGAGGACACCCTGCGCGCGGGAGCGACTTTTGTGCAGCTGCGGGAAAAACAGCTCGATGACGCGGCTTTCCTGGCCGAAGCCCGCCGCATCAAGGCGGTCACCGACCGTTACGGGGTTCCGTTCGTCATCAACGACAATGTGCGTGTGGCGCTCGCCTGCGGCGCGGACGGCGTGCACGTCGGACAGGAGGACATGGAGGCCGGCGATGTGCGAAAACTGCTCGGCCCGGACAAGATCCTCGGCGTTTCCGCGCACACAATGGAGGAGGCCAGGCTTGCCGAGGCGCGCGGCGCGGACTATCTCGGCGTCGGGGCGGTTTTTTCCACCTCCACCAAGCTGGACGTGAATACCCTCCCGTTTGAAACGCTGCGGGAGATCTGCGGGGCTGTTTCGATCCCGGTGGTAGCCATCGGCGGCATCAGCCGGGACAATATCAGAAAGCTCAAGGGCTCCGGCATCGGCGGTGTGGCGGTGATTTCCGCGATCTTCGCCCAGCCGGATATCTATGCTGCGGCCAGGGAGCTTTACAATCTTTCGAAAGAGGTTACAACAGCATGATAAAAGGCGCGATCTTTGACCTGGACGGCACCCTGACCGACTCGATGTGGATCTGGGACACGGTGGCTATCGACTTTATGAAGCAGCATGGATTCCCGGTGCCTTCCGGCCTGCGGGAAGCTGTCAAGCCGCTCAGCTTTCTGCAGATGGTCGCCTATTATCAGCACGACCTTGGGATTCCCCTTTCCGCCGAGGAGATCATGAATGGCACCAACCAGCTTGTCGAGCACCGGTATTTTTATGAGGTTCCGCTCAAGGCGCACGCCGGAGAATTTCTCCAAAAGCTGCGCGAGGCGGGCGTTCGATGCGGCGTGGCGACCGCTTCGGAAAAATACATGGTCGAAGCCGCGCTCACGCGGCTCGGCATACGGGATTATTTCGAATTCGTCCTCACCTGCACCGAGCTCGGTTCGGGCAAGGATGAGCCTGTCATTTTTGAGGAGGCGCTGCGAAGGCTCGGCACCGCGAAGGATGAAACCGTGGTATTCGAGGATGCTGTCCATGCCATCCGCACCGCCAAGAAAGCGGGTTTTCGGGTGGTCGCGCTGTATGACGACTCCGCCGCCGAGGACGCGGAGGAGATCAAAGAAATCGCGGACCGGTATTGCCGCTCGTTCGCGGAATGTGAGGTAGAATCGTTATGAAAAAATGTCTGACCATCGCCGGCAGTGACTGCAGCGGCGGCGCGGGAATCCAGGCGGATCTCAAAACTTTTTCAGCACACGGCGTTTTTGGCATGAGCGCGATCGTTTCGGTCGTGGCGGAAAACACCGCCCGCGTGATCGATATCATGGACGTGACCCCGGACATGATCAGAAAACAGATCGACGCGGTCTTTGAGGACATTGTGCCGGACGCGGTCAAGGTGGGGATGCTCTCCCAGCCGGAATGCATGGCCGCTGTGGCGGAGAAGCTGCGGGAATATCATCCGGCCAATGTTGTCATTGACCCGGTCATGTACGCCAAAAACGGCTGCCCGCTGATGGACCCCGGTTCAATCGGCGCACTCATTGAAACGGTCATCCCGCTGGCCGATCTGCTCACCCCGAATATCCCTGAGGCGGAAAAAATTTCGGGCGTGGCGATCCATGACATTCACGATATGGAGGAGGCCGCGAAAAAAATCCACGCCATGGGCTGCAAAAATGTGCTGGTCAAGGGCGGGCATGCAATCGGAGACGCAGTGGACGTACTCTACGACGGCAAACAGTTCCACCGCTTTGCCACCGAACGGATCAATACCAAAAACACCCATGGCACCGGATGTACCTATTCCTCCGCGATCGCCTCGAACCTGGCGTTGGGACTCGCCATGCCTGAAGCGGTCAAAAAAGCGAAGGATTACGTCACCACCGCCATCCGGCATTCGCTTGCTATTGGCAACGGCTGCGGCCCAACCCATCATTTCTGGGATCTCTATCGGAATGGTCTTGCGGGAGACGTGGATCTGCTCGATTGACGGCTCCCGGCACGGCTTGCTTTTTGCGCGCTTCGCCGTCAGGCGAGCAGGCTGCCAAACGCGGCGTCCCGCGCTCCTTATCCCAAATCCACCGCCAAAGGCGGCGGGTCGTCGCAGACGACTCTTTTCCGGGGGGCACGGGGGCGGAAAGCCCCCGTGAGCAGCCGTCGCGCGTATGCGCGCTTCGCCGTCAGGCGAGCAGGCTGCCAAACACGGGACATATTTTCGCAATCTTGCGAAAATGCGCTGCGCGCAAAACGGACAAACCAATAAAAAACACGCGGCCCTGCGGGCCGCGCGTTTTCTTTTCTTCCGTTCTCACCCGACGGTATTTTTCAGCGTGCCGATTCCATCGATCTCACATTCGACCACATCGCCCGGTTTCAGGTATTTGGGCGGATCGAAACCCATACCGACGCCCGCTGGGGTCCCCATCGAGATAACCGTCCCAGCACGCAGGGTCATCCCCTGCGAAAGCTCATGGATCACATGGGCCACGTCGAAGATGAGAAGTCCGGTGCTGCTCTGCTGGCGCAATTCGCCGTTCACACGGGAACGGATGCCGAGCTCCGGCGGCGCTTCGATCTCGTCCGCGGTCACGATCCACGGACCCATGGGACAAAAGCCGTCCATGCTTTTGCCAAAATACCATTGTTTGTGGCGGTTTTGGATGGTACGCGCGCTCACATCATTGAATATGGTATAGCCGAATACATAGTCGAACGCACACTCCCGCGAAACGTTCTTCGCGTCCCTGCCGATGATAACGGCCAGTTCCGCCTCATAATCGAGGCTGTCGACGATATCGCTGTGGCTGGGGATCACCCCGCCGCAGGGAACCGCTTCGTCCACACGCTTTGAGAAATAGACCGCATATGGACGTTCGCCGTCGAATTTTTCCTTTTTGAAGCGGGCCGATTCCGCCGCATGGTCCATATAATTCACACCCAGGCAGATGATATCCTGCTTGGGATGCGGGATGGGCGCGAGCAGCTTTACCGCCTCGAACGGGATCCCGCCCATTTTAGCTTCAGCCACGCGCCCCAGCTCGTTCATCGAAACGGTATCGATCACCTGGTTCATGTCGTCATAGCCTTCCACTGGATAAACGGTTTTTCCATCCTCTGAAAGCACGCCCACCTGGGTGCCGGTGTAATACTGATAGGTCAGCAGTTTCAATTGTCATCCCTCCGTTTGTTCCAGTATAAAGCGTCCGGGAAATCCCGTCAAGGGACCGGTTCACAGGTTTTTAAAAAAATCCGGCCTGAAAAATCCGGATTTCCCGATTTCCCGGTATCGGTTCGGAAAGTTATGCCCATACTGAAATCTGCGGGGCGGCTGCGTCGTTTTATAAACAGGACGGCTCTTGCAGGAATTTTCTTCCACAGAAAGCCCGGATGCATGTTGACACTGTGACGGCTGTCCTTTACAATGGATACGGGCCTTTCGGCGCTATCCGCTTTTGGCCGGCGGCCTTATTCGCCCGGACATCTCATGAAAGAGGGAAAAACTTTGACAACCGAACGCAAACGCGCCTTTATTATCAACTGCATGTTCTTCGCGTGCCTCGTTGCGATTGCCTACATTGCCTTTAAGTATCTGCTTGCGTGGATGCTGCCCTTCGTAATCGGTCTCATCGCGGCCGCCTGCCTGCAGCCGCCAATCAATTGGATTTGCAAAAAAACAAAACTCAAAAAAAAGCTCATTTCGCCGATCCTTGCTTTCATTCTGGTTTCGGTGGTGGCCTGTTTTGTGGTCATGGGCACCTACAATGCGATCGGTGAACTCGGCGATCTGATTTCGCGCCTGCCCAGCTGGTACAAAAACTCCGCCCCGGTGGTCAGCGAGGCGATCAACACCCAATTTGAATCGCTGCTTGCCAATCTCCCGGATGAGGTGGAACAGCAGGTCATTTCGATTTCCAACGACCTGATCCAGTACATCCAGTCAAAGCTCATCTCTTTCTCCTCCACGGCGCTTTCGTGGGTCGCCAACAAGGCCTCCCAGCTTCCGTCGCTGCTCATTTCGATCATCATCACTGTGGTCGCCACCTTCTTTATGAGCGTGGAGTTCGACAATATCAAGAAATTTATCAAGCTGCAGATCCCGGAAAAGTACCGGGTCCTGGTGCTCAACTCCTGGGAAACCTTTGGCCGGACGGTGGTGCGGATGCTCACCTCCTACCTGTTCATCATGTTTTGCACCTTCTGCGAGCTGGCCCTTGGCCTGACCTTCCTGCAGGTGAACTATTCTGTTCTGATCGCGGCGCTCATCTCGGTGGTCGATATCCTGCCGGTCCTCGGAACCGGAACCATCCTGATCCCCTGGGGCCTCATCTGCCTGCTCATCGGCAGGACCGGGCTCGGCGCCGGGATTCTGGCGCTTTATGTCCTCATCACCATCATCCGCAACATCCTCGAACCGAAGATCATCGGCAACCGTATCGGGCTGCATCCGCTGGTCACGCTGGTCTTTATGTATCTTGGCCTGCACATCATGGGGATTTTCGGCATGTTCCTTTTCCCGCTGACCCTCATCCTCATCAAAGAGCTACAGGACCGCGGGCTGATCAAAATCTGGAATTCCTGATCCCGCCAAATCAGCAAGGCCGCCGGAAAATTTTCCGGCGGCCTTTTTTTCTTTCAGTGCAGGTTGCGGGTGAAGATGTCGCTTTGCTCCAGGAGCTGCTCGACCGTATCAATCCCCAGCCGGTGCAGAAGCTCGATCACATAGGGATTGTCGATCGGGGTAGGCGCGGCAGCCGCCTCACCGTAGGCGTCGACATTGCGCGTGCCCTCCTCCACCGGGATCAGCCGTTTCGGCCCGCCGACGCAGCCGCCGGCGCAGCCCATGCCTTCAAAAAAGTTGGCGTCGGCCTTTCCCGCAATAAGTTCGTTCAGCATCGCTTTGCAGGCGGGCACGCCATCCGCCTGCCTCGCACGGATTTCGACCTTCCGGTGTGGGTTCAGGCGTTCGACCGTACTGCGCACCGCCTCGCTCACGCCGCCGGTACGGGCGTATAGCCTTCCGGCGCGGGAGGAATGATCCTTTTGCCTGTCCTCCTGTTTTGTAAGGTCAATCCCGGCGGCCTCAAAGATATCGCGCATCTCCTGAAAGGTGAGCACATAGTCGATCGCGCCGAGCAGGTCGGTTTCACGCGCTTCCGCTTTTTTGGCCAGGCACGGGCCGATAAATACGGTTACCGCGTCCGGATGCAGTTCCTTGACCGCGCGGCCGCAGGCCACCATTGGGGAAACTGAGCCAGGCACGTGCGGCATGAGCTGGCTGTAGATTTTGCGGATCATGGCGATCCACATCGGGCAGCAGCAGCTTGTGAGCTGATAGTCGTCCGCATGCTGGATGTTCTGATCAAATTCAAAGGCTTCCTTCAGAGTGAGGATGTCCGCGAAGAGCGCCACTTCGACCATGCCGTCGAATCCAAGCTGTGAAAAGGCGCTTCGCAGCATGCCCGGCGTGACCGCATCACTGAACTGCCCCTGGAACGCGGGGGCGATCAGCGCATAGACCAGTCCCTTGTGGTTGCGGAGCATCTCGGTGACCGGCAGCACATCCTTGCTGGCGATCAATTTATGGCCGCGGCAGGCCTCGATGCAGGCCGAACAGCCGACGCACCGGGTCAGGTCAATCGCGACCCGCTTGCCCTGGGCATCCGGGCCGATCGCGCCGAATTCACAGGCGTCGGCGCAAGCGCCTTTGCCGTCCGGGCAGTCGCATTCCGCAATCCGCCAGACAACCGGATATTTCTTTGGATTGAGCAGGCAGTCAAGCTGCTTCGGATCGTAGTCCTCCTGCGAACGGATCATTTTGACCGCTTCGGGCAGATTGCGGCGCACCGACGCCGCTAGCAGAGTCTGATAGAGTTCCTCAAAGGTCGCCATCGTTCGTCCATCCTTTACACTGGCATTATCAAATTCTAGCATTCCCATTTTCAGCGGAGTTAAAAGCCTGATAAAAAAATACCCGCGGCTTTTCTGGCGTTTTGCGGCTCATCGGATTTTGATCTTTCCCGTTTGGAAATCCTCCCGGTTCAGCTCCCGACCGCCGGGCAGGGAAATGATAAGGATGTTCCATTCATTTTTGTTCTTTTTACGGTTGACCGTTTCGTGCGAATAACCCGCCCGCACCCGCTCGATCTCGCAGAGCGGGTGCAGCTCGCTCCAGGCGGCGAGCGCCCGGTCCGCCAGCTTTTCCCTCATTTCGGCCTGCGATGGAAGCGGCGTGTCCGCGCTCTCCAAAAGATCCACGTGCAGGGTGCTTTTCAGCGTGCCGAAATCGGATAGGTGCGCGCAATGGTAAAGTCCGATCCAGTTTCCCGCATTCCGCGCGTTCAGCATCCTCAATTTATCGGAGAGCCCGGTCTGCGCCTCGTAAGCCTCCGACCGTTTCGGGTCCTGGATCGTCCCGTCGATCAGGTCAAATTCCAGATTGACCGATTCCCCGGAAACGGCAAACACAGCGCCGTACCGCCCGCTGACCGGGTTATAGTTTGCCAGCCAGCCGCTTTGGCGCGTTGCGCCGGGATAGATTTCGTCGGCATAGCGGCCCAGCGCCACCGACGCCGCCAGGTTCCCGGCAAGCGGCAGGAGAAGCAGCAGAGGCAAAAGGAACAGCACCCGCTTCCAAAGCTTTGTCCGCCGGGCATTCGCTTTTTTCTTGTCCATGGCTCAGTCTTTTGCCCAGCCGAGGCTCCTGCCAACCGCCTTGCGCCAGCCGTCTAAAAGCTGTCCGCGGCGATCTTCGTCCATATCCGGCTGAAACGAAGTGTCGCAGCTCCAGAGTTTCCGGATCTCGTCCTGGCTTTTCCAAACGCCGGTCGCGAGCCCCGCGAGATATGCCGCGCCAAGCGCCGTCGTTTCACGGATCATCGGGCGGCGCACCCGTTTCCCCAGGATATCCGCCTGGAACTGCATCAGAAACCGGTCGCGGCTCGCTCCGCCGTCCACCTTGAGCTCCTGCATCGGAATGCCGGTATCCTTCTCCATCGCCTCCACAAGTTCGAGGCTCTGATAGGCGATCGATTCCTGCGCCGCGCGGATGATATGCTCCCGGCGGGTCCCACGGGTGATCCCCACAATGCAGCCGCGCGCATACATATCCCAGTGCGGCGCGCCAAGGCCGGTAAACGCCGGAACCAGATAGACTCCGCCGGTGCCGTCCACCTTTTGGGCGTAGTATTCCGCGTCGCGGCTTTCAGTGATGAAGCGCATTTCGTCGCGCAGCCATTGGATCACCGCGCCGCCCACAAACACACTACCCTCAAGCGCATACTGCACCTTGCCGCCAAGCCCGACCGCAATGGTGGTGAGCAGGCCGTTCTTGCTTTCACAGGGCGTTTGGCCGGTATTCATGAGCAGAAAACAGCCAGTGCCGTAAGTATTCTTCGCCTCGCCTTTTTCAAAGCAGCACTGCCCGAACAGCGCCGCCTGCTGGTCGCCCGCGATCCCCGCGATTGGGATCTGCACGTCCTGCACGGTGGCATAGCCGTAAACCTCGCTCGAATCGCGCACCGCGGGCAGCATTTGCGCCGGGATATCGAGCGCCCGAAGCAGCGTTTCGTCCCAGCAGAGCTTTTTGATATTGTAGAGCATGGTGCGCGACGCGTTCGTGTAGTCGGTGACATGCGCCCGCCCGCCTGTCAGCTTCCAGATCAGCCAGCTGTCCACCGTGCCGAACAGCACCTCTCCGCGCGCGGCGCGTTCCCGCGCCCCGGGCACCTTGTCCAGAATCCATTTGATCTTGGTCGCGGAAAAGTACGCGTCCGGAACCAGGCCGGTCGCTTCCCGGATATAATCCCCGAGCCCGTCCTTTACGAGCGCGTCCACAAGATCGGCCGTACGGCGGCACTGCCAGACGATCGCATTGTGGATCGGGCGGCCGGTTTCGCGATCCCACAGGACGGTCGTTTCCCGCTGGTTGGTCACGCCGATCGCCGCGATTTCCCGCACGTTTACACCGCTTTTCGCAATCACTTCCATCATGACCGCGTACTGCGACGAATAGATCTCCATCGGGTCATGTTCGACCCATCCTTCCTTCGGATAGATCTGCGTAAATTCCTTCTGCGCCATCTCCACGATGTTCTGTTCCCGGTCAAACAGGATCGCCCGCGAGCTGGTCGTCCCCTGGTCGAGCGCCAGGACATATTCCGCCATCTGCAACACTCCTTTTTCCCATTTTAACATGTCCTTTACTTGCGGACAAGGCGCAATTATGTTAAGATATCATCAGGGAAACAATTTGTCCGAAAGGCGGGTCTTTATGCAGGAATCCGGTGAGAATTATCTCGAAACAATCCTCTTGCTCGAGGATAAAAACGGCACCGTCCGTTCGATCGATATCGCAAACGAGCTGGACTACACCAAGCCGAGCGTCAGCCGCGCCATGCGCATCCTGCGGGAAAGCGGCTTGATCACAATGGACGAAAACGGCCGGATCCTGCTGACCGCCGCGGGACGGGAAAAAGCAAACGCCATCTACGAACGGCACCGCTGTCTCACCCGCTACCTCACCATCACCCTCGGCATCGATGAGGCGCTCGCCGCGCGGGATGCCTGCCGGATTGAGCATGTGATCAGCGAGGAAACCTTCGCCAAAGTCAAAGAATTTGTGAAAAATGCAATTTAAGAAATAGAAAAGGGCCGGGATGCGTCAGCCTGACGCGCCCCGGCCTTTTTTCGCTCTATACAAAGCTCTGTTCCACGCGGATAACCGCGTAATATTTCTCACTGAGGAACTGCACGCCGTCGCGCACCCTGTCTGCCACCTGCTTATCCGAGAGATGGAAACGGTGCGGCACCGACACATCAAAAATGAGATTTGTGTGGGTCATCCCCTGCACCATCCGGAAATCGTGAATGGAAAGCGCCGGGTCGATCCGCTTGACCATCTCCTCAACCTGACCGCGCACCGCAGCCGTGACCTTGTCGTCGGTCGCAACCGGGTCCATGTGGATGGTGACGTCACAGTTGAATTTGTGGCGCAATTCCAGTTCAATCAAGTCGATCGCGTCGTGCATGGCGAGGATATCCATATTGCAGGGCACCTCCGCATGCAGCGAAACGATCCGCCGGCCCGGGCCATAGTCATGGATGATCAGGTCGTGCACACCGATCACCTCCGGATGAGAGCGGACCGTGTCTTCAATTTCCCGTACCAAAGCGGTGTCCGGCGCCTGCCCCAGAAGCGGCGACAGGCTGTCGCGCGCGGTGGTAAAACCAGAATAGAGAATGAAAGCCGCCACCAGCATGCCGATCCAGCCATCAATATTGATGCCGGTGAAGCGGGTGAACAGTACGCCGAGCGCAACGGCTGCGGTCGCGACCGCGTCGGTGAGGCTGTCGGCGGAGGTGGCCTTCATCGCGGTGGAATTGATCATATTGCCGAGCGTGCGGTTAAAATAACACATCCAGACTTTCACCAGGATCGACACAACGAGGATTGCGAACGAAAGCGGCCGGAACAGCACTTCTTCCGACCGCAGGATCTTGCCAAACGAACTGCGCAGCAGCTCGAACCCGACCAGCAGAATGGCCATTGAGATCGCAAGGCCGGTCAGGTATTCGATCCGTCCGTGGCCGAACGGATGCTCGCTGTCAGCCGGCATTCCCGCCATTTTAAGGCCGACCAGCGTCACCACCGATGAGCCCGCGTCCGAAAGGTTATTGAACGCGTCGGCCATGATTGCAATCGACGCGGTCAGCATGCCCGCGGCAAATTTCGCGCCAAACAGGCACAGGTTTAAAAAAATCCCCACGCCGCCGGCCAACACGCCGAACGCCCCCCGCACAGCGGGGTCCTCCGTCCTGTTGGAATCCTTGATAAAAAGCCGTACCAATAATCGAATCATCTGCAGCGTCCCTATCTTCCAAAATCAGTCTTCCCAGAGGCTTTCGAGCTTCTTTTCAATCCGCTCACGGCGGGCGGCGGTCTCATCCTCGTCGATCCGCCACATGCCGTATTCGAGGATCAGCACGTCGCCCTCGCGCACCTCCTCCGGGAGCAGCAAAAGCGGCACCTCCCGCTGGACGTTCTCCTCGTTCAGGCAGACCGCGAATCCGCCCTCAAAACGGTCAACCGTGTACCGGTTTGCAAAATCGCCTGTGATCATATTTCTCCACGCTCCATAAAATCCGGGGCGAGGCAAGGCCACGTCCCGGACTGATTTTCAAGCTTTCTCTTCTTCAACGGGCGTCCTGGCGCATCCCGGCAAACTGTTTGATCAGTTCAACCGCGTTGTCCCCACCGATTACGCTGCTGTCGATGGCAAGATGGTAGTTGGCCGTTTCACCCCATTTTTTGTCCGAATAGGCATTGTAATAGGCCGCGCGCTTTTTGTCTGTTTTGACAATGAGATCCTTCGCCTCGTTCGAAGAAAGCTCGTGCAGCTCTTTGATCCGCGCCACCCGGTATCCCAGCGGCGCATGGATGAACACGTTGATGCAGTCCGGGTCACCGCGCAGAGCATAGTCGGCGCACCGGCCCACGATGACGCAGTCGGATTTCTTCGCCAGCTTCTGGATTGTTTCGAACTGGGCGAGGAACAGTTTCTGGGTAAGCGGGATGTTGGACGCACCCGCGATGTTTCCGACCGAATAGGGATTGACCGACAACGAGTAGAGCAGGCTGCTGACCGGTTTTTCATCGTTGCTTTCAAACAGTTCCCTGCAGATGCCGCTTTCCTGCGCGGCGATTTCCAGCAGCTCCTTGTCATAGAACGCGATTCCCAGCTCATCCGCCAGCTTTTTGCCGATCTCGCGGCCGCCGCTGCCGAACTCCCTTCCGATGGTGATGACCGTCCGTTTTGCCATGATAACCGCTCCTTTCGTATTGGCCGTTCAATGGCTCCCCTGTGATATAATTATACATCAAACTTTTCACTTTGTATAGTCGGATTCATCCGATCCCCTGATAGATGACGCTGAACGCCACCACCGCCGCCGCGAGCAAAACATACAGATATTTCGCACAGAAATCGAACGCTTTCCCGAGGGGCTTACTACGCCCGCGCATCAGTTCCGCCCGAATTTTCGGCAGGCCCAGCACCCAGTAGATCATCACCGCGCCGAGTACCGCGCCCGCGGGCACCACATAGATCGTGATCATATCCATCCATCTGCCCATGTACGGCTCATATTCAATAAAGACGCCGACCGCGAAGGCCACCGCGCCCACCAGCAGCATCGCCGGGACACGCGCCAAACGCAGATGACGCTGCACCGCTTCCCCGACCACCTCGAACATATTGACGAGCGAAGTGATCCCCGCGAACAGCACCGACAAAAAGAACAGCACCGCGAACAGCCGCCCCGCAGGCATCTGTGCAAACACTTTGGGAAGGGTGATGAAGAGCAGCGGCGGTCCCTTCTGCGGGTCGAGCCCAAACGCAAAAACCGCCGGAATGATCGCAAATCCCGCAATCAGCGCCGCGACCGTGTCGAGCGCCGCCGTAAGGCCGGACGAATGGACAATGTCCTCCTTTTTGGAAAGGTAGCTGCCGTAGATGATCATGCCGGAACCGGTGATCGAAAGGGAGAAGAACGCCTGCCCCATCGCCATGATCCAGGTCTCAGGCCGCAGCAGTTGTTCCCAGTGCGGGATGAGCAGATAGGCGTAGCCCTCCGCCGCGCCGGGCAGGAACGCCACCCGTACCGCGATGATCAAAAACAGGATGAAGAAGGAAGGCATCATGACCTTGTTGACCTTTTCGATCCCCTCCACCGCGCCGCAGGCAAGCACCAGCACGGTGATCACGATCACCGCCAGATGCCACGGGACACTGCCAAAAGGGCCGGTCATCTGGGCAAAAAATTCACCCGCGTCGGAATCGAGCATCGCGCCGGTCAGCGATCCGAACATCGAACGCAGGACCCAGCCTACCACGATCGAATACCCGATCGCGATACCGAGCGAGCCGAACAGTGGAATCGCCCCTAAAAATTTGCCGCCGCGCTTGCCGCGGGACTTCATCGCATAGTCGTACGAACCGATCGGTCCGGTTCCCGTGAGCCGTCCAAGGCCGAATTCGCCCGAGAGCCCCACCCAGCCGAACAGCGCCACAAACAGAAAATAGGGAATCAGAAACGCCGCGCCGCCATACTGCCCGACCCGGTATGGGAACATCCAGATGTTGCCCATGCCGACTGCCGACCCCACCGATGCCATGACAAAGCCGATCTTGGTTGCAAATTCACCGCTGTTTTTCATTTCCGCCATTGTCCTTCTCCTCGCCACACGCTTTTCAGATAACCATATCATACAGGATTCCCCAGGAAAAGTCCAATCAAACATAAAAACCTCCGGACCGGCAAATACCGTTTGCCGGTCCGGAGGCCGCTTTTTTTACACGTCCGCGCTTTCTTCATCCGCCTCTTCGGCATCTTCCTCATCGTCGAAATCCGCCAGTTCCAACTCAAACCAGAACCGGACCCCGGTTTCGGTGTTCTCCACGCCGTAGGCCTGATGATGCGCTTCCATAATCACTTTAACGATCGCAAGCCCCAGCCCGTAGCTGTCGCCCGTCGTGCGGGACTTGTCCGCGCGGTAGAAACTGTCGAACAGGCTGCCGATATCCTCCTCACTGATCGGATTCCCACTGTTTTCCACCGCGACGCGGCAGCGGTTTTCGATTCTTTTTGCCGTCACCAGGACCCGGCCGCCGTCCGGCACGTATTTGGCCGCATTTTCAAACAGGTTGGTCACCACCTGTTCGATTTTAGCAAAGTCCGCCGTGACAATGAAGGCGTCCTCCAGTTCCTGCCGGACTTCGATGCCGCGCTTTTCGGTGAGAATCGTGTGGTTATAGATGACCGCATCCACCACTTCGCTCAGGCAGAAAAAGGAATATTCCACCTTATCGATGCCGCTTTCAAGTTTCGACAGCCCAAGCAGTTTGCCCACCATCCGCGAGAGCTTGTTGCCTTCACTGACGATGATCTCACAGTATTCCCGGTCGGCATCCGAAAGGTTCTCATCCTCCCGCAGCGCCTCCGCATAGCTGATCATCAGGGTGAGCGGGGTCTTGAAATCGTGAGAGACGTTCGCCACAAACTGCTGGCGCATCCGGTCTGTCTGCTGCTGGCGGACAAGGTCGCTTTGCAGCACCGCGTTTGCTTCCCGCATCTGGTCGACCGCCTGCTGCAAGTCGTCCGACATCCGGTTGATGCTCGCCGCGAGCATGGAAATCTCATCTCCGCCGCGCGCTTCGCATTTCTGGGAGAAATCGAGTTTGGAAATCTGGCCCGCAACCTCCTGAATCCGGCTGAGCGGCTTTGTAATCCGCCCAACTACAAAATAGATCACCACCGAACCGCACAGCAGAATCGCAATCGAAAGCAGCGCGGTATATTTCACCGCGAGGTCGGCGGTCGATTTGATATATCCGCGCGGCGTCTGGATGTAAAGAAAAACATTGTCGTCCAGTCTGACCGACAAACTCAGTGAATCCTCTTTATATTTGTCATCCTGGCCTTCTGTTTTTTTCCCTTCCCAGCCCGTTCTCTTACCGTTTTCACCGCCCGTTTCGATCAGAAAATCCATCCCGGTGCGCTTGATCCGTTCGAGCAGCATCGTTTCCCGCTCCTGGATCTTTTTTTCAATCTCCGGCGGCAACGGCACGCCAAGCGGCGGATTGTCCCACTGGTTGCGGGAATGGTAATCGATCTGAAGCTTGCCGTCCCCACTGAGCGAAAGCAACATCACCTCGGTGTTTTTGCTTTCCGTCCGGCTGAGCACCTCATAAATTTCATCGCTGTTCTTCTGATAAGCCGTCTGGATATCCCGTGCATTCTCCCGCAGCTCATAGAGCTTGTTGGTCTGGTAAAACCCTTCAAACAGCGAAGACCCCATCACAAGAAGAATGATAACATTTAAAATCAAAATAAGCAAAATGACCGAGAAAAGCTTACGTTTGACGCTCCATTTATTCCAGCCACTCAAATTTGTAACCAACCTTTCGTACGGTCACGATATTTTTGGCGTACTTTCCGAGCTTTGCGCGCAGGCATTTGATATGTGTGTCAACCGTGCGGTCGTCTCCGTTGTAATCCATATCCCATACTGTACACAGGATCTGATCCCGCGTAAGGACAATATTCACATTTTTCAGCAGGTAATAAAGCAGGTCAAATTCCTTCGGTGTGGTGATAATTTTCTCCCCGTCGACCGTCACAGTACGTTCCCGGTACAGGATCTTTACCCCGCCGGCCTCCACATCGCTCATGTCGTTGACCGTGGTGCGCTTTAACAGGTTTTTTACCCTTGTCACCAGAATGGTCGGGGAAAACGGCTTGGAGATATATTCATCCGCACCCATCCGGAAACCCTGTACTTCGTCATGTTCGCTGTCACGGGCAGTCAGCATGAGGATCGGCACGTCCGACCGGCCCCGAATCTCCCGGCAGGCGTCATAGCCGTCCTTTTTCGGCATCATAACGTCCAGCATGACCAGCACAACATCCTCATTGTTCTCGAACTTTTCAATCGCCTGTTCCCCGTCCGCGGCTTCAATTACCTTGAAACCCTCCCGCACCAGGTAGCTCGCCACGAGCTGGCGGATTTTCGCTTCGTCTTCTGCAATCAAAATTTTGCTGTCCATACGCGCACCTCATCTTTTTTGTTTCTGTTTTTCAGTATGCGATGGAAATGTGTTCCCAATGTGTGCAAATTTCGGCTTTTCTGAAAAACCTGCAAACATTCACGCGTGTCGCCGCGCGGGCGGGAATCAAGCGGCTTTGCCGCTTGAGAATCACGAGCGCCCTCCGCGCGCCCGGGCCCCATTTCTTGCCCGTGCAAGAAGCGGGAATCAAGCGGCTTTGCCGCTTGAGAATCACTGGCGCCCTCCGCGCGCCCGGGCCCCATTTCTTGCCCGTGCAAGAAATGGGGGAAAGAACACGCCAAGGGGAAACCCCTTGGAACCCCACCGCCGCTGATTGCTTCGCAAAGGCGGCGGCCGCGTCCTTAGACTTCGAGACTTGCATCGCAAGCGCTCCCAATGAAACGGTCAGCTCAGGACTGATGGCAACGTATTGTGCTCCCAGGTTATGGGCAGGCTGCAAAATCCGGGCGGATCACGCGATCAATCGATGCCGCCGCAGGGCGGCGATTTCTTAATCAGCGCTTATCTGTACGTCCTACCAAATAATCCAATGAAACCTTGTAAAAGTCACAAATTCGGATCAACTGCTCAATTGGCACATTGATATTTCCATTCTCGTAATCAGAATATGTGCTCTGCGTTACGTTCAAATACTCCGCAAGCTCTTTTTGTTTCATGTCTGAATCGACTCGTAAGTCTTTGATTCGTCTAATTAGCATAATTATCACCTCAACTTTAGTATAAAATATCGGCATTACCCATATTTACAAATATAGGTACTGCCGATATAATTATTTTAGAGGTGATTGTCATGATTTATCCACGAGTCAAAGAATTACGATTGGAGAAAGGGCTGACGCAAAGGCAGGCTGCCAGCGCGGCCGGCGTTTCGCTGTCCGCGTACCGCAGAATGGAAACCACGGGGCACATTTACGACTATGAGCTGGTGCAGCTTTCGATTTTTTACGATGTTCCCACAGATTACATCCTTAACAGAACCGACCAACGGGAAATTCATCGAGCGCGGAGCGCAATTTAAAATCGGCTTGTCCGCTTTGCGCGCAGCGCATTTTTGCGCCGGGCGCAAAAATATGTCCCGCGTGCTTTTCATCACGCGGGACACAACGTTTTGTCTCAGCAGATTGCGCGCGATCTTTGCCGCAGGCAACGAAATCGCGCGCACGGGGCCGCGGGGTGTCCCCGCGTGTCTTCTTTCGTCCATTTCTTGGACAAGCAAGAAATGGACCCCGGGCGCGCGGAGGGCGCGATATCCCAGGCGCGCGGAGGGCGCAATGCCAACGCTCACAGAGCGCAAAGCCGCGGCGCATGCAAGGCGCCAATTATCTTACGACTTCGCCCCAGACTTCGCCAGCGCAGCCAGCGGCATTGGCCTCGTCGGTATCGATGTGCATTGCCGGAGAGAATTTCTCGCTGACGCGCACGACGACATCTCCGAAAACGAGCGGGCGGGAAGCCGGATCAACCTTGACCGAAACGATCTCCTTGTCCTTGACGCCAAGTTCGGCGGCAGCTTCCGGGGTAAGGTGGATATGGCGTTTGGCCGCGATCAGGCCCTCTTTGAGCTCGACCTCGCCGCACGGGCCGACCAACTTGCAGCCAGCGCTTCCGGCAATATCGCCCGATTCACGAACCGGCGCGCTCACGCCGAGGGTTCTGGCATCGGTGAGGGAAACTTCGATCTGGGTTGCCGGGCGGGTCGGTCCGAGGATCGAAACGCCGGAGATGGTTTTCTTGGGGCCAACCACATCAACGCGCTCGACGCACGCATACTGTCCAGGCTGGGAAAGATCCTTTTTCGGGGTCAATTTGGCTCCTTTGCCGAACAGAGTTTCCAGATCCTGCTCTGTCACGTGAACATGCCGCGCGGAAGTTTCAACAATAAATTTTCCTGCCATTTAGGTATTCCTCCATATGATAAAATTTGCTAGGTTTCTTTGTTTATTTTACGATGTTGCGCCGGTATTTGCAAGTATTGTTAAAACATTATCAATGCTTTATTCCTATTTTATCTATGATATAATAAAATACAACGAATCCAGCTATGGATAAAGGAGCGCGTTATGATCGAAGATTTTGAAGCCCTGCGACAGACCGTTCTTTCCTGCAAAAACTGCAAGCTCTGCGAGACCCGTCACAACGTCGTCTTTGGCGTGGGCAATCCGCAGTCAAAGGTGATGTTCATTGGGGAAGGCCCGGGCGAAAATGAGGATTTGCAGGGCGAGCCGTTTGTCGGCCGCGGCGGACAGCTGCTCGACAAGATGCTCACCCATGTCGGCCTCTCACGCAATGAAAACGTCTATATTGCCAACATGGTCAAATGCCGCCCGCCCAAAAACCGCGACCCGGAAAAGGACGAGCTCGAAGCCTGCATCGGCTATCTGCGCAACCAGGTGCATCTGATCCGCCCAAAAATCATCGTCTGCCTGGGCCGGATCGCGGCCTGCGCGATCATCGACCCAGGCTTCAAGGTCACCAAGCAGCACGGCGAGTTCTACGACCGAAACGGTACTCTGATGATGGGCACCTTCCACCCGGCGGCCCTGCTGCGAAACCCGGGCAGCAAGCCCGCCGCACTTGAAGATTTTCTGAAACTGCGCGAAAAACTGGACAGCCTGCCAGACTGAGCTTTCTAAAAAAACGCCGGATTCCTTATGGTTTAGGCAGTTTTTCAATTCTTTTCACCAAACGCCTCCCAAACGAATACCATGTGGTAACAATCGTTTTGGGAGGATTTTTCTATGAATAACAGCGCAAAACCTTACCACTTCTTCCTGGGCGCGAATACGCCGCAGGGATTTGTCTCCCGCTTTGACCAGCTTGCCGATGCGAATGACGGCTGGCGTGAATTTGTCATCAAAGGCGGGCCCGGCACCGGCAAATCTTCCTTGATGAAAAAGGTCGCCGAACATGCCGGCGGACGCTGTTCCCATGTGGAACTCATCCACTGCTCCTCCGACGTTGATTCGCTTGACGGCGTGATCCTCGGAGATATCAAAACCTCAATTGCGGATGGTACCGCGCCCCATGACGGGAGGACCGTTCTCAAAAACCCGCATACGCGGGATTGTCCAGCGCATAAGGATACGCTGAGGTGATCCAGCATGAAACAACCAGACTTGATCCTCCGGGAAGAATTCCGTTCCGAGAAAGAAGCCGAACGCGCCCAGAATTTACAGCAGCTCCTGGAGACCTGCCTCGTCCTGATGCTTGAAGCCCAGTCGGATGCGGAAAGCAGGCGGGACAGATGACCTGCGCCGTCTATTGCCGCCTGAGCCGCGAGGACGAGGGGCGCGGCGCGGCGGAAAGCGAAAGCATTCAGAACCAGAAGGCCCTGCTCATCGCCTATGCCGAAAAGCAGGGCTGGGAGATCTGCCGGATTTACAGCGACGAGGACTATTCCGGCGCGGACCGCGCCCGGCCCGCTTTCAACGAACTGCTCCGGGATGCCCAAGCGGGAAAATTCCAAGTGGTGCTCTGCAAAAACCAATCCCGTTTCACCCGTGACATGGAACTGGTGGAAAAATATCTGCACGGTCTGTTCCCGCTCTGGGGCGTCCGGTTCGTCGCGGTGGTGGACAACGCGGACACCGCGGCGCGCGGCAACAAAAAAGCCCGCCAGATCAACGGGCTGGTCAACGAATGGTACCTGGAAGACCTTTCAGAAAACATCCGGGCAGTCCTTGACCAGAAGCGCCGGGATGGACAGTACATCGGCAGTTTCCCGCTTTACGGCTACCAGAAAGACCCCGCAGACCGGCACCATCTCATCCCGGACCCGACGGCGGCCGCCATCGTGCGGGAGATCTTTTCGCACTGTCTCTCCGGCATGGGCAAGCAGCGGATCGCCGATCTGCTCAACAGCCGCGGCGTCCCGAACCCCACCGCTTATAAGCGGCAGGCCGGGCTCGCCTATCAGAATGGCGCCGATTCCGGCAGCGGACGCTGGAACCGCACCACTGTGGGCCGGATTTTACATAATGAGGTCTACTGCGGCACGCTGGTGCAGGGGGTCAAACGCAAGCCAAGCTACAAATCCGACCGGTGCTCCGCTGTTCCAAAAGAGGAATGGGTCCGGGTCCCCGGAACGCACGAACCGCTCATTGCGCCGGAAACCTTCGCAGCGGTACAGCGGCTGCTCTGCGCGCGTACCCGCTCGGATGGCAGCGGATCGGTCCATCTGCTGGCAGGACGGGTATTCTGCGCTGATTGCGGCGCGCCGATGATCAAGGTTTCCCATGTCTACAAGGGCCAAAAACACAGCTATCTGCAATGCTCCGCCTATGCAGCGAATCGGGCAATCCCCCACTGCACACGGCATTCGATCCGGCTTGACCGGCTGGAGGACGCGGTGGCAGCACGCATCCGCGGGTATGCCCATTCACTTTGCCGGATGCCGGATGGGCGCCGTCTTTCGCATGTGCGGGACGGGGAAGCGCTGATACTGGAGCGGAACGCCAAATCCCTGCGCGGGCAGATTGCGCGGCGGGATGCGGCGGTGCGTTCTCTCTATCTCGACCATGCGCAGGGGCTTGTTCCCCCGGAAACCTTCCGCGAGCTCCTCGGACAGTTCTGTGCCGAACGCGAAACGCTGCAAGCGCGTCTGACGGCGCTTGAATCCCAACGACGCGAACAGCAAAACGCGCCCGGCATCGCCGGGCGCATCGAAAAGCTGTGGGGATTTGATCCCATCCCGCGCGCAGTTATCGGGCTGGTGGTAGGACGGATCGAAATTGGGGAACGCCAAACGGACGCAAGCCAGGAGATCCGCATCCAGTGGAATTTCTAAACCGCTTAAAAATGCAGGTGCGGAACAATTTTTTCGGCATAGCCCGCCGCGTCCCGCAAAAGCTGTTCGGCGCAGCGCTTCTTTCGGTCGTCATAACGAAAGACCGGCATCGCCACGCTGAGCGCGGCGGACACCCGCCCGCCCGATTCGACCGGGACGGCAATGCAGCGGACCGATTCGTTCGACTCCTCATTTTCATATGCAAAACCGGTGGCTTTAATCTCCTGAAGCTGCCGGTAAAGTTCCGAAAAGTCGGTAACTGTATGGGCGGTCAGGGGCCTGAGCCCGTCCGGATAGGTCTCACGAAGCTGCCCAAGGGTAAAATCGCGCAGAAGCGCCTTGCCGATTCCCGTGCCATAGGCCGCCAGCCGCCGCCCGATCATTGAATACATCCGGATGGGTTGCTGCTTGGGATCGACCTTCGCCAGATAAAGCACATCCCCTCTGTCAAGAATCCCAAAATGGCAGGTCTCTCCGCAGCCATCCACAATCTTCCACATCATCTCCACAAGGCTTTCGTAAGCGTTGGTATTTTGGATGCGGCTACCGATTTCAAAAAGGCGGTATCCCAGCGAATATGTCTGGGCCGCCTGGTCGTAATCGAGATATTGATGTTCCCGCAGGGTGCGCACGATTGGAAAAAGGGTGCTCACCGGGATATCCAGGCTTCGGGAAAGCTCGGACAGGGTATATTTTCCCGTGCCCGCCGACACCTGCTCCAGCACCGAAAGTACCCGGAGAGTGGGTTTATGTTCACTGGCCATATGTTCGCAGCCTTTCTCATATACAAATATAGTTTCATATTGTGAGATCATTATAGCCCGCCTGGTTTGGCCTTGTCAATTGCGCCCAATCAAAATTTTTCCGGGAGTCCGTCCAAAAGCGCATTGACAACTGCTGAAAACGCTGGTACAATGCGTTTGTAAATGTTATTCGTA
Organism: Anaerotruncus rubiinfantis; assembly: GCF_900078395.1. Taxonomy (NCBI): domain Bacteria; kingdom Bacillati; phylum Bacillota; class Clostridia; order Eubacteriales; family Oscillospiraceae; genus Anaerotruncus; species Anaerotruncus rubiinfantis. The sequence goes on along the minus strand of NZ_FKLA01000009.1, from coordinate 932,401 downwards.
AATACGTTCTATTTTCTTATATGCGAAAACGGAGGAACTGTTATGCTGGACCTGGTTACCATTGGCGAAACGATGGTGGTCTTTATTCCAAGGGAAAGCGGCTATCTGCGCTATGTTTCGGAATTTACCAAAAAGACGGCCGGCGCGGAAAGCAACGTAGCGATCGGCCTTGCCAAGCTCGGGCATTCGAGCGGCTGGATCAGCAAGATCGGCAACGACGAATTCGGGGAATTTTTACTGCGTGAACTGCGCGGCGAGGGGGTGGATACCTCCCGGGTGCTCCGCTCGGGCACCAATCCCACTGGCCTCATGTTTAAGCAGTTTCGTTCCGGCGGCGAGACCAGCGTCTTTTATTACCGCCGCGATTCCGCCGCGAGCACCCTCTGTCCGGAGGATCTCGACGCAGATTACATCCGTTCTGCGCGGATCGTCCATCTGAGCGGCATCACCCCAGCGCTTTCCGCATCCTGCGCCGAAACCGTGCCGCACATCATGCGGATTGCCAGGGAGGCAGGCGCGCTGGTCAGCTTCGACCCCAATATCCGTCTGCGGCTCTGGGACGCCGCGCGCGCAAAACAAACCCTCGCGCCGCTGTTCGCCCAAAGCGACATCGTACTCATCGGGCAGGACGAAGGCGAAATGCTGGTGGGGGAAAGGGAACCGGAGGGGATCATCGCGGCGCTGCGCGCGCAAGGCGCGCGGTGGATCGCTGTGAAGATGGGCAAACGCGGCGCGATGGTCGCGGACCAGTCCGAAAGTTTTATGATCCCGATTGTAGACGGGCCGGTCGTCGACAATGTCGGCGCGGGGGACGCGTTTGACGCCGGTTTCCTGTGCGGCATCCTCGAAGGCTGCGGCGTGCGGGAATGCGGCGAAATGGGTTCCATCATGGGCGGCGCGGCGGTTTCCGCCAACGGCGACGTGGAGGGGCTCCCCAACCGGGAGCAGTTTGACCGCATCCGGCAAAAAGCAACCGTGATCTATCGATAAAGGAGGAGATATTTATGGGACAGACGGCATTTGAGCAGATACGCGAAACCGGCGTCGTTTCGATCCTGCGCGGCATCGCGGAAAAGGATCTGGAAGGAACGCTCGCGGCACTTTACGAAGGAGGCGTGCGCGCCGTCGAAATTACGCTGAACACCCCCGGCGCGCTGCGGATGATCGAACGCAGCCGGGAGCTTTATGGCGATCGGATGGCGGTCGGCGCGGGCACCGTGCTCGAAGCGGCCAGCGCACGCGCCGCAATCATCGCGGGCGCGGACTTTGTGCTGGCGCCTACCCTTTCGCTCCCAATGATCGAAATGTGCCTCACCTACGGCTGTCTCGCCATCCCAGGCGCTTTCTCCCCAACCGAAGTGCTCACCGCCTGGCAGGCGGGCGCGCAGATTGTCAAAGTGTTCCCATGCGGCAGCGTTGGGCCTGCCTATATCAAGGATCTGCGCGGACCGCTGCCGCAGATCCGCATGATGCCGGTCGGCGGCGTGACGCTCGATACCACACCCGCATTTTTTGCGGCGGGCGCCTGCTCGGTCGGCGTCGGCTCGAGCCTTTTTGATCCGAAGCTTGCGGCCGAGGGGCGTTTCGACGAGCTGCGGGACCGGGCAGCCAGTTATATCGGACTTGCCAAAGCACGCAAAGTGCGCTAGGTTTTCCAAAAAGCATAAGAGGCGTGCAGCCCAATGGGCTGCACGCCTCTTGTTTCGTTTTACGGATTTACAACATTGACCGGTCTGCCCACGAGGAACTGCCGGAAGTTGTCGACGGCGATATCCATCAGACGCTGGCGGCTCTCCTTGGGCGCCCAGCTGATGTGCGGCGTGATGATGCAGTTCTTCGCCCCCAAAAGCGGGTTGTCCCCCTTGATCGGCTCGGTCGATACCACATCCAGCCCCGCCGCGTAAACCTTCCCGCTGTTTAACGCGTCCGCCAGGTCCTGCTCCACGATGAGCGGACCCCGCGAGTTGTTCAGGATGATCACCCCATCCTTCATCTTCGCGATGTTTTCCCTGCTGATGATCCCTTCGGTCTCCGGGAACAGCGGGCAGTGCAGCGCGATCACATCCGAGGTTTTCAGCACCGTTTCCAGATCCACATATTCCGCCAGCGCTTTTCCGCTCTCATTCGGATACGAATCGTACGCGATCACCTTCATCCCCAGCGCCTTCGCGATCCGTCCCGTCGCCTGACCGATCCGCCCAAACCCGATGATCCCCATCGTTTTGCCCGCAAGCTCGATCAGCGGGTAATCCCAGAAGCACCAGTCGTCGTTATGCTCCCATCTGCCCTCGTGCACCGCCTTGTTGTGGTGCCCGATGTGGTGGCAGATTTCCAGAAGCAGCGCGATCGCGAACTGTCCCACCGCGTCGGTCCCGTAGGTCGGGATGTTGCACACCGGTATCCCGCGTTCTTTCGCCGCCCCAACATCCACGATGTTGTAGCCGGTCGCCAGCACCCCGATGAACTTCACATGCGGGCATTTCTCCAGCGTCTCCCGGCTGATCGGGGTTTTGTTCGTGTAAACCGCGTCCGCGTCCCCAATCCGCTCCGCGATCTTCTCCGCCGGCGTCCGGTCATAGACCGTCAGTTCTCCGAGCGCTTCCAGTTCCCCCCATGAAAGGTCGCCCGGATTCTCGGTGTAGCCGTCCAATATCACGATTTTCATAAAAGTTCCTCCTTATCCGGCAAACGCCTCAGTCTTCCACCATTGCCCACGCGCGGTTGATCACACGCTTCGTGTTCGCAAGGATGATATCCGCGTCCTCGTCCCCAAACGGCGACACCTCAAACGACAGCACATACGGGTCGGCCGGGTTGAAGAAGCCTTCTTCCTTCAGCACCGTGAAGAAATCCACCAGCTCCTCCGTGTCGTTCGCGCTGTTCGGGAATCCGAACCGCGGATGCTTGTCTCCGTATGCCGGGCATCCTTCCTTCACCACCGCGTTCCCTATGTGGAAATGCGTGATGTACGGCCGCAGCGTGCGCACCACGAATTTGCTCGTCTCGTAGGTGGTCGGGAAATGGCTCAGGTCCACCATCAGGCCGAAGTTGCTGTGCGTCAGCCGCATATCCGCCGCGAACCGCGCCGCCAGCGGCGCCGGCCCGATCAGCGCGGCTTTGTCCATGTCGTAATCGAACACCTCGAGCTCCACCATCATGCCTTTTGCCTTCGCGTAATCGCACACCGCGCGGGTCGTTTTCAGAAGCTGCGCATACGCTTCCTCCTTATGCGCCGCCTCCCATTTGCCCGCCAGGAACGCGATGCCTTTCGCACCCAGGTATTCCGCTTCGTCCACCGCTTCAATCAGGGTGGCCTCCGCCTTTTTGCGCCCCTCTTCGTCCAGGTCGTTCGGGTTCAGCTTCGGCCCCAGCAGCCGCGGCTGCGCTCCATAGCACACCTTCAGGTGGCTCTGCTCCAAAAGCGCCTTCGCTTTCGCGCGCGTCTCGTCGTCCCCGACTTTGCACACTTCCACCGCATCGAAAAATTCGTCGCATGCGATCGTCTTCAGGCTTTCCAGAAGCTCACGCCCAGGGTGGCTCATCCACTGGATCGTTCCTACTTTGAAATATTTGTGAATGCTTTCTCGCAAAATTACAATCCCCCCTTTTGATCATTTTCTATTTGGGGCCGCCCTTGCTTTTGGCAATGGCAGGGCCGTCAAACCGGTATTCCGCAGGCGACAGGCCATTTTTCGCGGCAAAGCCGCCCTCCGCCTGCTTCAATTTCACTGCGCGCCCAGCAGGTTATCGGTTGAGCTGCGCCGTCATCTGAATGGTGTTGTTGATATGTTCCTCCATCAAACGCTTGGCCTGTGCGACATCGCGGCGCTCCACCGCGCGGATCATCTTTTCATGATAAACCGCTCCGTACGCTCCCATGACCGCGACATTCTGATCCAGCATGGGACGCAGGTAGGTGTCCTGAATAATTTCAAAGACCCGAAGGATCACCGGATTATTGGTCGCAACCGCAATCAGATGATGAAACTGCATATCATACCTGCTGATGAGTTCATCGCTTTTCGCCATGGCCATTGCTTCATACGCCGCCTGCATCTGGTCGATCTGCCCAATATCGGCCCGCATCGCCGCAAGGCCGATGCTCTCCACTTCGATGATCTTACGGAATTCAAACATACTGACCCGGTCCGCCCGTCCGGAAAGCATATAAGGGATCATCGGTTCAAACTGATCCGGACAGCTGCAGGTACGGATGTAGGTACCGCCGCCCTGCCTGCGCTCCACAAGCCCCTGCCCCATCAGCCGGCTGATAGCCGCGCGCGCAGATACCCGGCTGACGCTCATCATTTCGCAGATCTTGCTCTCCGATGGAATTCGTTCGCCGGGCTTCCATTCGCCGGAATAGATCGAGTTACGCAACCGTTCATAGACCATATCACTGACGTTTGGTTTGCCCTTCGCCTGAGTGGCACGATTTTCTATTTCCATAAATCGCTCTCATTTCTATCCCCATCTTGGGCAAATTTGTAATACAACTTTTTATAATCATATTACTTTTATTTCAGTATATTGCTCTTTGATGATAAAGTCAATAATAATCTATGATTTGTCACACGAAAAACGAATTTTTTCGCACATAAAGTCCTCTCATTCACCTCGATTTTCATTCAGGTCTCAATTTGTAATACAATACGAAGAATCTGGATGCACCCCGCCGACTCCGGCGGCTTATCCCCGTTTTTTATCGTCCGCAACCCCAGCCCATGTCATCGACCCCAAATATCCCGGCGCGTTTGAACAGCTGATCGACCTGTCCTCCTGCTGGGATGAACACAAGCTCTTTGAATCCCGTCAGGACATCATGGCGCTGGCCGCAAAGATCAGCCGCTGTCACGAGCATTCCTGCCGCTTCCTTGGCGCGGCGCAGAGTCTCATCGGGGATACATACCGGATTGCGCTCGACGCCACCTCGGTCATCAAAACGGTCAAAGCGGCCGGGCGGATCGCCATGGCTGAATTCAAGGGGGGCCCGGACGGCAGAGGCCACGAGTCGGTCCGCTTCCTTTCCGCTGTTACAAACAAGGGGCTTACCATATTTGATGAAACCGCACGCACCATCTGTGAGCGCGTCTATCTGATCGAAGATCCATACGGCGCGGCCTCCCGGCTGCTGCTCACCTCCCTGCGCAGTCAAGCGCTGGAAGCTGGCTGGAACATCATCACCTGCTACTGTCCGCTCTCCCCGTTTGAAAAGCTGGAACATCTGTTCATCCCGGAACTGAAACTCGGCTTCATGACTGCGAATGATTACCACAAGCCGGATATCGAGCCTTACAAAATTATCCGCTCCCGCCGCTTCACCGATCCGGAACAGCTCAAAAAATCCCGTAAACGGATCGCATTCAACAAGAAAGCCGCCGCGCAGATGCTCGACCAGGCGGCCCGGCTGCTTGCCGAAGCGAAAAAACTCCATGACCAGCTCGAAGATTATTATGTGGACGCCATGGATTTTGACAAGGTGAACGCCGTCTGTGAACGGGTCATTGCCCGCTACGATCACATCCTTTCGCAGTACGGCCTTTGAATCACCTCCTTTCCCGCCCCCGGGACAGCGTTTCCCCTCCCCTTGAGAAATCTGCCCGGGACGATAAAAGGCGGGGCCTGTGAAACGTCAAGTTTCACAGGCCCCGCCGCTTTTGTTTTTCGCTCAGCGGTTCGCCGCCAGGACGAGCTCCCGTTCGCTCGCCTCTTGTGCCGCTTCGGGGGAGAGGTAGCCCTGGTTCACCATCTCATAAAGCACATCTTTTCGCCGCTGCGCATTTTGTTCCGGATGCACATAGAGGCTGTAGCGCTGCGGATACTGCGGAATCACCACAAGCGCCGTCAGTTCGGTGAGGTTCAGTTCCGACAGCGGCCTCCCAAAGTAAACCAGGGCCGCGTTGCCGATCCCATAGGTATTTTCGCCGTAGTAGACCTGGTTGAGATACGCCTCCAGAATTTCATTTTTGCTGTAAGCGCGTTCCACCAGCTGTGCGGTGTTGATCTCCCGCAGCTTGCGCTTGATGGACACTTCGTTGTCGCCGGTCGCGATCTTGACCAGCTGTTGGGTGATGGTCGAGCCGCCTGAAGGTCCCCAGTAGACCGGCACGAACAAATTGATGGCTGCGCCGGTGGTCCGTTTCCAGTCCACGCCGCCGTGCTCCCAGAACCGCCTGTCCTCCACCGCGACCACTGCGTTGACAAGGTCCTTTGGCAGTTCCTCATAGGGCACCCAGACCGGCTGTTCCGGGCGCGACATCTGGTCGTAAAGCCCTTCCACCACGATGGAGGGCGCCTGCCCGGCGGCAAACACCAGCGCCGGATTGCTCAGCGCGCAAAGCATCACGCAGGCCACCAGCAGGACCGAAAGCAGGCTCACCCACAGTGGGCTGCGCCGGTAGCGTACGATCGAAACCACACGGCTCTTGACCGCGCTTTCGCCAAAAGCGGGCAGACCGAACCGGCGAAGCGCAGTGTCCGCCACCGCCATCTCGTAAAGCGTGCCCGCATAGGATTTACGGATGTCCTCCTTTGCGCCGCGCAGCACCCGCTCGTCGCAGGCAAGCTCCATATCCCGCACCGCCAGGAAGAAACAGAGCCACGCCATGGGGTTAAACCAGTGCAGGCAGGCCACCGCGAGCATCAGCGGCTTCGTGAAGCAGTCCCGCCGCCGGATGTGTGCCATCTCATGGGCGAGCACCATCCGCAGCGTCTGCTCGTCCGCCGTTTCAACGAGTGTGGCGGGCAGGATGACCTTTGGGAAGACAGTCCCACAGACGACCGGCGACTCCACATTCGCCGACCGGAACACCTTCGGACAGCGCCGCAGGCCCGCGGCCGCCGCACATTCCTGCACAAGTACATCCCCGGGATACCGGGAGGCGTCCCGCAGCTTTGCGCAGGCGCGCAGATAGAATGCCGTGAAGAACACGAGCAGCGCCGCCGCAACCATAGCCCAGACCGCCGCCGCTATCCACACCGGGCCCGCGGCCTGCGCGGCCCCCTGTACCTCCGGCAGATAGTCCACCTTCACGAGCGGCAGATATCGGGAGGCCTGCTCGATACGGGGCCCCACCTGCGCGGCGGCCGGCCCGGCGACCGACAGGTTGAAAAAGCTGAAACCGGCCGAAAAGTAGGCCGGGACCGCCATCCGCACAAAGACCGCCGCCCACAGCCAACAGATAAACCGGCGCGGGATGTGCTTTTGCAACAGCAATCGCAGCAGCAGGACCGGCAGCGCGAGCAGGGCTGCCGCAAGCGACATATTGAGAACGCCGAGAAAAATCCCTTCCATTTCAGTCCTCCTCCGTGCAGCTGTCGATCAGCCGCTTGAGTTCCGCCGCTTCGCCGGGCGAGAGCTTCCCCCGCCCGATGAACGAGGCCAGGAACATCTGGAGCGAACCGCCGTAGACCCGGTCGATCAGCTCCTCGGTCTCGTTCTTCTGCACCTGTTCGCGTGCGACGAGCACCGAAACGAGGGCGTTCTCGTTCTTGACGATGCCCCGCGCCGCCAGCCGCCGGATGACCGTGTAGGTGGTCGACTTCTTCCAGCCCAGATGTTTTTCACAGAGCCGAACCAGCTCGGTGGAATTGACCGGTTCATATTCCCAGAGCAGGTTCAAAAATCGCAGTTCGGAATCATTGATCTTGACCATGTTGACTCCCCCTTCGAGAGGTTTACAGGTTTAAACCTTATGTCAAGTCTACAACAGTAAACCTCGTTTGTCAAGCATCTTTTTGCACGAAACGCAAAAAGAGCCCGGAGGATCACCTCCGGGCTCTGCGAAGCCAGACGCTGCTATGCAGTTTTCAGGGTGGATTTTTTCACCGAAAGCACCTGCGTAAGCCCAATGACGCCGATCAGCGCGATTCCGGCCACGTCGGTGACCAAGCCGGGATAGATCAGCAAAAGCCCGCCCACAATCGCAACCATTCGTTCCCATGCAGGCATGTCACACAGCATATAACCCTCGAGCCCCGCCGAAATGCCGAAGATTCCAAGGAACGAGGTGATGATGATGCCGATGACCTCCCAGAAGGAAGTGTTGATGAAAAGCATCGCCGGATTGAGCGCGAAGATATATGGCACGATGAATGCCGCAATCGCAAGCCGCGAAGCGTTCACGCCGGTTTTCATCGGGTTGGAACGGGCGATTGCGCTGCCCGCGTAGGCGGCGAGCGCCACCGGCGGGGTGATATCCGCCACGATACCAAAATAGAATACAAACATATGCGCCGCGATCGGCTCGATCCCCATGCCGGTGACGAGGATCGGCGCGCAGGTCGTCGCCATGATGATATAGTTTGCGGTCGTCGGGACGCCCATGCCCAGCACAATGCAGGTGAGCATGGTGAGCAGCAGCGCCACGATGGTCACATCGCCCGCGATGGCCACAATCGACGAAATCAGGATCTGACCAAGGCCGGTCATCGTGACCACGCCTGCGATGATGCCCGCAATCGCGCAGGCAATCGCCACCGTGAGGGTGCTCTTCGCGCCGGTCTCGAGCGCGTCAACAAAGGTGGCCGGGGTCATGCGGGTATCCTTGCGGAACATGCTGACCACAATCGCGGTCAGCGTCGCATAGACCGCCGAACGGGACATGGTGAACCCCTGGATGATCATATAGACAAGCATCACGAGCGGCAGCAGCAGGTAACCGCGGGTGACGAGCAGCTTTCCAAATTTGGGCAGCTCCTCTTTGGAGAGGCCCTTGAGCCCGAGCTTTTTCGCCTCTAAATGCACCATAATGAAGATACCGGAGAAGTAGAGGATCGCCGGCAGGATCGCCTTGAGGGCAATGGTGCCATATGGCACGCCGACCATCTCCGCCATCAGGAAGGCTGCGGCGCCCATGATCGGCGGCATGATCTGGCCGCCGGTTGATGCAGCGGCCTCAACCGCGCCCGCGAACTCGCCGCGGTAGCCGGTCTTTTTCATCAGCGGGATGGTGACGCTGCCGGTCGTGACCGTATTGGCCACCGAACTTCCCGAAACCATACCGCACAGCGCGGACGAGATGACAGCGACCTTGGCCGGGCCGCCGGTCGAAGCGCCCGCCAGCGAATTGGCCGTCTGGATAAAGAAGTCGGAAATACCGGTTTTCTCCAAAAAGGAGCCAAACAGGATGAACAGCACGATAAAGGTCGAGCAGACGCCGATCGGCACGCCGATGACGCCGCTGGTGGTATAAAAGAGATTGTAGACGATCGTTTTAAGCGAGTTGCCAGATGCAAAGGCATAAACCACAAAACTTCCCGCCACGATCAGAATCGGGATGCCGACCACCCGGCGGCAGGCCTCCACCAGCACCAGGATGCCAATGACCCCGATGATCACCTGGAACTGGGTGATGCGGGTCGCGCGCTGGATAATCGCCTGAAAGTTCACGACAAAGTAGAAAAAGCTCCCCGCGCCCAGCACGCCGAGCACCACATCGTACCACGGGATGTAATCGTATTTATGCCCGGTGCCTTTGCGCGCCGGAAAGATGATAAAGATCAGCGCGATCACCAGCCCGACAAACGCGGCGCGGCGCAGCCGCTCCTCCCAGTTTGCGAACAGGTTCATATATACCGCAAACAGCGAAAAGGCCGCCATCAGGTAGCGTACCACCTTTTTGGGGACCCCCTTGAAGTGACGGACGTTCGACTCCCGGTCATATTTTTCCATAATCGCCTGGACGTCCGCCGCGCTCCCGGTCAGTTCTTCCCCCGGAACCGCTTCCTGCCGCACTTCTTGCGGCTCCTCGTCCGGTTTCTTTTTGAATAAGGACATACCCTATCCCCCTTCATGATTAAAATAGCCTCCATGCGCAGGAAAAACGCACCGCTGCGTTTTTCCCGCAAAGCGCCCGCAGGCTCACCTGCCGGCCGCCGATCGTGAGCGTGTGGTCCGAGACGGTTCCCACCCGGTATTGCAGATCGTCCATCCGCTGCGCAAAGCCCGAAACGATCATCGCCCCGTCTTCACCGTAACGCAGAGTCTGGCCTTCCGCAAGCTCGGTCTGTACCCCGGCCCCAAAGCTGTAATACACCGTTTCCACCACATAGATGCCTCCGCCGCGGATTTCGTAGATGTCGGTGAGCGGGGTCTTGTTCACCGAGTGAACAAACCCCACCGAAAACCGCTCCCCTTCCGCGACGGGATACCGCGCATAGACCCGCCCGGTGTCCGGATCCTGCAGGGTGAGGCAGTAACCGCCTCCGAGCCAGCCGATCAGAAGAATTACAGCCGCAATAACAAAAATTATCGCGGCTGTAATCTGAAACTGTTTACGCCTGCCGGTTATGACAGCGCGCCCACTTCTTTAAAATACTTTTCCGCGCCGGGATGGAATGGAACCGAGATGCCCGCCACCGCATAGGCCGGATCGAGTTCCGCGCCCTTTGCATGGCCGTCGGTAATGGCATCCTTGTTGTCAAAAATACCCTTTGTCAGATGATATACCGCGTCTTCGGAAAGCTTGTCCGAAGCAATCAGCGTCGCTTTGACCGCCACAGTCATCACATCCTGATCCACACCGTTGTAGGAGCCGCCCGGGATGGCGTACTGGGTATAGAACGGATAGCTCTCGATCAGCTTGGCCGCGTGGGCGTCATCGATCTCGAGAAGATTGATCTTGTTAGTAGTGGAAAGCTCAACCACCGCAGTGGTCGGCGCGCCCGCCGTACAGAAGAACGCGTCAATCTTGCCGTCCTTGAGCGCGTCAGCGCTGTCACCAAAGCCAAGGTTCTGCACGGTAATATCGTCAAACGAAATACCATAGGACTCCAGAATCTGGCGGGCATTAAATTCCACGCCGGAGCCCGCGTCACCCACCGAAACACGTTTGCCCTTGAGATCCTCGATCGAGGTGATGCCCTCCGCGCTGATGATCTGGCAGACCTCCGCGTAAAGCGCTGCGACCGCTGTAAAACTCTTGACTGCGCCATCCTCCTCAAACAGGTCGGTGCCGTTATAAGCATAGTCCATGACATCATTCTGGACGATTGCCAGCTCGGCCTCGCCGTCATCAATCAGGAAGATGTTCGCTTTGGAAGCGCCGGTCGACTGCACCGTGATATTCATATTTTCAACCTTATCGTTGAGCACGTTGGCCAGCACGCCGCCAAACGCATAATAGGTGCCGGTCGTCCCGCCGGTACCGAGTTTCATATCGGACGAATCCGACTTGCCGCCGCATCCGGCAAGCAGGAGCGCGCAGGCCAATGCCAAAGCCAACGCGCGCACAATGGTTTTTTTCATGGTTACCCTCTCTTTCCTTTGTTGTCTTTCAGACAATCTGTAAGATTTATTATAGCACGTCCACCCGAAGTCTTTCAAGCCGCCCCGGGAATCCCCGCCTGGATAAAAAGCCTGCGATAAATTGGGCATTCTGCCAATTTCAGTAAGTTTTTGGTATTCAATCCGCAAAATGAAACAAAAAAATGCCGGTTTGTCTTGATTTTTCCGCCGAAAAATGAAAAAGTGTATTTTCGGGCAAAAGGAAAAGCCGCATGACGGCCTCTAAAGTGGCTATCATGCGGCTTTTGGCGGAGATGAAGGGATTTGAACCCTTGCGCCAGTTTCCCGACCTACTCCCTTAGCAGGGGAGCCCCTTCACCAACTTGGGTACATCTCCAAATAGGTGGTAACGCCTCTTAATTCTATTTGCCTCGTAAGGAGAATTGGCGGAGAGAGTGGGATTCGAACCCACGGCTCTTGCGAGTCACTGGTTTTCAAGACCAGCTCCTTAAACCGCTCGGACATCTCTCCGTACGTGACGGAGATTATAATACCACAAAATGCCTGCGAAGTCAAGCATCCGGCGAACCTTTCCCGCCTCTTTTGGGGCGGGATTTTTTCCGCGCGGGTTTCTTGCGGACCGAAAAACCAAACGTGCCGATCTGTCTGCCGAGTTCGAAATATTCTCCATGCGCATAGGCCGCAAGCCCCGCCGCGCCCAGATTGAGCCTGCCCGCTTTATCCACAAGCTTCGGATCTACATCGATCGCCACGATCTTCGCCAGGAACATATGATGGGTGCCCAGCTCGAGCATCCGCTCCACCCGGCATTCCAGCGAAAGCGGACTTTCCGCAATGAGCGGCGCTGAAATCTCCGCGGCGGCCTCCGGAGTGAGCTTGCAGGCCGCGAACTTATCCAAGTCGCGGCCGGAACGCACGCCACAGAAATCCGCCGCACGCACCAGTGCCGTGGTGGTGAGATTCACCGCGAATTCGCCGCTCTCCCGAATGAGCCCATAGGAATACCGCTCCGGCCGGACAGAAATATAGGTCATTGCCGGATTGGTATTGACAATACCGGTCCAGGCAACTGTAAAGGTGTTCGGCTTTTCCAACGTCCCACAGCTGACCAGCGCAGGCGGGACCGGTGCGAGCAGCGTCCCAGGTTTCCAAACTAATTTTGGCATGGCGGCAATTGCACCTTCCTTATCATCTGCATTCTGAGGCTAATCATACCATATTTCGGAGGCATGATGCAACAAAACTAATCTGGAACCGACACTATTTGATAGACAGGCATCCTGCGAATGGGTATAATATAGTAAAGAATCATAACCATACGTAATAACCACGCAGCATAATTACTATATGGATAGGAGCACAGAATGAAAAATCGATTTCTTGCCAAAATCCTTGCCGCTGTGTTGACCCTCGCGCTCTGCCTGTTGTCCTCCCCTGTCGCGTACGCCGCCGGTTCCCCTTCCATTCCGGATCCGAAAAACATTGCGGCCGAGGACCTTTTAATGCGCGACTACATCCGCATTTACGAAAACGCGCTGCTTGGCGCGCAATTTGAACCAGGAAAAGCCGATCCTGAAGCTGCTGTGGCGTTCTCATTCGCGTTCCTGCGGGAAACCGGCGGGCTTGCGCCTTATGCCGTTTATCAGGACAGCAGAACCATTCTGCATTATTCGATCCCCGCGGCGGAGATCGATGAGCTCTGTTCCTTATTTTTCGGCTGCCATGCGCCGGAAAGCGGCTCGGACGAAGGCTTTCTCTTCCCTTCGGAAACGCCCGCGTCCCCGCCGTCTCCGGAGCTTTCACTTTTGGCCTGTGAAATGGATCCGGCCGGCAGGCTTTCTTTAACGATTGAACGGACAATGGACAGCCGCGCCTGGCGCACCGCGCGGTACGTCTTCGCCCCGTCGGCCGCGCCTGTTCCAGCCGTGCTTGCCGGGATCATTCCCGCCGGGCGGCAGCTCTACCGGTTCGTATCGGTCGAAAACCTCCCTCTTCCCGCGGCGCATGGCCGGGAGATCCCGATCAGCACGCCGCGGGAACTTGCAAAGCTCGCGGATCTGGTCAACTCCGGCGACAGCGCCTATGCCGCGAATACCTACCGACTTACAGCCGACCTCGACCTTGGCGGGATCTCAATCGACCCGATCGGCTGTTATCTGCCCACTGACCCGCGCGACCCGGCCCCAGCCGGTTTTTCCGCGGTTTTCGATGGCGGCGGTCACACCATCCGGAACCTTTCGATGGTCGTTTCCGGCTCGCCCGCCGGGTTATTTTCCTGCGTCGGCAGGGACGGACGCGTCACCGGGCTTTCGCTTTGGGGTGGGCTGGTTCGTCTTGAAACGGAATCCGGGGATGACTGCGCACCCGCCGGCGGGCTCGCGGGCGCCTGTTACGGCGTCATAGAGGACTGCTGCTTTTCCGGTCAGGTACAGGGCGGCAAAGAAACCGGTGGGCTCATCGGGAAACTTGTGGGCGGGACGGTCCGCGGCTGCCGGGCTGACGTACAGGTGTCCGGCACAGCATCGACCGGCGGACTCATTGGCCGCACGCTGGACGCCGGGGTCTATACCTGCACCGCAACCGGAAACGTGACCGCGGACGCGGAAGATAACCAGCTTCCAATTGACATTGGCGGGTTCATCGGGCATAATGAAAACACTTATATCAGCCGCGGAATCGTGTCGGTCCGCGTCACCGCTCCCGCTAAATACCGGCGGATCGGTTGCGTGGCCGGTTATAATTACGGCGCGTTCACCGACAGCTTTTACAATGCTGACCTCGCCGCGGGAGGCGCGCCTATCGGCTACGCCTACACCGGAGCGGATTACACGGTCGACCTCACCGGCCTTCCATCCGCGCAGCTGACAGAAATGGGGGTACTTGGTTCATGAGCATCAGTCCTTTCGGATTCGGGTTTGACCTGATGTCGACTCTCTTTCCAATTTTTTTCTTTGTCGTTTTCGCCATCATCATCGGCATTTTTATCCGCAACGCGGTCGTCGGCGCCCGGCAGTACAGCCGGAATAATGCTTCACCGGTCCTCACGGTGGACGCCACGCTCGTCTCGAAGCGCACCGACGTGCACCATCATCAGCATATGAATGCCGGTGATGCGACCGGTGCGCACGGGATGCACACCACCTCCTCCACCGATTACTATGTCACCTTTGAGGTAGAAAGCGGCGACCGGCTGGAATTCTGGGTGTCCGGCCGGGAATACGGGATGCTCGCTGAGGGGGACCACGGAAAACTCACCTTCCAGGGGACCCGTTACAAAGGATTTGAACGAACCCGTTGAGATAGATCATACAGGATAAAAAAATAGCCGTTATACGGCTATTTTTTGTTGGTTGTCTGCGCAATAATGTAGTATAATAATTTGGTAAATATGTGGAAACGCCATTCCAGGTTTCGGAGGGATTTTTTCAATGAAGGATGGATTTATCAGGGTCGCCTGCGGCACGCCGGACATCCGCGTGGCCGACTGTGCCCATAATGCTGATTCGATCATCGCGCTTGCGAAAAAAGCGCGGGAGGCCGGGGTGCAGCTGCTTGCGCTTCCCGAACTGTGTATCACCGGTTACACCTGCGGCGACCTTTTCTTGCAGCAGACGCTCCTGGAAGGAGCGCTCGAAGCGCTGAAAAAAATCGCAAAGGAGACTGCAAAGCTGGACATGCTCCTCTTTGCGGGCCTTCCGGTCATCCACCGCAGTAAGCTCTATAACTGCGCGGCCGCGATCTGCGGCGGCGAGATTCTCGGTTTCGTACCGAAAACACATCTGCCGAACTATGGCGAGTTTTACGAAAAGCGTTGGTTTGCGCCCGCGCCGGACGAATATGATTATCACGACCTCTGGGACGACGCGGTCCCCTTCTGTCAAAACCAGCTCTTCTCCTGCGATACGCTGCCCGGCCTCACTGTGGCGGCTGAAATCTGCGAGGACCTCTGGGCCCCCAATCCGCCTTCCACCGCGCACGCCGCCGCGGGCGCGACGGTCATCGTGAATCTCTCTGCCAGCGACGAGACGGTCGGCAAGGACGCCTACCGGCGCGCGCTCGTCTCTGGGCAGTCGGCAAGGCTCGTCTGCGGCTACCTCTACGCCGATGCGGGCGAGGGCGAATCCACCACCGACATGGTCTTTGCCGGACACAACCTGATCTGCGAAAACGGCGTGCCGCTCGCTGAGAGCCGCCGCTTTGAAAATGGGTTCATCTTCTCGGAAATCGATGCGCAGCGGCTCGTCTACGAGCGGCGCAGGCTCACCACCTATCCGGAGAGAAAAGACAAAGGCTATCTGCATTCGACCTTTTCCCTCCCGGCACGCGAGACGCCGCTCTCCCGCCCGGTGCCCGCGAAACCATTCATTCCGTCCGATAAGTCCGCCCGGGAAAGCTGCTGCGAGGACATCCTGCGCATCCAGTCCTATGGCCTAAAAAAGCGGATCGAACATTCCCGCGCGAACACCTGCGTGGTCGGTATCTCGGGCGGGCTCGATTCGGCGCTGGCGCTTCTTGTCGCGGTGCGCGCGGCAGACCTCTGCGCCCGCAGCCGCAAGGATGTGGTCGCTGTGACCATGCCCTGTTTCGGCACCACCGCCCGCACCAAGGGCAACGCCGAACTTCTCTGCGAACGGCTCGGCGTGACCCTGCATCACATCGATATCAAGAAGGCGGTCGACCTGCACTTCGCGGACATCGGCCACGACCCACAAAAACGTGACGTGACCTACGAAAATGCCCAGGCACGGGAACGAACCCAGGTGCTGATGGATCTGGCAAATGAAACGAACGGTCTGGTGGTCGGCACCGGCGACCTCTCCGAGCTGGCGCTTGGCTGGGCGACCTACAACGGCGATCACATGTCGATGTACGGGGTCAACGCCTCGATTCCCAAAACGCTGGTACGCCATCTGGTTGCCTACGAGGCACAGCGCGCGGACGATGAAAAGCTGCGGGAGGTGCTCTATGACATTCTCGCAACGCCGGTCAGCCCTGAGCTTCTGCCGCCGCGCGAGGGTGAAATCGAGCAAAAAACCGAGGACCTCGTCGGCCCGTACGAATTGCACGACTTCTTCCTCTACTATATGATGCGCTGGGGATTCGCACCGCGCAAGATCTTCCGGCTCGCACTTTACGCCTTTGGGGAGGACTATCCCCGCGAAACCATCCTCAAATGGCTCAGAAACTTCTACCGCCGTTTCTTCGCGCAGCAGTTCAAGCGTTCCTGCCTGCCGGACGGCCCGAAAGTCGGTTCGGTTTCGCTTTCGCCGCGCGGCGACTGGCGGATGCCCAGCGACGCGGTGGCTTCGCTCTGGCTTGCCGAAGTGGACAGCCTCTGATTTCTCATGAACAGTACAATGGAGTAACAAAACGTGAATAATAAAACAGCATTCATAAAGGGGCTCAAGGATGGTGTGCCAATCTGCCTCGGATACCTTTCGGTCTCATTCACTTTCGGTATGATGTGCACCGAAAACGGCCTGCCATTCTGGATCTCCCTGCTCATCTCGATGACAAATCTCACCTCCGCCGGACAGTTCGCCGGAACGGCGCTGCTGCTCTCCGGCGGCGCCTACATAGAGATTGCCGTCACGACCTTCGTCATCAATATCCGCTACATGCTGATGAGCCTGTCGCTTGCGCAGAAGGCGGACCCCGCGATGCCAACCTGGCAGCGGGCGATTCTCTCGTTCGGTGTGACCGACGAAATCTTCGCGGTGGGCATGCAGCAGAAAGGGCCGGTCACCGCCGCCTATCTGGCCGGGCTGATCTTCACCCCGTACTGGGGGTGGGCGCTCGGAACCCTGTTCGGCGCGACGGCAACCAGCCTTCTGCCCGCCGTCCTGCGCAGCGCGCTCGGCGTGGCCATCTACGGTATGTTTATCGCAATCATCGTGCCGCCTGCCCGCAAGGTGAAGCCGGTTGCGGTCGTCATCGCGATTGCGGTTGTGCTGAGCTGTGTCCTGCGCTTCACGCCGATACTCAAAAACCTTTCGAGCGGCTGGGCAATCATCCTCTGCGCAATCGCCGCTTCCGCTTACGCCGCTCTGCGCTATCCCGCGGGTGACGAGGATGAACCGGAGGTGGCCGCCGAATGAATTATCCACGTATTTTCACCGGGATTTTTATCATGGCGCTGGTCACCTACATCCCGCGCATGGTGCCGCTCGTCTTTATGAAACGGAAGATTGAAAACCGGTTCGTCAAATCGTTTTTGCAGTATGTCCCCTACGCCGTGCTCGCCGCGATGACCTTCCCGGACATCCTCTTCGCCACTTCCAGCATCGCATCCGCAGCCATCGGGCTGCTGGCCGCGCTGGTGCTCGCCTATCTGGGACGCGGGCTCCTCACGGTGGCGCTCGGCTCGACCGCCGCTGTCTTTCTGGCCGAACAAGTCATGCGTCTGTTCCTTTGAAAAGCGCCCAAAAAGGCCGCTGCATTTTGCAGCGGCCTTTTTCTTTGGCTTTTAGATCTTTTTCCACATGGACGGCGCAAACAAGAGAAGAATCGGAAAAATCTCGAGCCTGCCAATCAGCATATTCGCGGTGAGGATCACCTTGCTGAAATCGGAAAACACGGAATAGTTCTCGATCGGCCCCACCACGCCGAGGCCCGGCCCGATGTTATTGAGACAGGCAAGCACAGCGGTCAGGTTCGATTCAAACGAAAAATTGTCGAGCGCGATCAGCAGGATCGACACAACCGCAATCGCGCAGTAAACGGTCATATACGCGTGCACCCCGCGCAGGGTGGCATCGTCGATCATTTCGCCGTCCATCCGCACCGTCTTGACCGCGCGCGGGCGCAGCATCTTCTGCAGATCCCGTTTTGCGGACTTTAAGAGCAGCAGAAGCCTTGAGACCTTGATGCCGCCGCCGGTCGAACCGGCCGACGCGCCCACGATCATCAGCACCACCAGGATCACCCGGGAAAGCTCCGGCCAAACGTTAAAGTCGGTGGTGGCAAAGCCGGTGGTCGTCATGATCGAGGAAACCTGGAACGCCGCATGCCGCAGCGCTTCACCGAAGCGGTTGCCGAACATCGGCATGATGTCGACAGTGATGATCATAATCGATCCGAGCATAATCCCAAGGTAAGCGCGCAGTTCTTCGTTGTGGAACGCCTTGGAAAACTCACGGATGAGCAGCAGATAAAAGATATTGAAATTGACGCCGAACAACGCCATAAAGACAGTGACGACCACCTGCAGATAGGGGCTGTAGCCGGCGATGCTGTCGTTTTTCACGCCGAAGCCGCCGGTGCCGGCCGTACCGAACATGGTGGTGATGCTGTCAAAGAGCGACATCCCGCCCGCCAGCAGGAAGATGACCTCGATGAGCGACAGCACGATATAGATACCGTAGAGGATGGTGGCGGTGTCGCGCATCTTCGGGACCAGTTTGCCGACCTGCGGCCCCGGGCTTTCCGCGCGCAGAAGGTGCAGCGAGTTGCCCGAGCCCTTCGCAAGCGGTACGATTGCCAGCAGGAACACCAGCACGCCCATGCCGCCCAGCCAGTGGGTAAAGCTGCGCCAGTAAAGCATTCCGAACGGCAGCCCCTCCACGTTGGTCAGGATACTCGCGCCGGTGGTGGTGAAGCCGGAAACGGTTTCAAAGATGCAGTCGACAAAACTGGGGATCGACCCACTGAGGAAAAACGGCAGCGCGCCGAAGAACGACACCGCGATCCATGCCAGCGCAACCGTGAACATCCCGTCGCGCACATAGAGGGTCCTTTTCTCTGGACGGACAAAAACCGTCAGCATGCTCACCGCCAGAAGAATCAAAATGGTGATGAAAAAGCCGCTGACCGAGGCCTGCTCGTGATAGAGCAGCGCAACCGCGAGCGCGGGAACCATGAAGGCCGCCTCGACCCGCAGGATATAACCGATCAGGAACAGGATCATCCGATAATTCATAATCTTTTTACTCCCGAAAAAACAATCCCGTTATACGATATACTGGTCATTGATGGTGTATTCGTAATCGGACGCTTCAATTTTATCATCAAAAATGTCGTTGAGGTCATAGATGGTCTGGTCGGCCGTTGTGACCACAATCACCGTGTCATTGAGTTCAATGGTGTCCTCGCCCTTTGGGATGATGATCTTCCCATAGCGATTGATGCAGGCCAGCAGGATATTCGGCTTCAGGGTGATCTGCAAAAGCGTCTCTCCCAGGTGGCGGGTGGTCTCGGTCACGCGGAATTCAAGCGCCTCGACCTTGTTGTCCACGATGCGGTGCAGGGTCAGCACCGATCCGCCGGTTGTGTTCTGCATGGCGCGCACATAACGCACGATATCGTTTGCCGTCAGCAGCTTGGGGCTGATCACGCAATCGATCCCTTTATCCCGGAAGACCTCACTGTACTCGGTACGGTTGATCTTGGTGACCACCTTGGGCACGCCAATGTGGTTTGCGTACATCGAGATGAGGAGGTTTTCCTCGTCCATATTGGTCAGCGTAACCACCGCGTCGGTCTTTTCGATCCCTTCGGAAAGAAGAACCGCCTGGCTTGATCCGTCCGCGTTGATGATCTCCGCCTTCGGCAGCTTTTCTGCCAGCGTCCGGCAGCGTTCAGGCTTGGTTTCGATCAGTTTCACGTCCACGCCGATATCGAGCAGGTCGGCCGCCAGATAATAGGCGATTGTGCTGCCGCCGATGATCATGATATCGCGCACCCGGCGGCTCTCGATATGCAGATTGCGGATAAGCGTCGCCAGATCGGCTGCCGAAGCGGTGACATAAATTTTGTCGCCCTGCTTGAGCTGGAAGTTTCCGTCCGGGATGAAAACCCCGTCTCCCCGCTCAACCGCACAGACCAGCACCCGCACGCCGGCAATCTTATACATTTCAGAAAGATGTTTATCGTTGAGGATGTTCCCTTCGCGCAGAACAATCTCCACAATTTCCACACGGCCTTTGGCGAACGAATCCCGCTTGAGGAAGGAGGGGAACTGCAACAGGCGGAAAATCTCGCTCGCTGCCGTTCGTTCAGGATTGATGGTCATACTGAGCCCCAGCTCCTCCTTTAAAAAGAAAAGCTGCTCGGCATATTCAGGGTTGCGCATGCGGGCAATGGTATGCGCGCAGCCAAGCTTGCGCGCGATGATGCAGCAAAGGATGTTGATCTCATCCGCGCTTGTCGCCGCGATCACCAGGTCACAGTCGCCGACATCCGCCTGCTTCTGCACCTTGAGGCTCGCGCCGTTTCCATGCACCACCATCACGTCGAGCGTCTCGACCGACTCCTGCAGCACCTGTTTGTTAGAGTCAATCACCACGATGTCATGGCCTTCCTTGCTGAGCTGCTCGGTCAGGGTATAACCGACCTTGCCGTCGCCCACAATCACGATCTTCATATTCCGTATCTCCTCTTGCCGTTTTCCCCCGGCATCTTTGCAAAACTTTAACCAAAATGCGCGAAATATTATTATAGTCTTTATATCCGAACAATGCAATACTATCACAGAAATTCCCCGGATACAAGGGGTTGTCCCGTAATAATAATCCCCCGGCATAGCCGGGGGTATTTCATATGCGGGCAAAGCCCTATGATGCCAGCCGCACCTTAAGGTGCATATACGGTCTGCCATTTGCATGAGATTATTATCTACTACCCGTAAACGGGTCGTTATATTCTTTGAGTGTCATCTGGTCTTCAACTTGATCTTCTTTAAGTTGATTTTGTATGTACTCTGCTATTCTTGCGGCATTCTTACCGGCTGTATCAACGTAATACCCTCTACACCAAAATGTTCTATTCCCATACTTATACTTCAAATTGGCATGCCGCTCGAATATGATTAAGCTGCTTTTACCTTTGAGGAACCCTACAAACCCCGCTACACTCATTTTGGGTGGTATTTCTATCAGCATGTGTATGTGGTCGAGGCATACCTCTGCTTCTATAATGTTAATTTCTTTCCATCTGCATAATTCTCGCAATATCTTCCCTATCTCAGCTCTATTCTCTCCATAGAACGCCTTCCTACGATACTTTGGCGCAAACACTATATGATATTTGCAGTTCCACTTTGTATGTGCTAAACTATTCGTGTCCTTCATTGGACTTCCTCCTTTTGATATTTTGACTTGCAGTTGGCAGACCGCAGTTTCATTATATCAAAAGGAGTTCTTTTTTCTCGCCCCTCGCTAAAGCTTTTTCTCTACCACCGGCACAGCCGGTGGTTTCTCTACAAAAAAAGCGCCCGCGGACTTCCGTCCGCGGGCGCTTCTCGCATTCCTTCCTACTGCCCGATTGCCGCCAGGGTGGTGCCTGGATAATAATGCGCGAGGATCTCATCAAAGGTGGCGCCCTGGCGCGCCATATAATCCGCTCCATACTGCGAAAGGCCGACACCATGCCCATAGCCGGTGACTGTGAAGATGAATTTTGCGCCGTCCCAGCTGATTGCAAAGTCGGAAGAACGCAGGTCAAGCAGCGAACGCAGCTCCTTGCCGTGCATCTGCTGATCCCCAGCCGAAAGTTTTGTCACATAACCGCCCTGCGAGCGTTCGAGCACCGAAAACCATCCGGACGGGTCGGCCCCGAGCTGGATATCCGGACAGGCGCCGCGCAGGGCCGCGGCGACCTCATCGGCGGAGAAGGTTTCGGTCGTGACGAAATCGGGCGCGAGCGTATCTCCGAAACTCTCGACCGGCACGAGGTAGGGCTTTCCGCCGATCCAGACATTGGCGGCGTCCTCGGTGGTTCCGGAGGACATCGAATGATAGGCCGCCACAATCGGCTCTCCCTCATAGGTCAGAAGGTAAGCGCTCACCGAATCCGCCGCGTCGCAGATGGTTTTCCAGTAGGCGTCTGCCAGTTCACCGTAACGTTCACGGAAGACCGCTTCGGTGGTGTAACTCTTCCAGTTGAGCGGGTCGGCCGAAAGGTCGGCGCCATTCAGCCGTTCTTCTCCGAGGCCTTCGGCGTTGAGCCGCTTTAGATTCAGAGCGTATGTATGCGCCGCCACCGCCTGCGCTTTGAGCGCTTCGGGATGAAAGGTCGGCGGCAATTCAGCTGCAAGCGCGCCGCGCACATAATCCCGCGCGCTCACCGAAAAAAGTTCGCCGGTGCGCTCGTCCAGGATTTGAAAGCCGTCGTCCTGCAGTTCCACCGTCTGATGCGGCGCGGCCGGTTCTGCAGGATCCCCTTCCTGCGGCTGCGAATTTGCAGGAACCCGGTTCTCATTATTCGTCTGTGCGCTTTGAGCCGGCTCCCGCACTGGGAGAAGCTGGAGATTTCCAGCATCCTGGTTCAGCGCCAGGAGTGGGATCAAAAACATAACCAGGGCAAACACGAGGGTGTTTATCAGTTTCATCTGTCTTTTACTTCCTCTCATTATGAAAGATTTTTCACGAACGCCTTCATATTATTTCTATTTTCAGAATGTATTTGCTTGACTTCACCCCATAGCTACAGTACAATTATATCTGTCATCCGGCGATGTCAAACGCATCCAACCGACGAAAGGAGCCACCGAATCATGCATATGAAGGAACTCGACCTGCCCAGCGAACAGCTGCAGCAGGATATTAAAAGTTTATGCAGCGAGTACGCGCAGTATAACAATATCAATCCGGAACTCTTCTCCAAATACAACGTAAAGCGTGGCTTGCGCAATGCGGACGGCACCGGTGTGATGGCTGGCATCACCCAGATCTGTAACGTCCACGGTTACCTCATCAACGAGGGGGAAAAGGTTCCCATCGACGGCGAGCTGACCTATCGGGGCGTCAATATCAACGACATTATCGCTGGCTGCGCCGCTGACAACCGGTTCTGTTTCGAGGAAACCGCCTGGCTCCTGCTGCTTGGCAATCTTCCCACCGGTCAGCAGCTCGCCAAATTCCAGGAGATGCTCGCTGAATCGCGCAATCTGCCCGACAACTTTACAGAAGATATGATTATGAAGGTCGCAAGCCCCAATATCATGAACATGCTCGCCAGGTCGGTCCTGGCGCTCTATACCTATGACTACCGCCCCGATGACACTTCAATCGAAAATGTCCTGCGCCAGTCGATCCAGCTGATTGCGCGGATGCCTTCGATCATGGTCAATTCCTATCAGGTGAAAAAGCGCGTCTACGACGGACGCAGCATGTACCTGCACAACCCCGATCCCGAGCTCTCCACCGCGCAGAACATTCTGCGCCTGCTGCGCTCGGACAAACGCTTTACCGAAGAGGAAGCGAATCTGCTTGACCTATGCCTGATGCTGCACAGCGAGCATGGCGGCGGCAACAACTCCACGTTTTCCGTGCGGGTGCTCACCTCCTCCGGCACCGACACCTATTCGGCCATCTCCGCAGGCATTGGTGCGCTCAAAGGCCCAAGGCATGGCGGCGCCAACTTTAAAGTCATAGAACAGCTCGAATATCTCAAGGCAAATGTCCAAAATTGGGATGACGACAACGAAATCCGCGACTATCTGCGCAAGGTCGTCAACCGGGAGGCAGGAGACCGGTCGGGGCTCATCTACGGCATTGGGCACGCGGTCTATACCAAAAGCGATCCGCGTGCCGCCGTGCTCAAAAAGAACGCGTTCCGCCTCGCGCACGGCACCGATTTTGAAGGGGAATTCCGCCTGCTCAATGCGGTGGAACGTCTCGCGCCCAATATCCTGCGTGAAAAATGGAAAACCGACCGCTCGATCTCCAACAATGTCGACCTCTATTCCGGGCTGGTCTACCGGATGCTCGGCATCCCGGACGAGCTGCATACGCCGCTCTTTGCCATCGCGCGCACGGTCGGTTGGTGCGCCCACCGGCTCGAGGAGATCTGCACCAGCAATAAGATCATGCGCCCCGCCTACAAGCCTGTCATTGGCGACCGGCCGTATATCCCCCTTGCGGAGCGCAAATAATCCAAATCCAAAAAAAGATACCTCTTGCCATCCCCGATGGCAAGAGGTATAATTATTAGGTTAATAATATGCAAATTTCAAGAATCCATACAATACGGAGGATTTCGATGCCTTATAAAACTTCCAAATTCATCTTTTTCTTTTCTATGGTTGCCTGCGTCGGCCTGCGCATCTATCTGAAGCTATCCTATATCGACCCGGATACCGGTTTTTACACCGACGAAGGCCAGCTTTTCGCCATCGCTTACGGCGTAATCCTTGGCGCGTCCTGCATCGCAATCATTGTAAGCGCACTGTTTTCCAGAAAGAACACATCCACGGTCTACGCGGCCTATCCAAACCAGGTGCGCGGGATGGCCGCCCTTGCGGGTATCGTGGCGCTGCCAGTCGCGGGGCTTTCCGCTTTCGCGCAGTTTTCATATATGGCCGACCTCGATTTTCCGGGCCCTGTCGTGGTGGGCGCCCTGATGCTCCTTTTGCGGCTCATCTGTCTTGCCGCCGCGCCGGTTGTCTCGGCTGTGCTGTTCATCTATATCGGTTTTAAAGGCACGGGCGATTCCCGTACCTTCCGGATCAACGGCCTACTGATGCTGGTGCCGCTCATTTGGCAGGTTGCCAATCTGCTGACCTCCTATATGTCCTATACTGCGATCCGCAGCGTTTCCGACCAGCGTTACACCGTTGTGATGCTGATCCTGCTGGTGCCGTTCCTGCTCGCGTACGGCCGGGTGATGGGCGGCGTGAACCCGGAAAAAGGCATGCGGCAGATGACCGCGTTCGGGCTTTCCTTCGCAATTGTGGCGCTCAGCGTTTCGGCGGGCATCCTGGCCACGCCGTTCTTTGGAAAGGCTACCGACATTGCAATCAGCCTTTCCGAAGCGGGCTTCTACTTCTGCCTGGGGCTTTACGCCGCGGCGCTCTGTATGAACACCGAATCAGAATAAATAAAAGCGGATAAAAACACAAGGGGCCCCATACCGATGGTATGGGGCCCCTTGCTGATTAAAAGAAGGAAAAACGCTTAGAAATCGATCCGGAAGGTCTTGTCCTGGATCTCCCGCATCGACATATCGGCGCAGCAAAGGCTCTCATACAGCCGCCACTGCTCATCGACTGTGGGCGCGACCGCGTTGAAGTAATCCTTGACCACGTCGCGGGCATAATCGTGCGCCACAAAATGTCCGTCATCCGCGGCAAGGCGGCTCACGCAGGAGTCCTCCGCGTCCTTGCCGATGACCGCATACTTTTTCAGGAACGCCGCCGCTTCCGCTTCGCTCCAGCGGTTCTCCCACAGATTACGGGTGACCTCGAGCTTCGCATAGCCCGCAATCTCGACGTACTTGTGCCAGAGCGGCATCAATTCGACCAGCCCGGTATCCAGGCCGGCGTTTTTAAAGATCGTTTCACGCTCAAAGTCGAGCTGCTTTTCCATCGACAGGTCAAAGCACATGGGGATAACATACCGCGCCGAACCTTCAGTGAAGGCTGAAGATGAAGAAAACTGCGAAACGACCGCCATCTCCGGCCAGCAGGTATCGATAAAGGTCTGGGTGCGCTTCTCATAGTAGGTGATGTGGCCGGGTTCCATCTCATGTCCGATGCATTCCACCACATTATCCACTGTCCAGGGGAAGTTCAGATTGAAGTTGCGTTCATATTCGAGGTGGTTGTAGTCATAACCGAACAGGATCGACAAAAACGCCATGCCCGGATCGGCATATTCGCGCACCCGTACCCGCGGCATGCTGTTGCCGGTGAGGGTCATCCTACGCATCGAGATATCGTGGAATACCTGGGTGGTCTCCTTGAGAACC
The DNA here is from genome assembly GCF_900078395.1 of Anaerotruncus rubiinfantis. Lineage (NCBI taxonomy): Bacteria > Bacillati > Bacillota > Clostridia > Eubacteriales > Oscillospiraceae > Anaerotruncus > Anaerotruncus rubiinfantis. The sequence continues at coordinate 906,468 of NZ_FKLA01000009.1, read as the reverse complement.
CGCAGGACCCTGTCCTTTGGAATGGAGATTTTTTCACGGAACACCCAGGCCTTCTCCTGCGCGGAACCCGCGCCGGGCAGCGCCTGGCCGAGCTCCGCGAGGATATCGTCGAATTTTTTGTAGTCATAGGCGGGTGCCACCAGGCTGTAAAGCTCGTCGGTCATCGTATCGAACGGGATCTTTTCACCCAGCAGCATCCGGGTGCGGGTGCGCACATGGCCCACGTGGTCGATCAGGTAATTGACCCGGTGGATTTCTTCCGGGCGGGCGGTTTTTTTGTAGAGCGCGAGGTTGTCAAGCAGGTGGGTCGACTCGTCCAGAATGTCGCGCAGGGTGCGCCCGTGTTTCGCGTCCGCGATCTCATAGTCGGGCAGGATCTTGTATTCGCGGGAATACCGCATATCGGTCCTTCTCCAGAAAGGGCCTTCGGTATACCACTGGATATCGATATCGTCGTACCGGCTTTTGCATAAGGTCATTTCCTCATACTGTTTTGCCATTGCATTAAGTGCGGTTTCTGACATGACGGGAGACTCCTTTGTTCTGATTTTCTGTTATGGGGCGGTTATGCCTTCCCGCAGCGCGCGGCAATCTCCTCGCCGGTGGCGATCCAGACGTCGCCCGCGCGCTGCATCTCGTCGAGCAGCTTTTCCAGCATGAAGATGCGTCCCTGCTCGCCGACCGCCTGCGGGTCGAGCTGGAGGTTCAGCAAGGTGCCCCAGCGGCGCGCGCCCTCAAGCTCATAGCGCCAGTTTTGCAGCACGTCGTCCATCGAAGCGCTGCGCGCCTGTCCCGGCGGGATCGGCGGATCGAACGCAAAGGTGAAATACGGCAGATCGAAAAGCGCCCAATGAATCGGCAGTTCCAGCAGGCCCGCCGGTTCGCGGATATACGGCAGGTCACTGTCCGAAAGCGAGCTCGAATAGGCAAAGCCCAATTCCTTTGCGACACAGAGGGTTTCCTCGGTGATCTCCCCTTCCGGCATCCGAAAGCCCACCGGGTCTTTTCCGACCGTCTCCCTGAGGATCGACCGGGCCTCGCGCAGCCGAGCTTCCTGCTCCGCGCGGGGAAGATGTGCGAAGATCTCATGCTTTAGTCCGTGGCAGCCGATCTCATGGCCGCGCGCGGCAATTTCTTTCACCTTTTCCGGATAACGGCGCGCCACTTCTCCCGGCACAAAAAAAGTGGCCTTCACGCCGTAATTGTCGAGCGCATCCAGCAGATGCGGCAGTCCAAATTCCATACCGGTGCGGCCGAGGCGCAGGATATCCCCTTCGTCCACGTCCACCTCCGGATAGAAAATCCGCCCATAGAATTCCGCGTCAAGGTTCACGCTGATCAGAGCGGCGCATCTTTTCCCTTCCGGCCATACTGCTTTTTCATTCCTCATGACCTTTGCCCTCCATGACCGATTTAAAGTGGTTTGCAATTTCAATGCAGGGGACGCTCCAGACATCGGGATTTTCCGCAAGATATTTGCAGAACTTCTCCAGCATAATTGCGCGGCCCGGGGTTCCCGCGATCTGCGGATGAAACGCGGTGGAACCGGAATTTCCGAAACGCGCCGCGCCTTCCACTTCACGAATCCAGTTTTGGTAAACGCAGTCGTAGGAGGCAAGCCGCGGCATCCCTTCGAGCACCGCAGGGTAGTTGTGCAGGACCGTCTGAACATAGTCGTCGGTCTGTTCGTCACGGCAGGGGATGTTGACGCCCTTTGTCGGCGTCCCCTCGACCTTGTACCAGCCGCATTCCTCGCCGCTGGTGCCCGCACTGGAATAGACAAAGCCGCCGTCGCTGTAAAGCCAGCGCTCGGTCTCGGGCAGCAGCGAACCGGTCGGACGGATGCCGAGCGCCTTCACACCGGCATATTTTAAGAAGATCTCTTGGCAGCGTTCGAACCGCTCGACCTGCTCCGTAAAGGTTTTTCCGTATGCGCCGGTGTGGTCAAGCCCATGGTGGGCGATCTCGTGGCCCTTGGCTAGGATCTTTTCCACCACGTCCGCATATTCCCGCACCATGTCCGCCGGTATGAACCAGGTCGCCCGAAGATCATACTCCTCCAGAATTTCAAGGATGCGCTGAGCGCCTCTGCGCGGTCCATACTGACCGATCGACGGCCCTTTGATATAGGCGGAACCGTTCGGCAGATGCCGGATCTTGTTGCGCCAGATGGTGTCGCCGTCCATGTCAAAGCCCAGGGAAAACGCGCATTTGGCTTTGTTTGGCCAAACCATAATGATTGCTCCTTTTCGTTGGTATTCTTGCCGCGCCAGCCGCGGCCGCAAATCTGCAAAAGCCTAAAAAGGCGGCCGGGAACCATATTCTGACTCCCGGCCGCCCCGTATTTCTTAACCGGGCGCCCTTACACCAGCATCCGTTTGCCGCCGTTGGGCGCGACAATCTGGCCGGTCACATAGTCCGCCGCTTCGGAAACAAGGAACAGCACCGTGTTCGCAACGTCCTTCGGCACCGCGATGCGTCCCATCGGGATGAGCGGGATCTCGTCCGCGACCAGCTCGAAGTCCGCTTCCCGCAGTCCGGGGGTGTCGGTCGTCGGGACCGGGATGACGTTCACGTTGATGTTGTACGGCGCGGCTTCCTTCGCAATCGAAGTGGTGAGCCCGATGATGCCCGCCTTCGCGGAAGCATAGTGGGCGCACTGGTCGCCGCCGCCGATCGCATAACCGGAACTGATGTTCACGATCTTGCCGCTCTTCTGGGCGCGCATATACGGGAACACTTCCCGGATCATGAAGAACGCGCTGTAGAGGTTGAAGCGAATGTAGTGGTCCCAACGCTCATCGGTGATGGTGAAGAAATCGCACGGAGGCTCGCCGCCGCCGCCATTGTTGACCAGAATGTCAACTGTACCGAACACCCGGACCGTCTCGGCAACCAGATTCTTGATGTCCTCGATTTTCATGATATCACAGTGACAGTATTCGGCAATGCCACCCGCTTCGATGATCCCTTCCTTGACTTTCTTCCCGTTTTCATCGTTGATATCGCTGACCATGACCTTCACGCCGTAGGCGGCGAGCTCCTCCGCCACGCCACGGCCGATGCCCCGGCCCGAACCGGTGACGATCGCTACTTTTCCGCCGATCTGCAGATAATCTTTCATGACTGCTGCCCTCTTTCTCCTTCATTTTTCCGTTTGCCAAGATAAGCGGAGACCACGCTCTCGCTTTTGGCAATTTCATCGCCGGTGCCGAATTTGACAATTCTGCCCTGTTCGATAACACAGGCGTGATGTGCAATTTTAAGTGCTTTGCGCGCATTCTGTTCGACGAGCAGGACGCTCACACCCTGTTTGTTGATCTCGTCGATGATGTTGATGACATCGTTGACGATGAGCGGCGCAAGTCCGAGCGAAGGCTCGTCAAGCAGCAGCACCTTCGGGTTCGACATCAGCCCGCGCGCGATCGCGAGCATCTGCTGCTCCCCGCCCGAAAGGGTGCCCGCGCGCTGGCTGCGGCGTTCCTTTAAACGCTCGAACAGCTCGTAAGAACGCTCCAGGCCGGGCTGCCGGTTCTTTACCAGGTAGCCGCCCATCAGAAGGTTTTCCTCCACCGTGAGGTTTGGGAAAATCCAGCGTCCTTCCGGCACCAGCGCGATTCCCCGCGCCACCACCGCGTGCGCGGCCGATGTGAGCGGTTTCTCATCGTAAAGGATTCTGCCGCCCTGCGGTTTCAAGAGCCCCGCGATGCAGCGCATCAGGGTCGATTTGCCCGCGCCGTTCGCGCCGACGATGGACATGATCTCTCCCTGCCGCATCTCAAAGCTGACGCCGTTGAGCGCCTGGATTTTGCCGTAACTGTAAGTCAGGTTTTCTATCCGCAGCATCTTAGTCACCCACCCCCAAATAAGCGTCGATTACTTCCTGGTTCTGCTGGATCTCATCCGGCGTGCCTGTGGCCAGCTGTTTGCCAAAGTTGATGACCGTGATGGCGTCGCAGACATCCATGATGACGTCCATATGATGGTCGATGACCAGGATTGTGATGTCCCTGTGCGTGTCGCGGATATTTTTGATGATTTCGGAGAGCCGTTCCGACTCCTCCTCGTTCATACCGGCGGCCGGTTCGTCCAGAAGCAGGACTTTCGGCGAAGTGGCCAGCGCGCGTACGATTTCCAGACGGCGCTGCATGCCGTACGGCAGGTTGCTTGCGATGTGGTCGCGCATCTCCCAGAGGCCCACGCTCCTCAGTGACGTCTCGCAGGCTTCGGCGCACTGCCGCTCCTGCTCCCGGTATTTCTTTGTCTTTAAAACGCCTTCCACCAGGTTATAGGTCATATTCTTCTGATAGGCGATATGGACGTTTTCATACACGCTCAGGTCGTTGAAAAGGCGGATGTTCTGGAAGGTGCGCGCAATCCCCTCGCGCGCGATCTGATAGGGCATCTTCCCCGCGATGGATTCGCCTTCCAGGAAGATATCTCCCTCGGTGGGCCGATAAACGCCCGTGATCATATTGAACAGCGTGGTTTTTCCGGCGCCATTCGGGCCGATGATCCCAAAGATCTGGCCGCGCTGTGCTTTGATATTGACATGGTCGGTGGCCACGATGCCGCCGAACCGCTTGCAGGCATCCCTGATCTCCAGTGAATAGGTACTTGTTCCCATAGCTGTATCCCTTTCCCGATCTCTCGTATCGTTACTTTTGACTTTGTGCATCTGCCGGGCGTTTTCTAAATTTGCCGGTCACCCAGTGAAAAGCATTCTTAAAGTCCTTGAGACACAGCTCGCGCGTACCCATCAGGCCGGATGGGCGGAACAGGATGACAAAGACCACCAGCAGGCCGTAAAGCACCATGCGCCACTGTTCGGCGGAGCCGAAGCGCAGAAGTTCCGGAAGCGGCAATAGCAGGAGGCTTGCAAGGATAGTGCCGGTGAGGCTTCCGCGGCCGCCCAGAATGACGATAATGACCAACTCATCCGATTTGACCATTGTGAACATATTGGGCTGCAGGTAGTGCATATAGTGGCCCAGCAGCGCGCCCGCGCATCCGCACAGCGCACAGCTGATGACCATCGCTTCCATTTTATATTTGAAAATATTGATGCCAACCGACTGGGCCGCGAGTTCCTCTTCACGCACCGCAATACAGTTGCGCCCATGTTTCGAATTGATATAGAGCCGCAGGACAATGATCGTGACGATTACAATGATCCACACGGTGCCAAAGCTCGCGCCCTTCGGGATGTCCGAAAGGCCGCGCGCGCCGCCCGTGATCGAAGTCGCGTTCTGGATGATCAGCTTGATTGCCTCGCCGATCCCCAGCGTCACAATGATGAAATAGTCGTCCCGCAGTTTCAATGTGGGATAACTGACGATGGCGCCGACAATAGAGGCCGTGATCATCCCCGCGATGACGCCAAGGAAAATCGGGATTCCAAACTGCTTTGTCAAAAGCGCCGACGTGTAGGCGCCGACCGCCATGAAGCCCGCGTGTCCCATTGAGAACATGCCCGTAAAACCGCATAGGATCGACACGCCCAGGACAGCGATCATATAGATACCGACAAGAGTCGCTACACCCAACCAATATTCCATCTCATAACCCTCCTTCAGGCCTTGTCTTCGCTGGATTTCCCCATAAGGCCGGAGGGGCGGATCAGCAGAATACCAATGAGCAGTATGTATGCGAACAGGTCACGCAGGGTGGTGGAGACATAAGCGGAAATCATCGCTTCCGACACGCCCAGCACCAATGCGCCGACCACGGCTCCAGGAAGGCTTCCCAGGCCGCCGAACACCGCGCAGATGAACGCCTTGTTCGTATAGAAGGTGCCCAGCGACGGATAGGTCGTGTATTTCGCGCCGAGCAGCGCGCCCGCGACCCCCGCCAAAGCGCCCGCAATCAAAAAGATCGCCAGAATCAGCCGGTAGGTGTCCACCCCCATGAGGGAGGTGGTCTCCAGGCTGTAGGAGGCGCCGCGGATCGCAAGGCCCAGCCGGGTTTTACGGATGATAAGCTCCACCACCAGAAGGGACAGCATGCTCACCACAAAGATAACGACGTCCACCACGCCGACGCTCGCCCCAAAAATCTCAAGGCTCTGGGAGGAGAAGTTGACCGGATAGATCCGGAACCTTCCCGAAAACGCAATGATGATCAGATTGTCGCCCATGACCGAAATACCAAGCCCGATGATCATGAGGTAAACACGCCGGGCGTTGCGCTTTAAGAGCGGGCGGTAGGCGACGAACTGGATGAACGCCGCCAGAGCCGCCGCCGCCACGATCCCCATGATCACACCCGCGAGCAGATCCTGCATCGCGTAGGTCAGGAAAAAGAATGTTGCGAACGCGCCGATGGTAACAGAGATACTGTGCGCGAAGTTGGTAAAGTTGAGTAGACTGTAAATGAGTGCGTAACCAACTGCCATCAATGCATACACACTGCCAACTGATAACCCGTTTATCAATTGCTGAATAAACAAATGAAGGCACCCTCCTTTTTTAAGAGCCCGCGCACAGTAACTATAGGTTCATTACAACCGCACGTACTCGTTATGGTTTTTTAATCTCTGCTCATGCAGTCTTTTCAGGCATAAACAGGCCCAGGGTTTTAAAATCGCCGTTTTCGATCTGGCAGATCGGCACTTCACGGTAAACCAGATGGGTTTCAGGGTCAAAGGTGATCTTACTGGTCAGACCCTCGATTTCGGTGGTGTTTTCCAGCTCGTCGCGGATCTTCTTCGAATCCGCCGCACCGGCCTTCTCGATCGCTCCGGTCAGGATCTTGAATGCGTCGTAAGCCAGGTAGCAGTCCGGGCCGACGTTGACGCTCGGGTCATACTCCCATCTCTCGATAAAGTCTTCCAGCAGGGTGTGCACCTTGTCGGATCCGGTATCGACCGCAACGTTATAGATCATGCCCTCGACCGAATCGCCCGCGATGTTGAACAGGTCGCTGGACATCGCGCCCTCGGTGGTCAAAAACGGCTGCTCGATGCCGAGCTCGCGCGCCTGGTTGGCAATGAGTCCGATCTGCTTATAGTATCCCGCCGCGATGTAAAGCGCGTCGAAGTCACCGGAATTCTTGATGCGGGTGAGCACCGCGCGGTAATCCACATCGCCGGTGTTGTAAGCTTCGCTGCAGACGATCTTGCCGCCGGAAGCTTCCACATTCTTGGTGAATTCATTGGTGACGCCGATCGAGAAGTCGGAACCGATCTCGTAGATGATCGCAATGTTCTTATAGCCGCATTCCTTGACCGCGTACTGGCCGAGGATGGCGCCGCTCTGCGGGTCGTTGAGGCAGGCGCGGAACGCCCACGGGCGCACCTGGCCGTCGTCGGTCATGGTGACCTTCGAGTTGGTCGCGATGCTGGTGAGGACCGGGATTTCATATTCGCTGGCAACCTCCACAAGCGCGATGGTGCTGGCGGAGGAATCGGTGCCGATGAAGGCCACAACCTTGTCGTTCAGAATCGCTTTGCGCGCCGCGTTGGTCGTTTCCACCGCGTCGTCACGGTTATCGTACACCTTGATCTCGATCTGTTTGCCCAGCAGGCCGCCCTCCGCGTTTTTCTGTTCCGCCAGCAGCTGAATGGTCTGGGAAAGCACATCGCCGTAGATCGAGCTTTCGCCGGTCAGCGGGCAGACCACACCGATACGGATGGTCTCCGGCTCGGCGGCCTCCGCGTCTCCGGACGCGCCGGAGGGAGCCGAAGAACTTCCGCAGGCCGCCATGGAAAGGGACAATGCCATTGCGAGGAGTATCGAAATAATTTTTTTCACGTTTTTTCCTTCCTTCTTTTAAAGCCCGGACGTAGCGATAACTGGGCTGTTTTGATCTGCTGTCCGCCGCGTTTGGGCCAGTATCATCTGATTACATTTTCTCAGGCATAAACAGTGTCTGGATTTTAAGCGTCTGGTCTTCCACCTTATAGATGGGAACTTCACGGTAGACCAGATGGGTTTCAGGGTCAAAGGTGATCGTGCAGGTCAGGCCCTCGATTTCGGTGGTGTTTTCCAGCTCGTCGCGGATCTTCTTCGAGTCCGCCGCACCGGCCTTCTCGATTGCATTGGCCATCAGCTTGAAGGCATCGTGCGCTAGATAGCAGTCCGGCCCAACGTTGACGCTCGGGTCGTATTCCCACTTTTCGATAAAGTCCTCGAGCAGCGCATGCACCTTGTCCGACTCGGTGTTGACAGTGCCGTTAAAGACGAGCCCCTCAACCGCGTCGCCCGCGATGTTGAACAGGTCGTTCGACGTCGCGCCCTCAGTGGTAAGCAGCGGCTCTGTAATGCCGAGCTCACGCGCCTGATTGGCAATGAGGCCGATCTGCTTGTAGTATCCCGCCGCGATATAAAGCGCGTCGAAGTCACCGGAATTCTTAATGCGGGTGAGCACCGCGCGGTAATCCACATCGCCGGTGTTGTAAGCTTCGCTGCAGACGATCTTGCCGCCGGCCGCCTCCACATTCTTGGTGAATTCATTCATGACGCCGATCGAGAAATCGCTGCCAATTTCATAGATGATCGCAATATTCTTGTGTCCCAGTTCCTTGACCGCGTACTGACCGAGGATGGCGCCGCTCTGTGGATCGGACAGGCAGGCACGGAACGCCCAAGGCCGCACCTGGCCGTCGTCGGTCATGGTGATCTTCGAGTTGGTCGCGATGCTGGTGAGGACCGGGATTTCATATTCGCTGGCCACCTCCACAAGCGCTATGGTACTGGCGGAAGAATCGGTCCCGATGAAGGCCACGACATTGTCGTTGAGGATCGCCTTGCGCGCCGCGTTTGTTGTTTCCACCGCGTCGTCGCGATTGTCGTACACCTTGATCTCGATCTGTTTGCCCAGCAGGCCGCCCTCCGCGTTTTTCTGTTCCGCCAGCAGCATGATAGTCTGAGAAAGCACGTCGCCGAAGATAGCGCTTTCTCCGGTCAGCGGACAGACCACGCCGATGCGGATGGTTTCCGCTTCGGCCGCCTGCCCTCCGACGGCGGAATCACCGGAAGCGGCTGGTGCCGAATCCGAACCGCCGCAGGCGGCCATTGCCAACATCAATGCCAATGCCAAAAGAATAGCTGTCACTCTTTTCACACTTTTTCCTTCTTTCCGTATAAACTAGAGCTTATTTTGCCGCATCAGGCGGTTCATTGCCGTCTCATGAGAAAACAGCGCTTTTTTCGCACGTTGAAGCAGTTTTTCCCCCTCGATGTTCGCTTGCTCAACCACCTTCCTTTCGTCCAGTGTCAGCAGTTTCCGGTCCTCCATGACAAGTTTGCCATCGATCATCGAAAGGACCACTTCGCTGCCGTTTGCCGCATAAACAAGGTTTGGGATGAGATTGCGCAGGGGAGCAAAGAGCTGTGGCGCCATATGCGGCACCTGCAGATCCAACAGAATGAGGTCGGCTTTTTTTCCCACTTCCAGCGAACCGATCTCATGGCCCATTCCGATTGCCCGCGCGCCGTCGATGGTCGCCAGCCGCAGCATCTTCCACGCTGGCCAGATTTCCGGGTCGTGGAACTTGCATTTGTTGAGCAGCGCGCCCACCTTCATCTCATAAAAAAGGTTGCTCGTATTTCCGCCCGAGGTCTGGTCCGAACCGATTGCAAGCTTTGGGCTGTAGGAATTGAACTCATAGGCTGGCGGGATATTCCCGTCCACAATGGCCTCGCTGCCGGAGCAGAGCACCATCGCCGCCCCGGACTGCGCGAACCGGCGCAGTTCCGCGTCGGTGGCAACCGACAGATGGATGCCCACCAGCCGCTCATTCAAAAGCCCCAGCTCATCGAGCAGCGGGATGCTGCGTTTGTGGTAGCGCCGCTCCATCTGGTCGGTTTCCCGCTCGCCGCAGGCGAGATGCATATGGATCGCAAGCTCATTTTTCCGGGCGTATTCCCCCACTTCCAGCAACATCTCTTTTGAAACGCGGTCCGGCCCCAGAGGGCTCATCGCGCAGGTGAGCCTGCCGCCAGCCTGCATGTGACAGGTTTCCACCAGTTTGCGGCTTTGTGCAAACAGCCGTTCTTCTACCGCTGGGTCAAGCGGGTAAAGCTCCCCCTTCGCGATCAGCGCGGTCCCAGGCGGCAGCCCGTGCACCTGCTGCGCAAGCAGGGCGCGTGTCCCTGCCTGGAGATGGTTTTCCGCGAGCAGGCACATATCCTCATTCTGATCCACAAAGGTGGTGGTCCCGGCTTTGAGCGCTTCCGCGATCATCACCATCGACCCCGCCCTGCCCGATGGGCCATCCAGCGCTTCCCGGTAGGGGATCGAACAGTCAGCCAGCCAGTTTTGAGAGTCCTGCGCCAGGCCTTTCCAAAGGCTCGCGCGGGTGTGCATGTGAGCATCAACAAGTCCCGGCATCAAAAGCTTCCCCGATGCGTCGATTTCCCGATGCGCGGGGTAAAGCTTCTCCAGCCGCTTTGTCTCGCCCACCGCGACAATCCGGTCCGCCTTCACCGCCACAGCCCCATCTTCAATGAGGCCGCAGCCCCCGGCGTCCGCCATGGTCACCACGACGGCGTGGCGGAACAGGTAATCCACCGTCACCGCATTCACACTCTTTTCCTTACTGCATCCACGCTCCGCCGTTCGGAGAGATCACCTGCCCGGTGAGGTAATCGCTTGCCGAAGACGCCAGGTACGCCACCGCATACGCGATGTCCTCCGGCTGTCCGACCCGGTGCCACAGGGTGTCGGCGATTTCATCCTCCCACGGGCGGATGCGCGCCATCCGGGTATCCACAAGGCCCGGCGCAACGCTGTTGACGTTGATGCGGTCCTTTGCGACCTCATGGGCGATCTCCTTGGTGAATGCGATTACGCCGCCCTTGGCGGCCGCATAATGCGGGTCGGAGAAATCTCCGGTGATACCCGCGCCTGAGCTGATATTGATGATTTTCCCGCTCTTCTTCGCGCGCATCAGCGGCAGGACGGAAATTGTAAAACGGTATACGCTGTTGAGGTTCAGTTCGATGAGGCGCATCCACTCTTCCTCGTTGATCGTATCCACCGTCACACCGCCGCCGCACCCGGCGGCGTCGTTGACCAGGATGTCCACCGTACCAAATTTGTCGATGGCGGTCTGGATCACCTTTTGGATGTCCTCATATTTGCGCACGTCACAGTACATGCCGATGCAGGCGCCGCCCGCCTGGGTGATGCCATCGGCCGTGCCTTTTACACTGTCTTCCTCAATGTCACAGGCCACAACGTTCACGCCGAGCCCGGCGAGTACCTTGGCAATGCCCTGGCCGATCCCATTGCCCGCACCGGTGACGATCGCGGTTTTACCGACCAGTTTAAAATAGTCGTACATTGCCTTTTCAATCAGTTTTGCTTCCATTATTCTCCTCCTCATTTATTTGCAACGATACAAAAGTTATGGAAATAACTGGATTCCCGCTTTTGCAGGTCACTATATTATTATAAACTGCATAAATATTTTTTCAATACAAAATCCCAAGTTATTCGACATTCCTTGACCTTTTATCCCCATCTATTGTGTCAGCAGGGAGTATCAGTCCGCAATTTCCGTGTGCGGATTGTGAAAGGCACCTCTGAGATCAGCACCGATGCAAAGATAAAGACGAATCCCAGCACCAGTTTTGCCGTGAGGATCTCGCCCATAAAGACGACCGAGAAAATCACCCCGAAGATCGATTCGGTACTCATCAGGATCGACGCGCTCGACGGGTCCGCATATTTCTGCCCGACGTTCTGCAAAAGCAGCGCCAGCGCCGTGCAGGCAAGGGCCAGATAGAGCACCCCGCCGGTCGCGCCTGGATGCCACTGTGGATGGAATCCTTCGAGCGTAAAGGTCGCGATCCAGGCGAATGCGGCGCAGAACCCGAACTGCAGAATGGTGATGAGCACCGGATCCTTCCCATCCCCGTATTTTCCGACCGCCGCGATATGCACCGCGAAGAACAGTCCGCTCGAAAGTGCCAGCAGATCTCCCGGCAGGATCGAAAAACCGCTTGTGACCGAGGAGAGCAGGATGCCCGTCACACATAAAAACGCCGCGATCAGATTGTGCGGCGCGGGCCGTTTGCCGCCGATCATCCAGAATACAAACGGCACAAGCACGCAGTAGATGGAGGAAAGGAATGCGCTTTTCCCGGGCATGGCGAGCGTGACACCCAGCGTCTGCAGCCAGTAGGCCGCGAACAGGCACGCGCCGATAATCGCGCCGCTGATGAGCGAATCCCGGTCAAGTTTCTTGAATTTTTTGAAAAAGATGATTGACAGTACGATACATGCCAGTGAAAAACGGCTCGCGATCAGCAGGTTCGGCTGGATCAGTTCCGCCGAGGATTTGACCACCACCAGCGAACTGCCCCAGATGATCCCCACCAAAAGCAGCGCCGCGCGCGAGCCGAGCCAAATCCAACTCTTCCGTTTCGTTTCCACGCTTTCCCCTCTCCTTTATGCCGACGCCGCCTGCGCGCGCGGAGCCGGTAAAATCACCGTGCCGGACTGGCCGCGCACCGCCTCGAGCGCCCGGTCAAGCGATGCGATCACCGCTTTTTTCCCGCATTGTGCAAATTCGACCGCGGCCTGAATTTTCGGCAGCATACTCCCCGGCGCAAACTGTCCCTGCGCGCAGAAGCAGACCGCTTCGTCCGCTGTGATCCGGTGCAGCGCGATCTGATTCGGCTTGCCCCAGTTGATGACCACATGCTCCACCGCTGTCAGGATGAGCAGCATATCCGCGTCCAGAAATTTTGCGAGCTTCGCGGCAGCCAGGTCCTTGTCGATCACAGCCGGCACGCCGACATACCGTCCGTCCCGCCGTACCACCGGGATTCCGCCGCCGCCCGCGGCAATAACCACATTTCCCTGTTCCACAAGTGAGCGGATAACCTTTTTCTCGAGGATATCCACCGGCTGCGGGCTGGCTACCATCCGCCGCCAGCCGCGGCCCGCGTCCTGCCGCATGCAGTAGCCCTTGTCCGTGGCAAGCGCCTGCGCCTGTTCATAGGTATAAAACGCGCCCACCGGTTTGGACGGGCTGCGGAAAGCCGGGTCGTCCCGGTCTACCACCACCTGTGTGACGACCGCGGCCACCTCTTTATGGATGCCGCGCGCATGCAGCTCGTTTGCGATGCTGTTCTGGAGATGGTATCCGATGTATCCCTGGCTCATTGCCCCGCATTCCGCGAACGGCATTTCTGCCGGAATCACGCCGCTTTGGGCGGAAGCACCCATCCCAAGGTTGATCATCCCAACCTGCGGGCCATTGCCGTGTGTGATAACAACCTCGCCGCCCGCCTCGATCAGATCCACAATCGATTTGGCCGCGCCTCGGGCCAGCCGGAGCTGTTCGTCCGGCGTTTTGCCCAGGGCATTGCCGCCCAATGCAATTACAATCCGTTTTCTGTCCATAGCCCTCATTCCGTTCAAATTACTGCAGCGTCGCATACATGACCGCTTTGATGGTGTGCATGCGGTTCTCCGCTTCGTCGAACACCACCGACTGCGGACCGTCAAACACCTCGTCGGATACTTCCATCTCGGTGATACCGAATTTTTCCGCGATCTCTTTGCCGGTGGTGGTGTTGGTGTCGTGGAAGGACGGCAGGCAGTGCATAAAAAGCGCGTCCTGCTTGGCAAGTCCCATAACCTTCGCATTCACCTGGTATGGGGTCAGCAGCTTGATGCGGGTTTCCCACACGCTGTCCGGCTCCCCCATCGAGACCCAGATGTCGGTGTAGATGATGTCGGCGCCGCGCGCGCCTTCCGCGATGTCCTCGGTGAGGGAAACGCTGCCGCCGCTTTGGGCCGCAAGCTTTTTGCAGGTATCCACCAGCTCCTGCGCGGGGAAAAGCTCCTTGGGCGCGCAGGCGGTAAAATGCAGCCCCATCTTCGCGCAGGCGACCATCAGGGAGTTGCCCATGTTGTTCCTGGCGTCGCCGAAGAAGGTAAAGCGCAGCCCTTTGAGCGCGCCCTTTTTCTCCTCGATGGTCATAAGGTCTGCAAGCATCTGGGTGGGATGAAATTCATCCGTGAGCCCGTTCCAGACCGGCACGCCCGCGTTTTCCGAAAGCTCTTCGACCAGATTCTGGCTGAACCCGCGGTATTCGATCCCGTCGTACATGCGCCCCAGCACATGGGCTGTGTCCGCGATGCTCTCCTTTTTTCCCATCTGACTGCTGCCTGGATCGAGGTAGGTCACGCCCATTCCCAAGTCCATACCGGCCACCTCAAACGAACAGCGGGTACGGGTGGAGGTCTTTTCAAACAAAAGCACGATGTTCTTGCCAGCAAGCCAGCGATGCGGTACGCCCGCGCGCTTCATGCTTTTAAAATCCTTTGAAAGATCCAGCAGGTAACGGATCTCCTGCGCTGAAAAGTCCAAAAGTTTCAGGAAACTTCTCCCTCTGAGGTTGATTGCCATGATTTTTACGCTCCTTTATTCCAATTTGGTTTGTCCGGCCCTGTTTCAGAGCCTTTGCAGCGGCATGCTCATGCAGCGCGGGCCGCCGCGGCCCCGTGAAAGCTCTGCGCTGGGGAGTTTAAGCACCTTGACGCCGGAGGCCTCCAATATCTCGTTGGTCACATAGTTGCGGTCGTAAACCACCACTACGCCGGGCGAGATGCAAAGCGTGTTCGAGCCGTCGTTCCACTGTTCGCGTTCGGAGGCAATCTGGTTCTTCCCGCCGCAGTGGATCAGTTTGACGCTGTCGATGCGCAGATACCTGCCGAGCACCTGTGCAAGGCTTCCGGAGACTTCACGTGTATGGATTTCGGGTTTTCCTTTGCCGGTCAGCTCAAAAATCCGCAGCGTGTCGAGGATGCCGGGATGGACGGTAAATTTATCCACATCAATCTGGGTAAACACCGTGTCCAAGTGCATGAACGCCCGGGTGCGGGGGATGTCGAATGCCAGCACCGTATCAATCTCAGCCGTTTCGTCCCGGAATATATTTTGGGCAAGCAGCTCGACCGCCTCCGGCTGGGTGCGTTGAGAAATCCCAACCGCAAGCACGTTGGAGCTCAGATTCAGGATGTCGCCGCCTTCGATGCTGAGGTGTTCGTCCGGTGTATAGTAGAGCGGTACCCTGCCCGCGTAGTCCGGATGGTAATTCAGGATGTATTTTCCATAGATGGTTTCCCGGTTGCGGGTAAACGAGCTCATATGGTTTAAGCTGACTCCGTTTCCGATACAGGCGAATGGGTCGCGGGTAAAGTACAGGTTCGGGATGGGGTCCATCACAAAATGGGTGTCAGGCTGGGTGAGGCTGGCTAGCCGGTCTTTTTTATGGGATGGAATCTCATTAAGGCAGATGCCTTCCATCGTTTTGAGCACCAGTTTCCTGGGATCTGAAAAACTGAGCAGGTAATCGTACAGCTCCTCCTGATAGTTGACCGCCAGGCTGTCCGCCTGTTCAATCACCTCCCGGACAAAGGCCTTCTTCAGGCGTTCATCCTGAGATATCGTTTCCACCACAAGATCCTCCAGATACAGGACCTCCACCCCGTTTTCACGCAGGGTGTCTGCGAAACGGTCATGTTCGAGCTGCGCGCCATACAGATATGGAATATCGTCAAACAGCAACTGTCCCATTGTATTTGGGCTGAGATGCTCCAACTCCTTGCCCGGCCGCTGTAAAAGGATCTTTTTCAGGGGGCCGATTTCGCTTTTTACGCAAATGGGCAATTCGTTTCCTCCTTTCAAACGGATTATCACTGCCCTCTATTTTAACAGACCCTTAACAGGTTTTCCGGACAGTAAAAAACGGTGTTTTTGTATTATAAGCAGAACTTTCCACACGCATTTCCCTTCAGATATGGGATATACCGCCGAAAAACAATTCGGCAACTTATCTAAAATCCACTTTTAAATACAATAGATTTCATGCGAAATGTCTGTGCAAAGCAAAAATGAAAGTGAAATCAAATCCGGAATATGGTATAATTTTTTACAGACAGTCAGCGGAGGGATTTGGATCGCTATGAAAAAACTCATTGAAATGCAGTCGTTCGCCCGTTCCCAATTTGATCAGGGCCGCCTTTTCAGCTTTGATCAGGAAGTTATCGACCGGCCGACCACCCCGCTCATCCACCAGGAGGCCCGGTTCCTTTACGTCAAAAACGGAAGCGGCGAGATCTCCCTGCAGGGAAAATCCTATTCCCTCACAAGCGGCAGCCTGGTCGCGATCCTGCCCTGGCAGGTCAGTGACATCATCCAGGTGGACAGCCCTCTGCAATATGTCCTGATCGCGTACCATTTCGATACGGTCGAACGCATCGCGAAGCTGTTCCGCGGGGTGGACGGGCAGCCGCTGCCCATCCAGCCGCTGATTGAGGAGAAGCCGGTTGTCCAATGTGATCCCAACCGGTTACCGGAAGTGGAATTTATTCTGGATACGCTGCGCTGTGAGCTCGGCATGGAATCCACCCTTCAGCTTTCGGAGGAAAAACCGTTCTCCAGCATCATGACCGCCAGCATGCTGGTGCAGCTGCTTGTCCTCTACTGCCGCAGCGCCATGGAACAGTCCCAGACAAAGCGCGACGCGATGATTGATTACACCGAGATCCTGCGTTACATGTATCTGCACTGCAATGAAAAGCTGACCCTGAAACTGCTCGCAAGCGTCTTTTTCTGCAGCGAATCCACCGTGAGCGCCAACATCACCCAGATGACCGGGCTCTCCTTCTTCGATCTTCTCAACGAGATGCGTATCGGCAAAACGGTCAACTTCCTGCTCTACACCGACTTCACCCTGAAGGAAATGGCGGAATTTCTCGGCTATGTGGACGAATCGCACATCTCCAAAGTCTTTGCCGCGCGGATGGGGGTCAAAATCGGCGAATACCGCAACACCTACCAGAAAGTCCAGAACATCTGCCAGATCGAGGAAAGCCGCGTTTCCTACACGCTTGTAAATTACATCTACCGCAACTACGAAAAGAAACTTTCCGCAAAATCCGTCGCGCACAATTTCGGCATCTCGGTCGAGCAGCTCCATCGCATCATGCTCTGCCAGGTAGAACGCAATTTTGAGGACTTTTTAAATCTGGTGCGGGTGAACCGGGCCTGCGAGCTGCTCGCCGCAACCAAAAAGAGCGTCCTCGAAATTGCGCTCGATGTCGGCTACCACAACCCCAAAACCCTCACGCGCAATTTTTTAAAGCTCATGGTGATGACCCCCAGCGCTTACCGTACGAAAGCGCAGCACAGCCGTGTTGCGCATCTGAACGGTTAAAAAATAAAACAAGGCGGAATATCCGAAATGGATATTCCGCCTTGTTTTATTTTGCTGTTCCGTTTTGTCCCCTGTAATCAGTCGCCGGCCCGTTGCTGCTCAGTGACAAGCTGGTTCGGGATGCCCTGGCCGGCATGGCTCTGGCCATCGGCCGAAGGCAGGTCGCGGATCGCGGTGAGCTGGTAATGGTCCCTCACCTTCAGCAGCTCATAGTTCATAAACTTGATGGGTTTCGGCTTTTCGTCGGTGCCGATGCGCTGGGTCCAGGCGTTTGCGGGCGGCACATAGCCGACTGTCACAGTGAACTGGTCGCCCTTCTTGACGACCGATTCGACACTCGGGGTATAGAGTCCGACCTGGCCCGTGACCGGGACGTAATAAGTCTTGGTTTCCTCATCGTAATAGTAGGTGGTCTCGTAATCGCCGAAGCTCTGATGTTCGAGCTTGACATCCGGCCCAAACAGCCGCGCGCAGGCCACGTCCACGTCGGAGGAAGGCACAATCAGCCGCTCCATTGCATCGAACTGGTAGCTGTCCCGTTTTTCTCCGAGCAGCGTGCTCCAGAGCGACGACTGCAGCAGGAACAGCGGGTCCGCGTCGGTGGCTTTTTCAAACGGCACCGGGTCGAACATCAGCACAGGGTAGATGATCTGTTCAAACTGCTGCTTCTCGCGGGAGTTATCAAGCATCCCGCGGGTGAAATTGACGCAGAAGATGGTCAGCCCAATAAGCCCGACAATCGACAGGAAAATGAAAATTCCCCCGATCGGCGCGGCATATTTGTTTTTACGGTAGTGAATCCGGTCCGCCGGCAGATTCTGCCGGCCGGCCGGCTTTTCGGAACGCTTCTTTTTTCCCATGCCTTTTCCTTTCCAATGTAGGTTTATCTGGTTTGGCCGTCTCCGGTCACAATGTATTTGCAGGAGCAGAGCGCCTCAAGGCCCATCGGGCCGCGCGCGTGCAGTTTCTGGGTGGAGATGCCGATCTCCGCGCCGAAGCCGAATTCCCCGCCGTCGGTAAAACGGGTGGACGCGTTGACATAAACCGCAGCCGAATCAATCCGTGCGGTGAAGGCCTGCGCATTGCGGTAATCATTTGTGAGAATCGCTTCCGAATGGCCGGTCGAATAGGCTTGGATATGTTCGATCGCCTCATCGAGCGTATCGACCACCCGCAAAGCAAGGATATAGTCGTCGTATTCGGTGGCGTAGTCCTCCTCGCTGGCCGGGACAACGCCGGGAATGAGAGCGGCTGTGCGCGCACAGCCGCGCAGCTCCACACGATGTTCGTCAAGCGCCTCTTTCAGCTTCGGCAGAAACAGCGGCGCGATCTCGCGGTGGACCAGCACCGTCTCGACCGCGTTGCAGACCGAAGGACGGGAGGTCTTTGCATTGTCGCAGACCCGTACCGCCATCTCGAGGTCGGCAGAGGCATCCACAAAGATGTGGCAGTTGCCCGCGCCGGTCTCGATGACCGGGACGCTGGCGTTTTTCACCACGCTCTGGATGAGTCCCTTGCCGCCGCGCGGGAAAAGCACGTCGATATATCCATCGAGCGTCATCAGGTCGGCAGCCGACTGGCGGGTGGTATCGGTCACCAGCAGGATGCAGTCGGCGGGAAGCCCCGCGGACTGTACCGCTTCGCGCATCAGCTCCACCAGCATGGTGTTGGAATGAATCGCTTCCTTGCCGCCGCGCAGGATGCAGACGTTTGAGGATTTGAGGCAGAGCGCGGCCGCGTCAACCGTCACATTCGGGCGCGCCTCATAGATCATGCCCACCACGCCGAGCGGCACCGTAACCTTTTCGATCTTAAGGCCGTTCGGACGGCTGCCGCCGCCGGTCACCCGGCCGATCGGGTCCTCCTGTCCCACAATCTCCAGCACGGCCTTTGCAATTCCCGCGATCCGGTCCTCAGTCAGCCGCAGGCGGTCCTGCAGCGACTGGGTCATACCGTTTTCCTGTGCCGCGGTGAGATCCTTTTCATTGGCGGCGATGACCTCCTGCGTCCGCGCGCAAAGCGTGTCCGCTATGGCGGAAAGCGCCCGGTTCTTCTGCGCGGTCGTCACACAGGAAAGTATGCGCGACGCGGCTTTTGCGCGTTTGCCAAGCTCTGTCAGACTGTTCATCAAAACACCTTGCCTTTCCAGCTTGTTCTATGTGTGGTCAGGCTTTCCGGGGCACAAAGTAAGTCCCGATCGCCTTGTTTTCAAACAGGTCGTACAGCCGTTTCGGGTTCTGGCCATTCATGATGACCATGCCGATCCCCTTTTCGGTTGCAATTTGCGCCGCGTGCACCTTGGTGATCATGCCGCCGGTGCCGCGCGCACTGCCCGCGCCCGCCGCCGCCGCTTCGATCTCCGGGGTGATCACGTCCACCTCCGGGATCAGCTTCGCGCCCGGGTTGGTACGGGGATTCGCGTCGTAAAGTCCGTCGATGTCGCTCAAAACCACCAGCAGTTCCGCGTTCGCAAGTACCGCGACGATGGCGGACAGGGTATCGTTGTCCCCAAAGGTCCCGCCGTATTCGATCTCCTCGGTGCAGACCGAGTCGTTTTCATTCACAATCGGGATTGCGCCCATGTCGATCAGGCGGTTGAAGGTGTTCTGGACGTTCTGCTTGCGTACCCCGTCGTCCACCACGTCCCGCGTGAGCAGGATCTGGCCGGTCACATGGTTATATTCCGAAAAATGTTTGTCGTATATGTACATCAGCTCGCACTGGCCGACAGCGGCGACCGCCTGCTTGCCGGGCATGTCGCCCGGTTTTTTCGCAAGCCCCAGCTTGCCCACGCCGACGGCCATCGCGCCGGAACTGACCAGGATGATCTGTTTTCCGCTGTTTTTGAGGTCGGCAAGCACCTTCACAAGCTGTTCGACCCGGCGGATATTGAGAAGCCCGCTCTCATGGGTCAGTGTGGAGGAACCCACCTTTACAACCACCCGTCTGACATTTTGAAAATTACGATCCATCTTCTATCGTCCCTTTATTTCGTTTTCCATATCCTGCAGAGTCGGGATGCGTTCCACCCGCAGGGAAAGAATCCGCTGCTCCTCGACCACCAGGATGGTGATTACCAGATCTTTATACTGGTACTTTTCACCCACCTCGGGGATGTGGCCAAGCATTTCCATCGCCCAGCCGCCCACGGTGTTATAATCGCTGTCAAAATCCCTGGCATCTTCGTCCAGATCCTCCAGCAGAGAAAAGACATTCATATCGCCGCTCACAACATAGGTGTTATCGCCCGTCTTGACCAGATCGGGCACCACTTCGTCGCTTTCGTCCCAGATGTCGCCGACAAGCTGCTCGAGCACATCCTCCATCGTGACGATGCCCATTGTGCCGCCATAGTCGTCGGTTACGACTGCCAGATGCAGTTTCTTTGCCTTGAGTTCGGCCAAGAGCGCGGAAATCTTCATTGTCTTATGCACATAGACGCAGTCGGTCAGCAGGTGCGCCACGCGGGTCTCCTCCCCGGTGACCACCGCCTTGAGCAGGTCGCGCACCTGCAAAACGCCAATAATGTTGTCCACCGTCCCACGGTAGACCGGGATACGGGAGAAATGCGCCTCCAGCACCGTACGCAGCGCCTCTTCGAGCGGGTCCTCCACATCGATGGTCACCAGGTCAACGCGTGGGGTGAGAATCTCCTGGACGCTGATCTCGTCGAATTCAAGCGCCGACTGGACCAGCTCGCTTTCGGATTCTTCCAGCACGCCTTCCTGTTCGATCGATTCGACAATGTATTTGAGTTCCTCCTCGGTCACCGACGGCTGCGCGTCGGTACCTTTGAGCATGCGCAGAGCGAATTCCTTGATCTTGACGAAGATGAATACGACCGGCGTGAGCAGCCTGATGAAAAACCAGAGCAGCCCGCCCGTCTTCATTGCAATCGATTCGCTGTTTTCCTTGGCCAGCGTTTTTGGCAGGATTTCCCCGAAGATCAGCACCAGCACGGTCATGACAGCGGTTGCGATCGCCGCGCCCGACGCGCCGAACAGGCTGGTAGCCAGCACTGTCGCCACCGATGCGCAGGTCATGTTGACCACGTTGTTGCCCACGAGGATGGTGGATAGCAGACGGTCAAAATCGTCCGCGACCTTCAATGCGCGCTGTGCCTTTTTGTTGCCCTCCTGCGCGTAATTTTTCATGCGGATCTTGTTGAGCGAAGAATAGGCCGTTTCACTGGCCGAGAAAAACGCTGAAAAGCAAAGCAGGACCATCAGCGCGATATAAAGGATACCGCTTGTACTGTCCAAGAAAAATCGAACCTCCAGATTTACATTAAGTATAATTTCGAGCGGATATACAATTGCAAGGATGCAACTGTTAGTATCATAGCAAATTCCGCGTCGATTAACAATCTATTCTATCATAAGTTTACTGAAAATTCAAATCCGCAAAATAAAAATCCCTTTTATCCCAGCGCTTAGGCGAAAAGCCCATCGTTTTCACCAGTATCCCTGATTGAAAGCGGTTTAATCGTGTGATAGAATGGACCCGGCAAATCGAATTTTAGAAAGGGATTAATTATGGATCTTGAACGAATCACAAATCCACTGCACCCCATGTATAAGCGAGCTTTAGAACTGTATCAAATCAGTTTTCCACTTCATGAACAACGAGAGGAGTTTTCTCAAGCTGCAATTTTGAATGATGATACCTATCACTTCGAATTGATTTACGATGTGGGCGTTTTCGTAGGGCTTGTTTTATATTGGAAAAATTTAAATGACATCTATATAGAACATTTTTGTATTTTGCCGGAGATGCGAAACAAGCAATATGGAAAGAGAGTACTTTCCCTTTTGCAGAAACAGAAGAAAACTCTTATACTTGAAATTGATCCTCCCATCGATGCAGTATCTATAAGAAGAAAAGGATTCTATGAACGATGTGAATTTGTTGAGAATCCGTATTTCCATATTCACCCTCCTTACCATAAAGGAGACAAGGGACATGAACTTGTTGTCATGAGCAGCCCTAGGCCGATTTCACAAGCGGAATACGATGCCTTTTATGCTCATTTACAAAACAAGATCATGAATCATGCTTTTTTATAAATTTTCGTTTGCCGGACAGCCGCTATCTTTCAAGCGGCTGCCTGCTCTTGTCTATCCTGACGAATCATTGAGAGGAGCAGCCTTCGGCAGCACAAAAGAGAAACCAAAAACGCCCCCGGCCAGTGGCCGGGGGCGTTTTGTTATCTGATGAAGCAGCTTTTAGTTTCCTTTGGCGGCGTTCTTCTTCGCCTCCATCGCGATGAGCGCGTCGCGGCGGGAGAGGTTGATGCGGCCCTGCTGATCGATCTCGGTGACCTTGACAATCACTTCGTCGCCCACGGCGACAACATCCTCCACCTTCTCGACGCGGCCCATATCGAGTTTCGAGATGTGCACAAGGCCCTCCTTGCCGGGGGCGAGCTCGACAAACGCGCCGAAGTTCATCAGGCGGGTGACCTTGCCCTTGTAGATCGCGCCGACCTCCGGGTCGTTGACGATCGTTTCGATGATCGAGATGGCGCGGCGGATGCCGTCCGCGTCGGTCGAGGCAACAACCACAGTACCGTCATCGTCGATGTCGATCTTGACGCCGCAGTCGGCGGTGATCTTCTGGATCACCTTTCCGCCCGAACCGATGACCTCACGGATCTTGTCCGGATGGATGTGGATCGATTTTACCTTGGGCGCGTATTTGGAAAGCTCCTCGCGCGGCGCGGGGATGACCGGCAGCATGATGTCGTTGAGGATATACATCCGGGCCTTATAGGTCTTTTCGAAGGCCTCCTTGATGATGTCGTAGGTCAGGCCGTCGATTTTGAGGTCCATCTGGATCGCGGTGATACCCTTTTCGGTGCCGCCGACCTTAAAGTCCATGTCGCCGAAGAAGTCCTCAAGCCCCTGGATATCGACCATGGTCATCCAGCGGTCGCCTTCGGTGATGAGTCCGCAGGAGATGCCCGCGACCGGCCGTTTGATCGGCACGCCCGCGTCCATCAGGGCGAGCGTAGAGCCGCAGATCGAGCCCTGGGAGGTGGAACCGTTCGAGGAGAGCACCTCGGAAACCAGGCGGATGGTGTACGGGAACTCCTCCACCGACGGGATCACCGGCTCAAGCGCACGCTCCGCGAGCGCGCCGTGGCCGATCTCGCGGCGACCGGGGCCGCGGCTCGGACGGGTCTCACCGACCGAGTAGGAGGGGAAGTTGTAGTGGTGGATGTAGCGTTTCTGCTCCTGGTCGTCGATGCCGTCGAGCTTCTGCGCTTCGCTGACCGTTCCGAGGGTGCAGACGGTCAGCACCTGGGTCTGGCCGCGGGTGAACATGCCGGAACCGTGGACGCGGGGCAGCAGGCTGACTTCGGCAGCCAGCGGGCGGATCTCGTCCATCTTGCGGCCGTCGACCCGCTTCTGCTCATCGAGCAGCCAGCGGCGGACGATCTTTTTCTGGAGCTTATACATCACTTCGTCGAGAATGGCCGGGTTTTCCAGGCCGTCGTCGAATTTTTCATGCACACGGTCGACGATCGGCGCGAGCCGTTCGTCGCGGACCACCTTGTTGTCGGTGTCGAGCGCAACCTTCACATCTTCGGCGCAGAAGGATTCCACAGCGTCGAACAGGTCGTGCGGGACTTCCATCGACTCAAAGGAGAACTTCGGCTTGCCGATTTCAGCCTGCACTTCCTTGATAAAGCGAACCATCTTTTTAATTTCAGTGTGGCCCTTGATAATCGCGTCGAGCATGACTTCGTTGCTGACCTCATTCGCGCCGGCCTCGATCATGCAGATGACGTCCTCGTTGGCGGCGACGGTGAGGTTGAGATCACTCTTCTCACGCTGCTCGGCATTCGGGCAAACGACGACTTCGCCGTCGACCAGGCCGATGTTCGCGCCCGCGATGGGGCCTTTCCACGGGATGTCCGAGATGGACAGCGCGAAGGAGGTTCCGATCATGCCGGCGATTTCCGGCAGGCAGTCGGGATCGACCGACATAACGGTCATGACAACCGAACAGTCGTTGCGCATATCCTTCGGGAAAAGCGGGCGGATCGGGCGGTCCACCAGACGGGAAGCCAGAATCGCCTTATCGCTCGGGCGGCTTTCGCGCTTGATGAACGAGCCGGGGATCTTGCCGACCGAGTAAAGTTTTTCCTCAAAGTCGACCGACAGCGGGAAAAAGTCGATGCCCTCGCGGGGTTTCTGGGAAGCTGTTACGTTGCAGAGCACCACCGTCTCGCCCCAGCGCACCAGCACCGAGCCGTTCGACAGGCAGCACATTTTCCCGGTTTCGAAGGTCATCTTGCGGCCGCCGAATTCGGTTTCGAATACCTTGTAATTTTCGAACATTGTTGTTCCTCCGTTTCAAAGAAAATAAAGCGTTTATTTTCACGGAGCCGTGTCCTTTTTAGCAAGTATCGCAGCCTCCGAAACGGTCGTTTCGGGCGCTCCGGTAACTGCTAAAAGTGCGCTCACGGCCCCATGGCGAACCACTGGAATACGCAGGTGAAGGCAGACGGCATATCCGCCGTCTGCCTCCACAGCAGGCTGCTTACTTGCGCAGGCCCAGTTTGGCGATCAGCTCGCGGTAGCGGTTGATGTCTTTCTTGGCCAGGTAGTTGAGCATGTTTCTTCTCTTACCAACCATTTGCAGCAGGCCACGGCGGGAATGATGATCCTTCTTGTGGACCTTCAGGTGCTCGGTCAGGTCGTTGATCCGTTTGGAAAGGATTGCGATCTGCACCTCCGGGGAACCGGTGTCTCCCTCGTGGGTTTTGTTCTGCTGAATGATTTCCTGTTTCTCTTCTTTGCGCATCATGATAAAATCACCTCATAAAATTTTCCGTCCTGAATCTCAGGGACAGGCGGGTGATAACCCCCGTGTAAAACGGGCGTGAATCCCTGTCTCCGGGAAAAAGGCCGCTTGAATTGAAATTATAGCATAGTATGGGCGGTTTGTAAAGGCTCCATACCGGGATCAAAAAACTTTTTGCGAAAAAATGCTACAGCGCCGTAATATAAGTGCGCGCGTAGGGCAGCGCATCCTGCGTGTCCCGCTGGATCTGCTCCTTGAGCTGGTCCACCGAAGCAAACCGCTGCTCATCGCGCAGGAACTTCAAGAGCCGCACCTGTACCTTTTTCCCGTAAAGGTCGCCCGAAAAGCCGTACAGGTAGGTTTCCGAGTTGACCGCCCGGCTGTCCTCCACCGTGGGGCGCACTCCGACGTTGGTCACCGATGGGTACCATTTGCCCTCAGCCATCGAAGCCGAAGCGTAGACGCCGTGACGCATCGCGACAAACCCGTTTGGCAGCCGCTGGTTGATGGTCGGGGAATCGATCGTGCGCCCCAGTTTTTTGCCGGGCACGACCGTGAAGTCATAGCCGAACGCCCTGCCCAAAAGCTTCGCGGCGGTGTCCACCTCGCCGCGGCCGATCAATTCGCGAATCCAGGTCGAACTGATCCGTTTGCCCTCATATTTTACCGCCGGGACAATGTCGATTTCGATGCCGCGCGCGTCGCACAGCGCCGCCAGTTCAATGACGCCCGCGCTCGCATGGCGCCCGAACCGGAAATCGTGCCCGCAGCAGATCGCTTTCGCATGCAGCCGCTTCACCAGCACCTCGTCCACATATTCCTCGGGGCTCATATCCCTGAATTCAGAAAAGTCCGGCGCCAGCACCAGGCTCACGCCCCACTGCTCCAGGATGCGGTACTTCTCTTCCTCGGTGACAAGGTCGCTTCCCTCCTGTTTTGCCTGCGGATGCGCCGTATGCATCGTGAAGGTGAATACGCACGCGCACATGCCTTCCTTCGCACGGGCGATCGCCCGTCCGATGACCGCGGCATGGCCGATGTGCAGTCCATCAAAATACCCCAGCGCGACCGCGGCCGAAGCGCAGGCCGGGCTGGTTTCCCGGATGGTCGCATATCGCTTCAAACGGCACGCCTCCCCTCTCGTTCATAGTCTAACCGGCGCTCTCCGGCAGGATGAAAAGCTTTTTCATTCGGAATTCTCCGCCTTCAGTCTGGGCCAGCCCCAGAAAAACCTTTCCCGGGCCGTATACCGCGAGCATCCCGTCCGTGTCCGGACAGTTCACCCGCGCGCGGTCAAGCCGGACGCCGTTTTGAAACATCCGCGCCTGCTTTTCACTGAGTTCTGCCTGCGGCAGCCCGCCAAACGCCTCGGCCACCGGCAGACAGCGGCGCGAAAGCTCCCCCGCCTGGGCGAGCCGCTGCGCCTCATCGAGCGTGACGCACTGCGCTTCTGTAAAGCCCGCCGCTTCGGTACGCCGCAGCGCGGTGAGCACCGCGCCGCAGCCGAGTGCCTCGCCGATATCGGCGGCAAGCGAGCGGATATAGGTGCCTTTCGAACAGCGAACGTCGATCGTATAAGTATGCGCGGCCTCATCGGCCGCGAGAAACACAAGTTTTTTGACGCAGACCTTCCGCGCCGCGCGTTCGATTTCTTTTCCTTCCCGCGCGAGGTCGTAAAGCCGCCGGCCGTTCACCTGCACCGCCGAATACATCGGCGGTACCTGCATAAATTCCCCTGTAAATTTTTCCGCCGCCGCGCGCACCTGCGCTTCGGCGGCGTTGACCGGCTGTTCGGAAAGCACCTTGCCGGTGATGTCGAGCGTGTCGGTCGTGATCCCCAGCCGGAATATAGCCGTGTAGCGCTTGTCCTGATCCGGCAGCAGGTCGCAGGCTTTGGTGGCGCGCCCGAAAAAAAGCGGCAGCACGCCGGTCGCCATCGGGTCGAGCGTACCCGCATGACCGATCCTGCGCGTGGCCGCGATGCCCCGCATCTTTGCCACCACATCGAACGAAGTGAACCCCTGAGGCTTGTCGATGCAGAGGATGCCGTTTAACTCCTGCAAGCTGAACCCCTTCCTTTGCAAAGCGGTTCGATATCCTCCCGGATCGCCTCAACAAGCTGTTTTTTCACGCTTTCGAGATCCCCTTCCAGCATACAGCCCGCTGCGCGGGCATGTCCACCGCCGCCGAGCCGCCCGCAGACCTTCGAGGAGTTGATCTTCTCGCCCGAGCGCATCGAAACCCGGTATTTTTCCGGTCCCTTCTGGCGCAGGGTCGCCGAAGCTTCCACCCCTTCAATCTGACGCGGCACCGAAGAGATCCCTTCCAGATCCTCCTCCGGCACACCGGTGCGTTCGACCGCGTCCTGGGAGATGACGATCACCGCAAATTTATTGCCGTAGTAATATTCGAGCGTATCCATGACCATCCGCTCAAGCTCCATGCGCGCCACCGATTTGGTCTCGAACATGAGCTTGTCGATCCTGTAGTGGTCGGCGCCGGCTTCAATCATCTTCGCCGCAAGCAGATGCGCCCCGGCCGTGGTGTTCGAATAACGAAAGCAGCCCGTGTCGGTCGAAAGACCGGTGTAGATGCAGGTTGCGATCCGCTTGTCCGGCGCGACGCCAAGCGCCCCGATCACGTCATAGACCCGCTGTACCGTCGCGCAGGCGCGCGGGTCAAGCAGCAGACGCCTGGCATACCGGCTGTTGGACGGATGATGGTCGATGCACAGGTCGATCCGGTCTTTGTAGGATTCGGTTTTCTCCCCCAACAGCTGAGTATCCGCGATGTCCACCGCAAGAATGAACTCAGGGGGGAACTGCGGCTGCGATTCCGGGTCGAACCCCTCGAACAGGAACGAATAACGCGCGGGAAAACCGTCCGAATTTTCAATCCGTACCGTTTTCCCAAGCATTTGCAGGGCGTAGAACATGGCAAAGCCGCTGCCCAGCGTGTCGCCATCCGGCTTCATATGGGTCAGGATCAGGATATGGTCGCTTTCTGCAAGCAGTTTCGCGGCCTCCCCGGCTGTGACATCCCGGCATTCTTCCATGCAGATTCCTCCTGTCCCTTTACTTCAGGTCTTCCAGCATGCGGGTGATATCCGCGCTGTGGGCGATCGAATCGTCCGCGATAAACTTAAAGTCCGGCAGCCGCCGCAGCTTCATCCGGGAATTCAGTTCCCGCTTGATGAAGCCGGACGCGCTCTCAAGGCCCTTCACGGCGCTTTTTGCCGCGTCAAGGCCGTCCATGGAGGAAACATACACCCTGCAGTGCGAAAGGTCGGACGCGAGGTCCATCTTCACAATCGAAATGAGGCCGGTGATCCGCGGATCCTTGAGCGAACGCATGATGTCGCTCAGTTCCCGCTTCATATCCTCCTCGGTTCTGGATGCTCTATAAGATCCCATGATTTACTCCTTTATTATTCCCGGTATTCCTCGACTTCATAGGCTTCAAATACGTCGCCTTCCTTGATGTCGTTGAATTTCACGAGGCTCATGCCGCACTCATAGCCCTTGGCGACCTCTTTGACGTCGTCCTTGAAGCGTTTGAGGCTGTCGAGCTTATCGTCCGCCACGATGATGCCGTCACGCACGATGCGGATATTTGCCGAGCGGGTGATCTTGCCCTCGAGCACATAGCAGCCCGCGACTGTCCCGACGCTCGTGATCTTGTAGACCTGACGCACTTCCGCGCGCCCGAGGTCAACGTCGCGGTATTTCGGTGCGAGCATGCCCTTCATGGCGGTTTCCACGTCGTTGATCGCGTCGTAGATGATCCGATAGAGCCGCAGCTCCACTCCGTCACGTTCAGCGTTCTCCTTGGCGACCGGATCGGGGCGCACATTGAAGCCGACGATGATCGCGTTCGAAGCGTTCGCGAGCATGACGTCACTTTCGCTGACCGCGCCGACCGCGCCGTGGATGACCTTGACGCGCACTTCATCGTTTGAAATCTTCTCAAGCGACTGTTTGACCGCCTCGACTGATCCCTGTACGTCCGCCTTGACAATGATCGGCAGTTCCTTGATGTCGCCCTGCGAAATGTGGCTAAAGAGGTTATCCAGCGTGACCTTTTCGTAGGAGGAGAACTGCTCCTGCTTATTCTCAAATTTGCGCTGGTCGACCAGCTCCTTGGCAAGCCGTTCATCCTCAACCGCGTTGAACATGTCGCCTGCCTCCGGCACCGAGTCAAGGCCGGTGATCTCAACCGGCGTCGACGGTCCGGCCTCATCGACCTTCTCGCCCTTGTCGTTTAACATCACGCGTACGCGGCCGACCGCCGTACCGGCGATGACCACGTCTCCGGTGTGCAGGGTGCCGTTCTGGACAAGCACCGTCGCGACCGGCCCGCGGCCCTTGTCGAGCTTCGCCTCAATGACCGAGCCTTTCGCCATCTTATCCGGATTGGCTTTCAGCTCGCTGGTGTCCGCGACCAGCTGGATCATTTCCAGCAGGTCGGAGATGCCCTCCCTGCTCTTTGCGGAGACCGGGATGCACGGCACGTCGCCGCCCCATTCTTCGGGCACCAGTTCATATTCTGTGAGTTCCTGCTTCACCTTATCCGGGTTTGCAGCAGGTTTATCCATCTTGTTGATTGCGACGATGATCGAAACGCCCGCCGCTTTGGCATGGTTGATCGCTTCGACCGTCTGCGGCATGATGCCGTCGTCGGCCGCGACCACCAGCACCGCGATATCGGTGACCTGCGCACCGCGCGCGCGCATCGAGGTGAACGCCGCGTGTCCGGGCGTGTCGAGGAAGGTGATCGGGCGGTCGTTCACCAGGACCTGATAAGCGCCAATATGCTGGGTGATGCCGCCGGCCTCGCCTTCGGTGACATTGGCGTGGCGGATGGCGTCAAGCAGGGAGGTCTTGCCGTGGTCGACGTGTCCCATGACCACAACGATCGGCGGACGTTCGACCATACCTTCGTCATTCTCGTCCTCGACCTCGAACAGGCGGTCCTCAATCGTGAGGACGACTTCTTTCTCGACCTTCGCGCCGATCTCCATCGCAACCATCGAAGCGGTGTCGAAATCGAGCGTCTCGTTGACGGTCGCCATGACGCCAAGCCCCATCAGGCGCTTGATGATCTCAGCGGCCGTAATATGCAGCCGCGCGGCCAGATCGCCGACCGTGATTTCCTCCGGAAGGGTGATCTCCAGGTTTTTGCGGCGCTGGCGCTCCAGCTCCAGGCGGCGCATCTTCGCGTCTTCCTTCTCCTTGCGGCTCATAGCGGGCTTGCCCTGGCGGCGCTGCGCCGAACGCTGGTTGAGCTTCTGTTTCTGCGCGGCGGTGTCCTTGTTTCCGAGTTTAGATTGCGCAAGGTTATCGTACTTCTCGTTATATTTATCGATGTTGATCTGCACCGAACCGGCGCGGGTATCCACCGTCATCGCCGGGCCGCGGGTGCGCGGCTTCTGAGGCGCCGCGGGCTGGGTACCGTTTTGCGGCTGGGTTTGCTGCGGCGCGGGCCGGTTCTGCTGCGGCGGGCGGTTCTGCTGGCCCTGCTGCGGACGGTTGCCATTCTGGTTGTTAAAGGCCGGTCGGTTGCCGTTTTGCGGACGGTTTCCCTGCTGCCCGTTAAAGGGCGGACGGTTTCCGTTCTGCTGCGGGCGGCTGCCCTGCTGCCCATTAAAGGCAGGGCGGTTGCCATTCTGCGGACGGCTGCCCTGCTGCCCGTTGAAGGCCGGACGGCCGCCGTTTTGCTGCGCCTGCGGCTGTCCAGCCGGCGCGGCGGGACGCGCGGCGCGCTGCTGCGCGGCAAATGCCGCCTGCTGCTGGGCCTTGGCCTGTTCGGAGGCAGCTTTTGCCGCGGCAGCGGCGGCTTCCTTCTTCGCATGCCCGGCGGAAAAATATTCCTCAAAATTTTCGACCTGATTCTGGTTCGTATAATGGTTGAGCACCACGCTCAGTTCTGTTTCGTTCAGAGCTGTCATGCTCTTGCGTTCGCCGGGGACGCGGCTGCCCAGCAGGTCAACCACCTCTTTGGTCGGAACGCCGAGGTCCTTGGCGACCTCATGTACCCGGTATTTCTCCAGCATATTTACATTACCTCCTATTTTCCTGTCGTACGTGATTGCCGTAACGTCCAACAACCACAGTCGAACCGCAGGAGTCAGAACGTATTCTCTATCTTAAAATCAAACATGATTTCCGTATCAACTGCCGAGCAGCTTTTCGATCATTCGGGAAAAGCTCCCGTCGCAGATTGCAAGAATCCCATAAGCTTTTCCCGTGACGCGTGAGAGTTCCTCCATCGTGTAGGGGAGCTTCGCCACCCGCACTCCGCAGTCCCCGCAGGCAAAGCGCGCCTGCCGTTCACTGCGTTCGGAAACGTCCGAGGCGAGCAGCACCAGCTTTGCTTCGCCCGAAAAGGCCTTCTCCTTCACCACGTCCATCCCCATGCAGAGCTTTCCGGCCTTGCGGCAGAGCGAAATCGCAGAAAAGAGCTTGTCATTCATGCGGGGCCTCCCGCATCTCGGCTTCCATCCGCTCGTAAACCTCGTCCGGGATCGCACAGTCGAGCGCGCGTTCGATCCGCCGCGCCTTGCGGGCTTTTTTGAGGCAGGTTTCGTTCGGGCAGACATATGCCCCGCGCCCGGATTTCTTTCCGGTCAGGTCGAGCAGGATTTCACCTTCCGGCGTACGCACCACCCGCACCAGTTCCTTTTTCGGCTTATGTTCCGAACAGCCCGCGCACATACGCAGCGGGATCTTTTTTTGTGGCATCTTCTCACCCTCATTTCTGTTGCCGCCCCGCGGCTATCTGATCCGAATCCGGGCCGCGGGCAAGCCGCAGCCGCACCATCCGGCGACAGGCGTTATTCTTCCCCGTAGAAACCGGATTCCGGCTTGATGTCGATCTTCCATCCGGTGAGCTTGGCGGCGAGGCGGGCGTTCTGTCCCTTGTTGCCGATCGCGAGAGAAAGCTGATGGTCCGGGACGGTGACCTTGCAGGCCTTGGGGTTTTCCGACTCGATCTCTACCGAAAGCACGTCGGCCGGCGAAAGCGCCGCCGCGATAAACGCGGCCGGGTCGGCGGAATACTTGACCACGTCGATCTTTTCCCCGCCCAGTTCGTCCACAATGGCCGAAACGCGCTGGCCTTTCGGGCCGATGCAGGCGCCAACCGGGTCGACGTTCTCGTCATTCGACCAGACCGCGATCTTGGTGCGGCTGCCCGCCTCGCGGGAGATCGATTTGACCTCGATGGTGCCGTCAAAAATCTCCGGGACCTCCATCTCGAAGAGCCGTTTGACCAACCCCGGATGGGTGCGCGAAATCATGATGCGCGGGCCTTTTTCGCCGTTGATCACGTCGACGACGTAAACCTTCACGCGGGAATTATCCGCAAACTCCTCGCCCGGAACCTGTTCGCTTTTGGGAAGGATGGCTTCGCTCTTGCCGATTTCCAGCGTGACGTTGCCCTTGCGGGGATCGGTCTTGATGACCGTGGCGGTCACGATGTCATGCTGTCTGGAGGAATACTCCGCGAACAGCTGTCCGCGTTCCACCTCCCGGATGCCCTGGCGGATGACGTGCTTGGCGGTCTGGGCCGCGATGCGTCCAAACTGCTTGGTGTCCAGCGGAATCTCAACCACGTCGCCCAGGATGGCGGCGCTGTTATACTTGACCGCCTCCTCCGGCAGGATTTCCTGCGCCGGGTCATAGACCTCGTCGACGACCGTCTTGCGCATCGCCACATAAAAACGGCCGGTCTCCGGGTTGATATCCACGACGCTGTCCTCCGAAGCGCCCATGTCGCGCCGGATCGCATTGCCGATGGCGGTGGCGATCTTTTCCGCGAGCAGCTCCTTCGGGATTCCCTTCTCCTTTTCCAGAAGCGCCAGAGCTTCAAAAAATTCGCTGTTGCTGGTTGTAATCATTTTCCGGACTCCTCCATTATCATTCATTGCCGCATCCGCGTTTACGTCAAAATTCTTCATAAAGCCGCACATAGGCCGTCTCGTCAAGCGTGAAAGACATTTCACTCTCTTCGTCGAGCGCAAGGTCGATCGTGCCATCCTCATGGTAGGCCGCCAGTTCCCCTACAAAGTCCCGGACCCCTTCCACCGGCCGGATCAGGCGCACCAGAACCGGTTCGCCCAGATACTTCTGGAAATGCCAGTCCTTTGTGAGTTTGCGCTCCACGCCCGGCGAGCCGACCTCCAGCGTGTAGCTCTGCGGGATCGGGTCCGCTTCGTCAAGCAGGTCGCTCATCCGGCGGGAGAACTCCTCGCAGGTATCGATGTCCACGCCGCCCTCCTGATCTTTGTCGATAAAGTAGCGCAGGTACCATCCGGCGCCTTCTTTTTCAAACGCCACGTCCCACAGGTAAACGCCCAATTCTTCCGCCACAGGCGCCGCCAGTTCGGCGCAGACCGCTGCGGTGTTCGGCCTTTTCCCCTTCTGCTGGGCCAACCAAATCCCTCCATACACAAAGGAAAGAGTGAGGTCAACCTCACTCTTTCACATTCGTTTCTATTCTTACTTTAAGGTATTGTACCATAATTTTATGCCGAATGCAAGCCTTTATCCCGCCGCGCCCGCCAAAAAAGCGCAAAATCAGGTGCACTGGATGAGGTCCGCGTGATAAAGCCGTATCATCCTGTGCCCGCAGGCGAGGGTCATGGTCACATAAGCCACCGTCAGAGCGCCGGCAATCACATACGCAATGCTCAGCGGCAGATTGAATCCGATGTGGGCGTTCAGAATATAGCTGAAAATCACAAAGGCATAAAAAGTTCCGGGACACATGGCCATCAGATAGTTCTTTCCGCGCACCATCAGATAAACCGCGACCACCGAAAAGGCAAACAGCGCGATCGTCTGGTTGCTCCACGCGAAATACCGCCACAGGGTATTGAATCCATCTCCCGCCAGTTTGGTGGGCACCAGGATCGCCGCCACCGGCAGGAAGGTCGCCGCCGTCAGCATCAGGCGCTTTTTCATCGGCTTCTGGTCGATCTGCAGAAAGTCCGCAAGCATCACGCGCGCCGAACGCAGCGCAGTGTCGCCCGAGGTGAGCGGCAGAATGATCACGCCGAGGATGGCGATCAGTCCGCCGATTGGGCCGAGCAGATCGTTCGCGACCAGCCCGATCACCGAAGGCGTGCCGACGACAGACGCGTCGATCCCCTTGTTATAGAGCCCCATCGCGGCAGCCGCCCAAACCATAGCGATGGCCCCTTCACAGATCATCATATTATAAAAGGTGGTTTTGCCCTCCCTTTCCTCCCGCACCGTCCGGGAAAGCATGGTGCTCTGGGTGGAATGGAATCCGGAAACAAGCCCGCAGGCCACCGTCACGAAGAATGCCGGTACGAGCGGCTGCCCGCCAGAGTGGCTGCCAAGCAGCCCGCCCCAGGTGAGGTTCTGCAGTTCATATCCGCTGCTGAAAAGCCCAAAAAAGATTCCGACCGTTGAAATCAGCATGACCCCGCCGAATATTGGATAGATTTTTCCGATGAGCTTGTCAATCGGCACCAGCGTCGCAAAAACATAATAGACGAAGATCACGCCGAACACGATCCAGATGAGCGGGGTGTCCGCATCGGCCGGCCGGCGCATCACCTGCGTGACCAGCAGCTCGCCCGGCGTATAGATGTAGAGCGCCGCCACCAGCAGCATCAAAAGGCCCAAAAAGACGTTGTAGATACCGTAAACTCCGCGCCCCAGATATTTGCGTACCAGAAGCGGCATCTGCTCGCCGCCCTCGCGCATGGCGATCATACCGGTGAAATAGTCGTGCAGCGCGCCGCCGAAAATGCACCCGACAGGGATCAGCAAAAAAGCTACCGGCCCGAACAGGATACCCTGGATCGGTCCCA
The DNA here is from genome assembly GCF_900078395.1 of Anaerotruncus rubiinfantis. Taxonomy (NCBI): domain Bacteria; kingdom Bacillati; phylum Bacillota; class Clostridia; order Eubacteriales; family Oscillospiraceae; genus Anaerotruncus; species Anaerotruncus rubiinfantis. The sequence continues at coordinate 871,635 of NZ_FKLA01000009.1, read as the reverse complement.
GGATCGGCCCGATCCCCGCGATGTTTAGCAGCTCGATCAGGCTGTTTTTCCATTTGTTCATCGGCACATAATCCACGCCGTCATCCAGCGTCACCGCAGGCGTCGGCCGGTCGTCCGGCCCGAATTCCCGCTCACATACACGCCCGTACCAAAACCCTCCGGCCGCCAGAACAGCGAGGCCAATCAAGAATGTCACCAACGTGTCTCTCTCCCTTCCCAATTCGCATCCCGAAAGCCTCCCAATTACCGCTTTCCAAAGATACTGTCCCTCATTCTACATCCAATTCCCCGAAGTTTCAACCTTTTTTGTGGGAGATTGTGCAAAACACAAGAAATGCGGACGGCATTTTCATACCGTCCGCTCATTTTGCGAATCTTTTCTGTCACGCCTTATTCTGATCATCAATGCGGATCTGTTTGCGTTTGATCTTTCCGCTGATCGTTTTGGGCAGCTCCTCCACGAACTCGACGATGCGCGGGTATTTATAAGGCGCAGTCTCCTTTTTCACATGGTTCTGCAATTCCTTTTTGAGCGCGTCGGACGGCTCGTAGCCCTTCGCCAGCACGATGGTCGCCTTGACCACCTGCCCGCGCACCGGGTCGGGCGCCGCGGTAATGGCGCATTCGAGCACCGATGGATGGGTCATGAGCGCGCTTTCAACTTCAAACGGCCCGATGCGGTAGCCGGAACACTTGATCACGTCGTCATTGCGCCCCACAAACCAGATGTAGCCATCGCTGTCCCGCCACGCGGTATCACCGGTCGAATACATATTGTCAAAGAAACTTTCGGCATTTGCCTTCGCTTCGCGGTAATATTCCACCAGAAGGCCTGCCGGGCGGTTTTTATCAAGGTTTTTGACCACGATGGTGCCCACGATGCCGTCCTCGCAGGAATGCCCCTCCTCGTCCACAATATCCAAATCGTAAAGCGGCGAGAACTTGCCGGTGGAGCCCGGTTTGATCGGGAACCACGGGAAGTTCGCAATGATGACCGTCGTTTCCGACTGTCCAAAGCCTTCGGTCAATTCGAGGCCGGTCGCAGCTTTAAATTTATTATAGACCTCAGGGTTCAAAGGTTCGCCCGCGATGGTCGCCTTTTTGATCGAGGAAAGGTCGTAGCCGGACAGGTCCTCCTTGATGAGGAACCGGTAAACGGTCGGCGGCGCGCAGAAAGTGACCGGCCGCAGCTTTTCGATGGTGGTGAGCATATGGTGCGCGTCGAACTTGCCCTCGGTGTCGTAGGCCACGATGACCGCGCCGCAGATCCACTGCCCGTAAATTTTGCCCCAGCCGAACTTGGCCCAGCCGGAATCTGACGCGACCAGGTGCAGTCCGCCGTCGCGCACCTGATGCCAGTAATTGGCGGTGGTGATATGGCCGAGCGGATAGGCGTAATTATGTACAATCAGCTTGGGCATACCGGTGGTGCCGGAGGTGAAATAGCCGAGCATCAGATCGTGGACGTTGGTGCCCTCCGCGCCGGACGGACGCGGGAACTGCTTCGGATAGGCTTTGACTTCCCCGCGGAAATCGAGAAAACCTTCCGGGATATGTTCCCCCACAACCGCCACATGCCGCAGCGCGCGGCACTGGGGACGCACCGATTCGATGTTCGCGAGCAGCTCCGGCTCGTCGACGGTGCAGATCATCTTGATGTCCGCTTTGTTGCACCGGTATTCGATGTCGTGCGGCATCAGCTGGAAGGTGCCGGGGATGACGATAGCGCCAATTTTATGCAGCGCGACCATGCAGACCCAGGTTTCGATCCTCTGCTTGAGGATGAGCAGGACAAAATCGCCCTTTTTAATCCCCTTGGCCTTAAAGAAATTGGCGGCCTGGTTGGAACGTTCCTTGATGTCGGTGAAGGTAAGGCGTTCCTCGTCGAAATTGTCGTTGATCCAGACGAGCGCGGGCTTTTCCGGGTCCTGGCGGGCCCACTCGTCGATGATGTCGAACCCGAAGTTGAAATCCTCCGGGATGTTCAGTTTATAGTTCGCTTTAAAATCCTCGTACGAATCAAATTCCGTACGGGGCAGAAACTTTTCAATCATTGGATATTACACCGTTCTTTCTTCTCATTCGTTAATTATGGCGCGGCACGGGACGGAAAGTTCAGTCTCTCACTCGTTGATGATGGTGAGGAACTTTACAGGGCCGCCTACCGCGCGCTGTCCGTGCGGGGTCATGGGGTTGAAGAACGCGCTGTCGCCAGGACCAAGGAGAAACTCCTTGCTGCCGATGACGAGCTGTACGGTGCCTTCCAATACATAGTTGAATTCCTGTCCGCCGTGGACGACCAGCTCCGGGCCCTTCTCCATCGGCAGAAGGTCGACGAGCATCGGGTCGAAGGTGCGTCCGATATAGTTGAATGCAAGCGAAGCAAATTTGTAGCCCTTGTAGCGCTCGACCGAAATGCCCTTGCCGGCGCGCACAATGGTATAATCCTCCATACGGGGCGCTTCGCCCGTGAGGAGCACGGTAGGATCGACGTTCAGTACGTCCGCTACACCATAAATGACTCCTATGGGAATGTCGGCTTCGGCGTTTTCGTATTTTTCATACTCTTCTACAGATACGTTCACCTGCTTGGCAAGCGTCGCTACATCCACTTCAAGGATGCTGCGCAGCTCTTTGATTCGTTCGGCAATCTGTTTAATCTGGTCGTTCATACTGCTCCTCCTTTTTCCAAGTTTTATCTCCCCTTCAAGGGGTAGTCTTTATTTTACAATTTAACGGGCTAAATTACAAGCGCCGATTTGTGGAACTTTCCTTTTTTTCAGGGATCTAAATTGTCGAAGTTGCCGCAAAACATGGCCTTGGAGGACATGTTTCTAAATTTATTTTTACATACCTTACAATTTTTTAGTTTGTTTTTTGTTAATATGGACAAACCCCTTCCTTTACTTTCTCCGGTTTTTTTGCATATTGCCCCATTGAAGAAATTGTAAATTTACGTTAAACTGTTCCTATAGCAACAATGCGTGGCCGGGGTCCGGACAAGCATATGCCAAAACGGAGGGAGACTCTCAATGGAACTGCTGAAACAACGGATCCTCAAAGACGGGCATGTCAAGGCCGGGAATGTCCTCAAGGTGGACAGTTTCCTGAATCATCAGATGGATATTTCCCTGTTTATGGAGATCGGCAAAGAATTTAAAAGGCTATTCGGCGACTGCGGTGTGACCAAAATCCTAACCATAGAAGCATCTGGGATCGGGATTGCGTGTGTAACAGCGCAGTTTTTTGACGTGCCCGTGGTTTTCGCGAAGAAATCCCAGAGCAAAAACATCGACGGTGAAGTCTTCACCTCCCGCGTTGAATCCTTCACCCATGGGCGGGTTTACGACATCATCGTCTCAAAAAAATTCCTCACCCCCAGCGACCGGGTTCTCATTATCGACGATTTTCTCGCCAAGGGCAGCGCCCTGCAGGGACTCTGCAAACTGGTGATCGATTCCGGCGCCGCGCTCGTCGGCGCGGGCATCGTGATCGAAAAGGGCTTCCAGGAGGGCGGAAAGTTGATCCGTTCACAGGGCGTGCGGGTTGAATCGCTCGCCATTGTCGACGGGATGGACGATCAGACCGGCAAAATCCTTTTCCGCAACTGATTTTGATGTTGTCAGCATCCGGCCGGCCAAACCCGCCGCCCGGATGTTTGCAAGATAAATTCGTATTTTTTACGAAAATTGGGAGGAAATGAAAAATGAACAAAAAGATTTTGGCTCTGCTGATGGCATTCGCGATGATCTTCGCGACCGCCTGCGGCAGCTCCACCGCCCCCGCGAGCAGCGCTGCTCCGGCGTCTTCCGCCGCCCCGGCATCGTCCGCTCCGGCCGATGCTTCCGAACCCGCGTCATCCGAAGCTGCTGAAGCGCCGGCCCAGGGTCTTTACCCGCCCGTCGCCAAAGAGGACCTGAAGGTCGGCGTCATCCACATCACCGACCCGGCGGAAGGTTCCGGCTACACTTACACCCATGACCAGGGCATTGTCGGCATGCAGCAGAAGCTCGGCCTTTCCGACGACCAGATCGTCCGCAAGAACAATGTCAACGACCAGGATGCCTCCGCGATCGAAACCGCGATCCTCGAGTGCATTGAGGAAGGCTGCCAGGTCATCTTTGCGACCAGCTGGGGCTACATGGACACCTGCGAAGCGATTGCCGCCGAGTATCCGGAGGTCATCATCTCGCACGGCACCGGCTACAAGTCGAACGGCGCGAATTTCAACAACTACTTCGGCCGCATCTATCAGTCCCGTTACCTGACCGGCATCGCGGCGGGCCTCAAGACCAAGACCAACAAGATCGGCTACGTCGCCGCGCAGAACAAGGAAAACGCGGAAGTCACCGGAGGATGCGATGCGTTCGCGATGGGCGTTGCCTCGGTCAACCCGGACGCGGAAGTTTACGTGAAGGTCACCGGCAGCTGGTTTGATCCGGAAGGCGAAAAACAGGCTGCTGAAGCGCTGATCGCCGAAGGCTGCGACGTCATCGGCCAGCACTGCGACACTCCGAACCCGGCGCTTGCCGCTGAAGAAAAAGGCGTTTGGGCGGTCGGCTATAACTCCGATATGAGTAAGGACGCCCCGAAAGCGGTCCTGACCTCCACCATGTGGGATTGGTCGGCTTACTACACCAAGGCTGTCGAAGATGTCATCAACGGCACCTGGGACGGCAGCAACTACTTCGGTGGCATGGCGGACGGCCTTGTCACCATGGCTCCGCTTTCCGACCTCTGTGAGGAAGGCACCCAGGAGAAGGTTGACGAAGCCGAAGCCAAGATCCTGTCCGGCGAATGGGACGTCTTCACCGGCCCGATCGAGGACAACGAAGGCAACGTCGTCTGCGCGGAAGGCGAGAAGCTTTCCGACGCCGATATCACCGGCGGAATCCACTGGTACTACAAGAACGTCGTCCTGAAATAACCGGATCGATAAGCGTTTGACAAAAGGGCGGTCTTTCAAAAAAGGCCGCCCTTTTTCAAAATTTATACACCGGCGGGTTTTCTGCGCAAAGCATACGGAATAGGCGCGTCTTTTGCGGAGCAAACCCACCTGGAAAACAAAGTTTGGGGTGATAACGTGTCACAGACTGCAAATGAAACCTACGCGATCGAATGCAAGCAGATCACGAAAACCTTCGGCAGCGTGGTGGCCAATGACAAAATCGACCTGAAGGTCCGTTATGGGGAGATCCTTGCCCTGCTTGGGGAAAACGGCTCGGGCAAAACGACCCTCATGAATATGCTGTCCGGTATTTACCATCCGGACAGCGGGTCGATCGCAATCGCGGGGCGCGAGGTGGCGATCAATTCGCCGGTCGACGCCATGAATCTCGGCATCGGCATGATTCATCAGCATTTTAAGCTGGTGGATGTCTTTTCCGCGATGGACAACATCGTGCTCGGCACCAAGGAAAAGAAGATCCCGCCCAAGGTCCTGAAAGAGCGGATTCTTGAAATCAGCCGTTCGGTTGGGCTGGAGATCGATCCGGAGAAGCGGGTCTATGAGATGAGCGTCAGTGAAAAGCAGACGGTCGAGATCCTCAAGGTGCTCTACCGCAACGCCCAGATCCTGATTCTGGACGAACCCACGGCCGTGCTCACCCCGCAGGAGACCGAAAAACTTTTCGCCATCCTGCGCAGGATGCGTGAACAGGGCTGTGCGATCATCATCATCACCCATAAGCTCCAGGAGGTGCTGGAGCTTAGCGACCGGGTGACCATCCTCTGGAAGGGAAAAAGCATGGACACGGTGAATACCGCTGAAACCGACGCCCGAAAGCTCACTGAGCTGATGGTCGGGCGCCCGATCAGCCTTTCGATCAGCCGGCCGGACCCCGTTGACCCCCAGACGGTCATGGAAATCAAGGATCTGCAGGTTAAAAAGCCGGACGGCTCCCGCGCCATCGACAAGATCTCCTTTGCGGTGCGCACCGGGGAAATTCTCGGCGTGGCAGGCGTGGCAGGCAGCGGACAGAAAGAGCTTTGCGAGACGATCGCCGGGCTCATCAGCGCCGAGAGCGGGCACATCACCTTCAAAGGTGAGGAGATTCTCGGTAAAACACCGGCCGAAATCATCAAGCTTGGCATCCGCATGGGCTTTGTTCCGGAGGACCGGCTTGGGATGGGGCTGGTCGCCTCGATGGGCATGGTGGACAACATGCTCTTAAAATCCTATCAGAACAGCTCCGGCCCGTTTGTCGACCGGGGGCCCGCCCGGGCGCTCGCCGAAAAACTGGTGGAGGATCTCGAGATCGTTACGCCGGGCGTGGATACGCCTGTGCGCCTGCTTTCCGGTGGAAACGTCCAGAAGGTGTTGATCGGCCGCGAGATCGAATCGAACCCCGCCATGCTGGTCACCGCCTACCCGGTGCGCGGGCTTGATATCAACTCGAGCTACACGATTTATGACCTGCTCAACGAGCAGAAGAAAAACGGCGTGGCTGTGGTGTTCGTGGGCGAAGACCTCGACGTGCTGCTCGAGCTTTCCGACCGGATCCTGGTGCTCTGCCATGGCCGGATCACTGGGCTTGTGGACGCGCGCACCGCGACCAAGGAACAGATCGGCCTTTTGATGACCGATTCCCACACCGATTCTGGGGAGGTGAGCGCATGAACCAGGAAAAAACGATCCGCGAGCCATTTCTGCGGGTGGTCAAGCGCGCTGAACGTTCTCCGCGGCAGGTCATGCTGCTGCGCGCCGAAGCGCTGGTGCTGTCAATCATCGCGGGCGGCGTGTTCATCCTGATGCTCGGCCACAATCCGTTTGAAATCTACGGAACCATCCTTTCGGGGGCCTTCCGTTCCAAGATGGCCATTCAGGCCACCGTCAAGATCATGATCCCGCTGCTCATCTCGTCGCTTGGCGTAACGCTGGCGTTCAAAATGCGCTTTTGGAATATCGGCGCCGAGGGGCAGATCATCGCCGGCGCGATCTGCGCGTCCTATTTCGCCCTCTTCCACAGCGGCTGGAACCATTGGGTGCTGATCCTTGTGATGTTCGCGGCCGGTGTCATCGGCGGCGGGCTCTGGGGACTCATTCCCGCGATCTTCAAGGTGAAGTGGGGCACCAACGAAACCCTGTTTACCCTGATGCTCAACTATATCGCATTACATATGGTCAACTTCCTGCGCGACGGTCCGTGGAAGGACCCCGGCTCGCAGGGCTTCCCAAAGATCGCGCGGTTCGACGCGAACGCCGCGCTCGACAAGGTGCTGGGCGTGCAGTTCGGCTGGATCATCGCGCTGGTGCTGGTTGCGCTGGTTTACATCTATCTAAAGTATACCAAGCAGGGCTATGAGATCAGCGTCGTTGGGGAAAGCAACCACACCGCCCAGTACGCTGGGATGAAGGTTAAAACGATCATGCTGCGCACGATGTTCCTTTCGGGCGCAGTCGCGGGCGTCGCCGGCATGGTACAGGCCACCGGCAGCGACATCACCCTGACCAACGCGGTGGCGGGCGGGGTCGGCTTCACCGCGATCATCGTGGCCTGGCTCGGACAGCTCAACCCCATTTCAATCACCATCATCTCGTTTCTTTTCTCGGTGCTCGAAAAAGGCAGCAGCGTCATCCAGTCCACCTATGGGCTTTCGATCGACTGCGCCGATGTGCTGCAGGCGGTCATCCTGTTTTTCGTGCTCGGATGTGAATTCTTTATCCGGTATAACTTTGTGATGCGCAAAAAAGGAGGGGCGTCTTAATGGATCTGTTCATCAAATTTCTGGTCGCGGCGGTGCTCGCCGGGACGCCGCTCCTCTTTGGCACGGTCGGCGAGATCGTTTCCGAAAAGGTCGGCCATCTGAATCTCGGCGTCGAAGGCATGATGTCGATCGGCGCCTGCGCGGGCTTCATGGCCGGTTATTACAGCGACAGCTTCACGGTCGCGCTGCTTGCCGCTTTTGCCGCCGGCGTGCTTTCGGCCCTCATCTATGCCGTTCTGACAGTCACCTTTATGGCCAATCAGAACGTCACCGGGCTTACGCTCACCATCTTTGGCGTGGGGCTTGCAAACTTTTTGGGGCTCTATGCCCTTGGTTTCTCCGAAACCGGCACCCTCAAGCTCCCCGATGGGATCACGGCAAACATGCGCAGCGTCCATATCCCGGGACTCAGCGATCTGCCGGTTGTGGGCGAGCTGTTCTTCTCGTATAACCCGTTCGTCTATCTCGGCATCGTCATTGCGCTCATTATGGGCTTTTACCTTTCACGCACCAAAACCGGCCTCAATGTTTCGGCCATCGGGGAAAATCCTGCCGCGGCCGACGCGGCAGGCATCAAGGTCATCCAATGGAAATACCTGAACATCCTGCTGGGCGGCGGTATCTGCGGCATCGGCGGCGCGTACTGCTCGATGATCATCAACGGCGGCGTCTGGATCAGCGACAATGTCGGCGGGCTTGGCTGGATTTCGGTCGCGCTGGTCATCTTCGCGGGTTGGAAACCGGCCTATGCGATCGGCGGGTCATTTGTATTCGGCGCGCTTCGGGTGCTCAAGTATTATATGCCCAAGAGCGTCATTGACATCCCGGTCGCCTTCTATGACATGCTCCCGTTTATTATCACCGCGCTGGTGCTGATCGTTTCTTCGATGAACAAATCGAAGGGTGTCAATATCCCGGCCTACCTCGGCAACAACTACTACCGCGAAGAAAGGTAGCGGCGGCGCCCGAATCGAAGGGTGCGGTTTTCAATGGCTGCTTTCCGCAAAAAGCGGCCCTCCATTTTCACAAATTCCAATTAGCCCGCCCGCAATCCGGGCGGGCTGATTTTACGAGGTGAAACAAATGAATCTTGACTATATCCAAAACAACGCTGTGACCGTGAACGGATTCGTCTACCGCCCGGCCGTCGTTCCAGTCGATTACTGCGGCACAATCGTCTATAACGCCGCGCTGCACCTCATCGACGGCACCCCGGTCAACCACAGCTCGCTCGAGCTTGCCGAAACCGACGGTGAGGACGCGCGTTTCGCCGGCACGGTCGCGCTGATGCAGCGCAGCGTCGACGCGGCCGGCCTGCGCCCGCGCTGCGACTATCTCGACGCGGCGCTCACAAAAGCCTACCGGGAGCTCTGCGGCCTGCCGCAGCCATCGGTCGCGGTGAGCGGCTGCCTCGCCGGAGAATGCTGCCGCTACGACGGCGGAGCAAACCTTGTGGCCGCCGTTCAAAAGCTTGTCGAAGCCGGAGAAGCGGTCCCCATCTGCCCCGAAGCGCAGGCCGGGCTTCCCACGCCGCGCACCCCCTGCGAGCGGCGCGGAGGGGCGGTCCTTTCCCACGACGGCGACGACCTGACCAAGGCTTTCGCGCGCGGCGCGAAACTTGCCCTGAAAACCGTACGGATTTTCGATGTCCACCGGGCAATCCTCAAGGAAAAAAGCCCCTCCTGCGGCTCCCATCTGGTTTATGACGGAACCTTCTCCGGAAAAGTGATCCCCGGCGAGGGCCTTACGGCCGCGTTGCTGCGCGAAGCGGCCGTGGAAATACAAACCGAGGAGGATTTCCGATGAGCGCGACCGCCGGAGTGCTGAACGCCCAACAGTCGCTCGCCGCCGAAAACAAAACCGACCACATCCTGCTGCTCGCGGGCGCGGGCACCGGCAAAACCTCCACTCTCGCCTGGAGAGTGGCAAACCTGCTCACCGCAAACGCCGCAAAGCCGGAAGAGATCCTCTGTCTCACCTTCACCAACCGCGCCTGCAAGGAGATGGTCGAAAGGATCGAAAAGATCGCGGGCGCCCCTGCGCGCGCGGTCACGGTGCGCACCATCCACAGCTTCTGCGCCTGGCTGCTGCGCCAGACGCCGGGAAGCTTCACCGATATTGGCTGCGATTTCACCGTTTGCGACACCGACGACGCGCGCGAGGTGATCCGGGAGGTGGTCTACACCGTGACCGGTCGGGAACTGGCCGACCGGCCCGCAACGATCCTGCAAAACTTCATCGGGCTTGTGAAGGACTGCCAGCTCGCGCATCCGGCGGGCGGGATTTCCGGCGCGGCGGTCGAGGCGCTCACCGTGCGGCGCGCCGAAACAGAGCGCATCTGCGTCGACGCGCAGTACCAGTTCGACCCGAAATTTTATGCTTTTCTCGCCAAATATGGGGCATCGATTGTTCGGCTTTATAATGAAAAGCTCCTGCAAAACAACACCCTCGACTTTTCCGACCTGCTTATCCGCGCCAGCCTGACCCTTTCTGATCCACAGACGAAGGTTCTTTGGCGCGGGCGTTATCGGTACATCCATATCGACGAAGTGCAGGATGTGAGTATTGCGGAATATGAGCTGCTCCAGAAGCTCTGCGGCAATGCCGTTATCCTGCTTGCGGGAGACTTCAACCAGACGATCTATCAATGGCGCGGCTCGAATCCCGACGCGCTCCTGAACCGCTTCACCGCTGAATATCACCCGCTTGTGATCGAATTTACCGTCAACTACCGCAGCAGCGGGCAGCTGCTCGCCGTCGCGCAGAATTTCCTCTACACCGCCTTCGGCAAAGGGATTCCCGGCGGGCCGGGGATTTCCTCCCCCACCTGCACCGATGTGACGGTCCGGTCGTTCGACACGCTGCCCGAAGAGGTCGACTGGATCTACAGGGAACTGCAAAAGCTCGATTTGACCGACTATTCCCGTGCCGCGATCATCACCCGCACCAACAAAGCCTGCAACGAGGTCTGCAACCTTCTCAAAACCGGCCGGCCTGGCGAAGGCAAACCGGTCCCGTTCATGCTGGCGGACGAATTCCGCCTTTTTAAGCGCGCCGAAAGCAAAGACGCGCTCGCCTGCCTGTCGGTCATTGCGAACCCGCGTGACAGCGAAAGCCTCAAGCGGATACTTGTCCGTCTGCTGCCGGGCGTCGGCGCCGCAACGGTAAACGCGGTTATCTCCCGCTACAAGGAGGGGCTCGGCGTGGCGCTGGCCGATTTCGTCGATCCGCGCACCCAGCGCACCGGGGATTTCTTCGCGCCGCTCATCGAAGCGCTCGACGCAGGGAAGGTCGTCGTATTCGACGTGGAGTCGACCGGCACCGACGTGTATGCGGATGATATCGTCCAGATGGCGGCGGTGCGCCTCGCGCCGGACGGTGCGGTCGCGGCGCGGTTCGAGCGCTACCTGCGCCCCTCCCGGCCGGTGGGGGAATCCGAACGGGTGCACGGCTTCTCGGACGCCTTTCTGGCAGAACGCGGCGACGACCCCGCCGACGCGCTTGGGGCCTTTCTCGACTTTACCGACGGCTGTGTGATCGTCGGGCATAACGTAGGTTTCGACATGGCGATCACCCAAAATAACCTGCGCCGCCGCGCGGTAAGACGGCCGTTCGCAAACGTCTGGTACGATACCCTCGACCTTTCGCGGCGGTTTCTCAAGGATCTGCCCGACCATAAGCTCGCAACCGTGTCGGCGGCGCTCGGCGCGGCGCACGACCCCACGCACGATGCGATGGATGACATTCTCGCCACCGCCGATGTGCTGACCGCGCTTATATTGCGTTATCTCATCCCGCGCACTGAGGCCCGCCGCGCCTGCTACGCGCAGTACATCGGCCGCTTCGCACAGGCTTTCGCCATCTTCCGGGAGGTAGCGGAAAAACTGGACGGCCTGGACCTGCCCGGGCTTTTTTTCCTGGTGCGGGAACGTTTCGGTCTTGACAAAGCCTATGCCGACGACCCAGAAAAACGATCGAGCCTCGAACTGCTCGCTGACTACGCCGCCGACTGTGTTCAACCCGGCGTACCGCTGCCGCAGCAGATCGCAAACCTGCTGGAACTGTCGGCGCTCACCGCCGGGGAGCTGAGTCAGCGTTCCCGCACCGGAAACAAGGTTCCGGTCATCACCGCACATCAGTCGAAGGGCTGCGAATTTGACTACGTCTTTTTGCCAGTGCTGCAGGAAGGGGTATTCCCCACCTTCCAGGCAGTGCGTTCGGGCGATGTAACCGAGGAAAAGCGGGTGTTCTACGTCTCGATCACCCGCGCAAAAAGGAAGCTGTTCCTCTCCTATGCCCGTTATGGGTTGGGCAATTCCCCCGCAAAGCCAAGCCGGTTTTTGGAGATGCTGGGATAGCAGCCCAAAGCCCCTGCGTCTCCCAATTACCCTTTGGACTGATTCGGGATCTAAATAACCTCCCTTCGTCATTTCGACGAAGGGAGGTTATTTAGAAGATAACTGCTTGACAAACAAGTTGAAATCCCCATTATTTTACAATTCTTTCAATATAACTGTAATCAATGTTTCCCTTTGTGACCGAATAGAAAAACGGGTCTTTTCTAATTGTATCATCTGAATTGATAATAAAATTGTTCCAATCGTCTGCTTCATTTCCATCAGACAGATAAATAGTTACTTTGAAACTATACCCAGAATATCCAATAGATGGTTTTGACCTCTTTACTTCAACATCATTCAAATTTTCGACAATATGTTGAATCTGCTCTTTGTCGGTAATATGTGTTGCATTTCCGCTGTTACCATTGAAAACAACGATTTCCAAGACCTCATTAGGGTCTAAATCCATCAAGTTGAGTGGGATATTAAACCACACAATAATGCCAGTCAAAAAAATTACTACAACAGATAGCAATATGATGATTTTCTTTTTTATATCAGTTCAACTCCTTTTATTTACTCTATCATCTTTTTCTGCTTTATTCAACACGTAGTGAAATTAACGGAGTTGAAAATCATCAGTCCCAAGATAAATAGGGAGCTCTGCGTTTCCCCCTTGACAAAGCCGTCCGGGTTTGCTAAGATGGCAGGGAACTGAATCAGCCGGATCGCCGCGGCCGCCGGGCCGCGCGATACAAAACCCGGAAAACTTTTGAAACATATCGTCAGGCCTGTGGATATGACAGGCCTGACGATTTTTCTTTTCCCCGGCGATCCGGCCCGCACCAAAAAAGCCAAACCGCCATAGTCTGGTTTGAGGTGGATTTTCGTAGTAAAGGAGCCGTACCTATGTATTCGATTTTTGCAATCGCAATTGCGGCCGCCGTCGTGGACAGCCTGAACCCGGTGGCGATCGCACAACAGTTTGTGCTGCAGGGACTGGCCCGCCGCCGGCAGCATATCTGGTTTTACATCAGCGCCACCTTCTTTACAAATCTTCTGGGAGGCCTGCTCGTCTATTTCGGCGCCGCGGCGCTGCTGAGAAGCTTCCTCGCCGACTTCTTCACCCGGCATCTCGCGCTTCTGCTTACGGCGGAGCTGCTTTTGGGCATCGTCCTCATTGTCGCCACCAGCCATATCTTCACCAGCGAAAAAATTCGCGCGCTCGAGGACGATCTGGCCGCGCTTAAAGGTTCCCCACCCCCTGAAAAGCAGAACCGGGAACATCATGTCGGGCCGGCGTCCCTGTTTGTGCTCGGCAGCGTGGCCACCCTCTGCGAACTGCCTTCGGCGCTTCCCTACTTTGCTTTTCTGGCCGTGCTGCTCACCCACGCCCTCCCCATCTGGCTGATCGTGACGATCCTTGTGGTCTATAACCTCATCTATTCCGCGCCGCTCATGCTCATGTATCTGCTCTATGTCCGGTGCCAGGACCGTTTTGACAGTCTTTACCGGTGGTTCACCTGCAAAACCAACCGCCTTCTGAAAATCCTCACGCCGCTCGTCACTGGCGGCGCCGGGGTATTCCTCATCTCCCATGCAATCACCGGCATGCTGGTATGAAGTAAAAAGGCGGCTTCCCTTTGGGAAGCCGCCTTTTTACTTTTACCTGTCTATTGCAGCGGGATGCGCGCCGTAACCGTGGTGCCCGCGTCCTGCGCGCTCACGAGCGAAATGGTCCCGCCGTGCCGCTCTACGATATGCTTCACGATCGAAAGCCCCAACCCGGTGCCGCCGGTCTGTTTCGAGCGGGATTTATCCACCCGGTAGAAACGCTCAAAAATCCGCTCCTGATGTTCCTTCGGAATTCCGATTCCGGTGTCCGACACGGTGAGCACCGCACAGTCCCCCTCCCGGCGCACGCCGATATCCACCCGGCCGCCCGGCCGATTATATTTGACGGCATTTTCCGCGAGGTTATAAACGAGCTCCTCAAGCATGCGCGCATTGCCCTGCACGGTAAGCGGCCCGCCTCCGGCGGCAATCGCCACCTGTTTTTGCTCCGCGGTAAAAGCGAGGGTATTTACCACACTGTCCGCCACCGCTTTGAGATCGACCGGCTCCATATCCGCCCGGCCGTCCTCCTCGATCCGTGCGAGACGGATGATGTCGTCGGTGAGGGTGATCAGACGGCTTGCCTCGCGATAGATGCGGCCGGCAAATTTTTTCACGTCCGCCTCCTGCCCCACCATGCCGTTTTCGATCATCTCCGCAAAGCCAGATATCGAGGTGAGCGGGGTTTTGAGCTCATGGGAAACGTTCGCGGTAAAATCGCGGCGTATCTTCTCCGCCTTCTGCTGCTCGGTCACGTCCATGATGAGCACGATCGCGCCGCAGACCTCCCCGGCGTTCAGCACAGGGCTTGCAAAAATGTGGCAGGCGCGCCCGTCGCAGTCGACAACCACATCGGCGCTGGCCCCGGCAAGCGCCCTTCCGACACATTCGTCCATTTCCACGCCGCGCGAAAGATTGAGCAGGTTCTTTCCGGTGTAATCTGCGCTTTTGGCCCCAAGCAGGGAGATTGCGCTGCGGTTGACCGAAAGGATCGAACGGCCTCTGTCCAGAAGCACCAGTCCCTCCTTCATGTTTGAGGTAATCGTCCGGATGGTGTCCCGCTCCTCGCGCAGATGCTCCATCTGCTGGCTGATCAACCGGTTTTGTTCCCGGATTTTTACGAAAAACGGCTCGAGTTCCTCATAGCCTTCGAGGGTATCGGTGTTCCCGATGTTCTTCGCGAGCTCTTCGATCGGGCGGAGCATCCGCCGGGTCAGCCGCGACGCAATCGCCATACCCGCCACCAGGATAACCAGCACGATCCCCGCAATCAGCGGGATGATGCTCACAAATACGGCGCCGATGCTGCGCGTCTGGTTCGAGACGCGCAGCACGCTGCCGTCCGGAAGCTTTTCCGCATAGTAGAACGAATCCAGCCCCATCGTTTCGGACCGGCGGATGTCTTCACCCTTTCCGGTTTCAAGCGCCGAGGCAATCTCCGGACGGGACAGGTGGTTTTCCATCTTATTGGAATTGTTGTCGGTGTCAAAGAGCACCGTGCCGTCCGGCGCGATCATTGTGACGCGGAAGCTCTCAAGACGCAGATCCAGACTGTCCAGGTAATCAGCTGCGTTTGGCGCGGCATAGGTGATAGATCTTGCAATCAGGTTATATTCCTGCCGCAGATCGGTCTTTGCCTGCCGGACAAGCAGCCCATAGACCGACCAGAGGGTCAGCGCCATGGTGAGCAGCACAAGCAAAATCGAGGTGGCGCACAGACTCCAATACATTCTTCTTTTCACGGGTGATCCCCCTGTCTTTCTTAAACCGAAACCTTATAACCCACGCCGCGCACGGTTTGGATCAGCGCGCCGCATGCGCCGAGCTTCTGCCGCAGCGATTTGATATGCATATCCACCGTGCGGCTTTCGCCTTCATAATCAAATCCCCACACCCGTTCCATGATCTTTTCCCGGGTGAGCACAATCCCCTCATTGCGCAGAAGGTAACTGAGCAGCTCAAATTCCTTATAGGTCAGCGTAACCGGCTCCCCCTGTGAGGTGACGGTGCGCCGCTCCTCATCGAGGGTGATCCCCCCGCAGGAAACAAGCGCGATATTCTCCTCGGGTTTCACGCGGCGCAGCACCGCCCGAATGCGTGAGATCAGTTCCATAACCCCGAACGGTTTGGTTATGTAATCGTCCGCACCGAGGTCAAGCCCCTTCACCTTGTCGTATTCGGTGGCCTTTGCGGTCAGCATGATCACTGGCACCTGCGACGTGCCGCCGGACTCCTTCAAGCGGCGCAGGATGGCAAGGCCGTCATCGCCCGGCAACATGATGTCCAGCAGCACCAGTCCCGGGGAGCGCTGTTTCACCGCCACCCAAAAGGGTTCGGCACAGTCAAAGCCCTGCGCTTCAAACCCGCTGCTCGTGAGGGCGTACAGGATCAGTTCCCGGATGCTCTCGTCGTCTTCCACCAGATAAATGCGTGTCCCTGCCATACCGCATAAACTCCTTTGCTCATGTGATCCGCCCGCTCCGCGGGCTTCCAGCGCCATCTGCCGCCAAAGGCGGCCATCCGGGTTTAATCGACCGGATGGTCCCCGACATGCTCGCCGGTGATCGAAAAGACCACCCATTCGGCAATATTCGTCGCATGATCGCCGATCCGCTCAAAATATTTCGCCACCATGATGAGGTCGATCGCCTGTTCGCCATTCGCCGGGTCCTGGCGGATGAGGCGGATCAGGTCGTCCTTCACCTCGATGAAGAGATTATCCACCACATCGTCATATTCGATGACCGCCTGTGCGAGCGCCATGTCGCGGCTGACGAAGGCGTCGATCGCTTCTGTGACCATTTTGATGGTCGCCTCGGCCATCTGCGGGATGTGCTCGAGCGAGTCGATATATTCCTCATTGATGAGCCGGATGGTGATTTCCGAGATATCCTGCGCCTGGTCACCGATGCGTTCCATATCGGTGATCATTTTGAGCGCGGTGGAGATGAGCCGCAGGTCGGCGGCGACCGGCTGCTGCTGCAAAAGCAGTTTCATGCAGCGGTGTTCAATCTCCTTTTCCTTTTCATCCACTTCGGAATCGAACTGAATCGCTTTTTTCGCAAGCGCGAGATCCTTTTCCAGAAGCGCTTTGACCGCGTCACGGATGGCGCTTTCCACAAGCTGGCCCATCTTAATCAGTTCGGTATTTAAAAGTTCCAGTTCCTTGTCAAAACGGTTTCTCATGGCTTTTCCCCTTTTCCAGTTTTCTCATCCGAACCGGCCGGTGATGTAATCTTCGGTTCGCTTGTCTCCCGGCATCGAGAACATCCGCTCGGTGTCGCAGAACTCAACCACCTCGCCGAGCAGGAAGAACGCCGTCTCGTCCGAGATGCGCGTGGCCTGCTGCATATTGTGGGTCACGATAATGATCGTGTATTTCTGCTTCAATTCTAACACAAGGTCCTCGATTTTAGAAGTGGAAATCGGATCGAGCGCGCTGGTCGGTTCGTCCATCAAAAGAACCTCCGGGTCGACCGCCAGCGCGCGGGCGATGCAAAGCCGCTGCTGCTGGCCGCCCGAAAGCCCGAGCGCCGATTTTTTGAGCCGGTCCTTGAGTTCGTCCCAAATCGCGGCGGAACGCAGGCTCTGTTCGACGATCTCGTCGAGCTTGCCCTTTGAGCGGATTCCATGGGTGCGCGGGCCATATGCGATATTGTCGTAGACGCTCATCGGGAACGGGTTTGGCTTCTGAAAGACCATGCCGACCCGCTTGCGCAGCGTATTGATGTCCATATCTCCATAGATATCCTCCCCGTCAAGCGTCACCTTCCCGGTGATCCGGCAGCCCTCCACCAGATCGTTCATCCGGTTAAGGGATTTGAGCAGGGTGGACTTCCCGCAGCCGGAAGGCCCGATAAAAGCGGTGATCGTCTTTTCCCGAAGCCGCAGGTTGATATCCTTGAGCGCCTTAAAATCGCCGTAATAAAGGTCGAGATCCTCGATTGCAAATTTGATACCGTTCATGGATATTACCCCTTTGTCAGTCGTTTCGCGATTACCGCGGACAGCGTGTTGATCAGCAGGACGGTCACCAGCAGAACGACCGCCGTGGCGTAAGCCTCGTTTGTGTGGAGCCCTTCGCTTGAGAGCACGTACATATGGATGGCCAGCGTGCGTCCGGACGCCATCAGCGATCCGGGGATCTGCGCCACCGTGCCGGCTGTGTAGATGAGCGCGGCGGTCTCGCCGACAATGCGCCCGATAGCCAAGATGATACCCGCCAGGATACCCGGCACTGCGGACGGCAGTACAATTTTAAAGACCGTGCGAAGTTTCCCCGCGCCAAGCCCGAAGCTGGCCTCGCGGAAGGAATCGGGCACCGATTTGAGCGCTTCCTCGGTGGTGCGCATGATGAGCGGCAGGATCATGATTGCCAGCGTGCAGGCGCCCGCGATGAGCGAGAAACTCCAGTGCAGCGCTGTGACGAAAAAGAGCATGCCAAAAAGCCCATAGACGATCGAAGGGATTCCGGAGAGGGTTTCGGAGGTGATCCGCACCAGTTCGACCACCTTGTTGCCGCGTTTGGCATATTCCACCAGGTAAACGGCCGTGAAGATCCCAAGCGGCGCGGCAATGAGCAGCGAAAGAAAGGTCATCTGCACCGTTGTGACGATCGCAGGAAAGAGTGAAACGTTCTCCGAGGTGTAGGTGAGCTCAAAAAGGGAGGGCGTTAGGTAAGGGACGCCCTTGGCCAGGATATAAACGATGATGTAAAAGAGGACGAATACCGTGATGACCGCCGCAAGCGTCACCAGCAAAAAGAGGAGCAGCGAGAGCGGATGCGCCAGATAGTCCTTGCATTTTCGGGCAATGCCGACCCGGTTGATCCCCCGGACCGCGTCTTTCTGTCCCGCCATTTATCCCATCCTCCTTTTGAGCACCGAGAAAGTCAGATTGATGAGCAGGATGAATACAAACAGCACTACGCCGGTCGCAATCAGCGCTTCCCGGTGCAGCTCGGCGGCGTAGCCCATCTCCAGCACGATGTTCGCCGTCAGAGTGCGCACCCCCTGAAAAATATTCTGCGGTATGCGCGGCTGGTTGCCCGCGATCATCACGACCGCCATCGTTTCGCCAATCGCCCGGCCGATGCCCAGCACGATACCCGCCAGGATACCGGATTTTGCCGCTGGAAGAACCGCGAAGAAAGCGGCGCGCTCATGGGTCGCGCCAAGCGCCAGCGCGCCTTCATAATAACTGCCCGGCACAGCGCGCAGGGCGGATTCTGACACGCCGATGATGGTGGGCAGGATCATGATACCCAGCAGGATCGAAGCGGTCAGGATGCTGCCTCCGTTATCCACCTTCCGAAAGACGCCCGCCTGCTGGAGCGCCCGTCCAATGGTGCGGATTTCCGGCACCAGTACGACCATTCCAAAGAAGCCGTAGACGATCGAAGGGATGCCCGCCATCAGTTCCACCGCGGGTTTTAAAACCGCATGCAGCTTTTTGGGACAGAAATATGCGAGATAGATGGCTGTGAGGATTCCAACCGGCACGCCGATCAGGATTGCTCCGGCGGTCACATAGATGCTGCCCAGGATCATTGGGAAGATCCCAAAAGATGCGGGCACATCGGACGGCGCCCATTTTTCTCCGAGCAGGAAGTCGAACACGCCGATCTTTGCCATCGCGGGCAGGCCGTTCGCAAAAAGGAACAGACAGATCAGCAGCACCGCGATGATCGAAGCCAGTGCACAGATCAAAAAGAGGATCTCCATCGCTTTTTCTTTGAATTTGTTCATTGTAACACCCTTTCCGGATTTTGGCCGCCGCTTTGGGAAAAGGGGCGGATTTTTGTCCGCCCCTTTTCGGAAGGAAAGAAAAGAAAAAAAGCGCTCGCTTTCAGAGGAATTCTTTCGAGGGTGTCCGGCCGCCGTCGCTCCCACGGCGGCCGGACACAGGAGGTTGGTCCTGTTTACTGGGCGTCGGCCCAGTCGATGATTTCGCCGGTGAAGATGCCTTTGATCTGCTCACTGGTCAGGTTCTCAACCGGATTTTCCGGAGAAACCACAACCGCGATGCCATCGTTTGCAATCGCCAGGCCGACAAGCTCGGCGGATTCGGTATCTTTGAGCCCGCGGGAAGCCATGCCGATGTCGCAGGTGCCGTCGATCGCGGCGGTCATGCCCGCAGTGGAGTCACTGGTCTGCAGTTCGATCTCAGCGCCGGCATTGACCGCTTTGTAGGCTTCGGCCAGCTTTTCCATAACCGGGGAAACCGAGGAGGATCCAGCGATGACCAGACGGCCCTGGGGCTTGTCACCCGCATAGGCGGCGGCGTCATCCGCAACCGCGATGTAGCCGGCGTCAACTACGATCTGCTGGCCTTCTTTTGACATGATGAAGTCGATGAAATCCTTCGCAAGGCCAGTGGGCTCGCCTTTGGTGGCGATGTTAAAGGGACGCGCGACCTTATAGGTGCCGGCTTTGACATTTTCGGCGTTCGCTTCCACGCCGTCAACATTGACCGCTTTCACGGTGTCATTGAGCGAACCGAGGGAGATGTAACCGATCGCGTTCGGGTCGCCCGCGACGTTGGTCATAACCACGTTGGTCTGGCTGGCAATAACCGCATCCTGAGTGGTGTGGTCGGTCTTTGTACCGTCCGCGCCCTTCTCCTCAATGCCCATCAATTCGATAAACGCGCCGCGGGTACCGGAACCGGGTTCCCGGGAGACAACGGTGATCGGGCCTTCCATACCTTTGGGCGCTTCGGAAGAAGCCGGGGCTGCGGAGGAAGCGGGCGCCGCGGGGGCGGTGCTCGAAGAAGGCTCATCGGAGCCGCCGCATCCGGCGAGCAGCGAAAGGGACATCATTGCCGCAAGTGTTATGCCAAGAATTCTTTTCATAGTTTTTCACCTTTCTTATTTCATGTAAAATTCATTGCTGTTTTGTCGTACAGATTCTCTTTTGTACGAGTGCTATTATAGTTTTACATTGTAAAGTCACAAGCTCAGCTCTGTAAAATCCACGTAAAATTCGTCAAAGCGATGAATATTTCTCTTTATATTTGGGCAATCCGTCCAACGTTCAATTTTACGAAACAGTTTAGTCAGATTTTTCCCCGTTAAAAGTCAAAAATTCTTCAAACGGGCTTCATAGAGTCCCGCTATACTGTAATCACACCAAAGGAAAGGGCCGGTGATGCCGATGCAGCAATAACCCTGAAAACTCTCTTTTTTAAGCGTGATACCATTTTATCCCTCTCATCACAACCATCATTTGCCGCCAAACATGCGGATACAATCCTTGGCTGTCCGCAAAAGCCATGGATTTATGATTATCACTGTTCATCCGCCGGATGGTCGGAATACCGGTCCGGCGGGTTGGACAGGCCAAAAAGTCAACGGCGCGGATTACACGCGCTTTCTATAAAAAGCGGCCCGCTTCAGATTAGATCTCCGAAGCGGGCCGCTCCTCATTTCTGTGACCTGGTCACAGAAATGAGGGCATAGGCTGTGGTATGCTGGTTTCAGCATAAAGAAAAGGGGAGTCATCTCATGGCAAAACGGCTGGCCAATATCAATCCGGATCGGTGCGTAGCCTGCGGCGCCTGCATCAAAATCTGCCCGTGCGCGTCCCTTTCGGTTCCGCGCGGCATCGTCGCCACAATCAGTGAAGCGCTCTGTATCGGGTGCGGCAGGTGCGCCAAAATCTGTCCTGCCGGGGCAATCGCTGTCAAGGAGGTGGAAACCGCGTGAAAAAATCCAAAAAATGGTACGATTTTCTCTGGGTCGCATCTGCCGTTTATCTGGCGCTCGGGTTTTTCAACATCCTGTTCGCGTGGCTGGGAATGATCTGTTTTCTGGTGCCGCTTGGCTTCGCGGTTTTCGGCGGTTCAAAAGGGTACTGCAATCGTTACTGCGGGCGCGGCCAGCTCTTCGAACTGCTTGGCAGCCGCCTGTCCCGCAACCGCCCCACCCCCGGCTGGATCGGAGCCAAATGGTGGCGCTACGGCTTTTTGACTTTTTTCCTTTTGATGTTTATCAACATGCTTTTTTCCACCTGGCTGGTATTTTCAGGCAGCCGGAACCTGCATGAAACGGTCACCCTGCTCTGGACCTTCCGGCTGCCCTGGCATTTTGCCTACCAGGGAACTGCGGTCACACCGTGGGTGGCGCAGTTCGCTTTTGGTTTTTACAGCTTGATGCTCACCTCCACCATCCTCGGGATGGTAAGCATGCTGCTCTGGAAACCGCGCTCCTGGTGCGTCTGGTGTCCGATGGGCACGATGACGCAGGCCATCTGCAAGCTGAAAAGACACTGAAGCGGCTGAATAACCGCAACCTGCAAAGCGTCTTGGGAAACGGCTGTCCCGCCGTTTCCCAAGACGCTTTTTCGGCCCATCGATCCCGCGGTCAGGGGCCCTTGTATCCCTCCGGCAGCTCCCGGTGCCGGTCGATCCCCAGATCGTTGCCGAGTACCCCGGCCCGGCTGATCGCGCTCTTACCGAATTTGTCACGGATACCATCCACCGCGTTCTCCAGCTTTTCCTGCTTTTCGCGTGCCTGCTCATCCTGCTGCGGAGTGAAAAAGCTCAGCTGTTCGGTTTCCAACCCATCCTCCACCAGATTTGCGGCGGTGATGGTCAGCATCCGGATCGGTCTGCGCAGATCCCACGACTCCCGGACAATCGCAAGCGCCGCGTCGGACAGTTCTTTGCCCAGATGACTTGCCTTTTCAAGCGGACGCTGCCGGGTGATTGTTTTAAAATCCGGGTCGCGGATGGTCACCACCACCGTCCTGCATTTCATGCCGTGGCGCCGCAGCCGGGCGGCAACCTCATCTGCCAGCGTGAGTACGCCAAGCCGGATATCTGCCATCCCGTGCAGGTTGCGCTTATAAGTCATGCCGTTTCCGACCGATTTCATCTCCCGCGCTTCATCCGCCGGGCGCACCGGGCTGTCCTCCAACCCACAGGCATAGTCGTGCAGTGTCTCACCCATCTTCCCAAGGCGTTTTGAAAGCGCCTCCCGGTCGGCTTTCGCCAGTTCCCCAATTGTGGTGATGCCAACCTGCCGGAGGATCTGCGCCGCAGCTTTTCCCACATAGAGCAGATCGGTCACTGGCAGCGGCCAAACGATCTCCCGGAAATTCTCCCGGCTGATAATGGTGGTGGCGTCCGGCTTTTTGTAATCGCTGCCGAGTTTGGCGAATATCTTATTGAAGCTGACCCCGACCGACACCGTGAGACCAAGTTCGGCGCGCACCACCCGCCGGATCTCATCCGCGATGGTTTTGCCGTCCCCGAAAAGCCCGCGGCTGCCGGTCACATCCAGCCAGCTCTCATCAATGCCGAACGGCTCGATCTGATCGGTATAGCGCGCATAGATCGCGTTGACCAGCCGTGAATATTTCTGATACTGATCCCGATGAGGCGCCACCAGCGTAAGGCCTGGACATTTGCGCCTGGCCTGCCAGACCGTTTCGGCGGTTTGAATCTGATAACGCTTGGCCAGCTCGTTTTTGGCCAGGATGATCCCATGGCGGCTTTCCGGGTCTCCGCAGACCGCCATCGGGGTCTCGCGCAATTCGGGACGCAGGATACATTCCACCGATGCGTAAAAGCCGTTGCAGTCGCAGTGCAAAATGGTCCGATCCATCCCGCGCCTCCTTTCCATCCGTTTGACATTCGCAATTTCATTAAAATTTTTTCGGTTTTTTTGGTCATTATTTCGTTGCTATTTTCTGCTTTGGCGTGGTAAAATAAAGACGGACAAGTTTAATAAAAATATTTTTTAGAGATAAAAAACATTAGTTAGTGGTGTTGAAATGCTTCGTTCCCAGCTTTTCCGTCGTTATGCCGTCTTTTTCGCCGGGCTTTATTTCTGCGCGGCCGGCGTCGCGCTGGTCACCCGCGCGGGGCTCGGCACCTCCCCGATTTCCTCGCTCGCCTATGTGCTCACCTTTCTCTTCCCGCTGTCGCTTGGCACCTTCACCCTGCTCACCAACATCGTGATGCTTGGCGTGCAGGCGGCGATCCTCCGGCGGGATTTCGAGCTGACCCAGCTGCTGCAGCTTCCCGCGACGCTCGTATTCAGCGCCGGGATCGATCTGAATATGTATTTTCTGCGCGCAGTCCCTCTGCCAAATTATCTGTCCCAAATCGCAATGCTTCTGCTCGGATGTGCGGCGCTGGGGTTCGGTGTGGCGGTTGAGGTGGTCGCGGACGCGCTCATCCTCCCGGCGGACGGGATGGCCAAGGCGATTTCTCAAAAGTGGGGCGTCGCGTTCGGCAAGGCGAAAACCGGCTGCGATGTCACGCTTGTGATCCTGGCGATCCTCATTTCGCTTCTGGCGATGCATCATATTTCGGGCGTGCGGGAAGGCACGCTGGTCGCCGCTCTGACAGTGGGGACCTGTGCGGGCTGGTTCAAAAAGCATCTCATCTGTCTGTGCTGTGAACGCTGGCGGCTCTTTCCGGCCGCCCCGGCGGCACAGCCCGATCCTTCCTGAGCGTTCCCTTCTATTTTATCAGTACGGCGTGAAATGTGCAATCATTTCACGCCTTCTCTTTTCCCATGCGCGCCTTGTCAAGACCGCCGCTTCGTGTTAAGATAAAAGCCAGAAATCTCCAGGAGGAATTCTCATGAAAATCCGGTTTGCCGCCCCCGATGACGCCGCGGCATTGCTGCGCATCTATGCGCAGTATATCGAAACCACAATCACCTTTGAATACACCCTCCCCACCGAGCAGGCGTTTTCCGAGCGGATTGCATCCATTTCCAGCGTATATCCTTACCTGGTCTGCGAGGAAGGCGGGCGGGCCGTCGGATATGCTTACGCCCACCGGCAGATGGAGCGGGAAGCATACCAGTGGAACGCCGAACTTTCGATCTACCTTGACCCGTCCGTCACATCAAAAGGACTCGGTCGGAAATTATATGGGGTTTTAATGGAAGTTTTGAAGCTGCAGAATATCAAAACGGTTTACGGTGTGGTCACCCAGCCAAACCTGAAAAGCGAAAAGCTGCATCTCTCGATGGGCTTTACCCGGGCTGGTTTTTTCCGGAACACGGGCTTCAAGTGCGGTGCATGGCGCGACGTTGTCTGGTTTGAAAAGCAGATCGCGCCATATGAACCACAGCCTGAACCCATCCGCCCCATCCGGGAGCTCCCGCGCGAAACGCTGGAAGCAATCCTGCAACCGCATTGTGAAGGCCGATTTTCGATTTGACAAACCGTCCAGGGCGCAATATACTAATATTCGTGTGGATAATACTCCAAAAGGAGATGTACTGTTAAATGAGCGAATGTAACCACAATTGTGAATCCTGCAGCCAAAACTGCAGCGAGCGGCAGATGAAGCCGGAGGATTTCCTCGAAAAGCCCCATGAACTGAGCTGTATCCGCAAGGTAATTGGCGTGGTGAGCGGTAAGGGCGGCGTCGGCAAGTCCCTTGTCACCTCGATGCTCGCGGTGCTCCTCAACCGCCGCGGCTACAACACCGCAATCATGGACGCGGATATCACCGGCCCGTCGATCCCCAAGGCGTTCGGCCTGCATGAACGCGCCGAAGGCGGTCCGGAGGGGATCTACCCGGTCAAGAGCAAAACCGGCATCGACGTTATCTCGATCAATCTGCTGCTTGAGAACGAGAGCGATCCTGTCATCTGGCGCGGTCCGGCCATTGCCGGCGTGGTCAAACAGTTCTGGACCGATGTGATCTGGAACGATGTGGATTACCTGTTTGTTGATATGCCGCCCGGAACCGGAGATGTGCCGCTCACCGTTTTCCAGTCGATCCCGCTCGATGGGATCATTGTGGTGGCCTCCCCGCAGGAACTGGTTTCGATGATCGTGGAAAAGGCGGTCAAGATGGCCGACATGATGAAAATCCCGATTCTCGGTATTGTGGAAAATATGAGCTATGTCGAGTGTCCCGACTGCGGCAAAAAGATTCAGATTTTCGGCGAGAGCCACATCGATGCAATCGCCGCGCAGCATGGGCTCAAGGTGCTTGCGAAGCTGCCGATCAATCCCGACATCGCACAGGTCGTGGATAAAGGCGTTGTCGAGCTGTTTGAAGGCGACTGGATGGACGGAGCCGCCGACGCTGTGGAAAATTTGCAGGAATAACGGTAAAAAAAACCCGCTTCATTGTATGAAGCGGGTTTTTTTGGGCGAAACTATCCATAAAGATTCTGACAAAGGAGTTTTATGGATATGAAAGTTCTCAAAGGTTCCAAAACCGAAGCCAATCTGCTTGCCGCGTTTGCCGGCGAAAGCCAGGCCCGCAACAAATACACCTTCTATGCTGCCAAAGCCAAACAGGATGGTTTTGAACAGATCGGCCGCATTTTCGAGGAGACCGCGAATAATGAAAAGGAACACGCTGAAATCTGGTTCAAGCTGGTGCATGAAAGCATGCCCGCCACCGATGTGAACCTGCAGGACGCCGCCAACGGCGAGCGTTACGAATGGGAAGAGATGTACAAAACCTTTGCCGAGGAAGCCAAAGCCGAAGGCTTCGACAAGATCGCCGCGCTGTTCTCACTGGTTGGCCAAGTGGAAAAAGAGCATATGGAACGCTATGAAACGCTGCTCCAGAATGTCAAGAACCAGATGGTATTCAAAAAGCCGCAGCAGGTCACCTGGATCTGCCTCAACTGCGGCCATATCTTCGAGGGACCCGAAGCGCCCAAGATGTGTCCGGTCTGCGAGAAACCACAGGCATGGTTCCAGGTGCGCGCTCAAAATTATTGATATCCCCTTTCTATTCCCCCTCTTCTCCCCGGCGGGACTTCTGTCCCGCCGGGGAATTATTTTTCCGGTCCTTCGGTGAAGGTAAAAATCTCCTCCACCGTCTTGCCGAACACCCGCGCAATATCCATCGCAAGCTTGAGGGAGGGGTTGTACTGTCCTTTTTCCAGCCGGCCGATCGTTTCCCTGCGCACCTGTACCAGCCGCGCAAGCTCCCCCTGTTCCATCCCGGCGCGTGCCCGCAGTTCGCGTATCTTCGTCTTCAGCATGCCTTACTCCCCGAACCGCTCATAGTAGAGAAAGACACCGCTGCGCAGGATCCCCATGGCCACAAAGCAGTAGATCACTTCGGTGGAGGTGATTGAGAGGCTGACCTCGCCAAGCGTGAGCAGCGTAACCACGGCAGCGGCAATATAGACCAGGTTAAATACCAGGGCATCCGCCTGCGCTTCGTTTTTCCTGGCCCGTTCGTCCGATTTCTCCTTCGGAATGAGGACCTCCAGGACGATTCCCAGTCCGGCGAGCAGCGCAAACAGCATGACGAACAGCATGGTCCATGCGGGTTTTTCAATCGGCAGCCCGGCGTAGAGCAGCAGAGCGCCGATCGTGCCGGTGCAGATGAGCTCCACCTGTTTGGAACGGACGATGGAAAGGCGCGGAAGCTTCATACAGATTCCTCCAATGTGATTTATTTGTATCTTATGAGATAAATATATCACTTTAAAAATTTTCTGTCAAGCCGCACTTTCAAAAAATCCGATCAGGCTATTGCACATCTGTACCAACTCCAATCGTCCTATATACCAATTTTTCGTAGAAAACACCCGAAAAAATTGACCTTGCAGACAAAGAGTTGTATCATAGAGGTGGATATTTTCGGAGATATTTTTTGTAAGGAAGGTGTCTGACTATGAAAAATTACGCGGACTATGAGGTCATCCAGCTGACCCAACAGCTGGTGCGCCACAAGAGCACAAACCCTGGCGTTTATGAAACCGAAGTTGGAAATTTCATCTACGATTGGTGCTCCAAACTGCCGGGTGTGGAAGTCTTTCGCGATCCGTATCCGGCGGATCCCAAGCGATTCAACGTCATCGCCCATCTCCCGGGTGAAATCGAGCATCCGAATCTCGTCTACATCTCGCACATGGATGTCGTCCCCGAGGGCGAAGGCTGGAACTGTGATCCCTACGCCGCCCAGATCATCGACGGGAAAATTTACGGCCGCGGTGCATGCGACATGAAATCGGGCATGGCCTGCGCCATGATGACCCTCAAATCGCTCGCCGAGATGGGTAAAAAGCCGAAGCACTCCTTTGTGTTCATTGCCTCGTTCGACGAGGAGGGCAACGTCATGACCGGCGCGGAACAGTCGATGACCAGCGGATGGGTCCGGGCGGACAGCTGGGTCGCCGACCAGGAACCCACCAAAAAGGAAATTATTGTCGCCCACAAGGGCAAGATCTGGTTTAAAATCCACGCGCAGGGCCGCGCCGCTCACGCTTCCACCCCGTGGCAGGGAATCGATGCCATCGCGGCAATGGGCGAAGTGATCCACGGATTCCGCGAGCGAATCGAACGGTTCCCGAGCCATCCGGAGCTGGGTGATTCCACGGTTGCGTTCGGCACCATAGCGGGCGGCATCAACACGAACGTCGTTTCCGATCAGGTAGATCTGTGCATTGATGTGCGTCTCTCCCCGCCGACCACCCCACAGGATGCCATCCGCATCCTCGATGAGGCGATCGCGGACGCCGAGGCGGTTGTCAAGGGCGTAAAAGTCACTTATGACATCATTGCTCAGCGGCCCCCGATCGAGCGCGATCCGGATGCAAAACTCTACAACGCGGCCATAGATGCTTATCGGAAGGTGCTGGGTGAGGAGCCGGTCATCAATTTCTTCTCCTGCTATACCGACGCCGCGGTCATCGCGGGTTCGCTCTCGAATCCGAATACGATGTCCTTCGGACCGGGCGACCTGGGGGTCTGCCACAAGCCAAATGAATTTGTTGACTGCGAGCCGATCCTTGAAGTCCAGCAGGTGCTGTTCCAGCTTGCAAAAGACATGATATTCTGATTTTTCGCAATGTATAAGGGGCGCCGGCTTTAGCCGGCGCCCCTTATATTGTTCTTTTACACCTCGTAGGTTTTTAAAATGTTCTGCGCGATTTCGCGGCGGGTGGTGCGCATATCCATTGCCTGCTTTTCGATGTATCGGTGAGCCTGCGGTTCGGTCATATTGAGGTATTGGATGAGCGCGCACTTCGCGCGGTCGACCAAGCGGATCTCTTCAATCTTGCTCTGCAGTCTGACGTTTTCGCTCTGCAGACCCACGATCCGGTTGCGCGCCGCGCTCACCAGCTTGAGCGCCTGAAAGAAGAGCGGCCGGATGACCGGTTTTGCCACGACCAGCACACCATAATCCTCCACCCTGGCTGATACTTCGTCCGCATTTTCGTTTTTCACAAGCAGCATGACCCCCGCCGTGGTCATCTGAGAAACCGAAATGGCCAGTTCATGCCCGAATTCATCCGTCAGCGGCGTATTTACCAGGATGAGGCCAAAATCGTTATCGATCAGCATCCGGCGCGCTTCAGCGCCGGACTTTGCATAAGCTGTCTGGCGGTATCCCGCTGTCCCCAGCAGGCCGCTGAGCAGATCGGCCGCCTGCTGGGAACTGGATACGATAAAAACGCTTTCCATGCCGTCACCCCTCCAAAGAGCAATCCGCCCCTATTTTACAGCCGGTCAAACGAATGCCTCCACTCGAAACCATCCCGGTCGGCAGCGGCCTGACAGTCCCGCCATTCCTTCTTCCGCACACAGACCAGTTTCTCCACCGTCTCCTGAGGCAGCGCCCGTGACACGAAAGCGCTGGACGCCGCTTTTTCCACCGCTTCCCCCAGATCACCCGGCAACTTTTCACATTGCGCAAGCAGCGCGGCGGGCGCGGCATACAGGTTCAGATTCAACGGTTCAGGCAGCGGCAGGCCTTCCCGCACGCCCTCCAAACCCGCTTCCATCAGCAGCGCGAACGCATGGTACGGGTTACACTGCGGATCGGGCGAACGCAGTTCGAACCGGGCGTATTCCCCGTCCGCCGCCGGGATACGGATGAGTTGGGAGCGGTTCTCCCGCGACCAGCTCACATAGGCGGGCGCCTCAAAGGCGCCGAGCCGGCGGTAGGAGTTGGCCGTCGGATTGAGAAACAGGGTGATCTCCGGAATGCGGCGCATCACGCCCGCAATAAAGCTATGTGCGACCGGGCTGTGGAAATTCCCCCGGTTGGTGAACAGGTTGATCCCATCTTTAAAAAGCGACAGGTTGATGTGCATGCCGCTTCCGCTCTTGTCCGGGAACGGCTTGGGCATGAACGACGCGAACAGCCCGTCGCGCGCGGCGATGGTGCGCACCACCGATTTGAAGGTGATGAAATTGTCCGCGCAGGAGAGCGCGTCCGAATAGCGGAAATCGATCTCATTCTGGCCCGGTCCCTGCTCATGGTGGGAACTTTCCGGATAGATCCCCATCTCCTCCAGCGTCAGGCAGATTTCCCGCCGGACATTCTCCCCGCGGTCAAGCGGCGCAATATCGAGATAGCCGCCCTGATCGTGCGGGATGTTGGTGGGTTCGCCGTGTTCATCCATCTGGAACAGATAGAATTCACATTCCGCGCCGACACGCACCTCATATCCGGCCGCGGCGGCTTTTGCCACCGCGTTTTTGAGGATACTCCGGCCATCCCCTGCGAACGGACGGCCGTCCGGATGCCGGATGTCACAGTAAAACCGCACAACCCGCCCCTGCGCGGGCCGCCATGGCAGCACTGCCAATGTGCCCGGATCCGGGAAGAGGAGCAGATCGCTTTCCTCCACGTTCATGAACCCTTCGACTGCCGAAGCGTCGAAACCGATTCCCTGCTGGAATGCGCGCTCCAATTCGTTCGCCATGATCGAAATATTTTTAAGCGTGCCAAAGATATCGCAGAAGGCCAGACGCACAAACTTTACATCATTTTCTTCAACAAACCGCAGCACTTCGTTCATTGTATAATCCATAACCAAACCCCTTCCAAACCATACGCCGCTTTCTTTCTGTAATCGGTTTCCTGCAATTTTATTGTACCACGTTTAATTATAGGTATAAAGCTGTTTATATGGATTCTTGCTGTCCGGGGTCAGGACATAAAACCGGCTGTCCAAAATCTCCGCGCGGTCCTCACCAAATTTTTTGCAGAATTCGGTGACGTATGGTTCAATTTCCGCAAGATCCTGGGCGGCCGCTTCCCGCACAAGAATCCGATCAGGCAGGCTGGCCGGCGGGGCGGCGCACCGCAGAAAGATCTTTCCGCCGTGCATCCCGGTGCCGCAGAAATAACCGGTAATCGGCGTATCCGCGCTTCTCCCAAGCCCCAGCACAACAATCAGTCCGCCTGCTTGATATTCCCCCAAAAAGCTTCCCGCTACCCCGCCGATCACCATGACCGGCAGCTTTTCCCGATAGGCCTTCATATGGATGCCCGCCCGGTAACCAACATTGCCATGGATATAGATTCTGCCGCCGCGCATTCCATAACCGCTACCGTCGCCGCAAGAACCATGGATGACGATCTCGCCGCCGTTCATTGTGTCGCCGGCCGCGTCCTGTGCGTTTCCAGCGGTCGTGATCGATCCGCCGCTGAGATACGCACCCAGGGCATTGCCCGGCACGCCGGTGATGTATATTTCCCGATCTGCAAGCCCGCTTGCAATATACCGCTGCCCAATACAGTTTTCAAGCCGGATCTGCCGGTCGGCGCTTGCTCGGATTTTTTCGTTCAGCTCCTGAAAGTTCATATTTCCAACCGTGATTTTCATCAATCCAGTCCCCCCAGTTTGCGCAGGCGGTCCATTTTCGAAAAGGCCATCAGCTGCGGTTTTTCCTTAATCAGCTCAAAATCGATCGAGTTGAGCGGCGTGCGATCGCGGATAAGCGCGGTGTAGATACCCGCGCGCTCCACCGCGCCGATCAGGATATAGCCCACCAGCTTTCCGTCCCGGATGACCAGCCGTTTGTAACTTCCGTCCTGCTCGAAAACACAGCTTTCGCCTTCGCAACTGCCCGCCGTGATGATATGCAGGCCGAAGAAGCCAATCGCGTTCATCGGCATGGCGCGGTCGAATATCCTGTCGCCGCCCGCCATATTGAGTCCCGCGCATTCGCCCTGCATGTAGGCATTTGGCCAAAGCGCCAGCACCCGGTCTATGCCGGTGGTGATGTCGTGGCTTTCGGCGCAGTCGCCTGCCGCGTAGACGTCCGGCAGAGTGGTGCAGCAGCGGGTGTCGGTGACGACACCGCGGTTCACCGCGCCGCCCGCTGCGCGCACCAAATCAGTGTTCGGGCGCACGCCCACCGCGAATACGAGAATGTCGAACGGGATCACCTCCCCGCTTTTTAAAAGCGCGGTGTCCCCGGTGAGCGAAGCGATGCTGTCCGAAAGACGAAAATCCACATTCTGTGCCTCGATGTGGCGGCGCATGATCTCGGAACCGCGTTCGTCGAGGATCGACGGCAGTACCCGGTCGGCCAGGTCAACCACTGTGACTGAAGCAGCCTTGTCCGCAATACCCTCGGCACACTTGAGGCCTATGAGCCCTGCGCCCAGAATCAGCACCCGCGCCTCGGGGAACAGCGCCTGATGTAAGGCGCGCGCGTCGTCAAGCGACAGGAAGGTAAATTTCCGTTTCACCTTTGCCGCGCCCTGCACCGGCGGCACAAACGGCTGCGAACCAGCGGCAACAAGGAGCTTATCATAAAGAAGTTTCCCACCGCTTTTGAGCGCCACCTCCTTTTTATCCGGGTCGATGGCGCAGGCGGACTCGCCAAGAAGGGCCTGCACGCCGTTTTTTATATAGAAGTCGTCCGGGCGGTATTTCATCCGCTCCCCGTCGGTTTCCCCTCGCAGCAGGTAGGAGATGAGCGGCCGGGAATAGACGTGGTGCGGCTCCTTCGCGACCACTGTGATCAGGCCGTCCTGGTCTCGGGTACGGATCGCTTCGACCGCGCCGACGGCCGCCGCCGAATTTCCGATGATGACATATTTCATCCACGCGCGCCCCTCTCTTCATACACAATCGCCTTGTTTGGGCATCCCTTGACGCAGGCAGGCTCTCCCGCATTGTTTTTGGTGCAGAGCTCGCATTTCTGGATCGCGCGGTGGTCGCTTGACGGCATAATGGCGCCATACGGGCAGGACATGATGCAGGTGTAACAGCCCACGCATTTTTCCTGCCCGATGGTGATGACTCCGCCCTCAATGGTGAGCGCGCCGGTGATACAGCCCTTGACGCAGAGCGGTTCGTCGCAGTGGCGGCAGGAAACCGCGAAGCTGATGTTCCCACGCTGTTCGATCTGGATGCGCGGGTTGATCGTGATATCCTTGAGCGCCTTCACCATATCGTCCTGCCCGGAGTTGGCGAACGCGCAGTAGTATTCGCACAGATGGCACCCGAGGCACCACTTTTCGTTGACATAGATCCGTTTCATAACCCAGCTCCTATCCCCTCGGTTTTCTCAATCCATTTTCTTTCTTTTTTCTCCCGCAAAAAAGAAAGAACCAAAGAAAAAATGTGTTTAAAGTGGGGCCTGCGGGCCCAAGAAGGCTTCCGCGCGCCACGTCGTGCAACCAGGGCTCCGTTCCGGAGCCCCGCAGCCTTTGAGAAGGCTTTCGAAACTTTCATAGACGCGCTTATTCGCCGGCGTGTCTGATGCCGAGGATGTCAAGCTCCTTCTGGGTGAGTCCAATGCCGCGCAGCATCAGCCGGTTGCCCCGCAGCGCCTCAATCGAATTGATGCCCATTCCGCCCATCATCTCCTTGATCTCATGATCCCAGGCGGTGACAAGATTGACCAAGCGCTTATAGCCGATGTCCGGGTTCAGACGTTTGACCAGCTCCGGACGCTGGGTTGCGATGCCCCAGTTGCAGCGGCCCGCCTGGCAGCTGCGGCAGAGGTGGCACCCGAGCGCGAGCAGTGCCGAGGTCGCGATGTAGACCGCGTCCGCACCGAGCGCGACCGCTTTGACGATATCGGCGGAGGAGCGGATCGAACCGCCCACCACCACCGAGACGTTTCCGCGGATGCCCTCCTCGCGCAGACGGGAGTCGACCGCCGCGAGCGCGAGCTCGATCGGGATGCCAACATTGTCTCGGATGCGGGTCGGGGCCGCGCCGGTGCCCCCGCGAAAACCATCGATCGCGATGATGTCCGCGCCCGAACGCGCCACGCCGCTCGCAATGGCCGCGACGTTATGCACCGCCGCGATCTTGACGATGACCGGCTTTTGGTAGGCGGTAGCTTCCTTTAAGGAATAGACCAGCTGGCGCAGATCCTCGATCGAATAGATGTCGTGGTGCGGCGCGGGTGAAATCGCATCGGAACCTTCGGGGATCATCCGGGTAGAGGAGATGTCACCCACGATCTTTTCGCCCGGCAGGTGCCCGCCGATGCCCGGCTTCGCGCCCTGTCCCATCTTGATCTCGATGGCAGCGCCCGCCTCAAGGTAGTCACGGTGTACGCCAAACCGTCCGGACGCCACCTGCACGACAGTGTGTGGGCCGTACTGGTAGAAATTCTCATGCAGGCCGCCTTCGCCGGTATTATAGTAGGTGCCAAGTTCACAGGCCGCGCGCGCGAGACTCTCATGCGCGTTATAGGAAATCGAACCGTAGCTCATGGCCGAAAACATGACCGGAACCGACAATTCGAGCTGTGGAGTGAGGTTGTTTACGATCCGCCCACTCTCATCCCGTTCGATACGGTCCGGCTTCTTGCCCAGAAAGGTCTTGGTTTCCATCGGCTCACGCAGGGGATCAATCGACGGATTCGTCACCTGGGAAGCGTTGATGAGTATCTTGTCCCAATAGACCGGGAACGGCTCGGGGTTTCCCATCGAAGAGAGCAGCACACCGCCGGTGCCCGCCTGCCGGTAAATTGCCGAAATGGCCGCGCCGGTCCAGTTGGCGTTCTGTTTGAAGGTGTGATCGCTCTTCACAATCTTGATCGCGTGGGTTGGACAGAGCGAAACGCAGCGGTGGCAGTTGACGCATTTCGCGTCGTCGCTGATCATACGGCCCAGCTCGGCGTCATAGCGCGTCACTTCGTTCGCGCATTGGCGTTCGCAGACGCGGCAGGTGATACACTTGTCGTGATTGCGCACGAGTTCATATTCGGGATAGAGAAAATTCACAGGCATTACCGCGCGCCTCCTTCGTTAAGCCGTACAATGACCGGTTCGCCGCCGCGCGGCGACCAGATTTTATCAAGCTCCGGCTCCAGTGCGCGGATAGCGCATTCCTCGCTCGCAACATAGACCGTCTGTCCCTTTTCGCCAATGACCATCGAACGCAGCTTGAGGCGGTCGTTTAATGCCATCATGCCGCCGTCGAAGCCGAGCAGGATGGAAAACGGGCCGGTGATGAGAAGACTTGAAAAGGCGTTCCGCAGGTAGGTGTATTTCTCCCGCTTTTCAGGCGGGTAGCCCGCGATGGTCGACCAAAAGGGCGCGGCGATGACGCTGGCCATTTCTTCCAGTGTCAGTCCCTGCTTACGCACGAGATAGTCGATGATATAGGTGATGACCTCGGTGTCGGTGAGCAGGGTGCATTTGTAACCAAACATTTCGATAAAGCGGCGGTTCGCGTCGTAGGAGCTTATCTCGCCGTTATGCACGATCGAATAGGAAAGCATGGCGAACGGGTGCGCCCCGCCCCACCAGCCGGGTGTGTTGGTCGGATAACGTCCGTGGGCGGTCCAGCAGTAGCCCGCGTATTCGTCAAGCCGGTAGTATTCGCCCACGTCCTCCGGGAAACCAACCGCCTTAAACACGCCCATATTCTTGCCGGAGGAAAAGATATACGCGCCCGCGATCCGGGTGTTCACGCGGATGACGCAGCGGCTGACGTATTCCGCCTCGTCAAGCTGGCTGTCCGCCAGGCGGTTGTGCTGCGGCAGGACAAAATACCGCCAGATGAGCGGCTCGTTCACAATCCTGCGGGATTTGCGCACTGGGATTTTCGAAAGGTTCACCACGTCGAAATGCGCTTCCAGGTATTTTTCACAGGCCGCCTTTGCATCAGCGTCGTCATAAAAGACATGGAACGCGTACGCGTCCTTATATTCGGGATAGATGCCATAGCCCGCGAAACCGCCGCCCAAGCCGTTCGAACGGTCGTGCATGGTGGCGATTGAACGGATGATCGCGTCTCCCGAAACGCGTTTGCCGTCCTTTTGGAAGATGCCGCTGATGGCACAGCCGGAAGGGATTCGGATTTCCCCTTCGCGCTGCCGCGGATTCAGATCCTCCTGCAACATAGTAAAGTCCCTCCATCATTTCAGATAAACAGCTTAACGCAAAAGACGTTCAGAAAACGGCGGCCGCGCGGGCGGCGCCATTTTCTGAACGTCTTTGTCCAATGTGGCAATGATACCTTATAAGTGGACACACTGTCAAGAATTTTGAATCAAAAAATGCAGCTTTCCCCGAAATGTTGTATAAAACAAACATTTCCAGCCTTTATAGAACGAATTTTGCAGGACACATTCACAAATCTTGCAAAATATACTTGACATCTGTTTTTTACACGTCTATACTGTGAGCATGCAAAGCAACGGCGCTTGTGGACCTTGGTCCGCAGGCGCCGTTGCTATTTGAAAAAGGAGTTGTGTTTATATGAGCACCGTACCGGACATCTTTGGCAGCATGGTTTTTAACGATGCGACCATGAAGGAACGCCTTCCCAAGGAGACCTACAGGGCGCTGAAAAAAACCGTCCGCGAAGGCAAGATCCTGGACATCACCGTTGCAAATGTGGTCGCAAACGCAATGAAGGATTGGGCCGTCGAAAAGGGCGTCACCCATTTCACCCACTGGTTCCAGCCGATGACCGGTATCACGGCGGAAAAACACGACAGCTTCATCTCCCCGCTCGATGACGGCAATGTCATCATGGAGTTCTCCGGCAAGGAGCTCATCAAGGGCGAACCGGACGCATCCTCCTTTCCGTCCGGAGGGCTTCGCGCCACCTTCGAAGCCCGCGGCTACACCGCCTGGGACCCCACCTCCTACGCCTTTATCAAGGAAAACGTTCTTTGCATTCCGACCGCCTTCTGTTCTTACAGCGGCGAGGCGCTCGACAAAAAGACCCCGCTCCTGCGTTCGATGGAAGCGATCAATACCCAGGCGCTGCGCATCCTGAGGCTCTTCGGCAACACCACCGCCACCCGGGTTCTCACCACCGTCGGCCCGGAGCAGGAATACTTCCTCATCGACAAGGAGCTTTATCTGAAGCGCAAGGATCTGCGCTTCACTGGACGCACCCTGTTCGGTGCGAAGCCGCCCAAGGGCCAGGAGCTGGAGGACCATTATTTCGGATCGATCAAGCCGCGCGTCGCGCAGTTCATGGCTGATCTTGACCAGGAACTCTGGAAGCTCGGCATCCTTGCAAAGACCGAGCACAACGAGGTCGCGCCCGCCCAGCACGAGCTGGCTCCCATCTTCACAAACACCAACATTGCCACCGACCACAACCAGCTCACAATGGAGCTGATGAAAAAGGTTGCCGACCGCCACGGGCTGGCCTGTCTGCTCCATGAAAAGCCATTCGCCGGCGTAAACGGCTCGGGTAAGCACAACAACTGGTCGATCAGCACCAACACCGGCGTCAACCTGCTCGACCCCGGCAAAACCCCGTATGAGAACGCGCAGTTCCTGCTTTTCCTCACAGCGGTCATCAAGGCGGTTGACGAATATCAGGATCTGCTGCGCCTGTCGGTCGCAACCGCGGGAAACGACCACCGTCTCGGAGCAAACGAAGCTCCTCCGGCCATTGTTTCGATGTTCCTGGGCGACGAACTGACTGAAATCCTCAAAGCGATCGAAAGCGGCAGCGCCTATAACGGGACGGTCAAGGAGGAGATGGAAATCGGCGTGGATGTCCTGCCGCACTTCCCCAAGGACACCACCGACCGCAACCGAACCTCCCCGTTCGCCTTTACCGGGAACAAATTTGAATTCCGGATGCTCGGCTCGACCCTTTCGATCTCCGGCCCGAACATCGTGCTCAACACGATCGTCGCGGAGGAACTCGGGCAGTTCGCAGACGAGCTTGAGAATGCCTCCGACTTCAAGGCGGCCCTGGGCGGTCTGATCAAACGCACCATCAAGGAGCATAAGCGGATCATCTTCAATGGCAACGGATATGACGACGCCTGGATCACAGAAGCGGAAAGCCGCGGCCTTCTGAACCTGCATTCCACCGCCGACGCGCTGCCTTACTTCTGTGCCGACAAGAATCTGACGCTTTTCGAAAAGCACCATATTTTCACCAGGCAGGAAGTGCGCTCCCGGTGTGAAATCATGCTGGAAAACTACTGTAAGGTGCTTTCCATCGAAGCGCTCACCATGCTGGAAATGGTCAAGAAGGACATTCTCCCCGCGACCTATTCCTATATCAAGCGGCTCAGCGACACCGCGGTTTCGGCGCGCAGCCTCTGTCCGGACCTCACCTGCGAAAGCGAGATTAAAATGGTTTCAAAACTCTCCTCGCTCTGCAACTGCCTGTATGTCAAAGCCGACAACCTCGATAAAGCGGTGATTGGCGCCAAAACCTATGCTGATCCAGCGGAGGCCGCCAGCTATTACCGGCAGTATGTGTTCGCGGCCATGCAGGAACTGCGCGCGGTCGCGGATGAGATCGAAGGCATGGTCGGAGAAAAATACTGGCCGTATCCAACCTACGGCGCGCTGCTCTTCAGCGTCTGATTCCTTTGTCCCCTTACTGTTTTTTATAGATCACAAGCACAGATCCCGAAAAATGCACAAGGGCGTGTATCCCCGGTTCGTCCCCGGGGATGCGCGCCCGATCTGTTTTGAGGAGGAAGTTCTATGTTTTCATCTGTTGACACCATTTGGGTACTACTCGGCGCGGCGCTCGTATTCTTCATGCAGGCGGGCTTCGCCATGGTCGAAACCGGATTCACCCGCGCGAAGAACGCAGGCAATATCATCATGAAAAACCTGATGGATTTTTCGATCGGCACCCCGATTTTCTGGATCGTCGGATTTGGCCTGATGTTTGCGGGTTCCGGCCCTCTCATCGGAGGATTCGACCCTTTCATCCTGAACTACGACCTTGGCGGAAGCTTCCCAACCGCCGCGTTCATTATCTTCCAGACGGTCTTCTGCGCCACCGCCGCAACCATCGTTTCCGGCGCGATGGCGGAACGCACCAAATTCTCCGCCTACTGCATCTATTCCGCCATTATCAGCGCGGTGATTTATCCCATCTCCGGCCATTGGATCTGGGGCAGTGGCTGGCTTGCGCAGCTTGGGTTCCATGATTTTGCCGGTTCCACGGCGGTACATATGGTCGGCGGCGCCGCGGCGCTCGTGGGAGCCAAGATCCTTGGGCCGCGCCTCGGCAAATATGCGAAGGACGGTACCCCGAAGGCGATTCCCGGGCACAGCCTCACCCTTGGCGCGCTCGGCGTGTTCATCCTGTGGTTCTGCTGGTTCGGCTTCAACGGCTGCTCGACCGTTTCGATGACCGGCGACGACACGCTTATGAGCGCTTCCAACATCTTTGTCACGACTAACCTTGCAGCAGCGGTCGCGACCTGCACCACCATGATCCTCACCTGGCTCCGTTACAAAAAGCCGGACGTCTCGATGACCCTGAATGGTTCGCTCGCGGGCCTGGTGGCGATCACGGCCGGATGTGACGCGGTTTCACCTGCGGGCGCCGCAGCCATCGGTATCTGTGCCGGTATCGCGGTGGTCTTTGGTATCGAATTCATCGACAAGACCTGCAAAATTGACGACCCGGTTGGCGCGATCGGCGTTCATGGCGTCTGCGGCGCGCTCGGCACCATCCTCACCGGCGTTTTCGCGCTGGACGGCGGCCTTGCCTACGGCGGCGGCTTCCACTATCTAGGCATTCAGGCGCTCGGCGTTGTTTCGGTCATCGCCTGGGTCGTGGTCACAATGACCATTGTGTTCCAGATTATTAAACATACGGTCGGCCTGCGGGTCACAAAACACGAAGAGGTCGTCGGCCTCGACATTGAGGAACACGGCCTGGTCA
Organism: Anaerotruncus rubiinfantis; assembly: GCF_900078395.1. Taxonomy (NCBI): domain Bacteria; kingdom Bacillati; phylum Bacillota; class Clostridia; order Eubacteriales; family Oscillospiraceae; genus Anaerotruncus; species Anaerotruncus rubiinfantis. The sequence goes on along the minus strand of NZ_FKLA01000009.1, from coordinate 832,146 downwards.
GCAGCTATGCCGACTTCATGCCCACGATCGATTCTCTGCGCGACTTCGATTCCGACGCGCCGACCGGCGAAATCCCCATCGCGCGGGCGGTGCCGGTCGAGCTGGTTTCCGATTCCTCCGGGAAGCTCGCCTCCGATGTAAAAATGACCAAGATCGCGATCGTGGCGCGGCAGAACCGGTTCGAACCGCTCAAGGCCGCGATGAACGAAATCGGCGTGACCGGCATGACGGTCACCCAGGTCATCGGCTGCGGTATGCAGAAGGGTTCCACCGAATATTACCGCGGCATCCCGATGGAGATGAATCTCCTGCCCAAAATGAAGGTGGAGATCATCGTCTGCAAAGTGCCGGTCCGCACAGTCATCGAAGCCGCCAAAAAAGCGCTCTATACGGGGCACATCGGAGATGGCAAGATCTTTGTTTACGACGTTGAAAATGTAGTCAAGGTCCGCACCGGCGAAGAGGGCTACGACGCCCTGCAGGATGAGGACTGACCGATCAATTCCTATACAGCGCCCCAATCTGCCTCCTATATATTCCATGAAAGCCCCTGGGCGGGTTCTCCCACCCGCGGCTGCCGCGCTATTCCATGCCCGGCAGCCGCTCCCTTTTTCCGATCGACCCCTCATTTTTGATAAACACAACACGGCAGGAGGTCCCACTGGAAGGCGGGGCCTCCTGCCGTTCGGTGCTTGCATCCGGCCGATGGAACGTCTATACTGGGACAAACAGATCAAAAGGGGGCATCGCTTATGAAAATCCAAAAAATCATCGCAAACCGGCGCGCTGCTTTGGCGTTGGCCTGGGAGGTCTTTCTCGAATTTGAGGCGCCGGAGTACCCGCCGGAAGGGGTCGCGTCTTTTCGCGGCTATCTCAACAATCCGCAAGCCATGGCCGCGCTCGATTTTTATGGCGCTTATAAAAACGGGACACTCGCAGGCATGCTGGCTATAAAAGAGAAAAGGAGGAGCCTTAAGGCTCCTCCTTTTCTTTTTTTGTACATCCTTCCGCATGCGGGCAACCAGCGCATCCGCCGCACTTTCCTTTGTTGCGGATACTGTAGCGCACCGCGAAAAAAAGCGCCGCCGCCAGAAGGCCCAAAATCAGCCAGTCTCCAATACTCAAGAAAAAACGCCTCCTCAGTGGATGAACAGTCCTGCAAGCTGATAGAATACAAATGCCGCCAGCCATGCGATGCCGCTCTGGTAAAAGGCCATCAGAATGGCAGAACGGGTGTTGAGCTCCCGCCGCACCGCAGCAATCGCGGCCACGCAGGGGGTGTAAAGCAGGGTGAACACCAGAAACGCCCCGGCCGCGAGCGGCGTGAAGATCCCCTGCAGCGCCACCGGCAGGGAGGCGGGATTGGTTCCGGTGAGCACGGCCAGCGTACTGACCACCGCTTCTTTGGCGGAGAATCCCGTGATGAGCGCGGTTGAGGCGCGCCAGTCGGTGAAGCCGAGCGGCGCGAATACCGGCGCGATGAACCGTCCGATCGAAGCGAGCATGCTCGCCTCCCCGCCCGCGGCCACGACATTGAGCCGCGTGTCAAAGGTCTGCAAGAACCAAATAATAATGGTCGCCACGAAGATCACCGTGAAGGCACGGGTCAAAAAATCCTTTGCCTTGTCCCACAAAAGCAGGCAGACGCTCTTCGCACCCGGCAGCCGGTAGTTTGGCAGCTCCATGACGAACGGCACCGGCTGCCCGTGAAAGACGGTGTTCTTCAGGATGAGCCCGCTTAATATGCCGACCAGCATCCCAAGGATATAGAGCGCAATCATCACCAGCGCGCGATGCTCCGGGAAGAACGCCACCGTAAACATGCCATAGATCGGCAGCTTTGCGCTGCAGGACATGAACGGCGTGAGCAGGATGGTCATCCGGCGGTCCCGTTCGGAGGCGAGCGTCCGGGTCGCCATAATGGCAGGCACCGAACAGCCGAATCCGATCAGCATCGGTACAAACGAACGGCCGGAAAGGCCGATTTTACGCAGCAGTTTATCCATTACAAAGGCGACGCGGGCCATATAGCCGCTGTCCTCCAAGATCGACAGGAAGAAAAAAAGCACCACGATGATCGGCAGGAAAGAAAGCACGCTCCCTACTCCCGCGAACACGCCGTCGATCACCAGCGAATGCACCACCGGATTGATGCCGTATGCGGTCAGCCCCGCGGATACAGCCGCTGTGACCGTGTCGATGCCCGCCGCGAGCAGATCGCTCAGAAAACTGCCGATCACCCCAAAGGTCAGCCAGAAGATCAGCATCATGATGCATAAAAAGATCGGCAGCGCAAAATACTTGTGAGTGAGCCACTCGTCCATCTTTAGGCTGCGCAGATGTTCTTTGCTCTCGCCGGATTTCACCACCCAGTCATGGCAGAGCGATTCGATAAAGGTGTAGCGCATATCCGCGAGCGCGGCCTCCCGATCGGTGCCGGTCTCCTGCTCCATCTCGGCCACATTGTGCTCCAGCAGTTCTTTTTCATTCTCAGAAAGCTGCAAAAGCTCCATCATTGGCGTATCGCCCTCGACCAGCTTGGTTGCTGCAAAACGTGACGGCACACCGACCCGCTCGGCATGGTCTTCGACCAGGTGGGCGGTCGCGTGGATCGCACGGTGCACCGCGCCGGAGCAGAAGTCCATCCGTTTCGGCTTCTGCCGGGCGGCCGCGACAGCGATCGCCGTGTCAATGAGTTCCCCGATGCCTTCGTTCTTGACCGCTGAAATCGGCACGACCGGCACGCCAAGATCCTCCGCCAACCCCGCGATTTTGATGGTGCCGCCGTTGGCGCGCACCTCGTCCATCATGTTTAAAGCGATCACCATGGGGATACCCAACTCGATAAGCTGCATGCTCAGATAGAGGTTGCGCTCGATATTGGTCGCGTCGACAATATTGATGATCCCATCCGGATTCCCGTTTAAGAGGAAATCGCGGGTGACAATCTCCTCGTTTGTATACGGAGAAAGCGAATAGATCCCCGGCAGATCGACCACTTCAACAGGCTTGCCGTTATACTTCCACTCGTGACCCTGCCGCATCCGTTCCCGCGCCCGCCGCAAGCCATGGCCCGGGCGCTGCCGGCCGTGTTCCCGGCGCAGGATGGCGCCGACCTTGCGTTCGACCGTTACGCCCGGAAAGTTCCCGACATGCTGGTTACTGCCGGTCAGCTGATTAAATAGGGTCGTTTTGCCGCAATTCTGGTTGCCCGCCAACGCAAAAATCATTGGACAGATTCCTCCTCCACATCGATTTCGCGCGCATCTTCCAGGCGCAGCGTCAATTCATATCCGCGCAGATGCAGTTCAATTGGGTCTCCCATCGGCGCCACCTTGCGCACCATCACCCGGGTTTTGGGCGTGAGCCCCATATCCAGAAGCCGCCTGCGCAAAGCGCCGCTGCCGCCGACGCGGGTGATCACCGCGCTGCCCCCGACCTTCAGCTGGTCCAGTGTCATTTTGGTCCTCTCCTTATGTATGTTAGCATCCACTAACCTACGCTCATTTTATTCGAAAACACGTTGTTAGCCACAGCTTACATATTACCTTTTTTCAATATCTTTGTCAATATCGCCCGGCGGGGACTACGCCTGTATTCCGGCATCCTTTTGTATAAATATTGAAAGATTGCACAAATAGATGGATTTACATTGACATTTTATAATGCAATGCGCTATTATTGAAACATATCATCCGCGGCACCCGGCCGTCATATGAAGGGAATTGAAATGATGGATAATTTTAAACTCGTGACCGACAGCGCCTGTGAACTGGACGACGACCTGATCAAATTTTTCGACGCGGAGACGGTTCCGTTTTCGATGATGCTCGAAAATGTGAACTATATTGACGATGATCATCTCGACGTGAGAAATTTCGTAAAAGCGATGAAACAAAGCAAACATGTGCCGAAATCGGCCTGCCCGTCTCCCGAGGCATTCGCGGAGAAATTCCGCAAAGCGAAAAATGTTTTCTGCACCACGATTTCTTCCCATCTGAGTGGCTGCTACAACAGCGCCATGCTCGCAAAGGAAATGGTGGAACAGGAGGGCGGACACCGGGTCCATATTTTCGACTCCTGGTCGGCAACCGCCGGAGAAATCGCGATCTGCATCAAGATTAAAGAATGTATCGAGGCGCATATGGATTACGATGCTGTTGTTGAAAAGGTCACCGAATTCCGCAATGGGATGCGTACCTTCTTCATCCTCGAAAGCCTTGATAACCTCATCAAAAACGGCCGCATGAACAAAATTGTCGGCTATGTGGCGTCCGCCATGAGCCTGCGCCCAATTATGACCGCTCCGGGCGGCGAGATCAAGCTCTTTGAAAAAGCGCGCGGCTCGGTGCGCGCCTTCACCCGTCTGGTCGAACTCATCGGGGAATGCCACAAGGATTTCTCCGACCGCACGCTGGTGATTACCCACTGCAACAACGAACGGCAGGCCAGCTTCATCAAAGCCGAAGCGCAGAAGCTCTATAATTTTAAGGATATCTGTGTGATGCCCACCCGGGGACTGGCCAGCATGTATGCCGACGACGGCGGCGTGGTCATCGCATTCTGACAAAGGAGGCGTTTTCTCCATGGGCAAAAATATTCTCATCCTCGCCGGCAGCCCGCGTCCGGGCGCCAACAGCCTCATCATGGCGGAGGCATTCGCCAAAGCCGCACAGAAAAATGGCCATGCGGCCACACTTGTCAAGACCGCGCAGCTCAGGGTCGGCTGCTGCCGCGCCTGTGAAAAATGCTGGACCGGCGGCAAGCCCTGCATCCAGCAGGACGATATGCAGAAGCTTTATCCGCAGCTCAACCTTGCGGACATCATCGTCTTTGCGTCGCCGCTTTATTTTTATGGTCTTTCCGCTCAGCTAAAAGCAGTCATCGACCGCTTTTACCCGCTCACCAAAGATGACAAGCTGCCCGCGTTCGGCGGCAAGCAGTGCGTCCTGCTCCTTTGCGGCGCGTCGGAGGACGAGGACGATTTTGAAGGCGCCATCCGCACCTACGAGCTGATCTGCGACTATGCCGGGTGGGAGGACTGCGGCGTGGTTTCGGCCTGCGGCGTGACCAATCCCGGTGATGTCAAGGGCACCGTCTGGATGGACGAGGTGGAAGCGCTCGCCGGACAGTTCTGATGTGTTCAAAAAAGGGGCCGCCCGGGCGGCCCCTTTTTTTGTATTTTCGGTTATTTTTCATGTTCCTCGGTGATTTCACCCATTTTAAAAGCGCGCAGCAAACGCCTGAGGTCATCGACATTCTGCTGCAGCTTCACGCCGGTATCGGTCTCCGCGATCTTGATGCGGGATTCCATCCGCTCAAACACGACCGATGTCGAGATGATGTCGGTGTTTTGTTTGATCGCCTGCTTGCGGCCGCCGAACGGCTCGTGGGAAGCGATGCGGATACCCCAGGAATTGTAAATCAGCGTATATCCCGCGATGCCGGTCGTAGGCTGGTATGCGCGGCAGAACCCCCCGTCGATCACGATGAGGCGGCCGCCGGCCTTGACCGGGTTCTCGCCGTCCTTCGATTTGACCGGGACGTGGCCGTTGATGATGTGGCAATGCGGGCCTTCCAGCCCGAATTCCCGCAGCAGCCGGATACAGACCTCGGGGTCCTCGTAATAGGTGTAATACGGGTTTTTCTCCTCCGCCCAAACCGATTTATCCGGAACCAGTCTGCGTTCAAACGTGGTGATGTGGTCGCGGCCAAAGAGCGGCGAGTGCCTGCCGCACCAGAGAAACCACAGAAAATCCTTCCCGAACTGTTTTTCCAGGGTATCCGGCTTGGCATAGTAGCCCTGCCGGGCAACCGTTTCGGCGTGGTCGAGGAACGCCTTGCCCCCAAGGCCCTTGCAGCCGATATTGAACTTCATATCCGTGCCGTCCGGATTCATCGGGATGCAGCCATGGAACAGGAGGTTGCCGTTATAGGTTTTGTAAAGGCCGCCCTTTGAATAGAGGAATTTAACATGCCGCTGGAGCTTCTCGCTGCGAAGGAACGCGTCCTTCAGCTGCGCCATGAGTTCGGTTTCCTCATCCGAAAGCTTGTAGGGGTCCGCCGGGTCGACCGTCGGGAAATCGGTGTCGCTGAGCGGGTAATCCTTTCCGCCGATTTTCACCGTCTTTTTCTCATAATCGATCTTGTCGAGCAGCAGCCGGTCGTCCATGCCGAATTCCGGATTGCGCAGGATTGTTTGGCCCTCGAGCTTGAAGAGAATCACTGAAATTGCTTTGTGCATACGCGCACCGAGCTCAATGTCCTTGGCGTTGTAGGTGGTGGAATCGGTTACGCGGGTAGCAAAGCAGGCGGTATCCACATCCATGTAGACCTCGTTTGCAAAGAGCGCGAGCGGCCGCAGGCTGATGCCATAGCCGGTTTCGATGACCGCGAGGTTGTTATAGGTGATCGAATTGACCAGTACGGTCGCAATACAGGTGCGGCTGCCGGTGGCGGCGCCCATCCATAAGACATCATGGTTGCCCCACTGGATATCCACCGAGTGGTGGGTCATCAGTGAATCCATCACAATATCGGCGCGCGGGCCGCGGTCAAAGATATCGCCCACAATGTGCAGATGGTCGACTACAAGGGTCTTGATAACGCTGCAGACCGCAATGATAAAATCCTCGGCTTTATCGATATCGATCATGGTCGAAATGATGTTCTCGTAATAATCCTTTTTGTTATGGATTTCATAATTGGTATTGAGGAGCTCGTCGATGATATAGGCATAGTCCTTCGGCAGCGCCTTACGCACTTTGGAACGGGTGTATTTGGAGGAAACCAGCCGGCAGATTTCCAAAAGCCGGTTCAGGGTAATTTTATACCATTCGGTCAGGTCGCTGACCGTTCCCCGCACCTCCTCCAGCTTTTCCTCGGGATAATAAATAAGGGTCGCAAGCTGATCGCGCGCGTCTTTGGGGACGCTGTTTTCAAAAAGGATATCCACCTTTTCGCGCACCGCGCCGGAGGCATTATTGAGGATATGCAGGAATGCCTCGTATTCCCCGTGCAGGTCCGACATGAAATGCTCGGTGCCCTTCGGCAGGTTAAGGATCGCCTGCAGGTTGATAATTTCCGTGCTTGCCGCCTGTACCGTTGGATATTGGCGCGCCAGCATCTGCAGATACCGGTGTTCGGTGATCTCGGCGCGCATTGGCTGTTTCATGTTGTCCACACTCCTTTTATATCGCTCACACATACCGCCCACATTGGGGCTGCTTTCCCTTCTTTGTCATTATACCACAAGCGCGCAGTGGTATAATTGCGCATTGGGACGGCAGCGCTCTTGGCGCGGATCGTCCTGCGCATAAACTGGTATTGTAGTCGCTTTGCGGCTATGATACCACAAGCGCGAAGCGCGCAGTTGGATAATGGGCCATTGGGCAGGAAACCGGCAACACCGGCGGATCTGCCTGGCATAGACTACAAGCCGCGCCAAGCCTGTCTGTGGCGGGCGCAGGCGGCAGCTGCCGCTTGCTTTGCGTTTATTATCCCATGATTTGTGAATTCTTGCAATGGATTTTTGTCGGATTTATGTTATAATAAATCAAAAGCGGCCGCCTTCCCGCGCAGAGCGGGCCCTCTGCCGGGGTGGCGCGGGACTTACTCCATCGGCGCCGGTGGCCCCCGGTGTTTCGCGGCCGCCCGCTACATCATCGCAAAGGAAGGATCTAGAAAATGGAGAACAAAGCCAAAGGATTTTGGGGAGAATTCAAACAATTCATTTCGCGTGGGAACGTCATGGACATGGCGGTCGGCGTCATCATCGGCACCGCCTTCACCGCAATCGTCAATTCGCTTGTCAAGGAAGTCATCATGCCGTTTGTCGGGTGGCTCATCGGCGGGATCAACTTCTCCGACTTCAAGATCGTGCTTTCCCCCGCTGTGGGTGAAACCCCCGAGGTCGCAATCCTTTACGGCAGCTTCCTCAACCAGATCATCAACTTCCTGATCATCGCATTTGTTGTATTCGTGATGGTCAAGGCAATCAATTCCCTGCACCGCAAAAAAGAGACGGAAAAGCCCGCGGAACCAGCCGCGCCGCCGGCGGATATCGCCCTGCTCACCGAAATCCGCGACCTTCTTAAAAAGGACAAGTAAATCTGTCACCCTGCGGCTTTGCGTCTGACGGCACAAAGCCGCTTGGCATTTGCCGAACTTTTATGATATCTCCAGGCCCGGGTGCGGGCCGGAAAGGAAGCTAGCTATGAAACGCGTCTTTTTGATCGTACTGGACAGTTTTGGCATCGGAGAAGCGCCCGACGCCGCTGAATATGGCGACGCCGGCAGCAACACCCTGCGTTCCTGCTTTGAGACCGGGAAGCTGCGGGTGCCCAACCTGCAAAAACTGGGGCTTTTCAATATTGACGGGATTTGCTGCGGGGAGCCGGCCAGCCGGCCGCGCGGCGCCTACGGACGGATGCGGGAGGCTTCAGCCGGCAAAGACACCACCTGCGGCCACTGGGAAATCGCGGGCATCATCTCCCAAAAGCGGATGCCCACCTATCCGGACGGTTTTCCCACGGAGCTCATCCAGGAGTTTGAACGGCGGACAGGCCGCCGTGTGCTTTGCAACAGGCCTGCCTCCGGCACCCAGGTGATCCTTGATTACGGGCAGGAGCATGAACAGACCGGCGCGCTCATCGTCTACACCAGCGCGGACAGCGTTTTCCAGATCGCGGCCCATGAGTCGGTCATCCCAGTCTCGGAGCTTTATGAATACTGCAAAATCGCCCGCGCCCTGCTCACCGGTGAAAATGCCGTCGGGCGGGTCATCGCGCGGCCGTTCACAGGCAAATACCCGAACTATAAGCGCACCTCCAACCGTCACGACTTTTCGCTCGCGCCCCCGCGCCCAACCGTACTTGACGCGATCCAGGCTTCAGGGCTTGAAACCATCGGCGTGGGAAAAATTTTTGATATTTTTGCCGGGCGGGGCATCAGCAGGACCAGCCGAACCCAAGGCAACGACGACGGCATGGCACAGACCATCGCCCACGCAAAGGAGGATTTTTCCGGGCTCTGTTTCGTAAACCTGGTCGACTTCGATATGGTCTACGGCCACCGCAACAACGCGGACGGCTATGCAGAAGCGCTTTCCCGCTTCGACGGGCAGCTTGGCGAACTGATGGCCCTGATGGGCCCGGACGACGCCATTATGATTACCGCCGACCATGGCTGTGACCCCGGAACCGCCTCGACCGACCACTCCCGGGAATATGTCCCGCTGCTCATCTGGGGCGGTGGGATTGAGCCGGTGAACCTCGGCACCCGGCCAACCTTCGCGGACGCGGGTGAAACCGCCGCCGCGCTGCTCGGCGTGGCGGGAAACTGTGATGGAACCCCGCTTGCCAGGCTCATCCTGCGGCCTGGCACCCAGGATCTCCGCTCCGGATGGGAAACCCTCGTCAGGGAGGCCTTCGCCGCGCGGGAAAAATCCTACTCCCCACATTCCGCTTTTGCCGTGGGCGCCGCGCTGCTTTCTAAAAATGGACGGGTCTTCCACGGCTGCAATGTGGAAAACGCGAGCTATTCTGTCACCTGCTGTGCCGAGCGCACCGCTCTTTTCAAAGCGGTCAGCGAAGGGGAACGCTCCTTCTCCGCGATCGCTATCGCCGGCGGAAAAACAGACTGCGCACAATCCGAATATTGTTATCCCTGCGGGGTCTGCCGGCAGGCGCTGGCCGAATTCTGTCCGCCGGATTTCCCGGTAATCGTGGCAAAAAGCCCGGAGGATTACCGCGTTTACACGTTGGAGGAACTGCTGCCGCATGCCTTCGGGCCTGGCGGAAAATTTTGACCGGGAGGGGTCTGCGAAATGCGCATGTATGATATCATCCTGAAAAAACGCGGCGGACAGCCGCTTTCCGATGAAGAGATCGGCTGGTTCGTCGAAGGTTACACAAACGGCTCCATTCCGGACTATCAGGCGTCCGCCCTGCTGATGGCGATCTGGTTTCGCGGCATGGACGAACATGAAACCGCCCTGCTCACCGACCGGATGGCGCATTCAGGCGATATGGTTGATCTTTCCGCCATTCCTGGCGTGAAGGTGGATAAACACAGCACCGGCGGCGTGGGCGACAAGACCACCCTCATCGTAGGACCGATTGTCGCGGCCTGCGGCGTGCCGGTCGCGAAGATGAGCGGCCGGGGACTGGGGCACACCGGCGGCACAATCGATAAGCTCGAATCGATCCCCGGGCTTTGCACCTCGGTCAGCCGTGAACGGTTCTTTGAGATCGTCCGGGAAACCGGCCTCGCGGTCATCGGACAAACCGGCAACATCGCGCCCGCGGACAAAAAGCTCTATGCCCTGCGCGATGTGACCGCAACCGTGGACAATCTTTCGCTGATCGCCTCGTCGATCATGAGCAAAAAACTGGCGGCAGGTTCGGACGCGATCCTGCTCGACGTCAAAACCGGGTCCGGCGCATTTATGAAAACGCTGGATGATTCGATCGCGCTTGCAAAGGCAATGGTCTCGATCGGGGAGCGCAACGGCCGGCGCACCGCGGCGCTCATCACCGATATGGATATTCCGCTCGGTCACGCCATTGGAAACTCCCTCGAAGTGATCGAGGCGGTTAAAACCCTGCGTGGACGCGGGCCGGCGGATCTCACTGAGGTCTGTCTGCAGCTTGCTTCCAATATGCTGTTCCTCGCCGGGAAAGGAGAAATCGCCGCCTGCCGCGCGGCGGCGGAAGCGGCGCTCGCAGGCGGCGAAGCCTTCCAGAAACTTTGCGCGATGGCGGCGGCGCAGGGCGGCGACATTTCGGTGCTGGAGTCCACGGAAAAGTTTGCAAAATCACCGGCTGTGCACGCCGTACAGGCGCCGCGCGGCGGCCGCATCACCCGGATGCAGACCGAACAGATTGGCGAGGTTTCGGTTGTGCTCGGCGCGGGCCGCGAAAACAAGGACGATCCGATCGACCCGCGTGCGGGCCTTATTCTATATAAAAAGACCGGCGACGCGGTCGCGCCCGGCGAAACGCTGGCGGTGCTGCACACAGCCAGGCCCGAAGCGCTGCCGCGGGCCGAACGGCTGCTGCTCGGCGCAGTCGAGATCGCGGACGCGCCGCCCGCGCCGCATCGCCTTATCTATGCGCGTGTCACCAGAGACGGCGTGGAATTGCTGTAACGGCGAAAATTCCAAAAGTTTTACGCGATTTTTTCAAAAAATCGCGGGGGATTCAGGGACGGAGGCGCTGCTCAAAGAGATTTGAGCAGCGCCTCTTTTTCGTTTGGCAGTTTGCCGTCGATCACCCAATCAAGCAGCATATCCAAACTTTTACCAATCTCCCTGCCGCTGTAACCGCGCGCCGCAAGGTCGCTCCCATCGACCGCGAGACCGGCAAGGCAAAAGCAGTCGCCATCCGCTAGGATCTCGTCAAGCATCCTTCTCACATTGAGGAGCGCTTCTCCATACGCCCTGCGAAACGTGATCAGCTTTTGCAGATCCGCCGGGCCGATACGCGCAAGCCAGCGGCGCAGGAGCGGCCGTTCCGGCCGCAGATCCGCCGTCCGATGGGTGAGCAGCATCCGTACCAGGCGGCGGGTTTCCCTGTCGCTTCTGAACCCGGATAGCACCGCGTCGGCCTCCTTTGGCGAAAGCTCCTCCAGCACGGCCGCCAGCCGCAGACGCGGATCAGCCGGCAGCTTTGCAAGCGCTTCTGACGGCGCAAGCGGTATGCCCGCCGCCGCGCGAACCACCTCCGGGTACTCCCACAGGACTTCCCGCGCGTTTTGGCCGCAGACGAGCCGGCAAAGTTCCGCAAAAATCCGTTCCCGGGCAATTTTCCAGAGCAGATCCCGGTTCTCCCGCAAGCTTTTCGCAGTTTTTGGCTCAATCGCAAAGCCAAGCACAGCGGAAAAACGCAGCGCGCGCAGGATGCGCAGCGCATCCTCCCTGAAGCGGCGGTCCGGTTCGCCGACACACCGCACCAGCCCGGCGGCAAGATCCTGCCGCCCGCCAAATGGGTCGGCGATTCCGCTGCTGGGGGAATATGCCATGGCATTGATGGTGAAATCCCGCCGCGCAAGATCCTCCCGCAGATTCCGGGTAAAGGACACCGTGTCCGGATGCCGCCCGTCCGAGTAGGCACCGTCAACCCGATAGGTGGTAATTTCCACCGGATGGCCGTCCATCAGGACGGTTACAGTGCCGTGCCGCAGACCGGTTTCGATCACCTTGCACGTTTTTGCAAAGGCCGCGATCGTTTCCGCCGGCAGCGCCGAGGTCGTGACATCCCAGTCGGCGGGCTCCTGCCCCAGCAGGCTGTCCCGCACGCATCCGCCCACCGCAAACGCTTTGTATCCGGCCTGCGCAAGCTGGTCCAGCACCTGGCGCGCATACGCGGGCATGCCGATCTTTTCCATCCATACCACCTCTTTTTGACATGATACCACGATCTTCGCAAAAATAAAACAATCTGTTCACAAAATATCTATTGATCATATTATTTATTAAGAATATTATCTATTTATCATAGATAATTCAGGAGGGGGATGCCGTGACAACGCCAAATCTGAAAAATGCGCTCTACGATTTTTTCCGAAGCGCAGCCACTAAAATGAACACCGTTCTCAACTGCTGCTGCGAGCCGTACGGATTGACCGGCATGCAGGCCCGGGTGCTGATGGAGCTGAGTATCCATCAGCCGCAGGCCGTCGGAGAGCTCGGTCGGATGCTCAGCATGTCAAGCGGCAACATCTCCGCCATGTGCAAGCAGCTTGAAAAAAAGGGGCTGCTCCGGCGCGCCCGGCGTGCCGGTGACGAGCGCATCGTCGAGGTTATGCTCACCGAATCGGGCGAAGACATCATCCGTCCGGTTGACGCGCATTTTGAAGAGGCATTCGCCCGGATGCTTTCCAGCATGAGCGAAGCGGAACTTTCGCAGATCGTTTGCGGGTTCCAAAAAATGTCCAAGCTCTTCACCGAATTTGAAATTTCCCATCCGAAACAGGAGGTATAAACATGCAGGAACAGAAAACTCCCAAAAAACCATTTATATACTATTATTGCATCGTACTGATTGGAATCCTCCTCTTCAACCTGTTCTTCATGCCGATGATGAGCGAATCAAAGGTGGAAAAGGTCGATTACGGCACCTTCCTCACCATGTTGGGCGACGGCAAGATCGACACGGTGGAACTCAACGACAGCGCAACGACCATCGCCTACACCACCAAGGAAGACGGCGGCAAAACGATCTATACCACCGGCGCCTGGAACGATCCGGGTATCGTCGACCGGCTCTGGGAAGCGGGCGTCAAGTTTGACAAGATCGTGCCGAAAGAGCTGTCCCCGCTGATGAGCGCATTGCTCACCTGGGTGCTGCCGATGCTGCTGTTCATCTTTATCGGGCAGATGCTGATGCGTTCGATGCAGAAAAAAATGGGCGGCGGCAACGCGATGATGTTCGGCAAGTCGAACGCAAAGATCTATGTCGCCGCGCAGACCGGCAAAACCTTCGCGGACGTGGCTGGCGAGGATGAAGCCAAGGAGGCGCTCACAGAGATCGTGGATTTCCTCCACAACCCCGCCAAATACGAAGCAATCGGCGCGTCGATGCCAAAAGGCGCTCTGCTCGTCGGCCCTCCCGGAACCGGCAAAACCCTGCTTGCCAAGGCGGTCGCGGGGGAAGCAAACGTCCCGTTCTTCTCGATCTCCGGTTCGGAGTTCGTTGAGATGTTTGTCGGCATGGGCGCCGCCAAGGTGCGCGACCTTTTTAAACAAGCGCAGGAGAAAGCTCCCTGCATCGTCTTTATCGATGAAATCGATACGATCGGCAAAAAGCGCGACAATGGCGCCATCGGCGGCAACGATGAGCGCGAGCAGACCCTTAACCAGCTGCTCACCGAGATGGACGGTTTTGACGGACGTAAGGGTGTCGTAATCCTCGCAGCCACCAACCGTCCTGAATCGCTTGATCCGGCGCTGCTGCGTCCCGGCCGCTTTGACCGGCGCATCCCGGTCGAGCTGCCCGATCTCGCGGGACGCGAAGCGATCCTGCGGGTGCACGCACAGGATATTCAGATGGAGCCCAATATCGATTTCCGGGCGGTTGCGCTGGCGACTGCGGGCGCTTCCGGCGCCGAGCTTGCCAATATCGTGAACGAAGCCGCGCTGCGGGCGGTCAAATATGGCCGTACAGCGGTCGCGCAGGCGGATCTCGAGGAAAGCGTCGAGGTAGTTATCGCGGGTTATCAGCGCAAGGGCGCGGTCATCCCGCCCAAAGAAAAACGGATCGTCGCTTACCACGAGATCGGGCACGCACTCGTCGCGGCCAAACAGACCGATTCCGCGCCAGTGCACAAGATTACCATCATCCCGCGCACCTCCGGCGCGCTTGGCTACACGATGCAGGTGGATGAAGGCGAAAAGGTGCTGATGTCCCGTGAAGAAATCCTTAACAAGATTGCGACTCTCACCGGTGGGCGCGCGGCCGAGGAGCTCATCTTCAACTCGATGACCTCCGGCGCGTCAAACGATATCGAACAGGCCACCCGGCTCGCCCGTTCAATGGTGACGCGGCTGGGCATGACCGAAAAATTCGACATGATGGCGCTTGAGACGATCCAGAATCAGTACCTTGGCGGCGACGCTTCGCTCGCCTGCTCCCCCGAAATGGCGGCGCAGATCGATGAAGAGGTGCTCCGGATCATCAAGGCGGCGCACGAAAAGGCGGTCGGTATCCTCAAGGAAAACGCTGAAAAGCTGCACGAGCTTGCGGAATACCTGCTCGAAAAAGAAACCATCACCGGAGAAGAATTCATGCAGATCCTCAACAGCTAAAAAAACCATGAAAAAAGCCGCCCAATTGGGCGGCTTTTTTCATACGTCGTTCCGTTTGACCGATTGTTTCTTCGCGTTTTTATTCTGGTTCTGGTTTTCACGGGTCAACGGGGTCTGACCGTTGCATTTCTGTTCCCGGACTTCCTTCTTGTCCGGCTGCGAATCTTTCGGCATATTTTCACCTCCGGGATTAGGGTTCCGTCTGTGGGAACGCCCCGCAGGGGTCAGCGTTCTCCCTCGTCAATAATTTCCTGCAGGCAGCGCATCAAGTCGGTCAGCGAATGGATCTGCACATCCCTCCGCAGGATCTCATTTTTGAGATCGATCGAAAGGGATTCAAACTGCGGACGGACCTGATCGGAAACATAGGACATGGCACTCACCTCACAGATAGGATGCCCCCGGGAATGGGAAATTAACCAAAAAAACAGGGCCATCCTCTTCGGACGGCCCTGTTTTTTTGGTGGTTCAGAGGTTCAATTTGACAAGGCAGCTCTTGACTTCGCCCTTGTCGTTGGTATATTCCATCGCACAGACCATCGTTTCCGGATTGTAGCCAATCAGGTCGCTGAACACCGTTTCGAGCACGATGTTGCCCTTGCGGTCGATGAGGCCGATCTTGCCGTCACGCTCGACAAATGCAAGATCCTTATCCGGCATAAAGTTGTCTGCGTAGTCAAATTTCGCGTCGATCACAAATTTTCCGGTCCGGTCGATGTAACCCCATTTTTCCTGCGGGGTCATCACGAGCATATACTGCTGATCCTCGCCCCGCGTAATATAATTGCTGGAGGAGAGGATCACCTTGCCTCCGGTGGTCATAATCCCATAGGAACCCGGGCCGTTGTCCCCGTCGAAGAGTACGTACCCTTTGTCGAGATGCGCGGCGTCTCCGGTGAGCAACCCCTCGTACTTCGAGTTCATGATCTCGTTGCCTTCCCGGTCGATCAGGCCATACCGGCCGTTGCGTTCAAAACAGGCATATTCACCCGAAAACGGGGTGACATAGTCGTAAAACGGTTCAATTCCGACCTTGCCGTTGTCAAGCCCGGTGATCACGCCCCAGCGGCCGTCTTTGCAGACGCTCGCGCTCGTCTCACCCATCACCAGATCCTCCCACTGGGCCTTGCAGGTGATTTTTCCGAAAATGTCCATGATCCCTTTCTTGCCGTCCTGGGAGAAATCGGTAAACTCGTTGCTTTTGTTAAAATATCCGATCTCGTCATACGAAGGCTCGACGATAATGTTCCCGCTGCCGTCGGCCATGCCGTAACGACCGTCCACCGTGAAAACGACGCGGTCCTCCTGCGCCGAAATTTCGGAACGGATGCCAATCTTTGCCTCGTCGCAGCCGAAATTCTGGATCGGGGAAAAGTCCTTAAGACTGTAGAACTTGATCATGTCGTTCTGCAGAATCGCAAGGGTTTCGCTGAGTGCGAGAACATCGTCGCCGCGCTCAGCCGTAAAGACGGTCTTGCCGGAAAGGTCTTTGAGCTCGGTGTCGTCACCGGTGGTGCATTCGATCAGCTTTCCGCCGTAGAGCGGCCAAGTGGAGTCATATTCGAACGGGATCACCACTGTACCGTCCAGCGTGTTGACCACTCCGTATTTGCCATCCTTCTGCACCGACGCCAGCGCATCGCCAAATGCGGTGTACCAGCCCGAATCGTCCGAGGTAAACACAAAATCGGTCACGATCTTGCCGTTCGGGTTGGCAATGGCATATTTGCCGCCCTGCGCGGGTGCAAAATAGTCACAGGTCAGATAGCCGCGCGGGCCGCCCCGGTTGAGCGGCAGATACATATCATACTGCGCGGGGGTGAGCAATTCAAGCGAATAGTCGCCCGAAGTGGTGTAAAGGGTCTTTGGCAGCTCAATGGCGCCCACGGTCGTTGACGGCGGGGCGTCAGGCATCGGCGCTTCGACCGCGGCGGAAGCGCTTGTCTTGGGCAAGCCGGCCGGATCGTTCGATTCTAAGGACGCATCAGCCGACCCGGATGCGGACGGCGCCTCCGCGGAAGATCCCGCGCCGACAGGCCCGTTTACAGACACAGTATCGCAGCCGGCCAGCGCCAGAAGCAGAGCCAAAAGCATTGCAAATTTTTTCATAAGGAAACCTCCTTCCGGAGCGGAAGAGCCGCTCCTGCAGACAGGGGTATCACCACCGGCTTTAAAGCCGGATGTATCACAGCCTGTACATCTATAGAGTGCTGGAAAAGCAGGAACTTCCTGCATCTAAAGTATACCATATCTTTTATGGAAAACGGTGTCTTTTTTGTGAATGAGAAAACCGGGCCTTTTGGCCCGGTTTTCTCCGATTTTTCAGACGCGTATCCGCGCCATCACTTCTCCGACACTGCCCGCGATCAGCAGATCCGCACGGCTGTCCATCGGCGTGGCGGAACGGTTGATGAGCACAATTTTGCCGCGGCAGTAATCAATCAGCCCGGCCGCCGGATAGACCGCCAGTGAGGTGCCTGCGATAATCAGGAGGTCCGTCCGTTCGAGTGCGCGAACCGCCCGGCCGACCGTATCAGAATCGAGCGGCTCCTCGTATAGCACCACATCCGGCTTCACAAGCCCGCCGCAGGTACAGCGCGGCACACCTGTGCATTCCTTTATAAAGTGCGCATCATAAAACTTTCCACAGGCGGTGCAGTGATTGCGGTGTACCGAACCATGCAGCTCATAGACGACTTTGCTTCCCGCCGCCTGATGCAGCCCGTCAATATTCTGGGTGATTACCGCGTCGAGCCGTCCCGCCCCTTCCATCTCAGCCAGTTTTTTGTGCGCGGCATTCGGCTTTGCATCAAGGCAGAGCATCTTCGTCCGGTAGAATTCGAAAAATTCCGCGGTGTTGTGCACAAAAAATCTGTGGCCGATCATCGTTTCCGGCGGATACTTCCAACGCTGCCGGTAAAGACCGTCCACACTGCGAAAATCCGGGATACCGCTTTCGGTCGAAACACCCGCCCCGCCAAAAAAGACGATATGACGGCTTTCGTCAATCAACGCCTGTAAAGCTTCTGCTTCCCGCATCCATTTTACCTCCCTCAGCTCTGAAGCTGCCAGCCGCCTCCCGCATCGTAAGCGATCAGCGTCCAGTCATAAGCCGGGCCGCCGGTGCAGCGCAAAAGCATCTCGACCGCATTGTGCCCATCCTCCGCATAAGCATAGGCAAGATCGGTGCCGAGCAGCTTCGCTTCTCCCGGAAAATATCGCATCGTTCCGCCAAGCGCCGCTTCAACCGGGATGAGGTCGGTGCGCGCGAGCAGACTTTCCAGTTTTTCCGCCTTTGCAGGGTCAGCCTCTTCCAGCTGTGATGGCGGCTCCTCCGCCGCAGCGGCCAGCTCCTGCACCTGCCGCCTGAGCGCGTCATTCTCCGCGGTCAGCGCGGCAACCTTTTCCTCAAGCTGCGAAATATGTGCCGGCGGATTCCCGGCACAGCCACCCAACAGAGTCAGAATCACGAACAAAGAGATTACTAACCGTAATATTTTCATTTAATATTCCTTTCCATCTTCATCATTCTCTCCTCTTCTGCAATTTTGTCTTGTTGCCTTTCTCATCCACAAGATAGGTATTGTCGAGTGACGAACGCAGGCTTGCCTTGATCGCCGCGAGATATTCCTGCCGCAACGCGAGCCGTTCCTCCTTTTCGGCGTCGGTCAGTTCCCGCTGTCCGGCCAGCCGCGTCAATTCATTGATCCGTTCTATTTTTTTCTGCTGCATCTTCCAATTCCTCCGATATCGATGTTTCCCGATGAAACCATTATACCACAAGCGCAAAAACAAAAACACCAGGCAAGCCCGGTGTTTAATCCTTCTTTTTTTTTCGGCTGAGAAAAACGGAAATCTCATCGTAACTGGAAAACGCAATGTCCTCCCGATAGAGATAGGACAGACAATACGCCCATTCCGCAAGACTATAGGTTTCCCGGTCCAAGTCCAGCACCATCTGGATGAGTTCCTGCGTATCCGCTTTTGCCGGCAGGGACGAGATATAACAGCCGCATTGCTGTGACAGCGTCTCAAGCATACTCTCCTGCATCCGGTTCACCCCGATCAAATCTTTATAAACCAACAATTTATTTCAGTTTATCATATTTACCGCGCTTTGTAAACTTTTAGTCGTCAAAATATTTCAAAATTCCTCCGTACAGGTACTTCCTTCCAGTACACTCTATGAGGAGGTGATTTGATGGTTTTCGACTTCGGATATCGTTTGCGTGCTTTGCGAAAACAAAAAAAGCTTACCCAGACGCAAGTAGCTTCCCGCTTAAACCTTTCCAAAACCACCATCAGCGGCTATGAGAACAACACCAAGACCCCTTCGGTGGACACCCTGATTCAGCTGTCCAGTCTCTACGGCGTTTCAACCGACTACCTGCTTGGCATCGAAAACCGCCCGCTGCTGCTGATTGACGGCATATCTGAGCGCCAGCAGGAAATTCTTCGGACACTGCTCGCGGAATTCCGCACCCGCCAAAATACGGAACATTGAATATGCCAAACAAAAAAGCCGCTTTGAAGCGGCTTTTTCTATTTACGCTGTACGTTTCATCGATCTGATCACTGTCTTGGCCTTCCCGTCCACCCGATCGGATTCAACGATTTTGCGGAGCGCTTTGTTATAAGTGTCCGCATCCAGTCTGCTTTCACGCAGATACCGCATCGTTTCGTCCGGGAACTTCACAAAACACACGGAAATCGCCCACGCAACCGCCATGCGCACATAATACTGCCGCCCTGCAAGCCGTTCGAATTGGCTGAAAAGATACCGCAGATGCTGCTCATCCACAAAATAATCCATCAGCACCACCACTGCGAACCGCGTTTCAAACTCCTTTTGTGAGGCGAGGTACGGAGCAAGGAACTCCAGCGTACGTTCCCGGTCTTTTTGCAGGAATTTGAAGCCTGCGCAGCAGCTGTCGCAGATTGCCCAATTGGCGATCTTCGGGATAAACGCCGCAAGCTGTTCATAAAGTTCATCAGCCGGCGCCTTCACATAGCCGAGCACCAACCCCTGCAGCATCGTTTCCTCATAGGTGCCGGTTTTGGCCGCCGCCAGATACCCGCGCCAATCCTCCCTGGCCAGCTCCTTGGCAACTTTACGCAGCACCGGCAGCCGTACCCCGAGCAGGTGTTCTTCCCCTGGCACCAGCTTCTGATGGAACGCTTTAAAAGCCGGATCGGCCAGTTTCCGCAGGCGCTCTGCCAGTTCCTGATACTCCGCTTCAGTCATTGCTTTTTCCTTCCCTTCGGCGCGGTCAGCGCAAAGCTGTGGTCAATCATTTCCCGGATAATTTGATCATCCAGCCCGTCGTTTGGCCGCACCGTATTCCAATGCGACTTATTCATGTGGTAGCCGGGTGTGACCTGGGGGTAAACCCTGCGCCAGAAATCCGCCTGCATCGGTTCACATTTGAGGTTTATACAGAGACCATCGCGTTCATAAATCAGCGCAAAGCTCTTGCGGTTGCTTTTGTGGCGCATAACCGTCCAGGCCTCCCCATCCGAAACGGCGTCGAACGGATAGTCCTCATAGGCGTCCGCATAGGTCAGGCAGTGATCAATCCATTCCCGCCGCGTCATGGCTCACACCTCGTAGGCCATTTTTTCAGGTGTCCAGCCACACAGCACCCCGCACATGTCCGCTCCGATTTTTTTGGCGCCGGCAAGGTCGTGCTCCCGGTAATTCCCGCATTCCGGCTCGGTGCTGCCGGGGATTTCCCCCTCATAACCCGCGATGAAGGCAAAGGTATCCTGCAGCAGCCGGATCACATCCTCCTTTGAAAGGCTGTCCCGCGTGAGCAGGTAAAAACCCGTCCGGCAGCCCATTGGCCCGACATAAAGGATCTGGTCGGAGAATACCCCGTTGCGCACATAGGTTGCAAAAAGATGCTCCACCGTGTGCAGCGCGGCATTTGGCAGATAGTCGCCCGCATTCGGGGTGCACATGCGGATATCATAGGTAAAAACATCTCCGTCAACGCGGGAAATATAAAGGCCTTTTTTCAGCTTGGTGTGATCAACGCAGAAGCTGGCGATCCGTTTCATCTTCAGTCCTCCAGATAATTTTGGATAACCCGGTAGCTTTCGCAGAGCGATTCAAACGACCGGGCGCAATTTGCCGGGCTGGTCGAGGGCAGCGGGATCGCCTCCCTCCCCACAGCCGGCTGGATATGGCGCTTATAAAGTTTCGCAGCCGTCCCGCCGGTGGTGAAAACCGCACGGATCTTCGCCGCCGAAAGGATCGGGGAAAGGTCATTCGGCTCCGGGGCCGCGATGCTCGCATCCGACGCGCCCTCAATTTCACAGGCATGCAGCACATCCCAAAGGGCAATCCCGTTTTCCAGAAGAAAAGCATGTTTTTCCTCGTTTGTCCGCGGCAGCGGTTTCTCCAGTACCGCCGCGAGCACCTTCCAGAAGCGGTTCTGCGGATGCCCGTAAAAAAAGCCATATTCCCGCGATTTTGGCGAAGGGAAGCTCCCGAGGATCAGCACCCGGGAATTTTCGTCGTAGACCGGGGAGATGGTGTGGATGAGCTTTTCAGCGATGGGAATCCCTCCATTTCCAGGAATTTTTCCCGCAAATCCATCATTTCATTTCGGCGGTTTTGCGCAGCAGCGACAGCGCGTTCGACGCGGCAAGATAGCGGATGAGTTCCCGCTGGCCGTCGCGGTATCCGCGCGCAAGACGCAGTTCGGCCACTTCATTATGCCATGCGCTGCTGATTCCCACATACACAAGCCCAACCGGTTTTTCGTCGCTTCCGCCGTCGGGGCCCGCGATCCCGGTGGTGGAGATACCGATGTCCGCACCGGAAATCCGGCGCACGCCGTCGGCCATCTCCTTTGCGGTTTCAGGTGAAACCGCGCCGTATTTTTCGAGCGTTTCGCGCTTCACGCCGAGCAGCTTCTCCTTCACCCCGTTTGCGTAACTAGTCACGCCGCAGCCAAACACCTCCGAGCTGCCAGGAACTTCGGTGATCCGTTTGGAAAGGTATCCACCGGTGCAGCTTTCCGCCGTGGCGACCGTGAGCCCACGCTCTTTGAGCGCCTGTACAGCTGCGGTCTGGAGATTATCGACATCCACGCCGTAGATGTATTGCGGATAACGGTCCCGGAGCATCCGCAATACCGGCGCCATCAATTCCTCGGCTTCCGCCGCGCTTTTTCCCGCGGCGGTCACACGCAGCATCACTTCGCCGTCCTTTGCATACGGCGCAAGGGTCGGATTCTCCATCGTCTGCATTTCTTCGCGCAGCTGTGCCTCGAGCGTGCTTTCTCCGATGCCGAAGAAATAAACGCAGTGGGAACGCAGTACATGGTCCGAACGCTTTGCCAGATACGGCATGACCTGGTTTTGGAACATCGGGGCCATCTCGCGCGGCGGTCCGGGCATCATAATCGCGATCTTCCCCTTACCTTCAATGATCGCGCCGGGCGCGGTGCCATTTGGATTTTCAAGTACGATGCAGCCCTTGGGCATCATGGCCTGTTTGAGGTTGTTTTCGGTCATCTTGCGGCCGAATTTTTTAAAGAAGCGTTCGAGCGCTTCGACCGACGGCTGATGCAGTTCGAGCGGCAGCCCAAAATAAGCGGCGATTGTTTCCTTGCTCAGGTCGTCATAGGTTGGGCCGAGGCCGCCGGTGGTGATGACGATATTATTGCGGGCAAAGGCAATCTCCAACGCATCTTTAAGCCGTTCCGGGTTGTCCCCAACCACCGTGTGATGATACAGGTTGATCCCAAGGTCGGCAAGCCCGCGGGAAATCTCCGCCGAATTGGTGTTGACAATGTTCCCAAGCAGGATTTCTGTGCCGATACATAAAATTTCCGCAGAATCTTTCATAGGGTTTGCACTCCGTTTCGATAGAATCTTTATGGGGTTTATTATAGCACGTTCCGCCGAATTTTTCCGTGTTTTTTTGTAAATTGTTGTTTCCAGCGACGGCGGCGCGCCATGCATCCGCATTTTCATAGGAAAGCCCGGCAAATGCCCCTTTACGCGGACAGGCTTCCTATGTTATAATATTTCTGTTTAAAATGAAGGAGAATCGATAAATGGCTAACTACAGCGAACTTCAAAATGTGTCGCCTGAAATTTTGCAGGCGGTGGAGCGGATGGGCTTCACAGAAATGACCGAAATTCAGGAAAAGGCAATCCCTGTCATGCTCGAAGGGCACGAGATCATCGCCAAAGCGCCCACCGGTACTGGAAAAACCTGTGCCTTTGGCATCCCGCTCATTGAAAAGGTCGATCCCGACCTGCTCCAGGTACAGGCGATTGTCCTCTGCCCCACCCGTGAGCTCTGCACCCAGATCACAGAGGATCTGCGCAACCTGGCATTTTTCAAACACGGGCTCAAAGTGGTTGCGGTCTACGGCGGCCAGCCGATCGATAAGCAGATCGGCGCGCTCAAACGCGGCGCGCAGGTTGTTGTCGCCACGCCGGGACGTCTGCTCGACCACATGCACCGGCGCACAATCAATATCTCCAAAGCCAAAATCGCCGTACTCGACGAGGCGGATGAGATGCTCGATATGGGGTTTTATAAGGATGTCTGCAAAATCCTTGACGCGCTGCCGAAGGAAAAGCAGATGGTCATGTTCTCAGCCACCATTTCCCGCGAAGTCATGGACATTGGCTGGATCTATCAGCGTGATACTGTGGAATTGACCGTCGAGCCTGTGCAGGACAGCGAGCCGAGAATCTCCCAGTATATGATCGAAAGCGTGGGCCGCCAAAAGCTGGCCGACCTGGTTTATATTCTGCGCGCGAACGACTATCACCGTTCAATTATCTTTTGCAACACAAAATATTCCACCGCCAGCCTTGCCGGGCAGCTCACCGACCGCGGTTTCGACGCGGCCTGCCTCAACGGAGATATGCAGCAGGGCGAACGCAACAGGATCATGGCGAAATTCAAGGCGGGCGAAATTGAAATCCTGGTTGCCACCGATGTGGCGGCGCGCGGCATCGACGTAACCGACGTAGACGCGGTTTTCAACTATGAAATCCCGCTGGAAAACGAATATTATACCCACCGCATCGGGCGCACAGGGCGCGCGAAAAAGGCCGGCACCGCCTATGTTTTCTATGGTCCGGACGACCGCAAGCGGCTCGACAACATCATCCGTTACACGCGTTCGCACGTGATCGAGCTGGAATTCAACGAAGCCGGCGAGCTGGTGGAGAAATCCTGATGTAACTTTCTTGCGCGTCCAAGAAAGTCACCAAAGAAGGACGTTCAAGGGGGCCTCCGACAGCCCCCTTGAAAATCCCCTGTGGGAACATCCGCTGAGACAAAACGTGGCTTGCCGCGTTTGGCAGCCTGCTCGCCTGGCGGCGAAGCGCGCTAACGCGCGACGGCTGCTCACGGGGGCTTTCCGCCCCCGTGTCCCCCGGTAAAGAGTCGTCTGCGGCGACCCGCCACCTTTGGCGGCGGATTCGGGATAAGGAACGCGGGACGGGTTTTCGCAACCATTGCGAAAACCGGCTTCGCCGAATAAGGACAAACCGATCAAAAAATGCGCGGCCCTGCGGGCCGCGCATTTTTTATAGCAATTGTTTTGCACCGGGCATATCGCGCCGGGATCAGATGCCGTTACATTTCCCGTTGTCCAGCAGGACACGATAGCGTCATCGCCGCCGAAGGGCGGCGATCCGGGCTCAAGGCTTTTCGAGGCCCTTCGCGCGGCGGTTGAGGAAGTTAAACTGTTCCGCCAGCTCGTTGATGAGGACGATCTGGTCGTCCTCCAGGTGGTCGAGGTCCATATGTTCCACATCGCTGAGGTCGAGCAGATAATCGGCGGAGACGTTGAAAAAATTGCACAGGTCGCGCAGCACCTCGACCGACGGCAGCATCGCGCCGCGTTCATAGGAACTGATTGTCGCACGTTTGAGTCCCAGCTTTTTTGCAAGGTCATCTTGTGACAATTCCTGCGTAGTACGCAGTTTTTTCAGTTTTATTCCGAAATTCACAATCGTTCCCATATTCGCCCTCATATATTGCAATTTTAAATTACTTATGTTACTATTATAATCGCAAATCGATATAATAAATCGCATTTGTCATTTAATAACGCGTCCGGAGGAAGCTATGGAAGTCAAATTATTTGTGAAACTGGTCATGTCGATTATGGACCCTGCCAACGAACAGCTTACGCCGGAAGAGCTTGTGTATGTGCAGGAAAGCGGTCTGCTCGAAACCCTCGAGCTTTTTTTCCAACTGATTGAAGATCCCTCCAATTCCTTTGAGGAATGCGTTTCCGCCATGCGGGTCGCGCTTCATATCCCGGAAACAGAAAACACCGGGCGCCACGAAACGTGACGCCCGGTGTTTTTTCCATTCAAACCGTTACGAACCGGATGGCATTGCCGTTCGCTTCGATCACTTTGCGAAGGTCGTCAAATGCAATCCAAACGGTCGCCGTGTTGTCGTTCGGATGCACGCCCAGCTTTGGATTTCCCACCAAATCCTTGTCAAACGCGACTTCCACCGCCGCGTCCGCGTCGTTTACCACCCCAAGCGGCGTGACTTCCCCCTGATGCAGCCCCAGATATTTTTCCAGCCGTTCGGCGGATGCAAAGCTCAGCCGGGTGGATTCCAGCTCCTTTTCCAAAGCGCGCAGGTCCGCGTGCTTATCCTTTTGCACCACGACCAGAAAATGCCGCCTGCCTTTTGCATCGCGCAGAAAGAGGTTCTTGCATACCTCCCCGCTAAGCGTGATGCCGAGTTTATCCATCTCCTCAATGGTGAATACCGCCGGATGTTCGATCAATTCATACGGCGCCCCGGCTTCGTCCAGCCGTGCAAGCGCTTTTTCCCGTTGCGTCATGATTTTCCCTCCCAGTTTTGTCAATTCTATTTATTTATAGCACAGTCCGTGCCCGGGTGCAATGTATATCCTGCCCAATTTGAAAGAATTGCTATTGACTATTTCAAAAATTAGGCTATAATATTTTTACATAATCTTTTTAACATACTTGTGAAAGACGCTGAAAAGAAGAGTAAGCTTTGGATGCTTTTGCAGAGAGCCCCGGCAGCTGAAAAGGGGTAAAGCAAAGATTGCCGAACATGGTCTTGGAGTCCCGCAGGCGAAAGTCTTTAGTCTGCGGCGGGCGCACCCGTTACAGTGCCGGACGTTCGGATTTTAGCCGGCCGTCATTGAGGCTCGTTTCTGTAAAGATTCGGGTAAAGCAAGGTGGTACCACGAAGCTTCGGCTCTCGTCCTTGGATCAGTTCCAATGGCGGGGGTTTTTTTATTGGGAAGGTTAAATTTTCAGGAGGGATTCAGCCGTGATCGAAATCAAGCATCTGTGTAAAAGGTTCCATGACAAATCCGGTGAGGTCGTCGCATTGAACGACGTGAACCTCACCATCGAAAAAGGGGATATCTTCGGGATCATCGGCATGAGCGGCGCTGGAAAGTCCACCCTGCTGCGCTGCCTTTCCACCCTGGAAACCCCAACATCCGGCACGGTGGAGCTCGACGGCGTGAACCTCTCCAGCCTGGCCGGGCGGCAGCTCATCGAGACGCGCCGAAAAATGGGCGTGGTTTTTCAGGGCTACAACCTGCTGATGCAGCGCACCGTCGCGCAGAATGTCGCCTTCCCGCTCGAACTGGCCGGCGCGGATAAAGCCGCCATCAAAAAGCGGGTGGCCGAACTGCTCGATCTGGTGGGGCTTGGCGATAAGGCTGGCAGCTATCCTTCCCAGCTTTCCGGCGGCCAGAAGCAGCGCGTTGCAATCGCGCGGGCGCTCGCCACCAGCCCGGAGGTTCTCTTCTGCGACGAGCCGACCTCGGCGCTCGACAGCCTGACCACCAAGGCGGTGCTAGAGCTGCTCAAGGATATCAACCAGAAGATGAGCGTCACCATCGTCATCATCACCCATGAGATTTCGGTGGTCAAATCGATCTGCAATAAGGTCGCGGTCATCGACGCCGCGAATTTTGTCGAATGGGGCGGCACCAGGGAAATCTTCGAAGCGCCCAAGAGCGACATTACCAAACTTCTGCTGGGATATGAGGTGATTTCATAATGATGGAGATGTTAAAAGAGCTTGCCCCCATGCTTTGGGAAGGCACGGTCGACACCCTTTATATGACGGTGCTTTCCACCTTCTTTGCTTATCTGCTCGGCCTGCCGATGGGCGTGCTGCTTTCGATCACCGACAAGGGCGGCATCCTGGAAAACCGCCCGTTCAATACCGTTTTTGGCTGGATCATCAACATCCTGCGTTCCTTCCCGTTCGTGATCCTGATGATTGCGATCGTACCTTTCACCCGGCTCATCGCGGGAAAAATCTACGGGCCGACCGCCGCGGTCGTCCCGCTGGTCATCGCCGCCGCGCCGTTTGTCGCGCGGCTGGTGGAATCCTCGCTCGCTGAGATCGACGCCGGCGTGATCGAGGCCGCCAAATGCATGGGCGCGACCACCGGCCAGATTATCCTGCGGGTCATGCTGACCGAATCGGTTCCGTCGCTGGTGCGTGGGCTTTCGATCACCACCATCACCCTGATCGGCTATTCCGCCATGGCCGGCGCGGTCGGCGCCGGGGGACTGGGCGACATCGCCATCCGCTACGGCCTGCACCGCTACGAGACCGATGTGATGATGATTACCATCGTTCTGCTCATCGTGATCGTCTGTCTCATCCAGCTCATCTTCGACCATACGGCCAACCACATCGACAAACGAAACCGCTGATACGCGGTTTTCCCATCCGGGAACTCCCCGCGGGGTTTGTGGCCACAAACCCTGTTCACATAGATCTAAAGTTTAAAAAGTGAGGTAATAACCATGAACTATTTAAAAAAATCTCTGGCACTTGTTTTTGCGCTGGCTCTCTGCCTGAGCGCCGCCGCCTGCGGCGGCAGCGACGCGCCCGCTTCTTCCGCAGCTCCGGCGGCGTCCGCCCCGGCTTCCTCTGAGGCGACAGACGGGTCCTCCGCGCTCGCCGAGACCATCACTCTTACGGTTGGCGCGTCTCCGGCTCCGCATGCGGAAATCCTTGAGCAGGTGAAACCGCTGCTCGAAGCCGAAGGCATCCAGCTCGAAATCAAGGAATTCACCGATTACGTCATGCCCAACAAGGTCCTTGACGCGGGCGAAATCGACGCAAACTACTTCCAGCACAAACCCTATCTCGACAACTTTAACGCCGAAAACGGCACCGATCTCGCTGCCGCGGCCTTCATCCATTTTGAACCGCTCGGCGTCTACCCCGGCAAGACCGCTTCTCTCGACGCCCTGCCTGACGGCGGCGTGGTGGCCGTCCCGAACGACCCCTCCAATGAAGCCCGCGCCCTGCAGCTGCTCGAAAAGCTCGGCCTCATCAAGCTCAAGGAAGGCGTTGGCCTGAATGCCACCAAGCTCGACATCATCGAGAACGCAAAGAACCTTGACATCCAGGAAATTGAAGCCGCACAGCTCCCCCGCCTGCTGCCTGACGTCGATATCGCGGTCGTGAACGGCAACTACGCGGTCGAAGCAGGCATTGCCGACACTGTACTGGACGCGGAGGATAAAGAATCCGAAGCGGCGCAGGAATTCGCGAATATCATCGCGGTGCGCGCAGGAGACGAAAGCCGTCCGGAAATCCAGAAACTGATCGAAGCGCTCCAGAGCGACACCATCCGCGACTACATCACAAACACCTACGGCGGCGTTGTGATTCCTGTATTCTAAATCAAAATCGAAAAAACATCCAAATCCCGCTGCGGCTCGATTGCCCGGCGGGATTTGTCATCTTTCGATTGGACATTACAGTTGGAGTGTGGTACAATACCTCTGCGTCCATTTCAGCGTGGAACTTTTTTATAGAAAACTTACCATGCGTTTACGGAGGTACATACGACATGAAACGTTGGACCGCAATTTTCCCAATCGCCGTTCTGATCTTCGGCGCAATCGCGTGCAGCTCTGAAACACGCGGCACCGCTCCCATTTCCGAGGAAAGCGGACAGTTCGCGCCAGCGGTTGAGGAGTACGAAGTTTACGACGGCGGCCTAGGGGTTTCCCTGGAGATCCCGACCGAACTGAAAGCACTCACGGAGTCGGACGGGACGGCGTCCTTTCAAAGTGAAAAAGGCGACCTCGTCTGCACCGTCACCGCTTACAAAAATGCCGATGGTAAAACTCCCGCGCAGGTGATGAAGGAGATCCCGTTCCAGTATGGGGACATCACTCTGTCAGAGGAGGACCGGATGACCCGCATCGGCGTGGGTGACACGCTTGACGGCCAGATGGCGCATGTCGTCGTGAGTCCGGAACTGTGCGTTTCCATTGTATTTTGCTTTGAGGCAAGCCGCCTGGAGGCCTGTCAGAAATATTTTGAGCACGCGCTTGAAACGCTCTCATTTTCGTGAGGAGGAATTGCATATGATGCGGGACCCGGATAAGAGCATCGGCAACCTGATCGATAAGCAGAAAACCGCTTATCTTTCCTCGGTGGATGAACAGGGTTTTCCAAACACCAAGGCGATGCTTGCACCGCGTCTGCGCGAGGGGATCAAAACCTTTTATTTCACCACCAACACCTCCTCCCGCCGGACGGCACATTTCCGGGAAAACCCAAAAGCCTGCATCTATTTCTGCGACCGGCGCTTTTTCCGCGGCGTGATGCTGCGGGGCACGGTGGAAGTGCTGGAGGACCCCGCCGCGAAGGAGCTCATCTGGCGGGATGGAGACACCCTCTACTATCCCGGCGGCGTGACCGATCCGGATTACTGCGTCCTGCGGTTCACCGCTTATGACGGACGGTATTACGCGAATTTCCATTCGGAGGACTTCCAGATCGGGGAATGAACAGTCAAAAAGGCCCGGCAGCATCAGCTGCCGGGCCTTTTCATTCTATTTGTCAGCGTTCAAGATTCTGGTCGCGGGCCGGGCCAACGCCAACCATCTTGATCGGGCATTCGCAGAGCTCCTCCAGTTTCTCAATATAACGCTTGCAGGAATCGGGAAGTTCATCATAGCTCCTGCAGTTCTCCAAATCGCCCGAGAAGCCTTCGATCTCTTCATAAACCGGCTCACATTCTGCCAGTTCTTCGATCGTCGGCGGAAAATCACGGGTGATGGTGCCGTCCGCCTTTTTGTAGGCGACGCAGACCTTGAGGCTGCCAAGGTTCGAGAGGGTATCGATCTTGTTGATTGCGAGCGCTGTGAGGCCGTTCACACGGACCGAATGGCGCATGATAACCGAATCGAACCAGCCGCAGCGGCGCGGACGGCCGGTCACGGTGCCGAATTCATGGCCAAGGTTGCGGATGGTGTCCCCCATCTCGTCGAACAGTTCGGTCGGGAACGGACCCGCGCCGACACGGGTGGTGTAGGCCTTTGCCGCGCCATAAACCTCATCGATCAGGGTGGGGCCGATGCCGCTGCCCACGCAGACGCCGCCCGAAATCGGGTGGGAGCTGGTGACGAACGGATAGGTGCCGTAATCGATGTCCAAAAGGGTTCCCTGCGCGCCTTCAAAGAGCACTTCCCGCCCCTCCCGGATCGCGTTGTAGGCAAGCACCGAAACATCGGCCACATATTGTCTGAGGCGTTTTCCGTATTCGGTATATTCCGCAATGATCGCGTCGAGGTCAAGCGGCTGCGCTTTATAGAAATCGGTCAGGAGGCGGTTTTTGATTTCACCGGCCAGACGGGCTTTCTCCGCAAACACTTCGGGATGCACCAGGTCGTAGATGCGCAGGCCGGAACGTTCCGCCTTATCCATATAACAGGGGCCGATGCCCTTTTTTGTGGTGCCGATTTCGGATTTGCCGCGCATTTTTTCGCTCAGGCCGTCAATCTCCAGATGCCACGGCATGATAATGTGCGCGCGCGGGTCGATCCGCAGGTTGTCGCAGCAGATGCCGCGGGCAGTGAGCCCATCGATCTCCCCAAGGATGCCTTTGGGATTGATGACGACGCCGCTGCCCAGAAGGCACAGCGTATTGGGGTAAAGGATGCCGGACGGGATAAGCTGGAGCTTATAAACCTCGCCGTTATTCTCCACCGTATGGCCGGCGTTATTGCCGCCCTGTGAGCGGACCACCACTTCGGCGCGGGAAGCCAGGATATCGATGATCTTTCCTTTTCCCTCGTCCCCCCACTGGACACCGACGACTACTTTAGCAGACATGCTGCAGACCTCCTGTCTATTTTTCACAAAAAATTCTGTAAATTCCCAAGCCCCATAAAAAGCCATCATTTAGTATAGCAAAAACATTGTCGAATAGCAACTGCTGTATAATATTTATTTTTGTGCAAACCCTATCGATGTGACTTTTACAATCCAGAATGAAATGGGGGATTCCATATGAATATGACGCCTGAAGAATATGACAAGCTGGCAAAAAAAGCTTCCCCGCCCTCGCCGTTTCTCAAAAACGTTTCGATGGCGTTTCTCTTCGGCGGGCTCATCTGCATGCTGGGTCAGGTTTTCGTGATGATCTACCAGAACGCCGGCCTTGACAAGGAAGTCGCCGCGACCGCCGCTTCAGTGAGCCTTGTATTTCTTTCAGTCCTGCTGACTGGCCTCAATATTTACGACGATATCGCAAAAATTGCCGGCGCCGGCACCCTGGTGCCGATCACCGGTTTTGCAAATTCGATGGCCTGTGCCGCAATGGAATTCAAAAGCGAAGGCCTGATCCTTGGGCTTGGCGCCAAAATGTTTATCATTGCCGGGCCGGTCATCGTCTACGGCACCTCGGCAAGCATCATTTACGGACTCATTATCTACCTGTTCGGACTGTATTAAAGGAGGCTGTCAGATGGCTCAGAGAAAAGGAAAATATACCATCGTGTTCGATGACCCGCCGAGTGTACGCGCGTCGGCTTCCATCGGCACCAAAAAGGAAGCGGAAGGCCCCATCGGAGATTCGTTCGATGTGATCAACGACGACGCTTATTTTGGGCAGGCCAGCTGGGAAAAAGCCGAAAGCCAGATGCAGAGCCAGGTGGTGGCCAAAGCGCTCGAAAAGGCGCAGCTCTCCACCGCCGACATCGAATGTGTATTCGCGGGTGACCTGCTCAACCAGTGCACCGGCAGCAGCTACGGCCTGCGTTCGCTCGGCATCCCGTTTGTCGGGCTTTACGGCGCCTGTTCCACCATGGCGGAATCGCTCGAAGTCGCGTCGGTCTTTCTCGATGCGGGCGCGATCACCAAGGGCGTGGCGGTGACTTCCTCACACTTCTGTTCCGCCGAGCGTCAGTTCCGCCTCCCGCTTGAATATGGCGGGCAGCGCACCCCAACCGCCCAATGGACCGCCACAGCGGCCGGTGCAGCCGTCCTCGAAAAGGGCGATTCCCCGCCGTTTATCCGCGCCGCTACCGTCGGCACGATCGAAGACCTTGGCATCACCGACGCGAACAATATGGGGGCCGCAATGGCACCCCCCATTGTCATAATAGCACCATATCCACGAAACAGCCTGCGAAGCCTGTCTGAAAGGAACCTACATAAGAAAGCGCCGCCCGCGGGCGGCGCTTTCTCTTTTATTCCTTGATCGATTCCTCATGGTACAAGGTGCATGCGACAAAATGTCCGCCGCCCATGTCTTTGAGCGCGGGATTCGCGTGCATGCACTTTTCGGTGCAGTAATTGCAGCGCGGTGCGAACCGGCAGCGTGCTGGCGGTTCGATCGGGTCGGAAACCTCGCCGCGCAGGGAATTTACCAGCTTGTGCTCCGGCTTCAGATCCGGAATCGGGATCGCCTTGATGAGTTCCTTGGTGTAAGGGTGCATCGGATTTGCGAAGAGCTCCTTCGAAGGCGCTCGTTCGACCACCACGCCAAGATACATGACCAGAATCTCATCTGAAATGTGCCGCACGACCGAAAGGTCGTGTGTGATAAACAGATAGGTGAGTCCGCGCTGCTCCTGCAAATCCATCAGCAGGTTTAAGATCTGCGCCTGGATCGATACGTCAAGGGCCGAAACCGGT
Organism: Anaerotruncus rubiinfantis; assembly: GCF_900078395.1. NCBI lineage: Bacteria > Bacillati > Bacillota > Clostridia > Eubacteriales > Oscillospiraceae > Anaerotruncus > Anaerotruncus rubiinfantis. The sequence goes on along the minus strand of NZ_FKLA01000009.1, from coordinate 799,387 downwards.
TCGTCGCAGACGATGAACTCGGGCCGCAGCGAAAGCGCCCGTGCGATGCCGATGCGCTGGCGGCGGCCGCCGTCCAGTTCATGCGGATATGCCTGCGCGAAACGTTCGGCAAGCCCGACTGTCTCCATCAGTTGAGATACCCGCTCCCGCCGCTCCTGCGCGGGGACATGGTAGACCTTGAGCGGGTCCGCGATCAGGTCGCTGACCGTTTTGCGCGGATTGAGGCTCGCGTACGGGTCCTGAAAAATAATCTGCATCTTTTTGCGCATCTCGCGCATCTGTTCGGCGCTGTAGCCGACGATATTTTCCCCGTTATAGAGGATCTCGCCGCCTGTCGGTTCGATCAGCCGCAGAATGGTGCGGCCGAGGGTCGATTTACCACAGCCCGATTCGCCCACGACACCGAGCGTCTTGGTGCGCGGGATCGAAAGGTTGACATGATCAACCGCGTGCAGTTGGCCGCGCTTGGTTCTAAAATATTTCACAAGGCCGCGTGTTTCAATGATCGGTGTGTTCGCTTCAGGCATGATCCCCCTCCTCCGTTGTTTCGTCCGCTTCCGTGACCGGTTCCCACAGGCCGTCGTAAAGGAAGCAGCTGATCGTGTGCGAACCGTTCCGGTAGGCTCCGGGCTGCTCGGTCCTGCACCGCTCGGTACAATGGGCGCAGCGTTCCGCGAAGCTGCATCCGGCCGGTTTCACCATCGGGTCGGGCATCAGGCCGGGAATCGGGTTAAGGCGGCGCGCATCCCGGTTCATCTCCGGGATCGAACCGAACAGACCGATCGTATAGGGATGGTGCTCCTCCGATTCATAGATGTCTTTGGCTGTACCGACCTCCACAACCCGGCCCGCATACATAATCGCGACCCGGTCGCAGGTCTGTGCGACCACACCGAGATCATGGGTAATCAGGATCATGCTGGTGCCAAGCTTTTCCTTGAGCTCGTTCATCATGTGCAGCACCTGGGCCTGGATGGTAACATCGAGCGCGGTGGTCGGCTCGTCCGCGAGCAGCAGTTCCGGGCTGCAGGCCAGCGCGATCGCGATGACAATCCGCTGTTTCATACCGCCGGAAAACTGGTGGGGATATTCGTTCTTGCGCGAGGGCTGCAGGCCTACCGCTTCAAGCATCTCGTCAACCCGGCGGCCGCGTTCCTCTTTCGAGATATTCGTGTGCAGAAGCACCGCTTCCTCTATCTGCTGGCCGACCGGAAGGATCGGATTCAAAGAGGTCATTGGATCCTGAAAGATCATCGAGATGCGGTTGCCGCGGATTTCACGCATCTGCGGCTCACTCAGCTTTGTGACATCCTGCCCGTCGAAGAAGATACTTCCCTGTTTGATCGAACCGATCCGGTCGGGCAGCAGCCGCAGAATCGAAAGCGCCGTGGTGGTTTTGCCCGCGCCGGTCTCCCCGACCAGCCCGAGCGTCTCGCCCTTGGCAATTGAAAGGTCGATTCCGTTGACCGCGTAAACATGGCCGTCGTCGGTTTTATATTCGACATGTAAATCTTTGATTTCGAGTAAATTATCCATCAGCCGCACCTCAATTTTTCAGTCTGGGATCCAACGCGTCACGCAGGCCGTCGCCGATCAGATTGATTGCCAGGACAGTGACCGCGATCGCGATGCCGGGGATCATGACGAGGTAGGGGTAATACCGCATCTGTGACTTGCTTTCCGCCAGCATGGTTCCCCATTCCGGCTGGGGGCTCGGCACGCCAAGCCCGATGAAACCCAGCGCCGCCACCGAAAGCAGCACCGAGGCAAGGTTGAGCGTCGCCTGCACGATGATGGGCCCGATGGCGTTGGGCAGCACATGCGAGAAGATAATCCGCAAATCCTTCGAACCATAGGCGAAAGCCGCCTCTATGTAGTCGGAGCCTTTGACCTGCAGCACCGCCGAGCGCACGATCCGCACGAACGGCGGGATCATCGAGATGGTCAGCGCAAGGATCAGGTTCGGGATGCTGGTGCCGAGCGCGGCCACCACCGTGACCGCCATAAGGGTCATCGGGACTGCCAGAAAGACGTCCACCAGCCGCATGACGATGCTGTCAAGCCAGCCGCCATAGTAGGCGCAGACCGCGCCGAGCAAACAGCCGACCACAAGCGACAGGGTAACGGTCGAAAGCGAAATCATCAGCGACAGCCGCGCGCCGAAAATGATGCGCGCGAATAAATCGCGCCCATAAGCGTCGGTCCCGAACAGATGCTCACCGCCCGGCGCCTGCAGGCGCTCGACGACATTCTGTTTGATCGCATCGGTCTCATAGTTTGCAAAACCGTCCGCAAAAACCGCGAAAAAGACCACGATCAAAAAGACCACCAGCCCGAACATGGCCATCTTATTTTTTTTGTAGCGCAGGCAGATCGATGCAAACTGCCCCCTGCGTTTCGGGGCGGCGAGGGGGTTCTCCTGTTTTCTTTTCATATAGCCCTCCTCAATTCTTGACAAATTGGCTGCGCAGCCGCGGATCGACATACATATAAAGGATATCGATCACCAGGTTGATGAGCCCAATCATCGCGGCGATAAACAGCACGCTGATCATCACGACCGGCATATCGTATTTGTTGATGCCCTGCAAAAGGTAGGTGCCCACGCCAGGCAGCGCGAAGATCGTCTCGGTGACGATCGCGCCGCCCAGCGTCTGCCCCAGAATGATGCCGACGACAGTGATCATCGGCAGCAGGGCGTTGCGCAGCTCATGCACAAAAACCACCCGCATCGGTTTCGCGCCTTTGGCACGCGCGGTCTGCACATAGTCCGCCCGGATGACCTCCAGCATGGTGGACCGGGTCATACGGATCATCTGTGCCGACATCGCCGCCGACAAGGTGATCCAGGGCAAAATGAAATGCATCATCGACCCTCCTCCGGTCGCGGGGAAGATGTTGAGGTCGAGAGAAAATTTCAAAATCAGCACGAGCCCGAGCCAGAAGGCCGGGATCGAAGTGAGCAGCATGGCGAGCAGACGGGTGACATTATCGAAAATACTGTACTGCTTGACCGCAGAGATAATCCCGACCGGCACGCCGATCAGAATGACCAGTACGATGGTGCCCACGGCAAGCGAAATCGTCGCCGGAATGCGCTGCGCAAACTCCACCGCAATCGGCGTGTTTGTGGACCAGGAGATGCCGGGATTTCCAGTCAGCAGGTCTTTCATGTAGTTAAAATACCGAATGAGGAACGGATCGTTCATCCCATGATCCAGATTCCATTGCGCAATCCCCTCCGGGGTGGCGGAAACGCCCAGCTGCACCGCGGCGACCTCGCTCGGCATCAGCGCCAGGATGCCAAACACCAGGAAGGACACGCCGAGAAGCACCGGGATCAGGATCAGCAGCCTTTTGGCAATATATTTAAGCACGGTTCTCCCCCTTATATGCAGGATGGAGCCGCAAAAAACATGCGGCTCCATCCAAAGTGTTCAGAATTCTGTCTGCAAAGAGCCGGAGCCGGATTTACCAGGACCAGTCATAGACATAGTGCTGATAGATATCGTTCGTCTTGTCAACACCTTTCAGGTTGGCGCTGTAAGCGACGGCGTTCGCTGGCTGAAGCAGCGGCACGCAGACGGCCTGCGCGTCGATCTCTTCCTGAATCTTCTTATAAGCCTCCCGACGCTCGTTTTCATCGCTGGAGGAGCGGCCCAGTTCGAGGTTTTCATCGATGATCGGGTCTTTCACGCCGAAATAGTTCTGGCCAGCGGTGCTGTGGAAATACAGATAGTTCGCATCCGAATCCGCAACCGGCCAGGAGGTTCCGCTGACCGCGATCTGGAAGTTGCCGGAATAAAGCGAAGCCCAGAAGGTGGCGCGGTCAATCTGCTCGGTGGTGACGTCGAATCCGACCTCGCGCAGCATGCCCTCGAGGGTAATCGCCGGGTTGAGGTACATGGCGGTATCCGGGGCAAGAATCGAGATCTTCACATCGCTGACGCCGGTTTCGGCCTTGTACTGGTCGAGATACTGTTTTGCCTTTTCCACATCATAGGTATACGGCTGGGTATATTCCTCCTCCGGAGAAGCGCCGACGCTTGCCGGATAGATGGTTTTCAGGATCTGTCCGAGGCCTTCGGAACCTCCGATCAGCATCGCGTCCTTATCAACCGCGTACTGGACGGCCTGGCGGGCCAGGATATTATCAAACGGGGCTTTGTCTTCACGCATACTGACCCAGATGTTCCCGCGGAACATCGTCTCCTGCCAGACCAGATTCCCGTCATCCTCGACGGTGGCCTTCGCGGTCAGCGGGCAGTGGGTCAAAAAGTCGATCTCACCCTTCTGCAGGGCGGCGATCTGGGTGGTGGTGTCGGTGATGACTTTGAAGGTCAGGTTCTTGATTGCGGCTTCGCCCAGATAATACTGGTCAAAAGCCTCCAGAACGATATTGTCACCCGAGTTGCGGGAGACATATTTATACGGGCCGGTTCCGATCGGCGCGCTGTCGTAGTCGGTGGTGTTCGCGCTGCTGATGCGTCCGAAGCCGTAGAGGACCTCAAGGGTCGGGGCATACGGAGCGGAGAGGTGGATTTCGACGGTATAGTCGTCCACTTCGGTGCAGTCGATCATGCTGACCATCGCGGCGCCAAACGCCGGCGCTTCGACCAGACGGTTGATCGAGGTGGCAACGTCTTTGGAGGTCATTTTGCTGCCGTCGTGGCAGATGACATCCTGGCGCAGATGGAACGTATAGGTCTTCCCATCCTCGGAAATCTCCCAGCTCTCGGCCAGCTTGCCGACCCAATTGCCGTTTTCGTCCTTGTCGACCAGCGTATCGTAGAGCTGGCGGTAGACGATGGTGGTGATCTGGTCGGTCGCGTAAGTCGGGTCAAGGGACGCGATGTCACTGGTCAGTCCATAGTTTACGTCGGTGCGCACAGCAGACGCATCTCCGGACGCACCGCCGGACGCGGTCCCCGCCGTGCTGTTCGAGCCGGAGCTGGGGCCGAAGCAGGACGCCATGCCAAAGCACAGCACGACTGCCAGCAGGCAGGCCAGGCACTTCTTCAAAGTGTTCAGATTTCGCATGTTTTAATCCTCCTAAAACTGTTTTTGGGTCGTGTACAGATGTACGCCGAGTTTCCGGGTATAAAAATGTCCATCCGGAAAGCTGTTCAATTGGACAACCTCTTGGATGGACATCTTTGTCAAAAAGAGGCGGGGTTTCCGCTTATTTACGCCAGGTCTGGTCAAAAACCCGCAGGAAGTTCTCGCCCATGACCTTTTTCACATCCGCTTCGCCAAAACCGCGTTTCAGCATATGCTCGACGATGTTGACAATGTTCGCCAGGCTGTAAAGCCCTTCCGGGAAAGCGCACCGTTTGCCGAGTCCCGCTTCGGCGCCCGCGAGATAGACCTCCCGGTTCGGGGAAACGAGCTGCATCAGATGGCGGGTGTCATGCCGGTCATATGCAGCCGGCTCCGCATTCGAATCGATGCCGATGCCCACATGGTCGATACCGACCAGATCCGCATAATAGGAGATCGCGTCGACAAAATTTTCGATACTCGGATGATGTTTTTCATCCCACAGGATCGGCACATACGAGCAAACGCCAATGACGCCGCCCTTGGCCGCGCATTTCTTTGCCTGCTCGGCGGTGATGTTTCGCGGATGCTTGAAGAGCTCAAGCGGGTTCGAATGGCTGAAGATCGGGGGTTTCTCGCACGCTTCGATCGCGTCGAGCGAGGAGCGCGCGCCGATGTGGCTCAAGTCGACGGTAATGCCGGCCTTTTCCATTGCCTTGATGAGGACTTTGCCCTCCCGGCTCAGCGGCGCGTCGGTACCTGACAGGCAGCCGTCCGCGGCAAAGGTGCGCATATTGTAACCGATCTGCATGACGCGCAGGCCGACTTTTGCAAAGACTTCGCACGCGGATTCGAGATCCGCATGCTCGATGAAGCGGCAGGACTGCGCGCCGATGATGACGCCGATCTTGCCCGCTTTCTTGGCATTTCGGATATCGTCCGGGCGCTCCATCAGCGCGAAGAGGTTCGGACTGTTCTTGATGACCTCATAGTGGTAGATCATGTTGGAAAGCGCCTGTTCCATCCCGTCGAAGACGCCGGGGACGGTGAGATTGAGGGCTGTGACGCCCGATTCCCGCAGATGCCAGTTGTCAGCCTCCAGATAGAAGCTGCACATATCGATGATGGTTGATTCCTTATGTATCCGCCGGGCCTCATCCGAAACCTGCGCGTTGACCGCAAGCGCATACGCCTTGTTTTCCGGGTCATCCGTGCTGTAATAGGTCATGATGGCGTCCTGTGCGATACGGACGATATCCTGTTCCATGAATGCTGCACCTTCCTTTATGAGCGGCCGGGATGCTTTGTCCTGCTAAACCGCTGATGTTTTTTTTACAATAACACAATAATTGAAACGTGTCAATATAACGTTTCAATTTTTTGCCTGAGTCGGGCGTTTGTGGTTGACGCGAAAGGAAATCTATTGTATGCTTTTGGCATTGAGGAGGGATCGCATGGCGACCATCAAAGATATTGCCCGGCTGGCCAAGGTTTCCCAGGGTACCGTCTCCAATGTGCTCAATGAACGCGGCAATGTCAGCGTGGAACGGATCCTAGCGGTACAAAAAGCCGCGCGTGAACTCGGTTATGTGGCAAACGCCCAGGCCAAGCAGCTGCGCAAGGACGCGCCGCTCTCCCCCGAAATCGCCGTCATCCTCCCGAATATCGAGGATGAGCGCTATGCGGCCTTTTTTTCCGGCGCAAAAACCCATGCTGAACAGCAGGGTTATTCCGTGCAGCTTTTTTTGACCGACAGCTGCCCTTACACCGAAGAAAAGATCGTCCGCCAGATCGCTGCCCTGCGTCTTTCCGGCGCGATCACCATCTCCTGCTGCATCGACCATCCCACACTTTATAAACCGGTGCTGGTCAATGGGGGACGGGTCGTACACGCCTTGCGTGAGGTGAAAGGCGCGGATGAATATATCGGCTTTGACCTGCGGCGGGTCGGGCATGAGCTTGGCCGTTACCTGCTCTCGCAGGGCTACCGTTGCGCCGGCGTCCTGGCCGGCCCGCATTACTATCCGGACGACCGGGAACTCGTAAGGGGGCTTCAGCAGGCCGTCAACCTCCCTGATGCGCAACCGATCGAAATCCAGTATATCTATGCCGATCGCACGGCTTCCTCCACCGCGCCGTTCGAATTTTTCCGCGACGGCAGGCGTCCGGACGCGCTCGTTTTGACCAACAGCAGCTACCTTGCGCATGTCCAGCTCGCGGCGCGGGTCGGCTCGACCGGGGACTGTCCGCCGGTCATTGTCCTGTCCCGGGACGGCCTGCATCTGCAGGCGCCGCAGGTAGCCCGCTACTGCCTCGATTATCTGGGAGCCGGGATCGCGGCCGCGTCACGTATGCTGGAGCTTCTCAGGCGGAATACGCGGCCGAACGGACGGCATCGCACGCTGCTGCCCGCACGCGGATTCGGCCGTGATCTGCCCGTCGTATCGACGCCGCGCCTTGCAAAGCCCGTCACCCTGCGGGTGCTGATCACCAAGGGGCAGACCACTGACGCACTCCTGCGCATCACGCCGGATTTTACCCGGCGCACCGGAATTGAAGTGGAATACATCCAGCAGATCCCCAGCGAAATGCTCGAAACGGTGCTTGCTTCCGGGGCGGACGAGCAGTTCGATCTTGTGCGCAACAATATGAGCATCCTTTCGCTGCTGCCTGCCCGGCTTTTCTATCCGTTTACTGAAGAGGAGTTCTCCAGTCTAACCGCCGGGATGTTCCCGCGGGTCGTGCGGGATTTTTCGCGCATCGAAGGCAAACGGCTGGCTATTCCCTTCGACATCGGCGCCGGGATGCTTTTCTTCAGGCGCGACCTGTTCGAGGACCTCGTCCTGCGGCGCACCTATTATGAAAAATATGGGGCGGCGCTGGCCGCCCCGCAGAATTATATGGAATTTGTCCGGATCGCCGGGTTCTTCGACCGGGCCGCCAACCCGGAATCCCCCCTGCGGGCTGGCACAAGCGTCCCGCTCGGTTCCGCCGCCGAGCTTTGTTCCAACTTTATCCTGCTCTATCTCAACCATGCGGAGAATCCGGATTTTTCCCGGCCAGGCGCCCGGATCGAACCGAACGCGGTGCTCCAAAGCCTGCGGACGCTGCATGCCTACGGGAAACACGCCGCTCCCATGCGCCAGAAAGCTTGGATCGGCGCCACGCTCGATCATTTCATCCATGGCCAGACGGCGATGGAACAGGTCTTTCTCAACTACACCTCCAATATTGTGCAGCTGCACACCAACACCGTGGGAGGGCTCCTCGGTTTCGCGCCGCTGCCCGGCGGCAACACTTACATCACGGGCGGAGCCCTCTCGATTCATGCCAACTGCAAAAATCCTGAAGCCGCCAAACAGTACATCCATTGGGCTTGCGGCGCACAGCAGGCCGAGCTTTTCACCACACTGGGCGGCCTGTCACCGCATGCTGAAATCTACCGCAACCCCAATATTCTCAGCCTTTTCCCATGGTACCAGCAGCTTCCCGAAATCATATCCCGCAGCTGCGGGCGCGAGGTCTGGAATTTCATCGATTCGCACGCGCTGGAAGTTCGTTCTTTTCCCCTCCTGCGCAAAACCGCAACCGGACAGCTCGGCCCCGATGAGGCTGCAGAGCAGCTGCTCTCCGTCATCGATTCCTGCCTGCTGCATCAATAGAAACTGCCGCTGTCAAAAGAGCCGCTCAAAAATGAGCGGCTCTTTTTATGCATCCGGCAGCCGTGGGGTTGCCGGATGCTGAAAGGTGAAGAATACCACGCAGCCCCGTCCGGCTTCCCCCACAATGCCAACCTGTCCGCCGTGGCGGTTGAGGATTCGCTTGACCAGCGCCAGGCCGATCCCGCTGCCTTCATATTCGCTGCTGTTGTGCGCGCGGTTGAAAAGCTCAAACAGATTGTTGCCAAGCGCGCGTTCAAACCCCACGCCGTTGTCTTTGAAGTAATAGGTGACCTGCCCGCCCCCGCTCATATAACCGGCAACCAGCGCAATCCGTTCGCGTGTCTGCGAAAACTTGATTGAATTGGACATCACATTCATGACCGCGACGCGCATCAGGAACCGGTCCGCATACAGGGACGGCAGTTCGTAGAGCTCCAACTCCAGGTTTTTGGATTCGTTGGCCTGCTGGATATCGTTAAAGCATTCGAGCACCAGTTTCTTCATGTCGATCTTTTCGATATTGAGCACCATGAAGCCTGCCTTGGTGTAGATCATCATCTTCTGGATCATATCAAGCGTCTGGGTGCAGACCTTTTTCGCCGAGAGGATATCTTCCTTCGACTGTGCGGTGAGCGTGTCGTAATTGTCCTCCTGAATGATCTCCAGATAGGCGTCGATCTCGCGGATCGGGGTTTTGAATTCATGAGTGACGGTGTAGCTGAAAGATTCGAGATCATGGTAGGCGGTGCGCAGCTCCTGGGTGCGCTCCTCCACCGTTTGCTCGAGGCCCGCGTTAAGCTCCACAATCTTGCGTTCCGCGCGCTTCTGGGCGGTGACGTCCTTGGTAAAGACCGCAATGCTGGCAATATCCCGGTTCAGTTTAACCGGATAAAAATTGAGATTCAGGATAAGCGCGCCGCCCAGCGCGGTATATTCCACTGAAAAATCCCCTTTTTCCAGCACCTGCCGGTAATAATGCGCGAACAGGACCTGGTCCTCCCCGGAAAAGACCTCCTCCAGCGCGCTGCCCGGGCGGATCGCCCGTCCAAAATTGTCCCGGATATAATGGCTGAACGCCTGGTTGAAGGAAATCAGAGCAAAGGTGCGGCAGTCGACCGTCCAGATGAAATCCTTGTTGCTTTCAAAAATCGCGTTGAGCAGCGCGGAAAGCTCCCAGCGTTTCTCCTCGGCCTTTTTATAATCGGAGATATTGCGGGCGGTGATGACCGCCAGCCGCTGTTTCCCGAGGCGCATCACATTTCCGGACACCAGCAGGCTGCAGTTCATCCGGTTGCTGAGCATCCCTTTGATCTCAATATTGGTGACCTGCTCCGAGGTGAACAGGCGGGTAAGCAGGCCATTGATCTCCTCTTTGTCATGAAACAGGAGGCTGATATGCTGCCCCAGAATATATCCCGGCGTAAAACCGAGATTTGTGTAGATGGCAGGGTTCACATTGAGCACCACGCCGTCAGCATCGATTTCAAAATAGGCGTCCGCCGTATGCTGAAAGATCATCCGATAGCGTTCTTCGCTCTTCATCAGCTTATCGTGGGACTCCTGGCTGCGCATGGTGCTGCTGATGATTGCGTCGCAAATCATACAGGCGACCGCAAAAACGATCGGCAGCTTGATGATCTGCCCAAAACTGCTGGAAAGCAGCGAGGTGTGAATTCCGCGGCTTTCAAAATAGAAAGCCTCGAAAAAGCCATCCACAATAAAGAACCCAAACGCAACCATAAAGGAAATAAAAAAGAGGGAGCTATTGCGGTCGGAATAGGCAAGCGGCGGCATCCACAGGAGCTTTCGCACCGCAGGCTGGGAAATCAGCACCTTGACAAAGGCTGCGAGCGCCAGGATGCAGAACACCACGGTGATTGCCTGCACCCGCAGGATGACCGGGGAGATGAAGCGGTCCAGATACCGCCCCGGCGGATTGTGCAGCAGCGCTTCCTTATAAAACAGTACGATGACAACAAAATAAAAAGCCGCGTAAAGCACATGCACCAGGTAATAGTTGCAGCGCCGTTTGCCGCGGTTGCAAAAGTGCCCGCATACCAGAAGCAGCAACAGGTAAAGCAACCCGATGAGCAGGTTTCCAAGCCCGCGTCCGGGCATTTCCCCAAAAGGCAGCAGGAACACCAGCCCGCCGATCCCGGTGATGTAGGCGTAAACCGGTTCCCAAGCGGTTGCAACCAGCATGGGAAAGACGAGCTGCCAGATGAATTGCGTGTCGTACACATTGTCGAGCACAATGGGGAACTGTGTCGCAAGCAGGGCGAGCCACCCGCAGAACAGCGCAACGGCCACCTTTTTCGGCTGGAGCTCCTTCCATGCCGCGCGCATCAGGCATCCTCCTCCCCGTTTGAGCAAAGCTGGCGGTATTCGGTGGAGGTGAGCCCGGTGAACTGCTTGAACACCCGGCTGAAATATTCGGTGTCCGAGTAGCCGAGCCGCGCGCTGATCTCATAGATTTTGAGGTTGCTGCGTCCCAAAAGGATCTTGGCGCGTTCTATCTTCACCATTGTCAGGTAATCCACAAAGCTCATCCCCAGCTCCTGTTTAAACAGGTGGCTGAGATACGCCTTGTTGACAAAATGCAGGTCGGCCACTCCCTGCAGCGAAAGGTTGTTTTCGATATTTTTGACAACCGTGTTGCAGACCGACTGAATCAGCTCGCTTTTGGTGCTGACCGAGAATTTGTTGATCTCCTTTTGAATTTCCGCCACCTTGCCGCAAAAGCTGTCCGCCATCTTTTCCGGCGCCGCTGTCTTATCGAGTGAAAACAACGCGTCGAAATCACAGTAGTCCTCCATATGCGGCTGTGTTTTCAGCACCTGCTGCCGTATTTCCGTCAGCACCGATTCCAAGGACGCCCATGCCTTTTCCGGCTCCTCCCCCTCCAGGCTGCAAACCCGGCCGGCAATCTGCCGGCTGATTGTCGCGGAGTAGTCGTCGTTTTTGAGGATGAGCGACGGCAGAATGCGCAGGGCGTTGTTGTCGTACCCCGCTCCCTGCGCCAGCGACGCGAGATGCGCGGCGCACCGGTCGAGCAGCTCAGTGAGCGTGTCCTGATTGATCGGCTTGACCACATAGTCGAACGCGCCCAGCACGATCCCCTGCTTGGCGTAAGCAAAATCCGCATATTCGCTCAGCAGGATGATACAGGGACAAAGCGCTTCCTCCCGCGCTTTTTTGAGCAGCTCCAGCCCATCCATCACAGGCATGCGGATATCGGTGATCATGATGTCCACCTGTTCCCGGCGCAGGATTTCCAGCGCCTCCTGTCCGTTCTGGGCCTCAAAACGCACCTGGAACCGGCTGTTGTCCTGGAAGATGCGAAAGCGCTTAAACTGCCGCCGGAAAATTTCCCGGTCATCCACAATGAAAAGGGTATACATGTGTTCCCTCCAATCTGTCCGTACATTTGAAACAGCCGCGGCATCCGCAGGATCTCCAGCAATGCCGCAGCTCCCCGTCGGCGAAGGCCGGCAGGGAGCTCAATGGGATATGTATTTCGGTTTCCACCGATTTATTCGCGGCGCGCGAGCTTTTTATTGACCTTGGCCACCATCGAATAGACGGTGTCAACCATGTTGGCGCAGTAAAGTTTTCCGTCCTGGGTGAGCGCCTGATACGCCTCCAGCTTATCCCAGCCGTATTCGGCCATCCAGTCGATCAGCTCAGCATAGGCGATGCGCGCGGCGTCCTCCATCGGCTTCGCACTGCCCACAACCATCAGTTCCTCCGGGCTTTCGATGCGGGGCCATTTGATCTTCTTTCCCTTTATGAGCTCGAACCGAAGGCTTACCTTCGCCGCGATTTCGAGCGCCACGCCGCACAGCTCTCCCTGCCCCTGCTTGGCATGGACGTCACCGGTGAAGAAATAGGCGCCATCGACCTCAACCGGCAGGTAGATGATGTTTCCGGGGCAGGTGTCCGGAGTGTCCATATTACCACCCTGTTCGTACGGTGTCAACGCGGAAATAACTTCCAGGGCGGAAGCTGTCGCAATTGTCCCCAAAAACGGCTCCCATGGGAAGGAAAGATATTTGTCGTGGGTGAAGTTGCCGTTTTCATCCTGTTTGTAGATCCAGGTCTTTTCCCCGATGGGTTCGTTGAGCATACGGGTAAACTTATTCGGGGTGAGACCGCCCAGCGGCTTCTGGATGCAGCTGACCGCCCAGTCGCGGTTTGGTTCGATCGCAAGGATGTGCACCGCCAGCGTGTCGCCCGGCTCGGCCCCGTCGATGTAGATCGGGCCGGTCTGCGGATTTAAATATCCGGCGTTGGTGAGCACCTCGCAGGGCAGGTCGCTTTCAGATTTGACCAAGCCCTTGAAGCAGTCCTCGGTGTAAAGCATGATCTCCTCGCCCGGCTTGACATGGGCGATCGGTTCCAGATAACGGTTGAATGCAAAACTGTGTTCCCCAACCTGCTCGATAACGCGCATAACGAATCCTCCTTGTCATTTTGCGTTTGTTTTATACTGTTAGGTATTTTTTGATCTTGTTGTAGTCCTTAATCTCTTCCCCTTCGACTGTGCCGACAATCGTACCCTTGTCGATCGCGTAGCAGCGCTGGGAAACCTGCTGAATAAGACCCATATGCTGTTCACAGAGCATGATGGTAAAGCCCATGTCCTGGCTGCAGCGCTGCACAATTTCACCGATCTGCTGCGCAAGGTTCGGCTGGATGCCCTCCGAAGGCTCGTCGAGCAGGATCAGCTTCGGCCGTCCGACCAGCGCGCGGGCGATCGAAAGCATCGCCTGCTCGCCGCCCGAGAGGGTGCCCGCCTTCTGGGTGCGCCGTTCGCCAAGGCGCGGAAAATATTCATAGGCGATGTCCAGGCTCTTGTCGAGTTCCGCGCGGTTGATCATCGAACCCATGCGCAGGTTTTCCTCCACGCTCAACAGCGGGAACACGCCGTGCCCCTGCGGGACGTAGCCGATACCCATCTGGGCGCGTTCATGCGCCTTGGCGGCGGTGATGTCCTTTTCCTCAAAATAGATCTTCCCGGATTTATTGCGGATGAGCCCAATCAGCGTTTTCATCAGCGTGCTTTTGCCCACGCCGTTGCGGCCAATCACCGAGACGATTTCGCCCTTGCGGATTTCAAATGAGATATCCCGGATGATGGAGATTTCCCCATACCCGGAAGTGAGCTGCTCAATACGTAACATACTAACACCGTCCTTTGTGACTGCCGATTTATACCTTGCCCAGGTAGATGTTGACGACGTCCTGGTTGTTGTGGACCTCCTCAAAGGTGCCCTCCGCGAAAATCTTTCCATAGTGCAGCACGGTCGTCCGGCGGGCGATCTGCGCCACAAAATCCATATCGTGGTCGATGAAAATGATCGTGGTGCCCTGTTCGTTGATTCGGCGCACGATATTTGCGGTGAACTCGGTCTCCTCCGGGCCGAGGCCCGCGGCCGGTTCATCGAGCAGCAGAAGCTTCGGCTTTGAAGCGAGCGACATGGCGATTTCAAGCCACTGCTGCTGGCCGTGCGGCATGTTGCGCACCAGGGGGTTTCCGATCTCCCGGATACCGACCAGTTCGATCAGCCGGTCGATCTCCGCCGGAATCTGCTTATAGTCCACATATTTCTGCACGGCGATACGGATGTTGTCGTAGAGCGTGAGGTCGAGATAGACGCCGGGAATCTGCATCTTGATGCTGATCCCCTCCCGCACGCGGCGATAGGTCGGCATTTTGGTGATGTCCCGCCCGTCGAAGATCACCTTTCCGGTCGTGGGCGGATAGATGCCCATGATGAGCTTGAAGATGGTGGTTTTGCCCGCGCCGTTCGGCCCGATCAGGCAGTGCAGCGCGCCCTCTTCCACCGAAAGGTTGACGTCGTCGACCGCCTTGAGGCCGCCGAAATGCTTGCTCGCGTGCTGAAGTTCAATCAGGTTTTTCATTCTGCGGCACCTCCCGCCTGCGCTTTGCCGTTTTTGAGGGGCAGGACCACTTTCCGGTCGATAATTTCAAACAGCGAATGGATGATCCCCTTCGGGACAAACAGGACGACCAGAAGCAGGATGAGCCCCAAAAGCACCAGCGAATACTGGCTGCCGCTCGCTGCGAGCTTCTGGGAGAGCGACAGGTAAAAGAGGGTGAAAATGACCACTGCGGTCGGGTTCTTGCGCCCGCCCGCGGCCACCAGCACGACCGGCATGGTCGCCTGGGTCATGCCGACCGCCGACGGCACGATGTAGCCGCCCCAGGAGGTGTAGAGCACGCCTGAAAGCCCCGCGATCGCGCCGCTCACCGCGAAAATCATCATCTGCACGAAGGCGGTGTTGTAGCCGAACATCTCGCTGCGGGTGCGGTTCTCACGGATCGAAAGCAGGCAGTAGCCGAGGTTGCGTTTCTCCATGATCCGCATCGCCAGATAAATCCCAATGACCAGCAGCAATGCCAGGATGTAGAGCGCCAGGTTCTTGACTGGGAAGGTGCCGATCGTGAGCGGGGTGACGGCATTGATGCCGTTAAATCCACCAAGCTGCGCCGCTCCGATGTGCCATTCTGAACCTGCGGTCTGCGCCAGGAAAGTTTCAAGCACCAGGGTAAAGCACATGGTGACCAGCGCCACAAATACGTCGTTGACGCCGCCATAGAACATGAAGTAGCCGAGGAAGAGCGCCACCAGAAATCCCATGACCACGCCGCCGATCAGGAAAAGCGGGGTCAGCGCCGGATCGGTGAAGTTTTTGCAGAGAATCGCGTATGTATAGCCGCCGATGCCGTAAAACGCGGCCTGCGCGTAGGAGAAAATCCCCGTATAGCCCCAAATCAGCGCAAGGCTCAGCGCCAAAATTACTGTGATCAGGAAGTTTGCCATGTTGAGCGTCTGATAGGCGCTGCTGATAATCGGGTAAGCGATAAAAAATACAAGCACGAGTACGGCGCAGATATTCTCCGTTGTGATTGCATCTTTAAATTTCGTTTTCATTCACCATCACCTCTTGCCTTTCACCATATGCTTTTCGACCAGACCGGAAAAGCCTTTGGGCAATACGCGGATCACGATGATTGCCACGACAAGAAGGCCCATTTTGCCGAAGAAGGTGCCGAACAACAGCGAGAGCGCGCTCTGGATCACGCCGAGCACACCGCCCGAAAGCGCCATGCCGACCAGCGGGTCCGCGCCGCCGACGATGACTGTGACAAAGCTGTCGTTCTGGAACGCCTGCCCCATGGTTGGCGTGATCGTCATGGTCGGCGCGTAAAGCGCGCCGCACAGCCCCGCCAGCGCGGAACCAAGCATGAAGGTGGTCGAATACATCCGCCGGGCATTGATCCCAAGCGACTGCGCGACCGAATTGTCCTGCATGGTCGCGCGCGAATGCAGGCCAAATTTGGTGTGCATAAACAAAAAGTAAAGCCCAACCAGGACCAGCACCGCAACCACGCCGAGCAGGATACGGTAGACCGAATAGGTGCTTTCGCCAACCGCGAAAGTTCCCAGCGGGGTGGTGAGCCCAGGCAGTGACGGCCCCATCAGGATAAGGATTCCCTGCCGCAAAAGCAGGCTGATGCCCCAGGTGGCGACGACCGAATCGAGCGGCCTGCCATAGAGCCGCGACACGACCAGCTTATCCACCACATAGCCGAACATGCCAACAAACAGCGCGCCCAGGATAACCGCCAGGAAGAGCGGCACCGACGCCTTGGCCAATATGGTGAACATGTAAGCGCCCAGCATGATGAATTCTCCGTGGGCCAGATTGATAATCCCCATCATCCCGAAGATAATCGCGAGCCCCGCAACCGCGAGGATCAGAAATGAAAAGCTGTCCAGAAACTGATAAAAATAGTTGAAAATGCTGTTAAGCACGGTTTTTGCCTCCCCTGATAACCGGAAAACCGGCCCTCATCGCATATTTGGACAAAGGCCGGCCTTCCCGGTTATAAAACGATATCGGTCCAGTTACGCAGGGTCATCACGGGGTGAACTGCGTGTTGGGGGATTCCTTGGTCAGATCGACGCCTTTTTCCTTCTCGAGCCAATCCGGCACGATCTGGTCATATTTCTGTTTGAAGCTGATATTGTGGTTTTCATCCGAATAGACGATCCAGATATCCATGATCGCATGGTGGGTAGGGCCATAAATGGTGACCAGTCCCGCCGGGCCGTCATAGGAAACGCCGGATTCGAGCGCCGCGATAACCGCTTCGGTTTCGGTGGTGCCGGCCTTTTTGACCGCTTCCGCGTAGAGCATCATACCGGTGTACTGCGCCGCGGCTTCCATGCCAACGTACGGCTCATCCGGATAGAGCTCATGGAACCGCTTGACGAAATCGACCGCAGCCGGGGTGTCAAGCTCTTCGACGAACTGCGCGGTGACATACATGTTGGCGCATGCCGGCGGATCGAAGCGTTTGTGCTCATAGCCCTGGGCGATGTTGATGGTGGTAGCGATCGGCACATCCATGCCGGCGGTGGCCCACTGGCCATAGAAGGAAGACTGGGTGACGCCGGTCAAAAGGACGACCAGGACGTCCGGGTCAGCCTTCTGGATCTTGTCAATCGAGGAGGAGAACTGCGAAACCGACAGCGGCAGGAATTCCTCGCCGACGATCTCTCCGCCGTACTGCTCGGTTGCCTTCTTTACCCACTGTGCGGTGAGCTGGCCGAAGTTGTAGTCCGCGGCGATCGTGTAGACACGCGGGCCAAAGTTCTCGATCATGTACTCCATCAGCGGCATGACCTGGTGCTCCGGAATCGCGCCGGTACAGAAGGTGTAATGGCTTGCGACGCCGCCTTCATACTGGTTGTTATAGAAGTAGAGCATCTTGTTCTCTTCCATAATCGGGCGGACCGCTTCGCGGGATGCGCTCGAGAATCCGCCCATAATCACGTCGACCTGGTCGTCGAGGATCAGTTTGCGGGCCATCTCCTGATAGCGCTGGTTGTCACTCTGGCAGTCCGGAGCGATCAGCTCGAGCTGACGTCCCAAAAGGCCGCCCGCCTCATTGAGTTCTTTGATGGCGAGCTCCATCGCATGGGTCTTATAGGTTCCGCAAAGGGAAAAGTCTCCGGAAAGGTCTTCCAGCATACCAATCTTGATGGGGCCTTCCTCCGACTGCGCGGGAGCGGCGCTGTCAGCGCCTGCCGATGCGGCTGGAGCCGTGGAAGAAGCGGGAGCTGTGCTGCTCTGTCCGCAGCCGGCGATCATGGCGCAGACGAGAAGTGCCGCGAGAACCGATCTTACTGCTTTTTTCATTTTTCATTTCCCTCCTAATTGGCTGGTTTACAACATTTCATCGGGGGCACCCGGCAAATCCGCCGGACGCCAGCGACGATCTTGTGTTTTCAGTATAGGGGAATCGTTTTGAAAAGGAAATGAAGTATTTTTACGAGATACCCCGAAAAATTTTATGTTTACGCGCCCCATTATGAAAAATTGCAGAACATTTTGCCGCCCATTTAGGAGATTTTCCTCCTGTGAAGATCCCCTGGAACCGTTTTGTCCAAGGCTGACTAAACGCCTGCAAAACCGTTCAAACTATCCTGAGAACAGGAGGATGTCCCATGAAAAATGAACCTTTCGGCGGCCCGCCCGCCCGCGAGCTGCCAGAACTTTCCGACCTCGCGGTTGACCAAAGCCTTCCCTGTCCCGAACGGATCGCCCGGTTTGTCGGACAGGCCGGAGACCCTTACCGTTATCGGTGCGGCCCGGTGTCCGTCGGCCTGGAATTTCTGCCGGACGGCCCCTCGCTGCAGGAGCGGATGGAGGGCTTTCTGATTGCCAAAAAGCAAAATCTGGAATGATTGGAATAACCTGCGGCTGGCGGCGCGGCGGCCGTGCGTGGTATAATGTCCGAGTAGGACCTTTCTCTGCACGCAGGCTGTTTCCAATCAGGAAAGGAGACCGGAAATGGCCCGTAAAAGCAGATTTACCGAACAAACGATAGCCGCCTGTGCGGCAAAGCGCTGGCAGGCCGCGCTCTACATCCGGCTTTCGCGGGAAGACGGCGACAAAGAGGAAAGCGACAGCGTTCAAAATCAGCGCAGCCTTCTGCGCGCCTATCTGGAAAACGAACCGGAACTCACGCTCGCGGATGTCTATGTGGATGACGGTTACACCGGCACCAATTTCGACCGTCCGGGCTTTTCGCGCATGATGGAGAAGATCCGCCAGAAGCAAATCAACTGCGTCATTGTCAAAGATCTCTCCCGTTTTGGCCGAAATTACATTGAGGTTGGCAAATACATTGAACAGATTTTCCCCTTCCTCGACGTGCGGTTCATCTCGGTGGGCGACATGCTTGACAGCTATAAAAACCCACAGGCGATGAACAATCTGATTGTCCCGTTCAAAAACATCATCAATGACGAATACTGCCGCGACATCTCCAACAAGGTGCGATCTTCGCTCGACATGAAGCGCAAGCGCGGGGATTTTATTGGTTCCTTCGCCTGTTACGGCTACCGCAAGGACCCGGACAACAAAAACCGCCTGTTGGCCGACGAACCCGCCGCGCAAACCGTCCGCGATATCTACCGGTGGTTCCTCGGCGGGATGAGTATCCTCGGCATCACTCGTAAGCTCAACTCCCTCGGTGTGCCGAGCCCCGCAGCCTATAAACAGCTGGCCGGGCTTAACTACCACAGCCCCTCAAACGCCCGCGGCGGCGCGCTCTGGCATGACCGCACCGTCCGGCGCATCCTGCAAAACCAGATGTACATCGGCAATCTTGTGCAGGGAGTCAACCGGGTGCGCAGCTACAAAGTGCAGAAGGCGGCCGGAGTTCCACAGGAGGATTGGATCGTGGTGGAAAACACCCATGAGCCGATTGTGGAACGGGCTGATTTCGATAAGGCGCAGAACCTGCTTGGCCGCGACACCCGCACCGCGCCCGGAAGCGATCAGCTCTCGCTTTTTTCCGGTTTCCTGCGCTGTGCCGACTGCAACAGGGCGATGGTCAAAAAGCGGATTTCCCAGCCCTGCCGCGACTACATCTATTACCATTGCGCCGCCTACAAAAAGACCGCCGGGTCCGCCTGCACCCGGCACACCATCCGCGCCGACGAGCTTGAAACGGCAGTGCTCCAGTCAATCCAGAAACAGGTTGAACTCGCGGTTGAGATGGATCAGCTCATTGACGCAATCAACCGTTCGCCTGGCGGCAAACGGCAGTCCGGCCGCTTGGAGGCAGCGCTCGCGGATGCCCGCCGGGAGCTTGCCCGCATGGAAGCAATCAAGCAGTCGCTTTATGAGGACTGGAAAGCCGGGGACATCACCCGGGAGGAATACCACGCCATGAAGCCAGATTATCAGGCGCGGGCAGGCCAGCTTTCCGAAGCCGTCTCCCGGCTCGAACAGGAGCAGCGGCAGGCTTCAAACGGACTGGATTCGCAAAACACCTTTCTGAAAAGTTTCCTGCGGCACCGCAATATCCAAACGCTCACCCGCGAAATCCTTGTGGAACTGGTCGATTGTATCCTCGTCCATGAGGGCAAACAAATCACCATCCGTTTCAAATTCACCGACGAATATCAAAAAGCATCCGATTACATCCGGGAAAACCATCCCGGACTGCTGCCGGGCGGTCACGACAAAACCGCCTGAACCACGATTGTCCTATTATGACAGCGGCCCCTGCCGCTGCGCAGACCATAACCCGATTCTTCCAGGATACCGGCACGAATGCAGAAAATTTTGACCTCATTATCACCGGTGACCTCGGCAAGGTGGGAACCAAAATCCTGCGGGAACTCACCCTCAAAGACGGTTACAATCTGGAGCACGCGCATACCGACTGCGGCCTGATGCTTTACGACCTGGAAAAACAGGATGTCCATGCCGGCGGCAGCGGCTGCGGCTGCTCGGCTTCGGTCATGTGCGGGCACATTCTCCCGCTCATGCGCCAGGGCAGGCTCAATAACGTCCTGTTTATCGCAACCGGCGCGCTGCTCAGCCCGACTGTCATCCAACAGGGGGAAAGCATCGCCTCCATCGCGCATCTTGTCTACCTCTCAACCCAAAAGACGGGAGGTGTGCTTTAATGGATATTTTTATTCCTCTGCTAAAAGCGTTCCTCGTGGGCGGCGTACTCTGCGCCATCGGCCAGATCTTCATCGATTACACCAAGCTCACTCCAGCCCGCATCCTGACCGGCTATGTGGTCACGGGCGTGATCCTCGGCGGAATCGGGCTCTATCCCAAGCTTGTTGAATTCGCAGGCGCGGGCGCTTCGGTCCCGCTGCTCGGTTTTGGAAATCTGCTTGCCAAAGGCGTGCGGGAAGCGATCCAAAAAGATGGCCTGCTCGGCGTACTCACCGGTGGACTCACCGCTTCCGCCGCCGGGATTGCCGCCGCGCTGTTCTTTTCTTTGATTTGTGCGTTGCTGTCAAAGCCAAAAGAGAAATGACGCGCGTTTCGCCGCGCGCACGATTTACGCCCTCCGAGCGCTCGGGATTGCTCCGCAGGGTTCCTTTCTTGCTTGTCCAAGAAAGGAACCAAAGAAAGACACGCGGGGACACCCCGCGGCCCCGTGCGCGCGATATCGAAATAGAAAGGCCGCCGGCGAAGCCGGCGGCCTTTTAAATAAACAGTTCCTCATATGGAACTTTTAGCGCATTTTTCAAAGCTTTAATCTCCCATGCGTAGATATGACGCTGACCAACTTCAATCTTTGCCAGCGCGCTTCGCGTAATATCGCAATCATTCGTTTGAAGTTTAGATGCCAGTTGTTCCTGCGTCATTTTCTTGCTTTCCCGAAGTTTTCGAAGGTTTGCCCCAAACAATTTATCATATTCAGACTGCATATCAACACCCCTTTGCACCTATTTTAGTGCAATTTACATATTGGTATTAACAGCTTTTCATGATATTATCGCACTATTTCTAGTGCAATAATAAAATTTAAAAACAAGCGGCCTTCTTAATCTTCTACACCCAGGATATATCCCACGGAAACATGATAGATTTCCGAAAGCTTAATTAAAATGTCCGTCGGAATATCCC
Organism: Anaerotruncus rubiinfantis; assembly: GCF_900078395.1. Lineage (NCBI taxonomy): Bacteria > Bacillati > Bacillota > Clostridia > Eubacteriales > Oscillospiraceae > Anaerotruncus > Anaerotruncus rubiinfantis. The sequence continues at coordinate 777,704 of NZ_FKLA01000009.1, read as the reverse complement.
GTTGACCAAGTTCATAATTGCTGTAAACCTGCTGAGAGCAATTTAACATCTGTGCGATTTGTTTTTGCGTTAAGTCTGCATCTTCTCTTAAATCTTTAATCCTTTGATACATAATCATCACCCAATACACTATACAATACCGCAAATTGCGGTATTGACTTCTACTGCAAATTGCAGTAGAATAAGTAAAAATATTGGGAGATGATTTTATGCGTTCCACCATTGAAGAGCTGTACTACGGCAATCTCAATCCGAGTGTAAAACTGATCAGACCGCAAACGGCATACGCGCGCAAGGTTGAGCGGATGTCCGACTGCGAGACCAAGCTGATGGAGCTGCTCGACGGCAAAGAGCTGTCGCTCTTTGCCGACTTCAGCGCGCTTTACAATGAAATCGACGCGGAAGGGTCGCTCGAAGCGTTCGTGAATGGGTTTCGTCTGGGCGCACGGCTGGCGTTTGAGGCACTGGACAGCAGCGACGGATGCCTTGCGGACATTGTTTAAAATTTAACCATGGGACCCGGGCACGCGCAGGGCGCAAAAGCGTGCATTTGCGGCGCAACGCAAAGTCACTTCATCTTGACATAGATGAGTTTCACGCTGCTGTCATGGGTACGTACGCTTTTAATATCAAACATGTCGAGCGATTCAACAAACGGGGTGAGCTTGTTAAAACCGAAGTTGCGCACATCGAAGTCCGGATAGCGTTTAACGAGCAGGTTTCCGATGGTGCCGATGAACATCCAGTCATCCTCGTCCGAATTCTCGGTAACGATGGTGCGGATCGCCGCTTTGACCGTATCGAGGTCGGTCATCTCCTTTTCTTCCTGCTTGGCAGGCGGCGCGACCCGAACCGGTTCCGCCGGTTCCGCAGATTTGAAGCGGGCGGCCTTTTCCACTTTTTCCGGCTTTTCGGGCTGTACCTTCATGGGAGGCTTTTCTGCCGCAGGTTTCTGTTTTGGCTGTTTCTGGGCGGTAGCCGTTTCGTAGAGGATGTCAAGATACTTAAACCGGTTGCAGGCGGCAATGAAAGGCTTGGGGGTTTTGCGCTCGCCCATACCCACCACTTCCATGGCGGATTCACGCAGCCGCGCTGCAAGCCGGGTGAAATCACTGTCCGACGAAACAATGCAGAAGCCATCCACCTTGTCTGTATAGAGAATATCCATTGCGTCGATAATGAGTGAGGAGTCGGTGGAATTTTTGCCGACCGTATAGCCATACTGCTGGATCGGAGTGATCGAATTGTCAAGCAGCACGTTCTTCCACGAGTTGAGCGCGGGCTTGGTCCAATCGCCGTAGATACGCTTGTAGGTGGCGATCCCGTCGTTTGAAATCTCGTCGAGGATGATCTTGATATACTTGTCCGAAATATTGTCCGCGTCAATCAAAACCGCAAATTTCTTGTCGCTGGCCATAAATGGTCACTTCCTGTCTGTTTGGTTGCTGCTGTGAGCACGCATCTCATAGGCACAGTATAACATATTCCCCGGTCGAAGGCGAACCTTTTTTGTTGCAGGTCAGTCGAGCGTCTCGAGCACCGACTTGAGCGTATCGGCCGAATGCCGCAGCGCGGCCTGCTCGGTCGCGCTCAACGGAAAGTCGAGAATCCGCTTCACACCGCTGCGCCCAACGATTGCGGGCAGGCCCAGGCAGAGTCCGTGCAGTCCGTAATGCCCGTCCACCAGACTCGAAACCGGCAGAACCGAATTTTCATCCCGGACGATTGCCTCACAGATGCGCTGGATGGCGGCCGCGACCGCATAAAAGGTCGCGCCCTTGCGCTCGATGATCTGGTAGGCGCTGTTTTTGACATCCTCGTAGATCTCGTTCATGCAGGAGAGGTCCTCGCAGACGCCGAAGCTTTTGCAGAAATCGGCAAGATCGATGCCCGATACATTCGCGGAAGACCAAACCGGCAGCTCGGTGTCGCCGTGTTCCCCAATGATGAAGGCGTGGATGTTGCGCGGATCGACCCCAAGCTTTCCGCCGAGCAGGTATTTGAGCCGGGCAGTGTCGAGCACGGTACCCGATCCGATCACCCGGTTTGCCGGGAAACCGGAAAGCCGCAGGGTGATTTGGGTGAGGATATCGACCGGGTTGGTCACCACCAGGAGGATCGCGTCGGTATTATGACGGACAAGTTCCGGAATGATCTGGCCGAAAATTTTCGCATTTTTCCGCACCAGGTCGATGCGGGTCTCGCCCGGCGCCTGGTTCGCGCCTGCCGCCAAAATGATCATCCCGCAGTCCGCGAGGTCCGGATAGTCCCCGGCATACACCTCTACCGGACGCACAAACGGCACGCTGTGCGCGATGTCCATCGCTTCTCCCTCGGCCTTTTTCCGGTTCACGTCGAGCAGTACCAGTTCGGAAAAAAGCCCGCTTTTCACCAAGGTATAGGCTGTTGTCGCGCCGACTGCCCCGCAGCCGATAATCCCGCATTTTTGCAGATTCATGTAAAATGCTCCTTTCAAAAGTTCCTTTTGCCATTATCATGCCCATTTGTCCGCGCGAATTGAAGCAATCCGCGGGCAGGGCTGTTCATCCGGTAGATTTTGTGCTAAAATATTTTCAAATATGGTATCCTGTTTTTGGAGGTTCTTCCAGATGCTTCATATCGTGCTCTGCGATGACGATCCCGCGATCATCTCCCGGTATAAGGAACTGCTTGCACAGCTTGCGGAAAAACACCGCATGGAATATAAGCTCAGCTGTTTTGGGAATGCGGAACAGCTGCTTTTTGCGTTGGACGATATCCAGTTTGGGGTGGACATCCTGTATCTCGATGTGCAGATGGATAGGCTCAACGGCATCGAAGCCGCCAAAAAGCTGCGGTCGTCCGGCTGCCGCGCGCAGATCATCTTCCTGACCAACGCACGCGAATACGTCTTTGAAAGCTTCGACGTTTCACCGCTGCAGTACCTGCTCAAAGGCGACACCTCCATCGAAAAGTTTGAGGAGGTTTTCCTGCGGGCAGCCAGCCTTTCCAGGCAGGAATCCGCCGAGCTGTTCGACTGTGAGCGCGGCGCCGAACGCATGGCCATCCCCATTCGGGAAATCACCTATTTTGAAGTCACCAAACGAATCGTCACCGTTCATTACGACGGAGGCACCTTCGATTTCTATTCGAGTATGAGCGAACTGGAGGGACGGCTTCTGCCGCGCGGCTTTGTGCGCACCCACCGCGCGTTTCTGGTAAACCTGGCGCGCATCCGGCGGCTTGGGCAGGAGGACATCCTGCTGACCTCCGGAGAAACGGTCCCGCTGGGACGCACCCACATCAAAAATGTTAAGGAAGTGCTCTCCCGCTTCCTGTCCACAGGAGGCGGATTATGAAACCGGGCCTCTTTCTGCTTTATGGACTGCTGCTTTGCGGTTTTTTGACCCTCAACCTATTGATCAACGGCTATGTTCAGAATTGCCTGCCCACCCAGAAAAAACGGCCGGCGCTGCTTTTGGGCCTCGCGTTTGTCAACATTGTCACGCTTGGGGTCTTCCTCTGGCTGGATCTCGCCATCTTTTTCATCTATGTGATCTTTACCGTCCTGCTTGCCGCCGATTATTTCTTCCTGCTGCGCACCGGCTTTCCGTCCCTGTTGTTGCTTGCGTGCGGCTACGGGCCATTCCTTCTGCTGTGCGCGCATGGGGTTCTGATCCCACTGTTCGCACTGGTTCGCGGGACGACCATGTATGACGTGGTGAATGACAATCTTTCTTATGATGTCTCGCTGCTGCTGGCGCTGCTGGTCTGCATCCTCCTGCTTTGCCTGATCGGGAAATGGATGCCGTATGAACGCATCCACCTGCTCTTTCGCTGCACAGACCAGCGCCGGCTGGTCTGTACCTGCCTGTACCTGTTGTTCGGTTATCTGCTGCTCGAAAGCTATGTCTATGCGGATCGATTTTCCGGCATCTGGATCCCGTGGTTCCATCTCATCACCAGTGTGATCTCCATGGCGGCTTTCCTGATGGTGTTCTGGTATGCGGTGGATGTCAGCTCCTATATCGAGTACGAGCTCAAAACCCGCCAGACGGAGAAACAGCTCCAGCGCCAGGTGGTCCATTACCAGCAATACACCAAATATGTGAATGATCTGCGCGCCTTCAAGCACGACTACCGCCATATGGTGCAGACCGCCCGTGCACTTTTGCGCGCAGGCGCGGACCAGAAGGCGCTCGATCTGCTCGGACAGATGGATGACGAGATGGAAAGCTCGCTGCGATACACCCGCTATGCAAACCACGTGGTGGTCGACGCGATCCTGCAGGAATGCGCTGGGCGATGCCGGGAGAAAGGGATCGATTTCTCGGCGCTGGTAAACCTGCCGGAACGCATCGGGCTTGGAGATCTCGAACTCTGCCGGATCTTCGGCAACCTGGTGGACAACGCTTATGAGGCCTGTGAAAAATGTGAAGCACAGAACCGTTTCATCAAGTTGGACAGCGTGGTGAGTCCCGATTGGATCACCGTGCAGATCCGCAACACCTTTTCCGGCAAAATCGAACTGCAGGACGGGCTGCCGCTCACCGATAAGCAGGACCCTTCCCAGCACGGGGTGGGGCTTTCCTCCACCCGGCAGCTCATTGAAAGCACCGGCGGCTTTATGCAAATCGAAATCGATCCGGCCGGGATTTTTACCGTGAAGCTGCATTTCTGCGCGGCCACCGGTTAATTTGGGCTGCTTCGGACAGGCTGATGCAATTGGGAACAAAATTTATGCAATTCGGAACAATTTTTGACATAAAGCCACTCAGATTGGGTATACTACAGTCAAGGAAATCAACCAAGGGTTTCTTTACTGAAATAGGCAATCGCTTTGTTCATCAACCCATAGATCGTTTCCCTTTCGATTGTCACATGGGTGCTGTCAAAGTTCCAAACCACCGTTTCGTCCGGATAGCGAAACGGTGGTTCCTTTTTATCCGGAAAATCAGCGTGGAACGGCAAAAACCGTTCCACGCTGCCGTTTTATCCCTGCGCGGGCACAGCCTCCAGCGTCTGGTCAATGATATTCTGCATGATCTCCTTGCTGAGCGCGCCGGGGACATATCCATAGATGTTGCCATCCCGGTCGATCATGAAGGTGGTTGGGAACGCATTGATCATATAATCCCCGAATACCTTTCCGGTTTCATCCATCACGGTCGGAAATGTATAGCCGTTGTCGGTGAGGAACTGTTTGACTTCTTCGACCGTCACATCCTGATTGTGCGGGAAGCTGTCGGTCTTGGGGTTGGCAACGCCCAAAAATACCACATCCTCCTGGTTCATGCCCAATTCATTGTAAAGCTCCTCAATATGAGGCATCTCCTGCCGGCAAGGAGGGCACCAGGTTGCCCAGAAGTTCAAAAACACCACTTTCCCCTTGTAATCCGAAAGGGTGTGGGTATTGCCATACTGGTCGGTCAGCGTGAAATCGAACGCCGGGAAGGCTTCCGGCTCCGGTTCGGAAGCCGGAGCCACGCCCGAGGCGCCGGAGGGCGCCGGCACCGGTTCGGCGGATTCACTGGACGCAGCGGATTCGGACGGCGCAGGCTGCGGCGGTTCCACCGCCTGCGAGGAGGACGCCTGCGGGACATTGACGCCGCCAAAGGAATTGAGGTAGCTGCTGATACCATTCATCCAACCGGTAAAGGTCATGATCCCAATGAGGATCAGGATCACGCCTCCCGCCTTGATGGTATATTTCATCAGTTTGCGGTTGCGTTCCAGGAAGGTGAGCGCCTGCGCGGTGAACAGTCCCAAAAGTAAAAATGGGATGACAAACCCGGCCGCGTAGACCAGCACGAGCAGATTGCCCACCAGCGCGGATTTTGCACCTGACGCGAGGATCAGCACGGATGAAAGCGCCGGACCCACACAGGGCGTCCAGGCGAAACTGAAGGTGAATCCCATGACAAAGGCCATAACCGGACTGACCTTTTTGCCCGCAAGATTCAGATGGAACCGCCGTTCCCGCTGCAAAAATTTCAGTTCAAAGAAGCCGATCTGCACCAGGCCCAGCAGCAGGATAATGACGCCTCCGATGCGGGTGAGGAGGGTTTTATGCCCGCCCAAAAACTGCCCAAGCGCCGAAAACGACATTCCCAGCAGAAAGAAGGCAAACGAAATTCCGAGCACAAAACAGACAGTATGCCAAAGTGTGCGGCCGCGGGCATAGACTGGCTGCCCATCCGGGCCTTTTTCCGCGCTGCCCGCCAGATAGCTTACATAAACTGGTATCAGCGGAATCACGCATGGGGAGAAAAAAGACAGGAGGCCTTCCGCGAATACGAGCAGAAAGCTGATGTTCTGGGTGGATACAAGGTTGGCCATTTCTTTGCCTCCTTCAAATTTATATGCTGTTCTAGTTAAAAGTTAGCAAACTATACCAATAAAGTCAAGATTAATTCATTGCGATGTTGTTTCCAATTTGTAAATTGTGCGCCTACGCAAGCAGGAAAACCGAATTTGTGATATAATAAACGCATAATAAGCGCAAAGCGATTCGGCTGCGGTCGTGATATGCTGCAAATATAAGAACACATTTTCCGCCGTTTCCGCGGCTTACGATAAATTGGGAGAAGGAAACTGCCATGTACCAAAACATTCCGCAAAATTATGGAAATCCCAACAGCTGCCCGGACGAAGCGCAGCAGCGCGCCGCCGCCCAAAAAGCCGCGTGCATTTCCGCTTTCAAAATGCAATGCGGTCTGCTCGCGCTGACTGTGATTCTCAGCGTCCTGCTGCTTTATATCCTGCAAACTTTCGCCTCCTGGCTTATCCTCGATGTGCTGTGGGGCCGGAATCTGCCGGTGTCGCTTGATCTCATCAATGAGCTGTTCACCACCCTGCTTTATCTTGTGGCATTTTTGTTTCCATTTTTGCTCTATGCAAAACTGGTGCGTTACCACACTTGGGAAATCCCCCGCGACCCGCCATATCCACCCGTGCTCGCCGCCGTCACCGGGATATCGCTCGGGCTTTCTGTAATCGGCGTGATTTCCTCGATGGTCCTCTCGCTTTTTTTCTCGATCTTCGGTCTTTTCCCAATGGATATCGCTTTTTCTTTCCCGCAGGACCCGCTTGCCGGTCTGCTGATGATTGTCAACACCACTGCTGTACCCGCGCTGATCGAGGAATTCACCCAGCGCGGCATTGTGCTGGGTTCTTTACGGCGATACGGAGACCGTTTTGCAATCGTTGTTTCAGCATTGCTCTTCTCACTTTTGCACCGCAACATGGTGCAGATTCCGAATGCTTTTCTGCTTGGGCTGGCGCTCGGCTATTTCGTGGTCAAAACCAATTCGATCTGGACGGGCATCGCGATCCATTTTGTCAACAACTTGCTGGCAATCCTGATAACCCTTGCCACGCAGAATCTGTATGCGCCCATTGCCGGCATTTTGCAGATCGCCCTGTTTTTCTTTTATGTGGTGTTTGCCGCGTTTGGGCTGGTGTATCTGGTCGGCATCCGGCGGGCAGACCTTTCTGTGCCAAAAAGCCGCTGCCCGCTGCGCGATCTGCAGTTGCTCGGGAAATTCTTCACCCACTTCCCGGTTGTCATGATGCTGCTGCTCTTCGCATGGGTGATTTTTTTAAACTTTTCGAGGCTTTGAGGTGGATTATGCACGACGACACGTATTATATGGGCCTTGCGCTTGAATTGGCGCAGGAGGCGGCCAATATCGGGGAGGTGCCTGTAGGCGCGGTCGCCGTCTGGGACGGCGAAGTGGTCGGCACAGGCATGAACCGCCGGGAAACTGGAAAAAATGCTCTTGCACACGCCGAACTGGAAGCAATCGACATGGCCTGCCGGGCGCTTGGCGGCTGGCGGCTGCATAAATGCGATCTCTATGTGACGCTCGAGCCCTGCCCGATGTGCGCGGGCGCGATCATAAACGCGCGCATCCGGCGGCTCATATTCGGCGCTTCCGATCCCAAAGCCGGTTGCTTCGGTTCGGTGAGCGATTTTGCCGCTCTGCCATTCAACCACAAGCCGGAAGTGATAGGCGGCGTACGGCGTGAGGAATGCGCGGCGGCGCTTACCGCATTTTTCCAAAAATTGCGCAAAAACTGACTTATCTTGTCTTTCGGATACAATATATTGTGCCTGTTCATAGATTGTTCACCATTTAAAAAGCCACCCATGTTATAATTGTTTTCAGAAACTTTGCGTTTCTAAGTTAATCCCCCTCCTTATTTTATCTCCAGTCATTTCACTTTTAAGCGGACCGTTTGGTTCGTTTTTTTTTGCGTAAAAAAGCGGACGGATGCATTTGCGTCCGTCCGCCTTTTTCTTATTCTGTTTCTCCCAGCGGCGGCGTCCCACAGTAGCGGTAGCTGTGCAGATAATCCCCCCGCAAAAATTCCGGATTCGGCCCGCTTTCGGTAAAAACGTGCTCGAGCTTCTCGAGATTTACTCGCGCCGTCACCGTCTGCGGCTCGGTATCCGCGGCACAGGCGACAAATCCATCCCGGCCGGGTGTAATCCCCACCGGCGCAAAGATTCCGGCCAGCGCGGTGGTATGTTCCCGCGTGCCGGTCAGGCAGGAATAAACCGTATAAAGGTTCTGTTCGTCCGCGCGGCAGCGCAGCAGATCCCGCGTGACCCCTTCGCGGGAGTCAGGCGCCGCAATGATCTTCGCCCCGCGCGCCCGGGCAATTTTCACACATTCAAAATAATAGTTGTCCGAGCCGATTACAACGCTGATATCACCCATCGGTGTGGGGATCGTCTCGATCACGTCGCACGGTGTGACGCCAAGCGCCTTATCAAATCCCACCGCGCTCACCTTCTCCTGCGCGCCGGCCGGTTCTCCGTCCGGGCCGAACACCACGCAGCGGTTGCGCAGTTGGCCGTCCTCATAAAACAGGCATGTGCCCGCTACAAGATAGATCCGCAGCAGCCGCGCGATCGCGCTGAAGGTATACATATAGGTTTCATAAAGGAAGTGGTGAAAGGTTTCGGCGAGCAGCCGCACCTTTTCCGGTGCGAGCTTCACGCCCGAAAGACCCACCTTGTTTTCCCCATCCAGCACCCATTCGATGATCTTTTCATAATTGGGCAGCATCGTGCCCGCCAGCAGCCCCACATATTCTGGAAAGACAACCAGCTGTGCCCCGTTTTCAGCGGCTTCTTTTGCAAGATCATACATCTGCCCGGCATAGTCTTTGAGGTTCTGGTATTTGCGCACCGAAAGCTGCACCGCCGAAACCCGAACCGCTTCCGGTGCGACAAACGCGGTATTCTGCTGTTCCCGGCGGCCCTTCGCCTCCAGAATCCGGTCGATCTTTTTCGGCGTGACCTGAAAGGACATGAGAAACGACAGGATATCAAGCCAGGTCTTATTCATCCCGCTCACCTCCCCAACTCCGCGGCATAGTTCTGAACCAACCGGGTGTTGATGTTCTCCATGATCTGAAAACCGCTGCGCACATCGTCCAGCCGCGTGAGATTCAGCCCGAAGCGCATCGGGAACGCCCCGGTGCGGCGTACGAGGTAACCGTCCCGCGCGCGGGTAATCGGCGCCGGACAGGCCACCGAGCCGCCCTTTGCGGAAAGGTTCACCACATAGAGATTGTTGCTCTGCGCGGCGTTCCAGATCGAACGCATCTGGCGTTCGGGGGTATCCTCCGCCGGGTCGAGGTGCTGGATCGACAGGACCACATCCGCGCCTTTGAGCGCGGCGGCGCGCACCGTCTGCGGATGATAGATGTCCGCGTCAACACAGAGATAGAAATTCCCAAGTTCGGTATGGGTTACCGCCACCTCGCTGCCGGTGGCATAACGGCCTTCCTGCGGCAGCGAAAGATGCAGTGCGGGCTGACGGCAGAGAGGCCTTCCTTTCGGGTCGATGAGACAGAGACAAAGATTGTCCCGGTGCACAAACAGGCCGCTCACCAGATGCACCTTGCAGGCGGCGGCATAGGCGGCGCAGCGGCTGAGATATTTGCCGACCTCCTGTTCCGCTCCGCCGCCGTCATGAATTTCCTCATCGGCAAACAGAACCAGCTTCGCGTCGCCGGAGGGCGCGTGAAACGGCGTGACGATTTCAGTCATAAAATGCTCCAATCCGAGCACCTCCCCGTGAGCCGGTCATCCGGCCCTCTATATCAGTTCATGCGCGACCGCGCACGAAGAATCATAAAAATATGATACCACAAGCAGCGCTTCCCGACAAGTAAAAACGCCCCGCAACCGGGGCGTTGGGATTGGAACTTATTGGGCATGGGGGCCCGACAGGCAATAGGTCAGGCTGACCCGCGCGATTTCACGGCCATCGTCAGCGTCAATGCACACCTCATAGAAGCTGATCTGCCTGCCGCGCTTCACTTCCCTGGCTTTTGCCGTGAGATATTGGGTATCCCCGGCCGGGCGCAGATATTTAATCGCACTTTCCACGGTGACCACCTGGGTGCCGCAGCAGACCGCGGCATTTGCTCCCGCTGTATCCGCCAGCGAGAACAGCGCCCCGCCATGCACAATCCCCGCCGGGTTCTTGCAGGCGTCCGTCACCCGCATACGCACTGTGGCCGCACCCTTTCTGCATTCCACGAGCTCGATGCCGAGCAGCCGGTTGAAGCCGGTATTGAAAACCTCCGGTGCTGTCCAGTCCATCGGGATTCCCCTTCCTTCCGCAATACACGCGCGCCGGCTGGCTGTCCGGTGCGCGGTTGCCTGTTTTTATCTGCTCACGGCGCAATCTTCTGAAATCCCTCGCCGAGTACCTCGGTCGCCTCGCTCACGATGATAAAGGCCGAAGGGTCGATCTGAAGCACGATTTTGCGCAGTTGGGTGATCTGCTGTTTTTTGATCACGGTCATCAGGATATTTTTTTCGGTCTTGGTGTACATCCCCTCGCCGCCAATTTTGGTCACGCCGCGCGGCGAATTCTCGAGCAGCGTCTTTGCAATCTCATCCGGGTGGTCGGTGATGATGTAACAAAGTTTCGCATAGTCGAGGCCCGCGATAATCAGGTCGCTGACCTTGGCCGAAGCGAAGATGACAATCAGCGCGCGCAGGACGTTTTCCGCGTCCCCGAGCACAAAACTGCCGCAGACCACCACCAGCCCGTCGAGCACCGCCAGGATATTGGCAAGTGAAACGCCTGGGAAGAGCGGCATCATCACCCGTGCGAGCAGCTCGGTGCCGCCGCTGGAGACATAGTAGCGGCAGAAAAGCCCGATCCCGATTCCCTGCGCCACGCCGCCGTAAAGCGCCGCCATCAGTGGGTTATCGGTGGGCGGCGGCAGGAAGGCCAGGAAATCAATGAAAAAGCCAAGCACCGCCGTGGTCAGAAAACACCGCAGGATAAACGCGAGCCCCTGCGAACGCAGCCCCAAAAGCAAAATCGGCAGATTGAGCAGGATACTCACCAGACCAACGCCCAAACCGGTCAGGATATTCACCAGCGTCGCCGCGCCGGTCACGCCGCCCGCCACAATCCCATTTGGCACAAGGAACAGGTCGAGCGCCAGCGCATAGGAAAAGCACCCCACCACCATGAAAAGATACCGCTTGATCTCCATCTTCCAGTCGATCCCGGAAAGCTTCATTGCTGATCCTCCGTTTTTAAAACGCCATTGCTGCCTCATAAGCATTGCGCAGAGCCTGGCAGGAAGCCGCAAAATCGGCCCGTTCGGCGTCGCTCATCCTGATTTCAACGATCCCGCTGACCCCATCTCGTCCAATGATCGCGGGAACGCCCGCATAGACGTCCTTCTGGCCGTATTGCCCTTCGAGCAGCACCGAAACCGGCAGGATCTTGCGTTCGTCATGGTAAATGGTCTTGATAATCTCAGCTGCTGTGATCCCCACCCCGAATTCGGTACAGCCCTTGCCGTCCAGAACAGTCATCCCGCAGCGGCGGGTCAGAGCCGCCACCGCCGTCAGGTCGATGCGGCCAAAGCTGTCCGGGTTTTCCGCCATCAGTTCGAGCAGCGGCTTTCCACCCACCGAGATGTTCGACCAGGGAACCATCTGGCTTTCGCCGTGCTCGCCCATGACATAAGCGTGGATCGATTTTGAGTCGACCATCAGCGAACGGGAGAGAATCCTGCGCAGTCGCGCCGAATCGAGCGCCGTGCCCGTTGCAAGCACCCGACCGGCAGGAAAGCCGCTCATCTTCTGCAGATAATGCGCCAGCACGTCACAGGGATTGGAAAGCACAAGGAAAATCCCATCAAAACCGGAGTCGACGACCGGTCCGACAATCTGCTTCATCACGCCGACCGCCTGCGCCAGCATATCCGCGCGGGGCTGTCCGGACCTGGGGCGCGGGCCCGTGCAGACCACCACAATATCCGCGTCACGGCAGGCTGTATAATCCCCGCTCGTCACACGGATGTGGTGCGGCAGATAGGCGGCGGCATCGGCCAGATCGGTGGCTTGCGCGAGCGCTTTGGGTTTGTCCGTATCGATCATGACAAGCTCATCGCATTCGCCCATTGTGATAAGCGAAAGCGCGCAATGCGAACCCACATGACCGGCACCGATGATTGCAACCTTGCGAGTCTGAAACGCCATAGTACCCTCTTTCCGGCCGCCATTGGCCTGTCAAATTTTCCGGGCCCTCGGGAAATGGTCTCCGGGCCGTATTCATACGTCCGTTTCATTTTAATGTAACGCTTCGCCAATGTAAAGCTGTTTTCTGTCGACTGTTCCCGGTTGTCCTGACTTTCTGGGTTTTATACAAAATTATGTGGGATTTATCCTGAATCATCTCTGTCGCTCTTTCCCAAAACGCAAGAAAAGGAAAGCCCGCGGGCCTTCCCTTCCGTATAATCCATATTCTGTCAAAAGGGCAGCACCAGCGACCATGTCACCGTGAGAAGCCCTGCCACGCCGATGGCGATCCCGCTCATCGCGCCCTGAACCTCCCCGAGTTCGATCGCCTTGGAGGTGCCGATCGCGTGGCTGGCCGTGCCGATCGCCACGCCCGCCGCCACCGGATTTTCTATTTTGAACAGCTTGATCAAAATGGGGGACAGGCAGGCCCCGATAATCCCGGTGAAGATGACCGCCGCCACTGTCACGGCGGCGATCCCGCCGCCTGCAACCGAAAGTTCCATCGCAATCGGCGTGGTGACCGATTTCGGAAGCATCGAAGCAGTCAGCGTTTCATCCAGCCCAAACCATTTGCAGAGAAAATAAGCGCTGGCCATCGAGGTGAGCGACCCCGCCAGGCATCCGGCCATGATCGGCAAAAAGTTGCGTTTGAGCACCTCGATCTCCCGGTAGATCGAAGATGCGAGCACCGCCGTCGCGGGCGGCAGCAGCATCGAAATGACCGAACCGCCCGCGCTGAACTGCTCGTAGGAGAGCGGCGTCAGGCCAATGAGCAGGATCACCAGCGAGATTGCGATGAGCAGCGGATTGGCGAGCGGGGTTTTCAGCCTGCGGTTGACCCAAAGCCCGATTTTAAAAGTGAAGATGCACAATGCGATGCCGCAAAGCGGGCTCGAAAGGATTTCAGCCATCCGTCTCCACCGCCTTTCCCCGTTTTTGCAGCCGGATCACACCCAGCACGGTGAATGCCGTCACCACAAAGGTGAGCAGCGTCGTGATAAGGCAGATTGCCGCAAGCTTCAGGATATGTTCCCGCACGAACGCATATTGCTCGAGGATTCCCACCCCGGATGGAATAAACAGAATCGCCATATTTTTTAATAAAAAATCCGAGCTTTCCCCCAGCTGCACGGGTTTCACCGCACCGGTGAGCAGCAGCAAAAACAGAATCACCATCGCGGCCACGCTCGCGGGAAACGGAAACGGCAGCAGCGCCGAAACCACATTGCCCGCAAGGCAGACCGCAAAAATGATTCCCAGTTGTGTCAGTATCTTCATCTTTTTTCCCCAGTCCTTTTCAAAATTGCATCCCGGTCAGGCGTGCAGCACCAGCCGGCTCCCCGCCCGTTCCTTGACCACCTCGATCGAGGCGTCGATATTCTCCCGCAGCGCCGCCACGTGGGAGATGATTCCCACCAACCTGCGCGATCCGCGCACCGAGGCAAGCACATCGAGCGCGTCCGCGATCGAACCCGGATCGAGCGAACCGAACCCCTCGTCGATGAACATCGCGTCCATACGGATACCGCCCGACTGGGATTGTACCACAGCGGACAGCCCCAGCGCAAGGGACAGCGAAACCAAAAATTTCTCCCCGCCGGAAAGCCCCGCCACTGGACGGCGCTTGCCCGCATGCGCATCAAGCACCTCCAGGTCGAGCCCGGCCTTGCGGGAGCGGCCGCTCCCTTCGAGCGTTCGGTAAAGCTGATAGCGGCCGCCGTGCACGTTTTTGAGCAGCCGGTTGGCCTCGGCGGTGATCGACGAAAGCATCACGCCCAACACATACCGCCGCAGGCTTACCCCGCTGTCCCCGCGCAGAAGCTTACCAAACCCGGAAAGCCGGTCATAGACCGCGCGCTTTTCGACAAGCGCCTTGCCGCGTTTTTCAAGCGCGGCAAGCGTCCCAGCGATCCGCTCGCATTCCTGCTGCTGTTCGCCCCATTTAAAATCAAGCGTTTCCTTTTCCGTTTCCCGCGATTTCAGATCTCGCCGCATTGCCGCGAGATCGGGGGGCTCCTGTCCATCGAGTTGTCCCGCGAGCTCCCGCAGGCGGCCCTGCGCCGCTTCCCACTGCATCCGCTCCCGCCGCAGATGTGTTTCGCGCGCCTGCCGCTGCGGTTCCGGGATCGCCGCCTCATAGACCTCCCGCACGTCGGAAAATCCCTCGTTTTCGAGCATCTCCCGCAGGCGTTCCTGTTCCGCTTTCTGTTCCTTCAGCGTCTCGCCGGCCTGCGCGCGCAGATGCCGGGCGGCTTCCTCTGCGCGCGCCAGCTCCTGTGCGGCCTGCGAATGCGCATGTCCAGCCCGCTCATAAAATTGGTCGAATTCCGCAATGTTTTTCGAAAGCGTCTCAATCCGGCCGCACAGCCCGGGAAGATCCCCGGCCGCCGCGTCCCGCTGGGACAAAAGCGCCTGGTACTGTGCCGCCGTCCGTTCTTTCTGCTGGACGGCCTGCGTCAATGCCTGCCGCAGCGGCTCCGACCGCTCTGCCAGTTTCGCGAGCGCTTCCTCCGCCATTTGCAGCTTTTGGGAAAGCGCCGCGCGTTCTGCGTCCTGTTCCAGCGCATTTTCCAGTTCCTGCCGCGCGGCGGCGTGTTCTTTTGGATCATACGGCGGCAGCTTTTCCATCTCCCTGCCGAGCACAAAGAGGGCTTCCCTTTGCTGGGAAAGGCGCGCGGCCGTCCCAGCAAAGCGCGCCTCACAATCCGCAAGTGCCCGGCGCGCCGCCTGCACCTGCTCCCCGAATTTTTCGAGCGCGGCCCGGGAAGGCCCGTTTTCCGCTGACCGGTGCGGCGCCGGATGGTGCGGGCTGCCGCAGACCGGGCAGGGCGCGCCCTCCCCAAGCGACTGTGCAAGCCGGCCAGCCGCGTCGTCCAAATAGCGGCGGCTGCAGGCGGCATATTCCGCCTCTGCCTGCTCAAGCGCACATTGGCAAGCGTCCCTCTGTGCCTGAAGGGCCGCGCTTTCCGCCTCATCCCGCGCAAGCTGTTCCATCTGCGCGGCGCGCCGCTCCAAAAATTCCCGCGCGCGTTCCCGCGCGGCGAGCGTCTCCCTCAGGGCCGGAAGCTTTGCTGTAAACGCTTCAAAGAGCCGCGCGCGTTCCTGCGCAAGACCGTCCCGCCGGCGTGTGGCTTCCTCCAGCGCCGCCTGCTGTTCGCGCGCGGCGCCATCCGCCGCTTCCCAAAATTCCTGCGCCTGCTTTGCCGCCGCCTTTGCGCCTTCGAGCTTTTCATAACTTTCCCGAAGCGCCGAGAGTTTCGCAAGCTCCGCTTTTGCCTGTTCGTTTTGCGGCCGCGAAATTTCCAGCTTTGACAGCCTTTCCTGTGCGGCGTCCCGCGCCGCCTGGGCCCGTGCAAGTTCCTGCGCCGCCTCTTCGGCCGCCGCTTCACACCGGCAAGCCTTCTCGCGGCAGGCATTTTGCCGCTCGCATGCCGGGATCAGCCGCGCCGCCGCCAAAGCAAGCGCAAGCTTGCGCGCTTCCTCCTCGTAAAGAGGGCGGTTCTTTTCAAAAGTATCCACCACCGCCCGTTTTTCTTTTTGCTCGGAAAACAGCCGGTCAGCCTGTACCGCTCTTTCAAGCGCCTCCCGCCGCAGAGAGAGCTCCTTCGCAAGCGCTTCACGCGCCGAGCGCATCTCTCCAAGCGCGCGCTCCACACCGGCAAGCCGGACGGCGAGCTCCTCCGTGTCCGCGCAGCCAAATCCCTCCAGAGCGGCCTTCATCGAGAGCTGTTCCGCGTCGATTTTCTGACGCATCAGGTTCGCCTTTGCGCAGAGCCGTTCCGCAATCTGCTGCCAGCGTTCGGCATGGAACAGGCTCACGAGCACCGCTTCCTTTTCATCCGACCGCGCGACCAACAGTTTTTCAAACTGGCCCTGCGGCAGGATCATAACCTGGCAGAACTGCTCATAGGAAAGGCCGATCAATTCCTGCGCTTTGCCCTCCACATCCCGCAGGCGCGGATTTTCAAAAAACGGCGCGAAGTTCCCCTCTCCGTCGAGGAACCAGGCCTGCTGTTCCGGCAGGTATTCGAGCGCGCCGGAACGTTTTTTGCGCACCTTCAGCGACCGCGCAAACCGGTATCGCCGGTCGCGCAGATCGAAAATATATTCCACCCTTGTGACCGCGCTGTCCGGCGCGGTCAGGCACCGCATCGCCGCGAGGTCCGGCGCGGTCAGGCACCGCATCGCCGCGAGGTCGCCGCGCGCGCCTCCGCTGCTGCGGCCGTAGAGCGCGTAGGTCATCGCATCCAGGATAACCGTCTTTCCAGCGCCGGTCTCCCCGTGGATGAGCACCAGCCCCCCGGGCATAAACCGCCCAAAATCGACCTGCTGCTTTTCCACATACGGTCCAAACGCCTCAAAGGTGATCGAAACCGGGATCACTGCGCCACCTCCCCTTCGGTTTCCCGCGCCGCCTCATCGAACCACGCGAGTTGTTCCTCGTCCGGGGCCTCGCCAGCCACCTCGGTGCAGAACCGGGTCACCAGCTCGCGCGGACCCATATGCGAAAGTTCCTCCACCGTAAGGCTTCCGGCATTCTCCTCCATCTGTGCCGCCCTGCCGGTCAAGAGCAGCAGATTTGGATAAATTTCCCGAAACAGTTCCAGTTTTTCGAGTCCCGCGTAACAGTCGGTCAACTCGATTTTAAGATAGTCTTCCCGCCTTTCGTCCAGCTGCGCCGCCTCGTATACCCGGTCGAACTCTCCCGACAGCACCCGCAGCATCCGCCGGGGCGCGACCAGGACTTCCCGCACCGAACCGTCGTCCGTGTCGAAGATGGTGAAGGACTTTTCCTGCCCCGCCTCCGAAAAGGAATAGGCAAGCGGAGAACCGCTGTAACGGGCCGCGCCGAACTGCTGCGCGCGGTGCAGGTGTCCCAGCGCGACATAATCAAACCCTTCAAAAACCGACGGGTCGACCTGGCTCGCACCGCCGACCGCGGCGGCGCGGTCGCTCTCCGACACCTCAGCCCCGCAAGCAAAGCAGTGCGCGGCCAGAATGTTGCACCGGTCCGGCAAAAAACGGTCCCGCATCCGCTTCGTCACGGCGGCCATCGCGTCCGAATAGCCGCGGATCTGTTCCTGCGGATAGAGATACCGCGCCTCTTCGGTATTAAAGTACGGCAGCAGAAAAAACGCCGCGCTGCCGATGACAACCGGCTCCACCGGATCGGTCAATCTGCCCGAGACATAGAGTCCGGCCTCCCGCAGAAGTACCGAACAGGATGCGAGCCGCGCCGCGCCGTCATGGTTGCCGGCGATCACCAGAACCGGCACGCGGCAGTCCCGGCAGAGCGCGACCATCGCGTCGTTGTAAAGTCCGATCGTCTCCGGCCGTGCAACCGCATGGTCAAACAGGTCGCCAGCGGCAACGACCGCGTCTATTTTTTCCGCCCGCACCGTTTCGATGAGCCGGGCAACCATCTCCCGCTGGTCTTCAAGCAGCGGCACGCCATGTAATGCGATGCCCAGATGCCAGTCGGAGGTATGCAGGATGCGCATGCGAAAATCTCCTCTTTTTTCAGATTCTGTTTGCTTTTCGTTCATTATAGCGGAAAACGGGCCGGGATACAAATATCCCGGCCCGTTTTAAATTCAACCCTGCTTATACTGCATGAGCTTCTCATTGAGCTGGCCGCGCAGTTCCCGGTAATAGAGATAAAACCCGGTGAACGCCGCCGCATAAAACACCGCAAAGATCCCAGTGAAAACGACGGCGCTTTGGAATGTGGCCGCCGAAACCCAGCCAAAGCCAAAAGCCATAGCTGCCATGATCACATAGTTACAGAGGATATGCAGCACAAAATCCCGTCTGGAAAACGGCTTATTCTCCGGAAAAAAGCCCAGATGCGTGATGGTCAGCAGCACCGCCGCGAGAAAGATCTGCCAGAGCAGCACGGTCGGCAGGCTGCCGGCACGCCCCCAGATGAGATCCCAGAACATCATGATAAACACCCCCGCCGCAAAATACATAAGCATCAGCGGTTTAAAAGCGATTGCCCAGTTTATCAGTTTACTCACAAAAAAACCTCCCTTAAAGTCCCAGCTTCTCCTTGAGCATGGGCACGTATTGGCGTGAAACCATCAGGCGTTCCCCGTTTTCCAAAACGACCTCGATCTTGCCGCCCAGCATCGGGTTGAGCATCCGGATGCGGGACAGATTTACAATGACCGACTTGGATGCGCGGAAGAAATCCCCATGGCACAGCTTACCCTCCAGCTCGTAGAGGCGCAGCGGCGTCTCGCACACCCGGTCGGCGGTGTAAAGAAAGGTGCGTTTGTCAACGCTTTCAAAGTAATAGATCTCGTCCGGTTCAAAGACGAAGGTACGCCCTTCCGAAATACCCGAAAGCTTGTGATCCAGCGCCCGCAGCGCCGCGACAATCCGCAAAAGCCCTTCGTCCATTTCCCTGCAGGTGATTTTCACCTCAGGTTCCGCGCAGGCCGCATCCTGCTCTATGGTGATCTTCATAAATCCCCTCCTCCCAGCAGGTGTTATCATCATCAAACAGATCTGTTCTGTCTTTAGGATACGGGTTCTTTCCCGCCC
Organism: Anaerotruncus rubiinfantis; assembly: GCF_900078395.1. Taxonomy (NCBI): domain Bacteria; kingdom Bacillati; phylum Bacillota; class Clostridia; order Eubacteriales; family Oscillospiraceae; genus Anaerotruncus; species Anaerotruncus rubiinfantis. Next base: position 758,602 of record NZ_FKLA01000009.1, on the reverse strand, counting down.
GGTCAACCTTTCCACCACCATCCTGCCCAAAACCGCCTCCAAGATGCAAAAACACCCCGGATGCAAAAGCATCCGGGGTGTTTGCCGCTTTCGGTTCAGATTCCATCAATCACGCCGATGAGGCTGCGCATCGCGTCGATCGTGCGCTGGATAAGGTCGTCGAGCTCCCATCCAAGCAACTCGGCGCCTTTTTCAATCACGTCGCGGGAACAGCCCGCCGCAAACTTTTTGTCCTTGAATTTCTTCTTGACCGATTTGAGCTCGAGGTCGCTCACGCTTTTCGACGGACGCATGATCGCAACCGCGCCGATCAGCCCGGTGAGCTCGTCGGTCGCGTAAAGGACCTTCTCCATGATATGCTCCGGCTTCAGGTCCACCGTAATTCCCCAGCCGTGGCTTGCGCAGGCACGGATGAGCTTCTCGTCAAGGCCCGCCTCCCGCATCAGCTCCTGGCCCTTGATACAGTGCTCCTGGGGAAACTGCTCGAAGTCGAGGTCGTGCAGAAGCCCCGCGACCGTCCAGAAAATCAGGTTGTCCGGATCATATTCCTTTGCAAAATAGGCCATCACGCCCGAAACGATCGCCGCGTGGCGCAGGTGGAACGGTTCCTGATTATACTGTTCCAGCAGTTCCTGGGCCTGTGCAATGCTTGGCAGATAAGACATTTTGGAGTCCCTTCCCTTCTTGAAATTTATTCTGGAAAGTATCATAGCACAAACCCCGCCCGAAGAAAAGGCCCGCCGCGGAAAAAGGAAACAGCACCGTCCATATGGACGGTGCTGTTTCCTTTTTATCAAATGGGATTGGGAAAGGGAATCCTATGCCGCTGCAGCGGTGTCTTTTTTGCTCAGTACGGTGGTTTTGAGGAATATGGCGAGGAAAATTGCCGCGATCACCGCACCGATGCCATAGGCCAGCCCAAGCTGTCCGGCCCGCATCAGCCCGAGGCATTCGGGGGCTGCGAGGAAATAGGTGGCGCTGACCGCCGACATAAAGGTCGCCGGGATGGCCGCCATCCAGTAGGCCTTCTTCTGCTGCCACAGATAGACCGCCGCCGCCCACAGGGCGATCATGGCCAGGGTCTGGTTCGACCAGGAGAAGTACCTCCAGACAATTGCGTAATCGACGAAGCCGCCTACGATCGCGCCGAACGCGAGCACCGGGATAGTAAGTGCGAGACGCTGCTTGATCGGATGCTGGTCGATCTTAAACCAGTCCGCGACGGTGAGCCGCGCGGAACGGAATGCCGTATCACCCGAAGAGATCGGGCAGGCGATGACGCCGATCATGGCAAGCACGCCGCCGACCGGGCCAAGGATCGACATACAGGTGTTGTAGACCACGCCGTTCGGGCCAATATTCGGGTCATTGAGCATTGCAGACAGCCCGCCGGTGGAATTGTAGACGCAGACGCCGGCCGCTGCCCACACCATGGCGATGACGCCTTCCGCAACCATCGCGCCGTAGAAAATCTTGCGGCCGCCCTTCTCGGATTTGAGGCAGCGCGCCATCAGCGGGGACTGGGTCGCATGGAAGCCGGAAATTGCGCCGCAGGCCACCGTGATGAACATAAACGGCCAGATCGGCATATCGGACGGATGCAGATTTGCAAAATTGTCCCACAGTTCCGGCATATGGATGGTGAGCGCGGTTTCGCCAAATCCGCCGAAGCCGGTGATATTATAGATCACAAGCCCCATTCCGACGCCGACTGCCATAATGATGAGGCAGGCGCCAAAAAACGGGTAAATCTTGCCGATGAGCTTGTCGATCGGCAAGAGGGTCGCCAGGAAGTAATAGATCAGCACGACGACAAGCCAGAAATTTTTGTCGAGTGATTCCGGCGTGAGCATTGCGAGCAGAGCCGACGGACCGACCGCAAAAACTGTTCCGACCATGAGCAGCAGGAAGGTAGAGAACACGCGCATGACCTGTTTCATACCGCCGCCAAGGTAGGTGCCGACGATCTCCGAGATGCTCCCGCCGCGGTTGCGCATCGAAAGCATGCCGGTCATGTAGTCATGCACGGCGCCCGCGAAGATGGTTCCGAACACGATCCAGAGGTAAACGACCGGGCCCCACAGGGCGCCCATCAAAGCGCCGGTGATCGGGCCGAGCCCCGCGATATTGAGCAGCTGGATGAGGAAAATACGCTTGTTGCCCATCGGGACGTAGTCGACGCCATCCGCCAGAGAAACTGCAGGCGTCTCGCGGTCATCCGGACCGAACACTTTTTCCACGACCTTGCCATAGGTCATAAATCCCACGATCAGCAATACGATACAAAGGACAAAGGTAATCATTCTAACGCCTCCTCTTCTTTCTCAAAAGGGCCGCCTCCCGGCCCTTTTTTACACTCTCATTCTATAAAAAACAAAGGCGTTTCGCATCGCTTTTCGGTTAAACTGTTTATATTTTCCGGCGAACGGTTGAAAATGATGGTTCAAATGCACCATTCACCCCTCAAAAATCTCCTTGAGGGATTTTACGTTCTTGCGGCTGACCGGAAGGTTCTCATTTTCATAGCCGCGCAGCTTGACGCAAAGCATGCCATTGAACCACGGATAGATCTCGGTGACGTATTCCAAATTGATAAGATAGCTCTTATGGCTGCGGAAAAAGCCCGCCGGGACGAGCTTTTTTTCAAAGTAGCCGAGCGGCTGGGCGCTGGTGTAGTCGCCGTCTTTCGTATGCAGCACGCACGAGCGGGTGTCGGTCTCGATGTAGGCGATCGAAGGAATGTCCACCAGTACCATCCGTTTTTCGCAGAGGATTGAAAGCTTGCCGAGCGCCGCCTCGCCTTTGGGCGGCTCCGGCGCACAGGACGGCGCGAGCCGCCCCTGAATTTTGGCAAGCGCCTGTGCGACTCTTTTGGGATCGAATGGCTTTACGATATAATCCGCCGCGTCGATCTCGAATGCTTTGACGGCATATGCGTCATAAGCGGTCGCAAAGACGATCTGCGCGTGCGGCTGCAGTTTTTTGAGCATGAGCGAAAGGGTGGTGCCTTCCATATCTCCCAGGTGCACGTCGACAAACAGCGCATCGTATCTCTTTTTTCCGGAAACGAGCTCCACTGCCTCGGCTCCGCTGTCCGCCTCATCAATTTCGGCGTCCGGCAGCGTCTGCAGGATCAAATGCTTCAGCTCGCTGCGGCTTGGGCGTTCATCATCAATGATCGCAATTCTCATGCATCTTCCCCTCTCTTTTTCACGCGCGGAATGCGAATTCCAATCTCAGTGCCTTCCTGCGCGGTGGAAATCATCAGCCCGTAATCCTCCCCGTAGATGCTTTTGAGCCGTTTATGCACATTGGAAAGCCCCACTGAACCCGAACCCATATCTCCCCGATACAGCCGGTCCACCACCTCCTGCGGGATGCCTTTGCCGTTGTCCTGCACGGTGATGAGTATTTCATTCTTTTTCTGCGCCGCCCTGATCCGGACAACTCCGACCCCCGCGCCGCGCATCGCGCCGTGCTTGACAGCGTTCTCCACAATCGGCTGGAGGATGAAGCTTGGCACCGTGCAACTGAGCCCCTCCGGGATCTCCTCCTCCACCTGCAGCTTCTCCTCAAACCGCGCTTTTTCCAGTTCGAGGTAGGCGTTTACATGTTCCAGTTCCTTTTTGAGCGGGATCATATAATGGCCGGTCTGCAGGGTATTGCGGAAATAATTGCTCAGTACGATCAGCAGCTCCCGCGCGCGTTCCGGCTTTTCCCGGCAGAAAGCGGTGATCGTGTTGAGCGCGTTGAACAGAAAATGCGGATTGATCTGGCTTTGCAGCGCGGCAAACTCCGCCTTCTGCAAAAGTTTTTTCTGGTTTTCGACCTCGGAAAGTTCCAGCTGGGTGGAAAAGATCCGTGCCAGCCCGCTTGCAAATTCCTGCTCGACTTCCCGCGTGAGCTTAAATTTACGGATGAAAAGCACCAGCACCCCGATAACCAACCCACCGCGCGTGAGCGGCGCGCAGACCGCCGTCTGGAGCTTCAGCCGTTCATAAAGCAGGTCGCTTTCCTCCGCTTCCTCCGCAATCCGCACCTGTCCGCTTTCAATCGTTTTGCGCACCACCTGCGGCAGCGGGCAGCCGCCGTCCGGTTCCCGCAGCTTCACCCCCGAACGGGCCAGAATAGCGCTTCGGTCGGTGATGAGTACGCCCGCCGCGCCGGATTCCCTGCGGATGATCTCGGCGGCGGAGTGCAGGCTCGCCTTGTCGTAAAGGCCGTGGCGCAGGTACGGCAGGCACCGGTCCGCAATGTTCAGCACCAGGCGGATACGGTTGGCGGCCTCCCGATCCTGCTCGATAAAGACTGAATCGAAGATCCCCACAAAGATCATCACGCCGATGGAATTGAAGAGGATCATCGGCATTGAGATGATCGCCACCAGCCGCCAGGCCTCCTCCAACGGCCGCGCGATCAGCAGAATGATAAGCATTTGGATGATCTCCGCCGCCAGCGTGACCGCCCCCGCGAAGGCGGCGCTGTTATTGGCGCGTTTCATGTACTGGTAGCAAACCCCGCCGATCAATCCTTCCACAATGGTCGAGACAGCACAAGCTACCGCTGTGAAACCGCCGATATCGATGAGATAGCGGTGCAGTCCGGCGATCACGCCGGCGCCGATGCCCACAACCGGCCCTCCAAGCAGCCCGCCCGCGATCACGCCGATGACCCGGGTGTTTGCGATGGCGTCGTTGACCCGGATGCCGGTATAGGTGGAAAGGATTCCGATCAGGCCAAAAAAGACCGCCATGGCGCATTGCGCCAGCAGTCTTTCCCGGTCATTCGTAATAAACTCCTTGACAAGTGGAATTTTTGTCAACAGGTAGGCGATCAGCACCAGCAGGCTGATATTGAGGATGATGTTCTTGAAAATCTCAACGATCATAGCCCCACCCCAGTCCGCGCCCACGGCGCTTAGCCTTGGTAACCGTACTTTTCAGCAATCATAAGATAATTGGGGACACTGACGCCGTACTGCCGCGCCAGGCGCACCACCTGAAAAAGCAGCCCGTCTATTTCGCTTTCCCCGCCGCGTTTCAAATCCTTATACATTGAGGCGGAGCTGTCAGGCGTGGATTCGTCCACCTGCATCAGATTGTCATCGACAATCTGATCCGCCAATGTGAGTCCCATTGCGCGGCCGACCGCAATGGCTTCCCTGGTCAGCGCGACATAGAGATCGCGCTCCCTGCCCGGCTTCTGCAGCGGCTCAGTGAGGATATCATAATACGCTTCCACCGCCGCGTAGGGCGATACCATACAGTATTTTGCAAAGGCCGCGCTGCGAATATCCTCCGATACGACCGGATCTATACGCGCTTCGCGCAGATCGTCTGCGATCGCAGCCAGCTGCGCCGCATGGGCACTGCCCTCCCGTTCGCCGTAAACCACTCGGAAGGTGTCGCCGGTCTGGGTCACCTCGCCCGGCGCGTTGATATAGGAACCGATATAAATGCAGCCGTCAAGAATGGTGTATTCCGGGAAACGCTCCTGCAGCGCGCCGCCCGTGCCCACAATGTTGAGCATCGGCACGATGATACTATCCGGTTTGGCTGCCTTGCTCATCAGCGGAAGGACCCCTTCGAGCGCGTATCCTTTGACGCACAGAAAGATCACATCAGCTTTCCCGGTATAGTCCTCAGCCGTACAGGCCTGCACCGGATCGATCTTCACTTCGCCCATCCGGGTTCCGTGCAGCAGAAACCCATGTTCCTTCATAGCTGCCAGATGCGCGCCGCGCGCAATAAAGGTCACGTCCTTGCCCGCCGCTGCCAGATAGCCGCCGATGCAGCCGCCGGTCGCGCCGGAACCGATGATCAGATAGTTCATGCCGTAGCCCTCCTTATGTTTTTTTCTTTCATTATACGATAGACAATCATTGAAAAGCAAGGTATAATAACCGCGAAGCGGTTATTATACCTTTTTATGCGCGGGACGATCCGCGCCTTTGGCGCTCCCGTCCCAATGCGCCATTATGCCGCCGCGCTTCGCAATGGCGGCACAATTCCCGCGAAGCGGTTATCATACCTTCCCATGCGCGGGACGATCCGCGCCTTTGGCGCTCCCGTCCCAATGCGCCATTATGCCGCCGCGCTTCGCAATGGCGGCACAATTCCCGCGAAGCGGTTATTATACCTTTTTATGCGCGGGACGATCCGCGCCTTTGGCGCTCCCGTCCCAATGCGCCATTATGCCAAACTATGGTCCGGGCGCCCTATCCGCAGTGCACAATGATACCATCTTATGATTTTGTGGAGGCAAACAGAATGAAGCTGACAATTCTGAGTGAAAACACCATCCTCTGCGGAGATTCCTATCGCGGCGAAGCCGGACTTTCCATCCTGTTGGAGTCGGAAGGCAAAACCATCCTTTTCGACACAGGATTTTCCGGCCTGCTGCTGGAAAATGCCCGGAAGATGGGTCTCGATCCCACCAAAGCCGACCTCATTGCCCTCTCCCATGGTCACAACGACCACACCGCCGGACTGATCCCGCTGGCGGAACTCTTTCGCACGCAGGGCCGCAGGGTTCCGGTGCTGATGCATCCGGAGGCGCTTGAACCACGTGTCATTGACGGCGATGAATGCGGCTTTGCAATGAACCGGGAAGCTTTCCAGGCAGCGTTTGCGCCGCAATTTTCCCGCGGGCCAGTCGCATTGACCGAACGGCTCACCTGGCTTGGAGAGATCCCGCGCCGCCATGCCTTTGAAGCGCGAAGCTGCGGGATGCAAAACGGCGCGCCGGACTTTTTGCCGGATGACACCGCGCTCGTCTACCGCCGCGACGATGGGATCGTCATCATCACCGGCTGCTCGCACAGCGGCATCTGCAACATCATCGACTATGCGGCTGAATACACCGGTGAAAACCGGATTCTGGATATCGTGGGCGGATTTCACCTGCCGCATCCGCCGCGTGATCAGCTCGATGGGGTCTGCGCTTTCCTGCGGGAAAAGCGCCCCGCCGCCATCCATCCCTGCCACTGCACCGGGCTTGCCGCCAAAATCGCGCTTGCCGCGGCTGCACCGCTCGGGGAGACCGCCGTTGGAAGCGTGCTTCTATACTGAAAGGCAAAAGACCGCCGCCGGAAAACCGGCAGCGGTCTTTTCAGCTTTCTTTTCCCGCGCACACCGCCGATTCCCCATTCCATTTGGCGAGGAACGCGGCCGCGTCGGCCATGCCGTCCTTATAGACTGCCATCAGCCGGTTCATATCTTTCTCAAACCGCCCGATCTTCATCGGCGCGGCGGGCGCGATCACCGTCGCGACGCCGTCCCGCTCAAGCTGCCGGATGAGGTTGAGCGTTTCGTTATAGATTTCGTGCCGGCGGTCGAGCGCCTCTACCATGCCGGGGTATTTGCGGAAGATATGCTGGTAGAGCGCGCGGTACTTTTCCGGCGGCTTTTGATAGCCGCGGTCACGTGTGAGCACCACGATCAGCCGGTCGCAGCCGTCCGCGAGCGCCCTGCGCACCGGGATCGGGTCAGATGTACCGCCATCGAGATATTTTCCACCGCGAAACTCCACGATTGGGGAAAACACCGGGATGGCGGAAGAAGCGCGCAGCACGGTGCTGTCACCCGGTTGGATCGCTTCCTTGGAAAAATAAAACGGCTTTCCGGTGACCGCATCGGTCACGCCCGCCACGAATTCGCAGGGATTTTTGTGAAACGCTTCATAATCGAACAGGTCGAGCCGGTGCGGGATTTCATCAAAAATAAAATCCATTCCGAACATCGATCCTGTTTTGAGAAAGCTCTTCACACTGACATACCGTTCGTCCATCAGATAATTCTGGTCGATGCGCAGGCTGCGTCCACGCTGACCCGAAACATAAGAAACGCCGTTGCATGCGCCCGCCGAAACGCCGATGACATAATCCGTCTTGAAATCACGGTCCATAAAGCAGTCGAGCACGCCGATGGTGTAGAGCCCGCGCATACCGCCGCCTTCGAGGACCAGTCCCGTTTTCATCTGCAATGTCCCCCTGTTAAAGTTAGATTCCACGTGTTGTATTATACCGCTTTCCTTCGTCCGTGTAAATGCGTCAAACTTTTTTGAAAATCTGTGAAAGGTTTTCCCACGCCGCGGTGTCCAATAGATAACAAGGGAGGGGTCCGCATGTTCCTGCTCACAATTGAAACGCCGCAAAAGCCGGATATGGAACGGCTGATGACCGAATATGGCGACCAGCTGCTGCGTCTCTCGTTTCTCTATCTGCATGACCTGCATCTTGCGGAGGACGCGGTGCAGGACACTTTCCTGAAAGTCCACAAAAGCTGGAGCGGATTTTCGGGCCGGAGCAGCGAACGCACCTGGATCATGCGCATCGCGATCAACACCTGCAAAAACTATCTGCGCGGCGCCTGGATGCGCCGGGTGGATGTGAAGGAAGCGCTTGCGGAGATCCCTTCCCCGGAAAATGTCGAAACCGAAACCGACGACACGCTCATCCGCGAAATCATGAAGCTGCCGCCCAAATATCGGGAAGCCGTATTGCTCTACTACTATCAGCAGTTCAAAACGGCCGAGATCGCCGAAATCCTGCATCTGCCGGAGGCGACCGTCTCCACCCGGCTTTCCCGCGCGCGGCAGAAACTGCGCGACGCGCTGAAAGGATGGTATTACGATGAATGAGAAACGCATCCGGGATGTGATCGATTCCCGCCTTTCAGAAATAAAGCTTTCCCCACGCCTGCAAAACGCGATCCTGGGCGGCGCGCGCCCTCCCGCGCGGCGCGCCCTCCCGCGCGGCTGCGTCCGGCGGCGGTTCTGCTCGCCGCCTGCCTGGCGGTACTGCTTTCGGTCGGGACGCTCGCCGCCGTGGTGCCGGGCTTCCGCGACCTGCTCGATGTGGTTGGCCAGGATGTCGCCCGTCTGCTCACACCGGTTGAACGCGCCTGCGAAAGCAACGGTATCCGCCTTGAGCTGGTCGCCGCCATCAACGACGGCCAGGACGCTTGCGTCTATATCACCTTGCAGGATCTGACCGGCAGGGGGCGTACCAAGGACATCGCGCGGCTCCTCCCGAAAAAGGATGCGAAAGGCAGCGTCTGGTCGCTTGACAGCCCGCTCTCAACAGCCTTCCGCGGCGATAACGAACTGATTTTCTACGACGAAACAACCCAGACCGCCACCTTCTGTGTCCAATCCAAACGGAATATCAGCAGGGAAAACCGTGCGCGTATCAACGGCAAAACCACCTTCTCACTCGGCGGTTTTCTGCGCGGCGAAACGCGGCGGGACTCGGTTGACACCGGTCTTTCCGCATCGGATATCCCCCAATCACCCGTTCGAAATGAGACCGGCAGTGAACCGGCCCTCGCTTTCGACGCCTGCCCCAAATCCCTCTCCAGCATCGACTGGCTGCGCATCACAAACATCGGTTTTATCGAAAACGACCTGCGCATTCTGACCGAACCCACAAGGCAGTTGGGATATTATAACCGCGTCTCCTTCGACCTGCGCGATGAGAAAGGAACTCCGCTCAACGACGGCAGCACCACCACCGGCTCCTATCCGGCCCTGACCCGCGCTTACTACCCCCAAGAGGACGAAAGCAGCCTGTTCCCAAATGGGGCGCGGGACTACGAGGAACATTCGCTGGGACTTGCAGAAGCACCGCCGCCGGACGCGCGCCTCTTTGCAAACTGCACCGAATACGAGGAGCTCGTTGAAGGCGAATGGGCGGTGACCTTCCGCTTTTCAGAAAGCACGCCGGCAAAAACCGCTCAAACCCCGTTCACTGTGGATGGCTGGACGGTGGAAAGCGCCACTGTCACCCCGCTGATGATCGAATTGCATGGACATACCGATCTGACCGCTGATACGGCCGCTTTCCCGGAGGTGCGTTTCCTGCGCGCGGGAAAAAGCCCCGCCGGGACCAGCCGGCGCTCCAGTCACCTGGACGATGAGGGGAATTTCCGCATTCAGTGCCCATTTGACGTACCGACCGATCTTTCGGACCTCACCGCCATCCGGATCGGGAACATGGAAATTCCCGTGCGGTAAATAAAAGATCCCCGCCCGCGCAGATGCGCGAGCGGGGATCTTTTTTATCTTTCAGAGAGGCCGAGCAGCTCATCGGAGGACACGCCCAGCACTTTGGCCAGCGCTGCAAGTTCCACGTCGCTCACCGGCCGCAGCTGTCCCTCCAATTTCGAAAGGCTGGAAGCGCCGATATCCACACCCTGCACCTGCAACCGCGCAAGCAGCTCTTTTTGCAGGATTCCCTTCTCCAGGCGGATCGCACGCACCCGCACGCCGATGAGATTCTTGTCTCCAATGGGAGAAATGCGGTTTCTCAATTCGATCCCTCCGTTTTCGCCTGCGCGGCAAGTTTGCCAAGCGCGTCGCCCGTCACGCGGTAAACGGTCCAGTCGTCCATTGGGACAGCACCGAGGCTTTTGTAAAAGCCGATCGACGGGGTGTTCCAGTTAAGGCACCACCACTCGAGCCGTCCGCAGCCGCGCTCCCCGCACAGCCGCGCGAGAAATGCAAGCAGCGCCTTGCCCGCGCCGCAGCCGCGCGCCTCGGGCTTGACATAGAGATCTTCAAGATAGATTCCCGCCCGGCCCAGGAAGGTGGAAAAATTGTGAAAAAAGAGCGCCATCCCAATCGTTTCCCCGGCTTTTTCCGCAAAAATCACTTCTGCCTTTTTCTTTTCAAAAAGCCAAAACCGCAGGAGTTCCTCGGTGGCCTCCACTTCATCAAGCATCTTTTCGTATGCCGCAAGTTCCCGGATGAACTGCAAAATCACCGGCACGTCCGCGGGACCGGCAAAGCGGATCCGCACGCCTTCGGCCGCTGTTTCATAATATTCGTACATACTGGCCTCCCTTTCTGCACATGATTGACTAGATCATTATAATCCATTTTTCTGCAATTGCAAATTGCCTTTGGCGCGCGGGTATGATATGCTGAAAGCAGTGCTGAAAGGAGTGTCAAAATGAAACTGATTTCGTGGAATGTAAACGGCCTGCGGGCCTGTCTCAATAAAGGCTTTCTGGATTTTTTCAGAGAGGCGGACGCGGACATTTTCTGTCTGCAAGAAACCAAAATGCAGCAGGGGCAGGCGGAAATTCCGCTCGAAGGCTACTGTGAATACTGGAACAGTGCCATAAAAAAAGGGTATTCCGGAACGGCTGTCTTTTCAAAAACCGAACCGCTTTCGGTCGCCTATGGGCTGGGGATTGATGAACACGACCAGGAAGGCCGGGTCATCACCTGCGAATACGATGATTTCTACCTCGTGAACGTCTACACGCCGAACGCACAGAAGGAGCTCGTCCGGATCGATTACCGGATGCGGTGGGAGGACGATTTTCGCGCCTACCTGATGGGACTCGATGTGAAAAAACCGGTCATCGCCTGCGGGGACATGAATGTCGCCCACAACGAAATCGATCTCAAAAATCCCAAATCCAACCGCGGCAGCGCGGGCTTTTCCGACCAGGAGCGGCAGAAGATGACCGAGCTGCTCGGCGCGGGTTTCCTGGACAGCTTCCGGATGCTCTATCCGGACAAAACGGGGGCGTATACCTGGTGGTCCTATATGTTTAACGCCCGCAAGAATAACGCAGGATGGCGGATCGACTATTTTCTCGTTTCCGAACGCCTGCGGGACAGGGTGCGGGACAGCGTGATCCATCCGGAGGTGATGGGCAGCGACCACTGCCCGGTCGGGCTCCTGCTCGATTAGCTGACCGCCATTTTCCCCAAAAACACGACGCGCCCCACCCCGCTATGGGGGTGGGGCGCGCTTTTTGCAGTCGGAATCCGCCGCGCTCAGCTCTGTTTAAATTCTGTCCAGATGTCGTTATAGATCTGCGCCGCATCGCCCACATCCTGGATGAACTCCGCGCTGTCCGCCGCGCCGTCCGGGATGGTCAGCGCCTGATTTTGCAGATGTTCGGCGGCCGCTTTGTTGCAGGAGATATAGAAGATCTGATCGGTGATATGCGCCGAACGCTTGCCGTCCAGGATGAAGTTGAGAAACCGGAAAGCATTGTCCGCATGCGGGGCTTTCTCGGGCACAAAGATGTTGTCGATGCCAAATCCGAGTCCTTCCTCCGGATAAACCACCTTGAAGTCGGGCTTCTCATTGAGCACGGTGATGACCTGCGAGGTGAACATATAACCCACGGCCGTTTCGCCGCCGATCATCAGGTTATACGGCGTCGAGTAATCGAGCGCGCGGATATTCGGCTTGAGGGTCAGCAGCTTCGCTTTCGCCTCTTCGAGCACAGCCGGGTCGGTTTCGTTAAAGGATTTGCCCATGGTTTTAAGCGTGATGCCAATGACGTTGCGCGCGTCGTCCATCACGACGACCGAATCCGCGAACGCCGGGTTCCACAGATCCTCATAGCCCTTGATCTGCACATCCCCCACCATGTCGGGGTTATAGATGATGAGCGGGATACCCGCCGCGTAGGGGACGGTGTATTCGTTTTCGGGATCGTAGAACTTACTCTGGAACTGCGGGTCGATGTTCCCAAAGTTCGGGATCTTCTCCTTGTCAAGCTTTTTGATAAGGCCCTCCTGCCGCGCGATGTCGATGATGTAGTCGCTTGCGAGCACGATATCGTATTCGCCACCCGCCTGCAGCTTCATGAGCATCTCTTCGTTCGATTCAAAGGTGTTGTAATTGATTGCGATGCCGGTCTGCTCAGTGAATTCCTCACAGATATCCGCCGGGAAGTAGTCCGCCCAGGTGTAGATATTGAGCGTGTCGTCCTTCTTGGCCGAACCGCCGCAGCCGCTGAGCAACAGGAGCGCCGCGGCCATGATCAGTACAAGGGTCCGTTTCATCATTTTCATTTTTTCCACTTCTTTCATCAGGTATTTCTAAAACTGCGTGATAAATGCCGCGCACGACGCGCCGTAATCAGCCGGAACGCCGCCACAATCAGGAACACCGCCCCGAGCATCACCGTGCAAAGGGCGTTGATTTCGGGCGTGACGCCCATCTTGAGCATTGAATACACCTGTAACGGCAGAGTACTCGTCTCAGCGCCGGTTGCAAAAAAGCTGATAACCACATCATCCATGCTCATTGCGAAGGCCAGCAGAGTGCCGGAAAGCACCGACGGCAGAATGAGCGGCAGCGTGATGTCGAAAAAGGTGCGCCGCCCGTTGGCGCCAAGGTCACGCGCCGCCTCGGCGAGCGCCGGGTCGAGCGAGAGAAGGCGCGCCTTTACATTGATGAAGATATACGGAACGCAGAAGGTCGTATGCGCGATGACCAGCGTCAGCATCCCGAACGAAAGCCCCATGAGCGAAAAAAAGGCCAGATACGCCATGCCGAGGATAATTTCCGGAATCATGATCGGGATCATCGACAGGTTTTCAAGCGGTCCGCGCCCGCGAAAGTATTTCCCCGCGAGCCCCACCGCGCCGAGCGTCCCCAGCAGCGCTGCCAGCAGGCTGCTCGTCAGCGCAAGCTCGAGGCTCGTCCAGAAGGCCGAAATGATCTGCGCATTGTGGAAGAGCTTTTCGTACCACGCAAAAGTGAACCCCGCCCAGTGGAACAGCTTGGTGTCGTTGAAGGAGTAGATCACCACCACAAGGATGGGCAGGTACATGAGCAGCAGCACCAGCGCAATGTAAATTTCCGAGAAGACCGAACGCTTCTTCATACGATCCCCTCCAGGCTGCTCTCCCCCGACGCCTTGCGGTAACCGGCGATGACAGCCATCGCCATCAGCATCATCACAACCGAAAGTGCCGCGCCCATCGGCCAGTTGCGGGCGGTAAGCAGCTCGTTTTTGATGAGGTTGCCGAGCAGCATCGTTTTGGCCCCGCCCAAAAGATCGGAAACGAAGAACAACCCCACCGACGGCACAAACACCAGCACGCACCCAGCCATGATCCCCGCGCGGGTCAGCGGGACGGTGACCGTCCAGAAGGCCTTCCATTTTCCCGCGCCGAGGTCGCGCGACGCCTCGGTGAGCGCCGGGTCGAGCTTGGCGACCGCATGATACACCGACAGGATCATGAACGGGATGAGCGCGTAGACCATACCGACCAGTACCGCGCCGAAATTGTAAAGGAGCTTCAGGGGCGAATCGGTCATCCCCAGAAAGATGAGCAGAGAATTGACGATTCCCTCGCCGCGCAGAAGGATCATCCAGCCGTAGATGCGCACGAGCGAATTGGTCCAGAACGGCACGATCACCAGCAGCAGCACAAAGGCCCGCCGTTTTTCCGGAAGTTTCGCCACACAGTAGGCGAACGGGTAGCCGATCCCAAGGGTGAACAGGGTGGTGAGCAGCGCGAGCCACATGCTTTGGGCATAGACCTTGAGATAGGTCGGGGAAAACATCTTGCGGTAGCTCTCAAGTGAAAACTCCGCCACCACCCCCCAGGTCTCGGCACGTCTCATAAAGCTCATGCAGACAATATAGACGAGTGGAATCGCGACGAACAGCGCCGTCCAGACCGCGAACGGGACGGCGGCCAGCCGGTTTTTTGTTTTCATCCCGCCGCACCCCTTTCGACGATCACAGCGCAGGACGGTTCCCAATGGATTTCGACCTGTTCGCCCACCCCGGCGCGGCTCGCGCCGCCGCCCATGCCGCTCACGGTAAGCTCCTGCCCATCCGGCAAAAGCAGAATCGTGCGCAGCATGCCCCCGGTGTAGGCGTGGGACTTGACCGTTCCAGAGAGGGTGAAGCCATATTCCGGTTTCTTCCCAAAGCGCACCCGTTCGGTGCGCACTGAAAGCGTGACCTGCTCGCCGGGCTTCGCCTGACCGGCGGCTTTGACGACCGCGCCCGCGAAGGACAGAGACAGATTCCCGTCTGAATCCTTTCCGAGCGCCACCGCATTTATGAGATTGCTCTGCCCGATGAATTCCGCCGCGAAGCGGGTCTCGGGGCGCTCGTAAATATCGTCCGGCGTGCCGAGCTGGAGGATCCTGCCCGCGTTCATAATGCCGATGCGGTCGCTCATATTGAGCGCTTCCTCCTGGTCGTGGGTGATGTAGATGAAAGTCATGCCCAGCCGTTTTTGCAGACTTTTGAGTTCGGTCTGCATCTGGCGGCGCAATTGCAGGTCGAGCGCGCCGAGCGGTTCGTCCAGAAGCAGTACAGCCGGATCGTTCACCACGGCGCGCGCGATCGCCACCCGCTGACGCTGGCCGCCCGAAAGCTGGTTCGGCATGCGGTCTCCAAAACCGGGAAGCTGCACCAGTTCGAGCATCTCCGCAACCCGGCGGGCAATTTCAGCCTTCGCTGCCTTGCGGATTCTGAGCCCGTAACCGATGTTCTGCGCCACATTCATGTGCGGAAAAAGCGCGTAGCTTTGAAAGACCGTATTCACATTGCGGCGGTTCGGCTCCCAGCCGGTCACATCGCTGCCCTGCAGGATCACCCGGCCGCCGTCCGGCGTCTCCAGCCCCGCGATGATGCGCAGAGTGGTTGTTTTCCCGCAGCCGGAAGGACCAAGCAGCGTGAGAAATTCCCCCGCGCATACGTCCAGGCTGATCCCGGCAAGCGCTTCTGTCGCGCCGAAGGTCTTATGGACATTTTGCAGCGAAAGGATTGTATTTTCCATTTGCACAGCCCCTTTTCATTTCCGCCGTTTTATTTTGTTCAAACCGGCGGCTTCCTTTTTCGTTTCGCGGAGAAGATCGGTTCTGCCGGCCGGTTGACGTGTGATAAGCGCAGCGCACCGCCAATGCGGCGGGAAGTGCCTGCGGCGTTTGTACTGCGCTTATTCTACCACAATTTTGCAGGAAGCAAAATGTTTTCCGCCGTTTTCAGATGATTGCACAAATTTTATTTTTCCCCGGAAACTTTCCTCGGCAAAATTCGGCGCAATAAAACGGCCGCGCGAAAGCGCGGCCGTCCTCCCTGCCATTATCTGCGGCGCAGAAGCCTGCCCGCCTGTTTTCCGGTGAGCCGGTCGCGGCGGACGGCAATTTCCCCGCCCACAATCACAAAATCGAAACCTCTGGAAAACTGCTCCGGCTTTTCATAGGTGGCCTTCGCTTCGATATTTTCGAGCGCAAAAACATTGATATCCGCGTCGTACCCTTCCTTCAAAAATCCTTTTTTTCCGACGCGGTAGACGAGGGCGGGCTTTCCGGTCATCTTGTGCACCGCTTCCTCAAGCGAAAGCACCTTCTCGTCCCGGACATACGCGGCCAGCACCTTCGGAAACGCGGCATAAAGCCGCGGATGCGGGAGCCCTCCATCCGGATAGACCGAATCGGAGATGACCGAACTGTAAGGGTACTTTAGAACCGTACGGATGTCCTCCTCCGACGTAATGAAGTCGACCATCGAAATTTTGCATTCCTCATCGGCCAGCAGGTCATAAGCGCAGTCGAACGGGTCCTTGCCCCGCATCTTCGCAATCTCGGTCACCGATTTCCCGGAGAATTGCTGATTTTCCGGTTTTGTCAGGGTGCTCATCCGGATGTTCTCCCAGCCGATGGAAGAAACCAGGTTTTCAAAATACGGCTGCGGCTCCCGAAGGATCGCGGTCAGCTCCCGGCGGCAGTCCGGGTCGCACAGCCGCCGCACCATCTCGGGCACCCCGCCTTCGAGAAACCGCGGCGGCAGGATCTGGATAAGCTGGGTCGACCCGGCTGTGTACGGATATACGTCGCAGTCGATTGGCAGCCCTTCCCGGCGCGCCGCGTCGAGAATTTCCAGCGCTGTTTTCACACCATGACCCCAGTTGCGCCTGCCGATACATTTAAAGTGGCTCACATGCAGCGGTACCTCCAGCCGTTTGGCTATCCCGATCACCTCGTGCAGCGATTCATGGAAAAGGTCCCCCTCCCCACGGATGTGGGTGACAAGCGGTACGCCGTACTCCCGCATCGGCTGCAAGACCTCGACGAAGCCGTCCGCGTCGTAGCAGTTTTCCGGCGCGTAGACAATCCCGAGCGACACGCCGAGCGCGCCCGCCTCGAGCGCCGCGCACAAATTCTTCCGTGCGGCGGAAAGCTCGCCCTGTGTCAGCTTTCCCGGCTCATAGCCCTTGACAGCGGCGCGCACGGTACCGTTTCCGATGTCCATGCCGACATTGAGCGGCAGCGGCGTTTTTTCCACGAGATCCATATACTCCGCGAAGGTCTCGAAGGTTTTATCCTCCGGCACCTCCCCGATGACCGGTGAGAGAAATCGGAAGATCTCCTCCCGGTGCTTTTGCGGGCATGGCACGGCCGACAGCCCGCAGTTGCCGTTCACAATGGTGGTAAGCCCCTGATGTAGTTCGGCCGCGCCAAAATCCGCCTTGAAAAGTTTTATGTCCGCATGGCGGTGGATATCGATGAAGCCGGGCGTGACATATTTTCCCGCCGCATCGATCGTCCGCCTGGCGGGAGAGGCAATCGCAGGCGCAATTTTGGCGATTTTGCCGTCCGCCACCGCAAGGTCGGATCGATACGCGGACGCGCCGCTTCCGTCCACAAGCGTCCCGTTTTTAATCAACAGGTCAAACATTTTGTATCTGCTCCTTTATTCTGGCATCCCACAATGCCTTCCAACGACCCACATTATATACCCTTCCTCTAAAAAAAGATAGTCATACTTTTCCTCCCGCGTGGAAAAGCGGTTGTAAAATTTACAAATGGACGGTACAATAAGGAAAAAAGAAGATGAAGGAAGACAACCTATGCTGACCTATGAACAAGTCAAAAATAACGATCAGATCCGCATCTATATCCAGAAAGCGGATGAAGCGCTCATCGAGCTTGGCTATACCGAGCACAGCTTCGCACATGTGACCAAGGTTTCCATCACCGCAAAGGAAATCCTCCTGACGCTGGGCTATCCCGCGCGCGACGCGGAGCTTGCGCAGATCGCGGGCTACCTGCACGACATCGGCAATGTGGTCAACCGCACCGATCACGCCCAGTCTGGGGCGGTCATGGCGTTTCGCCTGCTCGACCACATGGGCGCGGACGCGGAGGATATCGCCACCATCATCAGCGCGATCGGCAACCACGATGAAGGCACCGCTGTCCCGGTTACACCGATCGCAGCGGCGCTCATCCTCGCGGACAAGACCGACGTGCGCCGCAACCGGGTGCGCAACCGCGACTTCGCCACCTTTGACATCCACGACCGGGTCAACTATGCGGTCGAAGAGGCGCACACCGAAATCTCGGACGACCGCAAAGTATTTACCCTGCTCATCAAGCTGGATACGCAGATTTCCTCGGTCATGGATTATTTCGAAATTTTTCTTGGCCGGATGCTGCTCTGCCGCAAAGCGGCGGAAAAGCTTGGCATGCAGTTCAAACTCACCGTGAACGGGCAGGTGCTGCTCTGATGACCGGTTCCTTTAACGCGCTCACCCTGGCGCACCGATTCATTGCAGAGCATGTGTCCGAAGGCGCTTTCTGTATCGACGCGACCGCCGGGCGCGGCTATGACACCGCCTATCTTTGCTCACTCGCCGGACCGTCCGGGAAGATCCTTTCATTTGATATCCAGCAGGAAGCGCTCGACAGCACCGCGAAACTGCTTGCCGAACGCGGCCTCTCCGACCGCGCCCGGCTCCTCCTAGACAGCCACAGCAACATGGAAAACTATGCCGAACCGGAAACTGTCGACTGTATCACCTTCAATTTCGGCTGGCTTCCCGCGGGCAATCACAGCATCTTCACCACTCCCGCGACCAGCATCCCCGCTATCGAGGCAGGACTGCGGCTTTTAAAGCCCGGCGGTATTATGAGCCTTTGCATCTATTATGGCCGGGACTGCGGTTTCACCGAACGCGACGCCCTGCTCGAATATCTGCCCACCATCGACAGTAAAATTTATACGGTCATCGTCTCGCAGTTCTGTAACCGTCCCAACAATCCGCCCATCCCCGTTTTCATCTGGAAGGACGCCTGATTTTCACTCTCCCCGCACGGCCGGAAAAAATCATCAAAAAGGCGCGGCCCACGGGCCGCGCCTTTTTACGCAAGCTTTTGCAAACCGCCCCCATGGGGAGCGCGAAACGCCGCCATCAGCCCTGAGCTGACCGCTTCACGGGGAGCGCGGCCGCGGCGCAGGTCTCGAAGGCCGCCGCTTTTGCGCAGCAACCAGCGGCGGCGGGGGTCGCGGGGAACTCCCCGCGTGTCTTCTTTCGTTCCGTTCCTGGACAAGCAAGAAAGGAATCCCGGGCGCGCGAAGAGCGAAAAAGCGCGCGGCACACCGTGCCCAATGTCACTCCCCATACCAGGCGTAACGGCCCATATCAACGTATCCGCCGCCGTCAACGGCAACCCCTTCGGCTTCCAGCAATTCGCGCTGCCTGTCCGGGCCGCCAAACGCAAACGCGGGCGCGAGCCGCCCTTCGCGGTTGACCACCCGATGGCAGGGGACGATCCCCGGCATGGGGTTGCGGTGCAGGGCATAGCCCACCGCACGGGAGGCTTTCGGGTTGCCGCAGAGCAGCGCGATCTGCCCGTAGGAGGCGACCCGGCCCTTCGGAATCCGCTGCACCGCTTCATACACCCGTTCATAAAAGTTCAACCGCCGCACCTCCGCTTCAGATAGACCATGTCGACGCATTGGACGCCGCTGTCATAGACCGGCTCGGGATAGTTGTCCACAAAGAAATTTTTCACCAAATGCGAACGGCAAAAACCGCAGCGCTCATAAAAATCCACGCCGCCCGGAACGCCGTCCGCCGTGCCGACAAAGAGTTCCGTCCCCGCCGGCAGTCGCCCGGTAGCGGCTTCGATCAGCGCGCGGCCGATCCCGCGCCGCCAGAAGTTCTCGTCCACGGCAAGGTTTTTGATCTCCCAGCCCTGTGCTTGCGGCGTGACGACAATTTCCCCCACAGCGCGACCGTCCACTTGGGCGGCAAGCATAAATCCGCGCGAAAGGTAACGGCCCACCATCTCTTCGGACGGGTCGGCAAGCAACAGTAAATCCCGGTAAACCCACCGGTCGGCCTTGACTTCAAAGATCCGCATTGCACTTTCTCCTCACAGCCAGCGCAGTTCCCGGTACCCGATGTGGATGATCCAGACATAGGCAAGCGTCTTGGGAATCATCAGCATCCCGACGGACGGAACCGCCTGCGCAAAAAATACAACCGGCAGATAACAAAGGAATGAAAACGAAACCGCGATCCAGAGCATTCCGAAGCTGCGGTCCCCGCGCCAGCTCGCGGACTGATAAAAAAGCACGACGACCAAAATTCCCATCAGGACAAACGGAAGATTGCGGGCGGCCGCCCACCAAAGAGAAGGCGAATCGCTTGTCCAGCCATTCTGTGGAAAAAGGCAGAGGGCAATACGCGCCAAAGCAAGCATCCACATCAATCTTGTAAGCTTTTTATGCCCGCGCACCCGATACCGCTGCCGCCAGACTTTATAGAGGATCAGGTAGAATACCGTCATGGTGATCGAAGTGACCAGCTTGCCGTATCCGAGCGCGGCGGTATGCATGGCGAGCCCATCGGTCAGCAGCGCATAAGCGCGGGGAAGCAGATGAAACGCATCCCCGCAGCCGAGCACCAGCGCCATGACACCGAACAGGCGCGTCTGACGATCGCCGTAACTGCGCAGCAGCATCACCATCCCCATGGACAGCACCGCAATCAGATAAGCGGCGGCGAAGACCGCTTCAAAGACTCCCTGCGTCAAACTCATCCGTCTTCCCCCGTTTTGTTATTCTTCCGGCCTCACAGCATTTTGTCGGATAAAGTCAGTATAACACATTTTTGCAGGATATGACACCCCTTGCCTTTTTCATTCCCGCAGCAAATAATAGGCGCCATCGTCAAAACCGTCCGCTTCATTGGGGACGACTGATGCGGGCAGACGTAATCCCCAAGCGGACCGGGCAGCCTTCTATGCCTTGTGCAAAAAGCTTTGATGTGATAATATGAATAAAATTCACGTAAAGCGCGCGCATGGATTTCAAAGCGCCGCGCGGGCAATTTGATGCGACCGGGAGGATGCCGCTATGAAAAGACCGACCGCATTCCTATTTTGTTTTATTCTTTGCAGTGTTCTGTTTTTGACCGCTTGCCAAAATAAAGCCGCCAGCCTTCCTCGGGCGAGTCAATCCGCCGTGGAGCATTCATCAGCCGCACAGGAAATACCCTCCGGCAGCGCCGAATCTTTTGAAGAAGAAAACCCGCCTGCATCCGCGCCTGAAGACGCCAGTTCATCCGCGCCCGATATAAGCGCGGCGGGGATGGGCAGCTCCATTGCAGATTCTCTTTCGGAGAGCGTGATAACTTCCGCCGGATCGGACAGCGAACTGGATAGTGAACCGGACATGGTGGTAACGGTTCAAAAGCTCAATATGACAGAGACGCAGGAGCTTATTGTAAAGGACGAGGCGCAGATCGAACAGATAATCGCGTTCATTGACTCCATGTTTGAAAGCGGCTATTCCGCTCCTCCCGCAACAGGGGGAACGGTTATAACCGTGTCCATAACCCGGGATGGCGCAACGGCGGATTACACCTTCCTGGAGCAGGAGGTGGATGGATACCGCCTGGCCAAAAACTTGCAGCATGCTGATGTGCAAAACACCTGGTATTTTGCCGATCCGGAGGCTTATCCATATTTTTTAAGCCTGTTCCCGCTTTAGGATGCGCCAAAATTCGCTCCGCCGGGAAATACAATCCCCAAATATAAAATGCAAAGGGCCTGCGGACAATTCCGCAGGCCCTTGATCATCGGATGATCGTCTTTTCAAAATCCCGGCCGCCGCAGTGCGTCCGCAGCAGCTCCTCGGCGCGCGAAAGCATCCCCGGCAGCTCATCCTCCCCATCGAAGCAGTAAAAGACCATCAAGACCTCTTTTGCCTCTTCGGTGATCATCGCGCGCACGCAGTCGCTCGTCGGGTTTCCGAACGGCCCGTCCATATCCATAAGCACCGGCAAAAATGCAATATTGACCTGTTCCTTTCCGATTCCCTGATAATGCGCGTCCTCCCCGGAAGGCACCCAGCGGATTGCGCCCCGGATCTTATCCACATCATAGGCGCCCATCGAGTAGCCGGAATCGATCGAAAGCAGGTTATTGACTTCCACAACATTGTTGATCCGGTAAAGGCCCTTGCCCTGCAGGACCCGGCGGCACATCGCTTCCGCCGAGTTGCGGTAGCGGTGCGGGTCCTTGCCGAGCGCCTTGTAGCAGGCCCGCGTCGAAGCAATGTGCGGACGATTCTGGATGTCCGGAACTGCAAGCGTCTTCCGCAGACGGCCACAAACTTCATCGGTCTCTTCGAGCAGTTCTGGGCCGGACGGCGCCACCCGCACCTTGCACTGCACGCAGCCCAAAACCGCGGCCGGATGCGCCTTTTTAAGTTCCGGGTCGATTGTGATGGTTACCATTTTCTGTTCCTTCTTTCGTAAAAATGCCCCTCAGGCGATCACCGTATAGGTGAAGTTCTCCCAGCAGAGCCGCAGACCTTCGTCGGTTTCGGGCGGCAGCAGCGCCATCGCCACCATATTTTCCACACCGTCATCCGAAATCAGCATCGCATAGTCGCCGTTAATCTGCCGCACCGTGTAATAGACAGGTCCCATATCAAAATTCCTCCCGCAGAAAAGTTTCCGCACCCAGTTTACCATAAAAGAAAAGCCGGGAAAAGCCCTTTGCTTTGCCCGGCCGTATCTTCTCTTTACGCGTTTTTGGGAAACAGCTTGCGTTCCAGGCCCGCGCGCACCAGCGCCGAGCGGCAAGGAGCCGCGATCAGCACCGACACCACGACAGCAAAGAGCGCATTCGCTCCGGAGGTGATGAATTTCAGCGCGCAGGTGACCAGCGCGGCGGAAAAATCACTGCCTTCCAACATCAAAACAATGAGGCTTTTTCCAAGATGCAGGACAAGATAGGTGGCAGAACCCGCGACCGCGCCCATCAGGTTCCATCTGAAATTTTTGCCTTCCCGGCCGCCCGCATTGGCAATCGCGCCGCAGACAAATGCCATCGCAAAGAAAAACACCAGCGTAAACGGCGCGCTCGCGGCAAACGCCGGGTCACACAGGTCAAAGAACATCGAGCCGATGCCCGCGGCAAGCCCGCCGCGCACGCCGCCGAACAGCATCCCGCCCAATAGGCAGAGCGCGTTTGCGACTTTAAACTGGGTGGGGCCTGCGGGAGTTGGGATCGGGCCGATCTTTAAAAACATGGTCGCCGCAAAGATCACCGCTGCCATCACGCCGACCACCACAAGGTCATAGGTTGAGAATTTCCTGGTTTGCATAGCGATACCCTCTCTCAGAAGTTTCTGAAGATAGTATACCCCCGCAGGGCCGGTCCCCGCAAAACGCCGCGCAAAAGCCCGCCACCCGTCGGTTCTGTGCGGAATGCTCAAATTCCCCTCTATCAAAACAAAAAAATTGCAAAAAAATCACTGTACCCGCGCCACCGCTTCGCCCGGGTGGAGCTTCTGCAAAAATTCCGCACAAGTTTATCCGGATCTATGCCGCGTATATTTGTGAAAAAGGTAGAATCCCGCTATTCCCAGGTTTTCCAAATCTCCGGGCAAAAGCCGATGGTGGCCTGTTTTCCATTGCGCACGATCGGCGTTTTGAGCAGCGACGGATTTTCCATAAGCTTATCGGTGATGTTCTGCTCGGTCGAAACGTAAGCGATGTACGAGCTTTCGTAGTCCTTCGATTTTTCATCGATCATCGCCTTTACCCCGCCAACCGCCGCCTTCACACTTTGAAACTCGCCCTTGCTCATCCCGTAGCGCGGCAGGTCGATCAGCTGGTACTTGATCTTGCGTTCCTTGAAATACCGTTCGGCCTTTCTGGTATCGAAACATTTCTGTTTGCCAAAAATCTGAATGTTCATGGTTCTTCCTCCAAAATCACCTGCACCCGTCCTACCTGATCCTTCTCCGCGAGCATCACCTTGATGCCGTGCGGGTGGGTCGGTGAATTGGTCAGGATGCGTTTGACATGTCCACGGGTCAGTTTGCCGGTCGGCTGGTCTTTCTTGAGCACAATGTCCACCAGCGCCCCGATTTTTATTTCCGCCCGGATTCTTCCATCCATCTATTCATCCTCCTTCGTTTGATAAGCCGCGACCAGTGCGAGCTTTTCGGCACGGGTCAATTTTTTGAGTTCGCATTCCCGTTTCATCGCGGCGGATTTGTCCGGGAAACGCTCGCTGTAAACAAGCCGTACCGGCAACCGCGGCTTTGTGTATTTTGCGCCTTTTCCGGCGTTATGCGCTTTCAGACGCGCCGGAAGGTCGTTGGTCCAGCCCGCGTAAAGGGTCCCGTCCGCGCAGGCAAGCAGATACGCATAACATCCGTTCCGGTTCATCCGGCTCCCTCCCCGCGAAAAATTTTATCCGTCACGGTATATATCATAGCACATCTTCCCCATACTATCACTATCCCATTTTTCAGAAAAGAGGTTTTCATGATGAAAGCAAAAATCAACCGCGAAGGCTGCATCTCCTGCGGGCTCTGTGCCGAAACCTGCCCGGAGGTTTTTCGCATGGCGGACGACGGTCTGGCTGAGGTACATGTCGGCGAAGTGCCCAAAGACTGTGAATCCGGCGCTGTGGACGCACAGGAAAACTGCCCTGTTTCGGTCATCGAAGTGTTTTAAAAAAGGCGGGGAGCGGATGAAATTCCGCTCCCCGCCTTTTTTAAATGCCTTATTTGACCGGCCCAAATTCCCGCACCTTTTTCATAATGTGCAGGATGCGGTCGAACTTCGCGCCCGGCGGCGTCGAATCCGCAACGCTTAAAACCAGGCTGCGGCCATCGCCGATACTCGAAAGGGTCTCGTCGATGTATTTTTCAAATTCGTACTGGCTGAACGAATCCTCCAGCACGCTGATCGAGCAGATACCGCCCCAGACCGCGTGGCTGCCCAGCACATCACGGGTATCCTTAATCGTCTGGCCGATCATCGGCGCGGTGCAGACCGAATCCGCCACATCGATATCAGCCTTTACATATTCTTCCAGCAGCCCGGCATTGTCGCCGTCGGTGTGGGTCAGCAGGTATTTCCCCTTCCCGTGCAGAAATGCCGAAGCCTTCTTGAGATACGGGGTGATGTGCTGTGCGAAAAACGGCGGGTTGGTGGTCATTGAATCGTAGTTCGCGCCCACATAGAGCAGGTCCGCCGGGGAATCCGCCATACACGCGAGCATCTTGTCCATCAGCGTTTCGATCTTCGCACAGCATTCCTCCATCAGCTCCGGATAATCATAGGTGTGGAACCAGAAAGTTTCAAACGGCACCATCTCCTTGAGCAACGCGTGCATGGGCGAGCCGCCCTCGTAGAAAAACCCCACGACCGGCCCGCGGTCGCCGATCTCCGCCTTGATCGCATCATAATAGTGGTAGCGCGGCTTGACGGCACCGTGTTCAAAGATATATCCGATCTTCTGATAGTCCTCCTCGGTCTCGACGGCGGGCTTGGTGATATGCGCCTGGGTGATGCCCGCCCGCTTCATCTCGTCGTCGTAATAGACCTTGGTAGTGATGTCCCCATACGGGGTCCGGTAAGTCGTGACCGTCTCCGGGCCGTTCAGTTCCACCTTACGCTCAAGATCGAATTCGACCGTGTAAAAGACCGATTTGGTGCGATGGATGCCCAGCCCCACATCAGCCGGGTCGTACGGCTCCTCGAAGGTGGAAAAATCGGGGATCACGCAGTGATATCCCAGCCCGAGATCGTCCACGATATCGACAAGCGAGGCGTGCTTATATTTGTCGGGCAGCGTCCCCTGCGCCAGATTTCCCTTATACCACAGGTCAAGGCGCGGCACAAAAGGCAGCTGGTCGAGCGCTTCGCCGCGGATCGCGGCCATGATGCGCTGTTCATGGGTCACGGTAATTCACCTCTCAAAACATGTTACCCGAACACCATATTCGGGACCAGTGTGATCAGGATTGGGAAAAGCCCGAACAGGCAGGCCATTCCCGCAAGCGTAATACAGTAAGGGACGATCGTCGTGACGACGTCAGTGACCTTGACCTTTGCGATCGCGCTGCAAATGAAGAGCAGCATGCCGACCGGCGGGGTGATACAGCCAATGAGCAGCGTAACGACGGTAAACACGCCGAAATGCACCGGGTCGAAGCCATAGGCGGCCGCAATCGGCGCGAGGATCGGCACCAGGATGATCATGGCGGCGGTGTCCTCCATGAAGCAGCCGATGAACAGGTAGAACGCCCAGACCAGCACGATGAATACATTCGGATTCGTGGTGATGCCGTTGAGGAAATTGCCGACATGCAGCGGGAAGTCGTTGCGCGCGAGGACCCAGCCCATGACCGCCGCGATGCCGATCAGGAACATCGGGGTGGTGCTGCCCATGGCGGCGTTGAGCACGATCTGCTTGACCTGCTTAAACGAATGGATGGAACGGTTCATGAAGCCGACGATGAACGCATAGATCACGGCGATGACTCCCGATTCGGTTGCGGTGAAGAAACCGGACAAGATGCCGCCCACGATGATGACCGGCATGATCAGCGCCCAAATCGCCTCTTTAAAGGCAATCCAGATTTCCTTGAGGGTCGCGCGGGTGTGGATTTTGATGCCGGTGCGTTTCTTCGCGGTGAAATGGGTGAGGATCATCAGGCTCAGGCCGAACAGTACGCCGGGGACGAATCCGCCCAAAAAGAGCGCTCCAATCGAAACACCGGTCATCGAGCCGTAGATGATCATCATGATGCTCGGCGGGATGATCGGACCGATCGTGTTGGCCGAAGCGATGATCGAGACGGCCAGCGGCTTGTCGTAGCCCTCCTCCTCCATCGCGGGGATGAGGATCGCGCCGAGCGCCGAAGCGTCGGCCGCGGCGGCGCCGGAGATACCCGCCATCAGCATGCCGGCCAGGATGCTCGTCTGCCCGAGGCCGGCGCGCAGGTGCCCGACCAGCGCCGAGGCCAGCTTGACGATCTTGGTGGTGATGCCCGAAACGCCCATGACCTCACCGGCCAGGATAAAGACCGGCACCGCCATCAGCGAGAAAGAGTCGAGCATGACAAAGGTGCGCTGCGGCAGCAGGATGCCGGGCAGATCGCCCACCGCCAGGATGGATGCGATCGACGAACCCGCGATTGCGATGCCGATCGGCATGCCCATCACCAAAAACAGGAAGAAGATCCCGATCATAATTCCAATTGCCATCGTCCATCCCTCCTATTGCGCCGCGGGCGCGGCTTTCTCCCGGGAATAGCCCTGCACCCGCTTAGCGAACGCATACAATGCAAAAACCACCGAGAAAAACCCGCCGACCACCACACCGGCATAGACAAAGCCCATCGGGATGCGCATGGCCGGCGACGGGGTGCTGCGACCGCCAAGCAGCAGCGCCGCCGAATAATAAGTGAAGTAGCCCATCACCAGGATCACGATAATATCGTTGATATCCTCCAGGATCCGCCGGCCCTTCGGCGGGAGCTTGGCCAGGAAAAAGTCGATGCCGATATGGTTGCGGCTTTTAAACGCAATAGCGGTGGTGAACATCACCATCCAGATGGTGCAGTAACGGGCAAGCTCCTCGCTCCAGGTGAGCGAGGCGTTGAAGATCCTGCGGCAGATGACCTGCAGGAAGCTCGAGAGGATCATCACCAAGAAGAGGATAAACACGCTGTTGTTTAATATCGCGGTCGTCACGTCCATGATTTTGTCGATGGCATTTTTCCGATTGTTACCCAAAAAACTCGTCCCCCTTTTTCGCTTTGTTTCCAGCGAATGAAAACAGCGGGAAGGCGGCGCTGCCTCCCTGCTGTGTCACACCCGGATATACCGGAAATTATCCCACCAGCAGCGCCAGAAGATCCTCGGCCTGATAGTCCGCCGCATATTTTTCCTGCATCGGTTTGCAGGCCTCCATAAATGGGGCGATGTCGGGCTCGGTGAGGGTGATGCCCGCGTCGATCATCGCCTGCAGCGCGTGCTCGTCCGACTGCGCGAACGCTTCCCACTGCCAGTCGGTGGTTTCGGACATCGCCTCGTTGACCGCCGCTTTTTCCGCGTCGGTCAGGCCTTCGTAAACCTTTTCGTTGATGATCGGGATCATGCAGCTAAAAATGTGGTTGGTTTTGGCTATATACTGTCCCACCTCATGAAATTTCATGGAGTACATCTCTTCCGCGCAGACCTCCACACCGTCCACGACGCCGGTCTGGATCGAGG
The DNA here is from genome assembly GCF_900078395.1 of Anaerotruncus rubiinfantis. Classification (NCBI taxonomy): domain Bacteria; kingdom Bacillati; phylum Bacillota; class Clostridia; order Eubacteriales; family Oscillospiraceae; genus Anaerotruncus; species Anaerotruncus rubiinfantis. The sequence goes on along the minus strand of NZ_FKLA01000009.1, from coordinate 730,501 downwards.
TGTAGACCTCTCCGAACGGGATCGGGGTGGGGTTGGCGCCCAGCGCGGTGAACATGTCGATATAGACCGGCACTTCCGGCGCGCGCATCTTGCGGCCCTTCAGGTCGCCGATCGACTCGATCGGGGCGGATTTTGTCAGCATGACACGGAAGGACGAGTTCCACCAGTTGAGCACGCGGATGCCATGATCCTTCAGCAGCATCTCGCTCAGCTGGGTTCCGGCTTCGCCCGCCAGCTTGGCGCGCACGTCCTCAAAGCTGGTGAACATATACGGCAGGTCAAGCAGGCCGTACTGCGGACAGAGATTCGAGATGTATGCCGAGGTGTTCATGCCCATATCGATGGTGCCCATCTTGATGCCTTCGAGCATGTCCCGCTCGTTCCCGAGCTGGCCGCCCGCATAGACGCGGACTTCGAGCGTGCCGCCGCTCTTCTCCTTGACCTTTTCCGCGAACATGTTGGCCGCTTCGTCGTCGATGCCTCCCATCGTGATGTTGTGCGCCAGGCGCAGGACCTTTGCATCCGTCGCGGGCGCCGCGTCGCTCGGGGTATCGGCGGAAGCGGCCGGAGCCGGGGCTGCGCTCGACGCCGGCGCGGCGGACGGGGCGGGGCCTTTGTTGCATCCGGTCAGCGGGACTGTCAGAAGCACTGCCGCCAGGAGCAGGGACAATACATTTTTGATTGTTTTTTTCATTAGACTTTCCTCCCTCATATTCATAAAACCCAAACGCCGTTGTTCAGATCTTTCCAATCGCGCGCATATTTGGCTTTATTGCACAGAATCCACGCATGGCATGAGCAAATTCTGTTGAAACAGTTTCATTATAAACGGCAAAAACCGGGCCGTATTGTATATCCTCTCTATTTTTTGTACAATTTTTTTGTCTTTACGGGAAATTAACATCAGGCCCGGCTGTATCGCAGCCGTATGCGCAGCCATCCAAAACCTCTTGACAACTAGGAAAAGTTCTGCGAACCTATAAGGAAGGAGGGCATTTTACCCTTTCGGCGGTTCTTCAAACAGCATGTCCTCCACATACCGTTCCATAAAGTACGGATTGCCCGAAAGTTCCACCACCCGGCAGGCGCGCGCCAGCGCTTCCGAACGCAAACGTTCCTCCCGCGACAGGAGAACCATTCCGGTGCCCATACCCGCTGCGTTTCCGATCACCCGCGCTTTTCCCGCGAAGCCGCGCGGCAGCATGCCGATCTTTTCGGCGTTCGCGGGATCGATGAAGCTGCCGAAGCCCCCGGCAATTGTGAGCCGCTCCACCTTGTCCGGCGAAAGCCCGGCCTCGTGCAGCAGGGCGCGCATTCCGGCGCAGATGGCGCTTTTTGCAAGCTGAAGGGCCCGGACATCCTTCTGAGTGAGCCATACGCCGCTTTCCCCGAGCTTCACCGCGGGCATCCCGTCCTGCTCGGTGAGATATGGGGAAGCGGTTTCGTCCATCTGCGGGATGCGGCCGGTTTCGTCCAGGAGTCCCGCTTCCCGCAGCACCGCCGCCGCGTCGATAAGCCCCGAGCCGCAGATTCCTTTCGCCGGGCCGCCGCCGATGACCGAATAGCGGATCTGACCATCCGTAAGCCAAACGTGGTCAACCGCACCGGTTCCGCCGTTCATCCCCATAGAGATGCCCGCGCCTTCAAAGGCCGGGCCGGCCGCCGTGGAACAGGCATAGAGCTTTCCCTGGACGCAGAGGGCCATCTCCCCGTTCGTGCCGATGTCCACCAGCAGCTCCGGCTCCTTCGCCGCAAAAAGCCGGCCCGCGAGGATCGCGCAGGTCATATCCGCGCCCACATAGGCGGCGATGCAGCGCGGCAGGTAGGCCTGCGCGCCAGACGCAAGCGAAAGTCCCAGCTGCGTCGCATCCACGCTTTCCCCAAACAGGCAGTCCGGCGCAAACGGCGCGGCCGCGAGGGAGGACGCCTCCCGTCCCGTCAGCAGATAAAGCATGGCCGTGTTGCCGGTGAGCGCCGCGCGCAGGATCTGCCCGGGGGCAATCCCCGCTTTTTTGCAGAGCTGTCCGGAAAGACTGCCGATGCAGCCGAGCACCGCCCCAGCGAGCTCCGACTGCCGCCCCGCGAGCGACTGTTCGATTCGGGAGATCACGTCCGCGCCAAAAGCACCCTGCGGATTCCCGCAGCTTGCGGCAGCGATGGGCGCGCCGGTATCAAGCCGGTAAAGGTATGCGGCCACCGTGGTGGTTCCGATATCCACTGCGAGCCCATAGCCGCCCGCAAAGCGGTCCCGGCAGAAGTCCGGCAGAACCCCTGCGGACAGCACCACCTGCTCCCCGTCCGGCAGCGGACAGGCCCGCGCCTTCCCGCATACAAGCGTGAGACAGGCCAGCCGCACGCCGCCGGAAACCTCCGCTTCACGCAGAAAGCCCCGCTCCCGGCCGGTCATCGGGGAGAGCGCCCCTTCGGCCATCACCTTGCATTTTCCGCAATTGCCGCGCCCGCCGCAGGGCGCGTGCGGCGCGGCCCCCTCCCGCTGCAAAAGGGTCAGAAGCGGCTTTGGCTCCGCGGGCGGCGCGTAAACTTCGATCCACTGGTTCATTCGGGATACCTCCGATCGTCACTGAATGCTTTTATCATATACGATTCCCCGCGAAACTGCCAGAAAAATTTTTCAACCCGCCCGGGTGTGAGGAGGGATTTGCTTGCGGATTCATATTATCGCCTGTCAGGTTTTCAGCCGGGAGCTGCGGCATTTCGCCGCAGTCAGCCCGCATATTATCGACATCACCTGGCTGCCGCAGGGCCTGCATGACACGCCCACGATCCTGCGCAGCCGGCTCGAATCGGCCGTTTTGCAGATCGAAGATACCCCGCGCAACCGGCCGGACTTCATCCTGTTCGGTTATGGGCTCTGTTCGAACGGCACGATGGGCGTCGCCGCCCGGACCATCCCGATTGTGATCCCGCGCACCGACGACTGCATCGGGATCTTTCTCGGCTCGCAGGCCCGCTATATCGCGCTTTTCAACCGCTATCAGACGGCCTACTGGCTCAATAACGGCTGGATTGAGAACGCCTTTTTGCCCACGCCTGAAGCGCTCGCTGAAAAAAAGGCGGAATATACGCGGCTGTATGGGGAGGACAACGCCGAATATCTCGCGGGGGAGGATGTGTCCTGGACAAAAAATTACCGTTACTGCGGCTTCATCCATTCCACAGTTTACCACAACGACTCCTACCGGGCGCTCGCGGACCGGCTCTGCGGGCTCTACGGCTGGGAGGCGGTCGACCTGCGCGGCGACTGCCGGATGCTCGAAGCGATGGTGGGCGGGCAATGGGACCCGCAGGATTTCCTCGTCTGCCCGCCCGGCACCTGGGCACAGCCGTCCTATGACAGGCAAAAAATGATTGCGGTCCCCGCAAAGGAGGAAGCTGCCAATGGATGATCTGCTCCGGGAGCGCTGCTTAAAATACGCGGCGCACATCTCCGGGCTCTGCGGCGTGGAATGCGTGGTGATGGACATTGCGGAAAAATGCTTCGTCGGCCTTCGCCAGGATGAGCTCAAATTCTGCAACCACTGCACCTATGAAAAACGCAACCTCATCAGCACCCATCTGTACGGAAGCTACGAGGCCTACCGCTGGAACGGGAAATACATCTACTATTGCCCGCGAGGCCTGGTTTTTGTCGCGTCGTCGGTTTCGGACGACCATGGGCTGATGACTGCCTCGATGATCGCCGGACCGATCGTCATGGGGGATCTGAACGATGCGTTTGAGGATATGCCCGACCATGGGATCCGCGGCATCCTGCACGATATCCCCAACTATTCCACCGCCCGGGTCAACCATCTCGCCGAAATCATGGAAACGGTCACCGCCTACATCAACATGATCCCGCACAGCCGGGTCGGCACCTTTGTCTACGAGCAAGAGAAGATCCTCAATTCGTTCTACAGCGTACAGGACATCTACCGCGACAACCACCAGGACATCCCCTATCCCATCGAGCAGGAGCGCCGCCTGCAAAAGCTGATCCTCGCCAAGGATAAGCAGGGCGCGCAGGAACTGCTCAACGAGCTTTTGGGGCACATCTTCTTCTCAAGCGATTTCAACATCGAACGGATCAAAGGGCGAATTCTGGAGCTCATGGTGCTGCTGTCCCGTTCGACTATCGACGCGGGCGCCAACCCGAACGAGATCTTCTATCTCAACGACAGCTACCGCGAGGAGCTCGCGCAGATGACCGAGCTTGAGGAGATCAGCGTGTGGATTTCCGGCATCATGCACCTGTTTTTCAACTACACCTTCGATTTCACCCAGATCAAGCATTCAGACGTCGTCTACAAGGTCATGCAGTATGTCAAGGCAAACTACGTCAAGAAGCTCACCCTCGAGGAAATCGCGGGCTGCGTCTATCTGAGCAAATCCTACCTGTCTACCACCTTCAAGGATGAGATGGGCGTGAGCCTCTCCTCCTATATCAACCAGGTGCGTGTGGAGAAGAGCAAGCAACTCCTGCTTGACGGCAACGCGAGCCTGGTGGAGATCGCCAACCTCTGCGGCTTTGAGGATCAGAGCTATTTCACCAAAGTGTTCAAAAAATCCGAAGGCGTCTCCCCCAAGGTGTTCCGGGACGCGCGCGGAAAGGCCCGCTGAAACGCCGCAGGAAGCCGCATTTCAAACCCCGTATCCAGGCAGCTGGATACGGGGTTTTGCAGTTTGCCGAAAATAGTACAAAAACTCGAAAGATTTTCATAGATAAATGCTCCGTAATCTTCTAGAATCGAAAACAGGAAGAGATTCATTCCCCGGTATCCCTGAGAAACGACTAGGAGGCTGCTATGGGTGTTTTAGAAGAAATCAGTGAGTTTTTGCAGAAGGGCCGCGCCCCAAAGGTGAAAGAGCTGGTGCAGCAGGCGCTGGACGAAGGGTACGCCCCCAAGGAGATTCTTGAGGGCGGGCTGCTCGCCGGCATGGGGATCATCGGCGGGAAGTTCAAGCTCAATCAGGTCTTTGTCCCGGAAGTCCTGATCGCAGCGCGCGCCATGAACCAGGGCGTCGCCGTACTCAAACCGCGGCTGGTCGAGGACGGGGTGGAATCGGTCGGCACCGCCGTCATCGGCACCGTCAAAGGGGATCTGCACGATATCGGAAAGAACCTTGTCAAGATGATGCTCGAAAGCAAAGGCATCCATGTGGTCGACCTCGGTGTCGACGTGCCCGCCGAGCGATTCCTTGAAGGCGCGAAGGAGCATAACGCCCATGTGGTCTGCTGTTCGGCGCTTCTGACCACCACGATGAACGAGATGAAGTCGGTCATCGACCTGTTCCAACGGGAAGATTACCGCGACCGGGTCAAGATTATGGTCGGCGGCGCGCCGGTCAACGAAGCGTTCGCGCAGTCAATCGGCGCGGACGGCTACACCCCCGACGCGACCAGCGCCGCCGAGCTCGCGTACTCCTATTTCAGCGCGTAACGAGAACGACATTGCCAAGGAGATGACCACTATGAAGCAAAATATGGCCCAGTGGCTTGACAACCTGAAGGCCGCCCAGGTGAAAAAGGCAATGCCGGTCCTGTCCTTCCCGGCGATCCAGCTCATGGGCATCAGCGTCCGGGAGCTGATTTCGAACAGCGCGCTGCAAGCCGAGGGCATGTATCGGATTGCAGCGCGAACCGATTCGCTCGCTTCGGTTTCGCTGATGGATCTCTCGCTTGAGGCCGAAGCGTTCGGCAGCACGATCCGTGTATCGGACGACGAGGTTCCGACCGTTGTAGGCCGGATCATCGAAAGCGAGGAGGACGCGGACAATCTTGCTGTGCCGCAGATCGGTGCGGGACGCACCGGCATCTATCTCGACGCCATCAGAAAGGCGCTCGAAAAGATCACCGACCGGCCGGTCTTCGCGGGCACGATCGGTTCCTTCTCGCTCGCGGGCAGGCTGATGGATGTGACCGAGGCGATGGTCAATTGTTACGTGGAGCCGGATATGGTCCACAAGACTCTGCGCAAGGCGACCGACTTCCTGATCCAATACATCCGGGCCTACAAAGAGATCGGCGCACACGGCGTGGTGATCGCCGAACCGCTCGCCGGGCTGCTTTCGCCCGACCTGATCGCGGAATTTTCCTCGCCCTATATCAGCGAGATCGTAAAAGCGGTGCAGGACGACAGCTTCCTGGTGATCTATCACAACTGCGGCAACAACACCATCCAGCTGATCGAATCGATCCTTTCCACCGGATCGGGCGCCTACCATTTCGGCAACGCGATTGACATGGGCGAAATGATGGCGCATATCCCGGCCGATACCGTGGCGATGGGCAACGTCGACCCGGCCGGCCAGTTCCGGGGCGGCACGCCTGAATCGATCCGGGAGGCGACCCTCGCGGTGATGGAACGCTGCCGCAAATACCCGAACTTTGTCATTTCGTCCGGCTGCGATATCCCACCGATGTCCAGGTGGGAAAATATTGACGCCTTCTTTGCCGCGGTGCAGGAATTTTATAACCGTTAAACCCGCCTCCATAAATTACATCCCTAAACAGGGACCCGCCCTTTGGATCTGATCATGGTCCAAAGGGCGGGTCCCTGTTTTCTCCGGTTTATATGAGCCGTTCCCATTCGGCGGGTTTAAAGCCCACCAGCACAAAATCTTCTCCCACGATGAGCGGCCGCTTCACCAGCATCCCGTCGGTCGCAAGCAAGGCAATCTGTTCCGCTTCGCTCATCTGGGGCAGTTTCTCCTTGAGCCCGAGCGATTTATAGAGGAGTCCGCTTGTGTTGAAAAACCGCTTCAGCGGCAGGCCGCTGCGTCCCAGCCAATCGGTCAGTTCGTCCGCTGTGGGGTTCTGCTCCTTGATATGCCTGTCGTCATACTGCACGCCATGCTCGTCAAGCCATTTCTTTGCCTTCTGGCAGGTGGTGCATTTGGGATACTCGATAAACAAAACCTTCATCTGTTTTCCTCCTTTTTTTGTTCGTCCAGCGCGATCCGGCAAGCCGCTACCGCGTCCGAAAGCTGGTCCGCCGCGACCAGAAACCGGTTGTTGTGGCAAAAGCGCAGGGACGAAAGCCCAGTCAGCGCAGGCAGTTCCGCCTCGGATTTCCCTGCCCATCCCAATGGGAACGGGCACTTGAGCGCACCGGTTTCATCGTCGGGGACGCCCTGCGCGCTGAAACCGCCCCGCTGGGACGGATAAACCACAAAGACGGCAGCCGTCCGGTAGACCGCTGATTTCCAGGGTGCATACCGCGGCAGCACGACGATCCCGTCCTTTGCCGCGGCGATTGCCTCCGCGACCAGCTGCTTGGCGCGGCAGATCGCGCGGACAGCCGCAAAACGTTTTTCCAGGATCACCTGCGCGAAATCCACCGCCTGCCAAAAGCAGGCGTCCTCCGGTTCCGATGAATCCCAGGCGGGATTAAAGTTCCCGATGATCTCCGCGATTGGATCGCCGCAGCCGGTGTTGTCGTCAAGGTCGAGCGGCTGCACAAAGTGCTTGTCAAACGCCTCCACATCCCGGCCGGACAGCACCTGCGGCCCGAACGTCCTCCAAAGCAGGCCGAACGCCGCGTAAGGAACGCCATTTTCACGCACCGGCGCATTCTGCTGATGGTGGTCGAATTCCCCCCAGCCGATGTCATATGCGAACCAATGATAGCCCTCCGGTATCCGCTGTACCCGCACAATCTCGATTGATGGGTTCAAAATGCGCAGCAGCGCGGTGGAAAAAACATCGTCCGCGTGGAATTTTCCCGCATGGGTCACCGCGCGGGAGGGCACGATCTTGTCTGTCATAATGGTCTTTCCTTTCTCAAAGGCGTTCGGTGAGCATCACATGCACTGTGTCGCCCGGTTGCTTGCCGATCTTTCTGCGGATTTCCTTGCGCAGACCCAGGATATGCCTGGGCGTCCCCATCCGCACCAGGCTGCCGTCGTATGGTTCGCCGTCAAAGGCGGCATGAACCTTGACCCGCCCCTTACCGAAAACTTTCTTCACATCAAATGGGATCTCCACATACGCGCCGTCGATATCCGGCACCTTCCGGATCACCGCGTCAAATTCGTATTGCATTTTCCAGCTTCCTTTCCCTATGCAACCGCGCGAAAATCGTGTATACTTTTAGAAAGAGGTGATCGCATGAATCCAAAGGCGCTCTCTCCGGATGGTTACATCATCGGGCAGAACCTGCTCGGCGATCTGCGCTACGGTCTGCTTGGTTCCGACCGCAACGGCTGCGGTTGGATCTCCTGTTATAATGCGCTGAAAATGCTCGGTGATCCGCGACCGGCGGAGGAAATCGCGGCTGATTTCCAAAAGGGACTGTTATTCGGCGGGCTCTTGGGCACCAATGTGCTCGCGCTTGTCTGGTACCTGTCCCAGGAAGGCCACCAGGTGCATGTGAGCCTGTTCCCGCCGCATTTTGAACGGCTCGCGCGCGGCGCGGGCGCCAACATTCTGATGTACTGGCATAAACGCGGGGCGCATTTCGCGGCCTTTCAAAGTGAAGGCGGCCTGTTTCATTTTTATAACGCGGCCTATGGCAACGCCAACGACCTGCAGAGCCTGCCGGAGTTCCTGCGGCGGCACAGCATCCTGCCGGTGGCAGTGCTTATTTCGGCCGACGACCCGAAGCGAATCCTCGTCCGGCGCGCGCGCTCCGCGCGGCGCCGGCTCCGCGCGGCGCCGGCTCGGCCGGGGAGCCGGGTGAGCCGCCCGCTTCCCATATTTAAAAATTATAGCACAAACCTTATGGAAATGCTATCCGACGGGAGGGAACCGGTTTGGCAAAGGGATCAAATCAAAAATTGAAGCTGCTCTACCTGATGAAAATCCTGCTTGAGCACACCGATGAAGCGCACGCCATCACCGTTCCCGAAATGATTGGCGCGCTTTCGGCTTACGGCGTATCCGCTGAACGCAAAAGCATCTATGACGATCTGGAGGCGCTGCGGATCTATGGGCTGGACATTCAGATGCGCAAGGACAAAACTTTCCGTTATTTTGTCGCGAACCGGCAGTTTGAACTGCCGGAGCTCAAGCTTCTGGTCGACGCGGTGCAGTCCTCCCGGTTTCTCACCCGGCGCAAATCCACCGAGCTGATCAAAAAACTGGAAAGCCTTGCAAGCCGGTACGAAGCCCAACAGCTGCAGCGGCAGGTCTACGTGGCCAACCGGATCAAGGCGATGAATGAAAGCATCTACTACAATGTGGACAAGGTGCACGCCGCCATTGCGGAAAACCGCAAGATCAGTTATCTCTATTTTGACTGGGGCGTGGATAAGCAAAAGCATTTCCGCCGTGGCGGCCGCCGTTACTGCGTGAGCCCCTGGGCGCTCACCTGGGACGATGAAAACTATTATATGGTCGGATACGACAGCGAGGCCGGGATCATCAAGCACTACCGGGTGGATAAGATGCAGGACATCCGGCCGACCAGTCTTGCCCGTGAAGGCGCGGATCTCTTCGGCCAGTTTGACATGGCGGTCTATGCCAGATCCCTGTTTGGGATGTACGGCGGCGAACAGCAGGTTGTGCGTCTCAAAATGCGCAACCATCTGGCCGGGGTCGCCATCGACAGGTTCGGGCGGGATGTCTACCTCCAGCCGCTCGATAGCGAATGGTTTACCGTGGCGGCCAGCGTCACTGTCAGCCCAACCTTTTTCGCCTGGGTCTTTTCGTTTGGAGAAAATGCGGCGGTCACGGGGCCGGAATCCGTTGTGGCGCAGCTGCGGGAATTTCTCGCCAAAATTTCGGGAAATTATTGCTAAAGTCCGTTTTATGGGACACCTTCCGCGGTAGGATAAAACCGTTGGGAGGTGTCTTTTATGTTTGGAACCATCCTCTGGTTTTCCGCCTGCGGCGGATTTTTCCATCTGATGATGCGCAGATGCCGCCAAGCGGCGGCGCAGGGCTACCGCGATCAGCAGCAGTTTCTGCGCGCACGGCGGGGATAACGGGCGTGCTTTCCGGGGGGCTTTCGTCCTCCGGGTGTACGGCAAAAAGCGCGGGACAGTTTTTGCAACCTGTCCCGCGCCTTTTGACAAAGCGGCCTACGCCGCGGCTTTCAATTCTTCCAGTGCTTCCTGTTCGGTGTCGGCGGAGAACTGGAAGTTGCCGAACCGGTCGTAGACTTCCACATGGCTGTAGACGTTTTTGATGATGTAATCCATTTCCAGCATCCTTTCTGTCGGAAAATTTGATGTAGTTTTCTTACCGTAACTCAAGAATATCACATCAATTGTCCAATAAAACGGACACAAAAGGCCCTGTGCAAAAATTTTTGCACAGGGCCTTTTGGAATGGGACTCCTTCTTTCCTATTTTTGAGGGAAGAGGTCGCGCAGCCTGGCAACCCGCTCCTCAATTTCTTTTTGATGCTGTTCGTCCGAAACCGAGGGATCCTGCATCTCATAAAATTGGCGGCAGGGCAGCTCCCGGCATTCGCCGCAGCTGCGCAAGCCCTTTTCGTTCACCGGGCATGTATATTCCGGACAGGCCTCCTGTCCGATATACCGCGCCCAGTAAACTTTGCCTTCGATCGCATTGCATCCGGGGCATTCGGCCGGGTACTGTCCACAGCCCGCGCAGTCCACACCGCAGGGGCTCAGCTCTTCGGCAATCCAACCACGCACAACCGCGTCCGGATGCTGGGTGCGCTCCACAACTTTGGCAAGCGGCATCCCTTCCCGCCAAAAATGCAGCGCCACCGATTTCATGCTCTGCCCGACTTCCACAATATGCCGGTCCGGATCATAAAACCGCACAACCCGCTGCCCCCAGTCATATTCGGTCACGGGATGTACCAACGCGGCGCCCGATTCCTCCAGGCGGATTAGAAAACCGTCGAAATCATCCGTCTCAAAATAGAGCTCGGCATCGTTGCCGCCGAGGCGGATTTCTTCCGCCGGTTTTTTTAAGAATCCGGCCCAGCTTTCCAGTGTCTGAAGCGAAAGTCCGCTTTCAAACGAGATATTTGCGCCAAAGTCATAGCATAATTTCTGCCCAAGCAACGTTTCATAAAAGCTGCGGGAGGCCGCGAGATCGCGTACCGCCAGCAGCGGGCCTTCAAATTTCATCTGCTTTCCTCCGTTTTATGTTCCCGGTAAAATTGTTTGAGTTCCTCCTTGGTGCCTTCGTCCAATTCTGTTTTTCGCACACCCTGAACCGCGCCTTCAAGTGCCGAAAGCCGATGCAGGCAGGCGGACGGGTCAAACTTCTGTATCCGCAGCCAGGCCTCCCGGCTACCTATACGGCGCAATTCGTCCGGGGAATCAATTCCCGCATCCAAAAGCTGCTGTTCCAGCGTTTTGCCGATATTCGGCAGTTTTGCCAGCTCCCCCATACCAATTCCTCCTCACGTGAGAAACGCGGCGATCTCGTCCAGATCCTTGCGCCGTTTCGGGCGCAGCTGTCCATTCTCGGCGTAGCCAACCGCCACCACCAGCCGTATCCGTTTGTCCTTTGGCAGGCTGAAAAGCTCCTTGATCTTCTCCTCGTTGAACCATCCAAGAATACAGGTGGAAAGCCCCTGTTCAAGCGCTGCAAAACAAAGGTGTGCCGCCGCAATCCCGATATCGATCTGCGCGTATTGCTGCTCCTTCACCAGTCCCCCCAGCTTTGCGGAAAGGTTGGCTTTATACTCGCTCACGACAATGAATGCCGGACAGTTATCGGTAAATTGGTTCATTCCCATTCCCTGTGTGCACTTGGCAAGTTTTCGGGAGAGCTCGGGATTGTTTACGACCAGGAAATTCCACGGCTGGCTGTTGCAGGCGGACGGCGCAAGCCGCGCGGTTTCCACCATGACGCGCAGCTTTTCATTTTCCACCGGCTTCGGCGCAAAGTTCCGGCAGCTCTCCCGCCGGTTGACCAATTCTGTAAATACGCCCATCATTTTTCCTCCCGTTCCAGTTGATGATCCTTCCAATACCACCATTTGCATTTTTCCGGTTCCGGTTCAGCCGTTTCCGCATAGTAAACGGCACATCGGAAGACATACAGCACACAGCGGTCGAGCTGCATGCCGCAGCGGATACAGTCGCGATCATACATCTCCTGTGGATTGGCCCCGCGCAGCGATTCGACCGTACCGTAGCCGAGACCAGTCAGGTGGGTTTCCATGTCCTTTCCAATTCCCGGGATGATCTGGAGTTCGCTTATCACGGAACCCCCTCCTTTTTTGAGAACGAATGTTCTTTTTACATTATAAACAATTCCGCGAATAAAATCAACCTTTTTCCGCATCCTGCAGTCTGCATCTTAAATCCTTCTCAAGATTTCTCTTTTTATTGTGACGATACCATCTGGTGAAGCCATCTCAGGTCGCAGAGCGGTTGCGGCCAGGCTCCTAATGGGTGAACAGCGATCTTCTGTTTACTTCTTGGGATGAGGCTGCGATTCATCCATCAGCGCCAAAAACTGGCTTGACCGGTTCTGCGAGTGCATCGGAATGCGCATATTCATTCCTTCCGGCACCTGAACGCTTTCCTGCTCATCAACGGCGGCACGGGTCGCGTTCTTTGAAACAGTCGTGGATGCCTTGAATTTAGACAAAAACAAGACCATAAGCGTAAAATAAGCGCTAAATGTACAAAACCGGCCTGAAAAGCAAACAACAAAAAAGCCCACAATCCGGCTCATAGAGCCAGTTTGTGAGCTTTCCTTTTAGTGGTGCATCAAACGCACAAAATCCGAACCCCTTGGGTTCGGATTTTGTGTTGTTGGTGCGGGTAACAGGACTTGAACCTGCACAGCCTTGCGACCATTAGAACCTGAATCTAACGCGTCTGCCAATTCCGCCATACCCGCATATCAGCACGACTCAAACGAATCGTGCTTGATTATTATATCATTGGGAAAATAGCTTGTCAACTGTTTTTGTAAAATTCTAGATGTATTTTTCCTGAATGAGCGCTTCCATCAAACGGCAGCCTTCCGGGATATAAACACCAGTTTTTTCGGCCAGCGCTTCGGTGTAGCGCGGAGTGGTATGCACCGATTCCCGATAGCTGCGGTAAAGTACAAAAGGTACCGGATCGCTCGAATGAGTACGGATATCCAACGGCGTAGGATGATCCGGGGCAAGCAGAACCGCAAAATCCTCTCCCTCTTTCTGCAGCGCCGGGATGAGCCGTCCAAGGATGTCCCGATCGATCAGTTCGATCGATTTGACCTTGTTCTCCACCTCATGCCGGTGACCGCACTCATCCGGAGCCTCCACATGAATATAGACGAAATCACAACCATCATGCAAAAGGGCGAGCGCGGCCTGTGCCTTCCCTGCAAAATTGGTGTCGACATTACCGGTCGCGCCTTCTACATCGACGCTTTTGAGCCCCGCGCAGATGGCGATGCCCTTGATGAGGTCAACCGCGGAGATAACCCCGCCTTTCACGCCAAACTTCTCTTCGAAGGAGGAAAGCGCTGGCCGGGTTCCCTCGCCCCAGAACCAGCAGGACGTCGCCGGATTTTTCCCGGCGGCGATACGTGCTTTGTTGATCGGGTGGTCCTTGAGCAGTTCGCGGGAACGCTTCATCATGCCGTAAAGCAGATGACCATACCGGCCCTGGGGAAGATATTCCTTCACCGGCTTGAGAGAGATGTCATGCGGAGGGGTGCAGATGCTGCCTGTTTCCGCATGTTTTAAAACCAGGCAATGCCGGTAGCTGATACCAGGATAGAGATTGATTGTTTCGGATTTGAAGCGCTCATTCAGAAAATTGATCAGCTCTGTCGATTCGGCGGTGCTGATTTCCCCCGACGAATAATCGAGCATGGTCGTGTCCTCATAGTTTTCTTCGTCCGAAAGAGTCACGAGATTGCAGCGGAAGGTCACATCGTCCGCTGCCAGAGGAATGCCCATGCTGACCGCTTCGAGCGGACTGCGGCCACTGTAGTAAATCTTGGGATCGTAGCCCATGACCGAAAGGTTCGCGGTATCCGATCCGGGCGGCATCCCTTCCGGGACGGTCTTCACCATCCCGACCGTCCCATGCTGCGCCAGAAAATCCATATTGGGTTTCACAGCAGCTTCCAACGGGGTCTTCCCCCCGAGTTCCGGCACTGGGCGGTCGGCCATGCCGTCGCCCAGCATCACGACATATTTCATCTTCTGTCACGCATCCTTTTTTCTGCGCGGCCTTTGCCGCGCAGTTTCTTATTTCACGCCGAGCCAGGCGGCGACCGCGTCCTTCATCTTGGCGGGCTCAACCACATCGGTAAAGCGCTCCTTCCGGTCCCGCAGCCCCGCGAGCGCGGCGGGCGCCTGCAGGCCGGTAGCCTCGGACAGCTCCCTCAGAAGCTCGAAATCGCCGCCGGACGGGGCCTTCCCGATCGCGGGAAGCACGCTGCCCGCAAACTTGAAGGGGCTGGCGGTCGAAGCGATGACCGTTGGGGTGGTGTCACCGGTTTTGGCGGCATAGTCCTGATAGACCTTCACCGCAACCGCGGTATGGGTGTCGCAGAGGTAATGGGTTTTTTCATAGACCGAAGCGATCGTTTCGGCGGTCTGTTTGTCATCCGCACAGCCTGCCGCGAATTCTGACTGAAGTTTTTCGAGGATCGTTTTGTCCACCGTATATTTGCCGGTGGCAGAAAGCTCGTTCATGTAACCCTTCAGCTTCCCGTCGTCCCGGTCGCAGAGCAGGTAAAGAAGCCGTTCCAGGTTCGAGGAGATCAGAATATCCATCGATGGAGAGCTGGTGACATAAAAGTCCCGATTGCGGTCATAGGTGCCGGTCGTGATGAAATCGGTCAGCACATTGTTTTTGTTTGACGCACAGATCAGCTTTCCAACTGGCAATCCGCAGTGTTTCGCAAAATAGGCGGCCAGAATGTTGCCAAAATTACCGGTCGGCACGACGACGTTGATCTTGTCGCCGAGCTTGATGCGGCCCGCGTTCACCAGGTCGCAGTAGGCGGAAAAATAGTAGGCAACCTGCGGCACGAGGCGTCCCCAGTTGATCGAATTGGCGGAGGAAAGCACAAAGCCCTTTTCCGCGAGCAGGGACGCAAAATCCTGGTCGGTGAAGATGCGTTTGACGCCGTTTTGCGCATCGTCAAAGTTGCCCTTTGCCGCAAACACCATGACATTATTGCCCTGCTGGGTGGTCATCTGCAGCCGCTGAATGTTGCTGGTGCCTCCGTCCGGATAGAATACGCAGATTTTTGTGCCTTCCACATCTGCAAAGCCTTCGAGCGCGGCCTTTCCGGTATCGCCCGAGGTTGCGACCAGGATCACAACCGTCTTATCCTCGCCGGTCTTCTGAAGCGACGCGGTGAGCAAAAAAGGCAGAAGCTGCAGGGCGAAATCCTTGAACGCGCAGGTCGGGCCGTGGAAAAGTTCCAGGATGCTGGCGTTTTCATCGAGCGGGACCACCGGTGCCACCGCCTTGGGAGGGAACTTTTCCGGCGCGTAGGCGCGGCAGACATACTGGTGAAGCTCCTCACGTGTAAAGTCCGGCAAAAAACGGCTCAGGATGCTGGTGGCACGGGCGGTATAACCCGATTTGGTGAGCGTCTCAAGCTCCCCGGCCGTATATTCGGGAAGCGTTTCCGGCAAAAACAGACCGCCGTCCGGCGCGAGCCCCGCGACAATCGCCTGCGCGGAGCTGACTGCATAGCCGCTGTCCCTGGTGCTGATGTAATTCATGGTTCCCAACTCCTCAGAAGTTGTGCGCGGATAACACACAACTGTATTTATCATTTTTGACCAATTTATCATACCACATTTATTTGTCCGAAACAAGCAAAATCACCCGGCGGCACCCCCCGAAAAGAGCCGCCGTGCGGTCGCATGCCCAGCCTTGCCGCGGAGCGCCCGATATGGTAGACTGGACGCGGACCGGTATTTTCACGCGCGGCGCGGGGCACTCCAACGCGGCGCGGCCATTGGCAGTGGCTTTTCCGCGCATACAGCCATGCACATGGAGGTATTAACATAAATTTAATGTGCGTTCCATCAAAATTCAAGTATAATAGGGATGTCCAATATATAAGGAAGGTGATGGATTGAAAAAACAGCCCATTTGGGTCAGCCTGTTGCAGCTGTTTCTGATTTTGACCGGCGCCACCCTCATTTCCTGTCTGTTTTCCCATTTCGGAGTCCAACAGGAAAATATCCTGATGGTCTATCTCACCGGTGTGGTGCTGGTCATTATCCTGACGCGCGGATATCTCTGGGGGCTTGTCGCCTCGCTGCTCGGCGTCTTTACCTGTAATTTCCTCTTCACCGACCCCATTTATACGCTCCGGGTCAGCGACAAGGATTATATGATCACCTTCGCAATCTTTCTGGCGGTCTGCCTCATTGTGGGAACCCTCACTCTGCGGCTGCAGCGGGAGGTGCGGCTTTCCAGCGAAAATGAAAAACTGGCGCGGTGCCTTTATGAAATCAGCAGCGGATATCTGAACCTTTCCACCCGTGGGGAGATCGTCCGCCACACCCAGGAAAGCATGCGCCGCCTGCTGCCCAACCGCTGCACCATCCATCTGGACGAGCCCGAACCGCAAAACGACCACGAATTTCCGGAAAAACGTGAATACCTTCCCATCAAAAGTGGGGCGCGGGTTTTTGGGACGGTGGAGGTGGATTGTTCCGGCGGATCGCTCGACGCGCGGGGCCAGATGGCAGTGGGCACCATTATCTCCCAGATGGCGCTGGCACTCGAACGCGAACTGCTCACCACCGAAAAGGAACACGCCCGGCTCGAGGTCGAAAAGGAGAAGCTGCGCAGCAACCTCCTGCGTTCGATCTCCCACGACCTGCGCACGCCGCTCACCGGCATCGCCGGCAGCGCGAGCTTCATGATCAACAGTTTCGACAGCCTCGACAAGGGCACCATCCTAGGTTTCCTGGGTGATATTGTAAACGACGCCGGATGGCTCAACAACCTGGTCGAGAACCTTTTGAACATGACCCGTATCCAGGACGGAAAGCTGGTCATCAAAAAAAACAACGAAGTGGTCGATGACATACTTACCGAAGCCTATAACCGTATTTCACATTTTCTCGGCGGGCGCAGCGTCGAGATGACCATGCCGGACGAAGTGCTGCTCGTACCGATGGACGGAAAACTCATCATCGGCGTGCTGACCAACCTTTTGGACAACGCCGCCAAACACACCCGGGAGGGCAGCAGAATCCTTGTCTCGGTCACACGCCTTCCGGAAGGCAAGGCCCGTTTCGAAGTGCGTGACAACGGCGGCGGCATCAAGCCCGAACTGCTCGGGCACATCTTCGAAAGTTTTGTCGGCTCGCAGACCGATCAGTCGGATTCCCACCGCGGGATTGGGCTGGGGCTCTCCATCTGCCAGTCGATCGTAGAGGCGCATGGCGGTGTAATCCGCGGGTTCAACAATAACGAAGGCGGCGCCACCTTCCAGTTCGACCTGCCGCTGCAGGCGGCCGCAAAGGAGTGAACACAATGTCCCCCATTCTCATTGTCGAGGATGATAAGAGCATCCTGAACGTCCTCACCGCACTGCTTAAAACGAATGGTTACGAATCCATCTCCGCTGTCACCGGGCTCGATGCGCTTTCCGCCTACTATACCGCCGCGCCCTGCCTCGTCCTGCTTGACCTAGGGCTCCCGGACATCGACGGTACCGCTGTGCTTCAGCAGATCCGTCAGCATTCCGGCGTACCGGTCATCGTGATCTCGGCGCGCGGTCAGGAATCTGAAAAGGTCGCCGCGCTCGACATGGGCGCCGACGACTATGTCACCAAGCCGTTCGCGGTCGGCGAGCTGCTCGCACGCATCCGGGTGGCGCTGCGAAAGCACGCCCCGCGGCCGGAAAAGGATGAAATCTTCGTGCTCGACACCCTGAAGGTCGATTTCGAACGCCGCAAAGTCTATGTCGAAGGCAATGAAATCCATCTGACCCCCATCGAATACCGGCTGCTCACCCTGCTGATCCGCAACCGCGGCAAGGTGCTTACTCACCGGTTCATCAGCAAGGAAATCTGGGGCTACGAATATACCGAAGATTTCCAGTCGCTGCGGGTCTTTATGGCCGGCATCCGCCGCAAGATCGAAAAGGATACCACCCGCCCGCGCTATATCCTCACCGAAGTCGGGGTGGGTTACCGCTTTGTGGATGAATAGCGGCAAAACAGGAACCGCGCGAAAGCCATCCCGCTTTCGCGCGGTTCCTGTTTAAATTGACGCTTGCCTGCGCAAAAATGCTGTGCTATGATATAGTACATGTTGAATTTTGAAAGCGGGTCCCACGCTCGCGCGGCGGGGAAACTTTCGAGGGAGAAGAATCCATCCGATGCAGAACAAAACTGTCATGAAAAAGGCTTTGAAAGCGGCGTTTCCCTATACCATACCGATTTTTGCGGGCTTTTGGTTTTTGGGGATGACCTATGGGATCTATATGAACGTATCCGGCTTCAGCTTCTGGTATCCCATGCTGATGAGCCTGACGATTTTCGGCGGGTCGCTGGAATTTGTGGCGGTGGCGATGCTGCTCAGTCCCTTCGCGCCGGTACAGACGCTGATCATGGCCCTGATGATCCAGGCACGGCACCTGTTTTACGGAATTTCCATGCTGGAAAAGTTCAAGGGAACCGGCTGGAAAAAACCCTATCTGATCTTCGGAATGTGCGACGAGAGCTTTTCCATCAACTATTCGGCCGAGATTCCCGAAGATGTGGACAAGGGCTGGTTTATGTTTTTTGTCACGCTGCTCAACCAGTTTTACTGGTTTTCCGGTTCCACAATCGGCGGCCTGTTGGGTTCGCTTATCACCTTCAACACCGAAGGGCTGGATTTTGTCATGACCGCAATGTTCGTGGTCATATTCCTGGAGCAGTGGCTCAAAGAAAAAAAGCACTACACCGCGCTGGTCGGCGTGCTGGCCTCGGCGGCCTGCCTATTGCTGTTCGGGGCAGACTCCTTCATGCTGCCAACCATGGCCTGCATCCTGTGCTTTCTAACGGTTCTGCGCAAGCCGGTTGAAAAGGCGGGTGGTCTGTTGTGACGCTGACACAGGAAATCATAACGGTGGCGCTCTGCGTGCTGGGGACGATGGCGACCCGTTTTCTGCCGTTCCTGATCTTCTCGCCTAAGCGTCCCACCCCCAAATATGTGCAGTACCTCGGCAAAGCACTGCCCTCCGCTATCTTTGGAATGCTGGTGGTCTACTGCCTGAAAAATGTCAGCTTCCTCACAGGCAGCCATGGGCTGCCCGAGCTGATTTCCATCACGGCAGTGGTCGTATTGCACCTGTGGAAAAGGCAGATGCTGCTTTCGATCGCGGGCGGCACGATCTGTTATATGCTGCTTGTGCAGCTGGTATTTTGATGATCCGGCCTGCGCGTCAACTTGGCGGATCTTTCCGGGGCTCCAGTCGGTGGGAAGTGAATGGACGCGCTGGCTAAAACGAAAGGGGCATGTTATGGGGAAAAGAGGGACAGGTTCTGTTTTCTGCCTGATTGCGGCAATCCTGTTTTCGACACGATATCTTGCAGCGGCAATCTTTATGTCGGGCGTCTCCTCCTGGAATGCGGCCCTGTTTGCGGCAGGACTGGAATATGTGGGAACCCCGCTGCTCGTCTTGAGCGCCCTTAGCCTCATTGTGGGGGGCGGATACCTCGTCTGGGCGGAGATTGACCGGCGGGACCAAAAGTAAAGCTTTCTATAGATGGCCGTCCCCAAGGGACGGCCATATTTTTTGTCTGAAGCAAATGCCTGGAATATTCAATGGGAGCCGCCGCGTGCTTGGCCACGCGGCGGCTCCCATTGGTTTAAAGTGGGTTATAAGAAAATGGTGAAGGGTAAACGGTAATTATCTCTGAACACGGCCGGAACCGTCGCCGCCAGCCAGCTTCGCAACCTCGTCGACCGAAACCATGTTCAGGTCGCCTTCGATCGTGTGCTTCAGGCAGGAAGCCGCAACCGCGAACTCGATGGTCTTCTGGGAATCGAAGCCCTGCAGGCAGCTGTAGATGAGGCCTGCGCCGAAGCTGTCGCCGCCGCCGACGCGGTCGACGATCTTCATGTTGTATTCTTTGGAGAAATAGTAGTCCTTGCCGTCAAACAGCATACCGGCCCAGTTGTTCTCGCTGGCCGAGATGGAGGTGCGCAGGGTGATGGCGACCTTCTGGAAACCGAAGGTATCAGCCAGCTTCTTAGCGACGTCCTTGTAGCCTTCATGGTTCAGTTTGCCGCCATAGATATCGGTGTTGGCAGCTTCAATGCCGAAAACGTCTTTGGCATCCTCTTCGTTCGCGATGCAGACATCCACGAATTTGACCAGCTCGGCCATGGTTTTGCCGGCCTGCTCGCGGGTCCAGAGGTTCTTGCGGTAGTTGAGGTCGCAGGAGATGGTGATACCTTTCGCTTTCGCGGCTTTGCAGGCGTCCAGGCAGATGTCGGCGACATTCTGGCCCAGCGCCGGGGTGATGCCGGTGAAGTGGAACCACTCGACGCCTTCAAAGATCTGATCCCAGTTGAAGTCCTCCTTGGACGCGGTCGCAATCGCGGAACCGGCGCGGTCGTAGACGACTTTGGACGGACGCTGGGAAGCGCCCTTTTCAAGGAAGTAGATGCCGACACGGTTGCCGCCGCGGACAATCTTCGAGGTGTCGACGCCGAACTCGCGCAGCTTGTTGACAGCCGCCTGTCCAATCTCGTGCTTCGGAAGCTTTGTGACAAACGCCACATCGAGGCCGAAGTTTGCCAGAGAAACCGCGACGTTTGCTTCGCCGCCGCCGTAGGTTGCGCCGAGGGTCTGCGCCTGAACGAATCTATAGTAGCCTTCCGGAGCCAGCCGGAGCATGATTTCACCAAATGTAATAATTTTACCCATTTTGTAATCCTCCTATGATCATTCTTGCTCTTGCAATCTGCTTATTTCTTCTTCTGGACAAGGTGAACCGCAAAGCCCGCGATTTCGTTCTTGAAGTAGATAGCGGCAAGGTTGCCCTTCGCATCCTTCTTCGCGGTGCTCTCATCGAACGCAAAGCCGCGGCTTTCGAGATAGGCGACAGCGCGGGAGATATGGTTGGTCGCAATTGCGATGTGGCCGTTTTTGCCGAGATATGGGGTCTTCATGACCTCGACATACTTGTCGGCAAAGACCGAGGAATTGCCAACCTTGGCGGCAAAGCCGAACATTGCCTCAAAAAGTTTGGCGGTCTCAACCGCTTCCGCTTCGTTGGCGGCGTTGATGCCGATATGAGCCAGCTCAAAGCCGAGCATCACATGGACGGCCTGTTTGGCGAGGCGGGTGATCTCATCGAATTTTCCGTCGTTGATGAGGTCGGCCTTAACCATCCAGCTGCCGCCGCAGCAGAGGATCTTTTCAAAACCGAGGTAGTCGCCGAGATTTTTCTCGTTGACACCGCCGGTCGGCATGAACTTGAGGTTCGGATACGGGGCGGAAATCGCCTTGATGTAGGCAAGGCCGCCCGCCTGCTCCGCCGGGAAGAACTTGACCACGTCAAGGCCGAGCTCGATGGCGGCTTCAATATCGGAAGGATTGGCGCAGCCGGGGGTTACCGGGATGCCCTTCTCGATGCAGTAGGCGACAACCTTCGGGTTGAGGCCCGGGGAAACGATGAATTTCGCACCGGCGGCGATCGCGCGATCAACCTGCTCGGTGGTCAGGACGGTGCCGGCGCCGACGAGGACGTCCGGGACTTCCTTCGCGATGCGGCGGATTGCTTCCTCACCCTGCGCGGTGCGGAAAGTGACCTCGGCGCAGGGCAGGCCGCCCTCTTTGAGGGCTTTGGCAAGCGGAACCGCTTTTTCGACATCGTCGATCTTGATGACAGGAACGATACCGATCTGGGAAAGCTTCTTCAGGATTTCGTTCATTACTCTTCACCTCATAAAATCATTACGTCGCTAGTTTCACAATACGAAACTCGGTTCCGCATTGCGGTCGATACTTTTATTATACCGATTCTGTCCCGCAATGCAAGGGTTTTTTTAAAAAATTCCTGCTAAAAATTTCGCCAAAAAACCTTGCTTTTTTTTGCGTTATGGATACAATTAAAGATAAACCATGAAACTGAGTACCACATTATGAAACCGCCTCGGATTGATCCCCTTCCCGCAGGCAGAAAGGACCGCCATGGAAAATCAAAGCCCGGTGCAATCCCTCGACCGCGCCTTCGATCTCATCGAACGGCTCTCCCTCAATCCGGACGGCATGCTCCTCATGGAGCTCTCCACCGCGTCCGGTTTGCATAAAAGCACGGTCCACCGCCTGCTTTCCGCGCTCATCTCGCTC
The DNA here is from genome assembly GCF_900078395.1 of Anaerotruncus rubiinfantis. Taxonomy (NCBI): domain Bacteria; kingdom Bacillati; phylum Bacillota; class Clostridia; order Eubacteriales; family Oscillospiraceae; genus Anaerotruncus; species Anaerotruncus rubiinfantis. The sequence goes on along the minus strand of NZ_FKLA01000009.1, from coordinate 708,286 downwards.
GGCTATGTGCGCAAGGACGAAAGCTCAAACCGTTACCGGCTGACGCTCAAACTGTTTGAGCTGTCCGGCCGGGTTGTGGACAACATCGATGTGCTCGAAATCGCCAAACCCCACATCGAGCAGCTCAGGAATCACACTCAGGAAGCCATCCACCTCGTGGTGCGCGAGGGCGCCGACATCGTCTACATCCACAAGGCGGAAAGCAAGCAGTCCTCCATCCGCATGTTCTCCCGCATCGGCATGCGCCGCCCGATGTACTGTACCGCGGTGGGCAAAAGCATCATGGCCACCATGACCGACGACGAGGTCATCCGCATCTGGGAGAAGAGCGACGTGAAGCCCTACACCGAACACACCATTGTGGATTTGGGTTCGCTCTTCCGGGAGCTCGACACCATCCGGCGCTGCGGCTACGCGCTTGACAACGAGGAAAACGAGCTCGGCGTGCGCTGCATCGGCGCCGCGATCCTCGACTACACCGGCCGCGGGCGGGCCGCGCTGAGCATCTCGGCTCCGCTCGCCCGGATGACCGACGCGCGGGTTGAGGAGCTTTCCGCCGAAATCCTGGCGACCCGGACGGCAATTTCCACCGAGCTTGGCTATAAATTTTAAAAAGTGATCCGCGCGCGGCTTTCAAAAGCCGCGCGCAACTTGATTCTCTGCGTTCTGAACAGCCGGACGCCTGCATATAGATGAAGCAGACACAAATGCAGGGGAGGCTTCATCTTGAAAGGATTGCCGGAAGAACGCGCCATCACATTCGCGCATTATATCATTGACAATAACACCACGGTCCGCGCCACCGCAAAAGAATTCCATATCAGCAAATCCACGGTACACAAGGATGTAACCGACCGGCTGAAAAAGATCAATCCCATGATCTACGCCGAGGTCAAGGAAGTGTTGGAGCGCAACAAATCGGAACGTCATATCCGCGGCGGAATCGCCACGAAGGAAAAATACGCGCGGATCAAATCGCGCGTTTAACCGGAACGGACGCTGCGGCGTCCGTCCTTTTTAGCGCTTCCCTGGATCTATTTTTTACATTTTCTTGCAGAAAATGCAGGATTCAATGTATTATTTCACAAAATAATCGCGCTTTTATTTGTATATTTTAACAAATCACCTCTTGCTTCCTGAAAGAAATGAGTCTATACTTTTCAGTTGGAAAATGAAAAGGAAAAGACATTTCTAAAAGGAGGTAATTTTTGTGGAGTCCTATCACTTCTTATTTGACATCGGACTCATCCTGGTGTCCACCAAGCTGCTTGGCCTTTTAACCAAACGGTTTTCGATGCCCCAGGTAGTCGGGGCGCTCATCGCCGGACTCATCCTTGGACCCGCCTTTCTCGGGGTCCTGCATGAAACGGAGTTTCTCGATCAGGTGGCGGAAATCGGCGTAATCGTGCTGATGTTCACCGCCGGTCTGGAAACCGATATCCGCGAGCTCAAAAAATCCGGCAAGGCGTCCTTTGTCATCGCCCTGTGCGGTGTGCTTGTGCCGCTCGCCGGAGGCTTTCTGCTCGCACATTTCTTCAACGCCGGGCCCGACGCCTTTTTGCAGAACCTGTTCATCGGCGTCATCCTGACCGCCACCTCAGTGAGCATCTCGGTCGAAACGCTCAAGGAGATGGGCAAGCTCTCCACCCGTTCGGGCAACGCTATCCTCGGCGCGGCTCTCATCGATGATATCCTCGGCATCGTCGCGCTCACGCTTATCACCAGCGTGGCGGACAAATCGATTAACCTGGGCGTTGTCTGCCTGAAGATTTTGCTCTTCTTTGCGGCGAGCCTTGTGGCAGGCGTCCTGTTTCACAAGCTCGTCCAAAAGTGGACTACCAATCCCTACGGAGACAAACGCCGCTATGTCATCATCTCGTTCGCTTTCTGCCTTTTCTTCGCGTATGTCGCGGAGGCGGTCTTCGGCGTGGCGGATATCACCGGCGCGTATATCGCGGGGCTCATCCTTTCCAACACCACCCGCGTCACCTTTATCGCCTCGAAATTTGAAACCGTTTCCTATATGCTGCTTTCGCCGGTATTCTTCGCAAGCATCGGCACCAAGGTCGTACTGCCTCAGATGTCCGGTTCGATTGTTCTTTTCTCGGTGCTGCTGATGGCGATCGCCGTGCTCACCAAAGTGCTGGGCTGCGGTTTCGGCGCGAAGCTCTGTCATTACAGCAGAGATGACTGCGTGCGCATCGGCGTAGGCATGATCTCCCGCGGAGAGGTCGCCTTGATTGTCGCGTCGAAGGGGATTGCCTCCGGCATGATGAAGGAGGAATTCTTCGGCCCGGTCATCATCATGGTGGTTGCGACCACCGTGATTACCCCGATCCTTCTGAAGCTTGTCTATCGCAAGGAATCCGACGCCTACGGCGATCTGGTTGCGAGCCCGCTGGTCGATCAGTATGAGGAAGTCAAGGACTTCGATCTGGCCTCCCAGACGATGCTCAACATTCACCACAACCTCATCGAAAAAGGCCGGGAAAAACAGATTGACACCCAGCCTCCGAAACAAGCTTAGAAAAAATGCCGCCGGGTAACCCCTAGCGGCATTTTTTACCGAACTTCCCGCGTGGACAGGCCTCACCTGAGATGATAGAATGGTAAAAAGGAAGGAGGCCATCGATGGAACACACCTATTTTTTCCGGCCGCTTCACTGGAGCGCGGCCGGTACCTACTATGACGAAAACGGGACGGCATTCCCGCTGGCCGGGAAGGTACAGGTCCGGCGGGACGAAGACGGCTGGACGCTCGGCGGCTACCTGGAGGTGGCTTTTCCGAAGCCGGTACGCTTCACAAACGATTACATCATCCGCGAAACCGGACGCGCGGGAACCCTGGCGTGGGAATCGGTGAATCCCGCGCTCGGAACCCTGCGCGGGACTTTTGAGATCGTCGGAGAGTGCATTGTTTCCAGTTATGTTTCGGACGACGGCATCTTCAGCGGTACCGAAACGCTCCGGCAGCTCGATGAGTCCACCTACGAGAACGTAGGCGTTTCCTTTCAGGGCCGAAAACGCATGTCCGCATGGACTGCCCTGATCAAAGCCACGCCATAAGAAAAGAGGACCGCTTCGCGGTCCTCTTTTTATGCGGTTTTTTATGGCAGTTCAGGGCCCTGCGGCTCTCTTGGGCCTTCGGGCGCGGGACCGTGGTTCAAAAGCTGATGGTATTTGGCGATGAACAGCACGATACAGGTACAGGCGGCCAGAATGTCCGAAACCGGCTCTGCGATGATGACGCCGAGGGTCTTCGGTTCAATAAACTGCGGCAGCAGCAGCACAAGCGGTATAAGCAGAATCAGCTTGCGAAGCACTGCGATAAAGATCGAAACCTTTGCCTGTCCAAGCGCGATGAACACCTGCTGGAAAGCGAGCTGGAATCCGAAGATCAGCATGCCGAGGAAGAAGATCCGCATACAGGATGCGGTCAGCGCGGCGAGTTCGGGTTCGCCTGTGAAAATCGCAATCGGCCACTGCGGGAAAAAAATGCAGACTGTCCAAAGCACAACCGAAAATCCCACGCAGAAGATGGTCATAAACTTGATGGCGGATTTGACCCGTTCATGATCGCCCGATCCGTAGTTATAGCTGATGATCGGCTGAGTACCCTGTGCAAAGCCCTGCACCGGCATCATGAAAAACTGCATGATACTGCTCATGATGACCATCGCGCCCACATAGAGGTCGCCGCCGTATGCGGCGAGCGACTTGTTGAAGGCAATCTGGATGAGGCTTTCGGTACTCTGCATGATAAACGGCGACATCCCCAGCGCGATCGCACTCCCCGCGATCTGCGGGTTGATACGCAGATATTTTTTCTTAAGGCGCAGGTTTGAACGTTTCGAGGTGATGAACCGGATGACCCAGATCGCCGAAACGGTCTGCGACAGAATCGTGGCGAGCGCCGCGCCGCGCACACCCATGCCGAACACAAAGATGAAGATCGGGTCGAGGATGATGTTGAGCGCCGCACCGATACAGACGGTTGCCATCGAGGTGTTTGCGAAACCCTGCGCCGAGATGAACTGGTTCATACCGAGCGCGATCTGCACGCTGATGGTGCCGATCAGATAAATGCCCAGATAGCTGGAAGCATACGGCAGCGTGTCGGGGCTTGCGCCGAACAGGATGAGCAGCGGGTCCTTGACGACCAGCAGTACGCCTGTAAGCATGACCGCAGCCAGGCAAAGCATGAAAAAGCAGTTGCCCATCATCTCCTCCGCCTTGTCCTTGTTGCCTTCCCCCATCTTGATCGATGCGAGCGGCGCGCCGCCGAACCCGATGAGCGCCGCGAACGCGGAAACGATAATGATGATTGGGAAAGTGACGCCCACGCCGGTGAGGGCGATGGTGCCGTCGCCCGGCATGCGGCTGATGTACATGCGGTCGACCATATTATAGAGTGCGTTGATGAGCTGCGCGGCGATTGCCGGAGCGGAGAGCGACAAAATCAGTTTTGGGATGCTCTCATGGGCAAAGCGCGCGTCCATATCCTTTCTGGCCAAGGATAAAACCTCCTTCTGCGTTTTGCAGTACTTTCTTCATTGCATTAAATAGTTATTATACACAATCAGCACCGCAACAGCAACCGAAATTTGTAAACAAACTGTGTCCGCCAAAAGGTTTGGGCAACCTGCCTGGCTGCATCCCGCGGTTGACAAATCCGTCCGTGCCCGGTATACTAAAAACCGGCGGCCATCCCTTTGAAAAGGCCGGCTGCGGCAGGCCAGGAAGGCGTGCCGCAAACGCGCAGAAGCGCGTCCCTGTGCATCGGATGCCTGCCGCTTTCGTTTTTCCCATCCGCACGACCATGACTGTACTATATTGGAATATTTGGAATCACGAAGATTTCATGCGCGCCCGTGAATGGACGCGCGGAAGTTTCCGTGTTTTTTTATGCGCAAAAACACACAGGAAAGGAGGGGTCCTCGATGCGCCGCACCATTTTTCGTCTTTGCAGGCGGCTTGCCGTTTTTTTGTTCGCGCTGCTGGCGCTTTCGGCCTTCACCTTCTTTCTTTCCCGGCTCGCGCCCGGCGACCCGCTCAAGAGCTTTTACGGCGAGAGCGTCGAGCGGATGAGCCTCTCCGAGCAGGTCGCGGCCCGGACACGGCTGGGGCTCGACGCGCCGCTGCCGGTTCAGTATGGACGCTGGCTTTCGGCCGCGCTGCATGGGGAGTTCGGCATCTCGCTCAAATATAAGCAGCCGGCAGCGCCGGTCATCGCGGGTTTTCTGCCGAACACGCTGCTGTTGGGCGGGCTCTCCTATCTGCTGACCTTCGCGCTGGCGGTGCCGCTTGGCGTGTTCTGCTGCCTGCGGGAGGATTCCCTCGCCGACCGGATCATCTGCAAGGTGGGAACCATCACCGGCTGCATCCCGTCCTTTTGGATCGCGCTGGTGCTGATTCTCATCTTCAGCGTAAACCTCAGGCTGCTGCCCTCGAGCGGCGCTTACGCAATGGGACAGCCGGATGATCTTTTCAGCCGGCTGCGGCATCTTGTGCTGCCGCTTGTCGTCATGGTACTCGGGCATCTGTGGTACTACGCCTATCTGGTGCGCAACAAGCTGCTCGACGAGGCGCGCAAAAGCTATGTTCTGCTCTGCAAAGCGCGCGGGCTCACCAACCGGCGGATTGTCTGGGCGCACTGCCTGCGGGGTATCCTGCCGTCGCTCTTCAGCATCATGGCGGTTTCGGTGCCGCATATTCTGGGCGGGACCTATGTGGTCGAAAAGGTCTTTTCCTATCCGGGCCTTGGCACCCTCTGCTTTGAAAGCGCAAAATATCACGACTATAACCTTTTGATGCTCCTGAGCCTCATGACCGGCGCGGTGGTGATCGCGTCCGGGATGCTTGCGCAGGCGCTCAGCGAGCGGATCGACGCGCGCATGGTGCGGGAAGGGGACGCTGACGCATGAGGGACGATCTTTTCCGTGTGGTAGGCGCCGGATGGCGCCAGCCCGTTTTGGTTTCCGCCGCTCCCACGCGCAAAAAAAGCTTCCCATGGCTTTCGGCAGTGCTTCTCGGGCTTATCCTGTCCGGCTGTGTCTTTGCGGATCTGCTTCGCGCGGGTGACCCGGGCTACCTTGACCTTGTGAACGCGGGACATGCGCCCTGCGCCGGCTTCCCCTTTGGCACCGACCTGCTCGGACGCGACCTGTTCGCGATGATCTGGCACGGAGGCCGGGTTTCGCTGACGGTAGGGCTGCTGGCCGCCGCCATCGCAACCGGACTGGCAGTCGTCTACGGAAGCGTGAGCGGCCTTGCGGGCGAAAAACTTGACGCGCTGCTTATGCGGGCCTGTGAACTGCTGCTGAGCGTGCCGTCCATCCTGCTGGTCATTTTTCTGCAGGCGATTGCGGGCCAGGCAAACCCCGTCCGGATCGCCTGCGTCATCGGCGCGACCAGCTGGATGAATATGGCCAAGGTGGTGCGCAGCGAAGTGCGCCAGCTCTCGCAGAGCGACTACATCCTCGCGGCGCGCGCCATGAACGGCAGCTTCTGGCATGTCCTGCGGCGGCATCTCGTTCCAAATTTCATCCCGTCGATCATGTTCATGGCGGTCACCGCAATCGGCTCTGCCATTGGCACCGAATCAACCCTGTCGTTTCTCGGCATCGGCCTGCCGCCTGAAGCGGTTTCATGGGGCAGCCTTCTCTCCCAGGCGGATCAGGCGCTTCTCTCGAACCAGTGGTGGCTCATCCTGATCCCCGGTATCTTCCTCGTGGTTACGCTCGTCTGCATCACCGACCTTGGCAACCATATCCGCCGCGAAGCAAGCCGCGGATGCAGCAACCTCACCCCCGATTGACATTTTGAAAGGAAGTACGCTTCAATGAAACGTCTCTATAAACCGCTCGCCCTGCTCCTTGGCTGCCTGCTCATCCTGAGCGGCTGCGGCGCACCGGCCGCTTCCGGCAGCTCCGCCGCCCCCGCGGCCTCAAATCCCGGTGCTTCTGCGCCCGCGCCATCCACCCTCGTCTACGGCAGCGGCGACTATACCGCCATCAATCCCGCGCTCTATGAACACGGTGAAATCAACCTGCTTCTCTTCTCCGGGCTCACCGCGCACGGCCAGGATAATCAGATTGTGCCCGCGCTGGCCGAAAGCTGGGACTATGACGAAAGTTCCAGCACCTATACTTTCCATCTGCGCGATGGGGTCAAATGGCACGACGGCGAGCCGCTCACCTCCGCCGATGTAAAGTTTACTCTGGAAGCGATTATGGACCCGCAGAATGCCTCGGAGATCGCCTCGAACTATGAGGAAATCGCTTCGATCGAAACGCCGGATGACCGGACGGTAAAGATCTCGCTCACAGCGCCGAACGTCGCGATGCTCGATTATCTGACCATCGGCATCCTGCCGGCCCACCTGCTCGAAGGCAGGGATCTTATCACCGACCCGTTCAACCAGGCGCCGGTCGGCACCGGGCCCTACAAGCTCACCGCATGGGACATGGGACAGAGCATCACGCTCGAAAAGAATCCGGATTACTTCGGCGGGCAGCCGCAGATTGACACCATCATTTTTAAGATCGTGCCGGACACCAAGGCCCGGGCGCTCCAACTACTGTCCGGCGAGCTTGACCTCGCGCAGATCGTCCCGCATGACAAGGCCCAATTCGACGGCAATGATCAATTCACCGTCTACGATATGAAAACCGCCGACTACCGCGGCATCCTCTATAATTTCGCAAACCCGCTTTTCCGGGATCACCGGGAACTGCCCGCCGTGCTCAGCTACGCCATTGACCGCCAGCCGATCATCGACAGCGTCCTCATGGGCTACGGGCAGATCGCCTATTCGCCGCTGCAGGCCGGTCCGTATCTGAATCCGGGCATTGAAAAATACGATTACAATCCCACAAAAGCAAAGGAACAGCTCGAACAAGCGGGCTGGGAAACCGGCGCGGACGGGATCTATGAAAAGAACGGCATCCGCCTCGCCTTTGCGATCAACTGCGGCGAAGGCGACCAGGTGCGCATCGATATGGCGAAGATCTGCGCGCAACAGCTGCGGGAGATCGGAGCGGATGTAACCGTGGCGGTGAACGCCCAGACCGACTGGGCGAACCAGGAGGCCTATCTCATCGGATGGGGCAGCCCGTTCGATCCGGACGACCACACCTACAAAGTATTCGGCACTCAAAAAGGTTCCAACTTCAGCGCCTATTCCAACGGCGAAGTTGACCGGCTGCTGACCGAGGCGCGTGAAACAGACGACGATGCAAAGCGCAAAGCGTTCTACAACGAATTCCAGGAAGTGCTGGCGGCCGACCCCGCCTACACCTTCATCGCTTATGTCGACGCAATTTACGCCTGCGACAGCCGCCTTCAGGGGATCACGCCGGACACAGTGCTCGGCCATCACGGGGTGGGCATCTTCTGGAATGTGGCAAGCTGGACTTTTGAAAAATGAAACCAGCCTGGCGAAAGGGGTTTTGGGATGTCCGCCCTGCTCGAAATCGAAGATCTGCAAATCGAATTTGAAACCGATTCGTCCCCCATCCATGCGGTGCGGGGCGTTTCGCTGCGCCTTGCGGCGGGAGAAACGCTCGCCGTTGTGGGCGAATCCGGCGCGGGCAAATCCGCCCTCTGCAAAAGCATCCTGCGTATTTTGCCCGCAAAGGGACACATCACCGGCGGAAGCATCCGTTTTGACGGGCGGGATCTGCTCGCGCTTGCTGCAAAAGAGATGCGCGGGCTGCGCGGCGGCCAGATTGCGATGATTCTGCAGGACCCCGCGACCAGCCTGGACCCGACCCGCACCATCGGAATGCAGATTTGCGAAACCATCCGCCTGCATGAGCGCATAAGCCGCAAGGCGGCGGCCGAACGCGCCGAAAGCCTGCTTCGGATGGCCGGGATTGATGCGCCGCGGGAGCGCCTGCGCCAGTATCCGCATCAGCTCTCGGGCGGGCAGCGGCAGCGGGCGGTCATCGCGATGGCCCTCTGCTGCAGGCCGCGGCTGCTGCTTGCGGACGAACCGACCACCGCGCTTGACGCGACCGTGCAGGCGCAGATCCTTTCCCTCCTGAAAACCCTGCAAAAGGAGACCGGCGCGGCCATCCTGCTCGTGACCCACGACCTTTTGGCCGCGGCGCGGCTCGCCCATCGGACAGCGGTCATGTACGCGGGCCGGGTGGTGGAAACCGGTACGGCGGCCGAAGTTTTCGGAGATCCGCGCCATCCCTACACATGGGGACTGATGTCCGCGCTGCCCGCCTTCGCAAAAAACTGCGGTCAGCTGCGCTGCATCCCCGGCGCGCCACCTGATCTGCGCGAGCCGCCCAGGGGGGACCCCTTCGCGCCGCGCAATCCCTACGCGCTCGCGATCGACTACGAGGAGGAGCCCCCGCTTTTCCACCTTGGCGGCGAACATTACGCGGCGAGCTGGCTTTGCGATCCGCGCGCGCCAGAAATTTCGGCTCCGATACGGCTGCATTGTCATGCGGGAGTCACGGGGGGTGAAGCGGGTGAGTGAGCCGATCCTGGAAGCCCGGGGGCTGACCCAGGACTTTCCGCTTGGGCGCGGCGGGAAAATCCGCGCGCTCGACGACGTTTCTCTTGCGATTGTGCCGGGCGAGTTTTTCGGGCTTGTGGGGGAATCCGGCGCGGGCAAATCCACCCTTGGGCGGTGTTTTCTCGGGCTTCGCCGCCCAGACGCGGGAGAGCTTCTCTTTCAGGGGCATCCTGTGGTCTCAGCCGCGGACCAAAAAAGGCTGCGGCAGGCCGCCGGAATGATCTTCCAGGACCCTGCCGCCGCAATGAATCCGCGCATGCCTGTATTCGAGATCGTTGCGGAACCGCTGCGCATTGCAAAGGCCGCGTCCGGCGCGGCCTTGCGCGCGCGGGTTTCGGGCCTGCTCATGCAGGTGGGGCTGGATGAGGGATTTCTTGCCCGCTATCCTGGCGAGCTTTCCGGAGGACAGCAGCAACGGGTCTGCATCGCGCGGGCCCTGGCCTGCGATCCACTGCTGCTCGTGGCGGATGAGCCGGTCGCCTCGCTCGATGTTTCCGCGGCCGCGCAGATCGCAAACCTGCTCATGGAACTGCGCCGGAGACGAAAACTCGCCTGCCTTTTCATCTCGCACGACCTTTCGATGGTGCGGCATCTCTGCGACCGCATCGGCGTACTTTGGCGCGGACGGCTGGTCGAAGCGGCTCCCGCGGCCGAACTCTGCGGCAACCCGCGCCACCCTTACACCATGGCGCTGCTCGCGGCGTCCGCCTGCGGATGCTCCGCGATAAAGCCGCTGCCGGACCGCCAGCCGCCGGACGGCGGCTGCCTGCGGGAAATTTCGCCGGGACATTTTGTGCTGCAATAGAAAAAGAGGCCGCTGCAAAAAGCAGCGGCCTCTTTTTCTGATGGCGCGGTTCAGTTTTTTGCAAAGTAGGCGCGGTTATAAAGAACCGAAGGGTCATCCGGCTTATAGCTTCCAGCGCGTTCGTTATACGCCTTTGCCTTTTCCCGGTCCCCGAGACGGTCATAACAGATGCAGAGCTGGATACACGGCAGGTATCCGTAACAGTCGGGGCTGACAAAGCCGCCCGTGCGGTCGTCCCGTTCCCGCGTGAGCGCGAGCTCATACCAAAAGACGGCTGTGGGATAATCCCCCCGCTCGAAAAAGCACCGGCCGATTTCGCAGCAGAGTTCGGCGCGCGGCGCGGCGTAAGCCATTGCGCCAAGCAGCGCCCGCAGCGCGCCGTCCGCGTCCCCCAGAGCGCTTTTGCACCATGCGATACACCGGCAGGCCTCCAGCTGGTTTTCGATCCAGCCCTCCGGCTGCCTGAGGAAGGCTTCCAGCTCCCGCACCGCGTCGTCATACCGGGCGTTATAGTAAAGCTCCCGTGCGTAGTAGAACCGTTCACGCGGGACGAGCGATCTTCCCCTGGCAAGCATCGATTCGTAGATGCGCAGGTTGCGCAGCGGATCACCCGCGCGCTCTTTTTTATGGGTCACCGCGATTTCAGCGTATTCGACCCTGCCGCGCGGAGCGATCGCCTCATGCACCGCGCCTTCCCAACGAAAGTCCGCATGATTTTTCAAAATCCGTTCCCGGTAATAGGAAAAGGTCGGTTCCCCGTCCTGGCCAAAAGCGGTATTGTAACGCAGCATCACCACATCCACCGCAGGGTCAAGGGTTTGCTTGAGGCGAAGCAGCGCGTCGCGGTCACCAGGGAGAAGCAAATCGTCCGCATCAAGCCACATGCAGTACTGCATGCCCGCCTTCTCAAAGGCGAAATTGCGCGCCGCGGCAAAATCGTCGATCCATTCGAAGTCGTAGATCCGTGCGCCATGCGCTTTGGCAATCTCCCTGGTCCGGTCGGTGCTGCCGGTATCCACGACGATTATCTCATCTGCCGCCGTCCCGACGCTTTCCAGGCACCGCCCAAGCACCACCTCCTCATTCTTTACAATCATACATAGGCTGATGGTTATCATAAAAAATCCATATCTCCTTCAAAGGCAATCTTTCCCTGGACATTTTATGCGGCGCTCCATGGGAAAGTGCCTTGACAAGCTTCCGGCTTTCCCCTACCATGGGAAATATGACAGGCTGTTGTCAGGTAAATGGTGATATATTTTTCATGGAGGTGGGAACCATGCTTGAAATTCCGGAGAGCCGCCGTCTGGCAAAGCAGCTCGCACAGACCTTTACCGGCAAAACCATCGTCAGGGTTTGGGCGAACGCCTCGCCGCACCGGTTCGCTTTTTTTAACGGCGACCCGGCGGATTATCCCGCCCTGCTCGAAGGCAGATCCGTCACCAGCGCGGTTTCACTGGCCGGACAGGTGGAGCTTGCCCTGGAGCAGATGCGGCTGCTCTTTGGCGACGGGGTCAACCTGCGAATGCTTTCTCCCGGTGAGCGCCGTCCGGCCAAACATCAGCTGCTGGTCGAATTTTCAGACGGCTTTGGTTTTTACGGCACCGTTTCGATGTACGGCGGCCTGTGGGCTTTTCGCGAAGGGGAAAACAACAATCCTTATTATCTCGCCGCAAAGGAAAAACCCTCCCCGCTCACCGCAGCGTTTGACGCGGATTACTTCGCGGGCATCTGGCAGGCGGCCAAGCCAACCCTCAGCGTCAAAGCGCTGCTCGCGGCCGAACAGCGCATTCCGGGCCTTGGGAACGGGGTTTTACAGGATATCCTGTTCGCGGCGCGGCTCAACCCGCAAAGCCATGTCGGCGCGCTCGATAGAACCGACCGCGACCGGTTATTTTCCTGCGTGCGGCAGGTGCTGCGCGAGATGACCGAAGCAGGCGGCCGCGACACCGAACGCGGCCTGTTTGGTGAACCGGGCTGCTATCATACGAAAATGTCCGCCAAAAATTATCCGGGGTTCTGCCCAGTCTGCGGCGCGCCGGTCGTGCGCAAAGCATTTCTCGGCGGAAACGTCTATTTCTGCCCCAAATGCCAGCCGGTACAAAAATGATAAACGAAAAGCCCGTCCGCCAATTGGCGGACGGGCTTTTTATTTGGCGCGCCCGAGGGGATTCGAACCTCCGACCTACCGCTTAGGAGGCGGTCGCTCTATCCGACTGAGCTACGGGCGCAAAAAATGGTGTCAACCCACGCTGACACCATAATAGTATAATTCGGCTGGACGATTTTGTCAATCGTCATCGAAGTCGATAAGTTTATGAGCTGGAACGCCTAGCGCGGTGGCGATGTCAAACAGCGAGTCCATCGTGATGGCCCGCGCGACATTCGGCGCTTCAATCTGGCTGATAAACGATGTGTCCTTGTCGAGTTTCGCGGCCAGTTGCTGCTGAGTCATACCGGTAAGCTTCCGGTAATAGGAAATTTTCAGGCCCATTTTGATGTAATTGTCCCGATAGATGAATTTCAATCAGATCAACTCCCCTAATAATCTTACCGATTGGAGTTGATTTATTATATTATTTGTGATATCCTATATAGGATATCACAAATAATATATATTGTTTTCCATATAGAAAGGAGTCAGATTATGGCAGATTACAAAAAAATGTACCTGCAATTGTTTCATACTTACACCGACGCGCTGGGTGAAATCCGGAAACTATACGAAATTCTCTACCTGCTCGAACGGCGGTTTCAGGACGCGCAGGCCGCCGCCGAAGAAATTTTCCTTGAGACCGACGGTCAGCCGCCCGAAACGGCAAATAAAACCGAATGACCGCATCTGCCACAGCAAGGGATACGCACCGGAAGGGCCGGCGCGTATCCCTTTTCTCTTTGCGGCTTTTGGGAATCGAAAATTTATACTTTTAAATCAGCCCGGATCGTGTTATATTAATAACTGTATATTCCGGTGCCGGCTGAAGGCCCGGAACAGCGCCAACGCAAAAAACCGAACGCCCGGCGCTGCCCCAAAAGCTGCATGGCGCGCATTCGGCGCCATGAAAAGAGAGGACTGTTGCATTTTTATGATCCGTGAAAAATCCTGCGGAGCGCTTGTCTACCGCAAAAAACAGGATAAAATCGAACTGCTGCTCATCAAACACCGCTGCGGCGGGCACTGGTCGTTTCCAAAAGGCCATGTCGAGGCGGGCGAAAACGAGCTGCAGACCGCCCTGCGTGAAATCAAAGAAGAAACCGGGCTGGACGTCGATCTGCTGGATGGGTTCCGGCAGAGTGTCGAATATTTTCCCAAACCCCATGTAAAAAAGCAGGTGGTGTACTTTCTGGGGCATCCCGGCGCCGACGACACGGTCACCCGTCAGGAGGAGGAGATCAGCGAATACCGATGGTGCCCGCTGGAAGACGCCGACGACATGGTGACCTTCAAAAACGACAAAAACCTCATCCGGGAGGCAAAGCGCTTTTTAAGCGTTAAAAACACCATCTGACCATCTTGTAAAACCGCATCAATGAAAGACAGGCGATTGCATTGGACCGTCGTGCTCCAAAACTGAAAAAGCTGTTCGCATTCCCCGCGCGGATCATTGCGGCCAGCTTCGCCGCGGTCATCCTGGTCGGGACATTGCTTTTGATGCTCCCGCTTTCCAGCCGGGAAGGGATCGTTACGCCATTCCTGGACTGCCTTTTTACCGCGACTTCCGCCACCTGTGTGACCGGACTTATCATCTACGACACCTATACCCACTGGTCGCCGTTCGGCCAGTGCGTAATCCTTATGCTGATCCAGATCGGCGGGCTCGGCCTCGTGACCTTCACCACCTTTTTCAACCTGCTTATCGGCAAAAAACTGGGCCTGCGCGGGATGCATCTGGCCGAAGAATCGGTGGCTTCGTTTGGGGACGACATCAAGGGGCTTATCCGGATTGTCATCCTCACCGCGCTGGTCGTGGAAACGGCGGGAGCGCTGCTGCTCATGCCGACTTTTACCGCTGAATATGGCCCGCGCGGTATTTTCATCGCAATTTTCCTTTCCGTCTCCGCCTTCTGCAACGCCGGATTCGATATCCTTGGCCGGCAGGAGCCGTTCATCAGCCTCTGCAACTACAATGGGAATCCGGTGGTCATTGGAACCATCGGGATGCTCATCATCTTCGGCGGGATCGGCTTCATCGTCATCCATGACCTGCTTCAATACGGCAGAACAAAAAAGCTCACCCTGCACACCCGGATCGTTGTTGCGGTCACCGGGATTTTGCTTGTGCTCGGCACGCTGATGACCATTCTCTGCGAGTGGAACAACCCCGCGACCATCGGCGCGCTGCCCAGCTTCTGGCAGAAACTGGGGGCATCCTGGTTCCATTCGGTTTCCTGCCGTACGGCGGGCTTTAACAGCGTGCCAATCGACGGGATGTACGACATCACAAAAATCCTATCCTCGGTGCTGATGTTCTTCGGCGCCGCGCCCGGCTCGACCGGCGGCGGCATCAAGTGCACCACGGTGGCGGTTATTTTCATGACCGTCTACTGCGTGATCCGCGGCGATGAGGATACGGTTATCTTTGGACGCCGGGTCGGGCGGCAGGCCGTCTATAAATCGATGGCCGTTATGATTCTCGGCATTCTGGCTGTTACGGTCACTTCCGGCTGCATCGTCTCAACCATGCAGGACACCCACGCGATTTCCGGCGTCGACGCACTGTTTGAAAGCGTTTCGGCCTTTGCGACCGTGGGACTTTCGGCCGGCGTATCCGGCGTCGCGGGCACGCTGCCAAAGCTGCTCCTGCTGTTTTCGATGTATATCGGCAGGCTTGGGCCGGTTTCCTTCTTCCTTTCCCTTGCGATGCGGCCCAAAAACAACCGTCGCGAAGTCCTCCCCGAAGGCAAGATCCAGATCGGCTAATCGCGCGCCACGGGGAGCCGACTCCGAAGGCCGCCTTAGATTTCGAGACCTGGATCACAAGCGCTCCCAACGCATGGTCCTCTCAAGACTGACGGCAACGCGTATGCGGCCCGCAGGGCCGCATCATAAATCGATTTGTCCGCTTTGCGCGCAGCGCATTTTCGCAAGGCTGCGAAAATTTGTCCCGCGCGTCATTGCGAAGCGCGCGCGGCACACTTCGTCTTGTCTAAGCAGATTGGGCGCGATCTTTGCCGTAGGCAACGAAATTGCGCCCACGGGGCCGCGGGGTGTCCCCGCGCGTGTTCTTTCCCCCTTTCTTACACGGGCAAGAAAGGGGGCCGCCGCAGGCAATCCCAGGCGCGCGAAGAGCACAAAAAAAGAACCGTCCGCAAGGCGGGCAGTCCTTTTTCCGGGTGCGTTCAGTGCATCATATACTCGACGCTGTCAAGTACGGTTCCAAGCGTTTTGATCGCCTTGGATGCGTTGCGCTTGAGTTTTTTTCCGGTGTTCGCCTTGCCGTGGTTGGCCAGCATATAAGCCGCTGTTCCCGCTGCCATCGCAACTGCCACACCGGTAACCGCTGTGGTTGTCGTTTTGTTCATCATTTTGCATTCCACCTCCCATTTCGTTACGCGATCTCTCGCGGTAATAGCTTTCCCCAAAAAAGATCGAAACAATCGAGCGGGATTTTGGAAAATCGATTGGATTGCACAGTACGATTTTCAACAGATAATAATAAATTAAAATTTGAAAACTATCCATTTTCAACAGTCTGACGTTGAAAATGTGGAAAAATGGAGCGTGTTGCCCTATGATGAACCGGCCAGCCAGAGTCGCAGCAATCCACGGCCTCGCGGGCTTCGGCAGAAGCTCGCTCGCGGTCGTGATTCCAACCTTGTCCGCAATGGGCATACAGGTCTGTCCCATCCCCACCGCCGTCCTTTCCACCCACACCGGGGGGCTCGGCGACGTGGAATACCGCGATCTGACCGATTACATCCGGCCCTGTGTCGAGCATTATAAGCGGCTTGGCCTGGAATTTGAGGGGATCTATTCCGGGTTTCTTTCAAATGCTTCGCAGGCGGATGATATGCAGGCATTCATCGCCGCCTATCCCGAAGCGCTCGCGGTTGTGGACCCGGTCATGGGCGACCATGGGAAAACCTACCGCACCTGCACGCCCGCACTGGTCGATCACATGCGGGAACTGGTAAAGTCCGCTTCGGTTATCACTCCGAATCTGACCGAAGCATACATCCTTTTGAATGAGCCGTACAGCCACGAGCCGCTCACCCGGCAGCGGCTCAAAAGCATGCTTGCGCGGCTGGCGGAACAAGGACCCCGCTATGTGGTGGTCACCGGCGCGGAGCTTGCTTCGGGAGGATGCGCCAATACCGGCTACGACCGCGACCAGAACGCCTACTGGTGCGTACCGTACGACTATGTTCCGACCTCCTATCCGGGGACGGGTGATATTTTCGCATCGGTGCTCACCGGCTCGATGATCACCGGCGACAGCTTCCCGATGGCAATGGCGCGTGCATCCGCATTTGTTGAACTGGCGATCAAGGCGACCTTCAGCTACGGCACCGACACCCGTTACGGTGTGATGCTGGAAAAATGCCTGGCCTGGCTCACCCACCGCGAGGTTTTGAAAAACTATCAGCTGCTGTAAAACAAAAAATCCTGTCCCTATGAAAAGGGCCGGCGGAAAAGTAAAAGAGACGGACGTCAGTTGACGTCCGCCTCTTTTATTTCATTCGATCTTTCCAGCTGTGCGGCAGGACCTTCCTGCGGCGCACACTCCTCGGCCGGATGGTCCTTCTGGAACCGGTCGGCCAAAGCTTTCCCTTTGGTTATGAGATCCGCATAGGTATTGGAACGGAAAACCCACGGATTTTCCTCCCGAAAGGTGATATTGAGCATCAGTACAGGCACAACCCGTGCATTGCGGGAAAAACCCATCCTGCCATTTCCCCGGTCAAGGTTCAGCGAAATGTTGGTGACCGTATCCCACGCCGCGTCCATTTCAAACCATGCGGTATGATAGACCATGCCGCGCTCATAGACATCCAGCCGGTTTTTCACGCTCAGCGCCAGCGGAACCGAATAGACCAGCGCAATCACCGGGATGACCAGCGGCAGATAGATACGCAGCGCGCCGATATCCGAAGAGAACACCCCATTTGCATACCAGGAATAAAAAAAGAATACAGAGAGCACCACACAGGCGGCCGCGCGAAAGAGGGGGCCAAACGGCTTGGCTTTGATTGTATCGCACAACGCGCCGTAATCATGTTTTTTCTGTTTAGGCGAGTCCACAGTCATTATAATCCTTCCATTTCTCACGATAGGCCTTTTCACTGGCATAATGATAGATATAGTAGCCCGCGGTGACGCAGAGCACTAGGATCGCAACGGCGAATGGTACAATCAGCGAAAACAGAGACGCGGATTTCTCATGCTCCATTCAGGATACCTCCTTTGCAATTGGATCAGGCTGCACACAGCAGCCGGTCATTTTGACCGCAACTGGTAGCTATCCCCTATCATACAGGAAAAGAGCCAAGCCGTCAAGGAAGAGCCGCCGCCAAAAACAGGATTTTTCGATAACAAAATAACACCGTCACCGAAGTGACAGTGTTACATTCCAAAGAGGGGAAGGTTCGCCCAGCCGACGCTTACTTGGAAGCGGCAGCGAGCTTCTTCATCAGCGCGGACTTTTTGTGCGCGGCTGTATTCTTGTGCATGATGTTTTTGGCCGCGGCCTGATCCACCTTTTTGATGGCGGCCTTGATCGCATCGGCGCTGTCAGCTGCTTTAGCGGCTACGGCGGCGTCGGCCTTTTTCAGGACGGTCTTCAGGTTGGACTTCACGACTTTATTCTGAAGCGCCTTCTTCTTGGCAACAAGCACTCTCTTCTTCGCAGACTTAATGTTCGGCATAGGTTACACCTCCTTGACCTTACTAGACAGTACAAGTTATGATAGCATCTTTTTTTCCAAAAAGCAATACCCCGCTGCAATTTTTTGCGAAAAAAACGCAAAAAAAGCAGCGGGGCGGCCAAGGCGGATCGGCCCGGCTTTGAAAAGCCGGCAAGCCCCGTCTTGCGGGCTCAGCGGAACATCAGGTAGACATAGACTGTTCCGTCATCATTGAGATGCGCGACCCGGTTATAAACCGCTTGTTCACTCGAAAGAACGGTGATACCAGTCTCCTCCATAAAAACCCCCTGGGAGGCCCCCTGCGTTGAAACAAACGCGGAATAGACCGCCATATTTCCGCTGCTTCCGATCGTCTGGACGATATTCTGGCTGACTGCAAAAATGATGCCGAATGCGGGCTGAAATCCCAGTTCAATCAACCGGCTGGAGCTTCCGTCCCCGGTGTAGGTCCCGATGAGCGGCACCGCATGGTTCCAGACGTTGCGTTCGTTCTCCGTCAGGTGGGACACCGCGTCCGCCAAATGATTGCCCATGGCCGCGTCAAGCTTCAGGTTGTCCGCATTGAAATCCGCCATTTTAGGCTTGTCCGTTCCGAGCCACTGATTCAGCGCGAGATGTTCTGTACTGTTGGTGCTGGGCATGCAAAACTCCTTTCCAGTCGGCGGCAGGTCTCCGCCGCGACGCTGCTTTTCTATCTAAACTGTCAAAAAAGGCGGTGTCCATAAAGATCAAACCAGTCCCAGGTGAAGTCAGCCTGGTCAAGCATCGCCCAGTCCGTTTCGGATTGGTCGATTCTGTCCCAATCGAGTTCGCCAAGACTGAGCACAGCCTCTGTCTGCGCGGGCAGGAGGCTCGCGAACACCGGAAGGAAGGTCTGGGCGTCCGGCAGAAAGCCTCCAAGCGAACCTTCCGCCAGCACGCGGCCGCGCATTGGCTGCTCGATCAGGAGAATCTTTGCGCCAAGCGCTTCAAAAAAACGTTCGATTTCATCGGGCGCGCGCGGCGCGGGCAGCCTCATCAGCAGGCTGACAGCGGCGCGCAGCTGTGTTTCTCCTGTTCCGTCCGGAACCGCAAGGCCAAAAAGCCGGGCATAATCATGCAGCCGCTCCACCGGCATCGCCTGCGCGGAATATATCTGTGTAAGGCTGTCAATCCCGTCTGAGAGCAGGTCGAGCCCGGCTTGCAGCGCGGAGAGCTCATGATGGATATGGGTGCCTGGATACGGGTCGTAAAGGCCGGTTGCCCGGGCCGAAGCAATGAGGTCCATCTCAGCCCTCCATTTCGCTGATGGTGATTTCCCCTGCGCGGAGCACCTGTGTGTGCGCACAGGCAACGTCCGCCGTTGGCGCGGTGATTGCAAAGTTCTCCACGAGGCCGCTTTCGAGCAGAAGCCGGGCGAGCCGCGCGCGGGTCAGCCGTATTCCAATCGGCAGCGCATCCACCACGGCGCGCAGGAGCGCCGCAAGCGGCGCCAGTATAAGAGACGGGCGTTAAGCGCATCCTGCAGCGCGGCGCGGGTGCCCTCCGGCACCTCCGCCGCGCCGTCAGCAGCCACATAGACACGGACACCGCCTTCCCCATCCGATGTAACATACGCGGAAGAGATGCCAGGAAATGCTTCCGCCCTTTCCCGGTAATAAGCGGCATTTGCTCCGTTATTCGGCGCGGCATAGCCCGCGAGCAGCCGCCGGCGCAGGCTTTCGTCGTTTTCGCCGCCAGCGCCGCCGGTAAAAGGTTCCGGGTTCGAAACACCACCGATCCCGGCCAGCGGTTTTGTAAGCCGCACAATGCTCCCTGCCAGGGCGTTTCCGGTTTCGCCCGCCGTCTGCGCGCGTGCTGGCGCGTCCACAGCGGCTTCCCCCTCCGCGAGAACGGCGTCCGCAGTGGTTTCGTACCGTTCGCCGTCTTCGGTAAGGCACACGGTTCCCGCCGGGATCACGCTTTCCGCCTGACTCGCGCCGCGCCAAAACCGCAGGAGTCCGGCTGCCTGCACGGCCGCCTTGCGGGAAAGCCCGCGCTGCGCTGCAAACACATCGAGCGCGGCCCCCTGGGCAGTTTCCGGGAAAGCGTCCCGGCGCACGCTTTCCAGCCGCCTGCCAAGCGCTGCAAGTTCGCCTGCCAGCGCGTGAAACCGCAGGGCGATGTCAGAGGCTTCGTCCGGCGTAAAGCCGGAAAGCGTGCGATACCTCTCGATCATAGTCTCATAAAAGGTTTCCTGCGTCAGATTCATACGCATACCTCCAATGTGTACGGACGCGGCCCGGAGGCAATCCTTACATCGACCATAAGCCGCTGCGCCGCCGGGTCATAGACGGTGCGCACGCTGCGCACCGCGATCTCTTTCATCGGCGCGAGCGCTTCCCGCACAGCGGCAAGCGCCTGCCGGTCCCGGGCTTCGCGATTTCCCGTGCGCACCAAGAAAAGCCTGCTGCCGAAATCCGGGTCATGCACAAGGCTCCCGCGCCGCACCGTCAGCCGGATCGCCGCCCGTTGCAGCAGTTCGCCTTCGCCGCTGACCATCACCGGGCGTCCGCGGTGATCGAGGACGGTATCCCCATTTTTAAGAAGGACATCCATCGTTCCACATCCTTTCTATAGATAATCATAGTCGAGCAGGGTCAGTGTGGTAAACGCTCCGCTCGAATCGAGCTTCCACCGCACCTGCTGGACGAAAAGCCCACCGAAGGAAAACAGATTTCCGGAAAGATCCACCAGATCGGTGACCGCGATCTCCAGAAGATCCGGGCTCGTGAGGGTAATGACCCGCTTGCCGAGCATCGAACGGTTGGTTCGGATGATCGCTTCAAAAGTTCCCTGCCCTTCATAGAGAAAGAAATCGGGCAGCGGGTTCAAATATCGCTTACGGGTAAGTTTCATGGCTGAGGCCTTTGGGTTCTGGTAGCTGTAGCTGTAGAACCCATCGAGATCTTTAATCACATATTCGGTCACCGGCGAATACCGGTTGTTGGTGATCTTGAGGTTCGCGTACCGCAAAGCGCCCGCGGCCGCATTCGAAAAGATATGCCTTTGTCCGGTCGGAGCCGCAGCCGCACAGCGGACGAGACCGCTGTCGTCAAGCCAAGTGAAGCCATAGGCCACGTTGCGGTAGAAATTTGTAAAAGCCTCCCATTCGCTGGTTCCCTTTACAACCTGGTAGACATTTAAAATTGGGTTCTCATCACTGGAAAGCCGGGTGAACCCATAGGGTCGGATATGGTTTTGAAAAAGATCCTGCAGCGTCACATTCTGATAGAGCTGCGGCTGCGCCTCATTGTCGAGCAGCACCGCGCCGGCGCTGCGTGCGATCAGTTTCATCCGGGCGCCCTCGTCATTTTCGGTCGCGGTCTGCTCGTCAATTCCGCCGGAGAAGAGCACCACTTCGCCCAATGCCACCCTGAGCCTGTAAAGCTCCGGGTAACCGCGGTCCTGCCAGAAGACCGCTTCTAACGAATGCGCCGGGGAGTCAAACGACTTGACAATCTCCCATTCGAGCGGCGCGGGTAATGTAAATTCATGTTCCTGAAGATCCCATGCCGTGAAGGAAAGCGCTTTTATGTCGATGCTCATGCGCTTCCCCCCGTTTCCGCCTCAAGAAATTCGAGAAAATAGGAGAGCACCTTGCCATCCCCCTGGGCCGTATATCCAAAACGGGAAACCACAGCGGAAAACCGCTCCCCGGTTGGCAGATAAAGGGTTTCAGCTTCGCCGCCTGCACAGGCCTGGGCGATTTCCGCAAGCTTTTCCGCCGCGCCGTCCGGAGTGGTGTCAAACACTTCGCCTTCACACCGCACCACCCGGCAGCGCGGGCCAAGGTCCTGGGTCCTGGCGCCGCGCGCGGGGATCAGATGGGAAACCAGGCTGCGCTGGAAGGAAAGTTCGATTCTGCGCGGATTATGTGCGAAGAGATACGAGCCAAATTGCAGCCGCGTCATGTGATTTCCTCCATTTCATTGGTGATGGGGTGCGGATAGCGGCGCGCCTGGGTCTTGAGCCGGTCGTTCATGAGCCCCAGGATATCGAGATCCCCGGTGACGGGCGAACGGTAGGTCACCTGCGCCGCCGGGCCGCTCTCAAATTCGGCCGGCGAAAAATCGATTGGGGAAAGGGGCGCTTCCTCCTGCCGGTATGCCTCGAGCGCTGTGCCGACTGGCTGCGTGGTGTCCATATAGAGATCCCACACGAGCGGCACATCGAGCTTTCGCGGGCTTTCGACCGCCGAACGGTTCGAAATGAATTCGCTGTAGACCTGCAGATTCTTGGCTAGATCAGCCGAAAGATTGTAGTTTGCCATCCATCCGTCCTCCCCTCTTTATAAAAGTGCCTGCATGCTGTCAAAAGATTCGTTCACGCCGCATTCCTCAAAGTCTCCCGCATCAAACGGCAGGTCGTCTTGCTGCCAATAGAGTCTGCACAAATCTGCAATCTGCGAAAGGGTAAACCGTTCGAGCGCAGCGCGCGGAGAAGGCAGCGTGTCCGATCCGGCGAGCGTCTGAAAAAGCAGCACGCAGTTATAGGCGAGCGCATATCCCTCACGCGGCGAAAGCCCATAGCCGCAGAGTTCGGGCAGCAGCGCGCAGGCCTGTTTTACGATTGAGAGCTGACCCAGCCCGTTTTGCCGGTCAAAAAGGATCTCCCGCCCGAGAAAAATAGCCGGGAACCGATTGTCCGGCAGTCTCTGTCCCCGTGCCATCAGCGCACCTCCATGCGGGAGCGCGCCACGATGGTGAGCGTCTCGTAGACAAGATCGCTGAGCGCGACCGCTTCGTCGATCGCGGACCACTGACAACCGGAATAAATGACCTTGCGGTCGGGCTTCACAATCACGACATTGAAGCCGTCGATCGCGTGAAAGTCGATCCCTTCCGCAGCGGCGGTCTCTGTGAGCATCACGCGGGTCAGTTCTAACAGGTGGCGGGTTCTTCCACCGACCGTGCCGATCGGCTCATCTGAACCGAATGCCTCGACATAGCGGCTCTCCCGAGTGGTTTTGGCCTTGTAGCTCTGTGCGGCGGCGAGCCGCTTTCCATCCACCTCGATATAGATATCCTTACTGGTTGGGAACGTAATAAAAGCCATCCGCTTCCCTCCTTACACAGTGATTTCAGCACGCAGGACGATCTGGCTGATCTCCGGCGCGACCCGGATGCCAAGTGTCGCCACACAGACCGCGCTGTCCTGCGGATGCGCGGCCACCACAGGCGGCCGGTAACTGTCGAGTATCCCGCGCGCGCGCATCGCTTCCAGCTCAACGGTGATTTGCGAAGCGATGCTTTCCCGCGTGGCGGCATTGTTCTTGCATCCGCGCAGGCGGGCCTTGACCGCCCGGCGCACCGTGTCGAGCACCTCGTCCACCGCGAGCACGGTCGAAAGGTCCCGGAAGGTCGCATCCGGCTCACCATCCGCATCTTTGGTACAGCTGGTGACCGCGCGGACGCAAACCGCCTCCCCACCGCACACCTCAAATGGGATCGCTCCTGCCGCGAGCAGCATCTCCGCCTGGGCGGCGGTGAGCGTTCCGCCGGATCCCCCGACGGAACGTACCGGCAGCCCATTGAGGCTGCCGGACGCGCCAAAGCGCGCCACCGCCGCCGCGAACGCCGCCGCGGTCACATGGGTATCGTCCCCGCCGTCGCAAATCACTGCGATGTGCGGGTGGTTGAGCGTCCCGGCCGCAGCGGCAGCTGCGGTCGGATCGGACACAGCCAGCAGGCCAATCCGTTCTCTGCCGTTTTCACAGCAGGCGGAAATATGTGCCGCAAGTACATCCGCCCCTCCATCACAGACGAGCAGATAAACCGGCAGCCTTTCCGCAGCGGCAAACGCCGCGGTATAGTCCTCTCCGGCGGGAATGGCATAAATCTGTGAAGCGCCCGCTTCCAATAAGGCCTTAATCATTTCATAAAGCGCGCTGTCCGTTCCGAAAACAGCGGCCTGCGCGGGATCGCGCACCAGGGTCGCTTCCCCGGGTTCGCCGGACACGGTCCGCGCTACAGCGGCAATCCCGCGATACATGCCGCAGGCGGCAGCCGCATGCACCCGCAAGTCGGTAAAAACACCCGGCCGCATGGTGGTAGGAATATGGATCATATCGAAACTCCTTTCGTTTTGACCAGGATCGATTCAAGCGGCACGCCTTGCGCATCCTCCGGCGGGGTGAACAGTCCGCTCAACATTGCGTTCGCCGTAAGGGCAAAGGCGGGCAGGCCGCGTTCATAGGTAATCTCTCCACAGGAAATTCCTCCCACGCCAAACTGCCCGCGCACGCAAATCAACGCGCCACAAAGCTTTTCAAACACCTTGTGGCAGTCATTCGGAGCAGAAACCGGGCATAGGATATCAAACCGGAGGGTGAGTTTTGCCTGATTGATCCCATCCGGGGAACCCGGAAAGGCAACACCCGCAAATCCCACCGCGACACAGGCGCTTTCCGGAGGAACCTGCCGCCAGTTGGCCGGGTACTGCTCCATCACGCGGATATTATCTCCGGCGAGCCGCTCTGCGAGATATTCCGCAAGCGTCTTTCTGATCCGGCCCAATTCATCCATCCACACCACCTCCATACACCCGCCGCGCATCCGCCCGGCGGAAAATCTTTTCACCCTGAAAGATAAAATCATGACAGACTGAAAGCAGATAGCGTTCCCCGCCCCATAAAATGACGTCGCCATCTCCAGCCTGTTCCCCGCCATCGGCAACCGGTCCGTAATAGACAAACCGCCTGGGGTCCTCCCGGCCAAAATATGTTTCCTTCCGATGGATATGCGTTTCATTCGTATAGACCCGCGGCATCACGCAGGCTGTAAAACGATAGGTTTTTCCTTCCTTTTTCAGCACTGTCTCAGCCCCGCATTTTTGAATTGCGACGCGCACCGCTTTTGCCGCGTTCATCCATCCACCTTCCAAAGCCCGGCGAAGCTGCAGTCGAGAAGCCCTGCCGCATTCGCATAGAGTTCATCGCGCATGGCGCGCAGTTCATCCGCAAAGCTTACGCCGTTGCTCTCCGAAACTGAGATATCGCCCACTTTGAAGCTTTGCGCACCGTCCCCCGCACGCATAAGATGGTACTGGCAATACGCCTCTCCCGCTGCCGCAAGCACCAAACGCGGATCGTTCGGGTCCGCATCCGTGCGCATCGCGGCGGAAATCCTGGCCGTGGCCGCGTCACAAAGCGGTTTCCAGTTCTCCCCACTTTCCGGGCTCAACCCGGAAAAGAGCAGGAACTGGCAAAAAACCTGATCGGGATTCATCTGTTGACCTCCTTTTCACCGGCGCGGAAAACCAGTTCCCCGCGCCGGGATCTGGCGGGAGCCGTCCCGCGCAAAGCGCGGGCAACGCGGCCATGCCGCGTTGGGCCGCTATGCGGCCACGGCTCCCGCCGTGCCTTTGCCTTACGCGGATGCTTTCAATGTGAGTACCTTGGCGGCGTCCGGGAAGATCTTCGCAAAACCCGCGATTGAAGTAACTGCTGCCCGTTCCAGTTGGGAATTGATCAGCTTGTCATAATCGACGGTGATGTCCCCCGCGGTAACCATCTCCAGCGCAAAGTTCTTGTCAAGACCGACAATGGTTCCTTCCGGAACCGATTTGGACTTGATGACATTCGCGCCGAACGGGGTTCCGATCGTGCCGCTGCCCGAGAAGTTGAGCCCGGCGACCGGATCGCGCAGTTCCTCGATGGCAAGCATTTTCTGCATCATATCAGGTGAAACAAGCAGAGTATTCATCGTGAAGTCCTCGAACTGGCTCCACAGATTCACAAGGTCGCTGTACGCAAGGGTTCCGGCACCCGCGGTTTGGATCGCGGACGCGGCGTTTCCGTTGTCCGCTCCGTCACCATTGATGAGCACATCCACCGCGTCTGCGAATTGAGCGCGGGTAATGTACGCACCGATCTGTTTGAGGGTGATGGTGAACAGGTCGATCCGCTGGAACTTGACCGCTTCATATGAAGCGACCAGCATCCGGCCCCGCTTTTTGAGCTTGACAAGGTTGTCCTTCAGCTTGATCACCGTCTCTGGAATCTCCGCGCCTTCCGCGACGACCTTTGCGGCGATGTCGTGTCCTGTGGTGGTTGTGATGGTGCGGTAATCGAGCGAATTGATGACGGTTTTGGATGCGATAACCGCATTGATCAGTTCGGTCTCGTCCGCGCCCTGCATAACCGCGCGCATGACATACTCCGGGAAAAGCGCCGCCGAATCAGAGGTGGAAAAGAATTTGGAGAGGGGATCGCTTGCGCTTCCGCTCACCTTGATGTCAAAGCGCTTGAGCTGGCGCTGGAAAGCGTCGAGCCCGGCAAGCGCGCCGCCCGTATAGTTTACGGACGGATCGAGCCGTTCGAGCTGTGCCGAAAATGGCAGCTCCCCCTTGTACATCGCTTTGTCGAGTTTCAGATTCTGATAGTTCCCCATAAAATCATCCTTTCTATTTTTCCGGATACATCACCCGGATGGTCAAATCCGAAAGGCTCCGTTGTCCGGCTTTTCGGATTCCCCGACGCCCCCCAGTTGCAAAGCGGGCGGCGCATCCTTTGCAAAACCCTTACAAAAGGCGGTGAGCTGCCGCTCATCCATGTTTTTTGCAACTTCTTCGAGCACCCGCGCGTCGAGCTCGGGCATCGAGAACGCCGCGAGCTTCACCATCCGGCGGCGCAGCTCATTCAGCCGGGTACGGCCGCTTTCGGCAAGCTGCTCAAGTTCTCTGAGATGGTTGGTCAACGCCGCGGCCTGCGCTTTGTTCAGGGTCACGCTCCCGCCGCTCGCGAGCGATTTCAGCAGTTCCCCATCCACACCTGGAATACGGCCTTTTGTGACGCCCGCTTTCTTCTGGGCCGGGACTGCCACAAACGACCATTCGTATGCGTCGGTGGGGTTTATCAGGTCGCGCCAGCAAAGCACGCCGTTATATTCCTGTCCCGGTTCATGCGAGCAAGGCGCTTCCCGTACATTGGCGCCGCAGATCGAACATTCCACGCGTTCCACCGCGCAGCTGACGCTGACTTCCTTTTTAATGCCCGCGTCGATCTCCAGGATGAGGTCAGCATTCTTGTCACAGCGCACCATATAAGCCCAGGCGCGCAGTACGCAGTAGCCCTCCCCAGCCTGGGTCAGACGTTCCGGATCATGTTCGACCACGGTTTCAAAGATCCGGGAATTTTGATTTTCCCCTTTCGGGTTGTGGTCGAAGATCCCTGTCTTTCCGACGAAAAGTCCGGCCAGCACCTGCAGGCTCTCAACCGGGAACCGCTCGTAATCGCGGTCGATCTCGTTGTCGCAGAGGACGAGCGAAAAGACGTAAACCTCCTCAGCCGAAAGTTCCCGGCGGGAAAACGCGTTAATCTTGGCGAGCTGTTCGGGCGTAATCGGGACACTCTGCGCGGTTTTGAGAATCATCGCATGTTTCATTTTTTTCCCTCCAGTGTTTTGAGTTCAAACGCGAGCTTATCGGCTTCCAGACCGGTCAGACGCGCGTTCGCCAGTTCCAGTTCATCCTGCAGGTTGATATTGTCCCACACAATATCCGTATCGCAGCTGTACCCGCGCACCCGCAGGAAAATCCGGCAGATCTTCACGAGCACAGGCGTGAGCAGCCGACGGTAACTTTCCAGTTCGCTGGTGAGGATGTCAGCCTGCTGCGTACTCATGCGTTCGGTTGTCGACCAGCTGAGCCCCAGAAGGAACGGTGGGATGCCAAGCTTTGCAACGATCTGTTCAAGCATCTGCCGTACCGGGACTTCGGTGCCGATCATCTGGTTGTCCGCGCCGATCACCTTGATATCGACGTCGCCCACTGCGACAAAATCTTTGATTCGGCCCCGCTTGCTCTCATTCATCGCGTCGGCCCATTCAGTTGCGATGTTTTCCGCGATCTCCCGGGCATACGCCCGGTCAACACTGGAAGCGCCCGGCTTGTAGGTCACCGCATAACGCAGGTTGGCGATTCGTTCGAAATTCTGCCCCATTGAAGCATAGATCTTCATCAGAATGTCCGATACAAACGGCAGCCCATCCAGGATGGAAGTCCCAAGCACTTGCCCCGCGCGCGGCGAAAGCGCTGTGTGGACGATCAGTTCCGGATACGGGACCGGGACTGGCGTCAGGCTGTTTTTCATGGCGCAAAGCTTCAGATCAAACGGCGAGGCGGCATTCTGAAAACAGACATTCTCGATCGGAGCATTATAGAGTCCTGCGACGGATTCTCCATCGGCGGAAAGCACCACTTCTCCCACCGCATTCCCATAGGTGAGCAGGCTGTCGAGATAACAGCGCAGAAAGCTTTCCATCCCACGGGAGGAAGCGCCCACCTGTACCTCCCGGAAAAAGGTTTCGAGTTCCGCCTGTGCCTTTCGGTTTTCGCAGACAGGCGCGCAGCCGCCCACCAGCCGGCAAATTTTGTCGATGGCCGCGTCAATGATGGGAATCGAGCGGCGCAGTCCGTCGTAAACCGCACAGTCGCGGCCATAGAGCAAAAGTGTATCGTTCCACACGTTCACCCCTTCCCGTGCGGTCTGCACGCTCACCGCCGGTTCTCTGTGCCGCAATAGGTTCCAAATTTTCATAGGTTTCCTCCTTTATCACAACACGCGCCATTTGCCCCGCTGCGCGGCGGCCCACTTCCGCGGGCGGCCGCGTCCCTCCTGGACCACTTCCGCGGGCGGCCGCGTCCCTCCTGGACGCGGCCCAAATGGCGCGGCGGCTCCGCGCCGGGCGCCTCATCCAAAGAACCCATCGGAATGTCCGCGTAGCCCATCCGCCCGGCTGACCGAAGCGGCGAAAAACGGGCATGTGTCCTTTACGAGCGCGGTCATCACAAAATACCGGATATCATCCATCGCATGGTCGTGTTCTTTGAACGGCTGATCCTTTCCCGCCCTGTTGTCCCAGCGGTAGAGGGAAAATTCCCGGATTGTGTCCCGACACCCCGCGCAGAAAAGGAGCTTCTGTTCCTTCAGCAGGCTACTCACCATACGGATGCCGTCCGCCACCTCATTTTTCGCCGGGATTGCCCGAAAGACACCGTGCCGCCTGATACACGCGAGAAAACTCGCCGCCGACGGGTCAACGATCACCGCTTCGATCTTCCGGCCCCCCGCAAGTTCCATAAGCGCTTGATGGTATTCCTCATCGGTACGCAGTTCACCTGTCACGCGGGAGTCGTGGTAATATTCCGCGAGCCGGTACCAAACCCCCGCATGCTCCCCCCACAGTCCAAACGAAGCCGGATTGACCGTCCCGTAGTCGCAGGAGATGAAAAAACGTCCGCAGACGGGTGCTTTTTTTACCACATGCGCACTTTTGTCAAACATCGGGTAAACAGCGCCTTGGGCTGCCACCCATTTCCCCAATACGAACCGTTCGTAGAAGGCGCCCGCGTAAAGATTTTCGTACCGCTGCAGGACGGCAGGGGAAAGCGACGGATTGTCACGCATAGTGAAATGCAGGTAAAGGGCGTTCTTCTCCGCCGCCTTTTGAATCCACTCGCGATAGAACCAGTGCTGCGGATACTCCGGGTTGCAGGAAAACCAGAACCGCGCGCCTTCCGTCGAACAGCGGGCCAGCGCCTGCTCGACAAACGAGCGCGGCATGAGCGCCACCTCATCGAGCAGCACGCCCGCGAGGGTCACCCCCTGGATGAGCGCCGCGCTGCTTTCGTCGCGCCCGCCAAACAGGTAAAAGCGGTTCATGCGCCTGCCGTATGAGATTTCGAGATATCCGCGCGAACGCCGGTCGCTGCAGGCATAGCCAAGCGCAGGCAGGCAGGAAAGCAACGGCGTGATCAGATTTCTGCGCAGCCCGCCGGCCGTCTTGCCGCAGAGTGCGAAATCCTGTCCGGAAAAGCAGGACATCGCCCACACGGTAAACCCAATGGAAAGGCAGAGCGTCTTGCCCGAACGCACGGCGCCGTCGCAGATAATTGCGCCGCGGCCATGATGCGGGCTTTGGGGATGCCACCAGGTCATCGCGGCGAGCTGTTTTTTTGAGAAACGGGAAAACTCAGGCATCCTCTGCACTTCCCACGGCACGGGCTGATTTTTCCAAGGCGGAAAGGAGCGACCCAGCCGCGCCGTCCCCACCTGCCCCCATTTCTGCCAGCAGCGAAAGCGCCCGCAGCCGATCGTAAAATTTAAGCTCGATCCCACCGCCCTTGGGCCGCCTCAACTCTGCCACATGGAACAGATCCGCGTCCCGGATAAAGGTCTCCTCGTCTCCCAAAAGCGCGAGTACGCCTCCCACGTCCCCCAGCGCCAGCCGTTCGAGCCCGGCGCGCGCGGTCTGCTCAGGCGCGCGGCAACAGAGGTCCTTCATCAGCCTGGAGATCCGCCTGCGCACCTTTGCATCTCCCAGAAGCGCCGCTGACTGCCTGCCGCAGTCCCCGGCGCCATAACCCGCCCGGCGAACCGATTCCTCCGGAGAAAATCCCCGCGCCATAAAAATGCAGAACAGCTCGCGGCGTTTCGCTTCATCCGATTGTTTCATAAGTCACATCCTTTCACCCATACGGCAAAAACAGCGGAAAGTTGCGCGCAGGTGCAACTTTCCGCTGTTTTTGGAAAAAATCAAATCTGAAAGGCGCTTTCAACATCCGCATCAGCAAAATGTAACAATTGCTACTTGACGAACCGTGTAAAAGGATGGTAAATTATATGGTGTGGCGGACATGTCCTGCCCGCAAAAATTCATATTGGAGATGCCGCCCGGATGCCAACTTTAAACATTGTCCTCATTGAGCCCCAAATCCCGCAGAACACAGGGAATATCTCCCGCACCTGTGCCGCGACCGGCGCACGGCTGCATCTGGTGGGGCCGATGGGCTTTGCGATCACCGATGCGAAACTAAAACGCGCGGGGCTTGATTACTGGCATCTGCTGGACATCACCACCTATGCTTCAACCTCGGAATTTTTTGAAAAGAACCAGGGTGAATTCTTTTATTTCACCACCAAAGCGCCGCATATCTACACCGAAATCGCTTATCCGGACAATGCCTATATCGTTTTCGGCCGGGAGGACGCGGGTCTGCCGGAAGATCTGCTCTATCAAAACCCACAGCGCTGCGTGCGCCTGCCGATGATTGCCGGTGCGCGCAGCCTGAACCTTTCCAATACAGTGGCGGTCGCAACTTATGAAGCGCTGCGTCAATGGGGGTTCCCGGCGCTCAAAAATCACGGACAACTCACCCAATATCAGTGGTAGGAGATCATGTATGGCAAAAAAGAAACAGCACGACCAGAAAATCCTTTTAATGACCGATTCCGCCTGTGACATCCCGGACGCGGACCTGCTCACGGGCGGGATCGTCATGCTGCCGATCCCAATTGCAATCGACGGCAAGGGCTATCTCGAACGGGTGGATTTTACCATTCCGGAATTTTATGAGCGGCTGACAGCGGCCAGGGAGCTGCCAGTCACCAGCCACATCCTGTCGGTGACCTACGCCCAAGCGTACCAGGACGCTTATGAGCAGGGCTACACGGATGTGATCAACACGACCATCACCTCAAAGGGGTCCAATATGTTCCAGGCGGCGGTCTTTGCCAAGAAGCAGTTTTATGAGGACACCCCGGAGGCTGTGGACAAAATGAACATCACGGTGCTTGATTCAGGCTCCTATTCCATCGGTTACGGCTATCCGATCGTGGAAGCTGCCAAGCTCATCAAGGCGGGCAAAACCGCCGATGAGGTCACCGTATTCCTGGATGACTGGTTCTCCTGCGTGGAGATTTATTTCGCCCCCTATTCGCTCGAATATGTCCGCCGCTCGGGACGCGTCCCTGCCGCCGCTGCCTTTGTGGGCGACGTGCTCGGCCTGCGGCCGGTCATCTCGATCATCGACGGCGTGACCGCGGTGGTGGAAAAGGTGCGCGGTGACAAAAATGTGGTGGTCCGCGTCTGCGAACAGGGACTTGCGCATGCCAGCGACAAAAAAGCCCCCACGGTGGTGGCGTACGGCAGCATTGAACAGTACGGAGAAGATCTCTGGAAGGAGATTTCCAAGCGGTTCGGGCACGCGCCAAAGGCAAAATTCCAGCTTGGCGCCGCCATCACAATCAACGCGGGTCCCAAGGCGGTCGCCATGATCGTGCGCGGGGAGAAGCGGCTGAATACCCGCGCGCGCGAACAGGATTATCTGGCCTGAAAAATAAAAATCCCCCGGTGTCTGCCGGGGGATTTTTCTCAGACCGGTATCCTATGGAAAATAATCCCCAAAGAATTGCGCAAA
Organism: Anaerotruncus rubiinfantis; assembly: GCF_900078395.1. Classification (NCBI taxonomy): domain Bacteria; kingdom Bacillati; phylum Bacillota; class Clostridia; order Eubacteriales; family Oscillospiraceae; genus Anaerotruncus; species Anaerotruncus rubiinfantis. Next base: position 675,863 of record NZ_FKLA01000009.1, on the reverse strand, counting down.
CTAACTTTGGAAGCTGTTGAAACCATGGAAAATCGCGCAAAACGCTTGCAAAAAAAAAGCCGATGCCGTAGAATAATCCATGGATTGTTGATTAATTAACAGAGTTGTTGAAAATCGGGGAAAACCCAAAAACAGAAAATCGAGAAAGGGTGGCAAACATGACTTCCTACAACAAAAAGTCGGTGGAAGACATCGACGTATCCGGCAAAAAAGTGCTGGTCCGCTGCGACTTCAACGTCCCGCTGAAGGATGGCGTGATCACATCGGACAAACGCATTGTGGCTGCGCTTCCGACCATCAAATACCTGCTTGAAAAGAATGCGGCGGTCATCCTCTGTTCGCACCTCGGCCGTCCGAAGGGCGAAGTGAAACCGGAGTTCTCGCTTGCTCCAGTCGCCAAACGCCTCGGTGAGCTGCTGGGCAAACCGGTCGAAATGGCCAAAGACGTTGTCGGCGAGGACGCCAAGGCGAAAGCCGCGGCCTTAAAACCCGGCGAGCTGCTGATGCTTGAGAACGTCCGCTTTGAAAAGGGCGAGACCAAGAACGATCCGGCGCTTTCGAAGGCGTTTGCTTCCCTCGCGGAAATCTATGTCAACGACGCGTTCGGCTCGGCCCATCGCGCCCACGCTTCCACCGCCGGCGTCGCGGAGTACCTCCCGGCGGTCTGCGGTTACCTCATCCAGAAGGAAATCACCATCATGGGCAAAGCCCTTTCCGACCCCAAACGCCCGTTCGTCGCGATCCTGGGCGGCGCGAAGGTTTCGGATAAGATCGGCGTCATCAATAACCTGCTTGAGAAGGTCGACACCCTGATCGTCGGCGGCGGTATGGCCTACACCTTCATCAAGGCAATGGGACACTCGATCGGCAATTCGCTCTGCGAAGAGGATAAGCTCGAACTGGCCAAGGAAATGCTCGCCAAGGCGAAAGCCAAGGGCGTGAGCCTGCTTTTGCCGGTCGATAACCTCGTCGGTGACAAATTCGATCCGAACTGCCAGAGCAGGCTGGTTGACAGCGACAAGATCCCGGACGGCTGGATGGGTATGGATATCGGCCCCAAAACTGAAAAACTCTTCTGCGACGCCATCAAAGGCGCGGGCACGGTTGTGTGGAACGGACCGATGGGCGTATTTGAATTCGAGGCCTTTGCGAAAGGCACCCTCGCGGTCGCGACCGCGGTGGCGGACAGCGGCGCAATCTCGATCATCGGCGGCGGGGACAGCGCGGCGGCGGTCACCAAGCTGGGCTTCGGCGACAGGATGACCCATATCTCCACCGGCGGCGGCGCTTCGCTCGAATTCCTCGAGGGACTGGAGCTGCCCGGCATCGCGGCCCTCAACGACAAGTAATCCGAAAGGGAGCGGGCAAATCCGCTCCCTTTTTTCGCTGTTCCAATGACAAGAATAAAGGAGAATGCAGTTATGAATAAAGCGGTTCGGAAAGCAGTTATCGCAGGCAACTGGAAAATGAACAAAACCCGCCCGGAAGCACAGGCGCTCATCAATGAGCTGAAACCCCTCGTCAAGGACGCGGATTGCGGCGTGATCATCTGCGTGCCCTACACCAACCTGGAAACCGCGCTTGAAGCCACCAAAGGCACCAACATCGAAGTCGGCGCGGAAAACTGCCATTGGGCGGCGTCCGGCGCCTTCACCGGCGAGATTTCCGCCGGCATGCTCACCGAGATGGGAGTCAAATACGTCATCATCGGCCACAGCGAACGCCGCCAATATTTCGGAGAGACCGACGCGACGGTAAACCTGCGGGTGCGTGCGGCGCTCGATGCGGGCCTCGATGTAATCCTCTGTGTGGGCGAGCTGCTTGAACAGCGGGAAGCGGACATCACCGAAGAGATCGTCGGCATGCAGACCAAGGTCGCGCTCGGCGGCGTTTCGGCGGAGGAACTCAGTCGCATTATCATCGCCTACGAGCCGGTCTGGGCAATTGGCACCGGCAAGACCGCAACCGCCGAACAGGCCAACGAGGTCAATCATTATATCCGCACCGTGGTCGCTAAGCTCTACGGCGACGCTGCTGCTGAAGCCATGACCATCCAGTACGGCGGCTCGATGAACGCGAAGAACGCGGCGGAGCTGCTCGCACAGCCGGATGTGGACGGCGGGCTCATCGGCGGCGCCGCGCTCAAGGCGGCCGATTTCAACACGATCATCGAGGCGGCCTCGAAATAAAAGCCGTGCACAGGAGGATAAACGAACTTATGAAAAAACCTTTGGCACTCATCATTCTGGATGGATTTGGATATAACCAGGCGGATTACGGCAACGCGATCGCCGCCGCAAAAAAGCCCAACATCGAAAAACTTTTCGCCACCTGCCCGCATACCCTGATCGGCGCTTCCGGCATGGATGTCGGCCTGCCGGACGGGCAGATGGGAAACAGCGAGGTCGGCCACACCAATATCGGCGCCGGACGGGTGGTTTATCAGGAGCTTACACGCATCACCAAATCGATCAAGGACGGCGATTTTTTCGATAACCCGGCGCTCACCGGTGCAATGGAAAACTGCAAAAAGTATGATTCCGCCCTGCACCTGATGGGCCTTGTTTCCGATGGCGGCGTGCACAGCCACAACACCCATCTGTACGGCCTGCTTGAGATGGCAAAACGGTTTGGCCTTCGCAAGGTCTATGTCCACTGCTTCATGGATGGACGCGATGTCCCGCCCACCAGCGGCCGGGATTTCATCGCGGAGCTGGAAGCCGAAATGAACCGGCTCGGCATCGGACGGATCGCCTCGGTCATGGGCCGTTATTACGCAATGGACCGTGACAACCGCTGGGAGCGGGTGGTGCGCGCTTACGATGCCATCGTCAACTCTGAGGGGAATGTAAACCCGTCCGCAGTCGATGCGATGGAAAAGTCCTATGGCGCGGAGATCACCGACGAATTCGTTGAACCGACTGTCTGCCTGAAAGACGCGGGCGTCCACGACAACGATTCGGTCATCTTTTTCAACTTCCGCCCCGACCGGGCGCGCGAACTGACCCGCACGCTGGTGGACCCGGACTTCTCCGGCTTCGAACGCAAAGGCGGCAGAAAACAGCTCTATTTCGTGACCATGACCCAGTACGACGCAACCATGCCGAACGTACATGTGGCGTTTGCACCGGAGGGGCTTTCCAATACCTTCGGAAAATACATCTCGGATAAAGGCCTCACCCAACTTCGTATCGCGGAAACCGAAAAGTACGCGCATGTCACCTTCTTCTTCAATGGAGGGGTGGAGGCGCCGTACCCCGGCGAAGACCGCGCTTTGATCCCCTCCCCAAAGGTGGCGACCTACGACCTGCAGCCGGAGATGAGCGCCTATCTCGTCACCGACGAAGTGGTAAAACGGATCGAAAGCGGCAAATACGACGTCATCATCTTAAATTACGCCAACTGCGATATGGTCGGCCACACCGGTGTGTTCGATGCCGCAAAGAAGGCGGTGGAGGCGGTTGACATCTGCCTTGGGCGTACCATTGACGCTATCCTGGGAATGGGCGGCGCGGCGCTGATCACCGCCGACCATGGCAATGCGGACCAGATGTTTGAACCGGACGGTTCGCCCTTCACCGCACATACCACCAATCCGGTCCCGCTAATCGCGGTCGGGCTTGGCGGCTGTAAGCTGCGCGAAGGTGGCCGGCTCGCAGATCTCGCACCCACCCTGCTTAAAATTCTGGGCCTGCCTCAGCCCAAAGAGATGACCGGTACTCCGATTATCGAATAAGTGCCCCCTTCAACAGCCCGCTGAGAGAATTCCCAGCGGGCTGTTTTATTTTGCATGAATGGATAAAAAACGTATAAAATAAAGATATATGGCTTGTCAACAACTTCCGAAAGGTTTATAATAAATGCAACTCGTTTGAAGCAACTTACTTTGATACAGGAGGAAAGATATATTATGGGAAAAGGAACATTTCTGGCAACGGTAGCGCTTTTGATTGCGATTGCCGGAGCGATCGTCGCATTTGCCGCATATTTTAAACGCCGTAGCTGCACGCTGTGTGATGATTTCGATGACGATATGATGGATGACGACATGTCCGACCTCGATTATTACGCGACCCAGGTTTCTGAGGATTCCGATGAACCACTCGAATCCGAGCCGGAAGCCGCCGCTCAGACTGCCGAAGTATCAGAGCCCGCCGTCGAAGAAGATCCGCAAGAAGAAAAACCAGAAGCATTCTAATGAAGTTTGCGTACCGGTGGACACTTCGTCCGCCGGTTTTTCTTCGAATACATTCTTTTCATCGATATTTTAGAAAAAAGATAAAAAAAGACTTGCGTTCCTTTATAGGATATGCTATAATAATCAAGCATTCAAAATTTGAATATCGCGGAGTGGAGCAGTCCGGTAGCTCGTCGGGCTCATAACCCGAAGGTCGTAGGTTCAAATCCTGCCTCCGCAACCACTGGAAAGTGGCTTGAACAGTTGGTTCAAGCCACTTTCTTTTTTTGTCCATGACTGTCAAATCAGGTTTGACAGTCATCTTTGACAGTCATTTCTGCCCCAAACCTCGAAAACGAGGGGCCAAATGGTCTTTTTTTGAGTTGTAAGCCAGAAACGCAGACTCGAAATAAAAATATTTTGACAGCCAAAACGACAGCTGTTTTTAATTTTGCCCAAGCAGTTTTCTTTTCTCAGGTATGAACTTCATTCTTATTAATTGCTCATGGACAAGGAGAGCGTTTCCATTTCGTCAATTTCGTTTCTGGTTTGTTGAGACTCCTTCTGTTTCGCTGGCAGCTCGACAAATGTGGAATAAATCGTTCCCACCCGCAGCATACTGTTCCGCTTGTGTTCGGAAAGAATGTGCCCATAGAGTTTCAGCGTCGTCTCTGGATTTGAGTGCCCCATGATCTTGGACAGCACCAGGATATCTATGCCGTTTTCGATACAGCGCGTGGCAAAGGTATGGCGCAGGGTATGGAATGTAGCACCTTTGATCTCCGCGGCTACTGAAATTTTATAAAAAAAGTCCTCATAGGTGCGTGGTTCGACCGGCTGTCCGTCCGGGGTCACGAAAACGAATCCCATTGGATTATAACCGGGCATCTTTCTGGCGATGTCATCCTGGGCCTTTTTATGGGCAAGGAGCAGGTCGTACATCGCGTCGAACATATCCAATGTCCGTTTTGAATTTCTGGATTTTAGCGTGCGCAGCTCCAAGGTGGTCTTTGAAGGGATATGGGGGTTCAAATTCTTCAGACGGCTAAGCGTATGTGTCAGCTTGAACTGCCGCTTTTCAAAGGATACATTTTTCCACTGCATGCCAAGCACCTCTCCAAGCCTGGGACCGAAAAAGAGAGCGACCATACTGGCCAGTGCGTTGGGTTCTTCCTGATGGAACCTCAGACAGGCGGCCACAAATCTTTTTTGCTCGTCAATGGACAGGACGCGCATTTCTTCACGTTCTACTTTGGGCGGTTTGACGCTTCTTGCCAGGTTTTCAGGAAGCAGGTTTTCGATCCGGGCTTGTTCCAGAGCGGGCAGGAGCATTTTATGAATGTTGCTTACGGTTTTAGGAGAAAGTCCACCCTTCCGTCCATCTGCCCGCCCTCCTGTCAATTTCTTTGTCAGAAAGTCCTGCAGGATGCCCACAGTCAGGTCTTTCATGAGGATCTGTCCCAAACTGGGTTTCAAGTGTCGGCGGATATAGGTTTCATAACTTACATAGGTCGCCAGCTTGACCGAAGGCTGCGCGTAGATTTCCAACCAGCGGTCGAGCCATTCACCAAGGGTTATTTCCTGAGAAGGTTTTACAGGTTCAAGGGCCTCTTTCTGTTTTTCTTTCTTTTCCGGTTTTTGGTAGATTCCAAGCGCAACTTCCGCCTTAATTTTGCTCAACCATATCTCGGCCTTTTCTTCTGTCGAAGTGAAAGTGCGTTTGTCACCGTCGATATAGATCTGGGCGGTGTACCGGCCATCCTTCCTTGGGTAGATCCCACCCTCGCTCATCTGATATTGCGGTTTGGTTTTCTTTGCCTGCCTTTTTGTCATTGCGGCCTACCTCCTGTCATCCTTTTGAGAAATACACGACCACCCATTCAAGAAACCTGTCCTTATGGATCACGACGCGCCGGCCAATCCGGGCGCTTGGGAACGTGTCCGACTCCGCCAATCTGTATGCGGTATCCTTGCTGATCCCCATCACCTTGGCAAGCTGCCGCGGGCCGAAAAAGGTAGGCAGGTCGTCAATGGTTAGCGTTTTTGGATTGTCTCGGATCATCTTATTACCTCCCTCTTGGCAATTTTTCATAGCTGGTCTTGATCAGCTTCACAAAGATGGGCGCCTCTCAATAGAGAGGCGCCCACGATTTCTAAAGCCAATACTGGCTCCAAACTCAAATTTCATTACCCATATTCGGACACTACCATCCCTGGGCCAGGGCAGCGATACAGGCCGTCCGCTGGTAGGGCGAACCGCATGGGAATTGCACCCCGGTCTGGATCTCAGACCGCTGCCCTCCTTGCTTTTTGGCTGGGACGGGACAGAAGTATCTCACCTGCTCCTGATCATCGCGCTCCAGTCCACCACAGACTGGTTATGGACGGATTGATCGCTCATGGCCTTTGATGCCATCGTTTTTACGGTATCTGTTAACCGCAGGCCGTCTTCGCGGATCCATCCTGGCGCTTGCCGACTTTTGGGCCGACAGAGCAGGGAATGTGCCTGTATTGCTGGATATCGGATTTTCAAAGAACGGGAGGGACGATCCGTTTCAGCCCCCCAAATGCCAGACAGGGAAAAGGGGCGAGGAATCCCTCACCCCTTATGACACATTACCCAGGGTTTTTTATAACCCTTTTAAAAAAATTTTTTAAGTTTTTTTGATACGGGAGTACCGCTTGTTAATAGCTGCTTGTGAAATCCCCATGAGATGGGAGAGTTCCTGCTGTGTATAGCCAAAAACGAATAATAGGAACAGCAGTTCCAGATCCTTTTTCTGGAGGGACGAGAGGGCTTTGTGCAGATCCGGGCATTCAATAAAGAGCAGCCAGTCCTCCGGGCTCTTGCAGGAAAGCAATTCTTCGAACTCATCGCAGGGATTGACCGGCGTTGCCCGCTCAGCGATCCGCAGGCCGACTGGGGTGATATGTTTCGCGGCGTTATCATTTTGCCTGTATTCGTTTTTTAAGCTGTTTCGCACGCACTGCCTGCAGTATGTATTCAGATTTTGTATTTTTGTCACTTATATTAACCTCCAAGCTTGAATTTTTTAGAAATTCAAGCTTGGAGGGGATCTGCAGCGTATGATAAAAAAAGAGCAAAGGCCCGGTTTGCCTAAACAGACAAACCGGGCCTTTACCTTGGGCAGAGCAAATCGGTAACGCAAATACCGAGCCCTTTTAATTGGCAAATCGGTTTGATTTGCAATAGATATAAACTTTATTGCTGCACACGCAGAACCTCCATCTTATACTTTTGTGGTTAAAAATAAATATATAGTTACAAATATTTTTTCACTCTTTATACTTTTATATCCAAATTTATATCTAGCCTATTTTGAAATAAAATTCGGCTGGGAGTATCATGGTTAAAAAGATTTGGGGTGAGCGTCCCTTTGCCAAATATTAAAGAAGAAGTCGGAAGCAGAATCCGTGACATTCGGACCCATAAAGGCATGAGCCTCGAGGAGCTCTCCGCACGAAGCGGGATATCCCCCACGCCCCTGAGCAAACTGGAACGTGGAAAATCGAACGCGACGATTATGACGCTTTTCAGAGTCGCGTGCGCCCTGGAAGTCCCTCTGGCGACCATCGTGGATGTAAATATGTCCTATATGAAAGACGCGACAGACGCGTTGCTCTCAAATGAACTCATGCGTTACATAAAAAGGCTCAATCCTCAACAGAAAATAGACGTTATTGCATTTTTAAGATCCATATCTGAGTGGGATCAAGGTGAGAAGCCATCCTGACAGTCGCTTCATATTTTTTTGTTTTCCAGGTTTACAGTTGGATATCAAAAAACCTCTATAGAGAACAGACCGCTTGGCAGCGGAATATTTCTGTGGAGGTTTATCATGGGGAAAATTTTAGAAAATGCGATCCTGTTTCAGCAAAGGGATTATCCAGGCCTGTCGAGGGATTTTGCGGACTGCGGATGCGCCGCCTGCTGCGCCGCTACTATTGCGTCCATCCTGGAAGAAACCGAGGTGACGCCAAAAGAGTTGCGGGATCGCGGCGTTTTTACAGAAAAGACCTGCTTTGTCTACTGGAGCAAGATCTCCAGCCGCTACGTCTTCCATCCAAGGGAACACCGCGGTAATGGGCTTTTGTCAAGGGCGCTGGAAACGATCAAAAAAGAAATTGATGCGGGTAGGCCGGTTCTACTCAACATAAGCGGCCATAACTGGCCGCATTATGCCGTTGCCTACGGCTATGAGAACCGGTGCGCAGTCGATTGGGATGTGCTGATCCGCGAGCCCTGGGATGGCCGCTCCCATCTGAACGAGGTTTGGAAGACGTGGCCCTATTTCGAGGGGATCAATCGGGTAATATGGGTGAAAAAGTGATTTACGGTTCAGCCAGTTTCTTTCTCAGCTTGTCCAGCGCCCGCAGCTTTGCCTGATTTACCGCCTGCCGCGAAATGCCTGTGTTTGCGGCGACTTCGCTTACAGAGAAGCCTTCTAAAAAAATTTTTTGCAATACGAAGGTTTCTTTATCAGTGAGTCCTGCATCCATTGCTGGAAATATATCTGTAAAATAGTTATCTTCCGCGGACAGCAGGGTTTCTGTTGTCCGCAAATCTTTTTCTGAAAGTGCGGTAAAAGCGAAATGTCTGTTTAAGTAAAACTGTGCGGATTTCTTCAGGCGGACGTACTCATGATATAAACTGCACTGTATATATCGAATGAGAACTGGATCTTCCAAGTCCTTCATCCGCACCAGTGAAATTTTGTGCAACGTATCCAGGAAGAAGACCCGCATTTGACTAGCTCCATCCTCATCCTTCAGCAGACGGTTATATTTCTGCAGCATGGGTGAAAACAGGATGAAAATTTCTTCGATGGCTTTTCCATCACATTTCTGTACTCTTGCAATCAGGGATGCAATTACCGTTTCACCGTTAATTCGCCTCATTCTTAGAAAGGAATAGTGGAAATCCGTTTCTAAAAATAAGACAATCAAGGGACAGCTTTGCAACAAAATCAGATTAATTTCGACAAATTCAGACTGGACGTAAGGCGGGGATCAACATATTACCGATATTTCTGTTGGCAATTGAAAATGACGAGGACCGAAATTTCCTCACGGAGCATTACATAAACCTGTATGCATTATTGTATAAACTGGTTTGGGAAATTACGCATGATCATGATTTCACGGAGGATATCATCCATGACGCTATGATCAGGCTTATAGATAAGCTGGATTTTCTGAAGCGCAAGGAAGCACCTGTTCAGGTTTCCTATATTGTCCGAACGGTAATCAACACGGCGAAGAACTACGTCACTTCCGATATCCGAAAAAGGAAGCATCACTGTGTTGGAACTCTGGATGACCTATCCGATACGATTCCCGATTTATCAGATCCTCCGGAAGAAAAGCTCTTTACATCGTGCGACTATGAAACCTTGGGTAATGCGATGAAGCGATTGCCGCAGCGTGACCAGGATCTTCTGTATCTTAAATATGTTATGGAGATGAGAGATGAAAAAATCGCAAATGAACTAGATATTGATGCGAAAAATATTCGATCATATTTATCCAGGGCAAGGAAACGTGCGCTTAAATTCGTCAGGGAGGAGGAAGCTAAATATGCCCAATGATAGAGATAAACTATCGCTGGAATACGAAGAAAGCCTTCTCCGTCTCGCCATGATCAGTTATGCCGAGCAGGAAGGCTTAAATTGGATGGAGGAAGCCCGTGAACTGCGGGAATCCCCAGATGCGCCCCGCCCGAACCCAGAAAAAATCGACACATTCCATAAACTGGTGTTAAAACAAGAGCGCAAGTCGTACAGACCGGCCCGCAAAGTTTTGTATAAAATCGCGCTGACCGCGGCTGTTCTGGCATTGCTTCTATCGGTTCCACTGGCGGTTTCATCGGACTTCCGCGGAGCTTTCTTTGATTGGTTATTTGTTCGACAAGATAAATATGCGTTAGTCACCCAAGATACCCCTTATGCACTCGTACCGGCACCACACAGCACTCTTGCATCCGGCGCAAAATTTGCTCCAACGCTATTGCCGAGCGGCTTTACAGAAACCAACGCAAGTGGAACCAGTTTAGAGTGGCTTAATTATTACAGCAATAAAAACGGAGACTATATCGAGTTTTACCAATCAAAATCCGCAAAATTAGCCTCCTATAAGGGCAACAGCGAAGATGCCGAGTTTTATGAAGAATTCTATCTGGAGAGCGGAGCGCGAGCTGTTTTATATATTAACGGCGGTATTGTGACCATGGCATGGGAGCGGGAAGGCTGCTTGCTCCGCTTAAAATCAAATCTGGATGAACAGGTTGTAAAACAAATAGCGCTCGGTATACAAAAATAATTTCTAAATTGGTGTTACAATTCGACACGGTGTTTGTCCTATTAATGTGGGAATTTGTGCATTAGCATTAATAGGAGGAAACCATGTCGAAAAAGAAATTTATAACTGCTCTCATATCCTGCTTTTTAGTAGTCTGCATATTGGCTATTCCAGCAGCTGCCCGTTATGTGGCAATCAACTCATTTACTGCCGCATATGGAAAAGATGGCACCACCGCCTATTGCGGCTCTACTGTAGATGTTGCGACCGGGTATGATTATGAACTGGTTTTGGTTCTTCAACGCTCTAGCAATGGTGGAATCAGCTACAGCAACTACTACACCTTCCCAACAATCTACGGAGTTGGCAACGACAGATCTAAAGCCTACGAGAAGAGTAGGACTGGTGTAAGCAATAACTATATCTATCGGACAAAGGCCATCTTAACAGTTTTAGATTCCAATGGTGACGAAGTGGAGTCTGACGACTGCTATTCCAACTATTAATTAATCCCTGAAAAATTTATACGTCTCCCCAAATTAAAACATTTTAGCAAATTCCCACACTGAAAACGCAGATCTCGCAAAACGAGATCTGCGTTTTTTTATTTTTTCTCCATTTTATGTTTACAAAACGCACCTCTTTTCCCTCTTTCTCTATCAAGGCAGGTGACCTTGATGGAGAAAATTCTCGATATGGTAATAAGGATACAGCGTGGCGAAAAACAGGCCATGGAGGAATTGCTGGTACAGTTCAGGCCCCTGATCCGGCGGCTCGCCTCCTGTCTGGATACGGAGGACACGTCGCAGGATCTTGGCCTTTTCCTGCTCTATACCGCAATGTGCCTGCGCACGGAAACTTTGCGCTCCGCACAGGACCCGGTATTGGTGGCATATTTCAAGCGCGCCCTTTTCCGGTGCTACATAAGGCTCGCCCAGCAGGAAAGGGACTATCAAAACCGGACCGTCCTTGTGCTGGACATGCCGGAACCCGTCCGGCCAAGGATAGAGGCGATCTCGGCCACGGTGGACCAATATTTCGAGGACGATCCGCTCCTTGTCAAAGGGTTTCTCACCGAACGGGAATATCTGGTGCTGCGGCGCGTCATCCTGCTGGGCGAAACCGTGGCGCGCGTGGCCGCCGACCTGAGGGTGTCCAGGCAGACAATCAACAAGACCAAGTTGCGGGCCTTGCAAAAAATAAAAGACGCAACAGATTGGAGGGGGTAACACAGATGGATATGGAATTCCTGAAGCTGTTTTCAGTCGACGGTGTATGGGCCCTGCTCAGCGTCGCACTGATTTTTTACATCCTGAAAGCGCAGGAAAAACGGGACGAACGCCAGGAGCAGCGGGAGCAGAATTATCAGCAGGTCATTCTGGAACTTACGGAATCGACTAAGGATATCCAGGAAATCAAGCTGATGATCCAGAAGCATCTTTCGAATGAGCAATTGTTAAAAAAATAAAATCATGGGTTTACATTTCGGAGGCTTCATCGCTCTTTAGAGTAATGAAGGAATTGATTAGCCCTCAAAACCTAAATTTATAAAAAGGAGAATGTCTCATGAGTGATCGCCTATATGCAAACAGCAATCCCACCGGGTTTGAACCCTTTCCCATGAATGGAACCCCGAATATTTACGAAGCCGCGGTTCCCGGCTCCCAGCTTCTGATGGAAAATGCTCCAGCCGGACATACTGCCGAATTCCCGCTGTTGGGGAGTGATCCCCAGCTTGCCTCACAGCAGGTGACGATGGCCCTGCCCGCTTCTATGGCCCGCGCAGTCGTGAATGCCACTGGCGGCATCGCACCTGAGAGCGGCGTGAACTACTGTCTGCGCAACGCCAAAAGCGGCCTGTACCTGACCGCCGCAAGTGCGGAGGAAGGCGCCAACTGTGTCCAGAATGCATTCACCGGCGAGGAGAGCCAGGTCTGGTTCCTGTACAAGGCGGCTGGTAGCAACTACTTTCAGCTGATCCCAAGGGTCGCCTCGGGTAAACGCTTGACCGTTATTCCGGGGGGAACCGCCTCCGGTGCCAATGTTGGTATTTCTGCAGGCAGCTCAACTCCGCCTACTTCCCAGGAGTGGACCGTAACACTAACCTCCCGCGGAAGCTATAAACTGCTTTCTCGATGCAGTAACAATGCTCAGGCACTCTGCGTAGATCCAAACAATATGGATCTTGATGGCGGAAATGTGGCGCAGTATGCTTACACCGACAACGCCACCACAAATGATGAATGGGTTTTTGAACCTTTCCTCTCTCCCTTTATGGAGTATGACCAGGGGTACTTTATGTATCATTCCGGTTATTCCAGCCTTGCAATCCAGCAGAGACTTAAGGTTTTCGCGGACGATATCGAGGACGTCCTCTATTCTGAATTTGGGCTGCGCTGCCGCCCGTTCAGGAATATCATGATCCCGTCCTTGGCGGATGACTGCACTTCTATCCTTTATACCTGTTCGCATGGAAGCCGCGAAGAATGTACCAATACATACGACTCAGAGGAGGATCACATCCATCACCTGAACTGGAGCAAACAGATTCATTGGTATGTGAACCGCGGCAGGCAGCCAAACGGCCTTCATATCCTCTGGCAAGGTCATCCGAAATGTATTCAACTCACGACCAGCAGCGGGCTCCAGCACACCTATTTCCAGCTGGCTGAGCGGTATTATTACGCAAGTTCAACAGAAAGCCCGTTCATGCTCATGAATCTGCCGTTGAATGTGAACGCCAAGCAGATGGTTGCTCTGCTTCTGTCCGGTATTTCCAATATTTTTGGCGCAAATACCAATTCACATAATGCAAACTGTATTGCCGATCCGAACTGTAATACACAGACCATCTATGACAGGGTGCTTGGTCCAAGTCCCACACTGTCCAGCTTCTGGTGTAATTCCTGTAGGCAGCATATCCTTGACAATATTGACCGGTTTTCGAAGTCTGCCCCATAATACGGGGCGCTTGGCTGAGCCGGCGGGCTTTCTCCACACAGCGCCAGAACGCGCGGGGAATACCTGTATGGGTAGCCGGGAAACACGCAGGGGGGGATCCCCCTGCGTGTTTCTGAAAAATATTTGGATTTCAGGTTTACAAAACTGTTAGAAATTCCTCTTTAAATATCACAGGGCTAAACAATTCCGAAATGAAAACTGACCAAGACAAACTGAAAAGGAGATTGCAGTATGAGTAAAATAATTGAAAAAGACGGCTGGGTCCTTTACCATCGCAGCAGCAAAGAGATGAAGCAGCTGCAAACTGCTTCAAATGAGCCTGCAACTTTCTCAGCAAGGGCATCCAACGCCACCAAACCGGATGCTCCGACCCCGCCGCCCGAGCCGGCTTGGAACGACCCCAAAAACTACAACGACGCACCGTTCAGCATTGAAACCGGTAATGAGGACGTCATCCTCAACAGCGGTGCCGTCCAGCTTACCTACGACGATCTGGTCCTGCCGGGCCGCAACGGGTTCGATCTGAAACTCACCCGGCAGTACGATTCTGCCAAAGCCAACACAGAGGATGTCAACCTCTATTATGACGACGAGGACGGGGACCGCTGGAACAGTATCGTTTATAGGGCCAGATGGCAGAGTTATCGCGCAGAGTTTTATGCCTGTATCGAGGACAGCTTCTATCGTTGGAAAAACAAGGGCAACATGCTTAGCGATATTGAAAAAAGCTATGGTCACGATCCCGATATTGTTGAGAACGATCCAGATATGTTCCCTGATCATCAGCCGTATTACGAAGGCTATATCTGGACTGTTCCCGCAAAGAGCACGGTCTTCCTGCGCACCTCCAAGCGTCCCAACGACCATTTCAAAAAGCTCTATGGCCTGGGCTACGGCTGGCGGTTCATGCTTCCTTCCATTGAGAAGGTACTGACCCAAGACTATCGCAGCCGTTATAAAACCTTCGTCCACTTTGAGAACGGGCTTTCCCTCGCGATCAACGAGGATGACAATGGTTTTGAAGAATATCCGCTCAAAGATTACACCATCTCCAAAGCCAACAACGCCTACACGGTCAGCTATAAGGATGGGCGCAAGGCATTCTTCAACTCCAGCAATCAGCTAACGCACATGACCGACCGCTTCGGTAACCAGATTTCTTTTGCCTATGATTCCACAGGTCGCATGAACCAGATCACCGATTCTTTTGGACGCATGATCCGGTTGGAACTGAGCGGAAGCACCCTCATGATCAAACGGCAGGATACCAGTGAAATCCTCTTCACTTACACCGTCTCCAGCACTGGCGAGCTGCTGTCTACAACCGATGCGGAAAACCGCACCACCGGCTATGTCTATAACCAGCAGGTTCTGCAGACCCAGATGAGCCGCGACGAAACCGGCGACCTGCCAGTGAATGTGACCTTTGTCAATCTGACAGCGGTCAACCATCCCACCGGTGCCCGTACCGAGTATACCTACAGCTCCCGTAATGACGTCTACCCCACCCCATATGAGGGCAAACATGGTATCTTTGTCCTGACAGGGCGCAAAGATCTGCCGGCTCCTACCGATACCACCAACATTGTAAACGAACGCACCTATAGCTATGAGGTATCGGAAGCGTCCAAGACCGAAAAGGATGAAGACGGCGAATATCTCTACGGCGCTCAGGACTGGGGAGCCCCGTATACCAGCAAAGCCACGATTCTGTCCCATAAGAATGCTTCCGGGACCTTCGAGGTCAAAGAGGTCACCACCTTCAAGGAGGATGGCTTCAAGGACGACGAAATGATTTATCATATCGTTGACGGCGTGGAAAAACGGGTGGAGCAGCACGAGTACGCTTTCACGGACCGGCTTCTGACCGTCCAACTTGATTCCTACCTCAACTACGATTATGCCGATATTTATGACAAGACAAATATCTGGCAGCGCATCACCCGGTATACCTATTCCACCGACAAGAAGGGCAACCCGACGCAGATCACCGAGGAGTACCCCGCGCGCACATCCTGCAATCAGGAGAAGAACTTTATCTACGATACAAACTTCAGTATCCCGGTGGAGCAGTCTGTCCTGACCGCGGAGGGCAAATACACCATTACGCGCGATACTCTGCGCACCGAGACGGATGGCAAGGGTAAGGTTCCTGAATTGCGCAGGATTCTGGAAAAGGTGGACGGCGTGGAATCCCTGAAGGAAAAAACACAGTTCACCTATGATTCCAATTTCCGCGTGGCCAGTGAAAAGCGTTTCTATGGGGATAATCTCGAGAATGCAGCAGCCTTCGTGGAAACCGTTTATACTTACGGCAGCTACACCGATGAACCTGCCACACAGCAGATCTCCGGTGTCACAGACATTCATGGCGACTTGATTTCCTCTACGAATGGAAATGGCATCGTGAAAACCTCTGTAGTTCACGACTGGTTTGGTCGGGCCACCAGCCAGACTGATCCCAATGGCAACACAACTGCAACTTCATACGACGGAATCGGGCGTGTAACGCTAGTGACTAATCCGGACGAAACCACAAAGGCGACCGTTTACGACGACGCGGCGAATAAGATTACCGTGACCGACGAGAACGGCGTGTCCCGCAGGTATGAATATACCCCGCTGGGCAAGATTTCCAAGGATTACATGCTGTCCCCGGAAACGCTGATGGTGGAATACCAGTACGACCATCTGGAGCGCCTTGTCTCCCAGATCAACTATGGTCCCAACAGCCAGGCGCTTGCAACTACTTCCTATACCTATGATCTGTTCGACCAGGTGCTCACCAAGCATACGGTCGGTACCGACGTGGATATGGAGGAAACACATACCTACAATCCGTCTGCGGGAAGGGCAACCAAGCTGGAGCGTATTCTTACGATCGGTGATACGAACGCTCCGACTGTCACCAAGTTTATTTTGAAAGACCCAATGGATCGGGTTGTAACCGAACAGCTGGGCGATCTGGTCACCTCCTATGAGTATGACCGGGCGGGCAATCAGATTCTGAAACTAGACCCGAGGGGCTACTATACCCAGTGGGAATACGACTATGCGGGCCGTGTGGTGCGGGAGCGCAATGCTGTGGGAAACAGCATCTACACCACCTACGACGCCCTGGGCCGCAAGGTGAAGGCGCGCGATTATATCGGCAGCGACAGTTTCTTTACCTATGACGCGGCCGGCCGCCTGATTCAGCAGGAAACCCCTTTCAACGATGAGGCCAACGCCATAACCCGGTATTTTTACGATGCCGCGGGCAATGTCGTAAAGCAAGCAGTGTTGATCAGCGAACCCTGGTATGAGATGGGCTACAACGACGAATGGCGGGAAACCCAATACATCTATGACAGCCGCGGCCGCGTCATCGATACCATCCAGTATGATGACCGGGCAGATCAGGAAATCCGGACCCGATTTGCCTATGACGGAGTGGGGAACAAAGTAAGCCAGTACACCGGCATGCTGGGCGACAGCATCACCGGTGCGGCGCTGACCTCCTACACCTATAACCGGTTCGGCGCGGTCCTCACCATGACCGACCCGATGAATCAGACCGAAACCTGCGCCTACGACAGCATCGGGCGGCTCACCAGCAAGACCGACCGAAACGGGAACGTCACCGTCTACACCTACGACGCGGCGGGCCGGCTCCTGACCGAAACGGTCACTGTCAACAATGTGGCCTCCACCATCACCCATGCCTACACCAAGACCGGGCAGAAACGCAGCGAGCAGAACGGCACGTTGACGATCACCTACCAGTATGACGCGATGGGGCGGATGGTGCAGCAGACCGAATCGGACGGGACGATCAAGGCGTACCAGTACGATGAAAACGGCAACCGCACCCAGTTCTTCCTGGTGCGGGGCGGCGTTGAAGAGCTCAACCAGACCTACATCTACGACCAACTCAACCGCCTGGTGGAGATGGGCAGCGACAACGTCACCGTCGTGAAGTATTCCTACGACGCCAACGGCAACCGCACCATGATGCAGTACCCGCAGACCAACATCTACACCGGCTACCGGTACAACAGGGCAAACCTGGTGGAAGAGGTGGATAACTATGTGGGGACGGAAAACACCAACAACACCAGCGATATGGTTTACTCCTACACCCTGGACGGAAACATCTCCGATATGCAGGATCTGGACGGGTCTGCGAATGTCCACCGGTATGACACAATGGGCAGGCTGTTCGAAGACGAGGACTATCGGCTGGGCGGCTATACCAAGGAATACACCTTCGACCGGTTCGGAAACCGCGCGACCATGATGGTGTACAACGAGGACTACGACGACCAGTACGAAATCACCTACACCTACGATCTGAACAACCATTTGGTGAGCGAGTCGAAGGAAAGCTTCGTGGCGCCGGTCGGCGTCACCGTCACCACCTACACCTACGACGCCAACGGGAACCAGCTTACGCAAACAACCGTTGACGGTACCGAAACCAGAAGTTATAATGGGTTTGGGCAGCTGGTATCGGTGAGTTCCACCGTGCCCGGCAGCGCCCCGGCCAGCTACGCATACCGTCCGGACGGCCTGCGCTACAGCAAGACGACCGGCGCCGGCAGCAGCGCGGTAACCCACAAGCACCTCTGGGACGGGCAGAACATTGTTGCGGAGATGGGCGCGACCAATACCATCAACACCCGGTATATCCGCGGGCTGAACCTGGTGGCGCGCAAGATCGATACCAACCTGCAGTACTACCAGTTCAACTACCATGGTGATGTGCAGCACCTGCTGAGCAGCACCGGGACCGTGCTGATCAACTACCGGTACGACGGCTTTGGGAACCAGCTGGACGCTGTGGCGACCGACACGAACCCCTTCCGCTACTGCGGGGAGTACTTTGACCGCGAGACCGGCACCTACTACCTCCGGGCCAGAAACTACGATCCTTTCATCGGACGGTTCATCACCGAAGACCCAGTGCGCAGTGGTCTAAACTGGTTTATATACTGTGACAATAATCCAATTTTGCTGACAGATCCTTCAGGGCTGTTACCGCTATTGGGGGCACCTAACAAAGGTAATCGAACCGCCGGCGACACGAAAAAGAATGGTATGCAATTTCTCTATGATGAAGGGATTGATAAATTATATCCCTCCAATCGTAGGGGGAAGAAAAACACAGAACCCCAATGGGGAATCTTTGGCGGCAATCGTAAAAACTTTTTTGATGCATTTGCTGATTATGAAGCATATCTAGAATCTGGTGCAACAATTCCTCCGTGGATGGCAGAAATCATCCAACAGAAAGCATTGATCAGCGCACATGGCCAGTTCCCTGGTCCTAATGAAAAGGTACGCATGTTTTATGGGGATCTGGATGTACTGAGCGCAAAAAACGGTTCCTTGGATTTTATAGACGCTGCTGCTGGCGTCGGAGAAGCACAAGTTCTTGGAGGTGATAAAGGTTTTTATCTCAAAGTGGGCGCAACCCAAGGCAATGCAAACGCAGGGGTCTCGATGAGAGGCTTTAAAGTTGGCGCTCAAGTGTCTCTTCAGAGGTTCACATTAGGATATAAAGGAGATGGGTTCGATTTGCATGGAAATCTAAATCTCGGTGCTATAGGAGCAAATATCAATGCGCAAAACAAAAATATCGGAGCCGAGTTCAGCTACGGGGTTGGTGTCGGAATTGAAATTTCATGGGATTAATTCACTAGAAAAGCTATAATTATAACGAGTCAGGCCAAGTATATACTTGGTCTGACTCGTTATAATTATAAATTCTTTGTTAGGAGGGCAACATGAAATTAGAGCCATTGGTAAAAGCATCAAAAAATATCGAAGCTTTAAAAAAGTTAGGGCAAATCGCAAAGATTCTTGTAATAGCTAGCATGGTTATGTTGTTTGGTTTTTTAGTGTATGTCGGATATTCATTCGTTAAGACTAATACTCTTGGCTTCAACTTAGAATGGGGGCCGGTCTTATTCATTTTTCTAATAGGACTTTTTGTATATGGTTTTTTGAGTTTTACTTTTAACCATAAATTGTACCCTGAGTCACAAATGATACTTTGGGCGGCTGGAATTGGGGATATGGTTTTTTTATTTGGTGCCTTTAATTCATATCAAGTACCCATTGTTTTTCTCGGAATGTTAATCTTTATTCTTGCATTAAGTGCATTTATTTTTAAGAACGTAAAGAAAGCGATAAATAGAATTCAAACGACCGAATGAGCGATGCTACAGCAAGACGACCGGCGCCGGCAGCAGCGCGGTAACCCACAAGCACCTCTGGGACGGGCAGAATGTGGTGGCGGAGATGGGCGCGACCAATACCATCAACACCCGGTACATCCGCGGGCTGAACCTGATGGCACGCAAACTCACATTGGGACTTCGCTACCGATATTCTCGTTTTGCAATATCGTCAAATATGCGATAAATATATCATACAAGGAAGCCACTGTGATAAACCGCAACTCGAATTCAATTTTAGCCGTCCCTTTCATTTTTTCAAAAATTTCTTCAGTCGACTGGTTCTCTCTGCTGCATCCGCTTCCACAAGGTGCCGCGGCTGATTCCAAGCCGTCTGGCTGCTTTGGACTGGTTCATCCCCTCTTGCTCGAGGACGGTGCGGAGCACCGAATTCATGATTTCATCAAGCGTACCACACAGGCTAATTTGGGATCCGTTCTGCACGCCGCTGGCAGGGGGAATCTCCCGCCGCAGCACTTCACAGACGGCTTCAGCGTTAATATAGGAGGAATCGGTGCGGATCATAAGCTCCTGAATCACCCGCTTGAACTGTGATAAATCACCGGTCCAGTGAAAATTCCGCAGCATATCCATGGCTTCGGGCCGCAGGCCAATCACCTGTTTTGCCATCTGTGTATTCAGTTCGTTGAGATACAACATTGCAATATTGGGAATATCTTCGGCATGCTCGTGCAACTCCGGAATCGAAAGCGTCAGTGCATTCAGATCATTGCGGATATAAAAATACAGCCCGCCCTGGTCGAAATCCGCAGAATAACCCGGCACACAGGAAAAAAGCAGACGGTTTCGTTTTTCCATGCGGGTATTCTGCAAAAATTGTTCCAATTCCTTTTGCTGCCGCGGGCCAAGCAGATGCAGGTTTTTAAAATAGATTGTACGTCCGGAGTCTCCAAGCGGGGTGTTCTCATTTTTCAGCAGCCAGTTCCACTGTTTGGCGGTTGCCCGCCCACAGTCAATGGTTATCAAAGGATTCCTTCCAAAGCTGCTGTCCCGATAAAGCAGAAAGGCATAGGACCCCTTTCCACTGCCGCGTGGCCCGCAAATCGCCACTGGGAAGCTCGTCCGGCTGTATTTTCCAACGACCTCCAGCAGGGATTGTATTGCGGGGCTGTCCGATGCCAGCGTTTCCGGATTGATTGCCGGCACGTCGTCCGGATTGCGGTAGGAGACGATTCCTTCGTCAGCTTTGGGCATTTCCGTAAGATGCGTACAATAAAACGCCGCAGCCTGCTCCGCTGTGTTCGCAATCCGTTTGCCCTGGATGAGACAGGTTTCATTGCCGATCCGTTTGACGAAGGTTTGATTCCCTTCCTGCAGCACCTTTTCCACATACTTCTTCAGATTCTGCTCCGCCCCTTCCTTTGCAGCGCGGGATTGTGAGCCGATAGAGCAGAGCGGCCGCTGTTTTTCGTCGTAAACCAGGACGTCCATGCCGCTGTTTTCAATGACGGCGCGATAAAAATCACACCGCGCCTGCAGCTGCGAATAGTTTCGATGCCAGCGGACACACTGATCGAATGCATTCTGAACGTTCTCCTTGCCGGACGTCACAAGGATGGTGTTGAACCCCATGCGCTTTGCATGGGTCGTGGTGACTACATCGCCCACAACCAGACGGTACCCCAGCCCTTTGACGCAGATGAGACAATCCGGAATATCCGCCGGGTCATTGACTGTGAAAACGTCGGCCTGGTACTGGAGCAGGTCGTTGATCATGACCGCGAAACCGGTGATCATCGGATAGCCGATCACTGCGAATTTTCCCTCATAATTCTGCGCGAGCCGGATGGCGCGCAGCATATCGTAGACGGAGATCCCAACGTCGACGACCGGTATCGGTGAGATCTGTTCGAGCAGTTCCGCCGTGCCCGCGCGGGAGATGACAGCGCTGTATTCCATAAGCGGCAGCGACGCGGCGATTTCAACGCCGCGCGTCATATCTCCCTCATATGCCGTAAGTTCAATGTCGTCCCGTTCCTTTGCTGTTTCCAGGAAAAGTTCCCGGAGCCCTTCGTACGGCGCAATTGCCAGCAGCCTGATCTTATCTATTTTTCTCGCCTCCGATTGTATATTTTTAAAACATATTATATCATATTTCTTCAAAATTCTTCTTTAAATAATAATATTTTTTAAAATTGTTTACATTTTGGACAGTTTTGGCGGTGAAATCCCTTGCCCCATGATCTGAGGACAGTTAAAATGGGGTTGATCCAAACAGGACGACTCAAACTGAGAGGTGTGATTGCAATGAACCTGAAAACAGGCGGTATTTCCCTCGGCTGTGTGGCCGATGACTTTACCGGGGCCAGCGACGCAGCATCCTTCCTTGCGCAGCAGGGAATCAAAACGGTGCTTTTCAACGGGATCCCGCATGATGAAACAGCAGCCGCGGACTGTACCGCAGCGGTCATCGCCCTGAAGACCCGCAGTATCGATCCGAAGGATGCGGTCGCCGATACGCGCGCCGCCTTCCGCTGGCTTGACACACACGGGGCCAGACAGCTTTACCTCAAATACTGCTCGACCTTTGATTCCACTCCAAAAGGGAATATCGGCCCCGCCATTGACAGCACACTGGAAGATTATCACATAAAGTATACCCTCCTCTGCCCATCGCTTCCCGTCAATAAACGCACGGTCCGGGACGGGTGCCTATATGTGGACGGCGTGCCGTTGAATCAAAGCCCGATGAAGGACCATCCGCTCAATCCGATGTGGGATTCGGACATCGGTCGGCTGATGCAGCCCCAGGGGAAATATCCCACCCTTGTGCTTGACGCGCGGACGCTTGCAAAAACCCCCGCCGAAATACGCGCATTTGTGGACGAATATGGTAGGGACAAAGAACATTTCTACCTCGTGCCCGATTATGAAACCGAGGAACAGGGCCGCAGGATCGCGGAGGTTTTCGGCGGTCTCAGACTGCTGACCGGCGGCTCGGGGCTGACGGCACACTTGGCCGCACTGTGCCGGGAGGGCTCCACCGCCGCATGTGACATCGTCTCATCCAAAACGCCCGGCCGCGGGATCGTCCTCTCGGGCAGCTGTTCAAAAGCCACTAGGGGACAGATCCTGACCTTTCAGCAGAGCGGCGGAAAATCGCTTGCAGTATCTCCCGCAAAACTGCTTTCCGGCGAACAGACCGTCGATGGGATCTGGCATTTCGTGCAGGAGCATCCGCAGGACGATGTGCTTCTTTACAGCGCCGGCGCGGTGCAAACCGAGGAGCGCCGGTTGGAAACGGAAGAGGCCCGGAAGCGGGCCTCCCGGATGCTGGAACAGACGATGGCTGAAGCAGGGAAGCGGGCTGTTGAAAACGGCTTCACCCGGATCATCGCCGCGGGCGGCGAAACCTCCGGAGCGATCACCCTCGCGCTGGGCTTCGACGCCTTCCTGATTGGGGAGAGCATCGCCCCCGGCGTCCCGGTCATGGTTCCGCTTCAAAAGCAGGAAATCCGTCTCGTGCTCAAATCCGGCAACTTTGGCCAGCCGGATTTCTTTGCACGCGCGCTTCATAGGACAAGGGGGTGAGGGAATGGACCGGCAATTGCAGCAAAAAATGGAGACCGCGATCTGGATCGGCAGAAGCCTTTTCGAACGGGGTAAGACGGCGGGCTCTTCGGCCAATATGAGCTTTCTGCACGAAGGAACCCTCTATATCACCGGCAGCGGCACCTGTTTCGGCACCCTTACGCCGGAGGATTTTTCCCGCGTCGGGCTTGCCGACGGCGAACACACCGGCGGGATCAAACCCAGCAAGGAGCTGCCGCTGCACCAGCATCTCTATCAAAAAAGCGATGCCGTCCAGGCGGTGATCCACACCCACAGCTTCTATGCGGCGCTGTGGTCCTGCCTGCCGCATCCGAATCCGCTGGACGTGATCCCAAGCCATACCCCTTACCTCAAGATGAAGCTTGGCACCGTCGGGCTGATCCCATATGCAAAACCTGGCTCGCAGGAGCTTTTCAGCCTGTTTGCCGAACGGGTGGGCCTCAGCGACGGGTACCTGCTCGCAAACCACGGGCCGGTCGTCGCAGGCAAAAACCTGATGGACGCCTTTTTTGCACTGGAGGAGCTTGAGGAAAGCGCGCATATCGCATGGGAACTGCGCGGCGAATCGCTCCCAACCATCTGAATCGGAACACCTTCACACAGGCAAAAAAGAGAGACTGCAACGAAGTCTCTCTTTTTTTCTGCCGGATCTTTTGCTGATGAGGGCCATTTCAACATAAATCAACAGTCATAAGTGTGGATTTTGTCCGAAAAACGGCCGATTATGTAAAACGTAAAATTTCACGGACAAAATTCAGTCAGAATTACATCAAAAATAAGGTTGATTTATGTTGAAAGTGGATTTATAATACAGTTAAACGGTCATCATTAAACATTAAAATAAAAAGATACAACATTAATTCGACTTTTAATTTCAGGAAATCCACAACATTAAAATCAAAGTTCAACACTATTTTTTGAAAAGCGGAGGTTTACTGTGGGAAAAATAGCAATTCTACATACCACGTCGGCGACGATCGCACCGCTGACCGCCATGCTGAAAGAGGCCTGCCCGGGCGCGCAGATCGAAAACTTTGCGGACGATTCGATCCTCCCGATGCTCATCCAGGACGAAAACACCCTGCCCTATGCGCTTGAGAAGCTGCTCTGTTATGCTCGGTTCGCCGAACGCCAGCAGGCGCAGGTCATCCTGAGCGCCTGTTCTTCGGTCGGAGAATTCAAGCAGTTCGCCGCCGGGAAAATCTCCGTCCCGATCGTGCGCATCGACGATCCGGTCAGCGACCTGGCGGCCACGCGGGGCGGCCGGATCCTTGTGCTCGCAACGCTGCCGTCTACGCTACGCCCATCCTGCGGGCTTTTGCGCGGCAAGGCGAAACCGGGCGCTTCGGTGGAGCCGCTCCTGGTGGAAGACGCTTATCAGGCGCTCATCTCCGGCGACAAACCCCTGCACGACCAGCTGATCGCAAAGGCCGCCGCCGACGCCTGCGAAAAAGGCGACGTGGTCTTTCTGGCACAGGCTTCCATGGCGGACGCCGCGCGGCAGCTTCCGAAAGCCGCGCAGGAAAAGATCCTGTTTTCCACCGGGCCGGCTGTGGAGGCGGTCGCCGCGCTTTACCAGCGGCTGAATGCAGAGATATGAGCAAAGCCTGTTATCTGGGCATCGATCTTGGGACAACGAACAGCAAGGTCGGCGTTCTGGATGAAAACTGGGAGCTTGTCCATCTGGCGCATGTGCCGACGCCCCAAAAGAAAGACCGCACCGGCGCGCAGGTCTATGACGGCGAGGGCATCTGGCTGGCGCTGCGGCCCCTGATCCAAAAGGCCGCGCAGGCATTCCCGCTGCGTGCGATCGGCATCACCAGCATGGCCGAACCCGGCGTGCTGGTCGAGCGGCACACCGGCAGGGTTTGCGGAGATATGCAGTCCTGGTCGGACCAGCGCTCCGCGGTATTTTCTCAAAGGGTTTCGGAAAATGAGACGGACGAAGCACTCTTTTACCGCGCCGGGATGCACAACAGCCACAAATATTCCGCATATAAAGCGCTCGCACAGCTGGCGGAACAGGGCCGCTCCCCCGAGGGCATGGTCTTTCTGCAGGCCGCGCCATATCTCGCCTGGCGGCTCACCGGCTGTTTTGGGATCGATCCGACGCTTGCGCTACGCACCTACGCCTATTCGATCACACAACAGTGCTACGATACAGATTTTCTTCATTCGCTTGGCCTGCCTGCCAGCCTGTTCCCGCCGGTTCTTCCCAGCGGAAAAGCCGTCGGCGTCCTGAATCCGGCGCTTCAAAAAGCCTTTGGCTGCGGGGCGATCCCAGTGGCGGTCTGCGGGCACGACCACATGTGCGCGGCCGCCTCGGTTGGCGCGGTGGACGACGGAAGCCTGTTCCTTTCGCTTGGGACCACCGGGGTGCTGCTGGGAAGTTTCCCGGCGCGCCCGCTGCAAAAGCCCGATTTTGAAAACGGCTATTCCTACGGTCTGCACGCTGTTCCCGGCCAGATGACCTGGCTGGGCGCCATCCAGGCAGCGGGCAGCGCGATCGACTGGGGGAAGCGGATCCTCGGCCTTCCCGAGGATGACTACCGCACGTTCGACGAGCTGCTCGCGCCGAAAATCGGGACGGTGGGCGAAATCCTCTTTTTCCCGTACCTTGCCGGAAGCGGAGCGCCGATGCTCGACAAGGACGTGCGCGGTGGATTCCTGGGGCTCGGCTTGCAGCACAACCGACAGGATCTCGCCTATGCGATCGTCGAAGGGCTGGGCTACGAAATCCGATTGATCCGGGAGCATTCACCGGCCGCCCGGCAGGTGCGGACCGTGCATGCGGTCGGCGGCGGGACCCGCAACCGGGCGCTCATGCAGGTGCTGGCAGATATGCTCGGCTGCGAAGTGATCCCGGCGGAATGCGGCGAAGCGGCGCTCGCCGGCGCGGCGATGCTTGCCTCCGGGATCCCGCTGGAAAAAATCCACAGCGAAAACCCTCCCAGCCTGCGCGGACGGGAATCGTTCCTGCCGGACGCAGAACGGCACAGCCGCTATCGAAAGACCTATGAGTCCCTTTACCTGCCGATGCAGCAGATAATCCGGCGATACCGGTGAAAACAGATCACTGAAATTGGATAAGAGAGATGATGAAATGAAACTGAATGAGATTTTGGAAAACACCATCCCGCAGGGCTATGCGGTCGGGTCCTTTTCCCCGCGCTACGTAGGAATGATCCGGCCGGTGCTCGAAGCGGCGCAGGAATGCGCTTCCCCCGCGATTGTACAAATCTCGCAAAAGGAACTTAATCTTTACGGAATAACGCCCAAACAATTCGCGGCGGAGTTTTTTCAGCAGAAAAAGGAGCTTAGGATCACCGTGCCCACCACGCTGCACCTCGATCATACAAAGGATTTTTCGGTGATTGAAGACGCCATTGCGGCGGGATTTGAATCGGTGATGATCGACGCCTCCGAAAAGCCGTTTGACGAGAACGCGGAGCTCAGCCGCAAGGTCGTGGAGTATGCGCATGCGCGCGGCGTCAGCGTCGAGGCGGAGCTTGGGCGGATCGGCGCGAACGACCGGGTGGAGACCGACACCGACAGCGAAAGCTACACCGATCCGGACGAAGCGCAGAGATTTACCGCATACACCGGCTGCGACGCGCTTGCCGTTTCGGTCGGCACCGCCCATGGGGTGTATACGGTCAAACAGCCCACCGTCGATCACAGGATCATCCAGGCCATTCGGAAGCGCACGCCGGTCTATCTCGTGTTGCACGGCGGTTCGGGGGTTCCCGCTGAAATGGTGATCGGGTCTTTCACCCTGCCGGGCGGCGGCATCAGCAAAGTGAATATCGCAACCGACCTGGAACTGTCCCTGCTCGCGGCGCTCGGAGTATCCGCGCGCCAAACCGACGCATGGTGCGGGTCTCTCAGCGAAGAGGCACTGCGCACGGGCCGCGAAGCGGTAAAGAATACCGTTCTGGACAAGATGGTCCATTATCTGCACAGCAACGGAAAAGCGTGGTAGGTTTTCCGCTCAGCATCGTTGGAATTGCAGTGTCCCTGCAAATAAAATATCCAATAGAGAAAAATGGAAAGAAGGTTCTGTTATGAAAAAAAGCATCACCGTTCTGTTGGCGTTTATCATGATCCTTTCCGTCTGCCTTTCCGGCTGCGGCGGAAACTCCCCCGCCAGTTCCGCAGCCCCGGCTTCCTCGGCCGCTGCGCAGCCGGCTGAAAGCCAGCCCGCTGCTGAACCCGCTGCTGATGCCGTCGTGATTTCTGTCGGTTACGACAACAACCCCGGCGAACCGCTCGACCTCGCCTGCCAAGAATGGAAACGTCTGGTCGAAGAAAAATCCAACGGTTCCATCGTTTTCGAACTCTATCCCTCCTCGCAGCTCGGCAGCATGACCGACCTGGTTGACCAGGCGCTTTCGGGCGACGCAGTCATCATGAACGTCAACGCGGGCCATTTCGCGGATCTCGGCGTTGTCGGATTCGACGTGGTGATGGCACCTTACCTGATCACCAGCTTTGAAGATTATGACAAGGTCCATGAGAGCGACTGGTGGAATGAAAAAGCCGCCGAACTCGAAGAGATCGGTCTTAAAATTGTCAGCGGCCGCTGGCATTACGGTGTGCGCCACCTGCTGAGCAAGCGCCCGATCGAGACGGTTGCGGATATGAAGGGTCTCAAGGTCCGCACTCCAACCAAAACCTGCCTCATCCGCGGTATGGAAGCGCTCGGCGCGACTGCAGTTCCGATGTCGCTCAACGAAGTTTATGTAGCGCTTCAGCAGGGAACCATTGACGCGGTTGAGAATCCGCTCGACGTGCTTTATAACGGCTCTTTCCAGGAGGTCGCAAAAGACCTGACCCTGACCGCGCATTCCTTCGACGTCTCCGAGTGGAGCATCGGAACCGACTTCTTCAATTCCCTCACCCCGGAACAGCAGCAGGCGATCCTGGAGTCCGGTGAGGAAGCCGCCCTGTACTTCAACGCAAACATCGGCTCGGTGGCCGACGAAGCGCTGGAAAAGCTCAAGGCGGACGGCGTGACCGTGCATGAACTTGCTGATCTACAGGAATTCCGCGACGCAAGTGAAAAATACTTTGAAGCGCCGGAATTCGCGGCCTGGCCGGACGACCTGCGCCAGACCATCCTCGACATTCTGGAAGCGTAAACGGCTTTTCAGTCCGAACCCGCGCGGTTTCCCGCGCGGGTTCGATGAAAGGAGAAAAGGAAATGGCTACGAATCCCTGGAAACGGACGCTGTGCAATCTGGATCTGCTGCTTGCAGTGGCCTGCCTCGCCTGTTTAATCACGCTCACTTTTGTGGGAGTATTTATGCGTTATCTTTTCAACAATCCCATTGCCTGGCAGGATGAGATCCAGATGACCCTGATTATTTGGGTGACCTGCTTTGCAGGAAGCGCGGCATTTCGCACAGGTGGACATATTGCGATTGATCTGGTGGTGGATCTTTTCCCCAAGGCTGTCCAGAGATGGACGGGCATCGTAATTTTCCTGATTTCCGCCTTTGTGTTAGGATTTCTGGCCTGGAATAGCATGGGCTTTGTGATGCAACAGATTGGGAATCACCGCGTTACCGACGTGCTCAAGTTTCCTCGCGCGCTTGTATATGCACCGGTGCCGCTGTGTTCGGTGCTGATGATCTTGTCCTTTGCCAAGACGACCTGGCGGGAGTTCCAGGAAAAGGAGGTGATTAAGGATGCAGGTTAGTACGGTTGGCCTAGCAGCAATCATTCTATTGATCCTGTTGTTCATGAAAATCCCGGTTTTTGTTTCCCTGCTTTCGGCATCCGTGACCTATTTTATGCTCACCCCCAATATTCCCCAGCTCATCATTGCGCAGCGGGTGTGCTCGGGCATCCAGAGCAACCCACTGCTTGCTATCCCATTTTTTGTCTGTTCCGGCGTCTTCATGAACTACACCGGCGTTACACAGCGGATCATGGATTTTTGCAGCGTCGTCACCCGGAGGATGGCAGGCGGGTTGGCGCAGGTGAACGTCCTGCTCTCAACGATTATGGGCGGACTCTCTGGGTCAAGTATGGCCGACGCAGCAATGCAGTCAAAAATCCTTGTTCCGCAGATGGAGAAAAAAGGCTACTCGAAGGAATTTTCCACTGTGGTAACTGCCACCTCATCTATGATTACACCGCTCATTCCTCCTGGGATCGGAATGATTGTCTACGGTTCGATTGCGGGCGTATCAATCGGCAAGCTTTTTGTCGCCGGAATTGGTCCAGGGTTGCTGCTCTGTGTGACACTGATGCTGCTCGTATCTTATATCTCTAAAAAACGCGGGTATGAGGTGCATCGAACAAAAGATGAAATTTCGATCACTTTCTGGCAAGCACTGAAAAACGCCTTTTTCCCCCTCTGTCTGCCGATCATCATCATCGGAGGCATTCGAATCGGCGTTTTTACACCGACTGAAGCGGGTTCAGTGGCAGTTTTCTATGCGCTGCTACTCGGCCTCTTCTATCACGAACTTCGTTGGGAGCACATCATAGAAGGGCTCAAGGAAACCGCGCTCACAACGGCGTCGATCATGCTAATTGTCGGTTCTGCGTCGGCATTTGCATGGGTACTCACTAAGGAAAAAATTCCACAGACAATCACCGCGTTTATTCTGCAGGTGATCTCGAACAAGTACGTCTTCCTCATTATTATCAATCTCATGCTGCTTTTTGTTGGCATGTTTATCGAGGGCAATGCGGCGACCATCATCCTTGTCCCAATTCTCGCACCGATCGCCGCAAGCTATGGTATCAATGAGATACAGTTCGCAATGGTTGTGATCTTCAATATGGCGCTGGGCGCACTGTCTCCGCCGGTCGGCGTTCTGATGTTCATCACCTGCGGCATCACCAAATGCAAAATTCAGAAGTTCATGCGGGAAGCGGTTCCGTTTTACATTCTCGGCGTGGTTTGCCTCTTCCTGCTGACTTTCATCCAGCCGTTCACTACCTTCTTCGTGGATTTGATCTATTAATTTTGGGGGAATTGTTATGTTGGAACGTTTTCAAAAGCGCTATCATATCCGCCTCGGACTGGCACCAACCCGCCGGGCAAATTTCAGCGAAACCGCATTCCGGCTCGACCGCGCGCAGCAGCATAAACAGGCGATCGAAGAAAAACTGCGCAGGATGGGCGTGGATTTTGTAAATCTCGATTTTCTCAATGAGGAAGGGCTGATCTACGCCGGCAGGGACGCCGAAGCGGCAGCGCGTTATTTCAAAGAGCAGCAGATCGACGCGCTGTTTATCCCGCACGTCAATTTTGGCTGCGAAGAGGCGGTCTGCCGTCTGGCCGACCTGGTCGACAAGCCGGTTCTGCTTTGGGCGCCGCGCGACGAAGCGCCGCAGCCGGATGGATACCGGTTCCGGGACGCGCAGTGCGGCCTTTTTGCCACCAGCAAGGTGCTCAGCCGCTTCGGGGTGAAGTTCACCTATATCACCAACTGCTGGATTGACGATCCCGCCTTCGAAAAAGGGATGCGCACCTTCCTGTCCGCCGCCGGCGTGGTCAAGGCCATGAACCGTCCGCGCATCGGCCAGATCAGCGTGCGTCCCAACGCTTTCTGGTCGGTAAAATGCAATGAAGGCGAACTGCTCGAGCGGTTCGGCGTGCAGGTGGTTCCCATCACCCTGGTCGAGCTGCAGGAGCGCTTCCAGAACCTGTTCTCCGCAAAAGGCCCGGAATTTGAAGAGGAGCTTGCGCGTATCCGCGGAAAGATCAACCGGATCGATGTGGAGAAGGAATATCTCGACAAGATGTGCTCGATGAAGCTTGCCATCTGGCAGTGGGCCGAAGAGGAGGGGCTTTCCGCCGCCGCAACCCAGTGCTGGGCCCCGTTTACCGCCATCTCGGACATCGCCCCCTGCTATATGATGGGCGACAGCACCGACGACGGCTTTCCCGTCATCTGTGAATGCGACCTGCACGGTGCGCTCACCGCTACCATGGCGCTCGGCGCAAACGGCGGCAGCGAACCGCCTTTCTTTGCGGATCTCACCATCCGGCATCCGGAAAACGACAATGCGGAACTGCTCTGGCACTGCGGCGTCTTCCCGCCCAGCCTGGTCGGCGAAAAGGGAGTCACGCTGGGCTGTCACCAGGGCAAGGGCTACAAGTGCGCCGGCCAGTTCGAACTCAAAAGCGGAGATCTCACCATCACCCGTTTTGATGCTGTGAACGGTGAATATAAGCTCCTGATGGGCGAAGGCAGAACGACCATCGGTCCATACAGCCGCGGGTCGTACGTCTGGGCGGAATTCGACGACTGGAAAAAGTGGGAGCACAAATTCATCTATGGACCGTACATCCACCATTGCACCGGACTTTACGGCAGTTATGCCGCCGCGCTTTATGAAGCCTGTAAATACTTCCCCGGCGGGATTACACCGGACCCGGTCACCCCTGATGAAGACACGATTCATCGGATCCTGCGGGGCTAAGGAGGAAAAAGGATGAAAAAGATCTCAGTGACCCCCCTCACGCGGGAAACCTTCCGCCCTTACGGCGACTTTCGGAGCTTGGACGACCTCACGGGGCATCTCAAGGGCGAACCGGGCGATTCGGAATTTTATCCCGATCTGCTTACACTAAACCTTTCCGGAACCACCCTTCCCTCGGTATGTTTGGCAAAAGTAAAAAAACGCAGAATGCTGATCCCCGCGCTTGAATACCACAAATATACCGCGGAGGGCCTGTTGCCGCTCGACGGGGACTGCATCATTTTTGTCGGTCCCTCCTGGAAGGGGTTCGATCACAACCGCCTGAAGGCCTTCCGGATTCCCCAAGGCACCTTTGTGCGGCTGAATCCCGGGACCATCCATGGCACGCAGTTCCCCGCCGGCGATTCCCAAGAGGTAAATGTGCTGATCCTGCTCCCAGAGCGCACCTTTGACAATGATATCTATAAAGAATTCCTGACCAGCCCGGAGGATGCCATTGAGATCGCCGAATGATTCTCCGGAAATCCTTGAAATTTCCATCAGGAACCGATATAATAAAACAATAGGTCATACCGGGGTGAACAGCATGGGAAAAGTCACGGGAAACAGCAGGAGATCAAGCATGATAGCAGCGCAGCGCAGAAATATAATTCGGGAGCAGATTCTCGAGAATGGCAGTGCAAAAGCGGAGGATCTCGCAAAACAGTTCGGGGTTTCGGAAGAAACCATCCGCCGGGATTTTGCCAAGCTTGAAAAAGAGGGCTTTATCGAAAAAAATTACGGCGGCGCCATTGCGACCCAGGAGCTGCAGCGGATGATGAAAAATATTTCGCCGGTGCAGCAACGCAAATTTTCAAATCTCAAGGAGAAAACCTGCATCGGCGCCGCGGCTGCAAAGCTCGTCACTGCGGGTATGCGCATTTTCCTTGATGCGGGATCGACCACCTGGTCGATCATCCGCTTCCTTGAGAAGGTGGAAGGCCTGACGATTATCACAAACTCCCTGGACATTGCGCGGGAGTGCGCCGAACGGGACAATTGGACCGTCATTGTGCTCGGTGGGCAGATCCTTCCAAAGTCCATGAGCATGATCGGCCCCACGGTGGAAGCGCAGCTGGATGACCTTAATGTGGATATTGCGTTTCTCGGCACCACTGGCCTTTCTGTGCGCGGGAACTGCACCAGCGCCAATCAGTTTGAAGCAAATATCAAAAAGAAGATCATCGCGATCTCCAATCACGCGGTGCTGGTCGCTGACTCTTCAAAGCTCTGTGTGAACGAGCTTTTCACTTTTGCGCGTTTCTCCCAGTTTAACGTCGTAATTATGGACGACGGCGCAACCCCGGAAATCCGCAGGGCTCTGGGTGAAGCGGGCGCCGATCTGATCATTGCTGAAAAACCGTATGATTAAGAATTCTGGTAGTATGTTAGCCGTTTAACGGGGAGCTGACCGCCTAAGGAATCATATATACTCGTTCGGTATACACGGATAATCCCTTGTTTATGCCGTTCCAGACCCGCAATAGCCTTTAAAGCTTTGTAATTCAGCCCTTTCCAGCTTTACGCTGGAAAGGGCTTCCTTTATTGTCAAAATTGGATTCGGACAAGTCGACTCCCCTATCCCAAATAACACAAGGAAAGCGATTAGCGATATTTCTCAATTTTTGCAAAATGACTTACAATATGGAGAAACGGCATCGTCAGCGAGTTACGCCGTTTCCTGGAAATAATTATGCAATCTGAGCCGCTCCTATATCTATCCGTTTTCCCAGTTCCAATCTCATATCTCTTCCAAGATGCTTACCGTCATCCACTTCTATTTGGACTCCTTTCATCTTACTATAGCCATGGTCAAATATAATCATATCCCACCGCGTCCAGAATCCCTTTGAGATAGCCGATGGCGAAAAGCCTTCCGGATAATTCGTAACCGGGCTTCTGATTTTCCTCTCCAGCCATCGTTGGGACATGGTCCACCCGAATTGGTCCACGATATCCCATCTGCTGGTACAGACGAATGATTGCAGACATATCGGTAGGGCCGTTATCATGGAACGTTTCATGGAAATGTTCCTTCTGACCCGCAACGTCCCGGAAGTGTACAAAAAAGATTTTCTGCTGTTTGCCGAAAGTACGAATCACCGATTCGAGATCTTCGCCCATTGCGCAATAGCAACCTTGACACAGGGCGATTCCCACATTCTCGCTCGGCACGAGGTTTACCGCACGCTGCAGAGCATCTTTGCTGGTTAGGATATGGGATACGTTGCGCAGCTTGGGGATCGGCGGGTCGTCCGGATGCAGCGCCAGCCGGATCCCATATTTTTCTGCAGCCGGAACTGCAGCCTGCAAAAAGCAGGTTAGGTTCTCCCACAGCTTTTCTTCGTTGATCTTAAGCGCGGGATCGATATTCATTTGATCGATATCAAATCCGGTCACACGGGCTCCTCCGCGCTCTTCAATTACGCTGCTGGTCCGATACCAGCCCACTTTCGCCATAAAATTGGCACAGATGGTCCTCACATCCAACCGATCCATGATCGGCAGCATTTTAAGGAATCGCTCGATGCAGATATCTCGCTGTTCGTCGCCGCTTTTGATATGGTCATGGATGCAGTTCGGTATCGGTTCGAGAACGACCGGCTTGATGCCGTATGCCTGGAACTGCGCATAGATCGCCTGCCAAGCGGAAAAATCGGTTACATCAAAATCCGGATCATCCGGCAGCCGCCACACGGCGTGGTTTACCCCCATCTGCTTGGCCAACCGCCATTGCAGGCTGGGTGTACTTTCAAAGTAATCTGTAAGGATCATTTCGCAGCCTCCTTTTGGGCCGATTCGTCTGGCCGGTTAATTTGGGGATTGTTCGCGGGCCAGCGCGGAGGCTTTCCGCGCAGCACATCGTCAATACAGAGTGCCGCGTGCATTCCCATCCGATACATCGCCTCATCTGTGACGGCCGCCATGTGGGGCGTCAGGATCAGGTTATCAAGTTTCAGCAGCGGATTATCAGGGATCGGCGGCTCGGTCTGTGATACATCCAGCCCAGCCGCACGCAGATGCCCCGAAACCAGAGCCTCATAGAGCGCCTGCTCATCCACCAATGCTCCGCGCGAGGAGTTCACCAGAATTGCGCCCGGTTTCATCTGAGCGATCGCTGTACGGTCGATCAACCCTTCGGTCTCCGCAGTCGCGGGACAGTGCAGAGAAACGAAATCCGACTGCTCCAGAAGCGCTTTTAGCGTGGGTAGCAACACGACGCCGTCTGGCGCCTCCGATGCGGGCAGGTAGACGTCGTATGCCACCACCCGCATGTCGAAGCCCCGCACCATTTTTGCCACCAGCCGTCCGATCTTCCCAAGCCCCACGAGGCCAATCGTCTTACCTTCGAGGTCGCAGCCCATCACCGTGTTGCGGTAAAGCCAGTTGTCCTGTTTTACCTGGTTTGCGGTTGGAACAATCAACTTGGCACAGGCAAGCAACAGTGCCATTGTATGTTCCGCAACACTTCTGGGGCTTGCGAGCGGTGTAACACCAACCCATACACCTCTTTCAGTGGCATAGGACATATCGATCATGTCGGTGCCGACCCCGAACCGCGCGATGATCTTGAGCTTTGGCGCGGCGTCGAGGATCCTGCGGGTCGTTTTCAGCTCGCGGGAGAGGATCGCGTCCACATCACTCACAATCGAACAGATGTGTTCCTCCGAAATATCGTTTGTATGGATCACCTCATATCCCTGCTCGCTTAAAAAATCCATGCAGGAACTGAGCACATGCCGGGTCACCAGGACCTTATACGGTTTCTTTCCCCGTTCCATCTTAAGCCACCCCGTAAATCAGATTCGGCAGCCAGACGATCATGTCCGGCATAAAGATAAAAATCAGAAAATCGACTGCAAATCCTAGATAAAAGGGAATGACATCCTTCATAAACTGACGACTTTTGACACCGGTGATATTGCAAACAGTGTACATGACTGTCCCAACCGGCGGAGTAATTGTTCCAAATACTATGGCTACAACATAGATGATGCCAAAATAGATCATATCGATGCCGAGTGCCTCAATGATCGGCACTAGTAGTGGAACCAGCATAATGGTTATCGCGCCGCCCTCCATGAACATTCCGATTATAATGAGCAAAAATACAATGATCATCATGAATTGCCACGGTTCACTCACAATCCCCAGCACAAATTGCGACATTGACGCCGCAACCCGTTCATTTGCAATCATCCAGGCGAATCCCTGTGCAGCACTGAAGATAAGCAGTACCGAAAGTGACAGCACCGCGGTTTCCTTGAGTGCCATCAGCAAGTGCTCCCAATGAAATTCCTTATAAGCAATCGCGCCGATCAGCACCGCGTATAGTACGCAGATCGCCCCTGTTTCCGCAGCAGTGAATATGCCGGAACGGATTCCTGCGATGATGATTACTGGCATAAGCAGCGCTAGGATCGCAGTCTTACCTGAGGCTGCGATTTCCCGCACAGTGGCCCGCTTTTCTAAAAAAGGCTTATAGCCTCGCTTTTTCGATACGAAATGTACTATCAACATTTGTGTCACACACATGATCGCGCCCGGAATGATCCCCGCCACAAACATACGACCAACTGAAACGTTCGCTACCAGGCTGAAAGTAATCAGCGAAAGACCGGGTGGGATAATCGGAGTGATCAGTGCTGACGCCGCAGTCACCGCGGCCGAAAAGCCCTCACCGTAATTGCGTTTGATCATCTCTGGATAAAGGATCTTTGACTGCATTGCCGCATCTGCGACGCATGAACCGGAAAGTCCACCCATCAGAGTGCTGAGGACGATGTTCACCTGCCCGAGTCCACCCGGCAGATGCCCTGTCAGTTTTTCCGCAAAGATCATCATCCTTCTGGTGATTCCAGTATAGTTCATGCAGACACCCGCCATGATGAAAAAGGGAATTGCCAAAAGGGAGGTGCGCTGTACCCCACTGAGCATCTTCTGCACCATGATAAGCATGTTGGCATCATTGATTGAAAAATAAAGGATGCTTGCACAAAGCATTGAGATATAAATGGGGACATTCAGAATAAAAAGCGCCACCATCAGCAGGATTACAACTGTCACCAGCATGCGCATTCCCTCCAATTCTGTGATTCTATTCGCATCAGTGTTACGTTCCTTTCCCAGCCGGTTTGTCCTCCACGACATCCCGGCCTGTCAATACGTCCATCAGGTTAGCCAGTAGCGCGAGGATTGAGAAAACCCCTCCAATTGGAATCGAAAGATAGATATAGAAATAGGAGACTTTCAAATATGGTGTAGTTGAGAGCATCCCTTTCAAGGACATTTGAAAACCGAGCCAGATTACCATTAGGTAAGCAGCAATACAGATGACTGTTGTGATAAGTTTGACGGTTTTTTTCAGCGGACGGTTGAACATGTCATAGAAAAAATCTAGGCTGACTACCGTTTTTTTACGGATTGCTGAGCCCGCACCCAAAAAAGTGAACCATGCAAAGCCAGCCAGGCTTAGTTCCTCCGACCAACCGATCGGTTGTTGGATCACATACCTAAAGAATACTGTCGCGATTGTCACCAGGATGATGGCGGCAACCAGCGCGGCTATGATGACATCAATGATCTCCATCATTACGTCAACGATCCTATAAAAGATACGCAATTTGATTCTCCTTCCACTAATGCCGGGCCCGGCCCAAAAGCCGGGGCTCGGTGGGATGTCAGACCATCGGCTCTGCTATTTCAAAGCTTCCAACTGGCTCTGGATCGTATCGTAAGCGCCCCAGGTATCAATTTGTTCATATACCTTGCGGGTTGCTTCCTGAAATGCGGCAATATCCACATCGTCCACGATGGTCACGCCCTCCGACGCAAACTGACTGAGAGCCTCTTCGGTATACCGGGGATTGATCTCGTTGTTGAAGGCATCCGCAGCCTGGTTGCCACAGTCAATGATCGCCTTCTGCTGCGCTTCGGTGAGCGAGTTGAAGAGATCATTATTCATCAGGAACATCGAAAGGGTAGACATATGGCCTGTCAACGAGACCACTTTTGCTGTCTCATGATGCTTATTGGTATAGATGGTGGCGAGCGGGTTTTCCTCACCATCGATCACACCGGATGCGAGCGCCTCATAGATTTCAGCGAACGGTAACGGGACCGCAGTTGCCCCCATTGCCTCCACAACCGCAATACTCACATCGCTGGGCTGGCTGCGAATCTTGACACCAGCAAGATCCTCCGGAGTACGTACCGGTTTGCGCGCGAGCATGTGCCGCTGCCCAAACAGAAATCGGGAATTGACACATTTGATCCCCTTGTCCTCAAGTTCTTTCAGCTGTTGCTGGAACCATTCGGTCTCGTTAACCAGTAGAAAGTCCTCCAGCTGTGCAACAAAATATGGGCCGTTGAGCAGTGCAAGCTGCGGTGCATAATTGGAAGCCAGCGTCGGGTCGGTATAGAGGATCAACGGTTCGCCCATGAGGATCTGTTCCACCATCTCCTGCTCTGTACCGAGCTGGGAATCCGGGAAGAATTGCATCTCGATATTGACGCCGGCTTCGTTCACAAGGTCGCACCAGATTTGGATCGCTTCGCCGTTCGCGCTTTTTGCGCTGCTCTTCTGCGCCATCTTGATGAGGACATACGGATTTTCTTCCCCGGCGGGAGCGGACTCTGACGCATCCGCCGCGCTTGCAAGGGATGCTGGAGCGGCGCTCTGTGCGGATTGGGATGCGGAACAGCCTGCCGCTGAGATCAGCAGTGCCCCGGAAAGGATACACGCGAACAATTTCTTTGTAAAGTTTGCTTTCATTACATAATTCCTCCTATCGTTTCATGTGATTTCCAGTATAAAGTTCCTCACCTCGTACAACTGGCGGCTTTCCCGCAGGCTCTTTGAAAGGTTGGAAGCATCTCATATTCGCAGTGGCCGAGAATCTCTGCCTTGACAGGTGCCCCAGCACAGATCTTCTGTAAATACAGATAGAGTTCTTGTGTAAGTCCCGTTTTGCTTTTTTCACCGCCTAGCAATCCGGAGGCGTCGAAATCCAGATCGTCCTCCATCCGGGCATAGGTTTCCTGATTCCCGGTCAGCTTAATGGTTGGTGCGACGGGCGTTCCTATCACATGTCCCCGGCCGGTGCTCAAAAAGCACACCTGACAGCCGAGCGTTGCAAGCTCCATGAGCGCTCCAGCATCCGCCGCAACCGTCGCGCCAAACGACATGTTCCAGTCCTGCAGACGGTCAAGGATCCAAAGCCCAGGATGTGGCGGGCGTTGTGCGATCTTCAGCACACCCTGGATGGGGGCTGTCCCGCTCTTGGCCACCGAACCGATGCTCTTCTCTTCGATGGTCGAAAGCCCACCCTGGAAATTTCCGGGGGAGATGTGATACATCCCGCTTGCCTTCCCGTATGCGAGGATCTTTTCATACAGCGCACCGATTTCTTGGGCTGCTGCCGGGGTCGCCGCACGGCCCACTAGGCAATCCCGCAGGCCGAGCATCTCCCCGGGCTCCTCAAAGACTGCCGTTCCACCCGCGGAGACGATCCTGTCCGCTAAATTTCCCAACACAGTATTTGCCGTGAGGCCGGAGGTGAAGTCCGACCCTCCACATTCGAGCCCCACCGTGAGGTCGGAAAGGTAAAAATCCACCCGTTCCTCATTGCTCCTCATCTCATCGATCAGCCGTGCGGCTGCCGCGATCCCATAACGGATTCCTTTACGGGTCCCTCCCTGCTCCTGCACAAGAAAATACGCGGCGGGCCTGCCGGTATCCAACGCAAAAGCATAGATGCGTTTTGCCTGGGTGAATTCACAGCCCATGCCCACAACCAGCACCGCCCCCACATTTGGGTGTGCTGTAAATGCAAGCAGGCGGTCAATCATTGTCTGGTTATCATAACAGATACGCGCTCCAACAAGGTCCACTTGCTCTCCAAGGGAACGAAAATGCTCCGCGACCCGCTGCGCCACAAAGGAGGCACAGTCCACCGTATATAGGACGAGCAGCCGATTACGGATTCCTTTGCTGTCGTCCGGGCGCAGATAGCCCTGACAAACGAAATTATCCATTCAACATATCCCCCGATCCGGCAGCGAGTAGTGCCGGTCGTGCGGCTCCGCGGTCTGCCGGTCATAGTTTTGCGCGCGCAGGTCGTTCATGCTTTTCACATTGTGCAGGTGTACGCACTCCCCGGCACGAATCGGTTTTACTGCGACTGCAATTTGGATGCCATGTTTGATGACTTTCCCCCCTGCAGGGATCTTCTGAAGTGCCAGTTTGAATCCACGTCCGACCGGTTCACGCGCGATGAGCGCTGTCCCCGCTGGAGCCTCCCCGCGCAAAGTGACCAGCCCCGCCTCTATTTCCTCCAGCGCGACCGCGACATTGTCAGAAGCGTCTACAACGAATGCCGTTTGCTTTGGAATGTATTTGCCTACATCCGAATTTTCCGTCATTAGAAATATCCTCCGCGTTCGACAATTTCGGTTGGGGTTACGCCGTCATCGATCCAGAGACTGATATCCTCCTCGTTGCGCTGGATTGCTTCGGCGCGCAGCAGCACATCATACGCCCGGTCGCGTGGAATGATGATGCAGCCGTCAATGTCCCCGAAAGCAAAATCTCCTGGGAAAATCTCCACGCCGTCGATCGTGACCGGAACCTGATAGGCGTTGATACGGGTACGGCCAAGCATACCGTTCGAGTTGCGGTAGCGGCAAAAAAGCGGGAAGTCCTGCTGCAATACCCGGTCGGTATCACGCACGCCGCCATCCACAATCGCGCCGCGGCAGCCATGCTTTTTTGTGGTCTTGGTCATCATCTCACCCCAATGAGCCGCAAAGTTTTCCTTTGCGGTGTCCCAGACGACCACCGACCCCGGAGTGATCGCTTCGAGCATCTCTGCGCGTGACTCCATTTCCATCGAAACTTCCATCGAAGGTGCGCTGCGGATCGTGAAAACCGGACCGCATACCTTCATATGCTCCCGCAGAGGCAAAATTTCATTTGAAAGGGTCTGCCGGAGCAATCCGTCCTCCCGCAGCACATCATTCACTGCCGATGTGAAGAGTTGTTCATACCGTTCGCACATTTCATCTTCACTGATGGGCAGCGGTTTGAGATCCCCGCGTGCTTCAAGCGAAGAAACATAGTTTTCCAGGTTCATCATGGGTGTAGGCATGTATTTGATCTCCTTTTTGTTATTTATTTGCTCAATTCAAGGCTGCCTGCCAATATAGGCAAGGATTCCGCCGTCCACATAAAGGATCTGCCCATTGACAAAATTTGAAGCCTCCGACGCGAGGAACACCGCCGGCCCGGTCAGGTCATCCACCGTGCCCCAGCGTTCGGCCGGCGTCTTCGCAATGATGAACGCGTCGAACGGATGGCGGCTGCCGTCCGGCTGCCGCTCGCGCAGCGGCGCGGTCTGGGTGGTTGCAATATATCCGGGGCCCAGGCCGTTGCACTGGATGTTCCGGTTCCCGTATTCCGCGCAGATGTTGCGGGTCAGCATTTTAAGGCCGCCCTTCGCCGCCGCATAGGCCGAANGGCTGCCTGCCAATATAGGCAAGGATTCCGCCGTCCACATAAAGGATCTGCCCATTGACAAAATTTGAAGCCTCCGACGCGAGGAACACCGCCGGCCCGGTCAGGTCATCCACCGTGCCCCAGCGTTCGGCCGGCGTCTTCGCAATGATGAACGCGTCGAACGGATGGCGGCTGCCGTCCGGCTGCCGCTCGCGCAGCGGCGCGGTCTGGGTGGTTGCAATATATCCGGGGCCCAGGCCGTTGCACTGGATGTTCCGGTTCCCGTATTCCGCGCAGATGTTGCGGGTCAGCATTTTAAGGCCGCCCTTCGCCGCCGCATAGGCCGAAACCGTTTCGCGTCCAAGCTCGCTCATCATCGAGCAGATGTTGATGATTTTTCCGTGCCCCTTTTTGATCATGCCGGGGATCACCGCCTTCGAGACGATAAACGGCGCGTTCAGGTCGAGGTCGACCACCTTGCGGAATTCCGACGCGTCCATTTCGCACATTGGCACCCGCCGGATCATCCCGGCGTTGTTCACGAGGATATCGACCGGCCCGAGATCCGTCCCGATCCGCGTGACCATCTCCCGCACTGCCGCTTCATCGGTCACATCACAGAGATAGCCCTTCGCGTCAATCCCGCGCGCATGCAGCTTACCGAGCGATTCTTCCATGTGCGCCGCGTTGTGCCCATTGAGTGCGACCCGCGCGCCCGCTTCGGAAAACGCCTGCGCAATCGCAAAGCCGATTCCGGTCGCGCCGCCAGTGACCAGCGCGACTTTTCCAGACAAAGAAAACGCTTTATTCCAGTCCATAATTTCTCCCTCTAAAATGTAATAATTGTTTTTACACAAGTTTCAGGATGCGCAAGCGTCGCTTCAAAGGCTTGCTCAATTTCTTCCAACGGATAGATGCCTGTGATCATTGCATGCGGGTCGATTTTTCCCTCGTCAAGCCAGCGAATGACTTTTGGGAATTGTCCGTTGTTCATTCGTGAACCCACGATGGTAAGCTCCCGTTTGGTGATCGATACCGGCGAAACCTGCATTGTTTTTTCGTCAAATCCAATCACTGCTACACGTGCCGCAGGGGCGGCCAGCGCCAAAGTAAGTTCCGTAAGCGGCGTGATTCCCACCGCGTCAACCAGGATATCTGCGCCGCCCGGTGTGAATAATTCCACAGCGGCGGCAAGATCCTCTTTTTTGCTGTTGACTGTCTGACAGGCACCAAAAGCTTTGGCCATTTGCAATTTTTCCTCCGCAATGTCAGAAACCAGCACTTTGGCGCCCATCCCCACAAGCGCCTGTGTCACGGCAAGGCCAATTGTTCCAGCCCCGATAACCACAGCGGTTTCTCCTGCGTCGGCAGCCATACGGGTTACGATGTTTGCTGCGACCGAAAACGGCTCGGCCAACGCGGCGTCCACCATGGAAATCTGATCCGGAATTTTGTAAAGTCTGTGGGCTGGGACGCTGATATAATCCTGAAATCCACCCTCCATCTGGACACCGAAGCAGCAAACCTTCGCACAGACATTCGGATGTCCTTTCCTGCACGCGCGACACTCCCCGCAGGCAAAAACCGGATCGAGCACCACCCGGTCGCCTTCCGAAAAATCGGTTACATCTTTTCCGACACAGGTTACAATCCCAGAAAGTTCATGACCCATTACACGCGGCAATTCTACATCCTTTCTCTCACCCTGAAAAACATGCAGATCCGTGCCGCATATGCCGACCGCCTTCACCTGAACGACAACCTCTCTGGGACTCGGATTGGGTTCAAACGGGATTTCCACCACTTCAATTTTTTTAGGCGCAACCAATTTG
The DNA here is from genome assembly GCF_900078395.1 of Anaerotruncus rubiinfantis. Classification (NCBI taxonomy): domain Bacteria; kingdom Bacillati; phylum Bacillota; class Clostridia; order Eubacteriales; family Oscillospiraceae; genus Anaerotruncus; species Anaerotruncus rubiinfantis. The sequence goes on along the minus strand of NZ_FKLA01000009.1, from coordinate 632,801 downwards.
GCCGCTCTCATTCTCATACGATTTCCTCCTGTCATTGATCACCTGTTACAATTGCATCTTTTTTCACTGGTGAAGCACCTTGCAAACCCATTGTACGAATTCATTCTTTGGCTGTAAACGCAAAAAACTTGGCAAATCTTTTCAATTATTGTGAAAACCCCGAAGGCGTATAAAAAAACTGTGGATGCTTGTAGTAAATTAACAAACATCCACAGGCCTCTCAAATTTTTCGTGGGTACTGTCACCGGCTGGAAAACTCACGGGCTGAAATTCCGCTGAATTCTTTAAACGCTTTGCTAAAATAGCTGACGTCGGAATAGCCGACCATCTGCGCCACTTCCTTGATATTCCGGTTTCCTGCCGACAATAGCCGCTTTGCTTTCTCCATCCGGGTCTGAATCACATAGTTTTTAAAATTCACGCCGGTTATTTTTCGGAACAGCTTGCTCAGATAAAAGCTGGAGATCCCCACTGCTTGCGCCACCTGTTCCAACGATAAGTCTCCCTCCAGATTGGTATCAATATATTCCCGAACCCGTTCAATCACTTTCACTGGCACCGTTTCCTCGTCGAAACCCAGCGCGTCGATATATCTGCGCAGAAAGTCCATCACAGCATTCACCAGACCCTCCAGGTCAAAAGCATTGTTCAGTTCGGTATCGATGGATAATTTGACGTCGGTCGATTTTCGCCGTCCAGTCATCTGAAAGGCATACCGGTCCATCTGCCGCCAGATATATGAAAAATAAGCCCGGTTCTTTGCGAGGTCACCGTCATTCAGTTGATCCACCTTATCAGCCAATTCCCACAGCACCAACCGTACGGATTCCCATTTGCGGTGCAGTGCAAGCCGGAAAAGCTTTTCCTCCAGCTCATACATGATCAGCACCTGCTTACTGCGAAATTTCCGTTCTTGCGAATTCTTGGCTAAGCCCTCGCACAAGCGTGAGAAAACATCCGGAAGTTCTCTGAAATTTGATGTTTCGCCTTGCTGCAGATCCCATTCCACCTGCAGTTCAGCCTCCGCAAAAAACAGCCGTACCAGTTCCGAGAACTGCAGCAGGAAACGTTGTCTGTTCGGCTCGGGGAGCGGGAGAACACACAGCAAGCCCAAATGCGGGATCTGACAGGCAAAAAGACGAAAGGCTTTCTGCAGTTCCCGTTCAAGCCTATCCCATGTTTTAGGACCAACCGTGTCCTTTGTATGGATCAAAGCACAAAAAAGCGGTAGCCGGTCCAAGTGAAAGTATTCTCCAAAAAAATCAATTGACCATGAATCCTTTGTGCGGTTGGATGAAATGATAAAGTCGAATAGGGAACTTTTTAAATACTGTTCCACTTTGGCGTACATCTTGTCATTTTCAACATCCTGCCGGTGCTTTTCTTGAAGCGTGCGTATTTTTCTTTCCGCCAGCTTGATTGCATCCAAAAGCGCATTGTCGTCTTCGTCTATCGGCAAGTAATCAAAGATGCGTGCTCGCAGCCCTTGCAGCAGCCAGCCAAAATCCGCAGGCGCGTTGAATAAAATCACTTCCGCCTCCGTGTCGATCCGTTGGATGCACTGGATAGTTTCAAATACTTCCATCTGTCCAAGCTGTGCGTCGACCAGGAAAAGAGACGGCCGAAACAATCTGAACTGGCGGACCGCCTCTGCGCCGCCAAACGCCGAAAATACCAATTCCAAATGCAGAGGAGCCTGTAAAAGCATCTTTTTTAATGCTTGAAATTCCTGCTGATCATGCATTGCAATCCCAAACTTCATCGCTCCACTATGCCCCCGTCACCTAAATTGATAAAGCAAAATTTCCCCATAACAGGATGTTCCAACGGTCGTTCAATTTAGCTTCATTATAACTTCCAGCTCTGATATCGTCAATGATCCTTTTCGTATGCCGACTTTTGTTATCCCCATAGGCGCATGTAATAAAAGGCAACGAAAAGCGGTGGATCCTTGTGAAAATTCTTCCTGATAACGGTTTTGACATCTACGTCTTGAACCCTCTGTGCGCTAATCTTTCCCTCAAGTGATTCCTGTTGCGCCAATTAAAAATCTTTATGTTAAAAGAATCGATTTCATGGGAAGGCGCAGTGAGAAAAGCTTAGTTGCCAGAAGCAATGAACTTTAGTATACTGATTTTACAGAGGAGTCTATCAATCGTTCGGGAGGGACGGGAATGGCCACGATCTATGACATCGCAAAAGCCGCCGGCGTTTCCAGTGCGGCAGTTTCCATGGCACTAAATAATAAGAAAGGCGTTAGTGAGGAGACCCGAAGAAGAATTTTAACCATTGCGGAAAATATGAAATATGTCGCGAACGATACCGCAAAGCAGCTGAGTACCCAGCGTTCTAAGACAGTGGTTCTATTTGTCTCCGCCATGAGTTATGAGTATTTTAACAGCTCTTTTTATTTCGACATCATTAAATATATCTCTATGGGACTCGGCCAGAAACTGAACATTAACATTCAAATGAGCACGCTGGATCAAGATGCGGAGATGATTGAACAGTTGGCGACTGCAAATAAAGTGCTGGCATATGTTTTTATCGGCACTAGGCTTTCTCCTGCATTTATTGGTAAGCTTATTGGGGACACCCCGGCCATCTTTTTCAATAAACCCTACGCCTTGGGAAGAAACAGCTATTCGGTCAGCTTTGATAACCAGCGGGCAGCCTATCTGCTTACAAAGTATCTGATCAACCTTGGACATCGGGACATCGCTTACCTCGGCTATGTGCCAGGGGCAATTCCGGCAGAAAACCGCATGATTGGCTACAAAAGCGCTCTGGAGGAAGCTGGAATCCCGCTGAATACCGATCGTGTTTTTCAAACTGAATACCTTTCGGTTTTTGGTTATTCCACGATTAAAGATATGATTTTGCTGGACACCCCTCTGCCTTCTGCCATTATATGCGGAAACGATTTGATTGCTGTGGGCGCTATGAAAGCCCTGCTAGAATTCGGCTTCCAGGTGCCGGGGGACGTATCAGTGGTGGGTATTGACAACCTGCAATTCACCGATATGCTGCAGGTGCCGCTCACCACCATCAATGTCAATTGTGAGAAAATTGGGCTTGCAATCGCCACTTTGCTGCTGGGAATCTCAGAAAATAAGGAAATCGGACGCCATGTGATGGTGAATGTCTCCCTGACCGAGCGAAAAAGCGCAGGAAGATACAATCCCAACAGAAGAAGTTGTCGGAAGGAGCTTTCAAAAAGTTAAGTTATTAAGCATATTTTTAACTTAACCGAGTAAATATCAATACGTTTTTATAGGATTGTTTGGGTATTATACCAAATAATCCTTAATTTTTGTAACTCAATTGACTATATACAATATGCTTTCTATAATTTGATTAACCGGTTAATTCTTTCGAATGGGTGAAGCAAATGAAGATTCAGCAAATCAATGTATATCCTTTAAATGCGACTTGGGTAAAATACTACGGAGGAGAAGACAAGGTCCCCGAATTTTTGTTTCGTCCTTCATCGAATTTTGCCTACAATCCCAGAAAAGGTCAGCATACCACCCTGGTGGAAATCATCTCTGAAGATGGCGTCAAAGGATACGGCGAATGTTTTGGGATTCCTGACGCGGTATATTCCGCTAACTATGTAAAGGATATTATGGCTCCTATTCTGCTGGGGAGGGAGGCATCCAACATTGTTCAACTCTGGAACATCATGATGCATGTGGCGGCTGGTATTGGTAACTCTTCCGGCCCTATGATGGAGGCAATCAGCGGTATTGATACAGCATTGTGGGATTTGAAGGGGAAGTCTCTCGGTGTGCCGGTATATGACCTGTTGGGAGGGAAACTCCAAGAGAAAATCTACTGCTATTCCACACCTATCAGCCATTTCAAAACTGTTGAAGAGACTCGCGCCAAGACCAAAGAATTATTAGATATGGGCTTCACTGCGGTAAAATTGAAGGTGGGCAGAGGGATTGACACCGATCTTCGCCATGTTGCCGCAGTTCGGGATGAAGCAGGTCCCGATGTGAAGCTTCTGCTCGACAACAATTGTGGGTACGAGGGAAAAGTATGGCAGGCCATTGACTTTGCCAAACAGGCGGAAGCATATGGCATCTACTGGTTTGAGGAACCGGTATCCCCGGAGAATCTGGATGCCTACAAACTGATCAAAAGCCATATCAACCTACCGATGGCCACAGGGGAAAATAATTTCACATTTTCCTCTTTCAAACGGTTGATCGACAGCGGCACCATCGATATTATCATGCCCAATTTGGGACGCGCGGGAGGTATTTCCGGCGTGCATCAGATTAATAATTACGCACAGGCCCGCGGTGTCCAGCTCTCCCCGCACGGAGTGGGTTCCGGAGTCAGTATCCTGGCGGCGTTGCATCTTATGACACCGTTCCAGAACGCTCTGCTTTTTGAATATAATCAACTGCTCAATCCCCTGCGTCATGGGATTATGCACAACAAAATTCCTTACAGCCAGAGCTATATTCAACTGAACAGCGATCCTGGGCTTGGCGTCCAGATCAATTGGGAAACGGTGGACAAATATCTGGACGATCAGTGGAAGGCGGCTAATTGTTAAATGAAAGGAAGGATGATATGAAGAACAAAAAGCAACTGTTAACAGGGATCATTATGTTGGTGGTGCCGGCATTCTTCCTTGTGTCCACCAGCCTTAAAAAAGATGACCTGTTTTTGGTGCCCTACATTGCTATAACGATAATGGCTATATGCGGGCTGATTACGATTGTCAAATCCTTGGTCGCCACAAATATAGACAGTGCTGCGGCCACGGGTCAGAACACGAACACGATTCCGGTGAAAGAACTGCTTTTGGCAACGGCTTTCCTTGGGCTGTGTGTAGCAGGTATGCGCTATATCGGTTTCTATGTAACAATCCTGGTGATGCTCTTCCTCATCCATGCTTATATCCGAAAACGGAACAGTACCCCTTCCTATCTCCGCTCCCTGCTTTTTGCCTTAGGAGCATGGGTGGTGGTGTATCTGGTTTTTGGTTTGGCTCTACAGCTAAGAGTTCCCAGCGACGTGTTGTTGTTCTGAGAAACAAAATTCAATGGTTTTTTTGCGCAGTATATACCTGATAAATGGAAGAATGAAAAAACAATTACTTAAGGAGGAAATAGAATATGAATAAGTCATTCAAACAGATCCTAAGCGTGATAGTTATACTGGCCATGGTCGTTGCATTGTCTGCTTGCAACAATAGCCAGCCGCCTTCCAATAGCAATGCATCCCAAACACAAGAACCCGTGCCCGCCAAAAAGGCCGACTTCCCCAAGGGACAAATCGAGATGATCGTACCTTATAAGGCAGGTGGCGGCACCGATAACGCCGCCCGGATTATTGCCGACGCCCTCACCGAAAAACTGGGACAAAAAGTGGTTATTGTAAATAAAGCTGGCGCAGGCGGAGAGATTGGATTTGAAGCCATCGCCAACGCTGAGCCGGACGGCTACACGATCGGCGTCCTAGGATCTCCCGACCATATGTATCTGTCCGCAGTAAAGGAAACTGAATACACTCTGGATAATTTCGATAATCTGGCCGTCTACAACCTAAGCCTGCCGGTACTTGTCGCCCGTAAAGACAGCTTCAAGAGCATGGACGAGCTAATTGAGTACGGCAAGGCCAATCCCGGCAAAGTAACTTTCGGCGTATCCGGCGGCGGGCCAAAGACAGAGGCTGCCGTCGCCATGCATTACGGTGGCTTTGAGGGGACAATCGTGGACTTCCCTGGATCTGCTGACGTAACTACCGCACTATTGGGCGGACACGTGGATCTTGCGTGCCTAACCCCTTCCTACTTCCCAACATTGATACCCGAGGGCTGTGTGCCGCTGGCATATTTTTCTGAAGAGAAGATCGAAGAATATTCTGACATCCCCTCTTTTGTAGATATGGGACATCAGGTCAATATCGCCCATAATCCGATATTCGTCCTCCCTGCTGGTGTTCCGGAGGATATCAGAGCAGTTATTATGGACGCCATGGAAGAGATAGGCGCTGATCCCACCACCAAAGAAAAATTTGAGGCCCTTAATGTTGTGTACAGCTACATGAGCGGTGAGGAACTGGATCAGTATCTGGACGGATGCGAAGAGTTGATAACCACCATGGTGGGGCAGTACAGTGAGATATTCTCTGCCCAATAAGCCTCTTAAACCATGAAGAAAGGCGGTTGCAATCTTGTCAATCGAAATTATCAAAAGCCTATTGGCTCCAGATATGATCCTCATCACCGTCTTAGGCACAGTGATCGGAACCGTTTTCGGCGCGATCCCGGGACTGACAGGAACCATCGGTGTAAGCCTTTTGCTTCCGCTCTCCTTTGCGCTTGAACCGCAGGCAGGGTTGCTGTTGCTGGGTGGGATTTATATGGGCTCTATGTATGGAGGTTCTATCACAGCGGTACTCATCAATGTTCCAGGCGCGCCGGAAGCCACTTTCACCGCGGTAGAGGGTTTCAGGATGACGCTGAATGGGGAATCCCAAAGGGGTTTATACCATTCCATCTATGCCTGTGTTTTCGGCGGGTTGATCGGTGTAGTCACCCTGATTTTTTTCACCCCTGTCTTAGTGGATATCGCAGTAAAATTTGGCCCACCAGAAATGTTCCTTATGGGACTGGCCGGTCTCACTGTCATTGGTGCGCTGGCGGGTGGAAACGATCTTCCGAAATCCTTCTTTGCAACGGGATTGGGTGTGCTGATCAGCTGTATTGGCGCTGATTTCACCACTAATATTAACCGATTTACCTTTGGAATCTCTCCGTTAAAGGGCGGCGTTTCATTGATTGCGGTAGTTCTGGGTATGTTTGCCGTTTCGGAGATGCTGCTCAACATTGGCAATAAAACGGGTAGAATCACGCTTCAGGAACAGAAAAAGATTTCTCGCATCCAGGTACTCAAAGAATTTCTCAAATATAAATTCACCTTAATTCGATCAACTCTTTTGGGTGTACTGATTGGCGTCCTGCCGGGTGTAGGCGGTACGACTGCCTGCTTTGTAGCCTATGGAAATGCCAAGACAATGTCAAAAAGGCCCCAAGAATTTGGGAAAGGCAGCGCGGAGGGGATCATCGCCAACGAGAGCGCCAACAATGCCGTGGTGGGCAGCTGCCTGGTTCCCCTTCTTTCCTTGGGCATACCGGGTTCTGGGACAGCTGCTATTATGCTGGGCGCTCTGACCGTCCATGGGATCATTCCTGGACCGGAACTATTCACAAAGCATGCCGATGTGGCCTATACCTTTATGTACGGCATGGTTGGTACCGTCATTGTCATGGGGATTCTGGGACTCTTTGGCGTTAAGCTGTTTGCCAAGGTGGTCAGCATCAGTCTGGAGTATATTATTCCCATCACCATCGTCTTCTCCATGTTGGGCGCCTACGCGGATAAAAATAGTATTTTTGACATTTGTATGGTAGTGGTTCTGTCTGTTGTCGCAGTGCTGATGAAAAAGAACGGCTTCCCAGTGGCTCCTTTGGTGCTGGGTGTCGTATTGGGCCAGCTAATTGAAGCGCATCTAAGAACTTCTTTGGTCTTGGCCAAAGCGGCAGGTATCCACATTGTACCCTTCCTGCTTATGCGCCCCACTTGTGCAATCCTCATTGTTTTGGTAATTATCCTGCTAATCTTTATGTTCCGAATTAACCGAAAAGCGGCGGAAAAAACAGGATCCCAAGACTAGATCTTCTTAAACAGAGGGACATGTTATCAGCAATTTGCCGATAACACGTCCCTCTTTCTCTTAAGGATGGTATGCAATTTCTTTATGATGAAACGATTTGATATAATACATCCCTTCAATTGTATAAGAAAAAATACAAAGTCAAAATTGGGAATTTTCAAAAATTGTCTTCCACTTTTTCGAGGAGGTAGAGAAGTGAAATTTAAAACTGGAGAAGTACCAATTAGTAGTATTATCTCCTGAAATTTGACGGGGAATAGCCCTAGGAATGGATATTTGGAGCACGAAAAACAAGATGGGTTTAAAAGTATGGGCCGGAGGACAGGCGTCTTCCGGCCCATGTTTATTCTCAGCGGATCACAATTCTTTTTCTGAAACTGGCGTATTCCTTCAAGTGGGTACTTCACTGCATGGCTCACCATGAACCATGACATGGTCCAGCGACATAACGCTACGGTCCCCTGGTGGGCTGGTCGCGAATCAAAAACAACAGACTGCTGCGGGCTCCGTTTTGCCGCCATCGCTGTTCGGTCGTAATGAAGCCGGAACGAGTTAAGTCAGAGATCGCGCGTTTTACAGTGCTTCTCGACAGCCCCAGTTCTCTCGCTATCGTTCCAATGGCTGGCCAGCACTGTCCTTTTACATCCGCATGATCGTGAAGATACATATAGACCGTTACAGCCCGATGCGGCAAATCCGTTGAATAAATGGATCTAAAATACCCCAAGGACCAACCTCTCAATCTCAATCTATACGAACTGGGTTAGGTCTGCGTCTGGATGGAACAGCCGGTTCAGGAGCTTCCGGGGTTGGCACAGGAGATCCAAACTTTTCCCGGATGGATTGTTCCACCTCCTCCTTATCCGCATATTGGACCTTACGAGCCGCACGATCTGGGAGTACATAGTTTTTCTCGAATCGAATACCCCAGTCGAGGAAAAGCCGGAAGGTCGTTTTCATCGGATGCATCCCGGTACGCATGGTTATAAAACTGCCCTTTGGCATGGACTTCAGCTCGTCCGGGGTCATCAATCGTCTACCCATCATCTGCAGGCTGCGGGAACTGCTGTCTTTCCCGGTGCTCACCGATCCGGACAGAACGGTTTGCTCCCCCAGGTCACTCGAGAGGGATTCCGCCGCGGTACTGCCCGGCGCGAAACCGCCGAAGATGGTCAGCTGGCAGTTGTCCCGGATTACCTGCGCCCCTTCTTTTCCGTAGTTTTTATCGAGCTGTACCAGCCCTTGAATGAGCGCGACGATACTGAGCCTGCGTGATCTCGCGGCTGAAAAAATCATCTCCGCGCTTTCCAACTTGGGAAGCGTCCCGAATTCATCCGCGTAAAAAACCACCCGCTTGGGCAACGCGCCGCCGAATTCATCCGCAAGGGTCATAATCTCCCGGTAGAGCTGCTGGATCAGCAGGCTGATGAGAAAGTATGCGGTCGGATCTTCTTCCGGCATGACAAGAAATATGGCGGATTTCTCCTTGACAAAGGTTTCGGCATCCACCGCTGTTTCAAAACATAGGATTTGTTCGAGCTCAGAATCCAGAAACGCATTCAGCCTGCTCATGGCAGTTGAGATCACGCTGAGCATTGCCTGCTCTCCGGTATTCAGCGCAGCGCCGGCCATCCATTTCGCTTTGTGCTCCGAAGGAAGTAATTCCATGAGTGACTGGAATTGGTTTTTGCCCTTCGTTTTTCCTGGAGCGAGCAGATCCTGCATCAGCTTGAACACGGAAATAATGTGCCGCTTCTCCGGTGGGCAGAACTCCGCCACCAGCATGATGGTGGATGCGAGAAGTCCCTCGGCTGCATCGTAAAAATAGGCATTTTGTCCGTAGCTGCTGTCGCCGCCCGCCTGGATGATCGTTTTGGCCGTGATCTTGGCATGTTTCTCCGCTTTGGCCCGCGCCCGCAGATCGTCTTGGTTTGCCAGCGCCTGGTCCATATAACGGCTTACCAGGTGGAGCATGTTGGCGCCATCTGATCGGGTTGGATTGCGCAGATCGACAACCGCGACCCGATACCCATAAAACTCCCGCGCAACGGCGCCATAGTTTCGGTAGACGTCCCCCTTGGTATCTGTGCAGAGAAAGCTCATGCCGGTGGCACAGGTATATTCCAGCGCCGGATATAAAAAGTGCGCCGTTTTTCCAACTCCCGACGCGCCGATCATGAGGGAGTGAACATCGCTGTCGTCAATGAGAGCGGTTGTCTTTCTGCCATGTATCTGGGAGCCCACTAGTAGCCCCTGCTGATTGGGAAGGTTTTTCCCCTGTCTCCATAATGCGGGAGTGAAGGGGATTCTTTTGTAGGCACGGGCAATTTCCTGCGGCGTTGCGAAACGGGCTGTGCCGTGCTGCCCATCACCAGTGGGCCTGCTTTTAATTCCCTTGAGGTTCCCGTTATTGGAAAGCAGCTGGACGGTACCCAGGATTCCAAAGCACAGAATACCAAATAAGAGCATCATGACGGCAGGAGAAAACTCGGTCAATAAAACACCTCCATGCTTATTCCATTATCCTGTTCCGCTTTGGACTCCTCGTCCACGGCTTGCTGGACATCTTGAAATTTGACATATGCCCGGACACATTCGAACGCCAATTTTCCATACTGCTTCGCGCGGGCTTTCACCTGATCCGGCGTATGGCAGTCCGGAGAACTTTCGGCCCAGCAAACGCTGTAAACCGCCGCACGCAGCTCCTTCGAACGGCTTTCCAGACTCACCCGATTGTTGTGGGATACAAACCTGTCCTGAATCGCATCCGCAAGCTCCTGCTTTGAAACGGGACGGCCCGAATTTCGATGTTCCCGGATGGAAGCGGAAAAAGAAAGCGCGGCCATAGAACTAATGGCTTCCCGCGCCTGTTCCATTCGGCCTTGTTTCAGGGAAGTATCGTATTGCTCCAAGAGGGCCGGAAGGTTCTGCCGGAGCTGCATTCCCGGCAGGCTGGAAGGCACAAGCTGCTCGCAGATTCTTTTGCATTGCATCGCTTCCGGGTGTTCTTCAGCGGGAACCGCAGGCAGCCCATAACTTGCTTTGAGATCTTCGTTCCAGTCCTTCTGTTCTGGCTGCTCAACTTCGAACCTAATGCCGCGGAGCTTCAGACGTTCAGCCAGTCTTCCAGTAGCCTCTATGCCCGCCTGATCGTGGTCCAGGCACAGAGAGACCGTGTCTATCATCGGTTGTAGGTCAAGCTGCTTCAGGAGCGCCTTTTCCGATATGCCGCAGAGAGCAACATAGCCTTGTTTCTGCCAGTTTTCAGGATGAAGCGTGATATAGGAGAGAAGGTCGACCGGCGCCTCAAAGACAAACAAACGGGTGTCGCTTCCGTTCCAATGGAAACTGTAAGCGGGATCGCTTCCCCTAGCATTTCCCTTGAAGGTCTTTCCGAAGCAGCTCCGTTTGCTTGCATGTTTGGGGGTACTGTTCTCATCCAATCCCACAAATACGGCCTCATGGTAATCCGCGCTTTCATAGATTAAGCCTGCATGTACAAACTCAGTTAGTACTTCCTGATTGATTTTGCGTTCCCCGCAGAGATATCCGAACAGACTGCGCATATTTTGATTGGCTGGCGGCAGGGAGAAGGGCTGCTTTTCTTCCTGCGGTTTTATCTTCGTTTGTGGAAACAATACGACGCCATCCTCACCGATCAGGCTGCGGATGGCGTCGTCTTTTGAAAGGTTATAATATAGCTGCATGAAACGAACCGGATAACCGCCCGTTTCCGCCGCATGATCGTACCATTGATTTCCATGGACAGTAATACTGTGGTCGCTCTCCAGTCGTTTCTCACGCCCCGAACGGATCAGCTTCTCGCCGCGCATCCGCAGCAGTTCTTCCAGGTCGGTCTGATTTGCCCGAGCGATCTGTTCTTTCGTATATTTCATATCGTGGAAAAAGCCACCCATTCGCTGCCTCCTTTTTTCGTAGATTAAATCTTTAATCCCAGGGATTGTTTTTTGCGCGCCAGTTCCTGCCGCCGTTTTCGGTCGATAGAAATGTCCCATTGTGTTGCCGGCGGCAGCTGTGTTTCAAAAATGCGGGAGAGGTGATGCATCAGGCGGGTAACAGACAATAAAAAAGACGGGCCGCGAAAATCGTCCCAATGGTCAAGAAAAAATTGTGCATAGAGATTGCCCTGTTCTGCTGATGCGGACAAAAGCCGGAAGGCTCGTTCCCGATCACGCGGGATATCTTTCCCCAGCAGATAAAGTTTTCCGAGCAGGTATTGGGCATATTGGTTTCCTTGTTGTTCCGACAAGTTCAGCCAATGCATTGCCCGCTCGATGTCTTTTGTAACGACTTCCCCTGAAATCCAGGCTTTGCCCAATTGATATGCCGCAAACGCGCTCCCTTGGTTAGCGGAGCGTTCCAACAGGTCGAAGGCGACCGGGATATCTTCAGGCAGTTCATCCCCTTTGAGGTATAGCATCCCAAGGGTGTACTGCGCATATTGGTTTCCAAGATCCGCAGACTGTGCCAGCCATTTTGCCGCAGTTACAATGTCCTTGGGTATGACTTCGCCCTTTAAATAAACTTTGCCCAGCTGATATGCCGCATAAGAATGGCTTTGTTCTGCCGCCGACATGAACAGCCGGATTGCTTCCTCGGTATTCTGTTCTACCGCTTTGCTCTCCAAATATAGGTTTGCCAGTGCATACTGTGCCTGCGGATTCTTGGTTTCCGCTGCTTTTTTAAGAAGCTGAACAGCACGCACAAGGTCTTCCGATGACGCATCACGCTCTTTGAGGATCATCTTTGCCAGCTGATAGCCCGAGTGGATATTACCCAGCCGCAAGGACTTTTCAAAAAACTGACGCGCGGATGCTTCATCCTGTTTTGTTCCGATCCCATTGAGCAGCATCCAGCCAATACGGTACTGCAGCTTATCGTCATGACTCTTCCGCTCGAGAGAACAAAAACCATGGAATGCATTGCTGGACCATTGTTTTGCTTGGGTCCGATCCTGTTGCGTACCAACCCCATCCCGGTACATCTTGGCAACTTCAAAGGATGCATAAGGAAAGTCCTGCAGCGCGGCTTTGTGGTAAAGAGCGAACGCCTCAGTAAAGTTCTGTTCGACTCCTTCACCGCGGGCATAGAGCCCGGCCAACGAATACTGTGCGTACTTATAATTTTCAGCGGCAGCCTGCTTGAACCACGCGGCCGCTTCTGTCGGATTCTTTTCTGTCCCGCACCCCGCGGCATATAGCTTCCCGATCCGGTATTGAATATACGTTTGCGGGTTTGCCTGTACTATGGTAAGAAAAGCGGATAACGCACGCCTGTACCAAAGCTGCGCGGCGTTCGCATCGGGTTCCCGGCCAAGGCCATCCGCAAACATTCTTGCGAGATCGTGCATTGCTAGGGAATTCCCTTGTTCGGCTTCCGTCATCAAAATTTGAGATGCTTGATCAAAGTTCGGCGGATCGCTGAACAGATATCCTTTTGCGGTTTTATACTCCTTTGACCAAGCGGCAAAAACTTCGTGATCCTCTAAGCCATCGGCATCGTTTGTGCCAATATCGGTATCTGTCGAATTGTCGATATCATCTTCAGGCAAAAAGATTGCACTCGCCAGATCCGGTTCTTCCGCGGTTACTGTTTCACTGCCCAGCTGCAGGGCTTCCTGAATCACCATGTTGAGCACCTGCCGCAGCTCTTTTTGTTGGGAGAGAGGAACCGCTTCTGGAGGTCTATCGGAATATGTACGCAGTTTTTCTGTCTGCAGATTCAGCCAAATATCATACAGCTCTTTGATACGGGCATCTTTTGTCAGATCGTTCACGATGGCGTCCACCTGCGCTTTGATCGGAGCGGGGAGGTATTGATACATCTTTTTTCCCGGCGTGGAAAGCAGGGACTTTGAAAGGCTTCCTATCTTTTCCGCAAGTTCGGGGTCGCTGATGGTTTTGATCCGCAGATCCTTACAAAGCGCCTGCATTGTATTCCGGCTCTCCTGGACCAACTCATCCCGCGTTTCACTCTGCTGTTCATAGAGGGAAAGCAAATCCTGCCGAAAGATTCGGTTTGCAACCTGCGATTTGATTTTCCGGATCCCCTGCTTGGTCAGGAAGCCCTCTTTTGCGTCAATGGAGTAACAGAGCATATGCACATGTGGATGGTGCGACGCGTTATGGAAAGCCGCGTACCAACGGAAGTTTTCCGGGTTGATCTTCATCGCCTCCGCAATCTGCGGCGCCAGGGAACTGAGCAGGTTCTTCCATTCGCCGCCGCTGTCATACCCAAGGCGTTCGGCATCCTCCCGGCGCAGAGAGAAGATGGGTTTCCAAACATTGCCCTTATGGGAGGCGATTTCCCGTACAATCTGGTTCAGCACAAGATGGTTTTCCCCGGACGTAAAGAGGCCATGCGCCCCGCGTTTTTCAACATGCGGCCGCATGGCGATATAGCCGACGTAGTTTTCCAGTTTGGCGATTTGATCCAGGTTTTCTTCCAGTGCGCAGCTGATGAATTCAGAGGCGTTTTCCCTTGTGGGTGCGGCGAGGTAATCGTCATATTCATGCATTTCCTTGCTTTCCGGAAAGACAGCAAGGATTTCTGATACCACCTTCTGCTGGCTCTTTGTTGATGGCGGCAGGCCCCGGCCAGGATCAATTTTGTCCACTCCCTCCCTGGTGGAGATATAGGAGGCGTAGTTTGTCAGGTGCGCCGCATTTTTTTGCGTGCCGCCTTTGGTGTAGGGGCATTTGAGAATCAGACGTGGCATGGCTGCCTCCAAAAGAAAAAGGCGCAAAGGCGGCAGCCGGCCGTCTTTGCGTCCTGATATTGATCATAGTGGTTCCAAACAGAGACGGATGACTTCGATCAGTGAATCTGTATCATAGACTGAATCAATCATTGCGTGCAACAATCGCTCGGGGGAAACCATTCCCCAATCGACGAGATATCCTGCTTGTAAAAACAGCTGACGCACAAACTCCCGAATCGCCCGTCCATTTCCTTCCCGAAAGGGATGAATATAGTTGAGTTCCGCGAAGTACCATGCCCCGCGCTTAATGAAATCCTGCGCTTCCAATCCCTTTAAGCATTGCTCGTCGTGCAGTTGTTCAAGCAACCGGGAAAGTTTTTGCGCAATCTCCTCATGATGCAAGAAGCGAGTCGTCCCCTTGGCGATATCCTCACGTCGATAGTTCCCGGCGAAGGGATAGACATCCCCCAGAAGATAACGATGAATCCGTTTGAGATGATTCGGGGTGAAGCGTCCGAATATCGGGTTCAACAGCAAGTCGTTTTGCCGGATCACTGAGATGTCCGTTTCCACCTGCTTAAGTTCTTGAGCATCCCTGATTCCAAAGCGATTGCGGAGCACATTGGTATTGGGGTAGCAGTAGAACGAACCCGCAACCGCATAGACGTCATATTTTCCAAAAGTATCAGCCATTGTGTGCTCCTCTTGACAGGCCATACTTTTCCCGAATTGCGCGCACCGCGTCGTCCGCCGTCATTTTCCCGGACTCCGCCCGCTCGCAGAGACGGATCGCCTCCTTGCTGGGCGTCATCCTTTCCGCCGCATGGGTAGAAAGGGTGTATTTCAAATTGGTAGAATATTTTCTTTTGGCGCCGCGCCCCATGTCCATTCCTCCGCCCGTTTTTTTTATTATACCTTTTCCCAGTGTGAAAATCAATTAGCCTCCCTCTGATACTGCGCCGCCTTCCTCACAAACTCGCTTTGGATTCTCTCCTTTAAAAAAGACACAAAGACAGCGTCTGGCCGTCTTTGCGTCTTACTGGTTAGATTCCTTTACGATAGGGATTGTTCCACCACTGTGCTTGCCTATTTATGAGACGCACGGCAGAAAGTCCACCTCACGCGCCTCTGGCTGTTCATATACTGTAAGAGGGTCTATATCAATACAGTCGGCGGGATCATGCCTCCCTGTTAAATCCCAGGCAACTGTATCATTTAAAACCGTCAACGTGTTTTTGAATACCCCAATATCCCGAAGCGGAAGAAAGATTTCCTTGTCCAACCGCTCGGACATGTCAAGACACTTGATAGAACCGTCATCAAAATAGGCATAAACCTTATAGTCATCGGAGGCTACTGCTTGTATGACTACAGGTATATAATCAACTCTCGTCATTTAGAATCCCTCCTTATACCAGTGGGTTGATCCGGTTGAGCGGTTTCCCATCTTTGGATAATTCCCAGTTTTGCATAAGCTCATCCCGATGGATCTCACACCATGCCAGAATGAGACGTAACTGTTTTGATGAAAGAAAGCCGCGCATGACTTTTCCTTCTAAAATATCGACGATAGCTTTATTTTCAGCGTACTCCGCATGAAAATGCGGTGGATTGTGATCCTCGTAAAACATAGTGATACGGATACCATAAAACAGAGAAATTTCAGGCACGCTCTCATCACCTCGCTATAGACTTTTTTTATTATTATACCTTTTCCAAGTGTAAAAATCAATTGCCCCCTTTCTGGTACTGCGTCGCTTTATCCAAAGAGATCGAACCGTTGGAATGCTTGACCTCATCGACGCAACGGCCGCGCAGTGCCCGCAGGGTTGTCTCGTCGATCCCGTATTCCGCTGCCAGTACATGCATCATCATATCCGTTTCAACCGCCAGCTTGAAAAGCATCCGGGCCATCCGGTTTTCGCTGTCATCCAGCATCCCGCGAAGGACGTCGGTCAACACTTGAGACAAATATTGCGTGCTGGAATGAGAGCATATGTAACCAGCATAGAAAATTGCAGCGTTTTCTAAAAATTCACTTTGGGATCGGCAGTTTGCCATCTTCAGCGTTTGATCGATTTTTCGGATGGTGCTCGGGTAAAGCCATACCGGAATTCGTTCCTTGATTTCACTTTGTTTTTCCAAGGCTTTCATCCTTTCGGATTTGAAGTTTCATTGCGGTTTCTTGCTCAACGGTTCTGTGAGCTCGCTGTCTGAAGCAAACCTTTCTGGGATTGTTCCTGTGGCCCTGTTATCGCATCCACAAACGGTCTTCTAATCGGCTTTTACAGGATCGACAGCCACCCAGCTTTTGAAAATGTGAACATTCACAGCCACCTATGCAAGCGTACCTCAGCCCGCACTGCGGGCTGAGGTATCCCGGCGGGTGCGCCCATAGGTGCACCTGCCTTTATCCTGCACCAAAATCCATCGCGCGAAAGCGGGTTCCATTGCACGTCCGGCGGGAATGCGAAGGATCCCAGGACATGACGGACGAGGGGGAACGCCGGGGCTGCGCATTGAATTTGCGGATGGACATCCCACAAACAGCGATCGGCGGCGCCCCGGTGGGGCAGCTATCCCAATGCTACCGCTCCTTTTTCAAAATGCGGCGGGGCTTCCGGAAAAGGTGACCTTCAGGGGGCGCGCTTTGCCTGGTATCCGCTTTTCTTTGCGCGTTCCCTCCGGATCTGCCGTTCCTGCTCGCTCATCGGTTCCCGCAGGGAGATGGATACCAGTGATTTTGGGAAACGGCCTGTGACGGCCCCCGTCGAATCCGGCTTCACCTCGTACAGTTCCGGCCGTTTGCGGGACAGCTGCAGGAGCCGCTTCATTATTTTTCCGTTGTTCGTATAGAGTTCCGCGATGGAGGATTCTTCATCAAAGCGCAGGATCGTTTCCCGTTCAGCATTGCTCAATTTCATTCTATCCCGCCTTCATTTTCCGACATGGCCGTTTGCTTCCGTCTAACCCGGTCGCTGCGGGCGGGACGTTGATCATCCTCCTCAGCCCGTCCTTCTATATACTCCCGGACAGCCGCAGGCACATATTTTTCATAAAGCCTGTCCAGCGTTTCCTCCAGTTCAGCCATTAGATCCGCGTCTTTTTTTAACATGTACCGCTGTATGGCTGACAATTTTTCCGTGTCGAATTGGATCTGAAAGGTGGTTTTCTTCACAGGTATTCCTCCTTTTCTGATTCTCCAGGCAGCTAAAACTGCATTTTAGGAGGGCGGCCATCCTCCTGTTCTGGGGAAAGCGCCCCGGTATTGTGTAGATATTCGCCCGCTGTGTAAATATCCATGGCCTCCATCCCTCCGGTTTCGTAAACCTCCCGCGCCGCCGCCATCCCAAAATCAGTGCGTACATCTCCGATATTCCGGAGAATATCCGTTAAGTACAGCTTGATGGAATCTTTTTCAGCCCCATAAGTGAGGCAGGCGTTTGCCGCGAACCTGATCCATTGCGCGTTTTTTTCCATCGAAGGAAGTTCCACCAACATCTCCAGCTGTCGAGGGAATTTGAGCGCTGTTGCGATGGAAAAAGCTGCCTGCATTTGCTTTGCACGGTATTCGTTCAGTCCTACCCGCAAACGATCTGCCGCTGTATTCAGGATATTCCTGTCGAACCCGGCGCTTTTATAACCTTGCGCAATGATGTGATAATATCCAGACGCTGGTTCCTCAAATAAATACCCTGGGTTCATAATATAAGCCATTGCGCCCACAGCCTTTCCATCGATTACAGCCTTCAGTTCTTTTTTTCCGTACAATGTTGGATAACCTTCGTAATGATCCAGCGCCTTTTCGTCCGCCAACTGGATATCCCAAAGGAGTGCGGGCACTTGGTGATTGGCTTTTGGCTCGATGGTAGTGGCAGCGCTATGGGGCCTTCCGCGAAACAGAAGTTCGTATCCCTGCACCATACATGTTCCAACAACCGTTGCGTTGCCCTGGGGACCCTTTCAGCCGCATATCCCACTGTGGGCTTCACTTTTATGGTCGCAACTCTGGATTCACATCGCGCGTTCCGCTTTCTTCACATTGTGTTTCCGGGCCAGCGATTCGTTCCTCCTCAAAGCGGTGAATGAGATTAAAACCCAGCGACTCAATCTCCGCGTTGGTCAGGCCCAGTTTCCCATGGAGCATTTGATACAACTCCTCGCTGCCGTCATGTTCTGCCAGAAATGCGAGGCACTTGGCGCCGACCTGCTCTCGCGTCCAGGGCGGGCGCTTCGAACCGGTCTCTTGGCATGCGTCTTCCAGCGTTTCATGTTCTTTCAAAGATATCCTCTCCAATTTGTTACAGATAATTTCTTGGGTTTTGCGGCGTCCCGTCCTGGATTACCTCATAAAGTAAGTTCACCGCGCCTTTCCGGTTTAAGCCGGAAGGTTTCGGTTCCCTCCCTCCCGAACCGGACGTACACGTCTCCGCGTATCCGGCTCTCCATTCAACCAACTTAGAGGATTCCTTTAGACACTTGTTCAAAGCAGGAATCGCATAACGCCAGTGTTTTCCGGCGTTTCTGCATCATCAGCATTTCAGAAGGGGTATTGCCCTTCAGCGATTTCAGGCTTTTGACATGGTGCATTGTAATGCTGTCCGTGTTACAGCCGCAAAGCTCACAATTCTCCCTACGCAACCGGGCGGCAAGACTGTTTTGCATGTCATACCGGCGATATTGAGGAAGGATGTCTGAAAAATCCGGGGCCGGTTCGTTCATTTTAATCAACCTATCATGATGAAACTCGCATTGTTTTACGCCGGATTTCGTAGTGTATTCTACGGTAAATACGTTGTTTTTCACGCGTCCCATCTTGATTTTGTTAATGCTGGAATTGTATTTGGCCGCGAACGTTTTCAGCATGCTGGTCTCCATCCACCATCGGAATACACCTAGCACGGAGACATTGGAAGCGAGGCGATAATAATTATAGATGCCCCTGATTTCGCTGTTGTATTTGCTGACAATTTCAACTTCTGCTTTGTTCATCAGGAAGCCCCGATGTAGGGCTTTCCATGATTCTTCGCCATTGATATCCTTTTTGATTTTGATTGCCTTGTATTCCCTTAGCTTTCTGATCCATTTGTCTCTCGGAAGATAGAGCCGCACGCTACCGTAATGCATCCGGGCCAGATCACCGTTTTCTTTACGGGAAAAGGATTTGTCCCGCGATACGGTAAAATCGTAGCCAAGATAGCGGATAAGCTCCGCAGAATGTGTAACGGTGGTCTTTTCCTCTGATAAAACGAGATGGAGTTTCTCCTGCAAAAACCTGCCCAAATCCACCTTGACCTGCTCCGCGTCCTCCTTGGAACCGATAATGCCTACGACAAAATCATCGGCGTACCGATTGTACTTGAGCCGCTTGAAGTCCGGTTCGATGGCGGGGTAGTAGGGTATGTTCAGCTTTTGCAGCTGGATTTGCCGCAGCTTCTTTTTCAGCGCATCGCGTTCTTCCGGGGACATTTCCGCCCCTCGGGTTTTTAGCTTGCCGGAATTGTACATATACCGACTGTGCAGACGGGAGTATTCGCGATTGAGCGGCCTCCATTTGGAGTTGCCCTTGTCAAAATTCCGTTTGTATTCCGCCATAAAAGCATCCAATTCCGACAGATAGATATTCGCCAGAATCGGACTCATGCCGGAACCTTGGGGCGTGCCGGAATAGGTTTTGTTGAATTTCCATTGTTCCATGTATCCGGCTTTCAGGAATTTCCACATCAGGGAAATAAAATACTCATCGTGGATACGCCGCCGCAAAAGAGCAATCAGCACATGATGGTCAAAGCTGTCGAAGCAGGCGTGAATATCGCCCTCCACAATCCATTTTGCGCTGGTGAAGGTGTGTTGCACCTCCAGCAGTGCAGTATGGCAGCTGCGCTTTGGGCGAAATCCGTGGGAATTGCGAGAGAATACGGGTTCGTAGATAGATTCCAAAATCAATCGGACAATTTCCTGTACCAGCTTGTCATCGGTGGACGGTATTCCCAGCGGACGCTTTTTCTTGCTGTTTTTCTTGGAGATGTATACGCGCCGGGCAGGGTTTGGCTGGTAGGAATGGTCTCTGAGCATGGTGATGAGGGTATTGATACGCTCCATGCTCATGGCATCAAGTGTCTTTCCATCTGACCCGGCCGTCATGCTCCCCGGTGAGGAAGCAATGTTTTTGTATGCCAGCAGATAGAATTCAGGATTGTACAAATTGCGATATAACCGCTCATATTTGTACATTGGGTCTTTTGCGTGCTCCTCTAAGCTTTTCAATACATGAATTGGATTTCTCACAGTGCATCACGCACCTTTCTTTTTCTGTATTGAGAGTCGAACTGCCCCCCTTCGCCATGTGAACGGCGCTACCGTCTCGGACTACTATGGGGGCTGTGTTACCTTGGCAGATATTCAGAGCCGCGTTTCTCATGGCGCTCATAGCCGCAGATGAGCGGCGTTCCGCTGTAGGCAATCTCCGTTTAGGCTAAAAGTAACGTGAGTATATTGTGTTGTCGGATGCGACTTTCGTCATTTACCACTATCCTGTGGTTGGTCTGTTTTGGGTATCTCATGAAAACACCACATCGAAATGCTTTCACCAAAACAACGGCGGGTACAACTTCAATCTACGCCGTGGAGCACCTTATCCCCAACCTCTGACTATCGTGCAGGCAATCCAGCTTTCATCCTCATACACAAAATTTCATCTCTCCTCGCCTGTGATACCCGTGAAGCTCGGATACCACGCGACCTCCGGCATGCTACACTCCCCATCCGGTTTCCCTTTTGGATAAGCCGGGAGATGATAGGTTGCGGATTTTCTCCGCTTGGTACCTTGACCTACTGCTTACTCAAGACAGAATTAACTATTAGCCCGCGAGCGGCAAATGAGCCGCCCTTACGGACGCACTATGTGCAGGTGTGGGCCGGTGGAACGTCCGGTGTTACCGCTTTTGGCAACAACATCTCCAGCACGCACAGTCTGTCCTTCTGTCACCAGGATTTCAGAGCAGTGCGCGTAGAGTGTTACCAGACCACCGCCGTGATCTACTACGACATGGTAGCCGTAGCCGGTGAGCTTGTAGCGCACAAACAGTACCCGTCCATCTTTCACCGCCCATACATCTGTTCCAACCGGAACAGCCAAGTCGAGGCCGGTGTGACCTTCGCTCCCGGCGCCGGTGGGGTTATCCCTATATCCAAATTCAGAGGAGACTTTATCCCGCCATCCATCTTGCAGCGGGCTTACAAATCCTCCGGGGGAGGGGATGACATCAGAATCCTTTATCATTTCTCCGATCAGATCATGTGTCCCGTTCTCTCCTTCCAATGACATGTCAGCACCGATATCGAAGTTGTGGTAGACCACCCGCAGGTAGATCTCGGTGATGTTGGCGGAGTCCTCCGGCGTTACTGCGTGGCCTGTAAAAGAGGCAACGTTGCCGTAGACGGCAGGCAGGCTGTCGATGGGGTAGGCGCGGGTGTGGGTATAACTGTGTTCCTCGCCGTCCTCGTCGGTCCAGGTATGGGTGCAATCTGCATAATAAACCCAGCAATCTACGAATTCGCGTGCTTTGACTTTTCGCAGAGATAAGTTCTCCATTCCAAAATTCAGGGCATAAAAAACAGCCTTGCTCCGGATCGGATCGAGGCTGTCGCCGTCCTCCATCATGCTTTCCACCGAGGAAATTGCGCCATCCAAGGCGGAAAAACAGGCGCGCATCTCGGTGATATAATCCCGATAATCTGCGGGCATGGTAATTGGGATTGCTCCGCCGTTAAACGTCAGGTCGACCGCAGCGTTGTTGTGGCTGGCGGTCCCGTAGAGCATGGAGCAGACCGCAATCACGATCAAGATGAAGGGCGTCAGGATTGCGGCTGCCACAGCCGCCGCCGCTTTCCAGGCGCGCTTATCGGTCGCCAGCAGCGCGGCTTTCAATAAAAGCTGGTGCGCTATTTTTATCCACCTCCAAGAGAGGCCGTCCATTCACAGCCTTTGTTCATTTTGCTCATTGAAACCGATCCTTTCCTCGCTTTCGTATATCTCCTTTTCCCGTAGGGCATGCTTGAATATCTCTATCTGTTCAAAGACGGACATACGGTCGTCCAACGAAGGCTGGTATGCCGCGGCGGAAATATCGCGCAAAGAGTAGGTGTGCCAACCGCTGCCCCTATGCTGGAACACCTTGACGGTTTTCCCATCTAAGTCAAAATCAATGAGCGATGTAATCCGGCTGTCTTGCAAAATGGATCGCAAAACTCCTGATATTTGTCTTCTGAGATATTGGTTCGGTTGGCAATAAAGTATCCCGGCAAAGAATCTCCGCCCACATCGGGATCGTTGAGATTCCTGAAATAGACCCGGTATTGGTGCGCCGTGCTTAATAAATTTGTAAACATCCCACTGATAAAGTGCGTATCCAACCCGTATTGCCGGATATGGAAAACGGAGAAGCGCGGAGCCGCCAAGCTTCGGTCATCCGCTTTTTGCGCGGCCTTTATCATGGACGCTTCTGTCCGGGCGCGCTCATCTTCAGGCACAATCTGCATGTACATATCGTGGAGCACCTGTTGCGACTCGATTTCTACGGAACTTCCACATTCGGCAAGAATTTGATCCATTGCGCCATAACGCCGGGCGTTGTATAAAATGGTCATCCGATATCCTGCCATTCCTGGTGACGCCTCCTTTTATGACGAATGGGTACGGCGCGGCAAGCCGGAAGGATATGAAAAAGTACACCAGGAAAAATGCCATACAAACTTGGGCTAATCCCTTGACAAAACCCTACTCAGTAGGGTAGAATGATAATAGAAAATCAATCCATCCTATGAAGTGAGGAAGTGATACAATGCCTGAGATAAGCCGATTTTACGGTATCATCATCAAGATGTTTTTCAAGCCGAAAGAACACGAACCGAGCCACCTTCACGCGCTCTATGGAGAACATATCGGTATCTTCGATTTAAGAACAATGGAAATGACCGAAGGCGACCTTCCGAGGAAAGCCCAAGAGTTGGTGAAAGAGTGGATGGGAAAAAACCAGAGCGAGCTTTTGAAAATGTGGAACACTCAAAATCTCAAGAAGCTGCCCCCGTTGCAATAAGGAGGTGAACTGCATGATACCGCGCATCAGAGAGGTTAAGCCGTTACCGGACTACAACTTGAGCGTCGTGTTCGATGATGGAAAGGCGGTCATTTATGACATGATGGATGACATCAGACAAATCGAGAGTTACCGTGATTTGGTAGCTATTCACGGCTTGTTTAATCATGTGCAGCTCGACGCGAGCCGTACATGCGTTTTCTGGAACGACAGGATAGACCTTCCCAGCGATACAATCTATGAGTACGGGAGGCCGCAGGGAGGTTCGACCCGTGCGTAGCGAATGGGAATATAGAATTGTACCGATCAGGGAATACAATGGCGAAGAAGTAAAGGCCATCCGGAAAACGGCCAACATGACACAGACGACGCTTGCTGAGTTCTTGGGAGTATCTAAAAAGGCAGTCGAGGCGTGGGAGGGCGGTAGGAATATGCCAAGCGGTCCTGCCTGCCGCTTGCTTTCTATGATAGCGATTGACCCGACGCTTCCCGAACGCCTCCAGCCATCCGAATAGAAAGCCTCCCGCATGGAGGCTTTCATTTTACTCTTACACATAACGTCACAAGGCTCCGCCAAACCGATGTAAGACCATCAAATTGTGTTGTTTCTGGTGTTTGTTTTATGATCCATCGTACACCTGCCTTAAATAACAAGGAGCAGCCGGATTTGCGGCTGCTCCTTTACCAATCTCTTGGGGCGCGTTTATATCGTTTGGTTCCCATGACACGGCTTGCGGCAATCACGCCGCAGTTCCGGCAGATCAGATGGTGGATCTTGTTTCCGCAAAATCCCATTGTGACTGTCGCGGATTTCATCATGCCGTCGCCTTGTTGGTAGCCGACCACAAAGTCCTGCCCGCCACAGCAGGGGCAATGCAGGTTCCCCGGATCAAAACTCGGATGGTACATTTCTACGCCTCCTTAACCGCGTATTCTTTTCAAGGACACAATACCATATTGCTTTTCAGATATCCACTGTAAAAACGAAGAAACACGCGTCTTGCAGCCGTTTTACCGCAGACGCGTGTTTGTTCTTTTTTGCTGATTTTCAGCATATTCTTCCTGTTCCCGCGGCGTTGCTTCCCGGACGCAATGGCTGCCGCAGTCGGGGCACTCATCAACCGGGCCGCTCCTGGAAAACAAAAAACCGCAGTCCCGCCCCATACACTTATAGATCATCGAGGTCACCTCTGAAAATTATTTTCAGTATTAGAGAGATATTCCCTGTTCGGGCGCCGGCTGTAAAATCCCTTGCCCCAGCCGGAGATAGCGATCCCCCACCATCGCGGCCACATAGCCCCTGTCGACCTTTTCATCCGGAAGCGTCGCCGTCGTCAGCCTGTTAAGCAATTCCCCATCCAAGCGAGGCAGGGAATATGAGATCCGCTTTTCCCGCAGCAGGTCGAGGAACAGGTCGATCAGCAGTCCGCTGGTTGTAATGCGGAAAAGTTGCTTGTATCGGTGATGTTGTGCCGCTGATAGAGTTTGGCCAGCATGAGTTCAATCGTATCGATTTCTTCTCCCTCAAACTTTTTGTAACTACAAAAGAAATCACGGAGGAAGGAGATATGCTGAGATAATTGTGTCTTGCTTCGGAAAGCCATGGGTTCGTAATCGTTGCTTTCATCCTCCTGCCCGTTTACATTCCAGATGGACGGCTGGAGGACATTGATCAGATACTCTCCGGTTGACAGGTCGATATAATACCCGCCGAGTTTTTCTGTCAAGGACCGGTACTCTCCTTCGACATCCAGGCAAATCACATTTTTTCCACTCTCCAGAATGTTACATACAAGCTGTTTCAGAAAATAGGATTTCCCTTGTCCGCTGTTTCCAAGGATCAACGTATTGGCATTTGTCTTGTCCTCGTCGCGCTGCTCCAAATCGACAATGATGGAACTGCCATATTTATCGTATCCGACATAAAACCCATGCTCATCTGTTTTGCCGCTGTAAGAAAAGGGGAACAGGTTCGCGACACTGGACGCGGGCAGCATTCGTTCAAACTGCTCGCCCAGAATGTTGAAGCCGGAGGGCATGACGCAGAGGAACCCTTCACGTTGATGCAGGTTGAGGTAATCCACATTGATCTTTGAACGAGCGAGTTCCGCTTTTACGCTGTCACGCAACTCCAGAAATTTGTCTTCATCATCTGTGAGCAGTTCGATATAGACTGCGGTGTGATAAAATGGCTCCCGGTTCCGGTGCGATGACCGAAGTATTTCGACCGCATCTTCCCGGTCGCTCTCGGCCGCGACCGCCGCGTTGATATCGGTGGAGGCGCTTGTAAACCGCGTCGCCTTATCCGCATCCTGAAAAATCCGCTGCACTTCACCTTCCGGGACACGGCGGGTATAGATGTGCAGAGTGACTCCAGCCTGCTCGCCAAGATGTTGGAGCAGAGCATGATCTTCGGTTGCGGCGGCATAATTGCGAACCGCCCAAACGCAGCGCCAGGTGTTGCCGCAGATATAATGATCGGTTTCAAACTTGACGACACTCGGGGCAATCAGGTCGAGGAAGGTTTTCAGCACCTCCGCCTCCTCGATTTTGGACGGAGCCTTGTAATCGCTTTGATTCCCTACAAATAAAAACCGCTCCCCATCAAAGTTGTCATAATGTTCGCTTGTGACGTCCTGGGCGAAATAAACAGCCAGGATCCGTTTGATATCCTCCATATTGGCCCGCTTCACCTTGAACCCCTGTTCCCGGATGAGCCGTTCCATCCGCCCAAGATAGGGATAGATCTCTTTCTGCTTAATGTTCCGCAATCGGATGAGAATGAGGAATTCCCGCGCACTGGCCGTTTGGATCTGGATCTGGTTGAGGTGGTCCAGGTCTTTTGAAAGCAGTTCCCGGATTTGCACAACTTCCTCCTCATCAATCCGTTCCAGCAGGTATCGCTTGTTGGTTTCAAAGCTTTCGCGGGAGTTGAGACAGAGCAGTTCGATGGCCGGAAAGCCTTTCAGCACGTTCATGAGCGCATTGACCCTTGCCCGCATACCATCCCGCGAGAGCACCGACAGGTTGGAAGGGCGGATCAGGAACATGGCGATCTCATCACCGCGGCGGGTCTGCAGGCTGTATTCGGTAATACCCTGTATGTTTATCAGGCCACGGGTGGTCTTATCGAGCCGTTTTCCCCTTGGCTTTTTTACGCTTTTGCTTATGGCGTTGATCTATATTCACTCCTTTGCCTATATGAACCGGTTCCGGTATCGCCCATTCGTACTTTTGTTGCACCAGCAAAAAATAGCGAAAGGCGCTTTTCAGAAAATCAAGAATGTTTCGATCTTCAAATCGGATACTGAGAAATATGTACAGCACAGCGATGGCAAGCATGGGGTAAAAATCGAGTTTTATCAGCATCATGATTCCGATCAGCGACAGCGTACCGCCCATCGCAACGTCTTTGAGCTGCCAAAGCCAAAGCGTCGGTTTTTTCCTGAGATTTTCCGGGTAGATATAAATTGATGGTCATCCCTTCTGTTCATTTTGTAGACACGCAGCGATTCCGCGCATGATAAATTCCACGCAGGGGATCGCAACACTGTTCCCCAGCGCCTTGTAGCGGGCGCTGTCTGTGTTGCGCCGGGTATGTTTGTCCAGCCATCCGGGAACCCCTGCAAGCGCTCACACTCCAGCGGCGTCAGGCGCCGGATCAGTAGGCGGCGTCGAGGCAGGACGTTCTGGTTATCGGAATCGCAGACAAGATCCGTTGCGTCCTTATGCTGTCGGGCCGCCTGTGCCGCTGTCACAGAGTTCTGCAGAAATTCGTCGCTCCTTTGGCGGCTGAACACCGCATGCCGGTCGGTTGCTGTCAATGTGAAGCAGACATCCTCATTAAAACCGATCCCATTTCCGCCGTTTTGCACCTGGCGGTCAATGATATTTCCAGAGATGCATATGTCCCCAGTCGACAGCGGTTGGTTTACAAGCGGTAAATTGTTTCCACCTGTACCCGCACGGGCAGATAGGGTGGGGGCGCTGTTCAACGGTCCCTTTATCCGGGAATCTATCCCATAATTTTCATATAGCTGCGCGTCCCTTGGCAACACCAACGGCGGGTGTCCATCCATCTGAGCGCGGAGTGTTCCGCAGGTATCGGCGCTTACATCCATTCTTTGACCGCCTTGGTCGTTGAGGCATAAAATGGACGGCATCATACTCCCACCAGCTGAGCCTTTGAGCGTTGGTGCGGTTTCTTCTGAATAGCCTATGCTTCCTGCGGTAGAAGCCGCTCCAGCACTAAATCCTGCCGTTAAAATACAGGGATATCCCTGTCCGGCTTGACCACCACCTCTGGCCCACGAGGTATGCGTCTCAGAGGTTAGGAAGCAGTCACCATTGCCCTTGGTTACCACGCCCGCGGTGAAAAGCAGGTTACTGGAATTCAGGTGTCCTCCGTACTCTGCGTCTGCGAGTGTCGGAGATTTATCCCCCGTGGTGGAAGAATGGCATTGCCGTGTATCCCAGGAGGGCTGGAAACTCTCTGCAATGGAGGTCTGCCGTTTTATTCCTGTCTGTGTGCATAAAGCGCCGGCACAGTCCCGCACCTCATCCCGTTGGTTGGCAGCAAATGCCGTTATCGGTAGAGCTATATCATCTTCCGCCAATCCCGCCTGGATCAACAGCGCCTTGTGGAGCTGCGGCGGAAGCGGTTTTTCACGGCATTGTGCCCGCCGCAAAATCCCCATACAAGCGGTTTTGCTCAAATAATATTTGATGGGCGGATTGCCCTCCAAAATCAGCGATAAGGAAGATCCGACGGCGGCGTTGGGGGACTCCCCAGTATCGAGCGTCCAAGACGCGCCAAGCGACATCGAATTCATTTCCCATAACGGCCCCAGCAGTGAACCAAATCCCGCCCGCAGGTCGAGGTATTGATATGGTGCCGTCGACAATCCGGCAGATTTCTTCCAAGACGATTCGAAAGTCCTCGCCTTTCGGCTGCCCGGAACTGAATGCCCCTGGGACGTTCTCCCATATGAAGTATCTGGGGCTAAGAGGCTCAGTTGTTCTTCCTCGCCGTTCATCCGCTTCTCTCATCTCCTTTGCTATCCGTATTTGTTCCATGAAAAGGCCGGAGCGGGCGCCGTCCAAACCCGCGCGCCGTCCGGCCACGGATAAATCCTGGCAGGGAGATCCTCCGCATAGAATATCTACAGAGGGCAGGGCTGCGCCATGCAATTTTGTGATATCCCCCACATGCTGCATACAAGGAAAATGCTCTTTTGTAACCGCGATGGGGAACGGTTCGATTTCACTCGCCCAAAGGGTTTCGATGCCGGCACGCTGCGCTGCCAGCACAAATCCGCCAATCCCATCAAATAAGCTGCCAAGGGTCATAGGGCTAGGGTGATATCCTGTTCTGGCGCAACTGCTATGTGGTGCACCGGAATATCCAGCCCTTTTGCAATAGGAGTCACACCAGACTCTAAAGCAACCAGACAGTATACTCTGGATTTTTGAACATTTTCTTCCGCATCGCCTGCAAAGGGCGATGCAATATATACCAACTTCAATAAGACCCTCCTTACGAATAAATCATTATCCTGCAACAGTTCTGCCAACATTACGCGCAAGGTTGATGATTGTCTGGGTGGAATAGACCGCGGACATGATATTTGCGCGCGTTGTGGTATCCAGCCCAAACTGCTGTGCGATTCTTGGAATCTCGGATGACGCCAGCATGAGGCCACAGCCCAACAGTGCATGATCATTCCATACCATCAGACCGGCTATCAGGATACTTGATTGTAAAAAAGCCGTGAGGCATAACCCCACGACTTGTTTGCACCAGCTATAAAAACTATCGTTGTAACCACGGGGCACGCTGAACATGTAAAGCGATCCTACGGCTATTTGAATCAGTAAAATGCCTCCGCGTTTGATATTTGCAAAAAACACCTTTATAACCGCATAGCCCATTAAAATCAAGAGAAACAGTGCAAGAAAAGCTCCGTAACCGTTTATTGAGCCCATCGCTGCCCGTGTCATATTACCGATTCCGTCTGTGCCTGATATCCCGGCAATCCCATGGGAGAGGCTGCCCTGCAGATCGACGCAAAGCTTGTACAGTTCCACTGGGACCGAGGTAAAAAGGCTCACCGCGAGAAACCCCTTCAACGTCCCCATAGCAACATCCTTGATGCAACCGCCCCGTCCGGATTGATATTCGATTGCCGCTTCGAAGATAGCCACTACAAATCCCACGGCATAAAGCGCCCATCCGAAATAGGAAAAAAAGGTCACAATTGCTTCTACCCAAGGCATTTCAAAAAGTTCGGCGCCCATGCCGTTCATCATCGTCAAAAACTCTCCTAAAAATTCGACGATCTTGGAATAGATCCAATCGAACACTTGTCCTAAAACTGTGTCCGCGACAAAATCCCAAATAAATATTTTGTTCTCCTTCTTTCTTGCAACTGCATGAGCGGGAATTTCCTATACAAAATTACGAAATCTTCTGTCCTGCCTCGCTTCCTGATTCCGGGTTTAACCCAAGTCCACGAAGGATTTCTAAATCTTGAAAATAGATGGTAACGCCGGTGTTATGAATATCCGTATGATCTACGGCAGAATGTATATCAACAAATCCCAGCAAGATTTCGAGTGATAAATCTACTCCTGAAGGATCGGGAAGATCGTCATAGCTTATTTCGGTGTAGATCTTCTCGCCATCCAGATCAGCCCTTGGCGCCGCGTCTGAAACGATTTTGCTTACTTTGCAATAAATTGCTTGTTCTTGATCAGCAAGAAATGCTCTAATTGCTTCGATTAAAGGATCACTCCGCTCCAGCGCTGGTATGGATTGTGCATTTTCTGCGTTCTTCATTTGGTTCAAAGTTGAATCCCTCCAAATAAAATTTCCTCCTTTTCCTTCAACCGCTCAGAAAGAACCCCTGCGAGTAATTCGGGAATTGAAATAACACCGCAATAAACGATATATCCATTCGCGGTGAACCCGCCCATTTCATTTTGCGCCTTCCATTCCCCAAATCTCTTATAATCAAAAAAATCATCCAGTCCTGTAGCAGAATCGAAACTCCTTGATTCTGCGATTACGTGCCTCCCGTATTCCTCCGGTGTGGTGATATCCGGATAGAAGTCAAACAGATCAATTTGCAATGCCAGATTTTCAAGCTGGTTGGCGCCGTTTGGGGTTACAAATTCCGTGGCGGCTTTAAATTTTTCACGTTCTTTCGTATTAAGTTCACTGATCGCATATGCCATGCCATTGATGCCGTCCAGGGATTCCCTGGACGGATCGACATAATCCTCAATGTGGGGCAGAAGGCTATCGCTTAAAGAAGCAATGCGGATTTTTTCCGGATTGATGAATCCGGAGCGCTCTAGCATTCTTTCCATTCCAGTTTTCGACATGGGAAAATATAACCATGTCCGGTCTTCAGAACGTTCTGTCATGCCGGTATCATACACCCCAACCTCGACTGCAAAATCATCGTACTGGTAGGCGGGAAAATCTCGGCCCTTATAGACTTCATCTAACTCCATGCCATTCTGATAAACCACTCCGTATGGAGTAACTTTTCCGTCGCAATTAAGGATAAGTGCAAGGGCTTCCTTTCGGAAATCATAAGTTGCCAGCTTTTCATGGATAGAACAACCACCACTTATGGTTAGAACATGACGTTTCCCAATCTGTTCCAAATTTCGGAAGTCCTGTATAACCGTTACTTTTTGACAGCAGTATGTCAGATTGATCAGGTCAGTCATATCGCTGAGCCCATTTGAAACCGCGGAAGCCTGGTATTGGAGAAGTTCATATTGATCGAAACTCTCCAGCCGTTTTATCAGATAATCCATCTCGTCAACATTGATTTCAGTTGCTTCCAAACGCTTGAGTATCGGATAATCCCCACTGATTTCCTCCATCCAGCAATCCCGGTTCAGCGCATCACCGATCTCCAGGGCCTGCAGCATTTCGATGATCTGATCATACTGCTCTCGGGGAATGGGAAACGGTACGGTTACAACGCCATATTCAGAATGATTTCTCTTGCCCAAAACAACATTGACCATCCTTATACTTCACCTCTATTTCAGTTCTGCTCTGGTCAAGAGATATTGATAATCTGCCAAATGAAATTCGGCGCGACCAGTGAAAAAACCAGGCAGACAAACAAGATCGCCGGCCCCGGCCATTCCATCATACCGTGTTTACGGTAATCAAAATATGCCGCTCCGAGTTTGACAAAAAAGGCAATTGCAAGGATCAGCGACAAGGCGGGGAAGACCACATCGTTAACCACCGTTTTGATTTGTCCCGCGGCGTCGGTCCAGGTGTCTTTGATCACGCCGCTCACATCACCTGAACCCGCGGCATAGGCAGCCGGAGAAACCCGGAGCATCATCAGGCCGGTCAGCACGAAAGCAAAAAAGCGCTTTTTTCTCAATCGCATACCTCCAAATAAAAAATACCGCCTTATTTCAGGCGGCAGACTGGTTCCTTTTATTCCGAATAAAAATGGACGGGAACAAATTCGTCAGGATCCACGTAGTAGATTTCGGAACAGCCGGTATCGTACCGTTCTATCAGATCGGAAACTGATAGCGGATGTCCAGCAAACCCTTTGGGTGGACGGCCGTTAAAAAGATCATAGACTTCCGACAGATCGTCCGTGGAACACATGCCGTCGAAAGCCACCAGATAATCTTCCCGCAGAACACCTCCGAATTGTTGGTAAACCGCTTCATAACTTTGGAATTTCCGGACAGGATCAATTTCCGGACGCAGCTGATAGATACGAATTCGTTTCAGTTCTTTTCCGTGCTCCTTCTCCTGTTTGAGAAGTCTTTGCGTCACTCCATCCGACCAATGAATACGCAGTCCGGTCCGGATAAGTTTCCTCCCTGTTTCGGTTCCGAAGAACTCGTTATCGACCACCACGCTTTCCGGTGATTCAAAGTAGCCAATAGGAACTCCGCCCCGGCTGATCAACTGCTTTCTGTCAAACAAGGTCAATACCTCCCTTATATTCATAGTTTCCGGTCGCGGGATTATAGATGAGTCCGAACTCCGACGCTTTCGCACCCAAAATGTCCAACGATTTTTCTACTGCGGCTCTTGTCCCCGGTGCGGGTATAAATTCGATGAGAGGTTCGCCATCCCGATACTGTACGGCGCCCACATTGCTGCCGATATCCTCGCTTGCCCAAAGATAATCGATAAAGTTGTTCTTAAAAATGAGCGAGAGTTTTTCAATCAAATCCCGGACATCACGGTCTGCGGATTCAAATCGTATTGCCGAGCCACCATCATAGGATCCTGCGGATTGCTTGGGATTTAGTATATTTTGATCCACACCCCAGTTGCGCAGGCACCAGCCGCGGGAACAGTTTTCCTCACCATACCGCTCCAGCAGTGCGAGGTTCGTTGGCTTACGGTAAACCCACGGCGGCATAGGGGTGATTTTGTTCAGATCAATGCTCCCCCGGCCATACCGCCGATCTGATATGTAATCAAGAAGGGCGGCAGCTTGCGCGCTGCCGCCCTGGATGTTGAGTATGTTATGAACAATCGGCAAATAAACGCCTCCTTGAGCCTGTCTCATATTTGAAGAGATAGCGGGTTCTTCGTTTCTCTCTGCACGCAGTTCATGTGAGAACCAATCCAATCGATGAAGATATATGTCTGAAAAAATGGCGGTTCTTATTGCAGCGCCATGCAACCTGATTCAGGCTCCTCAATTTCCGGTTCGTCGCGGGAAGCGATCTTCTGATTAAGCGCCTGATTGTAGGCGTCTACTACGGCGTCGGTTATTCGTTGACGCAGCTGCGCGCTGGTAGGGGAGCAGATATCTTTATAGTCTCCGTTTCCCGTTCTGTAGCTTGGAAAATTCAAAAAAGGTCCGTTTTTCCCATTCATCAATCGGACGCCTCGTATAGCAAACGCGCCGCCAAGATTGATCGATGCATCGACCAAACGCGCGCCTGCATTATGTATCGAGTGGATGCGCACATCTAGTTCCAACGGGGCAACGGATTCGGCGGATAGGGGTTTCTGTTCATTCTTCGACAATTCAAATCCTCCTCATAGGTTGTATCTATCCTATATTCTGTCTACAATAAAATTGAGTTAAAAGCTATGATGATTAACTCCAAATCTTTGGTTGCAATGACTGAAGCAACCGGAATTTTTCCAAGGCCGCTCGGTTCGTGGATGAACAGGGTGCGGCTGTGATTTTGAAAAACAATAAGCCGCGGTATGCGGTAGTGGATTTTTTGGAATATGAAAGCTTCCATGAGTACAGGCGCGCTATGATCAACAAAACTACAGACAAATTGATGGAAGAGAATCTTGAAGTGTTCCGGGAGTTGGCCAAATAATATTTGCAAGAGGCCGTGTTTGAGCTATAATAAATAGTGAAAGAAGGTGTTTGCATGTGCAGTCCATCTCAACTCAATCAGCTGTTATCAGAGGTTTTTCTGTATGCACAGGAGTGCTTTGGCAGCAGCCTTGATGCGGTAATCCTTTATGGATCCTACGCCAGAGGTGACGCCGATGAGGAATCCGACATAGATATTATGTTACTGGTCAAACAGTCGAACGAACAGTTGGCTGAACAGCGAAAAACTTGGGATCGTTTCGGTACCGATTTGGATCTCAAATACAATGTTTTTACCTCCTTTAAACTTCAAGACGCAGAAACATTCTATTCATGGCTGGATGTCCTACCTTTCTTCCGTAACGTAGCTGACGAGGGGGTACGGATCAGTGCCTGATAACACCAAAAAATCATTATCCCAATACCGATTGGGCAAGGCGGAGGAGTGTTATCTTTCCGCCAAAGAACTATTGGCTGGCGGTCATTTTTCGGATAGCGCCAATCGTTCTTATTATGCTATTTTCCATGCGATCCGGGCAATCTTGGCACTGGAAGGCGCAGATTTTAAGAAGCACTCCGGCGTCATTTCCTATTTTCAGCAGCGATATATCAAAACAGGCGTTTTTGATAAGGAACTTTCTGTTATTGTGAAGCGGGCCTTTAGAATCCGTCAAGACAGTGACTATGAGGATTTTTTCTTGGTATCTAAAGAGGACGTGTCGGAACAGCTGGAAAATGCGCGGCTATTCCTTGATGTGATGAAAACGTACCTCCAAAAACAGTAGAGGTGGGAATAGCCCAACCTCTACTGTTTTCTTTGGTTCAGATTCCGGTTTTGGGAAGTCCGCCTCTGGGCTTTGCCCAGACTACCGTAATCCAAGTATCCTTGGCAACAACCCACTCGCCCTCGATTCTGCCGCCGACGTCTGTGCGGTTGATGATTCGATAGCCATCCGCGAGATCGGCCAACGTGGTGACATAGATGGACGGTCCCGTTTCCTCACAGAAATCCTGTCCCACAGCCCCAAACTCGAATCGGATCTCGGTGACATATTCGTTGGCTGCGAGGTTCAGCGTCTCCCGTGAGCAATCCAGCGTATGGCTGGTACGGGTGGAGAGATCGTCCTCCAACGTCCTCCAGCGGTTCTTTCTGTTGGTCTTGTACTCCACCGAATAATCCAGCCGTTCCGACCATGTGCCGGTGACAATTTTGTTCAGTCGAACTGATTCCACGGGTAATTTATCATGCCAATAAAATTCCTCCAACCCCACATTCGAGCAATTGTGGATCTCAGAAAAATCGTAGCGCATGACGTCGCCTGCCAGCACTTCCACATTGCCGCGTTTCTCGACCGTTACGTCAACATCCACGCTTTCATTGAGCACTTCGAAGCGGACAAGGTCATCCGCGATCTTTAACGTCGCGTAGAACACCTTGCCATCCGTCAGGTAATAATCCGGGCTGGAGGTTTCTTTGATTCCATAGGTTGCCAGAGGCAGGGGTTTACTGGTAGCGATTCCGTCCGGGCCAGTGGTGATGACGTCCACAACTTCCAGCTTATCGTTGTAAATGGTGAATTCCGCACCCTTCAACAGACCGCCTGCTTTGTCTTTGGTGACCGGATTATCGTCTGCCGCCTTTTTGACAATCTGGATGCGTCCCCGTTCCGGCTGATTTTTCAGGGTAAGTTCTGTGGTTTCGCCAGGTTTTAGTTCGACTACATGCTCGGTTTCATCCACGACGTA
The DNA here is from genome assembly GCF_900078395.1 of Anaerotruncus rubiinfantis. Lineage (NCBI taxonomy): Bacteria > Bacillati > Bacillota > Clostridia > Eubacteriales > Oscillospiraceae > Anaerotruncus > Anaerotruncus rubiinfantis. The sequence goes on along the minus strand of NZ_FKLA01000009.1, from coordinate 597,183 downwards.
GCCCTCGGCGCGGATTTCGCGCAGCCTGTATTTGCCTGCGGGTAATTCCTGCCGGATTTCGATTAGGCCCCGCTCGTCTGTGTCAAATTCGTCAATCAGGTTTCTTCCCCAGTCGTAGAGGTTAAATCGCACATTATCAATCGGTTTTTCTGTTTCCGCGTCCAGCTTCAGCAGGCGCAGGGATGCTTTTGGCCTGTTAACAATCCGGATTGGTGTTTTCTGCCCCCACGCCATTGCTGCCTCATATTCGGCCTGATCGAGCTCATACCCTGGCAATGTTTCAACCTCCTGCACATATAGGATCTGATCACCATCCATACCGCTCAGAACAATTTTTCCCGCCGCCGAGGTAGTGAAAATTCCAATTTCTCTATGCAGGTAATCAGATACGCGGATTTTGACGCCGGGCATCGGCTGCCCCTTTTCATTGACCTTGGTGATTTCCAAAGTAGGATAGGGCTGGTTGCGGTACTCCTCGATGTGCAGCTTCCCACTCTCCAGTTGGACGAGCCGAGGCGCCGGATCGGGTTTGTACCCCTGTTTTGGAGCGACCTCCACGATCTGCACCCATTTTTCGTCCTGGCCGGGAAGGTTTATGAGCCCGGATTCGTCCGAGTAAAAAATGCCCAGGGACTCTCCATTGACCTCCAGAATTTCAAAGCCGACATTTTCAATCGGCTGCAAGGTTACGCCGTCCTTTTTCTGAATCTGCAGTCCGGTCCTGGGCTTGTTGTGGAAAAGCACGACGGCAGGTTCCCCATACTTTAATTCCACCAGCTTGGTTTCTTCTGCGGGGATGTAAGAGGGATTGCTCTTGACCTCCCGGATCTGATACCACCCTGGAACCACCCCTTCGCCGGCCACAGTTGCGAAACCGTTGCTGCCTGTGGTATATTCTCCCACGAGCTCACCCGTTGACCGAGTTACGAGAAACGTGGTATCCGGAATAGGTTCGCCGGTGACGGAATCCCTCTTTTCGATCAAGATCGGTTGCTCTGGAGTATTGCTCAAAGGAAGGGGAATGCTCTCGTTGGAATTCAGCTTTACCTCATGTACGGTTTCGTCCAAGAGGTACCCAGGCAAAGTTCGTATTTCTTTTACCAGATAAATGAGGCCTGGTTCAACATCCTCCAAGACAATTTTTCCTCCTGAAGTAGTGAATTGTCCGAGAGACTTCCCGTTTTTGATGCTCACCTCGAAGATCACCCCATCCATTGGCTGGAGTGTCATGCTGTCGATTTTTTCAATGGTCAAGGTAGGTTTTTTGTGATTTTTTACAACCAATTCCGAAGTTTTACCCGCTTCAAGCAAAATGTCATAATGCTCGGTATCAAGCGTGAATCCTGTCGGGCTTCGCAATTCAAAGATCGTATACCACGTTGCTTCGAGATTTTCGAGCAGTACGGTTCCGTCTGCTCCCGTCTCCACATCGATATATTCCTGAGAGCCTTTTTTGGCCACTCGGAACACAGCGCCGGGAAGCCGTTCTGTTTCGTCGGCTTCGTTGATCTTAATGATCTTGAGTTTTGGTTTGGGCATATTCCTGAAAATGACGGTAATATTTTCGTTGATCGCTTCGGGCTTGATCAGGATGGTCTGAACATTGTGTTCCTCATCCAAAAAGTAGCCATAGGGCGGTTGGGATTCCACAATGGTATAATATTTACTGCTTTCCAGGTCAGTGATCGTCACAATTCCATTTTCATTGCTTTGGAAATCACCCAGGAATTTGGTATTTTCCGCCGCGGCACCCTCATAGAGTTTAAAGATCGCACCTTCCAGCCCCTTGCCGTTGGTAGCGTCCACCTTTTTGATGGTAAGCCCTGTCCAGGGGTCGTTGCGAAATTCCAGTTCTACCGGCTCGTGGGAACCGTCGTATACATTGACCGTATGTACGATTTCAGTAGGCAGATAAAACTGGGGAGGGGAGGTTTCCTCGATCCGATACTCACCAGGGATCATGTTGTCAAATACCGCACGTCCATCTGGACCAGTGGTACGGGTATAAACCATACCGCTTTCGAAAGGTTCGGTGTGAGAACGCAGAAGCGTCGCCTTGATTACCGCCCCCTGTAAAAGCTGGCCGGTTTGGTTGTCTTTTTTATAGACGATGATATCTGCTTTCTTATCGTTTGGGACTTCAAGCAGCTTATCTTCGCCCTTGCTTACTGTGATGGTGTAAGATTCCTGCTGGCCGATCACATAACCCGCCGGAGCGGACAGTTCCGTACAAACAAGAGTTCCAGCCGAGGGGAGATCAACGTGGATACGGCCGTCGGTACCTGTTGTCAATGTCCAGACTTCAGCGCTAACATCCGGATCAGCATAGCGGATTTCAAACTGCGCGCCCTGCAGGGGTTTCCCTTTATTACCCTTTTCATATTTATAAATTGTCAGCGAGCATTCCAATGGATAGTTTGTAAAGCCGACCTCCGCTACATTGCTGATGTTGTTCGCGGTTACCGTAACGGTTTTCGTTTCGCTGGATTTTTGGTAGCCGTCCGGAGCGGTGACCTCCGTTACCTTCACATCGACTGAAGTTTTTCCTTTGGGAAGAGGAATTACAGCAGTCGCCCCACCGTAGGGAACTGGGAATGCATCATCCCGGAACCCCTCGCACTCCAGTTTGAAAACAGCGCCGCCAAGGGGAAGGTTTGTTTCGCCATCATATTTATAGATCGTGAGGTATCCGACCTGCTGCGGTTCATCCCCTTCATCCGGTACCTCCGGGGATACGGCCTCCGAACTAAAGGACATGTAGCCGTTTACAGGCGGATTTGTGGGTTCGGTGGCACTGGCTTTAGCCTGTTCCGAACTGTTCCAGAAGATAAGGCCGCTTTGTCCTGGTTGACTTTCCCATGTAACGAATGAATCGCTGCCCGGTTGATCGGCGGAGGTTACGGTAAGAGTACTTCCCGAAACAGCGAAATCCAATTGTGCTTGGGATTTGAACGCATTTTTTTGCAGAGTTACCTTGCTGTTTGCATTTTTAAGATCAATGGAATATCCGCCGCCATCCTCTGTCATCGTATGAACCGTGGGGTTGCTCTTGTCTTTACTCATAAAACTGGGGATCTCGCCAACATTCTGATATTTGCTGAGCAGGGAATCGTACTTGGGGGCCAGTGCGGAAGCGTGGGGGGCAATGACTCCCTGATAGACGCTTCCCGCCTTGTGCTTCTGTCCAATCGCGATCTCCCAGATCAATACCTGGGCGGCGGCATAGGAAGCGTAGTCTGAGTGCCCCGCGGTATTGGCAGCCATTACGCGGGCGATTGCCTGCTGCTTTTCCATCGACAGCCCGGACCAGGTCATAGACCCGGTAATAGGGGTTCCGTGGTTGCTGTCGAAGCGGGCGGGTTCGATACAGTAAGCCGTTTGTCCCTCCGATGTCCAATACACATAAAAGGCAAAGGTCGAAGTTCCTGATCCAAATGGATATCTAAAGGAGAACTCCGGAACCGTCTTCATATTGATGAAAAGCGCTTCCCTTGATGTTGCTGCGCGGGATCTCCGCATCAATCCTGATGTTATAAACGCCTCGAAAGACGCGCTGTCCGGCGGGTCAAGGCCAGAGTTCTCAACGGTTTCTTCTTCTGCCGGGAGTTGTTCATCCGGAAGAACGGCCTCCTCGCTGCTTGATATGGGAGAATCCTCCTCCGGATATTCCGGCAACGACGAAGCCGGATCTTCACTTTCAGACGAGGAGTTTTGCCCCTCATCCTGTTCCGGTGCCTGCTCATCTTCAGAGGATGAGGGCGGCTCATCGGAATTTTCAGAAGATGAGGAATCGGGAATAACGTTTTCCTCCTCGCCCGATACCACCGGCTGCAAATTGACCAGCGGTTCCAATGCCAAGGAGCTGGAGTCTGTGGTAACAAGCATCATTACTGCCAGCAGTGTTGCCAGAAAGCGCCGGGGCGCCATTTTACCGTGTTGTTTCATCATATCTTCCTTTCTGCGATCAAACTGCGGCGGCAGGATGACGTAAGCAGGCCCGAATGATGAAACCGGCAAAACCGAGCCTAATGCGTCAATTTTGCCGCCTTGGGAATCTCCGGGATGGAAAAGAGTAAAAGCCGCTGATTTCAACAACTTTTATCAGTAGTCTAACTTCAGATTGTTGTCATCCAATTCCGGCTCATCCTCAGAAACGATATTAACATATTCGCCAATGATATTAAGCGCCTCATTATAATTATGGCATTTCATAATAAGCCCACACATCTCTTTTGCCTGCGCTGATAAACCGTTTTCTTTCAAAGTTCGAGAAGCAATTCCCATTAAACCAAATATGTTCCCATTATTACCAATTAGTGCGCAATCTGGTTTTTGCACGATTGTCGTTTTTTCCTCCTCATGATCGTCGATAAAGCCGCCCAGTTTGTTAGCGACATAATCGCTCAACCAGGTCCCGCCAAACAGGTCATATGTTCGCAAACGCCACATTGCAAGACTCCCGCCATCAACCTCGACATCATCCATTAAAAACAGGAGATTTGTTAAACCATCATGTTTAAATACGTAAATATCCTTAAACCTGCTTTCGTTTTTGAGGATTCCTTCTTCAGCTAGGAGTTTATTGATCCCATCTACCCATTCTTGCAAATCACCTCCGCAGCCTTGAAAGATCATGCCTTCGCTGTTTTTCATACTTCGGAGCTCATCCTCGGTAACCCATTTCAGTTTATATCCCCCCTTTGCAAAGCAAAAGCCGCTGATCTCAGCGGCTTTTCATGATGTATTATGTTTTACTCTTTGCCGAAGACCTGTACCCAATAAAGGAGTCCTCTGCTATCCTGCCAGACTCCAATTCCTAGATACTCCGCTTTTTTTCTCAAGAGATTTTTCTGATGGCTTTGAGAATTCATCCATGCGGAAATCACCCGCTCGGGCGTTGGCTGTCCATATGCGATATTTTCCCCATACCAATTTAAGCTGGTTTCGTATTCATTGAATACTGTTGAACATTTACTTCCATCCGGACGGTCATGGGTAAAGGTTGCTTCAAGCTCCTTTGCGCGTTGCATTGCCATTTCGGAGAGCTGCCCATCCACCAGCAGGGCGGGCAGGCCAGCTTTTTCACGTTCAGCGTTGGTTAACTTGAATACTTCTTCCGCCAGCGCGTCCAGATCCACTTCCTCCTGTTCGGCCAGCGCCGATTCATCCCCAGGCAGTATGGATTCGGTGTCCTGGTATTTTGATGGTGAAGTTGGAGGCGTATGTCCTCCGGAAGTTCCACCGTCTACGAGGAACGCTTCGAATTGATATACTTCCGTATCCTCAGCATGTATCGTAGCTGGCATCCCTGCCAAGAGGAGCGCGGTGCAGAGCCATGCGGCAGCCTGCTTTTTCTTCATTGGTTGATACCTCCTTTACCATCAGAATAGCATCAATTGCGGAGAAAAGCCATCTGCTATATATTACTGATTTATGGCTTGTCCTTTGGTTGATATGTCGGTTTCGATATCAATGGGCGCTGATCAAAAAAGCGTCCGTCTTCTTTTTATGTCATCCATTATGGCAAAGACCTGCCAGCTTCCAGCGAGGAGCCGCCCCCCTCCATTGAAATTTTTGCTACACCAGACCCTTACTTCGTTCAGGTTATACAACCATTTGGTTTTGATTTGCTTGCGGCCTGGTGTAGCATACCTGATAAAATATGTAGGAATGTCTTCACCCCTAGCCGCGGCGATATTCCGCTGTAACGCCTGTTGGATGCTCACTTTATCAACTCCCAATTCACAATGCCAATTGGCTTATACAAAAGCGATTCATCAATTGCAGTAAAGCATCGGTCTTACACTTCAGTTGCTTGTACCATCAGCCGTTTATTGGGCTTTCCGGTAATGCAGGTGATCATCGTCACCCTGTTAATCCCGTCCTCGCAGCGCATCAGGTAAGACCAATCATCTTCCGAAATTTCCTTTATCTCGGTGACTTTGTACCGCCGTTCTCCTTGTGCCGTTTTATAGGTTAGTTCGTCACCAGGGCGGAGCAGATGGATATCCCGAAAAAATGCGGCCGCACCTTCCGGCGCTTCGTTGTGGCTGCACAATCCGATATTGCCGTCCCAGGCAGACGTGATTGCAAAGTGTGCGATTCCCTTGGTCATGGATTCCATTTCTTCACCATGCCGCACGGTTTCATATACACTTGCCGACAGATTGATCTTCGGAATTATAAGCGTACCAATTGAGCCGTCCACTAACCTGATCTCGTCCGGCAACGTATAATTTTCGGTAGACAGAGGAATGGACTGGTCCCATATCTGTTGTGTATCGGCAAAGACAGCGACTGTTTTTTGGCGCTCCGGCTTTTTTTCTGTTTCCCCGGCGCTGTCATTTCGTTCGTGGCTTTCCGGTGCGATAACTACAACGCCATCATCTGCGGTATAAGCACGATTGTTATCCAAATCGAATGTCACTTCTGTTTCGTGAAGAGAATCGGCTACTGTTCTGGGAGAGGTCACCAGTGCTGTGTTTACACGCCAGACCACACAACCAAGGATTAGAACAGCCAACGGAAGCCCGATCAAGAACCATTTGCCGGCTCCTTGCCACGTTCCTTTTAATCTGTTCATTTCTCATCGCCTCCATCAATTCCTCGGTCCATATCATCCAGCATCTGCGGCAAGTCCATCGCGGGCCGTCCAGCAAAGGGGTCCTGGCAGGCAGGATCGGTTACGCCAGACTCAACAGCCAGTTTTCCTCGGCGGATAAAATATAGGATTAATACTGCAACTATGGCAATCAGAAAAAGCGTACCGATACCAAAAAACAGCGGTGCGAAGTCAAAATTGCTTTTAACCTTAATTTTTGTGTTTGGAGCTGCTTCGTAGACAATGCTGAATAGAACGCTGCCCTCCGACATTGAGGTTACTTTGCCACTATACGTCGCGGTTGCGATGTATCCGCTTGCCTTGCTGCCGGCCGCACGTCCAGTATAGGTAACGACAGCTCTATAGAGGCCCGGATCGTCGCTGTTCTCTCCGCCTGTACCCATTGGAGTCCATTGAATATCGGCCAGGGACAGAGTAACGCCATTCTTTTCTGCCGTTTTGGGCACATAGTAAGGATCGTTTCGTTCAAGACTGTTATATTCCCGGATGTCTTTTAAAGTGTAAGTGTAGTTTTCGCTTCCGGACTCCCGGATGGAAATCGTGCTGCTGTCCAACAACAGTGTTCCTGTATAGCCATCCTTGTTAAAAGCAACTGAAGGGGTCAAGGCAGCGAGTGCCTCGGATTCATTGTTTTTTTCTACGGGTGCGGAAAGTGTTTGGGATATCGTTTTGCTTTCAGTGATTCCAGCGACCTCCCGGCGCAGGACATCCGACACTTCGTATTCCACACCGCGCCGTACCAGATTATCTTCTATGAGTGCCGAGGCCGGAACATCAGGCGGGACGAGGAATGTCTTGATGACGAGTTGGGCATTCCCGTCCATAGCGGTTCTTACCTCAATGGGGTAATAGTCGCCGACCATATAGTTTTTGTTTTTCGACGGCTCGGCTCCATCAGCGGGCGTGACATCTGTAATCGCTATCGTTTGATCCGATCCTTCCCCGGACACTACCAGGCGTGGTTCCTCAGCCAAAGCGGTTGTAGTCATCAGCGAAACCAAAAGGATCGTCATGGCCGGGATCATTCGTTTTAGCATGATTGTTTTCCACCTTTTATAAGTTGAGTCGGAAGCACTGTTCAGAGTCAGCACTCTCCAGTATTGCATCGATGTCTTCACTTTGGGATTTCGCCAGCGAAATGAAAGCGCCGATTGTTTCTACGGGACCGCGCACCAAATAAGTCCCGCGCCGGTTGAGCAATCCGGTTTCATCCGGAGGTAGCGCCAGTTCACGCGCCCACGCCAAGTGCGCTTGGAAGCCTTGCGCGTGATTAAAGTACAGGACAGTGTTTGCCAGCACATGGAATACGCGATCCTTACCATACCGCGACAGGATTTTAACGACAGAAATAGGCTCTGGAAGTATCCCGTTACTCCGGTCAGTTATTTTGTCGATGGCTTTTTACAGGCAACGTTCTCCCGCTTGCTCGTCCGGTACTCGTCCACTTCGCCCCGCTGATATGCCTCCCAAAAGGAGCGGGTATAAACAGGAATCATTGGAATCTCCTTTACAGTTTGATCTCCGGTTCGAATCCTTTTGCCTGCTTTTCCAGCTTTTCTTTCGCCCACTGGGGCAGGCTTTCCTCACGAATGACGCCAAAAAAGTCCGTGCGATTCCAGCGTGCCATTTCTCCATCGGACAGGCAAACGCATAAAATTGAGCGTCCTATTACATCGGGACGACATCCGAAGCCATTCAGCGCAAGCCAAAGCTGGCCTTCCTCTTGTCTGTAGTGCTCGTCCAATACTTGCGGAAGAAGCACCAATACTTTTCCGGTGTAATCCATATCACTGGAATCCGGTTAGCAATGGGCCTTGTCTAATAAGCTCATACCATTTCCCCGCTTTCCCGGCCAATCATCAGCGATGCCATTTCCAGCCGCTTGTTAAAAGGCATTTGATTGATTGCGGCTTTTACAAAGGCTTCCACAGCTTCCGGAGATTGATCCCCCACCTCAATCAGTGCAACCTTTCGAATCTGCAAACCTCCTTCAGCGGGTATCAGCCGGACGAAACCGCCGCACTCCAACTCCAGAGTGTCCCGGAAGGGCTTTGGAATATAGATCCGGCCTTTACAATCGATGAGACGATAAATCCCATTTTCACACGGCATCTTCGTCGGCTCCTTCCCTCAGAATTCTTCGGATCAAGCCCAAGGGCATTCCAAGTGTCCGGAGTAATGAAACACCCTGCAGCAGAGCGTCTTCTGGAAAAATCTCACTTTCCGGATTTTGAGCGGGGGAAATGATGAGGGAGCCGTCGTCGATGACGACATCCAGACTTTTGTTGGGGTCGATACCTGCTTCCCGCAGCAGATAGGAAGGAATGTGAAAGCCATCATCCGGATCATCTTCACAGGAATCTCCAGACTTAATCCTAAGAGAAAAGGCTGTTTTACGAAGCGCGATCATAACCTCACGCCGCTCCTCATCATCCTGGATGGGATTCATCAGGATAATCACGCCGGGAGCAATGGTCATCATTGTGCCGCCCGCAGAGGCGGAAAGCCCCGCCACATCAAGAAACTGGGCAGGAATGCAAAAATCCTTCTTCATCGTGTGGTTCTTCATGTGAGTTCCTCCTGTTCGTTGGCAATGACGTAATCATATTCATCCTCATCCTCCTGATCAGACTGAAAGAGGGTCATTTGGATGGGGTTTTCTTTTGCGTACTCTTTGGGGTCGTAGTTTAGAATAATGACCTCGGGGTATTCTTTCCCACTTTCGTATCGCTGCGCCATATTGTTCAGACGGCGGACAGGATAGATACGATATCCTGCGTAGAGATTTCGAATAAACGGGCAGTCGTTGTAGGAAAGTACCCACATCCCTTCGCACTTACTCAGCACCTGCATGAGACGGTAGTGATCGTTCAGAGAAAATTCCACTTCATAGCACTCCGCTTCAAAATAAGGCGGATCAATATAAAACAGCGTTTCGGAGCTGTCGTAGGTTTCAATCAACGCTTCAAAATCCTTATGTTCTATAACCACTTCAGCAAGGCGCCGGGAGCACTCCCAGATCAAATGGAATCCACGACGAATATCCAGCGGGCGCGCTCCATAGGAATTTCCACCGCCTCCATAGCTGTAACGGATCAGCTTGTAGTACGCTGCGGCGCGCCGGACGTCCCGCAGTGCAGCCTGCCCGGCTAGCAATATCCGGATCTCCTCAAAGTCAGGAGGGGGCAGAAAGTGTTCGGCCAGTTCCAGTTCTTCTTTGAGGTCGTCATCTGTGAATTCTTCCTTTTTCAGGAATTTCTTCAGAATTTTAAATTCATCCCTCGCATGGAGTGGCAAAAAGCCAAGTTCTGCGAGCAGGGCCAGCGGTTTATTTTTGACACAATAGAAAAGATTTACAAGATCACCGTTGGCGTCATTGTAAATCTCCATACATTTTTGAGGATGCTTGCGGCCAAAGAGTACCGATCCACCGCCGCCGAATACCTCGACATATTTCTTATAGCCGCTTGGAAATAGACGGTAGATGAGTTTTCTCAGCGCTCCTTTTCCGCCAACCCAGGGAATGAAACTTTTGAGGAGTTTTTCGAGGATATTGAAACCTCCTTCTGGACATCAGCAGAGAGATATTTTAAATGAATTTTGTCGCCTCCTGCATGATAAGCTCACGCAGTTCCGCCACGTCTTTATCTCGTTGCTGAACGGCTAAATTTGCGGCGTGTTTTCTCAACCTGGCGAGACAGATATGGATCGCTTTCACGTAAGGCTTGTAGTGAGTGGCAAGAAACTTTCCGAGTCGCTCCAAAGTGATTGGATATTCGTGTGCCGGGATTGACTCCCATGGGCTTTTCCATTTCAGCATATTATAGACCTCCCATCTGCACTTCCTGATCGGGCAATTCACTTTGATTCTGCTTCTTTTCCTGTACCCGCAGGTCGAAACAGACGAGATATGCTTGGTAATCTCCGGACACAGGGTTGCACCGCAGGCAATATTGATAGTTGCCGGTTTCTAAAATATAACCATAGTTCTGCGCCCAGCCGCCGCTGATCTCCCCGCCGTGTTCCTTACAGTAGCGATCCATGTCCGAAAGGCTTTTCAGGACATGTTTGCGCAGATCGTCCACCACCTCGGTGAGCTCCGTCTTGAATTCGGAAGAGTTTAGCGCCTCCGAACCTCTCGGCCACCAGGTGTGCCAGAACTCATCCCCTCTGTGGCCGAAATCAATACGGACGTGTCCGATGGCGCCCAGCGCCTCATCCTGCTCGGGCGGCAGGGCGTAAAAAAGCCCCGACTCCTCGGGAAGAGCGGGACGCAAAGTGAATATTCGCTCAAATTGCTTTTTATGGGCTTTGATACCCAATCATTGCAGCTCCTTTTTTCGTCCATAGATACTATGCATTTCCAACCGGAGGCATTTTCCGTTTTCGTCCCAGCAGATCATCCCATGCTGCGGATGAGGGCATCCCGCACATTTGGTATATCGATCACAAGCAACAGGCTGCGGAACGGGATTGTTAATGGGTTTAACCGAGGAGCGAATGATTCCATGTTTAACGCCTTTTTTCTGCATGGTATTTTTTGACGGCAGACAAGCCAGCTAGCACTGCGAATTGGATGTCTGTCGATGTCCTTTCACAATTTGTCAAAGAGGCGCCGGTCCCTTTTCCCTGCAAAGCTGCTGCAATTCCTTACACCACTCTTCCAGTTCATATTCACATACAGGCGCCTTTGCATTGAGTCGGGATTGAAGGATGCTGATTGTTTCTTCATCCATTTTGCTGATCAGCTTTGCGGATTCGTTCAGTGATTCGATGTCGTTTGCGATCATATCTCCGATTTTGAAAGGATACCGGAAAGCACGGATAGATCGATAGCTGGTGTGGTGTTTATCATGGAATTTCTTCACTTCCTGAAGCAGGCTATCTGCTGCTGGAAGATCAATTTCAAGGCAGATGGGCAGATTGCCTGCGCCCATTTTGGGCTGCAATTTGCCGCCGTAGGACTTTTGGGCGGTAAAGCACACGCGGAAGATGGGATTTTTTTCTTCCTGGGCATGCATGAGGGTCTGATAGGAGGCGAGAACCACATCTTCAATTTGCGCTCTGGCAGCACCAGTAATGGGGTGACAGATATCGTGCCATTGACCATTTCGTTCGCGTCTGGACGGCATAGCAACAAATAGCTTATCAGAACCCTGGACAACCTTGAGGTCATGAAGCACCAGATCAGAATCGACTGTTATGGATACCACTGCTCTAAGCCGTCCTTCTTTTTCGATCTTTCTAATTTTGACATCGGTAATATTCATTGCTGCATCCCTTTCTGTGTTTAAATAAAAAAGGTGACGCTTTGCATATGCATAGCGTCACCACATTGTTCCAGTCGCTCTTTATTTATGAGAGGGGCCGGGATTTATAGGCCCTTGTAATGCTGTTATATTCAGGTCGATCAAGAGCGTTATTTTCTCTATGATATCTCTCATCAGATTGTCGCCGTCGCTGCCTTCACCGCTTCCATGGCAGCATGAACGGCTTCGGTATCTCCTAAAATTGCCAGACAGGTAATATGCTGCGGGCAATTTCCATTTACTTCTCCCGCTGTGACTCCGGCTGCCTTCTCTGCTACGTCGCTGGCAACCAATACTTCCAAAACCGATCCCTGGCAAAGTCCGACCGCTTCTACCATACGACCGCCCAATTCTGCCTTAATACCTGCATCTGCAGTTTTTCTTTTCAGCATACTGATTGTTGCTGGCGACGGCCTTTGTATTAGGGCATACTTCATTTCTATTCTCCCGCCTTATAAATTTACCAGCGCGTTGAAAAACATTTTCGAAACCCATATATAACAGCATCGACGGTTTTACACAATACCACTTCAAAAAGAATGGAATATATAAAACCAACCATATCCCGCATCACAATTGTCCCTGCTGCAATAATCACGCCATCCATCATAATCAGCAGATTCCCAAGTTTCATTTTGGGAAACCGCAGTAGTAGCAGTCTCCCTAAGATCGTAGTCCCTCCCGTGGTTGCTCCGGCATAGAACATCATCCCGCAGCCTACCCCCATCATCAAAGCCCCCATTATAGTCGGAAGCAGCGAACCACCGGCAGAGCTATATGAAAGGATTGGAACCCACCAATCGATCAGCGCGGACGTTCCTAGGATGGCGACGACTGTATAGGCCAGCATCTTCTTCCCAATCACCAACGTTCCTATAACTATGGTCGGAATGCTGAGGATGAGATTCACCAGACCTGTCGGCCAATCGAATAATGTGTTGCAAACAACAGCAATCCCCATCAAGTTGCCTGGGATGATAGACGCCTGATCGATCACAGCCATTGACAAAGCGTATAGCGAACAGCCGACCAGAATCATCAAAGCTTCTTCTCGATACTTCGCCCAAGAAGCATGCTTTTCTTTTTTAATCATCATTTCTCAAAACGCTCCCACATATCACTAGAGCAGTTGCGTCAAAAGCGCAGAATCCGGACGGGGAATCACACAAGTATCCACCAACAATTCCGTCTCTGCCGCCGCAGCTTCTACCGCCGCGTTTACCGCGGACACATCGCCGCACAGCGTCACAAAGCCCTTACCGCCCACCGCATAGCCGACGCGGACTTCAATCAGTGTGATCTCCGCCGCTTTGACGGCAATATCCGCCGCCTGGATTGCCGAGGCAAGGGAATAGAACTCAATGACGCCCACCGCCCCCCGCGGATCCACATCCACTGCTCCATGTACCGCAGTCAGAACCTGTTCGTGTACATTGGGAATCAAGAGGCTGTCCACCAGATACCCGCCGCTGATCTCTTTGCCGATCTCCATTGCGGCGGACACCTCTGAAGTCTCACCGCCGACCAATACGATATATTTTCCGGGACAAACGGTGGTGGACCGAAGAAGTTCCACGCGAGCGGCCTTTATCATAAAATCACAGGCTTCGATCCCTCTGGCAATGCTGTTTGTCTCGATCATTCCAATTGCTTTTCCCATATGCTCACTCCTCCCTGCCCCGGATCAAGGCCCCATTTTCATTGATTTCATGGATCACGCCAGAAATGCTGCAATGGATATTGGCTGAGGGCCCGCCATCCGTCGCCATCGCCAGCAGTTCACCCTTTGTCACCACGTCTCCCCGCTGTTTTACAGGCACCGCGGATTTTCCGATATGCTGCAAAAAGGGGATGTACACACTCTGTGGAGCGATAGCACGGCATTCTGGGTTTATATGAAGGTCATATTTTGACAGCCCCAGTCTGGCAACCAGACGGTTTGTGGGAATCCGTCTGGAGTCTTTTTCCGTCTTTGCTGCCGGAGCACTGCCGCGTTCCGGCCTTAGCTGTTTTTCCCGGAGCTGTTGCTTCAGATAGGCGTTTACCTGTCTCGGAGAAAGACCCATGGGGCAGGAAAACATTTCACAGGCACCGCAGGACGAACAGTTCACTGCTTCTCCAAAGGCCTTCAAATAGGCCTCGTCCGTTTCCATCAGGCCTTCCTTCGCAAAATTCCGCATCAGGAAATGTGGACGGATTCGATGTCCCAGCAGATTGCGGGGGCATAGGTCCGTACAGGCACGGCACTGCATACAGGTGCTTTTCGCCCTTGTTCGGATTCGTTCGATAGGCAGGTCGGCTTTTTTCATCAGTTCATGATCCGCCGGCAGCACGATGATATTGCCGGTGGTCTTGGTCACCACCGCTTTTTCGACGGTCTCTTCAGATCGCAGCGCTTTACCCATCATCGGGCCGCCTAAAATGACGCTATACGATGAAACAGACGGTTTGGCTGCCTGGATACACTCCAGCACTGACGTACCGACAGGGACATGCAATATAACTGGTTTTTCCACCGCGCCCACGACTGAGAGATATTTGTCCGTGACCGGCTGCCCCTTCAATGCATGAAAAATGCTCATGATCGTTCCTACGTTATCGACCACGGCCCCGACCTGCAGCGGCAGCCCTCCCTCCGGGACAACGCGTTTGGTGACTTCCTCCACCAGAACGAATTCATCACCCGCAGGAAAATAGGGCCGCATACTGTGGAGACGCACAGCCGATTGCCGGTTGTTGATCGCGTTTTGCAGCGCGGAAATCTCCTCTTTGTATTTCTCTTTCAGTGCGATAACCACATGACTGGCTCCCAGCGCTTTTCCCACCGTTTCAGCCGTTTCGACGATCTCATGCGGATATGTACGGCAGAGGAATTTATCCGTCTCGATCAACGGCTCACATTCCGCCGCGTTGACGATAAACCACTCTGCGCAGGCGGCCAGCTTGATATGTGTGGGAAACCCAGCCCCGCCCGCGCCAACAACGCCCGCCGCTTTGGTCTGCTCTATCAAATCCATCTCTTTGTCACCTGCTCCTGCTTGTCACTGACTTCCATATCGTCCACAATGGCAACGACCGTGGCGTCCACCGGTACGCTCATGTCTGCGGCCGCGCTCCGGGCGGAGCTGCCGCCAACCCAAAGCACCGTTTCCCCCACACCCGCTCCGATTGTATCCGCCGCCACAAAGGGCTCCTGCTGCTTTTCCTGCCGCCGGATATCCACCGGTTCCAAGATCAGCAGCTTATAGCCTGTCAGTTTATCATCTTTCCTGGTGGCCCAAATACTTCCGATCACTCTTGCGATTTTCACAGTGCTCAACCCTTTCGCGGACTCATTGCCTGTATACCAGCTCCATACCGTGTTTATACGCGTACTCTTTTGCCAGATCTGTAACGATCGTGTTCCGGCCGATGACGATTTGGATCTGCCCGTGCTGCTCCGCCTCTTTGATCCTGCATTCTGTCAGCAACCGTTTCCTTTTATTTTTACCGGTTCTGTCCCCGGAAGGATCCGCAGGTTGTCCCTCTTCCTTCTTCCCATCTGCATTCAGACAAGCAAGGACTTCTTCCTCTGGGAGAAAACGGACTCCACACGCTTCCAAAAAGCTTCGTTTCTCCTCAAGCATCGCCCGGTATCGCTTGGCCGATGCCGATGCGCAGGAAGAAAACTCCGCATATTCCAACGGTACAAATATCGGAATCCCCTGCAGCAACCCGCTTACCAATATCTCCGTATAGGCGTCGCTTGCCACTCCCGCGGCGATTTTCAGCAAGTCCAGTTCTGTCAGGTGAAGCGCCACGATCGCTTTCGTATCCGCGTCGGGCAGTTTTTCAAAGCCGCTTTGCATACAAACGATCCGGGAACCCCACATGGCCCCTTTAGTCCTACAGCAAGCGCCGCAAGCCCCACAGCCCTTCCGATTTGCCACCAAAACCTGTTTTTCCGTCCGATGGCCGCACTCTGCCGGCGGTGCCTGTTCCACAAATTCGCAGTCCATCCGCTCTTTCACCCGGGCTGCGATCTCTTCCACCAGTTGCTGCATATCCATGACTGTCTTCCTCCATCAACCGCCGTTCGGCGCAAACGCGGCGGCAAACGCCTTTTCCCCCGAACCGGGATCAAATCTATAGAAGTATCGTTCCAATAGCCGTCCCGGAAATGTCGGCTGCATTGGCTTCGTCAGAGTCAATGTGCATCCGGTTTGCGAACTGCCCGCTGACGCGAATGATCACATCCTGAAACACCAGCGGCCGGCCGGAGTTTACTTTTACCTGAACGTGAGCCTTGTCTTTGAGCTGCAGGGCTTTTGCGGTTTCCGGCGTCAAATGGATATGGTTATGGGCAATGATTGCGCCCTGATCTATCCGTACAGTGCCGCGGGGGCCAACCAATTCAATACTGCCGGAACCCTGCACGTCACCGGACTCCCGAACGGGAGCGTCCACGCCCAACGCCAGGCAGTCGCCCTTGGACAATTCCACCTGTGTGTGGGGACGGACAGGACCTAAAACCGCAACGTTCTCTTTTTTTGACTTTTTTCCTGCCAAGGTGATCCGCTCTTCCGCCAGATACTGCCCCGGTTGGGAAAGGGGGCGTTTTTCCGTCAGTTTTGCTCCCTTTCCAAATAGGGTTTCCAAATCTTCCTGGCTCAGGTGCACATGCCTCGCAGAAACCTCGATCTGCACAATGCCATGCTTGGGAAGCTCCTCAATCACCAGATCGGCGATCCGCTTGATATCATTTTCCGTCATTGTAATCTCCCGCCAAATACTTGCACATCATGATGTGCACTGCGCTGGAAAGCCGGTTCAAGGCCTCCAAAATGTCTGTGTGTTCATATGTCCTGCCGGTCCAGAAGGCCTTTGTGCCTACCGTCTCCGCCTGACGCACCTTTGTTCGGATCAGATTCAACCGCGCATACGCTTCGCCCATGGAATAATCTGGCAGCAGCATCTGCTTGATGCGATAATACTTCTGTGGGTGATGGGAATGTTCGCGCAAGCCGTCGGCGTCCAAGCCAAGCAGCGTATAAGACGTCATCGGCTCTTCCATCACCTCGCACCGAACGATCTGCCGCACAACGTTCAAAAGCTCATCCAGGTCTTTCACCAGCGTCTTCGGATGATCCTTGCAGACCACCGTCTGCGCCAGGATAATCTCCGCCTGCAGATTGTCGATCCACCCCCGGAAGGCAATCCTGGGATGGGACTTTTCCACCAGATAATTGTCATGGAGCTGCGTCATATGCTCCGGTTTCTTCTCATAGGCGGCGCCCGTGCGGTAATCGATGTAACGCTGCGCGCTGCGCGCCGATGGGGTATCTGCCTTTTCCGGAAGCTTCAATTCTTTTGACTTCCGCTCAACCGTAAAAGCTGCTTCAGCTACGGTAATTTTCCTTTGCTGCAAGTATTCCCGCGCGGCCGGAGAAAGTATTTTTCCTTTTTCAACGCAATAGGTCTTGGGTTGTTCATGGCGCAGCTCTTCCCGGAGGAGCGCTTCTGTGATCACTTTCAAGGTTTACACGCCCTTAGCTTCGAATTGCGGCCCGACGCCGCATATGCTTCATTTTGCACTCTTCGAAAAAGCGTACCGGGCTGGCCGCTCGGTACGCTTTCCGCTCAAGCGATCAAACCGTCGCTACTGTTCCATTCAAATTATTCCTTGACCTGGGGCAGGATGCTTTCCACTTCACTGTGGGGCCTGGGGATCACGTGGACGGAAACCAACTCGCCAACGCGCTCGGCAGCGGCCGAGCCGGCGTCCACCGCGGCCTTGACAGCGCCCACATCACCGCGCACCATTACGGTCACCAGACCGCCTCCCACGTGCTCCTTGCCAATCAGCGTGACGTTTGCCGCCTTGACCATTGCATCGGCGGCCTCGATAGAACCGACCAGCCCCTTTGTTTCGATCATTCCCAGTGCCTGCATGTTTGCCATAATCATATTCCTCCTGATATATTATTTATTGGTATGTTTCAGCTGTTCAATGACTTTTATCACAATCTCCTCCAGCTGCTGCTGGCTGATGTTGCTTCCTTGAGATATCTGCGGCGGTTCACTTACGCCGCCCCGCAGATCACTGAGCTCTTTCAATCCATAGGCCACCCGGCGGATGTTGATGAGATTCAAGGGCCCCACATTATCGGAAGTGGCGCTTCCCCCCACAGATCCGCAGCCAAGGGTCAGCGCGGGCTGCAGGCCCGTGGTGGCGCCGACGCCGCCCAGTGCGCCGGGCGTGTTTACCAGAAGGCGGGAAACTGGCTTTTTCAATGCAAATTCCCGAATGATACCGTCGTCCTGTGTATGGATCGTCATGGTATGCCCCGCGCCCTCATTGTGGAGGATCTCCATACAGAGCTCACAGGCGCTTTCCCACCCGTCCGTTACATAGAATGCCAGAATCGGGCAGAGCTTTTCTCTGGAGTATGGATTATCCTTTCCCACCGTCGACTGGGGGGAAATCAGAACCCTTGTCCCGGCCGGAATCTGGACGCCCGCCATCTCGGCAATGGCCTGCGCGGACTTGCCCACAACTTTTGGGTTCATGGTCCCGTTGGCCCGCATAATGAATCGGCCAACCTTTTTACTCTCCTCCGGCGAGAGGAAGTAACCTCCCTGCCTCTTCGCTTCATCAATGACCTGATCCTGGATGCACGCTTCCGTCACAATGCTCTGTTCAGAAGCGCAAATTGTGCCGTTGTCAAACGTCTTACTGTCAAAGATCCGGCGGACTGCCAGCGGGATATCCGCAGACTTTTCAATGTAGGCGGGTCCGTTTCCCGGCCCCACCCCCAACGCAGGGTTGCCAGAACTGTAGGCCGCGCGAACCATAGCCTCACCGCCGGTGGCCAGGATCATGCCAATATCACGGTGCTTGAGCAGCGCGGCCGTACCATCCATCGTCGGCAGTGTTATACACTGTACGATGCCATCCGGAGCTCCGGCCCCCCTTGCCGCCTCTGCCACAACCTTATACGTTTCGGCAATGCAGTTCTTCGCATTTGGATGAGGGCTGATGATAATGGCATTGCCGGACTTCAAGCAAATCAGGCTTTTATACATTACCGTGGAAGTCGGATTCGTGGAGGGGATCAAGGCTGCCACGACACCCATGGGCACCCCCACTTCCATGATCCCCTTTTCCTTGTCATCCCGCAGGATTCCGACGGTCTTCATGTCCTTGATGCTCTCATAAGTCATGGCGCTGCCTAATTGGTTTTTCAGCACCTTGTCCTGCCAGATGCCAAAACCCGTCTCCTCCACGGCCATCTTGGCCAGACGTTCCGACTGTGCCGCGCAGGCCTTTGCCACCGCGCAAGCGACGGCATCCACCCGTTCCTGATCATATGCGGCATATTCTGCCTGTGCAGCCTTCGCTTTCGCCACCATGTCACGGACTTCCTGAACGGACAGCAAGTCCTTATCATATATTTTCATTGAAATCACCCCTTCATGAGCTGTTCGATCAATTCACTCTTTTTTCCATCCCGGATTCGCCTTCCCGTCATGCCTGCGTTTTTTTGCTTTCGGGCCAGTTTTCTCAGTTCGACAACCTTCAGGCTCTCCAGATAAGCCCTATCCCATCTGCGGGCGGTTTCATCCTGGGGCCGAGCCGGTCCCTTCACTGGTTTCGGCGGCTGGGCAGCCACACCTATGGCAGTTTTTTCTTCCGGAGACCCGGCACCTGCCGTCACCACCGGCTTCAGGACCTCGGCGGGCCGGGCGATCACATGGGAAGATACCAGGCAATGGAATGGCGCGATGGCGGTTTCGGCGGCTTCCACAGCCGCCTTTGCCGCTGCCACATCACCGGACACGATAATTGTCACCAGACCGCCTCCAGTTTTCTGCTTGACCGCAAAAGAAACCTGCGCGCTTTTCAGCATCGCATCCGCCGCCACGATACCCGCCAGCAGCCCAACTGTCTCAATCATGCCCAACGCCTGCATACCGTCCCGTCCTTTCGCATCTTTTAAATCTCCCTGGGCGCTTCGGCAACCGCCTCAACCGCGCTCGCAAACGCCTCGCACGCAGCCTTGCAGGCGGACTGGCTTCCCGTCAGCAGCGCGCCGCCAAAGTTGGTCTCAGTCGGGGGCTCATACAATACGCACAGCCTGACATCCGCCGCTTTCAAAGCGGCGTCCACGCCAAACATCGCTTCCAGCGGCGGCGCGATCAGATAGGCCAGCGAATCGCCTTCGGGGATATCCGCCAGCTTGGAAAGGTATTTTCCGGTTCTGGAGATACAGTGCGCCAGATAGATAATACTGTCCTCGTCGTTGGCGGAAAT
Source organism: Anaerotruncus rubiinfantis (assembly GCF_900078395.1). NCBI lineage: Bacteria > Bacillati > Bacillota > Clostridia > Eubacteriales > Oscillospiraceae > Anaerotruncus > Anaerotruncus rubiinfantis. The sequence goes on along the minus strand of NZ_FKLA01000009.1, from coordinate 576,959 downwards.
GAAGTGCACATCATTCTCAATCGCATCGATACAGCTTTTCAATCCGCTCCGCACCGTCTCCGGATCCGGCCCTGCCAAAATACCCAAAATTTCACCCGCCAGTTCGGTATTGGCATTATCGGCGCCGCCATAAAAGCTCTTTGCAAACGCCACTTCCGACGGCACCCGTTTTGTCGCCTCATCCAACGCCACATACGTCACATCATCACATGTAGTCGTCAAAAGCGCCGCGGAATGGAACTCCGGGGAAACGCCCAGCGCTTTGGCCATGGAAGGCTCCAGATTCGCGATCATTCTGGTTGCCAGAATAGTCGTTTTGATGACGTCCCCTTTCAACCGCTCCACCTCTCTTTGCCAAGGCTCAGGAATTCATGATCAGCGTTTTAATGATCACTGGAATCACTCTGCCGTTTGCCACTGGAACACCAATGTCGATATAATCGCCGCTCTTTGCCGCGATACTGTCCAGACAGATGATTTCCTTTTCGTTCCCAAGCCGGTATCGCAATGCATTTCCAAGGACTTTTCCAATATCTTGTTCTAATATGACGATCAACGGAAACTCGCTCTCCAACACCGCTTTTCCGCCCGCGCAGATACTCTCCGCCAGTTTTTGTATCTCCCGGAAAGAGGTCCAGCCATTCCCAGACAGTGCCAGAGCCAGTTGTTCCGGCTTCCCCTCCGCAAAATACATGGGGATCTGCCGCTGCAGTGACTCTATTACCCCTTCCGCTGTGGTTTCATTTTCGATTTCCACCCGTACAATGGGGATGTTTTTTATAGGAAACCGGGCTATATTATAAGAGATCGTGCTCCCGCTTACCTCGGTTGTATGGTTTCCCGCACCGATCACCGTCGCCCGGATCGTTTCTTTTGCTCGGAAAGTCCGGATGTTCCGGAAAGCCGGATGCATGGCGACAGCCCTTCCCAGCAAGATACCGATGTCGTTGAACCGAAACACATCTTCTGTCCCCGGCTCATAGACAAAATCCGCTACCCCGCCGCTGAAAGTGACGGCTTGCACTTCTGGCTCAGTCCCCAACGGTTTCCCTTTATTTGTATAATACTGTTGATGATCCGGCTCCATCCGCTTCAAATGCAGCGCCTGGGCCAACTGGTCCGCCATGAGCCCGCAAATCTTTTCCAGCGTCCCAATGTCCGCGCGATCGCCGGTTTTGACAGATATCCCATGCTCGTCCGCCAAAGCCGCAATTTTTTGATAGATGTATGTAATTTTGCCATCCTGCAGCTTGATAAGCCGTCCCCCGATATCCAGGCAGGAAACACCCGCAAGGGTTCCTTTATGAAAAAGCGCGATATTGGTGGTTCCTCCGCCGATGTCCAGATTGGCTACTGTACACCGCTCCTTGGCAGAGAGTGTGTCCGTCCCGGCGCCGCGGGCCGAAAGAACGGATTCCAGATCCGGTCCCGCCGTTGCCACCACAAACTCTCCGGCCATAGCGCTCAGCGCTTCCAGCATGGCGGAGGCATTTTTCTTCCGGGCCGTTTCGCCGGTGATGATCACCGCTCCCGTTTGGATGTCCTCCGGCCGCTTGCCGGCATGTTGGTATTCTGTGCGCACGATTTCAGAAACCCGTTTCGCGTCGATCTCCGTTTCGGAGCGCAGAGGGGTCGTATAGATGCTGCTTCGATAGGTAATTTCTTTATCAACAATTGTAATTTTCGGGACGGAATATCCACTGGTTAAATTTTCCATGACCAGCCTGCTGAAAATCAGCTGCGTAGTGGAGGTCCCGATGTCGATTCCGACACTTTCAATGATTTCCTGCATATGCTGCCTGCCTTATGTTATTCATCGTATCCCAAGTACGCCTTCAAGGGTTCAAACCCTTCCCCGCAGTAACTGCTGGTTACGAATATTTTTGAGACGCCTGCCATGCGCAGATAGCTTTCCGCCTGTACAATGGACGCGGTATCCGCCAGATCCGTCTTAGTGATGATCCCGATCACCGGCAGAGCAAACATACTGCTGAACGATGGTGGAAACATCGTCCCCTTTTCCGCTGCGTCCTGAACCAGGCCAATCACATCCGCCTGGGTGGACGTTACGGAAAGCGCTCCCCGGAAATGTCTTTGTTCCAAGTATTCGCCAGGCGTATCAATCATTCTCTTATCTACAATCTGGATCGTCTGCGTCTTGTGGTAACGTATGGCCTCATGGTTTAGAAATTGACACAGGGTAGTTTTTCCAGAGAAGGTGCGCCCAATCAGCATCAATCGTTTCATAAGCTTAAGTCTTTGTAATGCTTGTCGGCGTAAATCCCATCTTTGCGCACAGGATGTCCATGATGCCCTCCGCGGCCGAATGGATCGCGGCCACATCGCCAGTGATCACTAGGGACCCGTTGAACCGGTCAACAAATCCCACCTGCACCTCCGCGGACTTGGCAGCTACGTCTGCGGCAATGATCGCGCCTTCGCTGGGTGTGATGGTGAAAATCCCCAGAGCCCCCTTGCCGTCCACCAGCCCCATCTTCTGATACAGGCTCTCGTCCGGATTTGCGATGATGTGCGCCAGCGTGATCTGTTTGCCAGGGACAAATTCCTGGATAATCCGTTCTTTTCCTTTCAGTTCCATGGCTATGCTCCTTTTTGCGGAAATACGGTCAGATGACTAGATCCAGCCCGGAAACCTTCTCTTTCAGCATGCGCAGGCACAGCTCCGCAATATACGCCCCTGCTTCCGGAGCATTGGTGCCTGCCTTATGAATGTTGGACAGAACGGTTCTTCCAGCTTCCGGCATACCTACATAGCCGCCGTAAGTCATATATGCGCTCATCGAACCCCTTGTCGCCAGTCCCGGCCTTTCGCCCACCAATATGACCGTCACTTTTGCCCCCAGCAGTTCCGTGATGGGATCCATGGCCGGGACTCTGCCGTACTTCACAAAAAACGGGGTGCCCACGGTTATATTCTGATGCGCCAAGCCCTGCATGATGGCGGGCAGAATATCCTCCGCATTGTCTGCGATGGCTGTAGAAGACAGACCGTCCGCCAATATGATCTGCACATCAGGATTGGGGGTGCAATTTTTCTTTATGCGTTCCAGTGTCTCTTGGGAGAACATCCGTCCCTTGTCCGGGCGGGTCAAATAATCATCCTTATTCTCACAGAGCGTCTTTACCTGCAGCAGTCCCATCCGATCCAGCAGAGCCTGCGGAACATCCTGGAACACCGCGTCCATGGCAGCCGCATGGTCCGCCCGGAAGCGCAAATAGCTTTCCGTCCGGTACCGGGGGCCCGCCCGCCAGATACCGATGCGGCCGGCGGACTTCTCCCGCAGCTCCTGAAACTGTTCCGGATGCGCAGGATCTGGAACGGAGATCACCTTTCGAAAATCAACAGCCGAAAGATCTGCAACCTCTTCGTCACAGATCACGCAGGCTGGATTCATTTCTTCCGCTGCTCTGGGCGATGCAGTCTGCGGCTTCTGGATCTTTGTGATTTCTTCCGCACCACCATCCGTCACCACTTCCCGGATCGTATCCAGGATCAATTCGCGCAATGTTTTCTCGTTCAAAACGCCACCCCTTTCAATCCAGGAAAATGGAGGCGTCGCCTGCGCGCGGCAGCAGCCTGCCCTTTTCGTCGACGATCCCATATTTCATAAGCCACTTATGGAATTCCGGGGCCGGAAGCCTTCCGGTCATCTCCCGCAGTGTGGCATTGTCATGATAGCTGGTGTCCTGATAGGAGAGCATAATGTCATCCGCTCCGGAAATACCAATATAATAATTGGCACCCGCCAGATTCAGCAGCATTGTGGCAATTTCCTGGTCGTCCTGCGTGATGGATGTGTGGTTCGTATAGCAGGGTGCCACCCCCATGGGCAAGCCCATCAGCTTGCCCATGAAGTGATCCTCCAGGCTGGCGCGGATCATTTCCTTGCCGTCAAACAGCGTTTCCGGACCGATAAAGCCTGACACATTATTCACCATAAAGGGGCGGAAATACCGTCCGAATCCATATGTACGGGCTTCCAGCGTCATCTCGTCGACGCCGCAGTCCGCGCCGATAGACGCCTCGGAGCCCTGTCCCGTCTCAAAATACAACTGGTTGGGACCGCTGCTGACCGCGAATTCCCTCGCCAGTTCCCTGGCCTCCTCACACAGCGCCTTATCCACGCCAAAAGCCTGATTGCCCTCTTCGGTACCCGCGATAGACTGGAACACCATCGACAGAGGCACCCCCTTCCGCAGCGCCTCCATCTGCGTACGCATATGGGAGAGCACTACCAATTGGGTGGGAACCTCCTTTTTGCATAGGAAATCATATACAGCCTCCGCAATACGGCGGGTGCTTTCCACATTGTTTTCCACCGGATTGATTCCGATGCAGGCGTCGCCGCTGCCGTAGGACAACCCCTCCAGCATCTGGATCAGGACTTCCTGCGGATCGTCCGTTGGGCTGTTCGGCTGGTTGCGGAAAGTCAAAACCCCGGGCTGGCCAATGGCGGTGTTGCATCTCGTCACATGATGGATCTTTGCCGCTCCATAGACCAGATCCATCGTGGACATCAGCTTTGCAACGCCCGCTGCCACCTCTCCGGTAAAAGCGCGGGAGCTGCGTACCAAGTCGTCGCAGGTTGTCTTATGATCCAGGACCCATTCCCGCAGCTGTCCGATGGTCATATTCTTTTTCGCCTCATAGGCGCTGCGGTTCAGCCCGTCTATATTGACGCGGGTCACCTCGTCTTTTTCATAGGGGACTGTGGGGTTCTCCGTGAGATCCTGCACAGTCATCTCCGACAGCACGATTTTAGCCGCAACGCGTTCCGACATGGTCTCTGCCGCGATTTTTTGATAGCGGTCGCAGGACTTGGGCTCGTTCGCCTTTGCCAGAACGTCTTTGATATCTTTAAACTGATAGGTTTTCCCATTCAGTGTTGTTTTCAGTTTCATCTTTTTGCTGTCCTTTCCCATGAAATCATTGCTGTTTTGTTTTCACGGAAATTTTATCTTTTGTATTCCACAGGTGGGGGTTATCGAATCAAACACCTGTAAAGGCCCCCGCCGGCTGCCGCCTTGCCGCGGCAGCCGTTAGGGATACGCCTGATTCCATTAACGATAGGACTCCTCCAGCATATCCATAAAGTCCTGCTTGGTAAGCTGGTACCGATCCAACGCGATACCTACCTGATCCACCGTCATGTCGACGATCTTCTGGAAATCCTCTTTCTTTACGCCATACTCCGACATTTTCATAGATCGAGCGCCAGTCTCGTCCAGCAGGCGGATCAACGCCTTCACATAAGCATAACCGGGGTTGGCAGGATCGCGGGTTTCACCCATCAGCTCGCCCAACTCGTCAAACTCATCCGGCAGCAGGGAACAAACCCTCTTATAGTAAGCTTCGGCCACCACGATCAGGGTCGCGCCGTGGGGGAACCCTGGATAATAACCTCCCAGGGTCTGGGCTAAGATATGATGGGAGGTCACGCTGTCCAGCGCCATGCTGTAGCCGCCCAGGATGTCGGCCGCATAGGCCAGGTTGGTACGGGCTTGCGCATCGGTCGGATCGTTGACCACCTTGGTCAGGTTTTCAGCCACCACCTTCACCCCGTCGGCGGAATACAGATCCAGCAGGCGGTTGCGGTGGCCATTGGTCACATAGCATTCCGCATTGTGGAAAAGCGCGTCGAAGCCCTGCATGATAGTCAGGGACCGAGGGAGCGTCATCATCAGTTCCGGATCGATAATCGAGATGGTGGGGAAAATGGCCTCCGAAGTGAAGTCAAGCTTCTCACGGGTCTCGTCATGGGTGATCACACAATACTGGTCAGTTTCCGTCCCGGTACCGCAAGTCGTGGAAATCGTAACGATGGGCAGCGCTTTTTGCAGTTCCCTGCGTCCGCCGGTTCCGGTATAGCCATAATCCCACAGGTCGCCATCATTTACCATCATCGCCGCTGCCGCTTTAGCCACATCGATGCTGGCGCCGCCGCCAAGACCCAACATGAAGTCGCAGCCATTCTCCCGAGCGACCGCCACGGCAGCCTCCACGACAGACTTGGGGGGATTGACGCAGACCCTGTCAAACAAAACATACTCCGTGCCGTTTTCCCGGAGCAGCGATTCCACCCTCTGTTGGACGCCCAGCTGGGCCATCAGGCCATCTTCTGTCACGCAGATCAAGGCTTTCTTTCCGGGCAGCTCCATAGAAGCAAGCTCCTTCAGACGGCCATATCCGAACACGATTCGCGTGGGTAGGTAAGAATCAATTGTAAACATCGTCGTTTATCCTTTCCATTCAGGTTGTTGTAACTTTGAATCACAGCATGCCGAGTTTTTCCATCTCAACCTTCAGTTCCTCCTCCAGTTCGTTGGAAGCCGGCAGCAAAGGCAGTCTGGGCGCTCCGCATGGAATCCCCAGGATATTAAATGCCGCCTTGATCGGAGCAGGTACAGGTTCTCTCTCCATCAGCGTATACAGGGCACGCATTTTGTCATTCACTTCCATTGCGGTCTTGATATCATTTTCCTGAACCGCATTATAAATCGCCATCATCTGCTCAGGACATAGGCCATGGATAATGCCAACAGTGCCGGCCGCGCCGGTTACCATCGTACCGATCGCAAGATGCTCATAGCCGTTGACAATGCCGAACTCTTTACCCGCCATTGCCCCAATCAGCTTACTTGTGTGGTCAAGCGTGTCAGAATCCTTAATCCCAGCCACATGGGGAATCTCCGCCAGCTTCTGGATGAACTCCACAGACAGCTTTACCGTCGTCACCTCGGGATAGTTATAGAGCAGCAAACCCATATCGCCCTTTATCACATCACTGATGGCCTTGTAGTAGCGATAGATCCCTTCCTCCGTCGTGGTCAGATAGTAGGGCGTAACAACCAGCGCGAAATCAATGCCGATGGATTCCGCATATTTGACCATTTCAAGAGTCTCCTCCTGATTATGCCCGGCGCAGCTGGCCATGGTATTACAGCGTCCGCCAACAATATCCACCACCATCTTCATGGCCGTCTTTCTTTCTTCAGTCGTCAGGGCAGAATACTCTCCTGTGCTGCCACAAACAAGAATACCCTGCATACCTGCGGCAATGATCCGTTCGCAGATTTTTTCAAAAGATTCCCGGATGATGCTCCCATCTGCCGCAAAGGGGGTCGGAATCGCAGCATACATTCCACTGAACTTTTTCATATGGTTCTCTCCTTAATTATAATCCGTCTTATTGATAGACAATCAATTCTTCCTTATCTGCAAAGATTTCAATTTCTTTTGCTCTTTCCAGTTTCTTGAAATTTTCCTCGCTGAGATTGATGACTGGAAGAATCTGATTGTAAAAATGTTTACAAATCAGAGGACCTGTTAAAATAACAGGATCGGTATACACATTGATAATGGCCGCTGGAGCCGTCCCGATGCGCAGCATTTCCATCAGCACCAGCCCCGCGCCGCTACTGCCTCTTCCAAAGGGAAAGGCAAACGCTTTGCCCGCGATGTTCTGCTGATAGTTGGCGTGGCGATAATCCGCGATCTCACCGGTCTGTATGTTGACACCACCCACAAAACTAAAGGAATCGTTGGAGTGTACCAGTGAAATCCTCTTAGAAGCAGCAATTACGTTTTTGCATTTTAAGGTTATCTGTCCCATGCTGCACCTCCCCGGACAACCTTTCCCTGGACCGCGGTCTCTACGCAATCCTGCAGGTTGCCAAATACCGGATGAATCCCTACTTTGTTAAAGCAATAAGTGCCAAACTTACCTGAGTTGGTCATGATAGATCTTGTTCCCCATCTCTTTGTGGGATACTCCATCAGGCAGCCATCGACAAAAACCTGTACGCCCAGCCGCTGAATACGCGCCAGTAAACCACTTGATTCCACATTTGCGTAATTGGCACGGCTGGTAAAAATCCACATTGCAGTATCGGGATGGATGCGTCTGCCAGCCAGTTTGTCTTCCAAGTCTTGGAACTCTGCGCAGGAAAAATGAGGACAACCCAAAGATACCAGATCGATCGTCCCCGTCTCGTCATAGTTGCATAATTGAGATTCCGCCTCTTTCAGCTCCTTCAGGCCGATGATGACAACCTCTTTCGGTTCTTTTCCACCAAAAGCCATTTCCAAAGTCTGCGCTTCAGGAGTAATCCCAATCAGATGGAACAATGCAATTCCTCCGGAAGAAGCCACCGTCGCACTGAATTGTTTTAAATTATCCATCGTCAGATTCCGCTTGGGCATCCCCTGAAGCGCCCAGACACGGTTCCCGACGATTTTACCGTATGCATAAGCCACATAGTTGAACATACTGGGGTCATCAAACATCTCTTCTTTGATGTCGTCCCCCAGAATGACTAGTCCCTGTGCATATCGGTTTTCCGTTTTATGTAATCCAAAATTGGGCGCGCGGCCAGCTATACCACACAGCAACTCCAACGGCCCTGCATAGCGGTTTGTGCGGGCGCCAACGATCGAATTCATAAAGCTGATCACATTCGACTCCGCAAACGCCACCTGCGAACCAAAGACAGGAGAAAATCCCGTCTGGTAAGGCGCACAAGTCCAGGATGGTACTGCCCCCATTTTCAGGTGAGAAGCTTCAATGCGGCGGGTAGCTGCCATCCAACTTGCCTCATGCTTTTGAATGTCCCATCTCTCCATGTCCAATGCACAGGCGTTGGTGGAAGTCGGTACTGCAAATTTGGCACCCATGGCAGCAAGATATTCCGCAAAAGCGACCTGCGCTTCCCCGAAATAGACCGTGCTGTCATCATGGCATGCAGTAATCTCGACAAAGTCATCCGCGCCATAATATTCACCCAGATCATAAAGGACACGCATTGCCATCTGGACTGCTTCGCCGTGGTCGCCGTTTAAAAGTTCTTTCTCATAATCAGTCAGTTTCACTGAACAAATTCCTTTCGATTACAAGTTTAATGGATTTTATCGGGATCCCACCGGGCATATAATTTTTATGCCCGGTGGGATCCCCATTTCTGCAGCGCTGTTTTATACCTGATCCAATTGTGCCAGCGTATTTTTTTCCGCCTTGAAGGATTTGATCAGAGAGGCGATCAGCGCCCAGGCGGCAATGGTGATGGGAATCGCAATGATCAAGCTCAGCTGGCGGCAGACCTGAACGCCACCGATTGGCCAAAAGATAATCGCAATCACGGCAATCATGATACCCCAGTATAATTTGACCCAGACCTTGGGTTCACTGTCTGTACCACGGCTGCAGTATACGCTGGCAATGAACGTGGAGGAGTCTGCTGTGGTAATAAAGAAAGTGACAATCAGCACAATGGTTACAATCGACATGATGCTACCGCCAGGCATATAATCCAGCAGAAGGAACAGAGCCATCTGCGCACTCTTCAGAATGCTGGGAGACAGTTCAATGCCGCCGAACAGTTCCAGATAAATGGCGTTGCCGCCGAGTGCGACGAACCACAGATATGAAACCAATCCGGGGATAATCAGAACGCCCCAGACAACTTCACGGATCGTTCTGCCTCTGGAAACCTTAGCAACGAAAGCTCCGACAAAGCAGGTCCAGGCCAGGAACCATGCAACATACATCACAGGATATTCGCCAACCAGATCGTAGCCTGCATTGGCTTCAATCAGGCCAAAAGCGTCCAGATTGAAGGACATAGGAATGAACTCAAAGATATGCTCGCCCAGAGACTGCATGAAGAACTCCATCAGCCAGGCGGTGGGACCGACAAGCAGCAGGTAGAACATCAGTATGGTTGCCAGCACCACATTGGCATTGCTTAGGAACTTAATGCCTTTGTCTACGCCGGAAATCGCGGAGCAGAGGTACATCGCGCAAATCACTGCAATGGTGACATTGATCACCATGTTCGTTGCAGGTAAACCGAAGTTCATCTCAAAGCCTGCGCTCAGCTGCTGCGCACAGATCGACAGTGCCGCCGCAATACCGAAAACTGTGGATATGATGGCAGCGGAATCAACGACCTGGCCCAAGCGGCCTTCCACGCGCTTTCTGCCAATTAGAGGTTCCAGCATATAGCTCAACAGGGCGGGTCGGCCTTTTCTGAAATTGAAATATGCAAGCCCCAAACCGAACAGGCAATAACAGGACCACATGGACATACCGTTGTTAAAAAATGTCTGCTTCATGCCTTCCAATGCACCCAGAGCGGTTAATCCCTCGGTGGAGGGAGGATTCGCCCACATGGTAACCGGTTCGGAAACGCCATAGAAAATCAGCCCGACGCCCATTGCTGCGCTGAACATCATGGCCAGCCAGGAGACCGTACCGTATTTGGGCTTTTCATCATCCTTGCCCAGACGGATCTTGCCCCATTTGCTAAAACACAGGAACAGGCAAAATCCGAACATCAGCAACATCGTCAGCATATAAACCCAGCTGATATTAGCCATCGCATAATTCAGCATGACACTCAGCGCCGTCCCAGCGCTCTCAGTGAACCCGGCAATCCATATTACGAAAATCAGAACAACAATACTGCTGATCCCAAATACGAATTTATCAATGCCATCAAACATCTTTTTCACAATTACACCCCCACAAACCCTTCTCTATATTTGTCGTTCTTCGTGACAACCAGTTTTCCGAAACCAATGATCTCGGTATTCATGCTGCTGACACGGGGTAACACTGCATCGTAATCGCCCACCTTTGTGGTACCATAAAGAACGCCTTCAAACGTTTTTACTGTGGGATTGATGTTGTTATCGTGCAGGAAAGGCTCGTTGAGACCAAGCCTGCCTCTTGCGTACATTCTGGCCATCTTGGTGCATGTTCCGGTGCCGCAGGGAGAATCATCCAGTTTGCACGCAGAATAAACACACTGCCCGATAAAGTGCCCGCCTTCCTCCTTAGGCTCCTGGCACCACATCAGCTGATCCAGATAGTTAATGGCAGGATTCTCAGGATGCTGAACTTTGATCGTCCGATTGATCTCTGCAATAATTTTCATTGCAAGAGAGCCAAGAATCTCACGACTTTCTGGTTTAATCTCGATATTCAGCGGTTCTACATCCACCAGGGCGAAGAAGTTGCCGCCAAAGCCGATATCCAGTGTCACTTCTCCAACACCCTCAACCGGCACTTTTACATCTTTGGCATATAAGAAAGACGGTACGTTTTCAAGGGTTACCTTCTTTACCTCGGCGTTCTCAACAGTTGCATAGGTCTTGATGAGACCGGCAGGGGTATCAAATACGATTGAAGTCACAGGTTCCACAACAGGGACCATCCCCAACTGAACGACGGCATTGGTCACAGCCAGAGAGCCGGCGCCGCACATGGGTTGATAGGTCAGATCATCCATGTAGAAAACGCCGAAATCCGCCTCCTTGTGCACAGGCTCGGTCAGAACTGCTCCCACCATTGCACGCTTGCCGCCAGGTTCACCCATGATACGCTTGCGCATCCAATCGTAATGGTCAGCCATGTACTGCATTTTTTCAGCCATGGTTTCACCATACAAAGTTGGGATACCCGAAGTAATGATACGGAAAGGCGCAGATTCCAGATGGGTATCTACATAGTCAAAGGCGTTGATGATATTCAAGACATACTCCTCCTCTTTTCCTTTACCCTGTTGTTCAGAGTTCGATTTCTGATTGACACATACTTCATACAAAGCAGGATGATCAGTCAACTCGCGGAAGTTTCATTTTCAGCCTTGCGCAATATCTGATCGTCCCAAATAACCGCACTCTGGGTCCTGCTTTGGATGACGGCATCAACTACTTCTTTCTTTTTATATAAAATAATTCCTTTTGAAGCAAGAGGAATAATGACTACATTTCTCATCCGTTTTACCACATTTAAACAAAGATTCCTTGATAAGCAAACCAATATTAGAAATGGTCCCTTTTTATAAGGTACAAATTCGACTCGTCATTTTCTACAAATTTTCTTTAAAATTTTGACGAAACGCGAAAAGGTATCCTATTCCAGCAACCTTCTGCGCTTAAACAGCCTGTTTAAAACTTGACTTTCATCATCATTTCTTTTATGCTTTTCTTATCTAAGTTCACTCACCTCGAACCGAAACTATTGTATTTTTTAACGATACTGAGTTGGCAATCATTACAATAGGAAGGACGATTTACATGAAGTATGAGCAGTTGGAAGCCGAATTGATCTCTTTGATTAATTCTGGCGCCGAAACCGCCCAGGATGGACGGTTCATCACTGAACGGGAAATCTCCGAACGCTACAATATCAGCCGTAACACCGTTCGAAGGGCCATTGACGATCTCTGTAAGCAGGGCTATCTCCTGCGACTTCATGGTAAGGGTACTTATGTAAAGGGAACGTGGCGAACACACCCCATTTACTCCGTCACCCGCTGTGACCGAAATTACAGTGCAATGGGGTTTTCTTCCTCACGTTCCGTTTTACATCAAGAAAAAATCGTCGCTTCTAAGCCGATTGCTTCCCGCTTAAAAATCGATGAAGGAGATCCGGTCCTGTTTTTAAAAATGCTGTATCGGGGGAATCGAACGGTTTTTAACGTAACCAGTTCTTATATCCCCATCGCTCGTTTTCCTGGCATTGAGTTTATGGACTTTTCTGCCCTTTCTTTAGCGGATCTGATGCAGTCCAAATATGGTGCATATCGCAAAAAAACAGAAAACACAGTTGATGCCGTGTTGCCCTCTGTTGAAACAGCAGCATTGTTGGATATCTCGTCCGATACTCCAGTTATTCTATTTGAATCTGTTACTTCTGGTACCGTCAACAATACTGATTGCCCATTTGAATACTTCAAATGCTACTATCGCACCGATATCATGCGTTTTCATTTTACTCAGGAACATGACATTTATTAAAGTGAGCGCACTGTTCAGCGAATCTCCAACTATAGAATTCAGCAACAAAAATAGGGAATATTCAAGAAGTAACGTTCAAGTGTTCCCTACTTTTACTGAATTGCGAAAACAACAATATCTAGAAACGCATTCATCCGGATTCAATTTGTAGCCTCGAAGCTCAATAAGCGGCACATTCGACACATGTCATTTATTTCCCGTCACTGCTTAGCGGTAATAAATATCCCTCGGCATAGCCGGGGGTATTTCACATGCAGGCAAAGCCCTCAATTCCTCGCTTACACGTCAAACGCGTAATACGGTCTGCCAGCTGCGCAGAGATTGTTACTTGCCGTCCGTAAACGGGCCAACTTCACTCATCGTTAACTGCTCACCCAGCTGATCTTCTTTTAACTGGTTTTTGATATATTCCGCTATTCGGCTTGTGTTTTTCCCTGCCGTGTCTACATAGTATCCCTGACACCAAAATTCCCGACTTCTATACTTGTACTTCAACTCGCCGAATTGCTCATACAGCATTGTGCTGCTTTTCCCTTTGAGGTATCCCATGAAACTTGAAATTGCTATCTTGGGCGGTATTTCTAAAAGCATATGCACATGATCCGGGCATACTTCCGCTTCTATTATTTTTACCCCTTTCCATTCGCAGAGCTGCCTGAGTATTTTGCCTACGGCTGCACGTTTTTCTTCGTAAAATTCTTTCCTCCGATATTTGGGCGCAAATACTATGTGATATTTGCAATTCCACCTTGTATGCGATAAACTATTGATGTCGTTCAGTCCCATCTGAATGTCCTCCCTTTGTTATTTTTGGTGCAGTTGGCGACCGCACTTTTATTATAACAAAGGGCGTTTTTTTGCTTCCATTATCGGCAGTAGCCTTTTGGGGAACCACTGGCCTAGCCAGTGGTTTTACATGACAAAAGAGAGACTGCGTTTGCAGCCTCTCTTTACCAGAGCGTTGTCTGCGCCGAAACAGCCTCCCGCGCGAGCATGGGCGGCACTGTGTGCAGGATTTCCTCCGCGACCCTCCTGTTGCACAGCCATTCGTTAATTTCGCTCTTTGGGAGCACCACCGGCATCCGTGAATGGACGTCGGCAATCGATTCGTTTGCCTCCGTCGTGATGATGCAGAAGCGGCGCTCCCCGGCAAACTCGTTCCAGATGCCCGCCATGTAGAGCGCGTCCTCGCCCGGAAGCCTGAACAGGTACTTTTGCTTGGACAGCTTTTGCCATTCATAAAAACCGCTGGAGGGGATCACGCAGCGCCGCTCGTCCAGGCTCTTGCGGAACATCGGGCGCTCACCCGCCGTCTCCGCCCGGGCGTTGATAATCGTCCGGGCGCCGCTTTTGAAGCCGGGAAAACCCCAACCAAGCAAATCCGGCGAAGTCTGTTCCTGTTCCCAGAACAACACCGGGGCAGTGTTGGTGGGGAAAATCTCCCCGACATGCCACTCCGCCTGAGCGTTCTTAGCCTCGATCTGCCGCACGATCTCCTGCAGTTCGGCGCTCTCCTCCGCCGTAAAATTGTATCGCCCACACATGGGACATTCCCCCTCTCCAGCAATAGTATACCACATTTCCTGCCAACCATTACTTGTGGATTTGGACCGCGCCGCGGCGGTAAAATAGAGGTATGAAACCCTCTAATAGAACCATTCTGCACGTCGACTGCGATGCCTTTTACGCCTCGGTCGAGTGCCTGTTAAATCCAACCCTGCGCGGAAAACCCGTGGCTGTCATTGGCGACCCGGAACTGCGGCACGGCATCGTGTTAGCAAAATCCCAGGAGGCCAAACGCTTTGGCGTCCAGACCGGCGACGCGCTGTGGCAGGCGCGGCAGAAATGCAAAGACATCACCTTTGTGCCGGCGCAGTTCGATCAATATCTGAAATTTTCCCATAGGACCAAAGAGATCTTTGCGGATTATTCCGACCGCTGCGAGAGCTTTGGCTTGGATGAAAGCTGGATCGACCTCACTGGCTGTACCAGTCTGTTCGGAGACGGGCCGAAGGTGGCCAATGAAATCCGCGGCCGGGTGAAGGAGGAGCTGGGGATTACCGCCTCGGTGGGCGTAAGTTTCAACAAGGTCTTTGCCAAGCTGGGCAGCGACATGAACAAGCCGGACGGCACTACAATTATCCCCTATGACAGCTTTCGGGAGAAGGTTTGGCCGCTGCCGGTGAAGGATCTACTGTATGTGGGCCGCGCCACCACCCGCAAACTGCAATCCTACGGCATCCGAACCATCGGCGACCTTGCCAGGACACAAATCGAATTTTTGGAACGGCGGTTCGGCAAGGTGGGCCGGATGCTTTGGATGTTTGCCAACGGCCTGGACACCTCGCCGGTCAGCAACATCGGCGCGAAGTCGCTCATCAAGTCGGTGGGCAACTCCACCACCGTCCCCCGCGACCTGGTGACCAGCGAGGATATCCGCATCACTTTGTATGCCCTTTGCGAGAGCGTTGCCCAGCGCCTGCGGGAACATGGGTTCCGCTGCCGGACGGTGGTTATCACCATCCGGGACAACGAGCTTTTCTCCTATGAGCGGCAGATGAAGCTGGAACGTCCGAGCTGCACTGCCAGAGAGATTTTTGACGCGGCTTATGCGCTCTGCCAGAAGCACCACGCAGACGGCAAACCAGTGCGCAGCCTAGGGGTGCGGGCGTCAACCCTTTTGCTGATCGATTCAGTGCAGCTCTCCCTTTATCCTGACGTGGCGAAAGCCCAGGCGCGGGAGCGGCTGGAGGAGGCCATCGACGGCCTGCGGGGACGGTTCGGGCACTTCTGTGTCCAGTGGGGCATCATGCTCACCGATCCGCAACTCTCGGCGCTCAATCCGGTGGAGGATCACATCATCCATCCAATAGGCTTTCTGACTTAGAAAACGCCTCCCTGCGCATACTAACCGCACAGGGAGGTGTTTTTTTGGCAAGGAAGGTTTATGTGGAGGTCACCTCCCACTTTGATTTAGAGGGCAACATCTCGCCGCTCTCGATCATTTGGGAAGATGGATGGGTTTTTAAGATTGACCGGGTGCTCGAAACCCGTCGTGCGGCCAGCACGAAAGCCGGCGGGATCGGGATGCGTTACCGTTGCCGAATCTTGGGAAAAGAGACCTATCTGTTTTATGAAGGCCCTCGATGGTTTGTGGAAGGGAAATAAACAATAGGAGAATCCTACACAGCCATTGTTCCCTCACAACCTCCAAAGGATTTCAAACTTCATCACTATACCGTACTTACATCAGCCTGACAAACGGATTTTTGTATTAATCAATTCCAAATTCTTTCGCATATTTGACAGTCCCATGAATGCGTGGTCCATCTTCTTTTAATCTGCAAGCCATAAAATTTTCACTTGGTACGTTGAAAGGCGGTTTTATGCCAAACTCATCTGCCGGCAAATATCCTGTTTTGGGATAATATTTTTCACTTCCCAATACAATCGAATATCCATATCCCAATTCATGCGCTATTCTATGTCCTTCCCTTATCAAAGCTGTTCCTATTCCTTTTCTTTGATACTCAGGCAAAACAGCCAACGGAGCCAATGCCAATTCAACACGATTCCCAATCTCAACTTTAGTGAACATAATGTATCCCACAATTTTTCCGTTTATTTCGGCAACTAAAGATAGCTCGGGAACATAACCATCGCCTTTTCTCAATGCTTTTACTAAATTATGCTCATTGCCATCGCTGTGTTCAGCATCAGCAAATGCAGACTTTACTACCGAATATATAATTTCGATATCTTTCTCTTCCTCGCTTCTTATCACCATACAAAACACCTCATTTTTAAAGTCATTACCATAGCCACGCCCCAAATCGAGGACAGTTTTCCCTTTAAGCGAAGTAAAATGGGTTTTAGTTGGTGCAATTCTCCGGCGGCGTTCAGACCACCCTGCTGCGGGACATTTTTGCGTATTCTGCGAAAAATCGTACATTATCATATTCGTTATTCACGGCCAACTCTCCTTTTGCTCCAAATATCTATTGCTATTATAGCACAAATCCGTGCGCACAGAAATGATGGGTTATCTGTGTAGTCCCTTAAAAGCCGTATTTATAAAGAGACTCAATAACGTCCTCTGCTTATTCGTCACCTTCCGTAAAATGGATTTCTGCAATATCCAGCAGATCTTCAATCAGTTCAACTGCGAACTCTGAGAGATGATGCGATTCGACAATTGGGGGGAAATCGCTTGGGAGGTCAGCATCCAGAGACTCATAGAGGGTGGATAGGATTACCTTCAGCACAGCTTCGTTTTCGATGCCGCTCAATTCATCCACCATTCGGAGCAACCACATAAGGTGGAAAGGGTATGGTTCCTGGTCGTCGTTAACCATTGCGTTGTAGATCCGTTCCGATTCAATCCCCGCAAGGCAGTTGAGGTACCGTTCAGGGGTTTGATTTGCCAGTTCATTCATCTTTCTGATCCTTCTTTCCTTTTGATTTTAGAGGGTACCGCAAGCATATAAAAAAGAGGTTGCTAAATCTAGCACCTCTTTGAACGGAAATTTTTCTTTCTGTTTGACAGCACTCGTCGAATGAGCTATATTGTATCACAGTCAATACTCTTCGGGTTTGAAACCCGAAGAATTGCAAAGTTTCTGTGTACTGGCGTTATTTAAGGTTGGTTTTTCGACTTTTGAACGACAGTCATTTTTGACAGCTATTTGGGCTGTTTCTTTTGGACTGTTGGGTTTGCCGTCATTTTTGCCGTTCCTTTGAACCTTCGAAATTTGCTCATCCCCGACGAAAAATGTCTGTAGAGTCGCTAAAAATGCGACAGAATTGGGCTGGATAGACAGCCACGGACAACTTTCTACGAGCTCATAACCCGAAGGTCGTAGGTTCAAATCCTGCCTCCGCAACCACTGGAAAGTGGCTTGAACAGTTGGTTCAAGCCACTTTCTTCTTTTTCTATGACTGCCAAAATAAGTTTGACAGTCATTTTCGCCCGAAACCGCTAAAGGCAGTCCCAAACGGAAATTTCACGTTTGGGTATGCGGACACCTCTGCAAAGAGCTGACCAGATGTGATTTCGAGGTTCACGGATGAAAAAAACCTCATCAATGACCGGTTGCTGGAAGCGGCCATGCTTGATATCGATTTGTATATCGCAGTACATACCAACGGGCGTAATGGCTCCGCTCGCGGCATCCTCGTTCTGACGGAATTAACCGGAGCGAAATCATGGAAGGCAGCTGGGACCCTTTACAATAAGTTGGCGCGGATCTATCCGGATCAGAAGAACTTCTATAGCCCAGGCGTGGTCAGCGGTGGGGCGAAAGGCTGTATTTTCACAACGCCGCGCGAAGGAATTCACCCTCAAGAAGCCCATCGCGGCGGGAATAGGAATCACACCCGAAGTTGAAACGGCGGTCGAAGCTGCTATCATCAACGCGGTTGCCTTCCTTCCCCAAACGCACGACGGCCAAAGCGATATTATCCGGGATTAAAAGGAAGAATTTCCGTATTTCTAAGAAAAAATAAAACTCAGAGGTTGCCTTTGTCGGCCTCCTCTTTTTGCTTTATGTGTCCAAACGTTTCTAATCCTTCTTACTAACTCACAGCTTGTACCCGTATATAAAAAGCCTTGCGGCAGTAACGGGAAGCGGCGATCGCAATGCGATGCCGCTTCCCGTTTTAAGGAGATAGAAATAGGCAAAATGTTTAAGAGGTTCTTAAAAATTCAGTCACGGGCCACGATTTTTCCGCCGCGCAGGTAAAAGCGCGGAACCCGGGTGCCGATCACCGCACTCAGTTCAGGCGCGGAACCGGGATAGCTCGCGGTAATCTCGTACGGGGAGAGAAAGACGCCGCTGTCCTCACCGAAAATTGTGACCACATCGCCTATTTTTGCCTCGGGCACATCGGTGATGTCCAGAAAGCACAGGTCCATGCAGATCTTCCCGACGAGGGTGACCCGTTTGCCATGCAGCAGCATCTGCGCACGGTTCGAGGCGCTGCGATGAATCCCGTCGACAAATCCAAACGGGATGATTGCAACGATGGTTGGCCGCTCACAGGTGAATAGGCGGTTGTACCCGATCGTGTCGCCCGGATCGAGCTGCTTGATCGAAAGGATGCGGGCGCGCACCTGCATGACCGGTTTCAGCTCCACGCCGCAGCCGAACGGATTGAAGCCGCAGAGCAGGGTACCCACCCGGACCATGTCGTAGCGCGCCTCGGGGAAGCGTAAACTGACCGGGCTGTTTGCGCAGTGGCGCAGCAGCTTCAGCCCGCGGGCTTCGAGCGCTTCGGCATAGGCGCGATAGTTTGCGAGCTGCCCCATGGTGAAGGCGTCTTCCGCCGGATCGCCGCCGGATGCGAAGTGGGTGAATACGCCGGTCAGTTCGATACCGGGCAGGGCCGCGATCTGCATCGTCTCGTCGACGCATTGGGCAAGATTTTTCGAGACCATCATACCGTAACGGCACATCCCGGTGTCAACCTTCATATGTGCCCGTACCGTCTTCCCGACGCTGCGGGCCGCTTTGGAGATCTCCCGCGCGTAGGCGTAGTCGAGCATCGGGATGGTCAGATTGTTGTCGATTGCAATTTTGGTGTGTTCCGGGCAGATTGGCCCGAGCAACAGCATTTCCGCTGTTATACCCTTTTCCCGCAGTTCCATGGCCTCCTCGATGGTGGCAAGCCCCATCCAGCGGCATCCGGCTTCCTCCAGGGAACGGGCCGCGGTGATTGCGCCGTTCCCGTAGAAGTTGCCCTTGATCACCGCCATGACCGTACAGCCCGGACCCACCAGATCGCTCAGAGTCCGGTAGTTATAGTCGAGGTTATCGAGAGAGATTTCAGCCCAGGTACGGTCGTGCTCATATTTCATAGGCGTTACGCTCCTTACTGTATCCGCCCGCGGAACAAGCGCTTGTTCCGCGGGCGGTTTGGGGTCCGGATCAGACCAGCTTGAGGGCGCGCAGGATCTCTTTGAGTTCATCCCGCTCCTTGTCGTTGAGGCCGGTGAGCGGCAGTCGCATATGTCCGCCCGGCAGGCCCATCAGGCGCATGGCCTCCTTGAGCACGCCGAAACGCACATTACCTTCGCCGTAGATCGAGCCGCCCGGCTTGGTGGCAACGCCAGTGTCGCCGCGCGCGGCGGCGCAGCGGCCCACGAAGGAATAATACGGGTCCATCATATTAAGCAGCGAACGGATCTCGTCGAAATCGTAACGCTGTGCCGCTTCGTACATTTTGATCGGATATTCCGGGAAAAAGTTGCCGAACGGGGTGACCAGGCCGTCCGCGCCGTACGGGAACTGATAGGCGTACCACTGCTCGCCGAAGCCGCTGTGGATCGAAACGTCGGTGCCTTTGAGCGCCTTGACCATCGAGTTGAAGAGCATCAGGTGCGGGGTGTTCTCCTTGACGCCGCAGATCTTGCCGCCGAAATCATCAATCATCTTGCGCATCAGCTTGCCGTTGATCCAGGACTGGGAGAAGGCAGGATTGTTATAGACGATGATACCAATATCGACTGCCTCTGCAATATGTTTATAATGCTCGTACATGCCCTCCGGGGTCGGGACGAAATAATACGGATGAATGATCTGTACGCCGTCGGCGCCGACCTCCTGCGCAAATTTGCACATTTTAACCGTTTCATAGGTACTTGCACGGCCGGCGCCCGCGATGACCGGATGCGCGCCCGCAACCTCTTCGACACAGGTCTTGAGGACCGTCTTGTGCTCCTCTTCGCTCATCGAAGCGAATTCACCGTTGCTTCCGCACGGGGTGATCGTGCATTCGACATTCTTGACCTTATCGAGGGTGAACCGCAGGTTCTCGCGGTAGGAATCAATCCGGAGAGTACCGTCCTCATCGAATGGGGTCACATTTACAAAGCAAACGCCCTTCATATGTTTTTTCAGTTCAGCAGGTGTCATCATGACAAATTTTCCTCCTTGTTATTTTATTAAGCGTGTAAGCATATCTTCCAACCGGGCGATGAATTCCCGCAGGTTTTCCATGCTGCTTGCGTAAGAAATCCGGATATTCGTATCATAGAAGGAATCGAAAGCGGTTCCGGGGACGACCGCAACCCCGGCGTCGGCGAGCAGCCGTTCGGCAAATTCCCTGCCTCCCAACCCGCCGCGAACGACGTTGGGATAGATATAGAAGGTTCCCTTCGGCGCCGCACAGGGGATACCGAGTCGTTCGAAAGCGTCCAGCAGAAGCCTGCGGCGCTGGCTGTACTGCGCAAGCATCCGCGCGCAGGCTTCTGCGCCGTTTTTAAGCGCCTCGACGCCGGCATATTCCGCGATGATGTTCGAGCTGGACATCGAATACTGATGGATCTTCACCATGGGAAGGATGAACTCCTTTGGCGCGGCGATGTAAGCCAGCCGCCAGCCGGTCATCGCATAAGCCTTGGAGAAGCCGTTGATCGTGAGGGTGCGTTCGCGCATCCCATTGATCGAACCGATCGAGACATGCTCTGCGCCGTCATAAAGCAGCTTCTCATAAACTTCGTCCGAAAGGACTAGGAAATCCTTTTCGATTGCAAGCTGTGCGATCTGCTCAATCAGTTCGCGCGGATAAACCGCGCCGGTCGGGTTGCAGGGGCTGTTGAGGATGAGCAGCTTTGTCTTGTCGGTAACTGCCTTGCGCAGGTCGTCGATGTCCGGCAGCCAGCCGCCCGATTCCCCGGCATGCACCAGCACGCTTTTCGCGCCGACGATGCGGGCAAGCTGCAGATAGGCGATGTAAGCTGGCTCGACGATGATCACCTCGTCGCCCGGATCGAGCAGGGCACTGAAAACGAGGTAGAGTCCTTCGGCGCAGCCGGAGGTAACCAGCACCTCGGTTTCGGGATCGTAGGCGATCCCGTTTTCTGTTTGCAGCTTCTCAGCAATGGCGTTTCGCAGCGCGGGAATGCCGCGGTTCGGAGCGTAATGGGTTTGGCCGCGGTCGAGCGCGGCCTTTGCGCTGGCGATGATATTTTCAGGCGTGGTGAAATCGGGTTCTCCCAAATGCAGGCGGATCACATCGCGTCCCTGATCCTCCAGGACCTTGATCTTCTCACCGATCCCACGGATCCGTGAAAGCTCGACGTGGTCCAAATGACCGCTTACACGCATAAATTCCCTCCTCTGTAGTTGAATTGCACCAGACATGACACATGACATGTTTTGCCTTGATTATAGCATTGATAATCGAATTGTCAAGGTCAAATGGAAAAAAGATTTTGTCGACGATCCCCAAAATAAAATTTCAACACAAAATTTTGCAGGTAGACTTGCAAAATACAAAATCATCATGTATGATAAACATTGATATGACATGTCTAACGGCGAGCTGCGAGCTCCTGAAAAGACGAAAAATCAGTTATAAAGGAAGTATCTGGAGCTATGGCCAGACCGTTATTATCAGAAAAAGTAGCAGATAAAATCAAGCAGATGATCATTCATGGGGAACTTCCGACCGGGGAGCAGATCCCAAGCGAACAGGAGCTTTCCCAGCGGCTCAATGTTAGCGTGCGCACCGTTCGCGAGGCGGTGAAGGCGCTGGTGTCCTGTAATATCCTTGAGATCCAGCGCGGGATCGGCACCTTCACCTGTGCGGATCCCGGGCTCGGGGACGACCCGTTCGGTTTTGAATTCATGGATACGAACGCGCTGTATCCCGACCTGGTTGAAATCCGGCTGATCCTTGAGCCGGAAATCTTTGTGCTGGCCGCCCACCGCGGCACGCAGGCGGAATTCGAGGCTGCCGCCGCTGTCCTCGAACAGGTGCGCATCGCCAACGAAAAGCTCGGACAGGGCGACAATGCCGACGAACTGATCGAACGGTTCTGGACCTACGATATGCAGTTCCATCAGTTGATCTATCAGGCAAGCCACAACGCCGTTGCCAATCGGATGCTTCCGCTGATCACAAAAACGCTCTATCAGCTTTACCGCAGTGAGCTTTTCCGGAAATGGCGCAAATCGAAGAATTTTTACAGCCGTCACCAGATGATCTTTGAGGCGGTCCTGCGCAAAAACGACGAGGAGATCCGCAAGCTCTGTCGGGCGCATATCTCCTCCGGTACGACCGAAGGCGGCCTGCTTTAAGCGGCTTGATCCAGCCATCCCCCTGGCTAAGCCGGAGGTTTGCGTAAGCCCTAGAAGGGCTTACGACGGACAATCCCACTAAATTGTTGGTATACTTATGAGTATGTGGATGTGATCCGGACATGCAGTCGCCTCTATGATTCTCCCCTTTTCTGCCCACATAGTTTCCCGAGAATTTCTCCTATATTCGCTTTGATTTCTCGAAATATCACTTGACTGCGATATTTCAGAGCAAATACTATGTGGTCGTGACAGTTCTACTTCGTATGCTTTAAACTGTCTATGTCTTTCTCTGTTATAAAAAAGACCTCCCCGATGTTTTGTTAGGTTGGCAAACCTTAACTTTAATCCATCGGGGAGGTTTTTTTGTCCATAAATAAAGCCCTTCCTTTCCACTGGCGGAGCCGGTGGTTGCCGTATGAACAGGAAAACTGCGTGGATCTCTTTGCAGCCATGCGGTTTTTTGTTTTTTTATTTCTACGGAAATTTTCTGCAATTTGTCACAATATTTCGTGTTCCCTTTTAGGTATTAGTCATAATAAATAAAATTATCATTATAATTATAAAAAATTTATTGACTTCTTCAAATTCCGCGCTTATAATCTAGACATGACATATGACATGAGACGCAATAACCAACCCACACGCGCAATCCCATTGGCAAAGATGCCTTTTCGCACCGACCGGTGTCCTGCAAAAACCCGAACAAAAATAATCGGAGATGACGATGCAGAAAGGATCAAAATTTATGAAGATTACCAAGGTTGAAGTACTCCGCGTCAAAACCAATCGACCCAGCTGGCGGCCGATATTCTGCCGCATCCACACCGACGAGGGCATCTATGGCGACGGCGAGGCCGCAATGGCTTATGACACCGGCGCGCCGGCGGCCTACGCAATGATCAAGGATCTGGCCCCGATGATCATCGGCATGGACCCGATGCAGACCGAATGGATCTGGGAGCGGTTCTTCCGCACCACCTTCTGGGGCCTCAACGCCGGCCCGGTCATGTATTCGGCAATCGCCGCGATCGACATCGCCCTCTGGGACATCAAAGGCAAGGCCTACAACCGCCCGATCCATGAGCTTCTGGGCGGCAAACGCCGCGATTCGGTCCGCTGCTACGCCAGCCAGCTTCAGTTCGGCTGGAAATGGGGACAGATGCTCCATGAACGCCAGCTCAAACCGGAACAGTACGCCGACGTCGCCAAAGAGGCGGTCGCGGAAGGTTATGACGCGCTGAAATATGACTTCTTCTCGTTCGACGAAGAAGGCAACACCATCACGGTGGAGGAATACACCCGCCTGCTCCAGCCCAAATACCTTGCGATGATCGAGCGCCGCGTCGCGGCCGTGCGTGAAGCGGTCGGCCCGATGGTGGACCTCATCGCCGAATGCCACTGCCGGCTCGACGCACAGAGCGCTGTGCAGGTTGCAAACCTCATTGAAAAATACAACATCCTCTATTTCGAAGAGTGCACGATCCCTTCCCCCGAACTGACCAAATATGTGTCCGACCGCATCAATATCCCGCTGGCCGGCGGCGAGCGCATCTACACCCGCTGGCAGTTTCGGCCCTACTTCGAGAACGCTTCGCTGCAGGTTATCCAACCGGATATTGGAAACTGCGCGGGACTCACCGAAGTGCGCAAGATCTGCGACATGGCGCATGCCTACGACATTAGCGTCCAGCCGCATACCTGTGCCAGCCCGCTTTCCACCTCGCTGGCGCTGCACCTTGAGGCGGTCATCCCGAACTTCATCATCCATGAGCATCACTGCAACAACCGCATGAAGTTTAACCACGGACTGACCAAATATAACCCGCAGCCTGTCAACGGCCGTTTCGAGATCCCGAACGAACCGGGCATCGGCAACGAGATCTCCGAAGAGGCGTTCAGCCGTGCGGAGGAGTACGCGGTAATCGAATAAGCGTTTAGGACAAGGAGATAAAGTACACCCGAAACCCACATTTAAGGAGGATAAAAATGAAACGTATTATCGCGATTGCCCTGACTATCTGCATGATGCTGGCCATCTTCGCCGGTTGTTCCTCCGGGTCCGGAAACAATGCCACAGCGCCCGCGGGATCCACCGCAGCATCCGCGCAGAACGCGGCCGCGGACAACGCTGAAACCATCGTCATACGCGTCAACAGCGCCATCAAATCCTCAACCGTCGAAGAGACTGCGAACGGACTCGGAATCCTCCAGTTCGTCGATAAGGTTCGCGAGCGCACCGACGGCAAATATGAGATCAAACTCTTCATGGACAGCCAGCTCGGCGGTTCCTCCGAACAGGTCGTCGGCGGCCTGCAGAGCGGCGCGTTCGAGATGTGCACCCTGGCACTTGGAAGCTTCGGCGAATATACCAACGCCTTCATGCCGATGAACTTCCCCTACATGTTTTCCTCCGAAGAGGTCATCCACAAGGTGGTTGACGGCGAAGTCGGCCAGCGTATGCGCGACGACTGTATCGCCGACACAGGCATCCGCCCGCTCGCATTCACCGAGCTCGGCTTCCGCCATATGACCAACTCAAAACGCGTCATCAAATCCCCTGCGGACGTAAAGGGCCTGAAGATCCGCACAATGAACGACCCCTACCAGATTTCGGCGATGGAATCGCTGGGCGCAGCCGTCACCCCGACCGCCTATTCCGAACTGTTCACCGCGCTGCAGCAGGGCGTGGTCGACGGACAGGAAAACCCCTGCCAGAATATCTGGACCGAGAAATTCTATGAGGTTCAGGATTACATGACCCTGACAAAACATACATACACCCTGCAGATGCTCGGCATCGCGGAATCCTACTTCCAGTCGCTGCCCGTGGACGTGCAGGAAATCCTGCTCGAAGAGGGCCGCAACTGTGAAATCCGCAACCGTGAAGAGCTCGAAGCGATCGACAATGCACAACTCGAAGAGCTGCGGAAGGTGATGGAGGTCACCGAACTGACACAGGAGGAGTTTGACGCTTTCCGTGAGGCCGCTTCCACCTCCTGGGGGCCCGCGAAGGAGGCCATGGGCGAAGAATATTTTAACCTCCTGATGTCCGAAGTGGAAAAGTACGAGAAGGAATAATCCAGATTCAAAACGTACAGGCGGGAACAGGCCGCCCGACAGCGCGGCCTGTTCCCCAAAAGACAATCGAAAGGAGGTAGTCGTCCAACATGGAATCCAAAAAGAAAATCTTTTGGAATGAGTTCATCAACCGGTTTGAGCTTTATATCGGGGCGGTGCTGTTTCTGGCCATGATGGTGCTGCTCACATGGCAGGTCGTCACGCGCTATCTCGCCCGTGCCATTACCTGGACTGAAGAACTCTCCTGCATCATGCTGGTGTGGATGAGCTATCTGGGTTTTGCAGGCGCCATCACCACCAGAAAGCACCTGCGTATCGATGCCTTTGTAAACGCACTGCCTTTTAAGGTAAAAAAGATCGTCCTGATCCTCTCGAACCTCATCAACGCCGCGTTTGCGGCGATGCTGATCTCCCCGATGTACAATGTCATGATGAGCTTCCAGAAGATCGATGCGACCTCTCCCATCCTCAAGATTCCAAAAGTGTTCACTTTCAGCATTCTGCCGGTCAGTATGATCCTCATCCTGATCCGTACTCTTCAGGAATGTGCGCGGTTGGCCGGCGAGGAGGAAAAGACTCTGGGCGTTGGGAAACCGGCGCTTGATCTGGACGCCATCGCGCGGGAAGGTGAAATGGAACGAGAAGGGAGGGAGGCATAGCTTATGGCAATACTCTTTGGAACCATGGCTGTCTGTCTCCTGTTAGGCGTGCCGATCGGCGCGGCCATTGGAGCAGCCATCCTGATGCTCAATCTTCTGCAGCCGTTCACGACGATGGAATATATCACTCAGTACATGTATTCCGGCGTCAGTTCGTTCACGTTGCTTGCGCTGCCGTTTTTCATCATCTCGGGTAACCTGATGGATACCGGCGGCATCTCCAAACGGCTGATTAAAATTGCCAACAGCCTGATCGGAAACGTTGTCGGTGGACTGGGTACGGTCACCGTTCTGGCCTGTATGTTCTTCGGAGCGATCTCCGGTTCGGCAAACGCCACCGTCGCGGCGATCGGCATCATCATGATCCCGCAGATGGTCCGTGCGGGCTACAACAAATACTATGCGGTCGCCCTGGTCACCGTGGCCGGCGGTCTCGGCTGCGTCGTGCCGCCCAGCTATCCGCTGGTTATCTACGGCGTCACGAACAACCAGTCGATCAGCGACCTGTTCCTGGCCGGTATCGGTCCGGCGCTTCTGGTCGGCGGCATGCTGATACTCGTCAACTACTGCATCAGCCGCAAATACGGCTGGAAGGGTTCCGGCGAACCGGTCAGCATCAAACGGTTCTTTATTGCGCTCAAGGATGGTATCTGGGCAATCTTCATGCCGATCATCATCCTGGGCGGCATCTACGGCGGTATCTTCACTGCCACCGAAGCCGCGGTTGTCGCCACCGTCTACAGCATCCTGGTGGGCATCTTTATCTACCGCGAGCTGACTCTTAAAAAGATCTGGAAGATGTTCTTCGACACCACTGCGGCGATGGGCGGCATGAACTACACGATGGCCACCGCCGGAGCGCTCAGTTCGGTGTTCGTATATCTCGGATTTGGTGAAAAGGTGCAGAATTTCTTTTTCGGCATCTCGGACAGCACCTTTGTCATCATGCTGATTATCTTTGCGATCCTGTTTATTGTCGGTATGTTTGTCCAGACAACCCCAACTATCATCATTGTTTCCCCAATCCTTCTGCAGATTGTCACTCCGCTGGGGATCCACCCGATTCAGTTTGGTCTGGTCATGACCCTTTCGCTCTGCATCGCATTCGTCACGCCTCCGGTTGCGTCCAACCTCTTCGTTGCACAGTCGATGACCGGCCTTGACGTTGGAGGCATTACCAAATGGGCCCTCCCGTTCATCCTGGTGCTCTTTGTTGCAATGGCGCTGGTCGCATTCTTCCCAATGTTCAGCATGGGAATCCTGGCGCTCTTCCGATAATTTTATTTGATATCTCCCAAAACCATTTACCCTTGAATTACCCCCAAAAGGAAAAGAGTTGCTTTGGCTCTTTTCCTTTTGGAGCGGTTTTCTGCGGCTGTTTTGCCGCGGTGATACATCATTAATAGTAGTGAGGCGATAACAATGTCTGAAATAAAAACCCTGCGGCCCTACATCAACGGTCAGTATGTCCAGTCTAAAACGGAGAAATATACCGACGCGTTTAACCCAAGCACCGGAGAGGTGATCGCGAAGGTGCCCTGCTGTACCCCGGATGAGGTGGAATCGGCGGTGGCAAGCGCGAAGGCAGCCTTCCCGGGCTGGTCGGCGACGCCGGTCGCAAAGCGGGTACAGATCCTGTATAAACTGCGGGAGCTGATCGTGGAGCATATGGATGAGCTGACCTATCTGGTCGCGCTCGAGAACGGCAAGAACTGGTCGGAGGCGCAGGGGGACGTGCTGAAGGCCAAAGAGGGAACCGAACAGGCGATCGCGGCACCCAGCCTGATGATGGGTGAAAGCCTGATGGATGCCTCAAAGGGATACGACACGGTGCTCTATCGGGAACCGCTGGGTGTCTTTGCGGGAATCGTGCCGTTCAACTTCCCAGCGATGATCCCAATGGGCTGGATGACGCCGATCTGCATCGCCTGCGGCAACACGATCGTGCTGAAAGCGGCGACCTTTACGCCGCAGTCGGCGCTGCGGTTCGCGGAGCTTTATCAGGAAGCCGGGCTTCCGGACGGAGTCATCAACATCATAACCTGCTCGCGGCATGAGGCGGAGATCCTTCTGCGGCATCCGGACGTCAAGGGCATCACCTTCGTCGGATCGACATCGGTTGGCATGCACATCTATTCGACTGCGGCCGCGACCGGCAAGCGGGTACAGGCGCTCTGCGAGGCCAAAAACCACGCGCTGGTGCTGGACGACGCGCCGGTGGCGCGTGTGGCGGCGGGAATCATCAACTCGGCGTTCGGCTGCGCGGGCGAGCGATGCATGGCGCTGCCGGTCGTGGTGGTGCAGGAAAGGATTGCCGATAAGCTGGTGGCGGCGCTCGTGGAACAGGCAAAGAAGCTGAAGCTCGGCCCGGCATATGACAAGGAGACAAACCTGGGGCCCGTGATCAACGCGGAGCATAAGAAATCGGTGATCGAGTGGATCAATAAGGGGCTCGAAGAGGGCGCGCAGATGGTTCTGGACGGCCGGGAAGCGATCGTACCGGGTTTTGAGAACGGCTTCTACCTCGGACCAACCATCCTGGATCATGTGAAACCGGGCATGACGGTGGGCGACCGCGAGATCTTCGGACCGGTGCTCTGCATCAAGCGGGTCAAGACCTTCGAAGAAGGCCTGGAACTAATGAATGCGAACCCGTTTGCGAATGGATCGGTGATCTTCACACAGAACGGTCATTATGCACGGGAATTCGTGCGGCATACCGACGGCGGCATGGTCGGGGTAAACGTGGGGATCCCGGTGCCGATCGGGATGTTCCCGTTCACCGGGCACAAAAACTCGTTTATCGGGGACCTGCACTGCCTGGGCAAGGACGGCTATCGGTTCTACACCGAGACGAAGGCGGTCACGACCCGATGGTTCGACGAGGAAGAGAGCAAGAACACGGTGGTCTCCACCTGGGACGGTACCATCTGATTTTTACAGATAAGCAGTACAAAAATAAGTACCCCCGGCGTAGCTGGGGGTATTTTACATGCGGGCAAAGCCCTCGATTTCTCGCTTACACCTCAAACGTGTAATACGGTCTGCCAGCTTCGCAGAGATTGTTACTTTCCGCCTGTAAACGGGCTAACCTCACTCACCGTTAACTGCTCACCCAGATGATCTTCTTTTAACTGGTTTTTGATATATTCCGCTATTCGGCTTGTGTTTTTCCCGCCGTGTCTACATCGTATCCACGACACCAAAATCCCCGACTTCTATACTTGTATTTCAACTCGCCGAATTGCTCATATAGCATCGTGCTGCTTTTCCCTTTGTGGTATCCCATGAAACGATGTCCTTCAGACCCACCTGAATATCCTTCCTTTGTCATTTTCGCCTCCATTATTGGCAGTAGCCTCCTTTTGAACCACTCGCCTAGCGAGTGGTTTTCTTTATACAATAAAGAGAGGCTGCTTTGCAGCCTCTCTTTTACCAAAGTAAAGTTTGAGCCGATGCCGTCTGCCGCACAAGCATCGGTGGTACTGTATGCATCCGTATCGCGCCAGAGCACCAGAACGAACAGATTGCAGCTCTTAAGGAATTATGAGCGTATATATCTAGCCTTTTACCGAACCAAGGCGATGCGGCTTCCCGTTTTGTAGCGGGCTCAGCCGCCGCTGGCTGGGATGGAATCCCAGTGATAAAGGTGCAGATAGATATTCAGCACCATCAGGGTAAAATAATCGCTGTCGCGGTTGACCGGGTCAAGGCGCAGCGTTTTGCGGATTTGGCGAAGACGGAAAGCAAGGGTATTGCGGTGGATATACAGCGTGCAGGCGACCTTATCAAGCGCCATCTGATGGCGCACCAGGGCGTCGATTGTCTCAGCCATCCAAGAGGAACGTTCAATGACTTTGACCTGGCTGGCAAAAAAATGATCGAGCACCTTGGGCGGCAGCTGGGAAATCTCGGTTTCGAGCAGGTAATCGTCGTAAAAGTGAACCATCTGGTCACGGCCGAATCTTTTGGCAAACATCAGCGTCTTTTGGGCGATGGTCAAACAGGCGACGTAGCGCCGGATTTCCTGCACCGGGGGGCTGACGCTGACCTTTGCACAAATATGGTATTGGGTCTGTAACAGGGTGCACAGTTCCCCCAGAGATGGCGCGAAACGCTCACGCAGGGTGCCGTCCTGCGGGCGGCCGAGAGCCTTGCAGATTGCAATCTGGTGGTCGTTGCCCCAGCCGATGATATCCTGCTCCGAAAAGAACGGCAGTTGGCGGATTTCGGCGGGAAGGCCAAGCATCGCGCTGTCAAGCAGCCGGTCGCTGGCTTCGGCGGCACTCAGTTCGATTAGAAGGATCACCCGCGGCAATTCAAGATCATAGCCCTGTGCCTTGGCGCTGCGGGTAACATAGGAAACGTCCTCGTCGCTCGAGATACTGAACAGCGATTTGAGCAGTACCGAGCAGGGTGCGTTTTCGATGCCGAGTTTCCAGCGGATACTCTCCTGTTCCTGAAGGATTTTTATATAATTTTTGGCGAAGGCGTAGAGGGTATCCGGGTCCTGAATATCGGAAATTTTACCGTCAAAGGCTACCGCGCCGTGGCTGGGCACCGGGATGGCGGCGGTGAAATGGCTGCCGCGGAGAATTTTGGGCGGATGCGGGCTGGCCGAAAGCCGCCTGCTGGGCGACCCGGGATAGCTGCAAATGCGTTTGCCTGTGGTATCAAAGACAGCCACCTCCAGCTGCGGATAGGTTTCCAGCAGCTTTTGGGTGATCTCATACATCAAATGATCCATCCAGCAATTCCCCTCCTTCCTCGGTTTTCTGCAAAAAGTCCAGATAGAGCTGGCGATAGCTGGAGGACAGAATAAATTCTTTTGCCGCGCGCCGCCAGGGGAGGCTTTCCTTCTGGGAGGGGATGTGGATACCCACCCCTTTTTCCAGGATGGCCGGCTTGGCCGCCGCGGTGATATGATAAAACGAACTGCTGTTCCACGTAACCGTCTGCTGGATCGAGCGGGAAAGGGTCTGCTGCTCACTGACCGAAAAGCGGTTCCAAAAACGCGAGGAGGTCAGCAGGACGTTGCTGTCAAACAGCATATTTAACTCAAGCAGATTGCGATGGGATTCATACAGCCGCATATCATAAAAATTCTGGTAGGGATTTTCCTGCACATCGACCAGCGCGCTGTCAATTGCGTCGGTCAGCTTGTCGTAGCTGATGTAGCAGGGTTCCGCCCCCAGATAACGGATGAACGCATCCAGCAGCGGTTTTCGCATAATCCGCACGCTGCGCCCGTTGAGGTCTTGCGGCTGGCGGATGGGCAGCTCTGAGCGGGAGGTAAAATAACGCCAGCCCATGCTCCAGAAGGCCAGCCCATAAAAGCCGCTGTCCTGCAGCGGCGCTAGCAGCTGCTGCCCCACAGGGCCATTGAGGATTTGGATGGCCTGATGGGGCGAGGGAAACAGGAACGGCACGTCCACAATCGAAATGGCATCACCCAGCAGCGGCAGCAGCATCCCCGCCTGGCCAACGCAGAAGTCAATCTTGTCCTGCCGGAGCATCTCCAACAGCAGGGCGTTATTGCCGGAAAGCCCCACCGTCTGCACCTCGAGCTGGATGGCGCCGTCACTGTTGCGGGAGATACACTCGGCTAGCCAGTCATAAAGCTGCGTGAGGATGCTCTTGCCCCGGATGATTGAGCCGGCGCGGATGATCGTCCTGCGGCGGTGAAAGAGCGCATACTGCCGCGCCGTGACCCGGTCCTGCCGGTTTTTGGCCGGGTCCAATTTGGTTAAAGTATCCATCTTGCTGTACCGCTGCAACAGGGTGTTGCGGTGCAGGCACATCGCCCGGGCGGTCTCCTGAAAATTCATGTTGTAGCGCGAAAGGGCGCACAGCGTCTGCGGCAGGTTGGAACGGCTGCCTGTCAGTGGGGCGAGCGGGGCAAATTTTTCAGCAAAATAACTGTCTGGCAGCAGGCTGAACAGGTAATCGGCAATATGGTCGGTTACAAAAAGGATCCCGCGGTCCTCGATATCAAAAAAATCGAAGTGGTTTGCGATAAAACAGGCTTCCTCATAGCTGTTGCGGATCTCGGCAAGTTCGTTGTAGCAGCTGCCAATGCTGACCCGGAACTGCCCGCCGTCCATTCGCTGCATCATGGCGAGCACCGCCTGCGCAAAGGTGTACAGGTATTCCTCCGGGAAATCGCTCATTTCGGGCGGGATCATCTTGAGCAGCACGATCCGTTTGAGGTTGAGCAGGTCGAAGATGTCATCAAAATGGTAGCCGGGCGCCATCGCGATGGTTTTGGAAAAAAGGTCCTTGCGGCTGACAAGCGGCGTCTCGCGGCGCTCTCCCAGCTCCTGCAGGGAGTCGTCCAGCGGGTCGAAGAGCATGACCACCCGGTTGGCCGAGACGGGATACTGCCGGCGGATGGCCTGCTCGCGCAGCGCCACATTCTGATAAGCGTTCGAAAACAGGATCTCCCGCACAAACGAAAGGTGCTCATCCGACTCGAAAAACAGCTGGGCATGCAGGTTATGTTCCTGCAGCAGCAACAGCAGCAGGGTACGCACCGGCGCAAGCAGACCGTCTTGCCCGGCAGCCTCCATAAACAGCAGGATGCACAGCGGCTGCTGGTCCTCACCCTTGAGCACCGCGTATTGCGCGCCATACGAACCGGCAATCTGCCCGCTGCGCGCGGGGTCGTCCAAACATTGCCGCACCACCATCTGCGCGAAAGGAGCGCGAATCGGATGGGTGCAGGCCAGCGGCTGCCCTTGCGGGCTGAAGAGCGCCACCGGGCAGGGCATACATTCGGATAGATATTTTGCACAATTCAGATAAATCTGAGAATCCAGCTGCATAGAATCCCCTCCCCGTTTGCGCCATCTCCCGCCCTGGCAAATGTGTGCAATCTACATCAAATTTTTATTATTTACAAAAAAAATTTCTGCAATACTACTAAAATAGTGGGCATCTGTTTCTATTATACGGGCAATCCAGCCAAAAAACAAGCGGGGGAATGACTTTTATGGGCACTCAGCACAGGAATCAGACGAAAAAATAATGATTATTGACATTTTTACGAGAAATCGCTTGGAAATGGCCCGAAATACACAAAGAATCAGTGGGGGTTTTGTGAAAAATTCGCCGAATTTACAGGCTTATGGATGTTCAGCACAATTTTATGATGTGGTTAATTGACCCACTTGACCGTTTACTTTTACTTCCGGATCACGCTAGAATAAATTTGTTAAGGGGCGCAGAACCTCTGCGGCTCCAAAAAAGAAGGAGGAAATGAAAATGAAAAGAGGACTCTCTCTGATCCTTGCACTGATGGTTAGCTGTTCGATGCTCCTGTCGGGTTGCGGGGCCCCGGCCAGCAGCACGGCGGTTTCCGCCCCGGCGGACGCGGCCAGCGGCGAGGCCGACCACACCCAGGGTGATCCGGTCACCATCAAAATCGCGCATGTTTCGGCCGATGGAGTGCCCATCGACGAGTTTTGCGACAAACTGGTGGAGGACTTTGACAACCTGACCGGCGGACGGATCACCGTGCAGGTGTTCCCGGCATCCCAGATGGGCAACAACAGTGAACTGCTCGAACAGCTGCAGTTTGGCACGCTGGAGATGTGTATCTCCTCGGTCGCTTTCCTGGGCGCGTTCACCGACACCACCACCCTGCTCGACCTGCCCTACCTCTTTAAAAACGAGGCCGCAGCCGAGGAGGTTCTGGACGGCGAGGTCGGCCAGTCGATGTTCGCCGATCTGGAGAACTCCGGTTTCCACGGACTGGCGTGGCTCTCGACCGGCTGGCGCCACCTGACCGCCAACAAGGAGATCCACAAACCGGCTGATCTCGCGGGTCTGAAAATCCGTGTGATGGAAAACCAGATGCACATCGCCCATTTCAACGCGCTGGGCGCGTCGGCTGTCCCGATGGCCTTCTCTGAGCTGTACACCGCGCTGCAGAACGGCACGATGGACTGCCAGGAGAACCCGTGGGCCAATATTGACGGCAACCGCCTGTATGAGGTACAGAAGTATATCATTGAGACCGGACACATCTATGACACCTCCCCGCTGCTTGCCTCCAAGTCCTGGTGGGATACCCTGTCCGCAAGCGATCAGGAGCTGATCACCCAGGTGATCACCGAGGGGCTAGCCTGGGAGCGTGAGCTGAGCGCAAGCAACCAGGACGAACTGCGCGAGAAGATCGGCAGCAACGGCACCAACCAGGTCATCCAACTGACCGATGAGGAACGCCAGGCGTTCCGCGATGCGGCGCAGCCGGTCTACGACGAGTACGGCGCACCCATCCAGGATCTGATCGACACCGTTGAGGCGGTCAACGCGAAATACTAAGTTTTTTCGGTAACTCGCGGGTGGCTTTTCTCAAAAAAGCCACCCGATTTCTTCTCTATCATCTTTATCGCCACATGCGTCCCACGATCCGCGCCGCATGTGGCCCTTTTTCAAAAGAGGTGCATACGTTTGGATAAAAAAGAGCCGTTTTATAATCAGATCGAAAAATGGGTCATCATCATCCTGATGATTGTTATGCTGGTGCTTCTGACCATCACCATCGTCACCCGTTTCCTGTTCTCCTACACCACCTCCTGGACCGAGCAGATGACCCGCCTGATGCTGGTGTGGATTTCGTTTGCAGGCATCAGCTGGGCGGGGATGCTGGATGTACATATGAAGGTCACCGCCGTCTCGCTGCTGACCAAAAAGAACCCGCAGGTATTCGAGTACATCCTGATAATCGGCGACTTGGTCGCCACCATCTACTGTTTCTATCTTGCCTACCGCATCGGAATCACCATGCAGATGACCATCGAGCAGTACCAGGTATTCACCGCAATGCCCTGGTGCCCCAAATGGGTGATGTACCTAGCGGGCGTGCTGGGGATGGCGGGCTGCGGTCTGCGGATTGTCCAGCGGCGGGTTGGCTACTTTAAAAAGAGGAAAGGAGCGGCAAACGCATGATTATCCTGATTATGCTCGGCATCCTGTTCCTCTGTCTGATCTTCACCGTGCCGATTGCAGCGGCGCTTGGCATCAGCTGTATTTCGGTGTTCCAGATCTTCTACCCCGGG
This sequence comes from Anaerotruncus rubiinfantis, assembly GCF_900078395.1. Classification (NCBI taxonomy): domain Bacteria; kingdom Bacillati; phylum Bacillota; class Clostridia; order Eubacteriales; family Oscillospiraceae; genus Anaerotruncus; species Anaerotruncus rubiinfantis. The sequence continues at coordinate 541,252 of NZ_FKLA01000009.1, read as the reverse complement.
CGTGATATGGTTTCGATGCTTGCGCAGGCCACCGTCACCAGCATCGACTCCTTCTCACTGCTGGCCATCCCGTTTTTCATGCTGGTGGGCAGCCTGATGGAGGGCGGCGGGATCGCCCAGAAACTGGTGGACGTGTCCAACGTCGTCACCGGCAAACGCGCCGGCGGCCTGGCCAACGCGGCGGTGGTGGCCAGCTGTTTCTTTGCGGCGATTTCCGGCTCCGGCCCCGCGACCGCCGCTGCCATCGGCGGGGTTATGTGCGGCGCGATGCAGGCGCAGGGCTACTCGAAAGGCTACAGCGGCGCGATCATCGCGGCCGGCTCGACCATCGGCCCAGTCATCCCGCCTTCCATCCCGATGATTATGTACGGCATCACCGTGGGCGTGTCGGTCTCCTATATGTTTATGGGCGGTATCATCCCCGGCCTGCTGATGGGCGTAGTACTCATCATCTGGAACAAACATGTCTCTAAAAAGCGCGGTTATTACAATACCGATGCCAGCGAATCGACCACTATCCAGGAAAAATTGGGAGTGCTCTGGCGGGCCATCCCTGCGATCCTGATGCCGATCATCGTGCTGGGGGGGATCTACTCGGGCGTATTTACCCCAACCGAAAGCGCGATCATCGGCTGTGTCTACTCGCTGATCGTCAGCACATTTGTCTACCGTTCGCTGACCTGGAAGGCATTCAAAAAGGCGCTGGTGGACGCGGGCATCACCTCGGCAACCATCATGATCCTATTCGGCGCGGCCAACACCTTCGGCCGTCTGCTGACCATGTTCAATGTCCCCACCATGATGACCGATTTCATGTTCTCGGTTTCGCAGAATAAATATGTCATCATGCTGCTCATCAACCTCATGTTGCTGCTGATTGGCATGTTCCTGGATACCATCTCTTCCATTCTGCTCTTTTCCCCCATCTTTGCACCGATTGCCGCGGCCATTGGGTTTGACCCGCTGCACTTTGGTATCATCATGGTCATCAACCTGTGTATCGGTATGATTACCCCACCGATGGGTGGCAACCTGTTTGTAGCACAGCGGGTGTCGGGGTCCACCTTTGAGGAGATCTTTAAAGACACCCTGCCGATGATTATCGTGCTTTATCTATTGCTGCTCGTGCTCATCTTTGTGCCGGACATCACCATGTTCCTGCCGCGCGCGCTGGGTTATATTGGATAAAGAAAGGGAGTTTTCCGTTATGTTTACAAATGTTGAGGTGGTGGTTGCGGGCAGGACCATCCGCGGCACCGTGATGACCCCTGACGGGAATGGCCCGTTCCCAACCGTCTGTTTTTATCACGGCTTTTCAGTTGACCGGGTAGGGATGGACCGGCTACATTTCCTCTTCTCCAAACGCTGCGTGGAAGAAGGGTTTGCCTGCGTGCGGTTCGACTTTTACGGCTGCGGCGAGAGCGACGGGGATTTTCGGGAGAAACGGGTCAGCTTTGAGCTGGAGCAGACGCTTGCCATCTATGACTGGACAGCGGCTCAGCCGTTTGCCGACCCTGAACAGATGTTTATGGTCGGACACAGCCTGGGCGGCATCCTGTGCAGCATGGCGGCACCGCTGCGCCAGCCGAAGGCAATCTCTCTCTGGTCGCCCGGCCTGACCGCCTACTATGACATCAGCGCCCGCATCCATGCGGTGCCTACCCGCTATAAGCAGGCCTATTCGGTGGGTGGACTGCTGCTTTCGGCCGAGTTCCTCACCGAGCTGCGGGGGATGGACATCATTGGAAGATCTAAAGGCTACCGAAACAAGGTGCTGCTGGTACATGGCGAACTGGACGAGAAGGTTCCCGTCTATGTTGTGGGCCCTTACGCCGACCTGTACGGTGAACAGATGCAGGTGAAGATTGTGGAGGGAGCGAATCATCAGTTCAGCAATTGGAACTGGAAACAGCAGGTCTACGACACATCCATCGCCTTCTTAAAATCACAGCTTTAACCCACCCTTTGGAAACCGAAACGCCCATCGCTGGAAATTCCAGCGATGGGCGTTTCGGCCTGTCGAAAAAAGCACACAAGCGGGACCAATCCCCCAGATGTGAGGAATATCCCGAGCATCCCAGCAGTTCGCAAAAATCATCTGACTCCAAGAAAAATTTTTCTTGGAGTCAGATGATCGTTTGTTACAAGTGTTTTGTTTCCTGGTTCTTGAGGGACGCTAAAGATCGATCTCCTCCGATTTGGTCAGCTTAAAGAAAAGCAGAAGCGAGGTGATCATGGTGAGGGTAAGGATCGTGGAAAGCGCCGCGGCCGTACCGTAGCCGCCGCGGCTGATTTCCTGGAAGATCGTGACCGTCATCGTCTGGGTTTTGCCGGTATACAGCATTAACGTGGACGACAGTTCGTTGATAATCGTAATCCAGGAAAGGATTGCGCCGGAGACGATACCCGGCACCATCACCGGCATCGTCACATTGAAGAAGGTCTGCATCGATCCGTAGCCCAAGCTGGTGGAGGCTTCGTCGATGCTCGGACTGATCTGCCGCAGGATGGCAGCGCTCGAACGCACCGTGTAAGGCATCCTGCGCACCACATAGGAGATGATGATGATGGCAGCGGTGCCGGAGAGCACCAGCGGGCCCTGGTTATAGCTCATCAGCAGGATCAGGCCGAAGATGGTGCCCGGGATGACATATGGGAACATGATAAAGACGTCCAGCAGTTTGGAGAGCAGGTTCTTCCTACGCACGGTCAGGTAGGCGAAGAGCGTGCCCAGTATGATGACGATTACGATTGCCGTGACTGCAAATTTAAAGGTGTTGGCAATCGAGGTGGCGGATTTGCTGAACACGGTCAGATAGTTGCCGAGGCCGTACCCCTCTGTCCACATCATGCCGTTGGAATTCTTGAAGGAGATCCCGATGATATAGATCTGCGGCAGGGTGGCCAGAAAAACGATGAGATAGACGAATCCGTGGGCCAGAATGTTGGAAATTCCCTTGAGCTGCTTGGGCTGCGGAGGATTGAGCATGCTCATCGTATAGTTTTTGCGGTTGGAAATCCATTTCTGCACCAAAAAGACAATCGCGGCGACCAGCATCATGACCATGGCGACTGCCGAAGCAAAATAGGCGTTGGTGCCGGTCTCGCTGACCCACTCCTGGTAGACGATAACCGGTAGGGTGTTGAAGCCTTCGCCCAACAGCCGCGGGGTGCCGTAGTCGGCAAACGCACGCAGGAAAACGATCGTTCCGCCCGCAAGGATGGTGGGCAGGATGAGCGGGAGACTCACCTTGATCACCTTTTGCACGCCGTGGTAACCGAGGCTCTCGGCCGCTTCCCCAAGCGAGGCGTCCACCTTTTTGAGCGCGCCTTTTGTGTACATATAGATGTAGGGGAAGAGCTTGAGGACAAAGACGAGCAGAATCCCGCCGAAGCCGTAGATGTTTGGCACCTTGAGCCCCAAAAAGCGCTCGCAGATATTGGTGAGCAAGCCGTTGCGCCCGAACATCAGAATCCAGGAATACGCGCCCAGAAACGGCGGGGACAGCATCGAGATGACGATCAGGATGTCGATCAGACGCCGTGCGCGGATATGGAACGAGGTGGTTATATAGGCCAGCGGCACCCCGATCAGGATGACCAGGACGGTCGCGCACAAAACCACGCTCACACTGTTGGTGAGCGCCACGCGGTAATAGGGGCGGGCGAAAAAGGTCTTGAAGTTCCCCAGCGTAAACCCGATTGTGTCGGTCGACTGCAGAGAGAACAGGAGCATACGCCCAATCGGGATGATGAGGAACAGACCGAAAAAGACGATCGACAACAGCCCCACAAAGCCCCAGAAATCGAAGCGGACGCCCTTTTTAAACATGGCTTTCCACCCCTTCCACCAGGGTCAGCTGGGAGTCCTTGGAGAAGAAGTTGATCCGTCTGACGTTGACGGTGAGGGACACCTCCTCGCCCACCGCGTAGATGCGCTGAGCACTGCTGGTGTCCGCGGTGACCTCGACCGGAGCGCCGGTGCCAAGGTCGACATGGTAGTCTATGTATTTGCCCAAAAAGCGCTTGACCGTGACGGTGCCCTTCATCCCCTGGCCCGGCTCGGTGAAGATGAACTCCTCCGGCCGCACGTAGACGAGGATCTCCTCTCCCTTTTTCAGCGGAACAAGGCCGGCCGCCTGGATTTCCAGGCCGGTCTGCAGGCGGATGGCGGTCATGCCGTCCCGCTGGGAGAGGACCGTCCCGGCAAAGTGGTTCGAATGGCCGATGAAGTCCGCGACAAAGGTGTTGTAGGGCCGCGAGTAGATCTGCTCCGGGATGTCGATCTGCTGGATATCACCCTTATTCATAACCGCGATCCGGTCTGAAATGGCAAGCGCTTCCTCCTGGTCGTGGGTGACGTAGACGGTTGTGATCCCGATCTTCTTCTGGATTTCGCGGATCGCCTCCCGCATCTCGATACGCAGTTTCGCATCGAGGTTTGAGAGGGGTTCGTCCATCAAGAGCACCTGCGGGCGCACGACGATGGCGCGCGCGAGCGCCACGCGCTGCTGCTGGCCGCCGGAGAGCTTATCGGGATAGCGGTCACGGTAAGGGGTGATCTGCACGGTCTCCATGATCTCCTCAACCCGCTGTTGGATTTTGGCCTTCTCAAGCTTTTTATTTTTGAGTCCGTATTCGATGTTGCGGAAAACAGTCATGTTCGGAAAGATCGCATAGTTCTGGAACACCATGCCGAAGTTGCGCTTATGGACCGGGATGTCGTTGATGACCTGGTCGTCGAACGCAATCGTACCGGCCTCCACCGAGTTGAACCCCGCGATCATCCGCAGAAGGGTCGTCTTGCCGCATCCGGAAGGCCCGAGCAGTGTGAACAGCTCCCCGCCCGCAATCTCGGCCGAAAGGTCGTGGATCACGATGTTCTTCTCGTATTTTTTCATCACATTCTTGATTTTGATGGATACCGCCATTACACCACACTCCAAACTCATACGGGCCGCCTGCCGCACACCTATGGACAGCAGACGGCCCGCATATTCTAGTTCTTTTTAAAAATGCCGTTCACGATCAGCCCAGGGATGTCCAGACGTCCTGGAACTTGGTCTTGATGTCGGAGGCTTTCGCATCCTTCGGATATGGGATGGAAACCAGGTCCGCCGTCGCGACGCGGCCTTCGGTGGTCATCGGCACATCCTTGCGGATCGGGCGGACGTTGATCTCGGCCTCTGCCGCGGTCTGGAACTCCTTGGAAGCGACGAAGTCGATCAGCAGCCGCGCATTGTAGGGGTTCGGGCCTCCTTTGATGATGCCCATGCAGCTTGCGCGCAGCGCAATGCCTTCTTTGGCATAGACCGGGAATACATCCGCGCCGGCTTTCATGTAGGAGATGGTCTTGTCTTCGTTGCAGAGCCCGACCGGATACTCGCCTTCCACCACGTTCTTATAAGCGGCGGAGGAGCCGGACGCCAGCTTGCCGTCCAGGTTCGCAAGGAATTTTTCCGCGAACTCCCAGCCGTCCTCGAGGTTGCCGGACGGGGACATGGCCGCGAGCATGTTGATGAGGACCTCAAGCGCGGAGGAAGAATCCGCCGGGCTCGCGAAGGAAACCTGGCCTTTGAGTTTCGGGTCGGCCAGGGATTCCCAGCCTTCCACCGTCACACCCAGCTCCTCGATCATCGTTTTGTTGACGATGATGCTGTTGACGTTGATATACTCGGGGGTGAACAGGCCCTCAGGAGAGGTGAAGTCCTCGAAGAGCATATCCTTCTCGGTCGTGACATAGGGCTCGAGCATGTCTGCGATCCCCTCGTAGGTGGTGGCGCCGCCGCCGATGAGGACGTCGCCGTAAGGCGCGCTCTTCTCAGCGTTGATCCGGCTGGTCAACTCGCCCGTTCCGGCGCTGACGACCTCGACCTTAATGTCAGGATACTTTTCGTTGAACATTTTCACGATCAGCTCATACTCGGTCGCGCTGGCCGAAGTGTAGATGACCAGGCTATCGGTGGGCTGCAGTTCCCCTTCCGCGGGAGCGGCGGATTCGGCCGGGGCTGCGGAAGCGGCCGGAGCGGCCGTGCCGGGGCTGCGGAAGCGGCCGGAGCGGCCGTGGAAGGCGCCGCGGACGCGGACGGGGCGGCGTCGTTCGAACCGCAAGCCGCGAGGCCTGCGACCATGACGATTGCGAGCAGGATTCCCATTAATCTTTTCATAATATCCTCCTATTGTGTCTCAAAATTTGGATTTCTTCTCGAATAATCCGCGGCTCGCGCGGAGGACAAACGATTCTGTCAGGAATTCACCGCTTCCAGGGCGGGACATCGGAAAGCCCGCTTTGGAAGTTCTCAATCAGCTCTGCTTCATACGCGCCGGCATAGCTGCCTTCCAAAAAGCGCTGCATCGCTTCTTCGCGGAAGATTCGCCAGGAGTCGATCTCCCGATTCGGCCGGATCGGATAGAAGAGCGACCCGTTGGCCTTTGCCGCCTCCAGATCGCCGAGCGCGTCCCCGATCATCAGTACGTTTCCGGCCGGGTAGTAGCCCTTCAATGCTCCGATGCACTCCTTTTTGGAGCCATCCTCCTGCGCGCAGAGCTGATGGACGTGAGCGAGCAGCCCATGTTCCGACCATTCCCGCTCCAACGCCTCGCGCGGGGTTGCCGATACGATTGCGATGTCCGCCTCCCCAGAAAGGCGCTGCACGCTTTCCCGTGCGTTTGGGAAAGGGGGTATGCCGTGAACCATCTCTTCGATCCGGCGGTTGGATTCGAGCGACCACGCAAGCGCGCGCGCCAGCACCGGGTCGTCCGGATGTTCCTTGAGCCCTGCGTTATTGAGCACCGGGGCAGTCTTCACCCAATTGCGAAAAGATGTAATATCGGGCAGGGTAAAGCGGTACTGCTTCACTTCGTCCCGTTCGGCCAGCAGATCGAAGATCAGGATCAATTCGTGGAAGCGGGAGCGTCCGCGATCCTTTGAATAGAGGTTGCAGAACTCCCACGCCTCGCGCACATATTTTGCGATCGGCTGAAGGCCCCAGACCTGGATAGTCGCCGGGCAGAAGCACTCCTTGTGCTTGATTTCCATCGTGTCGAACATACAGCCGTCCGAATCGATGCAGACCAGCCGCTGATGGTTAGCCCGATAGCCGGGGAAAATTTCCCGATCCATCCTCTCACCCCTTCAAAGCAGGAATTTTTCGATCGCCTGCGCCACGCCGTCTTGGTCGCTGCTGGCGGTCACGTAGTCGGCGAGCTGCTTCACCCGGTCCGAAGCGTTGCCCATGGCCACGCCGATGCCGGATTTTTCGATGGCCGGCGCGTCAAGCGTGCTGTCGCCCAACGCCATCACGTTTTCATATCCGATGCCGAGGCGTCCGAAAAGGGTCTCCAGCGCCTCGACGCGGTTGAGCCGCTTCGGGAAGAACTGGATGTCCACGCCGGCTCCCTCGAACACGTCCACGACGCCGGTTTTCTCCAATGCGTCAAGGATCGGCTGCTGTTTTTCCTCCGGGACGCCGTAGATATTCACCTTTTCAATGCCGATCCTGTGTTCCAGGAAGTACTCCGACATGCAGTCCAGCTCGATCTGCCTGCCCAGTTCCAAAAACCAGACGTGGTGCGGGGGCACCGGATAGTTTTCCAGGTGCGCGCAGACCGCTTTCTCCATATAGATTTTGCCCGCGGCCGCGATTTCGGAATAGATCCCCTGGCCCTCAAAAATGCGCAGGATCTCGGCGGACTCCTCGGGAGTGAACAGCGATTGGTAAATTATCTCGCCTGTCTTTCGGTCCACGACCCGCGCGCCGTTGGAGGTCACCCAGTAGCGGACCCGTTCATCCGCAGCGATCTGCGGGGGGAACATGTCTTCGTTGCGACCGGTGGATGGGATCACCTCGATCCCCTTTTTCATTGCCGCATCCAGCGCGTGCTTGTTCCGGAACGATATGTAGGTCTGGTCCTTCTGCAGCGCCGTACCGTCAAAATCGAGCAGGATTGCCCGAATGTCCATAGCCACCACTCCTCTTATCTGCGAACGTTTTCCTGACTGTGTTTGACGCCCAGGGCACGCGTTTTCCCCAAAGCGCAGGCTCGTTTCGACATATTAAACAAAATTAATCAACAACGGTCCGTTTCTATTTGCACTATACCGCAATTTCAGTTACGTGTCAAGTATTTTTTGGAACGTGTCAAAATTTTTGATTATTTTTTTCCGATTGCTTGCAAAACCTCTCCTGTTTGTAGTATCGTATAAGCGTAGTATCATAAAAAGGGGCGTGCGCCCCACTTAAGAATTGATCGCGGGGTGCGTCCATGCCAACCATCAAAGATATCGCGAAAGCCGCCGGCGTGTCCCATGGGACGGTTTCCAACGTCCTAAACCGGCGGGGCGGGGTCAGCTATGAAAAAATCCGCCTGGTCGAGCAGACCGCCAAAGCCATGGGCTACGCGATCGATGAGAAGGCCAGCCAGCTTCGCCGGGGGGACACACGCACCCTCGCGGTGATCCTGCCGTCCCTTTCCGAACGCAGGTACGCCGACCTGTATACCGGGATCCTGCGCCATGCCCAGGAGCGCGGTTATTCGGTGCGGCTTTTTTTCACCGACGACCTGCCCTATCTGGAGCGGCGCATCATTACGGAAGCGTTGGCGCTCAAGGTGTGTGGAATACTGACCGTCTCCTGCCTGGACGACCACGGGAAGGATTACCATCCGGTGCTCTCACGCAAGGTCCCGCTGATCTTTCTCGAGCGGCCTGCGCTGGAGGAATGCCTCTGCTCCTATTCCTTCGACATGGAGCAGGCATCCAGGATGGCGCTTGGGGAATTGGACGGCGGCGACATCTGCCTGGTCACCGGCGAGGCGCATTTCCGCGACCAGGCGGCGCTGCGCGGGGCGCTCTGCGCGCAATTGGACGGCCTCGCGGGGGCGCTGTACGAAAACCAGCGCGGCGGGCAGTCCCCCGCCGTGCACCTGCTGCTGCAGCGGGAGACGCCGCCGCGCTGCGTGATCTGTTCCAACGAGGAGCTTGCCGAAAAGGTACTGCGCATCTATGCCGAGGGCGGGATACACCCTCCTGTCATTGTCACGCTCTCCTCCCTGCGGCCGGCCCCCAGCGCTCTGTACCACAACGTCACTCTCAATTACCGGATGCTCGGCCACGAGGCGGTGGGCGCGCTGGCCGCGCAAATTGAGCAGGGGCAGCCCCCCATCTCCCGGATCTTCCCGGTATCCGGCTGCACCAGGCCCTTTTCGGGCCCTGCTCTGCTGCGCACCCGAACGCTGCATGTGCTCACTCACCGCACCCCGGGAGCCGAGGCGCTGGAACGCCTGCTGCCGCGCTTCACCGGGCAGTGGGGCATCCCGGTAAAGCTGCATTTTCTCAGCCTTTCTGAAGTGATCGAGCATGTCACCCGGCCCAGCGGGCAGCCATGGGATGTGGTCCGGCTCGATCCCTCCAGCCTCTGCTATTTGGCTCCCCGCTATCTCTACCCTCTTGACCAGATTGACCGGAACGCGGCCGCCCTGCTGCGGCAGTTCCTCCCCAACCTGCAAAACGACTACTCGGTTATCAGCGGCAGGCTTTACGCACTGCCCTTTGATATCAGCGTACAGATGCTCTTCTATCAGCGCACCCTCTTTGAAGACGCCGGCGAGATGCGCGCTTTCTATGAAGCGACCGGCAGGACGCTGGGCATCCCTGCGTCCTATGAAGAGCTCGACCGGATCTGCCGCTTTTTCTCACGAAAACTGCGCCCGGAGTCCCGCGTGCAGTACGGTTCCAGCCTCGCGCCCAACAACCCGACCTCGACCGCGAGCGACTATCTGCCCCGCCTGCTGGCGGGAGGCGGGCTCTCCTACCGGAGCAACGGCTGTCTCGACCTCACCACGCCGGCTGCCCTCTCCGCGCTGCGCGACTATATTTCCTACACACAATGCGCCAATCCCGAGCCGGTGAGCAGCTGGAGCGAAATCGCGGAGAACTTCGTCGCTGGACAGGCCGCTACCGCGATCCTCTATGCCCACCACGCCTCCAATTTTGTACGCGCCCAGCGCGCGAATGTCGGCGTCGAGATCGGTTTCGCGCCCATCCCCGGCGGCTGCCCCCTGTTGGGCGGCGGCTCCTTTGGAATCAACACAAAAAGCGAACAGGCCGAGGAAGCGTACGCCTTTATCCGTTGGGCGACCGGAGAGGAAATCGCACCGGAAATGGCCATGTTAGGCGGCATCTCCGCCTGCCGGAGCGTCTACGAGCAGCGGGAAATCCTTGACACCTATCCCTGGATGGGCGCGCTTCCCGCCAGTATGCGTCTGGGCATCCGCAAGCCCATCCTCTCGTCAAACGAGGTGGACTACAACCAGCGTGATTTCGAATACACGCTGGGTGAGCATATTCTCAAGGCGATCGCCGGATTTGAAACGCCCGAGGAAGCCCTGCGCAACACACAGAAAACCCTGGACGCTATCCATTGACTGTGAAAATCGTTGGCTTCAAAACAGCCTATTCCTGAAATATCCGGTATATACTTCATTATTTTCCGAACAGGATGCCCGAGCATGTTAAAACAGAAAACACAAAACGCAGGGAGGTTGTTTTTTGCAACTTCCCTGCGTTTTGTGTATATGCGGCTTTTCAGCCGCCGTTTTATCCTGTTTCCCAGTTTTAATACAATTCCGCAAAAATCTCCTTCAGCGCCGGATGGAGCTTTTTCCATATTTTATATTGTTTGTTGTAAACAGCCACCTGTTCTTTACGAGGTTCAAAGGTGCGTTCCAGCTGTACAAACCGGTCAATTTCCTCCATTTTATATACGCCCATGCCGATGCAGACGATCGCGGCCGAACCAATGGCGCCGGAATGCCTGCAATTTTTGGTGCGCGTGACCGGAACGCCCAAAACGTCCGCCATCATTTGCAGCCAGGGGTCGGACTGCGCGCCTCCACCGATGGCATTGACCTTCGTCAGGCTCCTGCCGACGTCCTGTTTATAATCATCCATTTCCATCCGAAGGCTGTAACAGATCGATTCCATGACCGCCCGCAGGAAATGCCTCCGGGTATGGACAGTCGAGGCACCGATAAAGGTGGCTTTTGCCTTCTCATCGCTGATGGGACAGCCTTCGCCCATCAGCCAGGGGGTGGCGAGCAGGCCTTCCGACCCGGCGGGAACCTGGTCCACCTCGCGGTCAACCAGCGCAAAAATGTTCTGCCGGGTAAAATAATCCATCTTTTCCGTCTCGCAGAGAATCTTTTCCATATGATAGAACTGGTCAATCGCCCAGTTGAGCGCCATGCAGGCGGACTGGATGCAGCCGCCGTAAATCTGTTTGGTCGGGTCACAGCAATGCAGCTGCCATATTCCAGGCCCGGTGTTTTCCAGACGGTCATAGCCGATGATTGCGGTCAGCCAGCTGGAGGTCCCGAGATAGACGTGCGCGTCCCCTTCCTTACAGCAGCCGGCGCCCAGCGCGGCGCAGGTTACGTCTACGACGCCCATATAAACCTCGACCCTTGTCGTAACACCGAGTTCCCTTGCCGCTTTTTCAGTCAGATTCCCAACAAAGCCGGTGCAGGGAATCAGCGGAGGGCATTTTGCGGTGTCCAGGCCAGCGGCCTCATACTGCTTTAGGCGATGCGCGGCGACCTCCGGATGGGAATGATAGGGCGCTTTACCGGAATAATCGATGCAGATTACGCCAGTCGCCATAAAGTTCAGATATCCCGTGCAGTCCAGGAAATAGGCGGTTTTTTCATAGAGTTCGGGCATATTCTGTTTTATCCACAGATACTTCGGGATAACGTCGGTAGCTCCAAACTCTTGGGAGCCCATCTTTTCATTGATCTCATCCGCTTGCTTGCGCGCGCGGCTGTCGATCCAGGAGATATTGTTGTGCAGAATATTGCCCTGCGCGTCGATGGGGATGATGCCAAGCCCCTGCGTGCTGAAAGACATCCCGACAACGTCCTCTCCAGCAATTCCCACTTTTTTGACGACCGCTTTTGTCGCCGCGCAGACAGCCTTCCAGTAATCCGCCGGATCCTGCTCGGCAAAACCGTTGGGGCCGGTGAGCAGCGGGTATCCGCGTTCCGCGTCCCCGAGAAGGTTTCCATCAAAATCGACCAACGCAGCTTTTACGCCGCTGGTTCCGAAATCATATGCCAGAATATAATCCATGCAGATGCTCCTTTCATTTCATGATTCACCGCTTTTGCGGACGGGCGGCCCGTTTTTCCGAGCGGATATCAATCCTCCGGAAGATTGTATTTTTTCCGCATGGCCGCTTCCGCCTCGGGAGGAATTTCATAAACCGTCCCGTTTGCGCGGGCGATCGAATAGATTTTTGCGACATCCTCCGTGTAAACGGCCGAAATGTGCGCCCGTTCAAGGGTTTTTCCGATCGCGACTGTGCCATGGTTGGCCATCAGACAGGCGAAACGGTTCTTCAGGGCCGCGACAACCGCGTCGCCGAGTTCGTCCGAGCCGTTGAGCGCGAAATCTGAAACCGGCACATCCCCACCGAGGAAGAGCATCATTTCCACAAGTACCAATGGGATCCGTTCATGCGTGACGGCAAAGCTGGTGGCGTAGGGGGCGTGCGTGTGCACCACCGCATTGTATTCGGGTTTATGCTTATAGACGGCGGTATGTACCCGCCATTCAGAGGACGGCTTGCGAGTGCCCTCCACAACGTTACCTTCGAGGTCGATCACCACAATATCCGCAATGGTCATGGTCTCATACGCGATGCTGCTGGGAGTGATCACCACCAGTCCGGATTCCGGGTCATACGCGCTGAGGTTGCCGCTTGTTCCGGCGAAGAGCTGCTCCCGGTAGGAGAGCTGGGAATAGTAAAGGACCTCTTTTTTCAAGGCTTCTAACATAACGAATCTCCTTTGGACGATATGATTAAAAATATTATGTGGATACGGTTAGAACCGTTAAATCGCTTATTAAAACGCACAACATCACACTATCACAATTAATTCATCTGAAAATTCTTTGCATGAAGTATTAATTCGATAATTTTGTGGCTTTTACCTCAAAATACATCAAAATATTGACACAACCGGCAATCTATGATAGCTTAATAGCATTGCCGGGAATCCCGGCGTCCCGAAATGATAACAAGGGAGAGGTTTTCATGAGTCAATACGGCGAACTCTTTACTGCGCGCAAGCGGATCATGGACGGGATGGTACGCAAATCCATCCTCTGCTGCGTTGGAATCCCAGTGTCCTTTGTCCTTTCAATGGGGCTGATGATTGCATACGGTTTTGCACGATACTGGTATTTCGCGCTTGCCTGCACAGTACTGCTGACCGTCCTGTTCATACGCGGGAACCAGCGTTTCCGGGCGCGGGGCGGCAACGCTCCGGAGCTTGCCCCGTATGTCCTCCCCACCGCGGTCGCTTCCAAGGATGAGGCGCGCGGGATCCTCGCCCGTCATGCGGTGCTTTTTGAAACCGCCAACAACTGCACATATTGTTATATAAAGCGGGAACGTCCCATACGCTTCCTGCTTCTGTCCCCCGAAACGTTCGAGGAGGACGCCTATCGGGAAACCTATCAGGAAGCGATCTGTCAGATCCTTGAAGGGCCCAATCTTCCATCGGAGGTCCGCTCCGACAAGGGACATTCCGAGCTTCGCATCCATCTGATCCTGGCCGACCAGGACTCGCCCGCACTCGCCCACTGCATGAGCCGGAACGCCTATCACACAATGGCGGTCCGTGAAGGCGCCATGACGGCGGCTCTTATCCTATCCGAACAAAAGCTGGTTGTCTCCGCCTTTTTCGGCGATCACTACGGAGACGCGAAAAAATACGATTGCGGCTGCGCGCTGCTGTCCGAGCTGTTTGCCGGATAACCGCGCCCGCCTAATAATAAGAGCACCCAGCGGGGTGCTCTTATTATTTTGAGGCGGAAGAGAAAAGGGGTTATGCGTCGTGTTTGCGTTCAGCGATCTCCTTGACGCACTGGGCATGCTTTTTATCATTCAGGCCGGTAAGGCTCTGAACAAACGCCTGTACAAGGGTCAGGATCGACGGCAGCAGGACGCCGATCAACAGCAGTCCTTTGAGGACCGATTCCGCCATGTCCGCACCGGCGCTATAGCCGATTCCGTCGAGCATGAAGCCCAGCAGGCCGCCGCCAATCGCGCCGCCGATGGTCAGGCAGAAGCCATAGCTCGCGAAGATGAAGCCCGCCTGGTTGCGGTCATATTTCCACTGGCCGTAGTCAACCGCCTGCGGCAGCATGACATCCGGGAATACCAGGTGCGCGCCCTGCATAAAGCCGCACAGCGCATACAGGATGAACAGGGGCTGTCCAAGGCCCATCATCTGTCCGGCCTGCTCGCGTCCAACGGCGCAGATAATGCCGAACCACGCCAGGTACATACCGGCTCCGGTGACCATTGTGAAGATGTATGCGCGGTTGGAATCCTTAAACAGCCGGATGAAATACTGGATACAGAACGAACCGGCGATCGCGCAGCCCGCGTTGAAGAACAGGGCGATCGAGGCCAGTTCCGGACGCTCGAAGTAATTGTTGTAAAGATAAACGGTGGTGCCGGAACGGATACCGTCCAGAATGTAAAGCAGGAAGGTGGAGACAACGGTCACCATCGCGGGACGGTTGCGGACGAGGTCGCTGACCTGCTGGCCAAAGCTGACCGTTTCGCCTTTTTCCACTCTCAGGTCACGCAGGTGCTCACGGTAGGAGCCATCCGCGTTCAGCTCGTATTTTTCACTGGCAAAGAAGGTCCAGATGACGGGAGCCACATAGATGGCGGAGAACATAATTGCCGCAATGAAGAAACCACGGCTCAGGCTTCCGCCCCCAAAGAAATTGACCAGCGGGAGGAAGCAGGCCACAACGATCAGCTTGCCGGCGTTCTTGGTGAAGCCCTTGATCGCCGCGATCGAGGCGCGCTCGGTCTGGTTGCGGGCGGTGTTGGTGACCTGGCAGTTCATCGGTATGAAGCACAGGGTCGAACCGATCGCGCCGTAGCAGCCATAACCCACGCATGCAACCACCATCTGGAGCGTAGAACTCGTGTCAGGCAATGCGGTGAACACCATAATAAAGAGGATGAATTGGATCGGAATGGAGAAGAGAACCCAGGAGCGGTATTTGCCCCACTTCAGATTGAAGTGGTCGATGCACCAACCGATGATAAGGTCGGTGATTGCGTCGAATACGCGAGCAAACATCATAAGGGAACCTGCCAGAACGCCGGACATGCCCAGCACATCCGTATAAAAGTAGGTCAGGAAGTAACCAAAGATCACCCAAGGGCCGTTTGTGGCAAGGCCGGTCAGACCGAGGCACCACTTATCTCTGAGCGGAACCTTTGCATCCGGTTCAAAGCTAACGGCATCGAATTTCGCTTGTCTTTTTGCAGATATTGCTTCCATTGTTTCTCGTTGCCTCCTTTTGATTGATAGAAACACACCTTCCGCCAACCATTCCGGGCTCCGGCCCAACACATACAAATTCATTTGGCTTTTAGTGATGTTTTTCTGAGAACGCAAAATTATACCTCATAAAACATCATGATACCATTTGATTTTCTTTTAAAACGGCTGACTGTAGTTATAATATTTCAAAATACCTCAACTGTCAATATAAATCATCTTAGTTAAGACCGATTTTGTGGTTTAATCTATTTTTGCTCTCTGTTTTTTGTGAATGACGCACAGAAAATCCACATATCAAATTGTTATTCTGGGAATATCGGTTTTATATAGGCGCATATTCCGGGGTATTCGTTCTAAATACAACACAAAGCTTCACTTTTTTGCCTCAAAAAGGCAAAACAAAACCGCCGCGGGCATCATCGGTTACCCGCGGCGGCGCCGAACACGTATTTTATTTTTCCGGATCTTCTGCGCTTTCAAGAGGGTGCTCGCAGTCGTAATGCGCAATTTTCAAATCGTCCAGGAAAGAGGCCCACGGCTTGGAAAGCGTCTTATCCGTGATAACAGCGGTAATGCGTTCAAACCCACAAGTTTTCACAAAGGTCATCTTACCAAATTTGGAATTATCCGCCAGCAGATAAACCTCGTTGGAGGACTCGACAATCCTGCGGCGCATATCCGATTCCGCCTCGGTCTTGTCGCTGATCCCGTTCTCCATGCTCAGAGCCCGGCAGGAGATGAACGCCTTATCCAAATGAAACTGCGCCAGGTTGTCCACCGCGGTCCGCCCGGTGAAGGCGCAGTTACGGGCGTCCCAGGCCCCGCCCGTCGAAAACAGGGTGATATTTTTCTTCCCGGAAAGCTTGTTCATCACCTCCAGAGAACTTGTCAGGACGGTGATTGGGATGTTGTCCAGCAGTTCGGCAATCTGCACGCAGGTTGTGGCAAAACCGATATAGATGCAGTCGCCCGGCGAGATGAAGTTCAGCGCCATCGCAGCCATCCGCTGTTTGGCTTCCACCATGATATTGGAGAGCATTTGGAAATCGGCCGTGTTGTTAACCCGCTGCTTCAAAATCGCGCCGCCATAAGATTTTTCAACAAAGCCCTCTTTCTCCAGAACCTTCAGGTCCCTGCGGATCGTTTCAAAACTGACGTCAAAGCGGGCCGTCAAATCCGCCACCGAAACGCTTTTCTGTTCAAGGAGTATATTTTTGATCTGTTCCTGTCGTTCAATCGTTAGCATAATCATCCGATCCCTTACAATTGTTTTTGCTTGTGGGGCAATCCGTTGTTTTCATTATACAAGATCGGAAGCAAAAAATCCACCTCAAAAAATTCGTCGGTTTATAACTGGTCGCATGCCTCTTTTTATGCGTTCTCACAAAAGTTCGCGAATCCCATCATGAATTTCATTTTTGAATTGACAAGCGGCTTTTTTTCTGTTATATATGTTTTAGAGCTCTAAAAACAACTTAATACCAATTAAATTTCACAAAACATCAATACAAAACCACATTTTAAAGTAAACAAGGAAATGTATCTTTGGAGGCTATGGGAATGAAGAACTTTACCTTCAGCGTGCCGCAGGAGGTCGTCTTTGGCAACGGAAGCCTTGCACAGTTGCCGGAGCTGCTGCACAGGTGCCGTTCTGACCGCGTCCTGCTCATTTCGGACCGTATGCTGGAAAAGCTGGGGCTCGTAAAGCGGATCTCCGATCTCGCGGAGGCGGCTGGCGTCCAGCTCTCCGCATTCCTCGATGTGGAAGCGAACCCCTCGGTGCAGACGGTTGAAAAGGCCGCCGCCGCCTATCGTGGATTTGGGGCCACCAGCATCATCGCGCTCGGCGGCGGAAGCCCAATGGACGTTGCCAAGGCAGTCGGAATCCTTGTAAAGCACGGCGGAGAAATCACACAATATGAGGGCGCACACCTGGTGCCCGGGCCGATTGTCCCATTGGTTGCAATCCCCACGACCGCCGGCACCGGAAGCGAAGTAACTGCTTTTTCAGTTATCACCGACCATGCGCGCAACTATAAATTGTCCATCTTCAGTTATGAGATCGTCCCGCGCTACGCGCTGCTCGACCCCAGCCTGATCACATCGCTGCCCGCCCCGGTCGCGGCATCCACCGGAATAGACGCTTTCATCCACGCGCTGGAAGCATACCTCTCCCGCAGCGCGTCGCCCTTTTCCGACGCGATGGCCCAAAAGGCGATGGAACTCATCGGCGGCAGCATCCGCCGCTTTGTGGCCAACCGGCAGGATTCCGAAGCTGCCTGCGCCATGCTGTCCGGGAGCATGTTTGCGGGCATCGCGTTCGCATGGGCCAGGCTCGGCAATGTCCATGCCATGTCCCATCCGGTGAGCGCCTATTTCAATGTGCCGCACGGGATTGCAAACGCCATCCTGCTGCCGGTGATCCTCGAATACAACGCGATGGCCGACAACGGACGCTACCGCGATATCTACAATTTTATCAGCCGTAAAAAAGCGGGCGACGATTTTGCACCATCTGTGCTGGTGGACGAAATCCGCGCTCTGCTGCGGGATTTTGACATCCCGGGATCGCTGTCCGCGGCCGGGGTAACGGCGGAAAAAATCCCGCTGATGGCGGCGGACGCCATGAAAAGCGGAAATATCCTTGCCAACCCGCGTCAAAGCACCATTCAAGATGTGGAGCGGCTCTATCTGTCCGCTCTTTGACGGTGGAAAGGAGACCCCATGTTGCGGATACCCTGCCGATGCGGGGTATTGATCATATACCTGCACAAATTTGATTGGAGGATCTGAGAAATGTCAAAGTATCTGGATTGGTCCGATTACGCCGCAATCCATGCCCAGGCCGGCGAAATCATGAAACATCGCAAAAAGCTGAAAAGAAGCGCGATCGACCGCTATGAGAAATGGTTCGACACCAACTGCGCAACGTCCAAAAAGCAATATGAGGCCGCGCAGAAGGTCATTCCGGGCGGCATACAGCATAACCTTGCCAATAACCATCCCTTTCCGATTTCGATCGATAAAGCGGAAGGCCCATACCTTTACGATGTGGATGGAAACCGCTATTATGACCTTTTGATGGCCGGCGGTCCTGTCATCCTGGGTAACAATTACCTCCACAAGGAATGCACCGAATTTATCAATGAAAAAGGGCCGCTGAGCGGACTTTACAGCGATTATGAGCGCAAGCTCGCTGAACTGATCAACCAGTATTTCCCCTCCTGTGAAATGTTCCGCATGCTCGGTTCCGGCACCGAGGCCGACATCATCGGCATCCGTCTGGCGCGTGCCTTCACGGGAAAGCGGGAACTCATCCGTATCCGCGGCGGATATCACGGCTGGAGCGACCAGCTCATTTATAATGCGAGCGAAGCACCCGACGGACTGGACTGCATGAACGGCATCCCCGTCGACTGCTTCAAGAGCACCCACTGTGTGGAGCCCAACGATGTCGAGGCGCTTGAGGCTCAGTTCATCGCAAATGAAAAGCTGGGCGGTACGGCCGCGTTCATCATGGAACCACTCGGACAGGACAGCGGCGCTGTTCCGCTCACGCCCGCCTATCACAAGGCCGCAAAAGAGCTGTGCAAAAAATATAACGCGCTGCTCATTTATGACGAAGTCGTCACCGCTTTCCGCCTCGGCATGGGCGGCGCGCAGGCCCAGTTCGGAACCAAGCCGGATCTCACTATCTTTGGAAAAATTATCGGCGGCGGCTATCCGTGCGCAGGGGGCATCGGTGGACGCCGTGAAATTATGGAGATGCTTGCGGCGGGTATCAACAAGGATCGTTCAAAGAAAGTGCGCGTGGGCGGCACCCTGTCGGCGAACCCGTTAACCGCTTATGCCGGATGCTGCACCATCAACGAGCTTGCCCGGTTAAACGCACATCCGCAGATGGCCGCGGCTGCGGACAAATTCATGAAGGAAATAGCGCTGCTGACTGAAAAATATGATATTCCCGCGCTGATCTTCAACCATCAGACAATCCTGCATATCGATGTTGCTGCCAGCCAGCATATCCCCACCTTCTACAAGCCCGGCGACCCGGAGGCGGCGCGCCAGCAGAAGGAAGCTTCGCAGTGCGTCATGGAATTTGCAATGGCGCTGGCAGCGGAAGGGATCATTATCTCCGGCGGCGGCAAGACCTATATCTGCTACGAATCCATCCCGCTGATGGACGAGGTGCTTGAGCGCTACGACCGGGTTTTCCGGGAATTCGAGTAATCAGGTCTTTAATCTGAAAGATGAATTAGGAGAAAAGAAGTCATGGCAAAAGCATATAACCCATATGAAAACATGCTGGAGGTCCTGGACGAAGCGGCAAAAATGCTGGGACTGGAGGAAAATGACTACATCGCGCTCAAACATCCGGAACGGGAACTGAAGGTGTCGATCCCGGTCAAGATGGACGACGGATCGGTGGAGGTTTTCGACGGCTACCGTGTCCAGCACAGCAGTTCCCGCGGCCCGTGCAAGGGCGGCATCCGGTACCATCAGGAAGTGGACATGGACGAAGTCAAGGCGCTGGCGGCCTGGATGAGCTTCAAGTGCGCGGTGGTGAACATCCCCTACGGCGGCGCGAAGGGCGCGGTCAAGGTCGATCCCCGCAAACTCTCGAAGGCGGAGCTTGAGCGCCTGACCCGCCGCTACACCGCGATGATCCTGCCGATCATCGGACCGGAACGCGACATTCCCGCTCCGGACGTCAACACCAACGCCGAAATCATGGGCTGGATCATGGACACCTACAGCATGTTCAACGGCCGGGCGGTACCTGGCGTTGTCACGGGCAAGCCGATCGAGATCGGCGGCGCGCTGGGCAGAAGCGAAGCGACCGGCCGGGGCGTCATGATCATTGTAAACGAGGCGATCAAATACCTGGGCATGCACGACGGAGGCGACGTACGCGTGGCAGTACAGGGCATGGGCAACGTGGGCGGCGTGGCCGCGCAGCTGCTGCATGACTGCGGACGCAAGATCGTGGCGGTCAGCGATATCTCGGGCGGCTACTACAACCCCGAGGGGCTCGACATCACCGCGATGCGCAAATACATTGCCGAAAGCGATTCCCACACCCTCGAGGGATACACCGCTCCTGGCTGCAGGAAGATTTCGAACGCCGAGCTGATCGCCTGCGACTGCGACGTGCTGGTTCCCTGCGCGCTGCAGAACCAGATCACGGGCGACAACGCGGACACGGTCAAGGCGAAGCTTGTGGTCGAAGGCGCGAACGGCCCGACGACGGTTGAGGGCGACGAGATCCTGAACAAACGCGGCATTCCGGTTGTGCCGGACATCCTGGCGAACGCGGGCGGCGTGGTTGTTTCCTACTTCGAGTGGGTCCAGAACATCCAGCGGCTGATCTGGGACGAAAGCCAGACCAACGAGATGCTCGAGGGCATCATGCTCCGGGCCTTCAAGGAAGTTGCCGAAGCCAAGGAGAGCAAGAATACCACCTTTCGCATGGGCGCGCACATGGTTGCCATCAAGCGCCTGGTCGCCGCCAAGAAGATCCGCGGCATCTTCCCCAACTGATATAACCAATCCCTACATCTCTATAATCATACAGCAGATTCCTGTATCCCCTTGTGCGGGAACAGGCGGGGTCTTCCTGCCTGTTCCCGCACTGAAATGGCGGTGCGATCTCTCCCGAGTCGCATCGCCTTTTCATATGGTTCGGCGTCTATTGTCCGGCTGTGAACGCATTCCCTCTATGGGAATTGCAACCTTCGGCTGCGCTCCGACGCAGCATATCTGCAAGAACTCAAAATACCCACGCAGCACAACGGTTACCTGATGGCCGAGTGGCATTTCTACGCGCCCGATCCCAGCAAAAGAAACGAACGCAAACTCTGGACAAGCGGGACAATGCAGGAACGCGCATTGATCGACAAAAAAATAAAGCTGGCGCTGGATTGGCAGAAGCAGACCAACGTCCCAACATGGGTAGGCGCGTGGATGCCGGGCAATTATAACGACGGGGATGACTATACGATTGAGGAGCAGATCCAATTTGCCGGCTATATGACAGAACAGTTAACCGATGCCGGAATCCCCTTTGCGGTTAATTCCGACACCAAATTTTATAGCAGGGAAAAGAATCAGTGGATCGCCAAAATGCAGCCTGTTTTTAATGCAATCTACAATTAGTTTTATATAAATTTTTCCAGAAAACAGTAGACGATCCCGCCTGTTTCTGGTATGATAGGAGCGTTGCGCGCTTAAAAAACGCCGAACAAAAATTAGGAGGAACTTATGAAAAGAGTACTTGCAATGATTCTTGCGGCAGCCCTGTCCCTCTCGGTTGGCATCACCGCCTTCGCGGCGCCGGAGGAAGGCGACTACATGACCGAGAAGGAGATCGCAGAAACCGTCAAAAAGATTACCGGAGGCAGCGGAACGCTCGACCTGAACCACGCTTATCCGTTCGATGCGGATGGAAATCCGATTGATGCCGCTTCCGATTTCCGCTCGGACGAGGATTTCTATATCACTTCCCCCTATCTGGCAAAAAACCCGGTCTTCAACGACCGCGACCTCTTCAAGGTCAAATTCGATAAGGACGACAACGCCAACCGGTTCCGTTACGTCCTGATTGTTGAGAAGAAATTCCCGGAGCTTCAATATCCGCTCTCGACATCCGGTTATACAAACGAGCGCATCGTCGCCTTCCGCTTCATCCTGAACGAAACGCCGAGCGACGAGGAATTTAAGATCAGCGGCACCGCCATCTTCACCGCGAAGAAGGACATTGTCGCTTTTGACAGCCATAAACGATTTGAAGAAGCCACCGACGCGCTGCTCGCAGAGCTCAAAGCGGACGGGACTTCAGGCTATGTCGGCGTCATCAAGAAGGGCACCAAAATCGAAATCCCGGTCGAAGGCTTTGTGCAGAACACGAAATATGACGCCGATTACACCGCCACCGCGGGCGACGGCGGCATCGTGGTAAAGCCGCTCAAAAATGAAGACAGTGAAATCACCTGGGAAGATGCCAACGACACCCTTGCAAAGCTCTCGGTTTCCGGCGACAACGACACCTCCAAAATGGCGGTGAAGCTCTCCACCAAATGGTATCCCACCGCCCCTTATACCCCACTCTTCGCAAATCAGGACGCCTTCATCCGCAACTTCTGGCACAATCCGGAAATCCCCTCCACCTCCCGCGCAACGCTGGAACTGCCGGTCCCGTATGTGGATGAGGACGGCGAACTTACCGTCGAGGAGGATGACATCATCGTCTACGACGTTTCAAGCGGGCAGCTTGCCGACATCACCAGCAAAGGCAAGTTCGTTACAAACGATGACGACGAGCTTGTTTTTTTGCTGAAAACACGCCAGCTTGGAACCTACATCTTCGCATCTGAACCGATTGCCGTCCCAGCCAAGGCGGAATAAACAGCCAAAAGCCCCGCTGTATGGAATTTCCATACGCGGGGCTTTTATGGATCTATCCAGGAAGGCGAATGCCAATAAAACGGCATTCGCCTTTTTCGCAGTATGCCCGCTCCCCAAATTGGATCAAACCATGTACTTCTCGAAGAATGCCGCCATTTTTTCAAAGGGGATTACCTCCATTTTATCATAGAGGTCGGTATGAACGGCATCTGGAATGACCATCAGCTCCTTGTTGTCCCCTTTCAGCATTGCATAAGCATCTTTGCTGAAATAGAGGGAATGCGCTTTTTCGCCATGAATCAACAATACAGCGCTGCGTATCTCATCCGCATACTGCAAAATCGGCATGTTCAGAAAGGACAAGGAAGAGGTTACATTCCATCCGCCGTTAGAATTCAGAGAGCGTTTATGATAGCCCCGGCTAGTCTTATAATAGTCGTAATAGTCCTTTATAAAGAACGGGGCATCCTCCGGCACAGGATCGACTACGCCGCCAGCCCTCGCATATTCCCCGTTTTTATAGTCTACAGTTCTCTGCGCGTTCAGAGCCCTGCGTTTTTCATGGCGGACCTCTTCGCTGTCCTCCAAATCAAAATATCCCTTTGCATTGACCCGGCTCATATCGTACATAGTGGAAGTTACCGTCGCCTTGATCCTGGTATCCACCGCCGCCGCGTTCAAAGCCATTCCGCCCCAGCCGCAGATGCCAATGGTCCCGATTTTTTCCGGATCAGCATTGTCCTGCGCAGACAGAAAATCGACTGCGGCCTGGAAATCCTCTGTGTTGATGTCCGGGGAGGCCACGTATCTGGGCAACCCGCCGCTCTCGCCTGTAAAAGAGGGATCAAAAGCAATGGCCAAAAAGCCCTTTTCTGCCATTGCCTGCGCGTAAAGACCAGAGGACTGTTCCTTTACCGCGCCAAACGGACCGCTCACCGCAATGGCCGGAAGCTTCCCCTTTGCGTTTTTGGGAACATACAAATCCGCGGCCAGCGTAATGCCATAGCGGTTGCGAAATGTTACTTTCTGATGATCGACCTTTTCGCTTTTGGGAAAGGTCTTATCCCACTGCATCGATAGTTCAAGGTTCTCTTTCATGTCTAAAATACTCCTTTTTCCCATTTTAAAACCTCCCAAAGACAGATTTGACAAACCCGCCTCCAGTTGATATGATCAGTATAAGACATAAACCTGACTTTAGGTCAATATCCAATTTTAAAATCCAGGAGGACAGATGATGTATACGATCGGCCAGGTATCCGAGATGTTTGGATTGCCCATCTCCACGCTGCGGTATTATGACAAAGAAGGCCTGTTTCCTGACATACAGCGAATCTCCGGAATCCGCAAGTTTGGTGAAAAAGAGATGGAAGCCATTCGGGTCATTGAATGTCTGAAAAAATCCGGCATGGAGATCAAGGACATCAAACGGTTTATGCAGTGGTGTGTGCAGGGAAGCGAAACTTATCCGCAGCGCAGAGAGCTGTTCATCAAACAGAAAGCAACCGTAGAAATGGAAATTGAGCGGATGAACAGGGTGCTGGATATGCTGAAATTCAAGTGCTGGTATTACGGGGAGGCCATCAAGGACGGGAACGAGAAGCGGCTCAGCTGTATGAAACCAGAGGATATGCCGGAAGAAATCCGTCAGGCATATGAAAACGCCCATAAATAGGAAAATGAGCGTTCCGACGCAGAGCCGGAGCGCTCATTTTTCCAATTCAAGGATATCTCTGCACAAATCGATTTTCTCTGACATCGTGTCCGCCGTAATTCCAGCAGATCATTCAAACAGCATATTCTGCTGGATGCGGTACTGTTTGAGCTTGCGGTACAGCGTAGCGCTGCTGATGCCAAGTTCTTTGGCCACAAGCGATTTGGAGCGGGCGTTGTTGCCAAAGTCGTTAAGCGCTTTGATGATGAGTTCTTTTTCAGCGTTTTCCAAGTTGTAAGCGTTCTTCTTGTCGTCCCGCAGGCGCTCCAGAATCAGCTGCGGCAGGTTCTCCGGAGTGAGCACCTCCGCGTCGTCGTCGCTGTTCTCCACAATGTAGGAGATGACATTCTCAACTTCACGGATGTTGCCTTTCCAGGAATAATTGAGAAACATCTCCTTGAGCTGTTTTGAAATGGTCAAATTTTTTCCCGTCAGCTTATTGTAACGCTCCAAATGCCGCTCAACAAAGAGCAGTACGTCCTGCCCGCGTGCGCGCAGCGGAGGGATCTCAACAGTGTACATCTCCAGGATATAGAGCAGATCGTATCGGAAATCTCCCATCTGGGCCATCCGCCGCAGATTCGCACTGGTCGAACAGATCACCTTGGTATTGTTCAGCTGGCTGCTGCGGATGATCAGCAGCAGAATATCCTGGTTGCGCGGGGAAAGCGTCTCAACGCCATCCACAAAAAAAGTGCAGCCGTCGATCATCTCGTTGCGAATGATCAGCCCATCCCCGCTGACATTTTCCGTATCCGGGAACATTTTCTGGAACATCTCATCCACATCCGCGTCCCGGCCAAGCCGCAGGAATCGGTTGTTGCGGCGTACGCTCTCATTGTGGATTGCATGGGCGTAGAGCTCTTTTCCGGTTCCGGGCTCGCCGCTCAGGAGGATGCAGTTGGTGTTGTAGGCGGATTCCCGGCAGGCTTCGACCGCCTGTGCCCAGGGAGCGCTCGCGCCAAGCAGATAGTCAAAGGTGTATTTGTCCTGCGCCTGCGGCTGCTGGGCGGCCTCGTCGCGCGAACGGATATCGCTGAATACGAATACCCGCACAATCTCGTCATCTTCGACCCCTTTGATCTGGCGGCATTTCCCCGAAAGGTCGTGACGTTTGTCTCGGATTTTAATCTCAAATACAGTGGCGTTTTCATCTCCGCCCGTCTTTTCCTGAACAGAAAGCTGTCGTATTTTACGCAGGTATTGCAGCTGCGCCAGCGTGTTGCCCAGGATCTTTTCACTGCGCTGGTTCATATAGAGGATCTGATTATTTTCGTCCAGAAGCAGCACGCCGTCCATAAGCAGGTTGCCGAGCTGGTCCTGCACGCGGCGGTCATACGACCGGATCTTCTGATCCTGGACTTCACGCGCCTTGAGCGCTATCAGCGACGCCATATGGTTTGCAAAAACAAACATCTGCTCATAACGGCCGATGATTTCCGTATACTGTTCCGGGGAGGAGGATGCGATCCCCAGCGTACCAATCACTTCCATATCCAATTTGATTGGCACCCGCAGTTCGCACTGGTCTTTACAAACCGAAAGGTTCAGGCAGTTCTGGCAGAGCGGCTCCATTTCGGGATCTTTGATGAAGATGGGCCGGCCCGTTTCAAGCACCCGGGCGCTGACACGCCCGCTGTGCAGGGAACTGCCAATCCTGCGCGCAAACCGCCCCGTCCCGGCAACCCGTATGAGGTTCTGATCCGCGACGTCCACATCGGCAGGAAAGATCATCGACATCATCCCGACATATTGCGTGATATCCTTCTGGATGCTCATCAAAAGGGTTTCCATATTGCCCTCCTTTTCCCTGTCTGCACCATTTCCTAACATCATAGCATAATTGAAAAAATTTGAACAGGTTTCACGTCCCTCCCGAAATGGAACGAACCCACGGTTCTGACCGCAGGCTCGTTTCCACTTCCAGGGGTGTCTCATACGGAGACTGGGTATATGTAGATGGAAAAGGGACCTCTTTAATAAAGGCTGATCGCGCCCACCGGGCAGACCTGGGCGCACAGGCCGCAGCCGTCGCATTCACCGTCCAGCACACGGCGCACGCCGTCGCCTTCCCCAATCGCGCGGTAAAAGCAGCTTTTCTGGCATTTCCCGCAGTTGGTACAACGGTCCGCATCGATGTGAGAGAACTTCGGCTCCTCGGTCGCAAGCTGTTCGACTGTGGTGAGCCGCCCGAGCGCGATGCCGCGGATTTCATCGAAGGATCGATAGCCCTTCGCATCCATCCATCCGTCCAGATCCTTCAGAATCTTTGTGATCACACCATAGCCGTTTAACATAACCTCGGTGCAAATCTGGACGGTGGAAGCGCCGATCATGATATATTCGACGATATCTTTGTAGGAGGTCACTCCGCCAACCGCCGAAATCGGGACATCGACCGCTTTTGCAACCTCAATCAGATGGCGCATTACAATCGGTTTGATTGCCGCGCCCGAATAACCGCCAAACGCCCGCAGATACGGGATTCCCGTTTCGATATCCACACCCGCGAAAGATTTGATCGTGTTGCTGATGGTGATTCCGTCCGCGCCTTCGCCGACACATGCTTTGGCAATCGGCACCATATCAGCGACGTTCGGGGTGAGCTTGACGGTGAACGGCACCTTGGAAACCGCCTTGCAGGCTTTCACCTGCGCGGCAACCAGCTCCCAGTCCTTGCCGATGTGCATACCCGCCGAGGCGGACGGCATCGGGCAGGATGCGTTGAGCTCAAACAGGTCGACCATGCCACTGTCCTGCAGGGTTTTGACGATCTCGGCGGTTTCCTCCGGCTCCGGCATTGCCATGACACTGATATGCATGGTTGCTCCGCCGCTTTTGGCGATGGCAAACTCCTCCTGCGCCCACTGTTCACGGGTTTTATCGGTGAACAGTTCCAGGTTGATCATGCCGATGGGGCGGTTGTTGTAGCGATGCAGGACCATCCTGCCGTTGCGCGGCTGCGCGCTCCAATCGTCCTTCGGGCCGATTGTCTTTGGGATTACGCCGCCGATCCCCGCCTTTGCCGCAAGCAGCATCGCCTCGCCGTCCCAGCCGGGGCTCGCGGATGCCAGGACCAACGGATTCCGATATTTCACACCGCAATAGGATACTTCAAGATTTGCCATTTGTCTGTTCCACCTTTCCTCTTTCCGCGCGCTCATTGTCTATCTAAACGCCGATAAAATCCCAGTTTTTCCGTATTTATGATATCCTGTTTGAGGGGGCCAGGCAATCGAATTGGGGGCGCCATTGAGAATTTTCCGGCAAACTTTCATCTCTTTGTCATTTTGAGAAGAATTTGTTAAAATAAAAAACTTACTTTCTCAGTTTGAGCCCATCCGTCATCTTACGATACACAAAACCGCTCCGGCAGGACATTGCAGCCCTGCCGGGGCGGCCTGTTCCAGCCTGTGACGCGCGGGAAATCAGCCCTGCGGCTTGCCGCGCACAAGAAAACGTCCCGCGCCTTCTTCCCCTAAGAATTCCCGGCCGTCCACGATCACCTTCCCGTTTGCAACTGTCTGAGCCACCGCGGCATGCATCTGCATGCCCTCGAACGGTGTATAATCGCTGCGCTCATGCAAGTCCTTTGCTGTGAGCGCATAAGAAACACCGGTGTCGAGCACCACAATGTCCGCGTCGCTGCCTTCGGCAATGACCCCCTTTTGGGGATAGATCCCATAGAGCTTCGCAGGCTCGGTCGAAAGCATCTCAACCATCCGGCCGACACTGATGCGGCCCTGCGCCACGCCCATTTCATACAGTGTTACAAGTCTTGTCTCGATGCCCGGCAATCCTCCCGGCACACCGTAGAAGGTGTCGTTCATCCGTTTTTGGCTCAGGTAAAAGCCGCAGTCATCGGTTGCCATCGTACATTTTATATCGCTTTCAACAAGCTCTCCCCAAATGGCGTCCCGGTCTGCCGCACCGCGAATCGGCGGATGCAGAATGTAGTCCCGACCGTTTTCCTGCGTATAAACTTCGCGTGTGAAGGCAAGGTACTGCGGACAGGTCTCTCCATAGACCGGATACCCTGCTTTCTGCGCGGCCGCCACGCTTTTGGCGCCAGCCGCGCTCGAGATGTGCCGGATCAGCAGCTTGCAGCCAGTCTCTTTCGCGATTTCAATACAGCGGTCTACTGCTTCCGCTTCCGCCTCATCGGGCTTATATTGCGGAAAATAGACCGCGCCGGTCTTTCCTTCCGCGAGCAGGCGGTTTTTGGCGGCTTCGATCATATCATCGTTTTCGGCGTGCACCGTCACGATTCCACCCGCCTTTGCAATTGCGGCAAAAGTCCGCCGGAGCCCGGGGGTATCGATGTAAAGCCCGCCGTCCTTATAGGTCGTATGGACCTTGAAGGAGGTGAAACCCATCTCCATCAGCTTGGGAATCGCGTCGATCGTCTCGTCGTCCACCGTCGTGATGGTCGCGTGAAAACCGTAATCGACCACAGCGTGACCCTTCGCCTCCTTGACGCGGTCCTCGCAGGCCATGATGAGCGGCACGCCCTTGATCTGCTGGGCGAAGTCGACCAGCGTGGTCACGCCGCCAAACGCGCCCGACATGGTGCCGTCGTAAAAATCGTTCATCGTCTTGGTTCCGGCGAACGGCATGTTCATATGCGCATGGGTCTCGATTGCGCCGGGGATGACTGTTTTCCCAAAGGCATCTATGACCCTGACGGCCTCGACATCAAGGCCTTTTCCCACTTTGGCGATCTTCCCATCCGTCACCGCAATATCCACAACGCCAAGGTCCCGCGGCGCATAGACATGCCCGTTTTTAATCAGCAGTTCATATTTCATCTTTCACACCCGCTTTCTACTGAATGAATCTTCCTGCTGCGCAGCGCCAGCCGGCAGGATCGGCGCGTCCGGTCACCGGGAAGCATTCAGCTTCTCATTGACCTTCTGCACCGCATTGATGATTGGGATATAGCCGGTGCAGCGGCACAGATTACCCGAAAGCGCAAGCCGGACTTCGTCGCGCGTGGGGTTGGAGTTCCTGCGCAGCAGCGCATACGCGCTCATCAGCATGCCCGGCGTACAGTATCCGCACTGCACAGCTCCTTCCTCAAGGAAACAGCGCTGCAGGGTCTTCCCGATTTCTGTTTCGCTGAGGCCTTCCACCGTGAGGATATCCTTTCCGTCCATCTGGCCGGAAATCACCATACACGAATGCATGGCCTCGCCGTTTACAAGCACGGTGCAGGCCCCGCATTCGCCGATGCCGCATCCCTCCTTGGTACCGGTGAGGTTCAAATCGTCGCGCAGGACATCCAGCATACGGATATCCGGACGGGTTGCAACGGTATAGGGCTTTCCGTTCAAAGTGAAGGAAATTGTAATTTTATCCAATTTTTTCACCTCCCAGGAGTTCTCTCAGCACCCGTTCACAGAGCTTCTGACAGACGGGCTGTTTATACTTTGTGGTGGGCCGGATACCCGCGATTTCCGGGATCTTATCCGAGACCTGTTTCGCAAATGCCGAAAGTTCCGCTTCGGAAGGGATTTTCCCCACAAGCGTGCGGTTGATCTCTTCGAATACGACCGGCTGTGGGAAAACCGAACCGACTGCCAATTTGAGATCCTCCACGCGATTCTGTGCATCGGTTTTGAGGCACGCCGCAATCGTCATGCGGGAGATCGAAAGGGAATTGCGCCGTCCAAGTTTATAAAAATACGCACGATATCCGTCATATTTCGGGACAATCACGCTGGTGATCAGCTCGCCATTTGTCAGGCTGTTGCGGTAGGGCCGTGAAATAACCTCGGTGAGCGTCATCAGCTTTTCGGTGCCGTCCACACATTTCACCAGCACTTTTGCGCCAAGCGCCGCCAGTGCCGAAAGGTCATCCGCCGCCGGAGAGGCATTTGCGATATTGCCGCCGATGGTGCCGCGGTTGCGGATCTGCGGGGAGCCGACCGTCAGCGCCGCCTGCGAAAGCAGTTCGGCATATTTCTGCACCAGCGAGGACTCATGCACGGCGGCATGGGTTGCCAGCGCGCCAATTTGAAGGGTGTCAGCTGTTTGTGAAATCCCGGTCAGCTCCCGGATGCCCGTGATGTCCACAAGGTATTTCTGCGCGAAACGGTCGTCTTCACGCGCCTGAACCATCACATCGGTACCGCCCGCGAGATAGACGGTTTCGCCTGGATACTGCGCAGCATAGGCAAGCGCCTGCGTCACAGTGACCGCGCGCAGAAACCCTTTGATCTTGATGCTCATTGTTTCTCCTCCTCGCAGAAAAATACCGCTTCCAGGTTCGCCGGAAGGCTGCGGATATGTTTCCCGTTGCCCATGGCGTGGTTGACCGCGTTGACATAGGCCGCGCCGCAGGGATCGAACGCGGGTTCACCGAGCGAACGTGCGCCATATGGGCCGCGCGGATCGGGATTTTCCACGATGATCGGCACGACTTCTCGCACATCCATTGTGGTCGGGATGATGTAATTGTCGTAGTTGAGGTTCCTGATCACACCATCCTTGCAGCCGAGGTCCTCGGTAAGCGCCCAGCCCTGTGCGCCGACCAGCCCGCCGACAATCTGGCCCTTGGCCATCTGCGGGTTGATCGCGCGGCCCACATCATGCGCCGCGACAGACTTGAGCACTTCGGTCTTACCGGTGTCCATATCCACTTCCACTTCGACCATTGCGCAGGAGAAGGTAAACATATAAAAAGCGTCTCCGTGTCCGGTCTTGCCGTCCCAGGTGAGCGGCGGGGTCTTGTAGTTGCCGACGCTTGCGGCGGTGCGGCCGCTGTCGTAACAGAGTTTCACCGCCTTATCAAACGGCATTTCGGTCTCGCCGAAGGTCACCTTATCGTCGTAGTAATGGATTTCTTCCGGAGCAATCTCATATTTTTCGCACAGCGCCTCGGAGACGATTGCGTGAATTTTCGCAGCGGCGTCGTTGATCGCGTGGCCGCCGAGATAGGTGCCGCGGGAAGCGAGCGCCGCGCCGGTGAGCGGAGCCCGGCTGGTATCGGGATCGTTGATGGTGATGCGGTTGATGTCACAGCCGAGCGCTTCTGCCGTCATGATCTTCATGGTGGTGAGAAGCCCCTGTCCGATCTCCGCAAGGCCGATCGAAACCAGCACGCTGCCGTCCTCTTCGACTTCTATGTAGACGCGACCGTTATCCTGGATCACCGTTCCGACGCTGTTTCCGCGCAGGCTGCAGGAGATCCCGACGCCGCGGCGGACGCTGCCTTTGTTTTCTCGGGAATATTTCCAGTATTTATTTTCGAAGTCGATCTCTTTCGCGGCGGCGTCGAGCACATCGAGCGCGCCGATGCGGCACCAGTCCATCTTCTGGCCGGTTCCGTTGACATCGCCGGTTTTCATGATGTTGCGGCGGCGGAATTCATAAGGCGAAAGACCGAGTTTTTCAGCGACCTCGGTCATCGCGCACTCCCGCGCGAAGATTCCCTGCGGGTTGCCGAAGCCCTGGTAGGAGCCGGTGTGGATGTTGTTGGTCATTACCGCGCGTCCATAGAAGTAGGCGCTTGGGGAATTGTACGGTCCCGCGCCGAGGGTGATCGCCTTGCCCATGATGCCCTTGGCTTTGTTCACATAAGCGCCCGCGTCCGAGATGAAATCGCCGGAAATCGCGCGCAGCATGCCGTCCTTTGTGACGCCGATTTTCATGTGCATATAAAACGGATGCCGCTTGAAAGTCTCGCGCACCGACTCCTCACGCGTCAGCAAATATTTGATCGGCCGCTTGGTACGCACCGCGAGCAAAGCCGCGCGCACCGCGATGGAAACCGTGCTCTCCTGTTTGCCGCCAAAGCTGCCGCCAATGACCGTCTGCCGGATGGTTACGCGGGACATCGGGATATTCAGGCACTGGCAGACCGATTCGCGCGCCATATAGAGGTTTTGCAGGCAGCCATAAACGGTGACCGCGCCGTCGTGGATGCTCGGGATGCCGATGACGACCTCCGGTTCGGTGTAGACATGCTCCTGCCAGCTGGTCTCGTAGTCCTGCTCAAAGATGAGGTCAGATTCCGCGAAGCCTTTTTCGATGTCTCCGTTCGACGCGACATAATCGCAGTAAACGTTGGTCGGGAACAGGTCGGTAACCACGGTGGGATTGTTGATCGCCGTGCGCGGATCATGCAGCGCGGGCAGCGGCTCGTACTCCACTTTGACCAGTTTGACTGCCTCAGCGGCAATCTCCGGGGTTTCGGCCGCCACGACGGCGACCACGTCGCCGTACATGCGCACCTTGTCGTCCGCGAGGACATACTGGTCCGAAACGACCTCGCCGATCGTTTTTGAGCCGGGCAAATCCTTTGCAACCACCACATCCGCCACGCCTTCCAGCGCCAGCGCTTTGGACTTATCAATCGAAAGGATCTTTGCGTGCGCATATTCTGAATACACGCCTTTGGCGTACAGCATATTGAGCATCCGGACGTCGGAGCCGTAGATCGCCTTGCCGGTGACTTTCTCCATGCCGTCTATGCGCTCATGCGTCTTATTGACGTTCTTGAATTCCAAAATATCACTCTCCTATCTGCCTGGGGATAACTGTTTCTGTGCCGGTGTAACCAGGAACATTTCTTGCCTTAATCATACGGGCCCGCTTTTTCAATTTCAACAAATTGGACGCCGGATGTGAAATAGAATGTCCTCAAGGGGCGATTCGCAAAAATAAGAAAAATTTTTCTCGTATTGAGAAACGCGTGAAGGATGGAAAAGGGCCGCTGAAACACGGTTCGGCGGCCCTTCTGAAACGCTGCTATTTAATCGGCTTTCTGCGGGACCTTTGGAAGCAGGCTGTTGCAGAGAACACCCGCTACAACCGCGAGGAACAGTCCGGAAACCTTGACCGTGCCGACCATAACGCCGTCCGCCGCAAGACCGAGACCGATCACCAGGATCACCGCTACGATGATGATGTTGCGGGACTGGGCGAAATCGATCTTCGCTTCCGCTACTGTGCGTACGCCGATCGAGGCGATGGAACCAAACAGCAGGATCGAAACGCCGCCGATGACCGCGTTGGGGATCGACTGGAGCAGCCCGCCGAGTTTGCCAAACAGGCTCAGGCAGATCGCCATGACAGCCGCGGTGCGCAGGATCTTCGGATTGTAGGCGCCGGTGACGGCGAGCAGGCCGGTGTTCTGGCTGAAGGTGGTGTTCGCGTTGCCGCCGAAGAAACCGGAAGCCATGGTCGAAAGGCCGTCGCCGAGCAGGGTGCGGTGGATACCGGGGTCAGACAGGAAGTCTTTTCCCACAACCGCGCCGTTGGTGGTGATATCGCCGATATGCTCCATAAAGGTCACAAACGCGATCGGCGCAATCAGGAAGATGATACTCATGTCAAATTTGGGGAAGGAGAAGAACTGACCGGAAAAATCCCAGAAAGGCTGTATCCAGGAAGCTTCCGCAAGCGGGGTGAAATCAACCAGCGGGGTCGCCGGATGTGCAACCATGTCATAAATGATCGAGCAGACATAGCCGGAAGCAATGCCGATGAGAATCGGGATAATTTTGAGCAGTCCCTTTCCGTAGACATTGAAGTAAATTACGACCGCAAGCGTGATGATCGCGATCAGCCAGTTCTGCTGCGCCATGCCGATCGCTTTCGGCGCGAGCTTGGTACCGATGACCATGATAACCGGGCCGACGACAATCGGCGGGAACCAGCGTTTGATCCGCTCATGGCCGACGAAGTAAGCGACACACGCCAGGATGCAGTAGACAAGCCCAGCCGCCATAACGCCGCCCTGCACGTAGGGGATGTTCTCGATGTGGCGGACAGCATTTCCGGACGCGTCCGTGACGAAAACGACCGAGGCGATGGTGGCAACGTAAGCGGTAGATGCACCGACAAAGATCGGAACTTTGCCTTTGGTGACCAGATGAAAAATCAGGGTTCCGAGGCCCGCGGTAAACATGCAAACCGGGGTGTTCAGTCCGGCCATCCGCGAAGTGAGAACGATGGACCCAAACATTGCGAACAGATGCTGTAAGCCGAGCAGGATGTTTTTTGAACTCAGGTAACTCATTTCTTCTGTCGATGCCGCGGTGGTGTTACTCATTTCATACCCTCCATGTTTTATTTTTTACAAATTATTCCAGTCTATCTGTAAACCACGCCTCCTGTCCCATCTGCAATCCGCAATTTTATTTGTTTGCTTTGGATAGTTTTTTCGTTTCTGTATGTTCATTTTATTGCTTTTTGCACATTTTGCAATTACTTTGCAAGGTTCGGGAGAAATTTTTCTCACGAAAAACCGCATCCTTTTGTTATGTGAAATTTTTCTCAAAATAAGAGGAATGCAATTTTTCTAAAAAAACGCCTCAAAATGGGACGCAAACAAAAAAACAGCCGGATTCATACGAATCCGGCTGTTTTTCCGATCACCAAACAGGCAGGCGAACAAAAAACGCGATGGGATCAATCCCTTATTTGGCTGATATCAGGCATCAATTTCACAGACCGCACAGCTGATAGCAATATTGCCCAGCAGGCATTTTTCCATCTTTTCAATGCTGACGCGGTCGTTCGGACGGTGCGCATAGACCTCCTCGCAGCAGGAATACCCGATGGTCGGGATTCCAAGCTTGCGGTCAAGCCAGGCGCCGTCTGTCCCGAAGTCCCATCTGCTGAATTTGGGCTCCTGACCGAGCTGCTTGAGGCTGTCAACTGTTTTGACAACATATTCATTGTCCGTAGGGACGAGATATGCGGGCTTGTCCAGCGGGCACACCTCGTGGAATCCGGTGTAACTGGTATGGTCGAGATCCCGAATACGGATATCAAAATTCGATTCCGGGTCGGCCGCTTTCAGCTTATCGGCCACGGCGCGATACTGCGCAAGGATATCCTCCGATTTCTGCTCAGGCAGGAATCGGTAATCAACATTTACCTGGCAGACATCCGGAACTGTGCAGCCCCATCCAGGCTGGCAGCTGATATGAATCATGCTCTGGGTGCCCTGGCCAAGGAATTCATCGGTTGGCAGGTCTTTCGAGAGCTTGTCAATTTCGACAATGAATGGCGCCATCTTGGAGACGGCGTTGATGCCCAGGCGCGGAGCGCTCGAATGGCTCATAAGGCCGCGACTGATGACCTCAATTTCAATCTTGCCGCGATGGCCAAGATAGACATCGAGACCCGTCGCTTCACCAAGAACCGCAAACGCGATGGGTTGTTTGAGTGTGTCGGTAAGGTGCATGGCGCCCCACATATCGCCCGGCTCCTCATACACCACAAAGGTGAGGATGATGTCGCCCTTGAGCTTGACACCGCATGCTTTGATCAGATAGGCGGCATATACCTGAGGGGCCATGGCGCCTTTGGTATCCGAAGCGGCGCGTCCGTGAATCCAGCCGTCCGCGATTTCGGCGCTGTAAGGAGGATATTCCCAGTCATCGAGATTGCCGGGAGCGACATGGTCCATATGGCAGTTATAAAGGATGTTCGGGCCGTCTCCGGTTCCTTTGATAATTCCGATAACGTTACCAATCGGATCGACATACGCTTCATCAAAATCCAGCTTTTTAAGCTCGGCAAGGATCACCTGTGCGACGTCGCCTTCTTTCCCCGATTCACTCGGCGTGCGGATCAGGCGTTGCGCGAAGTCAATCATATCTTCTTTGACTTCTTTCGCTTTGGCATTGAACTGAGACAACAGTTCCTGGTTCATTGTCATTCCTCCCTCGGTTTGAATACAGCCGCAAACAGGCCGTAAGCTTTTATCTTATCTCCATTATAATTGTACAAATTATATAATTCAAGCGATGTCATATCGCGGCAATTTTATATTTCAGCTTTTCGTAACATCTATAAAATATTGAAAATATTGTTTCATTTTGAGAAATTTGAGTATAAATGAATGATATTTTCGGATTTCAGAGGTTTTATGAAATCCAATTTCCATTGCGGGGTTGCCATATGTCTTCCGCATCTTGTGCTTTTTGAAGCAAAAATGCTATACTAAAATCAAATTCCGGGCACCCGTCAGGGCTGCCCTTTCAAACCCCATCAGCTTTCCCCCCGCAAAAGCGGTTTTACCGCTCCAAAAGCAAAATTTGCGCCTGCCGAACAGGTGATAAAGGAGAACTGAAGTTATGTTGGGTCATGAACAGCTGGAAGCGCTGCGGTACTTTGACACCCCCACCGTCTGCAATGCAATCGAATTTTTCAAACTACGGCCGCGCACCTGCGGTTTCGGTCTGCCGGGGATGGTCTGGCGCGGCGGCGACAGCTCGAAAGCGATCGTCGGCTATGCCGTGACGGCGCGCGTCGGCGCCATTTTTCCGGAGACACCGGAGCAGAAAGAGCTAAAGATGCAGCTTTATGCAAACGCGCGGGCGGTTGAAGGGCCTTCGATCATCTGCATCCAGGACACGGATCCGCATCCAATCGGTTCCTTCTGGGGCGAAGTACAAGCCAGCATCTTTCGATCGCTCGGCAGCGTCGGGACTCTCACCGCGGGCGGCGTACGCGACATTCCCGCAAGCGATACGCTTGGATTCGCATTTCTCTCCACCCATGTACTTGTTTCCCATGCCAATATCCATGTGGAAGCAATCAACTGCCCGGTTCAGATCTGCGGGCTTGAAATCCGACCTGGAGACCTTCTCCACGCGGATATGCATGGCTTCACCGTGGTTCCCGGCGAGATTGTGGACCGGCTTGCGGCGGCCTGCGAAGCTGCCGCTGCAAGTGAGGAGCCTGTGATCGGCCCCTGCCGTGAAGCGATTGAACGCGGGGAGCGCCCGACGATTGAGGATCTTCGCGCCTGGAACGCAAAGATGGGCGCGGAGCGCCAGAAACTGAACTTCTGATTCCAGTCAGGCATAAAATGCACCCGCCGCAGGTTTAAAAAACCGCGGCGGGTGCATTTTGGCGTTCCGGAAAAGGACTGGCAAGCTGTTTAAGCTTGCTCATAATGCCGTTTTACGAACTGGGCGAACTCCAGGACATAACTCTTGGGAGCGCTGTTTTTCCGCAAAGCCAGATAGAGATCCCGTTTCCGGGAGTATTCCGGTAGCTCGAACATCAGCAGCCTTTTGGCTATGAGAAAATTGTGAGCGGCCTTTTCGGAAGTGATTGAGATTCCCAGTCCGCCGGCGACAAGGTTTTTAATCGCCTCCTGGTCGTTGACCCGGGCGGTGATCTGAAGATCCTCCTCGGAAACGCCTAGGCTCTCCAAAAAATAATCGATGCTTTTTTTGCTGCCGCTCCCTTTTTCCCGCAGGATGATGGGTTCCTTGAGCAGTATTTCAACTGGGGTCTGCGCCTGTTCTTTCAGCGCCAGAAAATGCTCGTTGACCGGTGTAATCACAACCATATGGTCCTGGCAAAACGGTGTGCAGTCAAGCCGTCTGTCCTCGCTCTTCATCCCCATAAGCCCGATGTCAAAGACTCCGTCCAGCAGCCCGTCCGCAACCGTCTGACTGTCGCTTTGGTGGATGATGAAATAGACCTCCGGATGGTCCTTTCCATATACGGGAAGAACCTCCGGCAGGATGTAAGCGGAGGGAATGGTTGACGCCCCCAGATGGATGATCTTTTTTTCCACCTCAGAGCAGTGCTTTATCATCCGGTCCCGCAGTTCCATAATATTGACGGCATAGTCATACAGCTCCTGCCCGTTGCAGGTCAGTTCAATGCTTTTCGTCGTTCGCAGGATCAGCCGGGTGCGCAGCTCCTCCTCCAATGCCCGGATATGGGCGCTGATGGTGGGCTGAGAGATGTATAACCGTTCCGCCGCCTTTGTAAAGCTGTTATACTTTGCCACCGCGATAAAGGACTGCAGCTGTTTAAATTCCATTCCCCGCCTCCAGGATCTTGTGCAGCGCATGAACCGCCGCATCCACCTCATCCCCGCTGTTCCACCATCCAAAGGAAAATCGGATGGTGCCCGTCGGATAGGTGCCCAGCGTTTTGTGGGCGGCAGGCGCGCAGTGCAGCCCCACCCGGGTCATGATCCCATAAGCGTCATCCAGCTGGCAGGCCACATGGGAAATATCCTGTCCCG
The DNA here is from genome assembly GCF_900078395.1 of Anaerotruncus rubiinfantis. Classification (NCBI taxonomy): domain Bacteria; kingdom Bacillati; phylum Bacillota; class Clostridia; order Eubacteriales; family Oscillospiraceae; genus Anaerotruncus; species Anaerotruncus rubiinfantis. Next base: position 502,751 of record NZ_FKLA01000009.1, on the reverse strand, counting down.
GCGTTTGCAGGGAGACCACACCAGTTCTGCCCGCGGTATCTTTTTTCCCCACAACGCGGAGCAGGCCGCTGTTTTCCAAAGGTTCCAACCCTGCCAGGAAACGGCCTGTGAGCTGAAGTTCATGCTCACGGACAGCCGTGATCCCTGTTTTTTGCAGCCACAGCAGTCCAGCGTGAAGCCCGATGATTCCCGGCAGATTCATGGTGCCTGGCTCAAAGCGGTCCGGCATAAAATCCGGGATCTCCTCCGTGTGGCTGAGGCTTCCAGTCCCGCCGGAAATAAGCGGCTCCAACAAGGGGATCATCTCCTCCCGCAGCAGAAACCCGCCGATCCCCTGCGGCCCCAGCAATCCTTTGTGGCCGGTGAACGCCAGCGCGTCGATACACATTTCCTCCATGTCGATCGGCCACACCCCGGCGGTCTGTGCCGCGTCCACAAAGAATCGCAGGCCGTTGGCCCTGCAAAACCGCCCGACTTCCCGAACCGGCAGAAGCGTGCCGCATACATTGCTCGCATGGGTCATCACAACCGCTTTTGTATTTTCGCGCAGATATGCCTGCAGCATTTCCGGCGAAAGCTCTCCCTTTTCGCTGCAGGGTACGCGGGAAAAGCTTACGCCGCTTTGGGAGAGCTGCGTAAGCGGACGCATTACGGCGTTATGCTCCATGGAGGACACCAACACATGGTCGCCCGGCCTCAGATATCCCTTCATCAGCAGATTCAGGCTCTCGGTCACGTTTTTTGTAAACACGGCGTTCTTACAATCCTGCCCGCCAAACAGTTCACACAGAAGCCGGCGGGTTTCGTAAACCGTCTCCTCAACCTGATAAGCCTGCTCGTAGCACCCACGGTTGATATTGCTGCCCACCTGGGTCATGTAATGGAAGATGCTTTCCGAAACCTCCCGCGGTTTGGGAAAGGATGTGCTGGCATTGTCAAAATACAGTTTCCGCAAGATGAATCGCCCCTTAAATTGATCATTTTCCAACCCCATTTTAGCAGATATTTATTTGATTTACAAATAAATCTATTCGTATAATTAATAAATACAATTGGATTCCAAAATTTTACTGTGCTATAATAAGCGCAAAGCAAACGGTAAATACCGTTTGCGCCCGCCACAGGCGGGCTGGGGCGGCCAAACCGCGCCAAGCGCTTATTTCATCATAGCCAAAACCGGAAAATCCGGTTTTGACGCCGCCTTGCGGCGTGCAGGCACTTCGTGCCTGCGGCTGTGTTATATAAGCACAAAGCAAACGGCGGCCACCGTTTGCGGCCACCACAAGCGGGCCAAATTGAGGAGGATATCGGAATATGGACTTAAAAAGTGAAAAAAGCGGCATTATCCTGGCAGGGATCTTCATCGGGATCATCGCGTCGCTGTTGGTGCTCTTCGGGAATCCGGTGAATATGGGCTTTTGCATCGCCTGCTTCCTGCGGGACACCGCTGGGGCAGTGGGGCTCCATTCCGCCGCCGCGGTCCAATATATACGCCCTGAAATCATCGGGCTGGTATTGGGAAGTTTTCTGGTGGCGCTGGGGAAAAAGGAGTTTATCCCGCGGGGCGGGAGCGCTCCATTGACCCGTTTTGTACTGGGCTTTTTTGTGATGATTGGATGCCTCATGTTTTTGGGCTGCCCCTTCCGGATGATCCTCAGGCTTGCCGGCGGGGATTGGAACGCGCTTTTGGGGCTGGGCGGTTTTATCTGCGGCATTCTGGCTGGCGTATTTTTTCTGAACCGCGGTTACTCCCTCAAGCGCACTTATCCGTACGCAAAACTGGAGGGTTCCCTTTTCCTGGGCGGACAGGTCATACTGCTCGTTTTGCTGGTTGCCGCGCCGGCCTTTATCCACTTCACCGAGCCGGGGGACGGCCCGGGCGCCAAGCACGCCGCCATTCTCCTGAGCCTTGGAGCGGGCCTGATTGTAGGGGCACTGGCACAGCGGACGCGGTTGTGTATGGTTGGCGGAATCCGGGATATGGCGCTGTTCGGTGAATGGAAGCTGCTGGCGGGTTTCGTGGCCGTTTTTGCCAGCGCGCTGGTCTGCAACCTCATTTTGACAGCGGTCACCCCCGATACATACTTCCAAGCGGGCTTCGCGGGGCAGGCGGTCGCCCATACCGACGGTCTGTGGAACTTCCTGGGGATGCTGCTGGTGGGCTTCGGCTGTGTCCTTCTGGGCGGCTGCCCGCTGCGCCAGTTGGTGCTTTCCGGCGAGGGCAATACCGACAGCGCCATCACCGTTATCGGTCTGGTGGCGGGCGCGGCATTCGCACATAATTTCGGGCTGGCTTCCAGCGGTGAAGGCCCCACCGCCAACGGTATGATTGCCGTGGTGATCGGAATTGGCGTTGTCCTGTTGATCGCCTGTCTCAACACCTTCCATAAGCAAAAGCTGTAAAGGAGCATAAAGATGAACAAATTGGATGCAAGGGGATTGTCCTGTCCGGAACCTGTCATTATGATACAAAAGGCGATGCTCTCTAAAGAACCCGCCTATCAAATTGTGGTGGACAATCCCGCCGCCAGGGAGAATGTAACGCGATATGCGGAGCATCAGGGCTATCAGGTCGCCGTAACGGAAAAAGATGGGGAATACACCCTGTCCATTACCAGATAGATGATTTACATTGCCACTTTTTATTCCCACTTTGGCGCTATCCGCTTCAAAAAGCTTTGCGACGCCAGGAACTGGAAGTCCAAAATCATGCCCGTGCCCAGAAAACTGAGCAGCAGCTGCGGCTCGTGTGTGCGGTATGAGGGGGATTTTGCCTGTCCCACGGATTCTGTTCCCGAAGAAGTGGAACAGATTTTCCAGGTGACAGAGGACGGTTACCGCATATGCGGATAACACCCATGTTGGAAATCCATAAAAATATTCTCCGTTTGCGGCGAAATAGATTCCAATAAAAAACCGCCGGCCAAATTTTGGCCGGCGGTTTTTCTCTGTTCAAATGACGCCCAAAGCTTTGGCCTTGGCAATGATTTGGGCTTCCTCTTCAGGAAGCACCGAAACAAACGGGCTGCTCACAAGGTTGGTGGAATAAAGGCCCATCTCCCGCAGAACCGTCTTGCAGGCACTCTGATAAGCGCCCGTGTCGACCATGACCATTGCGGCGAAAATATCCATAATCCGCTCCTGGAGCGCCTGCGCGCGTTTCAGATCCCCCGCCCGGTACGCATCGAAAATCTCGACAAATTCCTTTGGCGTGACGTTCGCAAGCGAAGAAACCGATCCGTCCCCACCCATCACATAGGACGGCAGCGTGGCAAAATCCTCGCCCATCAGCACGCTGAAATCGTCGTTTGCGCGCAGCATCTGGCGCAGGCGGCAGAAATAGAAGAAATCGTCCCCCGCGGCGACCTTGATGCCCACGATGTTTGGATGCTTTGCAAGTTCCAGAACGGTTTCCGGTTCGATGGTCAGCTTGGTTTCTCCAGGCTGGTGATACAGCCAAAGCGGCAGATCGCACCGATCCGCAACCAATGTGAAAAATTCAAGCAGCGCACGCTGATCGACGTGGGAATAGTATGGCGGGGTGAGCATCAGCTCAGCTGCGCCGCATTTTTTTGCCAGCTCACACAGCTTAAGCACATTTTCGGTGGAACAGTCGCTCACCAGCGAAACAACAGGAACCTTCCCCGCAGCGGCCTTGACAGCAGTCCGGGTGACAAGCTCCTTCTGTTCAAAAGTGAGGTTTGCGAATTCACCGGTGCCGCTCGGAACGAGCAGGCTGTGCACGCCCGCATCCACAAGGAAACGGATGTGCCGGTCGAGCTCCGCCTCAGCGATCTTGCCCGACTGATCAAACGGGGTCATAACAGGGACCATAATCCCCGAAAAATATTTAGCCATAATTGCCTCCTGAATTCGGTTCAATTAATTTTGTGGGACGCGGCAGGCTGGAATTGGCCTGCACGACAATTTCAAATTTGTCGCTGCGGTAAAGCGACTCTTCGACCGCCACGAGGCGGTCATTCTGGTCGTAGACCCGGCCGCGCAGGAGCAGGGCGGCCGCGCCGCGTTCCTGGTGGAGCAGCTTTGCCTGTTTGGAATGCAGCGCGACAGCCGTATAAATCTCCTCTGAACGGGTCATGAAAATGCCATACTGCTTTTCGAGGAATTCATAGAGCGAGCCCCCCTGGTACCGGTCGCTGATATCCGGGCAGATCTCCTGCGGGATATAACTGGTTTCCAGGCTGTAGGGGACCGCGTCCAGCATACGGCGGCGGGTGAGAGTGTTAAAGAGCGCGCCCTCCGGCAGCCCAAACTGGGTCGCAGTCGGAAGGTTTGCTTTCACTTTGACCGCCTCGAGCAACTCGACATGGGAAATCATCCCGCTTTCCTGGAAGAGCTGGGTGCCGCTTTGCAAGCGGGTGATATTGGAAGAAATCTTCTTCTCGGACACAAAGGTGCCTTTTCCGCGTTTTCGGGTGACAATCCCCTCAATTACGAGGTTTTCCAACGCATTTCGGACAGTGATATTGCTCACATTAAATTCCTGCACCAATTCCTTTTCAGAAGGCAGCAGCGCACCGGGATCATAGAAATTCGCGATCCGCTCCCGCAGGATTTCGGTCAGTTGGTAGGTCAGGGTCAGCGGCCCTTCTCTGTCCAGTTTTTGCATGGCGACACCTCATCATGATTTCCGCATATTTTAATCAGTCAACCTGACAGATTTTATTGGTGATCTGGAATTCCCCCGCGGTGAGCCCGCGATTTTCCGCAATCCGCACCAGCAGCAGTTCCATCACCATGGCGGACGCCATGGCAAATTGTTCGGCGGTTGCGGCATGCAGCTGGATGCAGCCCGGAAGCTCGCATGGGAGGTTGGTCACCATCACCACATGGCTTCCATATCCGGCAATCTGTCTGGCCAGCTCCAGCATTTTGGGGAAGGTCTCCGGTTCGTTCGCATAGAAAACCGCCCGGTGGCCGGGCCCGCAGATTTCAATCGGTCCGTGATGGAAGCCGCCGGAGGTAAACGCACGCGCCGCGCAGTTCGCGCCCTCCATGAATATGAGCGCGCTCTGGTTGGCAACGGTCATCGCGGCGCCGCCGCGGCCGATGAAATGGACCATGTCGGCGGGTGCAAGCGTCTTGGCGGCTGCCGCGATTTCGGCGGGTAGCTCCCGCAGAACCCGCTCCATTTCAGGAACCGCAGCGTCCAGCTCCCCGCAGAGGGTTTCGGGCAAACCTTCGGCCACGCAGCATTCCAGCAGATATAAAAGCGCCATCGTGTTCGTAAAGGTTTTGTTGGTGATGCTTTTTTCGGGGCCCGCGTGCAGAAGCAGCAGGACGCTGCTCGCGCGGGCCAGGGTGGAATCCGGCTGGTTGGTGATGCCGATAATTTTGGCGGTTCCCCGGAGCTTTTCGGTGAGCCGGTCAATTTCGACGCTCTCACCGGATTGGGAAATCAACACGACGACATCTCCAGGATGGATGATTCCGAGACAGCTCTCCAGCAGCTCCCCCGCTTCCAGAATAACCGGACGAACCCTGGCGCAAAGCTTCCCATAGACGCACAGCGGCGCATGGAAAGAGGTGCCCATACCGCTGAAGACAACGGTCCCGCTGCTGCGGATCAATGCCGCCGCGGCCTTTATGGACGCAAAATCCTCCTGCCGGTAACGGGCAAGCATCCCGCGCAGCTTCTCCGGCTGGGTTTTTACCTCGTTGTAAAAATCTGACATAGTGTTCTCCTACTATCTTACCATAATTTGAAGGCTGTTTTCAATATCTGTCCACGTTATATCCCATTTACGCCGGATATGCCGGCGCAAAAGCGGAATGTTTCCGGTCATCCGGCCAGCGACGGCACAAACAGGACAAACGGCGGGAAATAGGTGATGAGCAACAGCACCACCACGTTGATCAGGAAAAACGGCATCATCGCCTTGGCGATCTTTTCAACCGGCAGCTGGCTGATTCCGGAAGCCAGGTACAGGCAGGAGCCGACCGGCGGGGTGATGAGGCCCTGCGCCAGGTTGAAGCACATGAATACGCCGATATGTACCGGGTCCATATTCATTTCCACCAGGATCGGCAGAAGGATCGGTGCCAGAATGATGCACGACGGGGTCGAATCCATAAAGGTGCCGACAAACAACAGGAACAGATTGATAATGAGCAGCAGGACAAACTTGTTGTTTGTGATTCCAAAGAGCAGCTCGACAACCATCTGCGGGACCCGTTCCTGAGTCAGGATATAGCCGAAAATGGAAGACGTGCAGAGAATTACCATGACCGAACCGACCATTTTCGCGGATTTAAAGAAGATCCCCGGCAGGTCGCTCCAGCTGATCTCGTGGGTGACCAGGCTCAGGAAAAGCGCATAGACAACCGCCAGCACCGCGGATTCGGTAGCGGTTGCGATACCGGTCACGATGCCGCCGATGATGATAACCGGAAGCAGAAGGGTCGGCAGGCCCTGCACGATGAAACGAAGGCATTCATGCAGGCTCAGGCGTTCACCCGCCGGAATGTTGACGCTGAGCTTTTTGTTGTGCGCATAGAAGAACACGAGCGCCATCTGCGCAAGCCCCAGCAGGATGCCCGGGACCATGCCGCCCAAAAAGAGCGACCCAATCGAAACGCCGGTGACCGATCCAAAGATGATAAAGAGCATGCCGGGCGGTATGATCGAGGAGATGGTGGAGGAAGCGACGGTGACGCCGGCGCTGAAATCCTTGCGGTATCCGGCTTTCTCCATTGCCGGGATCAGCACCGATCCGATCGCCACAGTGTCCGCTGTGGCCAGCCCCTGTACGCCGCCAAACAGCATGCTGACCAGCACGTTTACATAGGCGAGCCCCCCGCGGAAGCGCCCGACAATCGCGCGGGCCACGTTGACCAGCTTTTGGGTCAGGCCGCCGGTATTCATAATTTCCCCCGCCAGGATAAAGAGCGGCAGCGCGATAAAGATGAAGTTTTCGAGCGAAATGGTCATCTTTTGTGGTACCATGGAGATGGGCATTCCGTTTGCCATCAGGTAAAACAGCGAAGCCAGCCCCAGTCCAAATGCAATTGGCACCCCGATCGCGAGAAAGAGCAGAAGCAGGAGGAACATGATCCAGATACTCATTCGGCAGGCACCTCCTTCTGATTTTTCCCAAAGAGCCCCTTGACAGTGTCTCCGATGGCAAGCAGGCAGTTATAGGACATGATCACCGCGGAAACCGAAAAGGCGGCGGAGATATAGCCCATTTTGATCTTTAAGACCGGGCTGATCCGGTTCATCGCAAACTGAATGATTTCCACGTTTCCAATCGTGCAGACGACAAAGAAGAAGATCAGCAGCAGATTCACAACGATCTTCAAAAGTTCCTGCGCAATACGCGGAAGCTGATCGGTGACAAGCGTCAGCGAAACCACCTGGTTATCCCGCATTCCCATGCTGCATCCCATAAAGACCATCCAGATCAGTAGATAGACGGTGAGTTCCTGGGCCCAGTCGATCGAAAACTGAAAAACATAGCGGGAGATCACCTGCAGAAACACCAGAACGACGATTGCCATCAGCGCAAGCTCGACAAAGTAACCGCTGATTTTATAGATGATATCACTTATTTTTCTTAGCATATCCGAGTCCTCAATCCCTTTTGAATTGGAGCTGCTGTCAAAGTGGGGACGCTGCGATAATGCAGCGTCCCTCCGGGTCAGATTTAACGGACACTGTTAATGGCGTCAATGTATTTCTGGCATTCGGGATATTCCTTGACAAGGTTGTCGTAAACCGGCTGAACCAGTTCAAGATACGGCGCGGTGTCCTCCACCTTGGTCCAATCCTTGAAGTTGTTGTCCTTGAGTTCCTGCAGCTGCGCGGCGTTCTGATCCCAGGCCGCTTTGATGACGCCTGGCAGATCCTCTTCCACGACGCGTTTGACGATCTCCTTATTTTTGTCGGAGAGCGCGTCATAGGACTTCTTGCTGATGACGCAGGTCTGGGTGGATGCGAAGAGCGGGATATCGCAGTAATAGGGGGCGACTTCATAGGTGGCAAGGTTTTTGAAGGCGACGCCGTCGTTCATCCAGGCGTCGACGACGCCCATCTTGAGCGCGTTGTAAACGTCGTTATAGGGGACGGCGATCGGGACGGCGCCCAACGCGGTCATGGTGTCCATCTGCACGGCGACTTCCATGGTGCGCCATTTGACGCCTTTGAAATCTTCCGGCGAGTTGATGGTCTTTTTGACCAGGTTCGGCTGGCGGTAGCCCAGGATGCTCCAGTACCAGACCTCAAGGCCGCTGGCTTCGAGCTTGGCGTTCATTTCCTTGGCTTCGTCGGTCTTGGCAAACCGGTCGGCATGGTCGAAATCATCAAAGATGAAGGGCAGGTCCCCCACGTTAAAGCTGGATTCAAGGCCCGCGAGCAGCGCGCATCCCATCTGGGCCGCATCGAGCGAACCGGTCTGCAGGTTCTGAAGCAGATCGGCTTCGCCCCCGAGCTGTCCGAGCGGATAAAACTCGACCTTGAGCTCCCCGCCGGTTTCCTCCTCAATGCGTTTCCACATCGCTTTGTAAGCATTCGACTGGTTGGTGTCCTCCGCGTCGAAGGTGGAAAACTTCCAGGTGGTGACCTGCGCGGGAGCGGCTGGTTCGGACGCCGCTTCACTCTGGGCGGCGGCAGACGATGCGGGCGCGGCGGGCGCGGAGGACGCCGCCGGTTTGGACGACGTGCAGCCGCTCATCACAGTGAGCGCCATGGCCGATGCGAGCAGTAGTGCAAAGATTCTTTTCATTTTGTACCTCCTAAAGTTTTGTCCGGAGACATATTGCCTTTCGTGTAAATATATAATATTATAATATTATAATAAGATCAACCCCAAAATTAAAATTTTGGAATGACTGGAGAAAAGGATGAGTAAAATATGGTGAACTGCAACAAAGATTTCCTCAGGAACAGACGGGCGCTGGTCGGTTTCGACGGCTATATTGACCGCATCCTGCGCCCCATCGTGCAAACGACCGAAGAAACTGCCGCGTATTTTGACACGATTGGGGATTTCGGCAATTTCCTCGCGGGAAAAACCGGTAAGAGCTGCGCGATTCAGCTCGATTCACTTGAGGAGCGGCGCGGCGGGAACGCGCCCATCCTGGCCGGGACGCTGGCGGGGATCGGCGCGCAGGTAACGCTCTGCGGGATGCTCGGGCGCTCCGGTCCGCTCGCGGTGTTTGACGACCTTCCGGAAAACTGCGCCCGCCGCAGCTATGCCGCGCCGTGGGAAACGCTCGCGCTCGAATTCCTTGACGGAAAGGTGATGCTGGCGCCGCGGCAGCCGGCGCCTGAAAACCCGCTCGCGGCGGTCGAACAGGCGCTCGGCGGGGAAGCCGCCGCCGGCGAAGCGTTTGGAGCGGACCTTGTCGCGATGGTCAACTGGGGCGAGATCGACTTTATGCATTCCCTCTGGCGCGCCGCCGCGCAGAAATATATCTGTACCGTGCCACAGCGGGAGAAACAGCTCTTTTTCGATCTGGCTGACCCCGCGCGCCATCCCGCCGCCCGGGTAAACGAACTGATGGAGCTTATCGGCGCTTGCGGGCGGTACCGCACCACTGTCCTGAGCGTCAATCTGAACGAGGCGCAATTGATTGCCGAAAAGCTGGGAATCAGCTGTCCAGACCCACGGGAAGCGGGCGGCGTGCTGGCGGAACAGTTTGGAATCGACCAGGTAGCGGTGCACACCCTGCATGAAAGCCTTCTGTTCGAGAATGGCAGGCAATATGCCGCGCCTACTTCGTTTGTCCCAAAACCGAAAATTTCGACCGGCGCGGGCGACAATTTCAATGCCGGATACTGCGCCGCGCTGCTCTTGGGGCTCTCCCCTGACGAACGTCTGCGGGCCGCGAACGCCTCCGCCAACTACTATGTGCGCAATGCCCGGGGAATCCCCTTCGAAACGTTTTGTGCCGCGCTGAATCAGACCTGAAAGACGGCTTTCCAGGCGCCAATCTAAAAAAGCTCCGCAAACCAAAAGTTTGCGGAGCTTTTTCGTGTTGTCTGCATTCTGTCAGAGCATGATGTTGTCGATTCCCACAAAGTTTCAAAGGCAAAGCCCGGCCGGGGCATACGGGGCTACAGAGCGCCCTTCCTACGCCGGCTCAAACCGTACCGTCCAGCAGCGCGGCCCCTTTTGTCTTCCCTTTCTGTTTTTGGAATCTCAGCCGTAGTTTTCCTCATAGAGTTTCAAAATTTCCTGCCGATAAGGGGCCGAAGCGGCCGCGCCCTGTTTTGTCACAGAAAGCGTTCCACAGACGTTTCCATAGCGCGCGGCCTCAAAGATATCCGCGCCCTGTGCAAGCGCCATAACAAAACCGCCGTTGAAGGCGTCCCCCGCACCGGTCGTATCCACCGCTTTCATCGGTATACACGGCAGATACTCCCCACGGCCGCGGTCCGCCACATAAGCGCCCTGCTTCCCCAGGGTGATCACAACGCCCTGCATCCCTTTTTCAAAGAAAACGGCGGCGGCCTTTTTCGCATCTTCCGGCCCTTTCACCGGTATACCGGTGAACAGCGCGGCTTCGCTTTCATTCGGGGTGATGATGTCGACCAGGCTGAGCAGGCTGTCCGGCAGTTCCCTTGCCGGGGCGGGATTCAAAATGACCCGGGCGCCGCTTTGCTTTGCAAGCGCGGCGGCGCGTTTTACCGCGTCAAAATTCACTTCCAGCTGCAAAAGCAGCAGATCAGCCTGTTCCAAAACCGGTGTCACCGCAGCGATGTCGGCCTCGGAGATCCTTCCGCAGGCGCCGCTTGTAATAACGATCATGTTCTGGCCGCTCTCCTCCACGACAATCAGCGCCGTTCCGGTACTGGCCGTTTCATCGACAAGAATATAACGGGTGTCCATCCCTTCCCGGCTGTAGACTTCCCGCGCCATCCGGCCGAATTCGTCCGCGCCGACCTTGGTGATAAAAGTTACATCCGCGCCCGCGCGGTGGGCGGCAATCGCCTGATTGGAACCCTTACCGCCGGAACCGATCTGAAAAGAACTGCCATGCACCGTCTCTCCTGGGACAGGAAACTTCGGCGCGCGGGCGGCAAGGTCGACAAAGAAACTTCCGAACACCACAATTTTTTTCATATCGCACCCACCTTTACTCCGCTACCAGCCCGGTGACAAAGACCATCTCCGGACTGCATCCGCCCAAGAGCGCCGCCTCCCGAAGCTTTTCCGCCTGCGCGCTGCCGATCAGCTTCACATCCGAATAGGACCATTCCCCGCCGAGCTTTTCATATTTGTTGATACAGCTGTTGTTGAAAGCGCAGAGCTCCCACCGGGTCACCGCGGGCAGCAGATGACCGGCGATGAATCTGCCGATTTCGGACAGGTTTTCCTCCGTCGCGGTCGCGCCCGGGATCAGCGGGGTCCGGATCCACATCTGCGCATTCCAAACGCCGTCCGCAATCCCCTGTGCAATCCGCTTCGCATGTTCCAGTATAACCGCATTGTCCGCGCCTGTAAACTGTTTGTGCGCCGCGCCGTCAAGGATTTTCAAATCATACAGAACATAGTCCGTATGCGGCAGCACCTTTTCAAGCGCGTCCCATCCGGCAAGGCCGCAGGTGTCCAGCGCCGTCGTGACGCCCGCTTCATGCAGCCGGACGAACAGGGCGGCCACAAAGTCCGCCTGCATCAGCGCCTCGCCGCCGGAGGCGGTCACGCCGCCTCCGGTCTGGTCGTAGTAGGTTTTGTCCTTAAGCAGTTCCCTGACAAGTTTCTCAAGCTCCCAGTCTTCCCCGATGAAGGTCATCGCCTGTGCCGGACAGGCTTTTACGCAGGCGCCGCACGCCCGGCATTTTTCCCGGTCGATCACAATGCCCTGTTCCTTCATTTCGTTCGCGCCGTATGGACAGGCCTCGTGGCAGAGCCCACACCCGATACAGGTTCTGCCGTCCCACCAGACCGCCTGCTTGAAAGGGATTCCTTCGGGATTGTGACACCAGGCGCAGGAAAGCGGGCAGCCTTTGAAGAACACCGTCGAGCGCAGGCCCGGCCCGTCGTGGGTGGTGCCGCGGTAGAGATCGAAAATCAGCCCGCGGCTGTCCGTCGGTGGGCAAAGATCACATCTCTCCATAGTTGTTTCTCCCGCAGAACTCAACCTGGAAGGGTTTCGCAAGGCAGATGAACCGCGTGGTGTAGCCGGTGACCTTGATGACGATATTCTGATATTCCGGATTTTCGGGATGGTCGATCGCATCCTTCAGTTTCTCGAGGTCGATGATGTTCAAGTTGACCTGGAAGGTATTTTTGCTGAAATACGCCTCGATGAAATTCTTGATATATTCGGAAAGATTCTCCTTGCCATCGAAAAATTTCGGCTGAAGCTCGATCTGAAGGGTGCCGCCGAGGAATTTATAATTATGTACCTTCGCAAGCGAGTTCGCAGTGGCGAGCAGGCCCTTCGTGTTCCTGCCAGCGGTCGGGTTGATGCCGTGCGCAAGCGGCTCGTTGGCAAGGCGGCCGTCCGGAGTTGCGGGAAGCACATTGGTCGCGGTGTGTCCCTGGAACTGGTAGAGAGACGCACGGTACTGCTGGCCGCGGTTGTTATAGGTGTTGTCAAGCACATCGGCGATCATATCGGTGATCCGCACAAGCAGCTCATCCACCTCGTCGAGATCGTTACCAAATTTATCCTGGCGCAGGAAACGCTGACGCATGATCTCGTTGTCCTCCCAGTTTTCACTGGTCGCTTTGCGCACGTCCGCAAGGGTATAGGCCTTCTCGTCGAACACCAGCTTCTTGATCGCGTAAAGCGAATCCGCCACGTTCGGAATCCCCAGGACATTGGCCGAGGTATACTGATAATCCACCCCGCGGTGGCCGGTGATATCGATGCCGCGCTCAACCGGACCGTGGAAGCTCAGGGAGGTCGCCATCTCCGGCCAAACCTTGTCGATCACTTCGTATTGCGCGTCCTTAAAGACCCGCAGCGCTTCGGCAGTGCGCTTGAACTCCTCGGTAAACGACGCGAACAGCTCCTCGAAGTCCTTCGGCGGATTCTCGATGCCGCGGTCGATGGCGCGCCACATCGGGTCCAGTAGGACGAGGGAGTTGACGTCCTGGTCGCAGTATTCCTTGCCTGGGACACAGAACCACTGGCAGCCGCCGACCGCGACTGTCCACGCATCCTCCCACGGCACGCCCGAACGCATCTCGCAGTCGACGAGCAGGTCGTAGTTGCAGAAGGTCGGGACGCTCGCGCCGTGGCGCGCAAGCACATCGCAGGCATAAAGCAGAAGTTTCTGGTCCATATCTTTGTGCCACATCAGGAAGAGGTTGTTGTAGTCATCCACCATGTCATAGGCTTCGAGCGTGACCCAGCTCATATCGTTCGTCGCGTCCGAACCGTCCGCCAGCCGGCCGCAGATTGTGAAATGCTGGCCGCGAATCTTCAGGAAAAGCTCTGCCAGATATTCCCGCGCCTCCTGACGGGTGATCCGTCCGCTTTCGAGGTCCTTCACCAACAGGTCGTTCAGATAGAGGTCGATACGGCCATAGCCGTTGCCGTGGCCCACGATGCGGTCGGTCATGACGCCGAACTGAATCCACTGGACACCCTGGTGGTAGGTTTCAGGCGGCTTGCGGGAGATATGCGCGCAGTCGTCGGCCACCATTTTGTAAAGCGCCTTCTGCGCCGGATCGTCGGTGGCTTGCGCCAGTTCGTAAGCCTTATCGGCATATTTCTGGATGTAATCGATGATCGCCTGGCAGACATAGCGAAGCCCCTGCAGATAGTTGACCTTGCCCGGGTGATCAAGACGGGTGTACAGCGCGAGCGACTTGTCGATCCTTTCAAGGATGCCGCCCCAGCCTTCGGTCAGCCCAATTGAAAAGTCCAGGCAGGTGTGGCCGTGGCTGGTGCCGCCGGCGCCCAGCTTGCGTACCTCACGGCCGAGCTCGTGGACCTTGTCGCCAAAATAATACTGGCGGATTTCGTTCATCTCCCAGTGAAACTCTCCGACGATCGATTCAAACGGATGGATCTCCGCCGGGGAATTGTCGAGCAGGAAGGCGTAGTCCTTGCCCCAGCTCAGCGGCGTGGCCTCATACCCTTCCACGTGGGATGGGACCTCCTTGTAACGGGGAAATCCCTCACCGATATCCACGCGGCAGGCGTGGTCGCCGAGCGAAAAGCTGCTCTCTTTGGTGGCGGCCCACTCCCCCGACTGGGGGATGCAGCCGTTCGCCTTGTCGGTCCAGTGATAAACCAGCTGGTTTTCATCGGCGGTATAAAGGTTACGGCGGCCGGAAATAGCCAGCTCCTGATTATAGGCAATCACCTTCTGCAGGCGCTCCCCGGGAAGGAATTTGGATGGATATTTGGTTCTGACACTGCTCATATGGACGCATCCTTTCTCGTTTGACTTGCGGCAGAGGCGTTTCAGCGCGGACTCCCGGCGGTCCGCCGCACACAGCCGTGGCAGGTGGCTGCGCGGAGATTTGCATGGTGCGGGCCGGGGGGAATCTTCTGGTTTCATTATCCGTTGCGTCAAGTGTAAAACGCAATATGTAAATTATATTTTTACATAAGTAAATTTATAAATTTTCATCTTGAAAAAGTTGTGCGATTTTTCAGAAAGTGCTACAATATAAAAAAGGCTATGAGGGAAGGTGAAAACAGATGGCTGCAACATTATCGGATATTGCAAAAAAGGCCGGCGTTTCAACCGCAACCGTCTCCCGCGCGTTCAGCGGCAAGGATTTCATCAATGAGCAGACACGTGAAAAGGTCCTGAAAATTGCAAAGGAAATGGACTTCACACCCAAACAGTACAAGCGGCAGCTCGCCCGCGTCACCTGCCGGGACCGGATCGGGGTGGTGATCCCCGATATCCGCAACACCTATTACGCCGAGGTCATTCAGGGCATCGAATCGGTGATGGACCCGAAGGGGATCGAGGTTATCATCTGCAATACCGATGAGGACCCCGGCAAGGAAATCCGCTACCTCAATATGCTCCGGCAGATCCAGGTCGGCGGGATTATCACCGTTCCGGTTTCGGACACGGTGGAATACAACGCGGAATTCCTGATCGATATGAACAACACCGGCACGCCGGTCGTCATCCTCGACCGCGATCTGCGCGGCGGCAACATGGACGGCGTATTCATGAACAATTACGGCGGCGCTTACGAAAGTATCCAGGCTTTTATCGACAACGGGCACCGTGATATCGCCTTTATCTGCGGCCCAACAACCTCCACCAGCGGGCTCGACCGCCTCAACGGCTATCTCGGCGCGATGAAAGCGAATGGCCTGCCGATCCATGAGGAGTATATCCTCTACGGGGATTTCAAGTTTGACCTGGCCTACGATATGACCAAAAAACTCTTGGAAAAGCAAAACCGGGTCACCGCGATCTTCTCCTCAAACCGTCGGATGTCCTCCGGATGTATGCTGGCCCTTGCTGAGAAGGATTTGGTGATCGGTGCGGATATGGCGTTTATCTCCTGCGGAAAAATTGACATAAACTTCAATCGGATCAGCCACGTCAGTTACCCAACCGTAGATATTGGCGAAGAATGCGCAAAGATCCTCCTCGGAAAGATGGAAAAGCCGAAACGTATCCGCAGCGCTTCGAAAAAAAGGATTACCTTCGATATGAAGCTGGTGCTCCGCGGCTCGGAAAAATTCCCGCCGAACCGGAAAAGGCCGGATTGAATGTTTGTGGAAAGCTTATACCGAAACTGTACAATTCTCCCTGGGCATTCGCGTGATATACGCTTTTTTCCAGGGGGATTTCTTTTTGTCCACAGTGGCTCAATGAAACTTTATATATTTTCATATGTAAATCCATAAATTACATAGTGAAAGATTGAAAGAATTTGTATACTATTGTGGTAAGAGGATCCGTGTTTCAGTGCAAATTTGCAGAAGGGATTGAGAAAATGAAAAGAATCGGCACCTTATCCAAGCTTAAACCGGGCGCCGCGGACGCCTATATCAAGCTGCACGACGAAATCTGGCAGGGCGTTGTGGATGCTGGGCATGAAGCGAATATGCGCAACTTTTCCATCTTTCGCATAGGAGATTATCTTTTCTCTTATTACGAGTATATCGGCGACGACTTTGAGGCAGACATGGCCAAAAAAAGCGCGCTTCCCATCAGTATCGAATGGCAGAAAGCCACCGGTGAATTCCGGGAGATCATGGACGGCGAAAACCGTTTCATCGAGATAGAGGAAATCTGGCACCACGATTTTTAGACACCGACCCCCAAAAGCATTTGGAAGAAAAGAAGGATGTTCCCGCAAGGCGGGAAAATGGAAAGTGAATAAACCTGTAAAGTTACATGGAGGGTTATAAAATGAAAAAAATGCTGAAAGTCGTATCGATCGTTCTTTGTGCCGCAATGCTGCTGATGACCGGATGCTCCGGAAACAGTGGTACCGCCCCTGCATCCAATGCGGCCCCAGCCGCGGATGCCGCTCCCGCAGCCAGCGGCGACGCCCCGGCAGCGGAGGCCATCACCCTGAAGGTCGGCCATATTTACAGCGCCACGCATAACGAAGCCCTCTGGCTCGAAGAGCTTGGCAAGCGGCTTGAAGAAGCCTCCGGCGGACGTCTAAAGCTCTCGATCTTTGGCGGCGGACAGCTCGGCACCGAACGTGAGATGGCCGAACAGATCCTGCTCGGCACTTTGGATATGGGCGTTTCCGGCGGCAGCACCTGGGCAAACGCACTCAACGCGCCTTCGCTTTCCGCGCTCGAACTTCCCTTCCTTTATAAGGATATCGACGGACAGAAAAAGGTCATGGACGAGGTTGTTCTGGACTTTGCCGAACCGGTCATGGTGGAGTCCGGCGTGCGCCCGCTCTTCTGCTTCTCTGCTTCGATCCGCGGCGCGCTCACCACGACCAAACCGATCAAAAGCCTGGCGGATATCTCTGGAATCAAGATGCGCGTGCCGGAAAACAACGTCTATGTCCAGACCTGGACCCTGCTCGGCGCAAACGCAACCGCCCTCTCCTGGAGTGAAGCCTATACTTCCCTTTCCCAGAGCGTAGTCGACGGCGTCGAAGCCGACCCGTCCACCCTGGTGGATGCAAACCTGCAGGAAGTCGGCAAATACTATTCGCAGACCAACCACATGGGCACCATCCATATCGTCGGCATCAACGAAGCCAAATGGCAGTCGATCCCCGCAGATCTGCAGGAAATCTTCATCAAAACCACCCAGGAAGTCTCCAGCCTGCAAGTTGAGGACCGCAAGGTGACCGACCAGGCCGCGATGGACAAGATGGCTGAAGCCGGCGTTGAGATCGTTGATGTGAGCGTCGAAGAATACAACAAGATGGCGGCCGCTGTTCAGCCGTTGTATGACGAATTTGACGCGGAATACGGCGTGGGCGACGTCATCAGCAAAATCCGCGAACTGGGAACCGCAGCGTAAGCAAACTGAATGGGGAACAGACGGGGCGGCAGCCCCGCCTGTCCCCCGGACACCGCAAATAACAGGGAAAGAGGGTATTTGATGCGGGTATTTCTGAAAATTGACAAGTTTGTGGAAAAGCTGCAGACCTACGTTTGCTTCGCGCTTTTGTGCGCGATTGTGCTGCTCGGCAGCATCGCGGTTTTCAGCAGATTTGTCTTTAACCTTTCGATTCCATGGGCAGAAGAATTCCTGCGTTACAGCTGCGTGTGGCTTGTATTTATCGGTTCCTCCCTCACGGTGCGCAACGACGGGCACGTCTCGATCGATCTGCTGCAGGAATATCTGAAAAATCACAAGGTGCGCGCCGTGCTGTATGCCGCGTCCCGTCTGGTGGGGGTGGCGTTTCTGGCGGTTTTGTTCCCGGCGTCGATCACGCTTGTGCTGCGGTCGCAGAACTCGATGGCGGCATCTCTTCCGATCTCGTTTTCCTATGTATATGCCGCGGTTCCCGTGGGAATCGTTCTGATGCTGTGGTCATATCTTACCGCGCTCCCACGCCGCACCAAAGAAATTCTGGAGGAAGGGGACGGATGATATGATTCAAATTACAATTGTCCTTCTGCTCATTTTTATCGCACTCGGCGCGCCGGTTGTATATGCCATCGGTTTTTCCGGGGTTATCGCGCTTCTGATGTCCGGCGACGTACCGCTGTTCATGGCGGTTCAGCAGATTGTGCGCGGAATCAACTCCTGGTCGCTGATGGCCTGCCCGCTTTTCATCCTGGCCGGCGAAATCATGGCGGGCGCGAAGCTGTCCGACCGGATTCTCAATTTCTGCTCCCAGCTGTTGTCCTGGATGCGCGGCGGCGTTGGCTGCGTATGCGTTGCGGGCAATATGATTTTTTCCGCGATCACCGGCTCCGGTGCGGCCGCGATCAGCGCGGTCGGTTCGCTCACCACGCCGGAACTTGACAAGCAGGGGTACAAGCCCGGCTTCGTGGCCGCGCTGATCGCCGGCGCGGGCGCGCTCGGCCCGATCATCCCGCCGAGCCTCAATATGATCGTCTATGGCTCGGTTACCGGCGATTCGGTCGGGAAGCTGTTCGTGGGCGGCATCATTCCAGGCATCATCATCGGCCTGACACTGATGATCATGTGCTATTTCTATGCCCGCAAACACAACATCGACGGCGGTTCCGGCCAGTTCAGCCTTCGTTCGCTGTGGAAATCCTTTAAAGAAGCGTTCTTCGCGCTGATCACCCCGCTCATCATCATCGGCGGCGTAATCTTCGGCATCTTCACCGCGACCGAGGCGGGCGTCGTGGCCTGCGTCTACGGGCTGATCTGCGGGTTGTTCATCTACCGTTCGGTCAAGCTGAAGGACCTTGTCCCGATTTTCCGCAAGGCGACCGAAAGCAGCTGCATGGTCATGCTTATTATGGGCGTGGCGCAGATTTACGGCTACATATTCGCCATTGAAGGCGTAGGCGAAAAGGTTGGTAATTTCCTGCTTTCAATCACCACCAACCCGACCCTTATTATGTTGATCATCCTCGGCATGATGCTCATCATCGGTATGTTCATGGACTGCCTGGCGGCAACGGTCGTCATCATGCCGGTCATCTACCCGATCATCAAGAATCTTGGCATCGACCCAATCCAGTTCGGAGTCATGTTCTCGATTTCGACGGTCATCGGTGGGCTGACCCCTCCGGTTGGCGTTTACCTTTTCCTCTCCATGGGCATCACCAAAGCACGGTTCAGCGACACTGTACGCTACATCGTTCCGGTAATCGGAATCATCATCGCCGTCATGATACTGATCATCTTTGTCCCAGGCGTCGCAACCCTGCTGCCCGATCTGTTCATGAGCTGATTTTGGGGGTAAATTGATAATTTGCAAAGCAACTTTTGGATAAGGAGGCAACTAGCATGCTGAAAACAGGCTGTATCAACCCGTTGCTGATCGAGGCGCTCGCTTTCTGTGGGCACGGCGACAAGGTGCTGCTGGTCGACGGAAACTATCCGCTCGCCGCCCGCAGCGGTGAAGCAAAAAAGATTTTTCTCGGTGTAAAGCCCGGGCTGCCCACCGTCCCGCAGGTGCTTGAAGCGCTGTGCAGTATCGCAAACTTTGAGAAGGTGGAAGCCATGGTTCCGGATGACGGAAGCACTCCCGAAGCGCTCAAGGAAGTCCGCGCGGTCATGCAGGGCATGCCGCTGGACACGCTGGACAGGTTTGCGTTTTATGACGCCGCCTGCGAGCCGGACGTCTGTGTGGCAATCTCCACCGGCGAGGACCGAACCTACGCTTGCCTGCTTCTGACTGTAGGCGTCGTATAAAACTGTAAAAAGGCCGCCAATCAAATCGATTGGCGGCCTTTTTATATCTTAAAAAACAGTTCGCGCGGGATAGATTGCGGAGGACTCCGGTCATTCCGCCAGGCAGGGCAGGGTCGACCCTGCATAAGGCATCACAAGGACGCTGGCATCCGGGCCAAGCTTCCCCAGCGCATCGTCGAGCGCCTGCTGCACGCTGCGATAGGGCTGCAGATGGATCTTCCGGACAAAATCCGCTTCCATCTCCGAAACCAGATAGATATCGGCATTCTCCAGCACCAGAGCGATCGCCGCGGCCTTATGGCCGCCCAGCTGGAAGTCGGTCTGGATGCGTTCGATCATGGCCCGCGGGCTGGCCGAACCGGTCATCCACTCCTCGAAGGTCTTTTCCCCGAGACCCTCCTGGCAGGAACCGACCAGGATGATGATTCCGCCCGGCTTAACGGCATGTTTCGCGTTGTCCAGCGCTTTTTGCGTCTGATACAGGTTCAAATCTTTCGGCGCGCCTCCCTGTGACGCAATGACAATATCCGCCCGCGATGGGATCGCAATTTTATAGAGACGGTCCAGGAACCGGCATCCCTCCCTGTGCGCAAGGATAAAGTCGCCTGCCACTGCGTGAAGGATCTGTTTATGTTCGTCCAGCACCACATTCACAATAAAATGCAGAGGACAGAGCCGGACCGCATCCTCGATATCCATGCGGACGGGGTTGTCCTCCAGTCTTCCCGCAGCAGCTTCCGGCAGCACCATCCGGCTGTGATTTGCCTGAATGGCGGCACGGGTGGATACTCCCGGCATGATCGCTTTCGCCCCGCCGCTGTAACCCGCAAAATAGTGGAATTCGATATTGCCCAAACCAATCCGGAAATCCGCTTCAGCCACCACACGCGTAATATCCACCGGAGTGCCCAGCCGCGTACTGCCAAGGCGAACGAAATCGGTTGTATCGCTGTCCATGCAGCGAACCGTTTGATACACCTCATCCCCCACCAGCCTGCGCATCTCCGCCTCGGTCTGCCTGCGGTGGCTGCCCAATGCAAATACGATGGTGATATTCGCGGCATCCACCCCCGCCGCATAAAGCTCCTCCAATACCGCGGGGATCAATTGACCGCTGGGCAGCGGCCTGGTGATATCACTGGTGATGATCACAATCCGCATCCCCGGTTTCACAAGCTCTCTCAGGCGCGGCGAGCCCACAGGACACTGGAGTGCGCTGTCAACCGCCGCCCTCCCGGTACGCTCGACGGCAACCGCATTCGGTTTCAGAATTCCGAGCAAACGATGCTCCTCCACCGCTACCATCTGCGGCTTCATTCCATATCCAATTTCGATGTTCTGTTTCACCGGTTCACTACTGTAATCCATGCTCGTTTTCCATCCCTTTCTATCGTTACCACTATGATACAGGAAGATGATCGATTTGTAAATTGGATTGTGCTCCTTTTTATTAGAAGGGAGCCATAAAGAAAAGCCGCCGTTTCCGGCGGCTTTTTCCCCTGCGGGCACAGGGAAATATGGAGGTTGTTTCTGGCGGATAAAAGCAGGCCGTTCAGAAAAGCAGTCTTTCGGTCAGGCGTTCAAGGACATCCGTCGTCTGGAACACCTGCTCGCAGTCCGCCCATTCGTCCGCCTTATGGCAGACGCCGAGCGGCCCCGGCCCAAAGGGAACACAGTTTTCATTGGCCGCCATCTTTCAGCAAAACCGTTTCAAACGGGGTGTTGCAGGGGTGCTTAGGGCAGATGTGCAGCGTCAGATTGGTCAGATCCATCACAATGGCAAATACGGTGGACATCGAAAGGCCGCCCATTTCGTCCCCTTCGTGCCGGCAGATTGCAAACGGCGCCCCCGCATGGTCCGCGAACGCTGTTTTAAGGTCCTGTACGCCGATTGGCCCCTCGACGGCGCGAACCAGCTTATCAAGCCGCCCGAGCCGGTGGAAGCTGTTCGGCATGGAACGCTTGAGCGTGTCGTGATACGGTGCGCGCGGCAGACGCAGGCTGGTAAAATGATTGGTGTGAACCAGGATTCCATCCCTGGGATAGAGCACATCGAAATCGTCGTTCGCGACTTCCACATCGAGCGCCTCTCCATCCCTGTGCGCGATCAGGAAGTTGGCGCAGCAGCCGAGCTTCTCCCGCACAGCGGCCCGGACCGCGTCGTTGAGGTTTTGGGAATCCAGGATGCCGCGCAACGCGATGTGAAGCGGCACGCCGGAGGGCGCCGCGTCGACCGACAGCGCGTTCAGGCAGACGCCAAGCCCGGCGGAGTTGCATCCAATCTTTCCGATGATGCCCGCTTCGGTCATCATGCAGATGTCCGGCTTCCCATTTTCCTGATGGATCCGCAGCAGGATCAGCGCCTGCCGAATGGACATTTTCCAGTCCCAATTCTGCCCGATTAGCGTAACCCCACCCGCGGTGCGCTCCGGTGTGACCGCAACCGAGGTGCAGCCGTCTGATACAAGCGATCCGCCCTGCAGCACCAGCTCGCTGCGCACATTAAGCGCCAGAATTTCCCAAAACTGCACCCCCGCGCCGTCCGCGATCCCCTGCATCTCCGCAAGATAATCCGGATTGTAGTTTTCAATACAGGGGACAAAGCTTTCCGCAATCTTCTGGGTCTGTTCCCAGGAGATGCCGGAATAATCCCAGAACATCTCCCGATAGGTCGCCAAGCTCACCGCGATTCGCTCCTTCGCGCCGCTTCCGTGAGCATAGCCGATCTGATAAGGTGTTCCGGCTGCGGTAATACATGGGATTTCGCCAATCGTTTTCATGTTGTTGTCTCCTTTAACCGTATAATAGATTGGGTAAGAACATGACGATCTGTGGAAATACAATAAAGACCGTCAATGTCAGAATCAACGCAAGCAGGAATGGAATGGCATCCCGCATGATGGCGCCCAGCGGCGCGCCGCTGATCGTCTGGCCCACGAAAAGGTTTACGCCGACCGGCGGGGTAAGCATGCCGATACAGAGGTTGATGGTCATGATGATGCCGAAATAAACCGCATCATAACCGAGCATCTGAACCAGCGGCCAGAACAGCGGGGCAAACAGCAGGATGTTCGAGGTCGTATCGATGAACATACCGGTGATGAGCAAAAACACATTCACAAAGAGCATGATGATGACCGGGTTTTCGGTCGCGGACATGATGAACGCCGCGATCGTCTGCGGAATCTTGCCGAGCGTCAGGATACGGCCGAAGGTGTTCGCGCCGCCCAGCAGGATGACCGCAACAGCGGTCAGCTCGGTCGCGTTGAGCAGCGCGGTGCGCAGCTTCTTCCAGTCGAGCTCTTTATAAATGAACTTTCCGACAAAGACCGAGTACATGACGCCCACAGCAGCCGCCTCGGTCGGTGTGAACACGCCGCCGTAGATGCCGCCCAGGACGATAACCGGCATAATCAGCGCCCAGACCGAGTCATCGATCCTAAAGCCCTTTTTCCCGGAAGTCTCGCCGTATTTTTCGGCAAGCGCGGCCTTGCTGAGTCCAAGATAACCGCGCTTCTTGGCAAAGAAATAGTTAAGGACCATCAATACAATTGCAATGATGATGCCCGGTATGACGCCCGCGATAAACAGTTCGCCCACCGACGCGCCGATGGTCACGCCATAGACGATCATTGGGATACTCGGCGGTATGATCGGCCCGATAACCGCGGCGGCGGAGACAAGTGCCGCGCAGTATGCCGTATCATAGCCCTGTTTTTTCATTGCGGGCATCATGATTCCGCCGATCGCCGCGACCGTCGCCGGACCGGAGCCGCAAAGCGCCGCGAAAAACGATCGCCGCGACCGTCGCCGGACCGGAGCCGCAAAGCGCCGCGAAAAACGCCGACGCCGCGACCGCCGCCATGCCCAGGCCGCCCGGCATGCTGCCGGTCACCTTTTCGGCGCCCTTGACAATCCGCTTGGCAAGGCCGCAGCCCTCCATCAGCGAACCCATCAGGATAAAGAAGGGGATCGCCATCAGGGAGAAGGAATCCATTGCCGAAATCATCGACTGCGGAAGCAGGGTCGCCATCGGGGTATTGGGATAAAATGCCGCGAAGAACACCGTGCAGGTGACACAGAGCGAAACCGCGATCGGCACGGTCAGAAACAGGCATGCAAACAGCGTTCCCATCAGGACAGGAATCATGCCCGGTCACCTCCCTCGGCAGCTTTTACGGCTTCTTTTTCAGGCCCGGCGGGCGGCAGCCCCTTTCCAAAGGCCTGTTTGCAGTGCTTGATCAGCGTACCGATCATGCGGGTTGCAAAGCCAAACATGCCCAGCGCGCCAGGCAGATACATGATCCAGACCGGTACCGACGGCATGGCCGGGAAGGTCTGGTGGGTAGCAATCAGGTTGAGGGTCGTCTCAAAGATTTTCCAAGAGATATAATAGCCGAACAGGACCGAAACCAGGTCCCCGATCACGCGCACCGCAGCGCCGCCGCGCGGAGGCAGGAATGCGGGCAGCGCCTCCACCTTGAGGTGGCTGTCCCGGCGTACACAGATGCAGACGCCCGCGTAGCCGACCCAGATAAATAGCAGGCGGGTGGTCTGCTCCGCCCAGGAAGCGGTATAATTTAGGAAGAACCGGGTAAAGACGTTCATGCAGGTGATACAGGTCATGATGAAGAACAGGATGACCGCAAGGTTATCTTCAATCGCAATGAAGAACTTGTTGATCTTTGCAAGCACTGTTTTCCCTCCTTCGAATGGCCCTTGGGCATCGAAGGGACGCCCAAGGGCAAAGTCCCCATGAGCCAGCGGTCAGCTGTTCTGCGCGCGGAATTCTTCCGTCAGCGTGATGATCTTCTTGACATTCGGGTTCGACTCGGTGTATTTGTCGATCATCGGCTGCGCGGCCGCTTTGAAGGAGTCACGTTCCGCCTCGGTCAGTTCGATCACTTTGCAGTGCCCCGCATCGATCACATTCTGCTTGTTTGTAAGCTCGTCGTCAGTCGTGATCTGGCGCATATCCGCCTTTGCGGATTCAAACGCTTCATCCACCCAGCCGCGCTGCTCGTCTGTCAGGTTGTCATAGGTGGTTTTGGACATCATGATGTTTGTCGGGTCCATGATATGGCGGGTTTCCATCAGATAACCCTGCACCTCATGCAGCGCGCTGGTCCACATCTCGAGCCAGTGGTTATCCTGGCCGTCGACGACGCCCTGCTGCAGCGCGGTGTAAAGTTCGGAAAAAGCCATCGGGGTCGCGGAGCAGCCGATCAGGTTGAAGTGTTCCACATGCATCGGGCTTTCGATCACGCGCATTTTAAGCCCCTTCATGTCGGCCGGGCTGTGCGCCTCGACCTTGGTGGTGGACATATTGCGCCAGGAAGCGCCCACCCAGCCCAGGCAGTGCAGGCCCTGGTTTTCCAGGTCGCTGAGGATCTCGGTCCCGAACGGGTCGTCCAGGACGTACCAGCCTTCATCAAGCGAATCGAACAGGTACGGAACGTCAAAGCAGGTCAGCGCATCGGTGAATCCGCTGTACGGCGCATTCGCAAGGATCGCCATATCCAGCGCGCCCGCCTGCATCGATTCCACGATTTCGCGGGCGGTTCCCATGACGCTGTTGCCATAAACCTCAACCGTCATTTTGCCGCCGGAAACTTTTTCAATCTCCTCGCCCAGACGGACGAGCGTTTTGTGGGTGGAGGATTCCTCCGAAACAACATGGGCGGCCTTCAGCGCGAGTACAGTGCCATCGGCCGGGGCCGCAGACGCGGCCGGGCCGCGGCCGCAGACGCGGCCGGCGCGGCCGGCGTGCCGCTTGAAGCCGCTGGCGCGGCTGACGGAGCGGAACCGCTGCATCCGGCGAATAAAAAGAGAACCATGGTAAAGCACAGGGCGATCGTCAGCAGTTTTTTCATTATTTTCTCTCCTTTTTATCATAGTGTTCTTTGACTTCTTTGTCAAATAACGGTTGCACCTTCGGACTGAAAGTTTTCTTGCAGAAATACGGGAATCATGCTATACTAAGCACCGAAATGGGCGCCGCAGGTCGTTTTCCTGTCACATTCCGTACAATAGGAAGGCTTGCTCTTTTAAAAATATGTTCTGCAGAACGAAACGGAGACAAAAATGAAACCTGTTCTTAAAACAACGCTTGTGGACGAGATTGTCGCCAGCATCATGGAAGCGATTGAAAGCGGCGAGATGAAACCGGGCGAACGCTTCCCCAGCGAACGCGCGCTGGCCGAGCAGTGGAGCGTCAGCCGCACTGCCGTGCGGGAAGCGATGAAGGCACTTTCCTTTTCCGGCGTCCTCGAGATCCGCCCGGGCAGCGGCACCTACCTCAAAACGCAGCCGACGAAATCCACAAGCCCCAAATCTCCGCAAAGGACGTCCCCATCCTTCGACGGGCAGGACATGGAAGAGCGGGTGCAGGCCCGTATGATCCTCGAGCAGCAGATCACCCGGCTGGCCGCGCAGCATGCCACCCCGCAGGCAATCGCCGCAATTGAAAAGGCCTGTAAGCGGATCGAAAAATGCTGCGAGCAGAAAAATGTAAACGCCCTTTTAAAAGCTGATTACGCGTTCCATCAGGCGGTGGCCGCCGCCGCGCAAAACCATTACCTGCAGGAAGCCTATGAGCGTATCCTGCTGGCCGGCCCGGAATGGTTCGGCATCACCCGCCTGCCGTTCGAACAGCGCGCGGCGGATGCGCACAACCATTACGACATCTGCGACGCGATCAAAGCGAGGGACCCTGATCTGGCCTCCCAGATAGTGCTCCTGCACGAAGAATCGGTCTGGGAACGTTACAATTCCTACTATGAAAGTCCGCTTGAGACTTCCAAAATCTAATCTTCCCGCGATGGTTCCCGGTTTTCCGGGGATCATCGTTTTTTATGTTCAGAGCAAAATGCGCTGGGTCAGATCCTTGTATACTTCGAGGGACTGGATGACCGAGTCGCATTCAACATACTCATCCGCCTGGTGTTCATGCGCACCCGCCGCGCCGTAGGACATGCCGTTTTTGCATCCCGTGCTGCCGTCGATCACACCGCTGTCGGTATAACCGGTGAATACCAGCGGCTGCGGACGGGCGCCGGTGATTTTTTCACAGGAATCCTGCAGGCTTTTCAGCAGGAAGGAATCCTCGTTGATCTGCACATACGGGCGCTGCGCAATCACGCGATAGCTCCCGCTTGTGCCCGGAACACGCGCTGTCGCGGCTTCAATCGCATCCTCCACCAGCTTGATCGACCCTTCGTTTGTGAGCGGCGGAGCCAGGCGAACATCGATCTGGATGGCGCATCTGTCCGCGACGATGTTGGTGTTGAAACCGCCGTTGATTGTGCCGAAACAAACGGTATTGCGTCCCATGACCGGGTCCTCCGGATACGCGTCCAACCGGTTTTTGATCTCCAGGATCACTTCCGCCATCGCAACGATCGCATCGGCTCCCTTATAGGGCGTGCTGCCGTGGGCCGCCTTGCCTTTGGTGCTGATCTCAAACCAGGTTTTCCCCTTGTGCGCCATGTAAATCTCTCCGCTGGTTGGCTCGGTATCGAGCACCAGCGTCTGCCGGTCGGCCAGCCCAATCTCCACCAGGCGGTCCGCACCCTTCATTACATCCTCTTCATCCCCCGACCCGACAAAGGTAAAATCATATTTCGGCGTCAGGCCCTCTGCGCGGCATTTTTTCTCGAAATCACGGAAGGCGATCATCGCGCAGGCCAGCCCCGCTTTCATATCGAAGGCGCCGCGTCCATACATCTTTCCGTCGACGATCTCGGCGGCAAAGGGGTCTTTGGTCCAATCGCTTCCCACGGGCACTGTGTCCATATGGGCCACGTAAATCAGGTTGGGGTGCGCCTGTTTTCCCTTCAGGGTTGCCATCACATTAAAGCGGCCGGGTTCAAATTCATCGCGGACCACCTGCGCCTTGGTGTTTTGGGTGAGCCAATCGGCCACAAACCGGCTGATCTCGCCTTCAAAGGTCCCCACATTGGTGCTTTCAATCTGAACAAGCCGGCGGGTCAAGGCAATGACTTCCACATTTTCGTATCTCATACGTACCTCCTCTTCCGTTTTCGGGCAAATTTTATCAATTGATCTTATGGTAAGGTGGTTAGACCAATTGTTGCGATCAGTATATGGCTTTTCGAAGCATCCGTCAATACAATTTCATATGTTTTCTATAAATATGCTGAAATTTTTAAATTGTTTTTATGGATTTAGTCCAAATATTTCTCCTTTTTTCGAGCTTATTAATTTACTTCACAGAACATCTCTCTTGCGGTCTCATGCAAATAATGCTATACTAATTTAGAATATTTGCGCGATCTATCAAAGGAATGAGGATGTAACTATGCGGCCAGTGCTCAAAAAAACCATTGTAGATGAAATCGTCAACAGCGTGATGGATGCGATCCGTTCCGGCGAGATGAAACCGGGTGACCGTTTCCCGAGCGAACGTGCGCTGGCCGAGCAGTGGAGCGTCAGCCGCGCTTCCGTGCGTGAAGCAATGAAAGCTCTTTCCTATGCGAATATCATTGTTATAAAGCCCGGCGACGGCACCTATCTGACCCTCCACGACGCGGTCGGAAAAATGGGCTCGCCGCTGCTCTCTTCCACGCCTGATCCCAAGGATCTGACCGAGCGGGTCGAAGCCCGGATTATTCTGGAGCGCCACCTGGCGCGCCTGGCGACCGAACGCATTACGCCCAAAGCGCTCTCTGAGATGGAAAAGTCGCTGGATAAAATTGAAAAAGCGCGCCAGAAAAAAGATGTGGCTACGCTCATCGACGCGGATTACGAATTTCACCGCAAGATCGCTGAGGCTGCGCAGAGCCGCTATCTGCAGCAGGCGTACGACAACATCCTGCTAAGCGGCCCCGAATGGCTCGCGATCCGTGAGGAATCCTTTCAGCTGCGCGCCTCCACGGCGGACAACCATTGGGAAATTTTTGAGGCGATTAAAAGCGGCGATCCGGATGCAGCTGAGGAGAAGGTGTGTGAACACGGAAAAACCATTCTGTGGCGTTACCGGCGTTACATCAAACAGGATTCGGAATGACCGGATTTCCCCTGCCGAATACGGCGCTGGCCTTTCGGGCCGCCGCGTTGGCGGGATACTTGCCGCCGGTATTTGAATTTGATTGCAAAGGGGTCTTTGATCTGTTCTATTCCACAACATACCAATCTCCCGTGGGACTCCTTACCCTTGCGTGTGATGGGGAAAATTTGGCGGGCCTTTGGATGGAGGGCCAGAAGTACTTCGGAAATACCGTCCCGGAGCGCATGACAAAAAAGGCTGACCTGCCGGTATTGCGCGCCGCAAAAGACTGGCTGGACCGCTATTTTGCCGGGGAGAAGCCCGGGATTTCTGAACTCCCTCTGCGCCCTATCGGGGGAACCTTTCGTCAAGAGGTATGGAATATGCTGTGCGCAATCCCCTACGGAGAGGTGACCACCTACGGCGATATTGCCAAAAAAATGGCGGCTAAAATGGGCAGAAAAACGATGTCCAGCCAAGCGGTGGGCGGCGCTGTGGGACATAACCCCATCTCCATCATCATCCCCTGCCACCGGGTGGTAGGCGCCAGTGGAAGCCTGACCGGCTATGCTGGAGGCGTTGAAAAAAAGATCATGCTCCTGGAGCTGGAGGGCGTGGATATGTCCCGACTGTTTGCGCCTGTAAAAGGGAGCGCCTTATAATCCTTTCTCCAGGCATCACATCCAGGAAATGAAAAAGCGCGGGTGCGCCCCCATGCCTATAGAAAAACCCCGGTCACATGTGACCGGGGTTTTGTTTTATGCCTGCAGGCGAGGCAGCACCTCGTTGTCAAAGAAGCGCTTCACCTGCTTGGGATCCACGCTCAGCACCTGATCCTCGTCCTCAAACTTCGCGGATACGGCTCCCGCGCAGTTTCCAAAACAGAACGCGGCTTTGATCTCAATCTGTTCAGCCAGATCATGATCCGAAACCAGCTCCTGCAAGTCACTGATCACATTGTAAGAGCCTTTCAAGTAGCAGGCGCTTCCCACACACACTTCCAATACGCGCATTTGGCTTCCTCCTATTCTTCCGATCCACCCTGATAGTGGACGTGGAGCAGTTCGTGCCGGTTTTTGCGCAGCACCCCGTTATAGAGCGCCATGATCATCGGATTTTCCTCCGAACGCTTGATCTGGGACTGCTGGTCAACACTGTAAATGCCCTTCGCGCGCTCCTCGCGCTGTTTTGTAAAGCCAAGCGGCTGCCCGGCGCCGCCGATGCATCCGCCCGGACACGCCATAACTTCCACCAGGTGATAGGAGGCTTCCCCGCTTTCGATCTTCCCGATGAGTTCCTGTGCTTTTCCAAGCCCGTTTACAACGGCGATCTTAATCTCCTGGCCATCGACTGTAATTGCGGCCTCCTTGACAGCCTCCATGCCGCGCACGCCGCAAAATTCAATTTCCCGCAGGGTATTGGAATCCTTTTGTTCGGCGCAGCGGCGGATGACCGCCTCGGCCACGCCGCCGGTGGCGCCAAAGATAACGCCCGCTCCACTGCCAAGCCCGAACGGCATATCCGGGGACTCGCTTTCAATTTCGTCAAAGACGATGCCATTTTCTTTGATCATCGTGCTGACCTCCTGGGTGGTCAGCACATAGTCGACATCCACAAGGCCCGCCCGGACAAATTCGCTGCGGGCGGCTTCGGATTTTTTGGCGGTGCAGGGCATGATCGCAATGACCACCGTTTCCTTGCCGTCGACAGCCTGCATCGATTTATAGTGCTCTTTGAGCACCGCGCCGAACATCTCCATCGGGGATTTGCAGGAGGAGATGTTTGTGAGATATTCCGGTTTGCGTTTCTCGACGTAGCGCACCCACGCCGGGCAGCAGGAGGTGAACATTGGGAACGGGCCGCCCGTTTCGATCCGCTTGAGGAATTCGCTGGCCTCCTCCATGACTGTAAGGTCCGCGCCGAGGGTGGTATCAAAGACATAGTCCACACCCATCAGCTTGAGCGCCGCGACCAGTTTGCCCATGACATTTTCACCCGGCGCGAGGCCGAATTCTTCTCCGATTGCAACGCGCACCGCGGGCGCGATCTGCACGACGACCCGCTTCTCCGGGTCCTGGATCGCCTTCCAGGCGCGGCCAATGTCGCCCTTGATCGTGATGGCGCCGGTCGGACAAACCGCCGCGCACTGGCCGCAGCCCACACAGTCGGTTTCCCCAATTTCACGCCCGAACGCAGGCATGATCCGCAGATTGGAGCCGCGGTGGGCAAAATCTATGACGCCCATCCCCTGCACCTCGCTGCACATGCGCACACAGTCGCCGCAGAGGATGCATTTATTCGGATCGCGCAGGATGGATTTGCTCGAACGGTCGAGCTCCATTTTCTCACGGGTATCTTCAAAGCGGATGCGGCGGATACCGTACTGAAGCGAAAGCTCCTGCAGTTTGCATTTACCGTTCTTTTCGCAGACGGTGCAATCCCGGCAGTGGGCCGCGAGCAGCAGCTCGAGGATCATTTTACGGTGTTTTTGAAGCTTGGCGGTGTTGGTCCGGATTTTCATGCCGTCCCGCGGCTGCATCGAACAGGATGCCTCCACGCCGCCCCATTCGTTCTCCACAACACACATCCGGCAGGCGCCGTAAACCGAAAGTTCCGAATAATAGCAGAAGGTCGGGATTTCGATCCCCGCCTTGCGGATAACTGCCAATACGTTTTTCTCCCCGTCAAAGGCGACCCGCTTGCCGTCGATATACATGATTCCTTTGCTCATGGTTAAGCCTCCTTAATCGCCCCAAACGGGCAGGTATCCACGCAGGCGCCGCATTTGATGCATTTGTTCCGATCGATGACGAACGGTTCCTTGATCTTCCCGGTAATCGCGTTCACCGGGCAGCCGCGCGCGCATTTGCTGCAGCCTTTGCACTTTTCGGGATCGATCGTATAGACCTTCAGCGCCTGACAGTCGCCCGCGGGACAGCGCTTGTCGACGACATGGGCGAGATACTCGTCTTTGAAGTATTTGAGCGTAGACTGCACCGGGAACGCCGCGGTTTTTCCGAGCCCGCACAGTGCGGTCTTGGAGATGGTTTCGGCCAGCTCGTCAAGCAGGTCGAGATCCTCCGGCGTGCCGTTGCCGTGAACGATCCGTTCGAGGATTTCCAGCATCCGCTTGGTACCCTCGCGGCAGGGGACACATTTGCCGCAGGATTCGTTCTGGGTGAAATTCATGAAGAACCGGGAAACCTCGACCATGCAGGTCTTGTCATCCATGACGACCAGGCCGCCCGAGCCGACCATCGCGCCGACCTTTTTAAGCGAGTCGAAATCCATCGGCAGGTCGAGGTGTTCTTTCGTGAGACAGCCGCCGGACGGCCCGCCGATCTGCACCGCCTTGAAGTCGCGGCCATTTTTGACCCCGCCGCCGATATCAAAGATGACCTCGCGCAGGGTGGTGCCCATCGGCACCTCAATGAGCCCTGTGTTGTTGACATTGCCGGTGAGGGCGAACGCCTTGGTGCCCGGGCTGTTTTCGGGACCGATCGATTTGAACCAGTCCGCCCCGTTGAGGATAATCATCGGGACGTTGGCGAAGGTTTCCACATTGTTAAGGACGGTTGGCTTTCCAAAAAGCCCCTGTTCGACTGTGCGCGGGGGCTTGACGCGCGGCATGCCGCGGTTGCCCTCGATCGAAGCGGTCAGCGCGCTTCCTTCGCCGCAGACGAACGCGCCCGCGCCCTGGTTGATATGCAATTCGAAGCTGAAACCGGACCCCAGGATGTTTTCCCCGAGCAGGCCGAGTTCCTTGGCTTTTCGGATCGCGGTTTTGAGGCGGTTGACCGCCAACGGATATTCGGCGCGGACGTAGATGTAGCCTTCCTGTGCGCCGGTCGCGTAACCCGCGATCATCATGCCCTCAAGCATCTTGTGCGGGTCGCCCTCCATGATCGAACGGTCCATAAAAGCGCCCGGATCGCCTTCGTCGCCGTTGCAGACGACATATTTGACAGGCTCCTTCTGGCGGCGCACCTGTTCCCATTTGCGGCCGGTCGGGAACCCGCCGCCGCCGCGGCCGCGCAGATTCGATTCGGAGATCTGCTTGCAGATCTCCTCGCCGGTCATCGAGGAAAGCGCCTTTGCGAAAGCTTCATAGCCGCCTTTGGCGATGTATTCGAGCACGTCCTCCGCGTCGTTCTGTCCGCAGTTATGCAGCACGAGGCGGGTCTGTTTTTTATAAAACGGGATCTCATGCTGACTTGGATAGGTCCTGCCTTCCAGCTTATAAAGCAGGCGGTCGATCACCTCGTCGCCGATCACCGATTTTTCGATGATCTCTTCACAGTCGTCCGGTTTCACCTTGATGTAGAGCACGTCCAGCGGCTCGATCTTCAGCAGCGGGCCCATCTCGCAGAATCCATGGCAGCCGCTCTTTTTGAGCCCGATATTTTCGCCGTGGGGCTCGTGGCGCAGTTCGACACAGACGTCAAGCCCGCGCTCCTCACAGGCTTTTTTGATCCGGTCGTAAATGACCAGCGAACCGCCCGCGACGCAGCCGGTACCGGCACAGATGAGCACCTGTTTTTTCTGCATGCCGAGCGAACGCTGCGCAAACCCGCGCAGTTCAGAAAGCTCGGCGTATGTATTGACCTTAGGCATTTCCCGCGTCCTCCTCTTTGAGTTCTTTCAGCAGCTCCCGCGCTTTGTCCGGCGTCATGGCGGGATGAACTTTGTCGTTCACCGTCAAAACCGGCGCAAGCCCGCAGGCGCCCAGGCAGGAGACGGTTTCCACCGTAAAAACCTGGTCATCGGTGGTGTGTTTCTTATCCGAGAGGCCCAGTTCCTTGCGCAGCGCTTCCAGGATCGGAATCGACTTGCGCACATGGCAGGCGGTGCCGTCGCAGATGCGGATGACGTATTTGCCCTTTGGTTCAAGCGAAAAATTCTCGTAGAAGGTGGCGACGCTGTACACCTTCGCCACACCGATGCCCAGCCCCTTTGCAATGTACTCGAGAATATCGGGCGGCAGATAGCGGTATTCCGCCTGGATATCCTGCATGATCGCAATCAGGGCGGATTCCTTTTTTCCATGCGCCTGAAGAATTTCTTCAGCCTTGTCAAAATTGGTTGTGTTTCCCATATGGACCATCCTTCTTTACGTTTTCGTCGCACACGCCACGGTGCATCGGCAGAGGGGAGATTGATAAAATTGTAACAATCCAAAACAAGTTAAGTATACCATAGGCAACAACTTTTGGAAAGGCATTTTAGTTGGACTAATTGTAGAATTTTTCCCTTCTTTTTTGGGCAAAAAAACTGTTTTATCGGTCAATGGCTAATTCCCCCCGTTTTTGCAGATTTTCCTGGCCCGCAGAGATTGACAATTAATTAACACTCGTCGTATACTTAAAGCAATATTGACCAAATTTTGAATTGTCAGCCGGGAGGTTTACATTGTGAAAGTTCTAATCTGTATTGGCAGCGCCTGTCATGTCAACGGCTCCTACCGCGTCCGCGAACGTTTTGCCGAGCTGGTCCGGCAAAATCATCTCGAGGACCGCGTCCAGCTCGGGTCAAGCATCTGCCTGGGACATTGCGACCAGGGCGTCAGCATCCAGGTGGACGGCCGGCTCATCACCGGCGTCACGCCCGAAAACGCCGAAAGCGTCTTTGAAAATCACATTCTGAAGGAAGCGGGCTGAACCAGATGGAAATCCTGAAGCTGAAAAAAGCCAACTGCAAAAATTGCTATAAATGCGTCCGCGGCTGTCCAGTGAAGGCCATCGAAGTGAAAAACCACCAGGCACAGGTCATCCTGCAGGATTGTATCTACTGCGGCAATTGTATCCTGGTATGTCCACAGCAGGCCAAGGTGGTGCGCAGCGATATCCAAGCGGTCGAAAGCGCGATCGCAGGCGGCAAAACCGTCGTTGCAAGCGTAGCGCCCGCTTTTATCGCAAGCTATCCGGTCGACGGATTTGACGCCTTTGCGCAGGCGCTGCGCGCGCTGGGCTTTGCCGGCGCGCGGGAGACAGCCGAAGGGGCATATCTGGTGAAGTCCCGCTATGAACAGCTTGTGCGCGAACGCCGCGGTCAGCTGCTCATTTCTTCCTGCTGCCCGACGGTTGTAAAGCTCATCCAAACGCGTTTTCCCAAGGCTTTGCGGCATCTCGCGCCGGTTCTCTCTCCGATGCAGGCGCACGCCAAACTCCTGAAAACGCAGGACCCGGATGCGGTGGTCGTATTCATCGGGCCCTGCATCTCCAAGAAGGACGAATGCGAGCAATTCCCGGACGGAGCGGATTACGCGCTCACTTTTGATGAGCTGAACGACTGGATGCAGGCGCGCGGGATCTCCTTTCCATCCCTTTCCGCAGAAAGCGCCCCGCGCCGTTCCCGTTTCTTCCCGGAAAGCGGCGGCATTCTGAAGAGCATGGAACAGGAAAACGGCTGCCACTATCTTGCGGTGGACGGCCTGCAAAACTGCATGGAGGTGCTCGAAGAGATCGGAAAGGGCCGTCTTTCCGATTGTTTTGTCGAGATGAGCGCCTGCAGCGGCAGCTGTATCGGAGGGCCCTGCGCGGGCGGGAAAAAGGAGGCGCTCGCCTCGCGTATCCGGGTGGAGGCGTTTGCCGGCGGCGGACGGACAGATGATTTCGACCTGCCTGATTCCCCGGCGCTTGAAAAGAGCATCCCCGATCTGGAGGTGATCTGTATCCCGCCGAGCGAGCAGGAGATCACCGCGATCCTCCAGAAGATGGGCAAGCACCGTCCGGAGGACGAACTCAACTGCGGCACCTGCGGATATGCTACCTGCCGGGAAAAGGCGGCCGCGGTTCATTTTGGCCGGGCAGAGATCAGCATGTGCCTGCCCTATATGAAGGAACGCGCGGAGTCGGTCTCCCTCCAGGTGATTGACGCGGTTCCAAGCGCAATTGTCACGGTCAATACCGATCTCACCATACAGGAGCTCAACCGTGCGGCCGGAGCGGTTTTCGGCCTGCTTCGTCCACAGGAGCTGATCGGCGCGCCGGTTTCCCGCATTCTCAACGAGTTCGACTTTGTCAAGGCGATCACTTCGGAAAGCGGGCGCTTTTCCCAGAAAGTCTTCCTGCCCGAATATCAAAAATATCTGGAGCAGGAGTTCCTGTACGATAAGGGCATCGGAATCTGCATCTGTATCATGAAGGATGTCACCGAAGCCGAACTGGAAAACGAAAAAATCATGGACGTCAAGCTGAGCGCCGCGCGCATTACTGATGAGATCATTGAAAAGCAGCTGCGCACCGTTCATGAAATTGCTTCCCTGCTGGGTGAAACGGCCGCCGAGACCCAAGTGGCGCTGACCGACCTCAAGGAGGCAATTCTGCTGGAGGGGCACAGAAAATGAAGGATCTCTTCATGGAGGGCGGCTATGTCAGCATCAATAAACACGACCAGCCGGTCTGTGGCGATTTTTATACCACTGTCAAAACAGAAAACGGTACGACCATCGTACTTTCGGATGGGCTTGGCAGCGGAGTCAAAGCCAATATTCTCGCAACGCTGACCGCGAAAATCCTCAGTACGATGATGGCGCGCAAGCTGCCAATCTCCCAGTGTATCCGCACCATGGCCGACACCCTCCCGGTTTGCAAGGTGCGTAAAATGGCTTATTCGACCTTTACCATCCTGCAGCTGGATGACAACCGTACCGAAGCCTATCTCGCGCAGTTTGACAACCCGCCCGCAATCCTGCTGCGCGCGGGGAAAAACTTCGATTACGAGCGCAGCCGCCGGATTATCGGCGGCAAGGAGATTTCCGAAAGCGTCCTGCGGCTGGCAGCCGGAGACTTTCTTATCCTTTTTTCGGATGGGGTAACCAACGCGGGGCTCGGAAAAACGATGCTCGACGGCTGGCCGCGCGAAGATATTATCAAACATCTGGAGGACTGCTACGCGCCGGACCTCTCTCCACAGCGGATGGCCGCCACATTGGCCGAAGCCTGCATGGATCTCGATCTTGGCTCGCCGGACGACGACATCACCATCATCGTCTACAAGCTGCGGAAACGGCAGGCGGTCAACGTCCTCATCGGCCCGCCCGCGCATAGAGAGGATGACGAAAGCGTGATGCGCATGTTCTTTTCAAAGGAGGGACGGCATATTGTCTGCGGCGGCACCACCGCACAGGCGGCCAGCCGGTATCTGCGCGCGCCGGTTGTTCCGCTGCCGGATACCGGCACCGAGGAGATCCCCGCGGCCGCTTCGATCAAAGGCATCGACCTTGTGACCGAAGGGGTCATCACCCTTGGCAAAGTGCTCGAAATCGCACAGGAATACACCGCCGGAACCCGGGTGGCCTTTGAAATCAAGAACCGGACCGACGGCGCGTCGCTTCTCGCGCGGATGCTCTTCGAGGAGGCCACCGACATCAATCTTTTTGTGGGGCGCGCGGAAAACAAGGCCCACGAGCGGTTGGATGCAGAAATCGGTTTCCCCGCGAAAATGGGGATCATCAAACAGATTCAGGAGTGTCTGCTCCATATGGGTAAAAATGTTAAACTCAGCATGTGCTGAGCCGCTGCGCAGTCCGTGGGTTGAAAAATCGGTTTCAGGGCAAGCATCCACCCGAAATCTGTTCAGTGAGATGCGGATGGTCGTGTTTATTCATAAAATTTTAGAAGCTACAAAGGACCGGTCAGGGATCGTTCCCTGACCGGTCCTTTATCTGATTTCTCTAAAAGTCATCCCACCCCCGCGCCGGGGTCCAATAAACTGTATATCATACCATTGGCGCAGATTCAAGCAACCAACGAGGATTCATATGTTCCAGTGAGAGATTCGGCAAATGATAAATTAATCCATCTTTCATCACCCACATAACCCTGCGCAGGTTTTCGAGATTCTCGCTGGGGTCGGCCTCCAATACGACCAGATCGGCAAGCTTTCCTTCGGTGAGACTGCCAAGATACTGCTCCTGCCCGAGAATTTGTGCGCCATTCAGGGTTGCCGACCGCAGGCATTCCATTCGGCCCATGCCAAAACGGTGCATAAAAATCAGTTCGTCCACCAAATCCCCAAGAGAATCGGTGCCTGGGGCAATCAGCACATCCGCCTGCATCGCATTTTTCAATGCCGATTCAAAGCCTGGGCGTAAAATGAGATTTTCCCTTGCCCACTGTTCCCCTCGTTCAAAAGCGGGGCTCGATGTGTTTCGGTAGGCGCTGATGGTAGATACGAACGCTATGCCTTTTTCTTTCATCTGGCGAGCCTGTTTAAGTGTCAGAAAGGCCCCATGGTGGACGGCATCCACGCCGGCATTGATCACCCGTTGGAGTTCGAGCTCACCCATCACATGAACGGCAACTTTTTTCTGCCGCGCGTGTGCCTCGGTAACTGCTACAGAAATCAGTTCCTCGCTCATTTCCGCGCAGATGGGACCATCATTGCCGTCGACAACCGGTTCATGGGAACAGAGCAGCTTGATCCAGTCGACGCCCTGTTTAATCGTTCCGCGTACCGCCTTTACCATCTCTTCCGGAGTATCCACCTCTGCGGCCAGCTCATAGGCATGTCCGCCAGTCGTGGTAAAGTGCTGTCCTGAAATAAACATTCTGGGGCCAGGGATCACCCCGTTTTCAATCGCACTGCGCATCGAATAGCTCAGTCCGCAAAGGGAGCCCATCTCACAGATGGTTGTAATCCCACATTTGAGCGAGAAAAGTGCGGTACGCACACCGCGAATTCCAAGATCGGTGCCCTTCAGATTGGTGCAGGCGCCGCTCGGGCCGTAAAGCGGGCCGATCAGCCGTTTATAGGACTGATGCTCGTGCATATTGATTAGCCCCGGCATCACCCATCTGCCGTCCAGATCATAGGTTTCCTCCGCTTCGCAGCGAAGTTCACGGCCAATTTTACAAATCCTGTTCTTATCGATGAACAGGTCGAAACCCAGGAGTGTCTGCTTGTTGCAGACATCCACAAGATTGGCATTTTTCAAGAGGATTGACATGTTTGGAGCTCCTTTTTCATGATTTCGTTTCGGATGTGGAAGATCAGGCAACCAGTGCCGGCAACGCTGTAACCGTCCATGGGAAATAAGTGATAATCAGCAGCACGATCACCAATGCGGCCAGCTGTGGGATAAGATCCCGGAACATCCCTTTGAGCGGGAGCTGTGTGATTCCGCTGGTGACGAACAGACAGACCCCGAGTGGGGGGGTGCACATACCGATACTTAGATTTACTGCAATTACAACACCAAGATGGATTGGATCAATCCCGAAACTCTGCGCCATCGGCAAAAAGAGCGGCGAGAAGATCAGCACTGCACTGGTCGTATCGATGAAAGTGCCTGCAATCAGCAAGATCACATTGACCACCAGAAGGAACAGATATTTTGAATGGATGACTGAACTCATAAGTTCGGTGAGCCGGGCGGGAAGCATCTGCATGCTGATCACCCAAGTGAAGAGAGAGGCAAAGCCGACGACCAGCAGCACCATTCCGGTGGTTTTCGAGGCATCTATCAGCGACGCGAGAATCTCACGTAAAGGCAGGGTCTTGTAGATAAAGATGCCGATGAGCAGAGCATAAACCACTGCAATAGAAGCGGATTCGGTAGCAGTAAAAATACCGGACATAATTCCGCCCAGAATAATTACCGGAATGAGCAGCGCAAAAACAGCACTTTTAGCTGCTGTGAAAATCTCTTTTGCCGTCGCACGCTTCGGTCGTCCGATATAACCTCTTTTTTTTCCGACAAAGTAGCTAACAGCCATCAAGGAAACCCCCATCAGGATACCGGGGATGATCCCTCCAATGAAAAGCTTTGCCACCGAACAGCTTGCGATCACTCCGTAGATCAGTAGGGGAATGCTCGGCGGAATAATCGGACCAATCGAACTGGCCGTTGCCAGAAGCGAGGAGGTAAATCCCTTATCATAGCCTTTTTCTAACATGACCGGAATCATGATTCCGCCGATTGCTGCGGCAGCAGCCACCGCAGCGCCGGTCAGCGCCGCGAAAAACATACAGGCCAGCACGCTCACCATTGCCATACCGCTCGGCAAATGCCCCACAAGTGCGTCAGCAAAGCTGATCAGTCGGTCGGACATACCGCCCTTCATCATCAGAGACCCTGCCAGCGTAAAGAGCAGAACTGCAGTCAATGTGGTGCTATCGATCCCGGAAAAAAGCCGCTGGGTGACCATGTTCATCGATACGCCCATCTGAACGATCTGCACGGTGGATACAATTCCGAGCGCAAAGCCGATTGGCAGTCCGAGGAAAAAGACAATAAACAGAATGAGGATCATAAACATGCGCTTTCTCCTCCTTGCTTTTTACAAAGGTAGCAGAAGTTTTTGATGATCAATTGCAGATAGTAAAAGGTCATAATACCGGTACAAAGCGGAAGCGCCGCATAATAGACTGCCATTGAAATTGGCAGAAAAGGCGCGGACTGCCGAAGCCCCGATAGAGTATAGACGTAGCCAAATTTGGTAAGGACAGCGCAGAAAACCGTGACGACCGATAGGATCACTGTTTCACAGATCATGCGTTTGCGTACAGGCAGTAGCGAAAGGAGAATATCCAGATTGATGTGTTCGTTCTTTTTCGCGCAGTATGCTGCGCCGCTGAAAACTGCATAGATAAAGGACAAGCGCAAAACATCTGCGCTCCAGCCAATCGACATCTGCGCAACAAAGCGCGAAATAATCTGTATAAACGAAACGATCAGGACACTGGCGGTGCTGGCTGCCATAACCGCTTTCAAAAGGATATCCAATGCGAAATTCAGATATTTCATATTCTTACGCTCCTAAAAACAGCCGGGAAACAGAACGTCCTTCCAGCCTTGGAAGAGTGGAAGGACGAAACGCTCCTGTAATTTATGAATTTGCCGCAAGGAATTCCTGGACTTTCCCGATCAGCGAGGTGTCAAAAAGCGCCTTGACCGCTTCGGTTTCGCCGAAGTTCGCCGTCGCAGCCTTGAAGCTGTCGAGATCCGGATTTTCGACAATCTCCATACCGTTGTCCTTACAAATCTGCAAATATTCCGCGTCCTTCTGCTCAACGAGGCCGCGCTGCTCGGCGATTGCTTCATCAATACAGCTTGTAATCAGCTCTTTATCAGCATCTGAAAGCCCATTATAGAAATTGAGATTCATCAGAATCGCACCGGCGCAGTAGGTATGGCCGTCAAGAACGAGGTGCTTCTGAACCTCATAGAATTTCTGTGCGACGATCGTGCTCAGGGGATTTTCCTGTCCGTCCACAACGCCTTGCTGCAAAGCACCATACAGCTCATTGACTGCCAGCGGGGTCGGGGTGGAGCCAAGCCGTTCCATCAGCGTCTGCCAAGCGGGGGACTCCTGCACACGGATAACAAGGCCCTTCATATCCTCCGCTTTGGAGATGGCACGCTTGTTGTTGGTGAAATGCCGGAATCCCAGTTCAAAAAAGCCGAAATTGCGTAGCCCTTCCGATTCAAAGCCAGGCTCAAGGTAATCAAGCAGGAAGTTATCGGCGGCATTACGCGCCTCTTCGATCGATGTAAACAGGTAGGGCACCGTAAATATCTGGGTGTCCGGCACCCATGCCGGAGTCGCGCCGTCTGCTGCGACAACCGCCATCTCAATGCTGCCCATGATGGTTTGTTCGATCATTTCCCGCTCCGCGCCGAGTACGCTATTGGGAAAAACCTCCACTTGGATCCGACCATTGCTTTTTTCTTCAATTTTTTTCTCAATCATGCGCACACCCTGCACAAATACATGCTCCTCAGAACCGTTGAGGCCGATACGCAGGTTGAATTCCGCGCCTTTCGGCGCGTCGGACACAGACTCCGAAGCGCTAGAAGACGGGGCTGGGGAAGCTGGAAGCGTACTGGAGGAAGCGTTGCCACCGGAGCAGCCGGTCAAAACAAGAATCGCGATCAAAAGAACCGCGCAGGACATCTGAGTAAAATTCTTCATAAAAAGCTCCTTTCACTATCCGAAAGCGATTTGTCTTTTGCGTTGTTGGAAGGCTTTCACAGTGTCCCGCCGCAGGGAGCGGCGGCGGAAATCCACGCAGGGTGGGGGGCCCCTGGGCATCCGCTCCTTTCCATAAAATAATTGTTGTTAGGAATCTGTTTTCATCAGATGATAAATGTCAATTGTGCTTTCGCCCTTTTTCAGCCGTTCTTCAATGACGGCCTCCTTTTCTATACGGGCGGTGACAAGCGGCACGATTTCTTCCAAGCGGGCGCGCGGAACCACAACCACACCATCCCGGTCGCCAAAGATAAGATCGCCCGGTTCAACCCGGACACCGCCGACGACGATAGGAACACCGTAAGCCCCGGGATAGGACTTTTCGGTACATTTGATACAGGTGCCTTGACAAAAAACCGGGAAGCCTGACGAAATGATTTCAGCGGTGTCACGAACCGCTCCATCAAAAATCAGGCCGCGTAGGCCGCGGCAGCGCGCGGCACAGGTCATCACATCCCCCCAGTAACCGGATTCTGTATAGCCGCGCACCGATGCAACAATCACTTCGCAGCTCTGTGCTCGGTAGATGGCATGATGCAAGGCGAGATTATCCGCGGGTTTTCCCTGTACCGTATAGGCAAAACCACAAGCTTTAGAGGATGGATCGATCGGTTTGATCACACTGGAGAAGGCGCCGGTCTGGCCAAGCGCTTCGTAGATGGTTGCAGAAGTGAAACTGGACAGTATGTCGAGAAGTTTCAGATCCTTTTCCGTGTATCGGGATTCATTCATTTTTCTCCTCCCAGTTTTCTTTCAAACTGTGGAACCATGCGGCGATATGGCGCTCGCTAGCGGCTGCTGCCTCATCAGGTTTTTTATCCAGAATGGCCTGATAGATGGCAGCATGTTCCTCCATGGCCTCTTCAATCCGCAGGTTGTTTTTCTTATTTGTGATAAAGCTGATACGTACAAATTGCTCATAGATACCATGCAGGATCGAGTCCAGCCGTGAATTTCCACAGAACTCATCCAGGGTTTGGTGCCATAACTGATCTGCCTCTAGAAAGGTAATCCGATCCCG
Organism: Anaerotruncus rubiinfantis; assembly: GCF_900078395.1. NCBI lineage: Bacteria > Bacillati > Bacillota > Clostridia > Eubacteriales > Oscillospiraceae > Anaerotruncus > Anaerotruncus rubiinfantis. The sequence continues at coordinate 460,023 of NZ_FKLA01000009.1, read as the reverse complement.
GTTTTCCTGAAACTCTGCCCTCATCCGCTCAAGCATCCGCAACAGATGCGCCGAACCTTCCGGGGTGAGATTCTGCACGACCTTGCGCACCGCATAGCATTCATTAAGCACGCGCAACTCATAAATTTCTTCTATGTCCCGCCAGGTCAGCACTGAAACGATACGGCTCTTTCCGCGTTTTTCGATCCAGCCTTCGTTTTCCAGAAGGTTAAGACCGTCGCGCAACGGTGTACGGCTGATATTGAGTTCTTCACTCAGATCGCGTTCATTCAGAACCTGTCCCTGTTTCAGTTCGTTCAAAACGATCGCACGTTTCAGCGTGCTGTAAACTTTCTGGATATACGGCACATTTGTTTCAAAATTCATAAGTCTGCTCCCACTTTATATTGATTACACGCCAAGCCCAAAGGACACAGCGCTGGATTTATATGGCCGGACGCAATGCGACCGGGCTTTTTTGCACAGCGTGGAATTTATGATAACAGCTCCCAACAACGGCATTCGGTATTTGGTATACCAAACTGCTTGCTTATAGAATAGCATACCCTATGAAAAATGCAAGCCTTTTTTGGCAAAATCTGAAGTTTCGTAAAAAAGAGCGATTTTTTGCCCCTTCGGCTGTCTATTTTTACAGTCCCTCCTCCCCCAAAATATAGGAGGCGGGTACTCATATTTAGGGTTTGAAAAAGGGAACAGGGCGCCCTCAGGTGCCCTGTTCCCTTACAAAATTTTCTATGCGATACGCATCTGTGCCGATTTTCCACGAAATGCCGGCTTGCTGTTCTGATTCCGGTGGGAGACCGGAGCCTTTGCAGCCGGTTGTGTCCATTCCCCGAGCATCAATTTGCGCATCTTTGCCTGGGTCAGATCCATAAAGCTCTTCAGCTTGCCATATTCCTGCCGGGATACGAACGTGTAGGCGCTGCCGGTTTGCCCTGCCCGCCCGGTCCGTCCGATGCGATGGACATAGCTGTCTGCATCTCCGGGAATGTCATAGTTGATAACAGCGTCAATATTCTGGACATCGATGCCTCTGGCAGCCACATCGGTGGCGACCAGCACACGGATCTGCCCACTGCGATACCGCTTCATAACCATATTCCGCTGGCTTTGGCGCAGATCCCCATGCAGGGCATCCGCTTTGATCCCCTTTTCATTGAGCTGCGCGGACAGCCTGTCAGCCATAGACTTTGTAGCCACAAACACCAGGGAAAGGCCAAACTTCTTCTCCTCCAGCAGGCCGAGCAACGCGGGGGTCTTTTCTTTTGACGGCATCTGGCTGTAATACTGTTCCACCCGGTCAACCGATTTCCCCGTTTCCTGAATTTCAATTTTCCGGGCGTCCCGCTGGTGCTGGGACGCGATCTGCCGGATGTCCGCGGAAAGTGTTGCGGAAAACAGAACTGTCTGCCGCTCTTCTGGGACATTTCGCAGAATTTCCTTGATATCGTCCCGGAAGCCCATATCCAGCATCCTGTCCGCCTCATCCAGCACGATCTGGGAAACCGTCTCCAATCGGACCGTGCGGCGGCTCATATGGTCCATGAGCCTTCCGGGCGTCGCCACGAGGATTTGCGGCTTGCGGCGCAAATCTGAAATCTGCCGTCCAATGGGCTCACCGCCATAAACCGCCTGGATCCTTACGCCCGGCTTATAGGCGGCAAGGGATTTCAGGACGGTCGCGGTCTGCACCGCCAGTTCCCGCGTAGGGCACAGGATCACGGTCTGCACATAGTGTACGCCCGGCTTAGCCATCTCCACAGCTGGGATGCCGAAAGCGCAGGTCTTGCCGGTGCCGGTGGGAGCCTGAACCAGCAGATCCTGGCCATCCAGCATTGGCAGTATAGCGGCCTCCTGGACCTGGGTAGGGGTCTGGAAGCCCATTTTGTCCAAGCCCTTATTCAATTCCGGGCTCAAGCCAAATTTGATAAATTGATCGTTCATTCACAATCCCTTTCTTGTGTTGATAAGCGCGAAAAAGCCGCCGGCCCTTTACGGGGCGGGCGGCTCCGGCATGTCTTAGGCCACCTTGACATTGACAGCGCGCAGCTTGCGGCTGTTCTTAGGGTCCTGCTCGGTGTCAAAAGTCACCTTATCGCCTTCATTGAGGGATTTGTAGCCGTCGCTCAGGATGGCGGAGAAGTGAACGAAGACATCCTCGCCACCATTGTCGTTGCTGATAAAGCCGAAACCCTTGTCAGCATTGAACCATTTTACTGTACCGTTATTCATAATTGGTACCTCCAAAAATTATTATTCGTACCCGCAAACTTACAAAAAAACACATGTTTTTGTAAACCTTCAAATAATTGAATGCTTACAAAAACATGTGAGACAATGCAAATATTTAGAATACATGTTTAGTATATCACACAACAGTTGTAATGTCAACTTGTGAAATATAAACAATTTTATCCGCGCACTTCCTTCCCCGATCCCATCCGCCGCCCGGAACCAAGCCACAGGCCGGCGGCGGATGGATCGGAAGCCGGAACAACCGTCAGAAACAGCTGCGGATCTGCCGCAGGACGCCCGGGACATCCAGCCCGTATTCCGCCAGGAGATCGGCAGGCTTTCCGGACTGCCCAAAGCGGTCCTGCACACCGATCTTCCGGAATTTGTAGTCCCCGGTACCGATCAGCACATCGGCAACCGCGTCACCAAGCCCGCCAATGACACTGTGCTCCTCAATGGTGACAACCCTTTTACAGGTTCCGGCATATTTGAGTACGCATTCACGGTCAATCGGCTTGATGGTATGCATGTTTATCACCGCTGCCGAAATATTTTCCTGCGCCAGCATCCGCGCGCAGTCGAGCGCGGTCTTTACCATGATTCCGCAGGCAAACAGGACCACATCGCTTCCCTCCCGCAGAACATTCGCCTTGCCGAGGGTAAAAGGCATCTCTTCTTCAAAAACGTGGCTTGGCGTGCGGGCAAGGCGCAGATAGACCGGCCCGTTCATTTGGGCGGCGGCAAAGGTGGCGCGGCGGGCTTCGCCGGCATCGCACGGGACCACAACCGTCATGCCGGGGATCACCCGCATAAGCGCGATATCCTCGATGGCCTGATGGCTGCCGCCGTCCTCCCCGAGCGTGATGCCCGCGTGGGTCATCGCAAGCTTGACGTTGAAATGCGGATAAGCGACGCTATTGCGGACCTGTTCATAGGCTCGGCCAGCTCCGAATACCGCAAAGGTGCTGCAAAAAGGGATATACCCCATTGCGGAAAGGCCGGCGCTCATCGAAACCATGTTGGCCTCGGCGATTCCCGCATTAAAAAAACGTTCCGGATATTTTTCAGCAAAATAACAGGTATAGGTGGCGTGCGCAAGATCTGCGTCGAGCGCGACCACCCGCTCGTCCCGGCCGCCCAGCTCGGCCAGCGCTTCGCCGTACGCGGCGCGGATTGCTTTCAATTCACTCATCTTCTTATCCCTCCAGTTCCCGGAGCGCCCGTTCGAGTTCTTCCAAATCAGGCGCTTTGCCATGCCAGCCGACACCGTTTTCCATAAAGGAAACCCCCTTGCCCTTGACCGTGTGGGCAAGGATACATTTCGGCCTGCCCGGCATTGCCGGCACTTCCAGCGCAGCGGCCACCTGGCGGATATCGTTGCCGTCCGGCAGTTCAATCACATCAAACCCGAAAGCGGTAAATTTTGCGTGCAGGTCGCCCAGCGACATGACTTCCTCGTTTCTGCCGTCGATCTGCAGGCCGTTGTTGTCGATTAGTATGGTCAGATTGTCCAGGCGGTAATTGGCGGCCGCCATGCAGGCCTCCCAGACCTGGCCTTCCTGCAGTTCGCCGTCGCCAAGCAGCGTATAGACTCTAACACCGTTCTTCTGCAGTTTCGCACCGAGCGCCATCCCCACCGCGATGGAAATTCCCTGGCCAAGCGAACCGGTCGAAGCGTCGACGCCCGGGACTTTTTTGGTATCCGGATGTCCCTGCAGGATACTGTGCAACTGGCGGAAATTTTGAAATTCTGCTTTATCAAAAAAGCCGAGATCCGCAAGAACCGCATAATAACAGGGGGCTGCATGTCCCTTGCTCAGAACGAAACGATCCCGGCAGGGATCCTTTGGATTTTTCGGATCAAACCGCATCTGGGTGTAATAAACGCCCGCCATCAATTCCACGGCGGAAAGCGAACCGCCCGGATGACCGCTGGCGGCATTGCCCACCATCGTCAGGATATCCCGGCGCAGAAGCCGGCATTTTTCCTCGAGCGCTTGTATATTCATCAGGTTTTCCTCCATTTTTTCAGAAAAAAGCAGCCGCGCGGAATCCGCGGCTGCTTTTCCCGTACTATGAAAAGATCATTCAGATTTCCGGCTGCCAGCCGCAAAGATCCTGGAACGCAGCAAGCATATGTTCCGTACTTGCCTTTGCTGCATCCTCCGGATGATTTCCCGCAATGGCCTCCAGGATCTGCTCATGCGGCATGAGCGCATGCTCCGCATGGGCTTCAAAGCGGAAACTGGTCTGGCGCAGAAGCTTGAAATAGTGGTTTGTGATGCGCACAAGCGACAGCAACAGGTCATTGTGGGTCACCCGCGCGATCCGTTCGTGAAATTTGGCATCCAGCAGTTCCAGCGTTTCGTTATCCCTGCGGTGGACTGCCTCCACGAACGCTTTATGAATTGCACATAGGTCGTCAATATCCTGTTCGGTCGCATTTTCTGCCGCCAGGCGGGCCGCCAGGGGATCGAGCGCCATGCGCACAAACAGATAGTCGCTCATCTGAACCTTGTGTGAGGAAATCCAGTTGGTCGCTTCCTGGACAAAATCCCGTTCCTTGCTTTTGACAAAAGCACCCTTCCCGGTTTGTATATCCAGGTATCCCTGTGACTGCAGGACACGGTAAGCTTCCCGCACAGTTGTGCGGCTGATATTCAGTTCTTTGCAGAGCGCCACCTCGGCCGGCAGCTTTTCCCCCACCTCGATATTGCCGCCCTGCACATATTCAATCAGCTTTTCCACCGCAAGGTCAACTGTGGATTTCTTTTGAATCGGTTCCATAAACTACCACCTAAAACGAATTGCCCAACAAGAGTTTCGGTACTGTGAGAATTATCTGTGGGAAAATATTGATCAGCGCAAGAACGGCCAGCAGCCCCACATAATATGGCGTGACCGCTTTGAAAGCCCGCTGGAACGAGATCCCTCCCAGCTTTGATGTGATGAACAGGCAGATCGCCATCGGCGGGGTCAGAAGCCCGATCATCAGGGCAAATATCATTATAACACCAAACTGGATCGGATGCATGCCAATTTGTTGGACAATCGGCATTAAAATTGGCGTTAAAATGAGGATGCTCGCATTGGTTTCCATAAAAGTCCCCATGAAGAGCAGCAGCAGGTTGATCAGCAGGATAATCACCGCCGGACTGCTGGTGATGCTGAAGAGCATCTCAGTCGCGCGTTCGGCGATTTTCTCCATGCCAAGCACCCATGCGAATACCTTGCCGGAGGACATCAGCAGCATGACCAGCCCGAGGTTCTCAATGCCGATGACCAGCACGCGCAGGATGTCGTCAAATTTGAGCTCCCGGTAGATGAACACGCCGACAAACAGGGAATAGAACACGGCCACAGCCGCCGCTTCGGTCGGTGTGAAGAAACCGGAAAGGATGCCGCCCACGAGGATGATCGGGGAAAGCAGCGCCGGCAGCGCCGAAAAGAACGCCTTGGAAATCTCCCCAAACTTTGCGCGCGGATGTTTCGGATATTTGCGTTTTTTGGAAATGATATATACGGTGATCATCATGAATAGCCCCATGATGACGCCAACCGTGATGCCTCCCATGAAAAGCGAGCCGATCGAGACACCCGCCGCGATGCCGAACATGACCATCGGGCTGCTGGGCGGGATGATTGGGCCGATGATCGACGAGGCCGCTGTGACGCCGACCGAAAAATCGACGTCAAAGCCTTCCTCGGTCATCGCCTTGATTTCAATCGCGCCCAGCCCCGCGCAGTCGGCAACCGCCGCGCCGGACATCCCCGCGAAGAGCATGCTCGAAAGGATGTTGACGTGGCCGAGGCCGCCGGTGATGTGGCCGACGCAGCAGTTTGCAAAATGGAAGATACGTTTTGTGATGCCGCTGCTGTTCATCAGCTCACCCACGAGCATGAAAAACGGAATCGCCAGCATCGTATAGGAGGAAACGCCGCTGATCATTGCCTGCGGGATAAAGGTGAGCGAAACCGATCCGGTGAGGACGACATAGAAAAAAGCCGAAAGAACCATCGAGAAACCGACCGGCACACCCAGAATAATCATCAGGATAAATCCCAGTACCACAACCATCTCTTACACCCCGCTTTCCTCCGGCGGCTGCAAATCTGCAGCCGCCGGTCCGTTTTTGAGCGTCGCGACCTCCTGGATCACATTGTCCAGCAGAAACACACAGGCAAACGCCATGCCGACCGGGAAGGAGAAATACCACCAGCCCGAATGGAGCGGCAGGACGGTCAGCGGGACCATCATCTTCTTCTGTCCGAGCATCCAGCCGTATTTGACCAGCAGGACGCTTGCCACAAATATCGTTGCCTGGATCACCAGCATCAAGCTGTGTTTCAGATGGAACGGGAGCTTATCAGTGAACACCTCGATGCGGACATGTACCTTTCTGCGCACCGCATAGGCAACTGTCATGAAGGCGCACCACGAAGCCATTATGATTGAGAATTCTTCAATTTCGATAAAGGATTTTCCGGTAAGTGTCCTTCTTGCCACCTGGAAGAATACCGTGCTGACCAGGACCACCAACAGTGCAATTGCAATCACTTTGACGACCTTTTCCAGCCAGCCGGTCAGCTTGGCCATTGCCGCTGCAATTTTGCCCACCTGGGAGCTCCCCTTTCAAATCAGTCTTTCAGAGCCTGGATTTTCTCGTAGGCGCCTTCCGGATAGAGGTCTTTATTTTCTTCCAGCAGCGCCGGGATGATCTTCTCTTTAAAGGAGTCGATGTCGATCTGGTCCTTTGTTACAAGGGTCATGCCCTTTTCCTGGAAGGATTTCAGGAACTGCTCATCCTCGGCGTTGACCTGCTCGTTGTGCCATTTGAAGCCCTCATCGATCGCCTCGCTGATGATTGCCTGCTGTTCGGCGGTCAGGGTCTGATACCAGGCGTCATTGAAGTACATGAAGTAGTTGGTGTACTGATGTTCGGTCTGCATCAGATAGCTCTGCACCTGATAAAGTCCGGCCTGGTCGATATTCGCAAGCGGGTTTTCCTGCGCGTTCACGATTCCGCTCTGCAGCGCGCCGAACAGCTCGCCCCAGGCAACCGGGGTGACGTTCGCTCCGGTTGCCTGCCAGGAAGCGATAACACCCGCGTTGTTCGGGGTGCGCAGCTTGACGCCGGCCATATCGGCAACCGATTTGATTTCTTTGTTCGCGGTCAGATAACGCGGTCCGCGCAGCGCGATGGTGTCGAGATAAGCGCGCACGCCGTACTTTTCAATCAGCATCTGGCCCAGGTCTTTGCCCATATCGCTCTCCCAGAACTTCTGCAGGTGCTGCTGATCCTCAAAGATGAACGCCATGTTGAACAGCTCCATCCACTCGGGAACCGCCCAGTTGAAGAGCATTTCCGCATTGAGCAGCATCTCATAGTTTCCTTCGGAAAGGCCGGTGCAAAGGTCCTCGTCATTGTCGCCGAGCTGGCCTTCGAGGTAGAGCTCCGGTTTGAGGGAGCCGCCGGACTTTTCTTCAATAATCGCCGCAATTTTTTTTGCCGCTTCGGTCGAAAGGGCGGAGGAGTTGTTGCCTACCATTTTGAAGGAAACGACCTCCTGAGGGGCTGCGGAATCGGCTGCCGCGGAGGAAGCCGGGGCGGAGGAAGCCGCTGGGGCCGCGGAGGAGGCGGAGGTTCCGCCGCCGCAGGCGGTCATAAGGCCGGTAGCCGCCACCATGAGACCAACGAGTAATGCCGCAAATCTTTTCTTCATATCAATTCTCCTTTTCATATCTGTCCGACCGCACTTCTTCAAGCAATATTGTATGATTGAATGTTAGTACGATTGTCTGACAATATTAAAGCATATGCGTCCTTTTATGTCAATAATCTATCCACTTTTCTCTGTTATGCTATATATTATTCATTTTGTTTGTTGCATTTGCACATACCAATTGATAAATCAGAACACTTACAGACAAATAAACGGAGCCCGAATCAGCATAACACTGATCCGGGCTCCGTTTATTTGTCATGCGCGGGATGTTCCGCACATTTTCCAAAAGGAACTTACGGCCGTTTTTGCATACGTTCCTGGCGGCGGATTATCCTTTTACAGTCTCTTTAATCTGATCCAGGATATCCTTTGCACCGATTTCCGTGGCAGAGGTATCCCACATCTCAGAGAAGGTATTAAAAATCTGATCCTTGTCGGAGAATTCGGTGATATTGCATCCCTCTTCCTTCAGCGCTTCCAGATATTTATTGTCATTTTCGATCGAGGTCTTGTTGAGATCCGCCTGGCACTGCGCCCATGCGTCGAGCAGGACCTTCTGGGTATTTTCGTTGAGGCTCTGCCACACATCCTCGTTGATGATCGGCCCGATGGTGGAAAGCATGTGGTGGGACAGGCAGATGTTATCGCCGAGTTTGTAGAAACCCTGGGTATAGAATGCTTCGAGCGAGCTTTCAACACCGTCGACAATACCGGTCTGCATCGCGGAATACGCCTCGGACCAGGAGATAACCTGCGGGGCCATTCCCAAGGTTTTGAAGGTATTGAGGTAGACGTCCGCGCCGGGGCTCCTCAGCTTCATCCCTTTGCAGTCCGCCATGGAGGTCAACGGCTTGTTGGAGCAGATATTGCGGTATCCGTTCCAGGTCCAGCCAAGCGGCCTGATCCCGTTGTCCGCGACAAATTTTTCATCGACGCTCCTGCCAATGTCGCCGAGAATGACTTTTTCCGCCGCTTCGTAGCTGTCCAGCAGGAATGGATAGGAAAAAAGTGCATACTCGGGCTGGATATTGGAAATTACGCTGGTATCTCCCAGCGCCATTTCAAGCGCGCCCGCTTTTACGGCATCCAGGGCGTCCTCCTGATTATAGAGCGAAGCCGCCGGAAAAACGCTGATCTTGACCGCGCCCCCGGTCTTTTCACTCACCAGGCTGACCCATTTTTCAAAGGCTTCATGAATCGGCTGATTCTGCGCATTGTGATGGGAAAGGCGCATTTCAATCTGTGTGAATTCTTCCTCCGGGGCGGCCGGCGCTGATCCAGACTCCGCGGACGCGGCCTGTGAAGGCTGTGCGGCCGGCGCTTCCTTCGATCCGCATCCGCCCAGAAGTGTTCCCACCGTCATACAGACCGCCAATAAAATTCCCAGTGCTCTTTTTTTCATAATCTTCTCCTTCTCTAACATAGATTGCAGTTTCTGCTTCCTACTCATACGATCCGTTTTCCGTTACCGCATTTTTAGTGCAAATCATCCCCTCTTTGCTTCCAAAGCCTGCCGCAGCTTTTTTACCGCCCTACATGAGAGCCGGAAGCCAGGTGACAATGATCGGACAGAATATCACCAAAATAACCACCGCATAGTTCACAACCAGGAACGGCCAGATATGCTTTACCACCTGATCAAGCGGAGTCTCCGTACAGCTTGACGCGATATAAAGCAGCATCGCCACCGGCGGGCTCATACCGCCCATAACCAGCGTCAGGATGCAAACCATCGCAAAATGGATCTCATCGTATCCGTATACACTGATGAGCGGGGCAAAGATGGGAACCAGCATCAGCAGCGCCGCGTTCGCGTCCAGCAGCATCCCCGCGATGAGCAGGATGATGCTGATGATGATCAGGATCATATATGGATTGGTGGTGATGCCGTTCATAATTCCCATCACCAGCTCAGAGAAATGGTTATAGGTGATCAGGAAGCCAAACAGGCCCGCAAACGAGATGATCAGCATCGGGTTGACCGTTGCGCTGACCGCGTCGTCAATACACTTTTTGAGCGTTTTCAGGGTGAGGTTTTTCGATGCGAACCCATAAATAAGCCCATACACGGTGGCGATCATTCCCGACTCGGTGGCGGTGACCATCCCGCTCATAATGCCGCCGATGATGATGAGCGGCATCATGAGCGCCCAGATCGCCTTTTTAAAGGTTTTCCATACCGCTGCCAGGCCAACGAAATGCGATTTGGGAATCCCGCGTTTTCTCGCGTAGAGATAGTTCACAATCAGGTAGCCGCCGCCGATGATCAGTCCCGGCACGATGCCCGCCATGAAAAGGCTTGCGATCGATATGGCTGTCACGCCGGAATAGACCACCATCATAATGCTCGGCGGGATAACCGGGGCAAGCGCGCCGCAGCCCGCGACCAGCGAACAGCTGAACCCCTTTTCATACCCCTCTTTTTCCAGCGCCGGGACCATGATCTTGGCGAGGATCGAGGTGTCCGCGTTGGCCGAACCGGATTTGCCCGCCAGCATGACGCCCGTCACAACCGTTGCCTGCGCAAGGCCGCCCCGGAAGTGGCCGACAATCGTTTTGGCAAATGCGATAATTTTTTCGGTGATGCCGGTCTCGTTCATCAGGGACCCGGCGAACATGAAGAACGGGATCGCCAGCATCGAAAAAGAGTCCATTGCGGTGAACATTTTCTGCGCCATGGTGAGGTTTGGCAGCTCCGGCGTCAAAAAGAAGCAGAGGCCGGAAGCGGTCGCCATTGCGTAAGCGAGCGGCATGCCAAGCATCATAAGTACAAAAAACACAATAAACAGCTGTGCAATCATTCTGTCTGTCCCCCTTCCGCCCGTTTTTTGCCAATCATTTCCATAAAGTGATAATACATAATCTCCAGCGTGAACAGCAGCAGCATCCCCGACCCGACAATCTGTGCGGAATAGATATAAACCGCTTTGATATTGATGCCGATCAGAATTTTCTCCTGAAATGCGGTGCAGAATTCAATTCCGCTGGTGAGATACATGATTGCAAACACTGCGATCATGAGTTCACAGAACAAAAAGAAGATTTCCTGGATGTTTTTGGGGAGGCGCTTAAGCAGAATATCGAAGGACATATTGACCTTCTGCCGCATCAGTACCGGCATATAGAGCATGATCATCCAGATAAACAAGTACCTCGCGAGCTGTTCGGTCCAGCTCAGCGGGAAATTGAGAAAGTATCTTGTAAATACCTGCAGGAATACAAGAAACGTGAAAACCACCATCAGGCAGGATGAAATCTGTTTTAACAGCCATTCCAGCTTGTCGAACAGCTTTGTGACAGCCCTCATAGCTTTCCCTCCTTAACTTATCGTTATCTCATATACATTCCGCCGTTTACATCGACGGTCAAACCCGTGATGTAGGAAGCCTCTTCCGAAGCGAGGAATACCGCCGCATAACCCACCTCCTCGCAGGTGCCAAGCCTTCCCATCGGAATCATCGGTATCGTCTTATCCATCCGGTGCGGATCCGATTCCACCAGAATCTCATGAAGCGTCTCGGTCATGTGGACCCCCGGCGCAATCGAATTGACGGTGATGTTCTCTTTGGCCACTGTACGTGCCAGCGTCTTCGCAAAGGACATCTGCGCCCCTTTGGTGGCCGCATAGTGAACCTGCCCAAAGAGAGCTCCCTGTTCGCCCACCATTGAACTGATCATGATGATCCTGCCGAATGCATGCTCGCGCATCACCGGCAGGGCGTATTTGCTGCAGAGAAATCCTCCGGTGATATTGACGTCCTGGATCTTCTGCCACGCCTCGAGCGTCATGTTGTCAATATTAAAATTGCTGTTGATGCCCGCATTGTTCACCAGGATATCCAGCCTTCCGAACTCCCGGCGGACCGTGTCAATCATCCGCCTGACATCCGCTTCACTGGCGACATCCGCTTGGATCACCGCCGCCCGGCGGCCTTTTGAACGGATATACTCCGCCTGCCGTTCAGCTTTTTCCGCAGAGGACGGCGACACGTAGTTTACCGCCACATCCGCGCCGGCGTCCGCCATGCAGCGCGCGATCGCCGCACCAAGCCCCGCCGATGACCCCGTTACCAATGCGACTTTCCCATTCAGATCAAACATCATTTACGCTCCTTTTTGGAGCGGGTCCTCCCAGCCGGATATTCTGTATGGACTGAGAAACCCGCCGCTTTCATTTTAAGAAAATGCTTTTGTTGGCACAAGTCAAATTATCTCGTAAAAAAGGAAAGCTTTTTTATACTTTTCGCTCGTAATTTTGCGACGTCCGCAATGCGGTTTTGTGTATTTTTCGCACTGCTAGATCCCTTCAAAATAATATTCCGCCGCGTCTCTGGGACGGATATCTGTCAGTGACCCTTTGTAATGCCGCAGGTCAACCGGTTGGAAAGGATGTGCGCCGCACTCCTCCCGGTTGAGGGAAAGCCCCAACCCCGGCCGGTCCGGAATCAAAATTGTCCCGTCCGCAAAAATCACCCGTTCATCCGTGAGCCGCTTCCGCCAGCTCATATCGGTCATCATAATTTCCAGTATCCGAAAGTTTGTCAGGCATCCCGCCAGTTGCAGCGTGGCCGCGTTCGCCACCGGGCCGCTCGGATTGTGGGGGGCAACCGCAACATAGTAATTCTCCGCCATAGAGGCGATCTTTTTGATCGCGGAGATGCCGCCGCAATGGCTGACATCCGGCTGGATGAAATCCGCACAGCCCTTCTCCAGAAAATCCCGGAAGGCGACCGGCGCATAAAGCCGTTCCCCGGCCGCAATGGGAACCGGCGATTTTCTGCGCACCTCGGCAAGCGCGTCGATCGAGTCCGGAGGCGTGGGTTCCTCGAAAAACATGGGTTCGAACGGCTTGAGCGCCTGGGCAACGCGCACCGAAGTTTCGATATCGAACCGGCCGTGCCCCTCGATGAGCAGATCCACCTCGCTGCCCACGCTGGCGCGTACCGCTTCCACTGTCTCGATCGACCGCGCCAGTTCGCCGCGATCCATATAGAGATACGCTTTTCCAAATGGGTCCCATTTGAGCGCTGTCACGCCTTTTTCTTTTGCCGCCTTTGCGGCCGAGGCAAACTCCTGCGGGGTATTCGCACCGGCAAACCAGCCGTTCGCATACATGCGGACCCTGTCCCGGACCTTCCCGCCAAGCAGCTCGTACACCGGAACCCCCAGCAGCTTGCCCTTGATGTCCCAAAGTGCCATATCCACAGCCGACACCGCGCTTTGCAGCGCCGCGCAGTTCCGCCAGTAGGAATCCCGGTAAAGTTCGGACGTGATCTTTTCAATCTGCCGGGGGTCCCTGCCGATCAGGACCCGCCGGATATCTTCAACCGCTCCCAGCAGAGCGTGTTCCTTATATTCGAGGGTACCCTCCCCAACGCCGGTGGTCCCTTCGTCGGTTTCAATTTCAATGAACACATAGTTGGTACGGTACATGAACACGGTATAGGTATGTATCTCTGTTATCCTCATTTCGACTCTCCAAACCATAAACAATATTCTTTGTAATGCTCCGGAACCAGGATCTTCTTCTGTTCGTCAGCGGTAAACTGCGCGTAAAAATCCCCGACGCCGCATCCGAACTTCCGGAACATGTCAAAATGCATTGGAAGCACCAGATCCGGCTGGATCCTTCTTGTAAAGCGGGCTGCATCCACGGCGTTCATATTGTTCCCCTGCCCGTTGATGGGGAGCAGCAGGGCGTTGACGCGGCGGTCGATCTCCTCGAATATCCTCCGGTGCCAGAGGGTGTCCCCGGTATGATAAAGAACGCAGTCCGGGCTTTGGAGGAGGATCCCAATCGCCCGCTCGTCGCTGTGCGCCGCGAACACCGAACAAAACAGCACGTCCCCGATGCTCACCTCGATCCCATGGTCAAACTGGATGTAATTATGCGCGCCTCCGTACCTCGCCCGCAGGATCTGCCAGACATTGAGCGGTGCCAGAACGCTGACGGGATGATCCCGCAGCAATAGGCAGTCAAGCGTTTCAAAGTCCATATGATCAGCATGGCAATGGGTGATGACCAGTACGTCGGTCTCCGCCTGACACCAGGCAGGGTCAATCGGAACTTCCCGCAGGAAATCCTCCCCCTGGGCCCTGCGCAGCGCGTCCGACAGGTATGGGTCTATCATGATCCGCAGCCCGCCCGGGCTTACCAGGTAATAACCGGCCTGCCCCAGCCAGGTCAGATTCATTTTTCTCCCCCCGTTTATGATATTTGATATTTGATATTTTAAATAAAAAAGGATGGGGACCCTCTTTTATTTTTCCACGGCCTACAACGGCGCATCGAACATGCGGCGCTTTCCCCATGCGGAACAGTCAGTTCTCCGAATTGTACTGCACACTGAAGTTTTTCTGGGCGTTCATAACATGTGTGTCGACGGCGGCCTTCAGCTTCAGGACGTCCTTTTCCCTCAGTGCACCGATAATGCTTTCGTGTTCCGGGATCACCTGTTTGATCCGCTCAAAGGAAGGGGTGTAGCTCTTTCTGATCTCCCTGATCAGACGGTTATAGTATGTGTAAAGCTCGATAGCTTTTTCATTTGTGCCCCGCGCAATGATAAGCTGATGAAAGCTTGTATTGAGATCCACATAGGCAGCAACCTGACGATCCTGGAGCGACCTGATCTTTTCATTGGTTTTTGTCAGCTGGTCCAGCAGCTCGTCATCCACAGCCGGCAGTGCGGTTTCATAGATCAGATCCTCCAAAGCCCGCAGAACCCCATAGATGTCCTTGATAAAGCTGATGTCAATTTTTAAAACCTCCGCGCCTTTATAGGCGCTGAACTTCAGAAGATTTTCGCCCTCAAGGATTCGAAAGGCTTCCCGCACCGGCATATTGCTGGTGCCATACCGCTCGGAGATCTCCTTAATCGTGATTCTGCTGCCCGCAGCGATTTTTTTGGTGATGATATCCGAACGCAGCTTTTCAGTCACGCGCGATGCAACGGTGGAGTTGGTTTCAATGAAATCCTGCATACCTCTATTCCCATCCCAAAATCATATATTTGACATTTGATATTTTAGATGTTATATTGTTTTCACACAAAAGTCAATATGCAATATGAACAATTTTTAAAGATTGAGGATGTGACGGCAATGATTCTGCATAACAATGCTCTGACTGTGGAGATCTCGGACATTGGGAGCGACTATCGCGGTTCCCGCTACGACTGGAGCGGAATCGTCAAGCAGGTGACGCTTTATGGGAAATCCACCTTCCTTTCCCGCGAGATTGCGTCCGACGGCGGCTGTGGACTCGGCGGGATTGGGCTGTGCAGCGTCTTCGAGTGGGCCGACACATCCATTTATGACAGTACCGCTTTCGCTGATTCCTTTCCAATGATCGGGGTCGGGCTTCTGAAAAAGAGCGACACCCTCCCATTTCAGTTCACCAAGGCATACGAAGTAACGCCGTTTGAGCGGGAAGTCCTCTGCCAAAACGATACGGAAGCCGCCTTCCATACCCTTCCCCATTTCTGCAACGGAATCGCGGTCGACCAGCGCAAGACAGTTTCCCTCCAGGGTACCGTTCTGACGGTTACACACACCCTGCACAACGTGGGCGAAAAGGAGATCCGCGCCACGGAATTCAGCCATAACTTTTTCCGCTTTGGCGCGGATGGGGTGAACCGCGGCTACCGGCTGCAGTTTCCCTATTCCATTGCGCCAACGCTGCGGCGCGGGAGCCTTTTGATCGAGCGTGACGCCTACCGGGTGGCCGCATTCGACCAGGCGACCGCATCCACCGCGTTCTGGGTGCATGGGTATGAAGGGATGAAAACCCACTGGATGAAGCTCACCCGCGACGATTCGCCGCTTTCGGTGCTTGTGGAGGATCTGTTCCCCGTCGTAAACTTTTACAGCTGGAACAACAAAGACGCCTTTTGTCCGGAAACCTTCTGCGGCATTGCGCTCAAACCCGGCGAATCAACCACTTACAGCAGACGTTACACTTTTTCCGGCCCGCGATAACCAGCCGTCCATTATTTGGAGCACCTTTTGAAAAAGCACCCTGACGGGTGCTTTTTGTTTTGGGCCCGTTCAGACACTGCCCAGGAGATATTTGCGCAGCAGCTCCACCAGCTGGCGTTTTCCGTTTACGCGGCAGAGGCTGCCCATTTTTTTGACATGGTACTTGATGGTTCCTTCCATCAAAAAGCACTCTTCCGCGATCTTTTCGTAAGAAGATCCCTCCATAATTTTTCGGAGGATCAGTCGTTCGACCTCGGTGCATTCGCAGAGCAGGCGCTCCACCAGCATCATTTCCCGCAGCTCGTCGTCATTGTAAAAGGTTTCGGTGCATTGCATCTCCACCGGCAGCGCAGGCTTTTTGATCTCCGTCTTTTCTGATTGGCCCGGCTGGAGCTTCTCAATCGCTGAGCAGTCCCATTTTATCATCATGACGATATTGGAAATGCAGGGTGTTTTCTGCAGGCTGCCAAGCGTGACCACCGCCGCTTTTCCATATTCCTCAAAATTCAGGCGCACCGAGTGTATCCGATCAGCATAGTGCCCGGTCAGGCGCGCTTCGGCGCAGCCAATGATCGTGAGGCGGTCCAGCAGCTCAGGCCGCTGTTCCTTCAGGTGCCGGACCAGTGAAATCGCAGCGAAATCATTCGTGCAGATTGCCGTGTCGTATTCCTGCGCCCGCAGCAAAAAACGCGCAAAACACTGCTGCAGCGAGCCGTTATTGATAAAGATATCCCCGCGGCCCCGACCGCCCATAGCCACGAGGAAACTATCCTTGCGTCCTTCGTCTGAAACCGACTGCGGATTTACCCCATACAGTGCGATTCTCTTGCGTTTCATGGAATCCAGAATCCCCACCAGATGCTTCATCGACCCCGCGACATCCGAACAGATCGCGCTGTAATCCGCATTGAACTTGTGGTAGGTCTGGTTGCAGAGCAAAATCGGATAGGTCCCAATTTCGTTGCACGCCCGCAGGACCGCCTTCACCCAGGTGTTGTTCGAACCGATTAAAAAAATATACCGGTTTTCTCTTATTTCCTTCAGGGAACCGATGATCCTGTATGGAATCCTTTTCAGCTTTAGCACGCCCAACAGCCCGTCAAGCAGGTTTTGGCACCACATGCTGCCGGAATATGCGGGTTCTAAAAATATCAGAACTTCACTCATGATGACTCCATTCCGTACGGTATTTCCTTTTTATTCTATTATACACAAATCCATTTAAAAGGAAAACCATTCTATCTGCAAGGTACAAGAATGTTGGGATTTTTTACAGCGTTCTTTATCTTGTCTCTTATTCTGCAATTCTCTAGAATAAAACCAAAAGAAACGCTATGCGTGGTTCCATCGCCATTTTTCAAGCGGCCCGCCCCAGGTTCCGAATACCAAACAAAGGAGATCGCTATGAGCAAAAAAGTGATAACTCGAAAACAGCGGCAGATCATTCCGACCTATGTGCCAAAAAAGCCGAATGATTTGCCCATGTTCTTCGAAAAGAAGCCCTATCAAGGGGCTTCCGGAAGATTATATCCGCTGCCCTATTCGGACGGTATCACCGACGAAAAACAGGACGTATCCTACGAGGTTTACACATTGGAAAATGAATATGTCAAAACGCAGGTACTGCCTGCCATTGGCGGAAAAATCCTGCGCGGATACGACAAAACCGGGGATTACGATTTTATTTATCATAACGAGGTCATCAAGCCCGCCCTGGTGGGGCTGGCCGGCGCCTGGATTTCGGGCGGCATAGAATTCAACTTCCCGCAGCACCACCGCCCGACCACCTTTATGCCTTTAGAGGCCACTCTGGAGGAAAGCCCGGATGGCGGGGCCACCGTCTGGACAGGAGAGGTGGAACCCTTTTACAGGATGCGCGGCGCCGCCGGAATCACCCTGGACCCGGGCCGCAGCTACATCAAGGCAAAAATCCGTGTTTACAACCGGACCGACCTCCCCCAGATTTTTATGTGGTGGGCAAACCTCGCGGTCCCGGTCAATGAAAACACCAGGACCATCTTCCCGCCGGATGTCGAATGGGTGAACGACCACGACCGGCGGGCGGTCATCGAATGGCCCATCGCAAAGGGAGTTTACAAAACTGCCCGGCCCTTCGATTACGGTGCAGGCACCGATTTGTCCCGTTACGATTCGGTAAAAGTGCCCTCCTCGTTCCTGGTTTCCCAGGGACAGTCGGACATGGATTTCGTGGCAGGTTACGACAGCGGCATCCAGAAGGGGATTGTCACCACCGCGGACCATCATATCGCCCCTGGTAAAAAAATGTGGACCTGGGGTCATGGGGATTTCGGGGAAATGTGGTGCTCGAACCTGACCGATCAGAACGGGCCCTATATCGAGCTGATGACCGGTGTTTATACTGATAACCAGCCGGATTTCACCTGGCTTCAGCCCTACGAGACCCGCGAATTCGAGCAGTACTGGTATGCGATTCACGACATCGGGGACGTGAAAAACGCCACCATGGACGCCGCGATGAATATGGAGCAGCGCGGCGGAGAGCTGTTCATCGGATTCAACGTCACGGGCGTGTTCCCCGGCTGCAAAGTTCTGGTCACGGCTGGAAACGGGACTGTTTTCTCCGAAACCGTCGACATGGCTCCCGAAACCGCCTATCTCAAAACCATTCCGCTCGCGGGACGCGATTTTTATTCCCTCACCGTTTCACTCATCTCGGCGGACGGCAGAACCCTGGTTTCCTACCAACCGTATGTCCGGGGGCAGAAAAAGCCGATCGAGGTGCGCAAGCCTGTGATCAGGCCGTCGGAAATGAAGACGGTTGAGGAACTCTATCTCAACGGCTACCATCTGGAACAGTATAAGCAGCATAACTTTGACCCACGGGATTACTACCGGGAAGGGCTCCGGCGGGACCCCGGCGATATTCGCTGCAATACCGCCATGGCCCGCCTGGCGCTGAAGGACGGCAAATTTGATGAATGCGTGAACCACTGCGACGTCGCAATTGCACGCCTGACCTCCCGCAACCAACATCCCACCGATACAGAATCCTTCTATCTCAAAGGGGTGGCGCTCTGCTATCTGGGCAAAACCGCCGAGGCCTGCGATGTTCTGCATCGCGCGGGATGGAACTATTCCCATAGAAGCGCCGCATATTATAAGCTGGCCGCCTTGGACTGCGCCGCTGGGCGCTATTGTGATGCGATTGAAAAGGCCGGCGTTTCTTATGGGCTGAACGCCGGGCACCTGCGCGCCCGGAATCTGGAAGCTGCCGCCCTGCGGCGGCTCGGACGCAAAGCCGAGGCCGAAGCAATCGCGCGGAACAATATGCGGGCGGATTCCCTGGATCTCTGGAGCAGATTTGAATATCTGTTCCTCACCGGAAAGGACACGGGCATCGCGGAGATTTTTGGCCAGAAACCGGAAAATTTTCTCGACGTGGTATGTGATTATCTGGAGGCCGGCCTTTTTGAGGACGCGCTGCGTGTGCTCAATCTCGCCGGAAATGATTATCCGCTGTTCTCCTATTACCG
Organism: Anaerotruncus rubiinfantis; assembly: GCF_900078395.1. NCBI lineage: Bacteria > Bacillati > Bacillota > Clostridia > Eubacteriales > Oscillospiraceae > Anaerotruncus > Anaerotruncus rubiinfantis. The sequence continues at coordinate 440,569 of NZ_FKLA01000009.1, read as the reverse complement.
GGCCTACTGTCTCGGACAATGCGGCAGGGAGTTCACACAGGACCTGCTGCGCGCGGCGCATCTGGAAACCGGGACCTGTTTCCCGTCCCGGCTCCAGGATATCGAGATCCTGAACTTCGCCATCCGGCATAACCCGGACGACTCCAATGCCTGTTACTATCTGGGCAGCCTCTACTATGACCGCTTCCGGTACGAGGAAGCCATCCTCTGCTGGGAGGAGGCGGTTCGGCGGGAGCCAAAACACGCCAAAGCCCTGCGGAACCTCAGCCTCGCCTATTTCGACAAGCGCGGGGATTACGCTTCGGCGCGCGTCTGCATGGAAAAGGCGATGGAATATAAGCCGGATCCCAGGCTGCTGTTTGAATATCAGCAGCTGCTCAAAAACAGCAACGTCTCCCCACGGGAACGGCTCGCGGTCTATGAAAAGCATCCGGATCTTTTGGCCGAACGCGACGACTGCTATCTCGACCAGATCGTCCTGCTCTGCCTGCAGGGAGATTACAAGGAAGCCATCCGCCGGGCCGCTGTCAAGCATTTCCACATCTACGAGGGCGGAGAGGGAAACCTCACCAAACAGCATGCGTGGATGCATGTCCTCTATGGCAATGAGCTCGCCGCAAACGGACAGGCGGACGAAGCGGAAAAAATCTATCATGCCGGCGTGAATATGCCGAAATCCTATGGCGAAGCAAAGACCTTCTTCAACCAGGAAGCCCACATCTATTATTATCTCGGGCGTCTCCTGGAGACGAAAGGCCAGCAGGACGCCGCACAGAAAGCCTACTGGGAGGCTTCGGTCTATAAAGCCGCCGTTTCAGAGCTGTCCTTGTTCCGGGCCCTGGCGCTCAGAAAGCTCTCCCGTTTCTCCGAGGCAAACGCTGTGCTGGCGGAGATGCTTTCCTCCGGCGATTCTCTGATCGCTGACAAAGATCTGCGGACTTATTATGGCGTCGGTTCACCCTGCCCCATGCCTTTTGAGTACGATGTTGAAAAGCAGAATCTTGTCAATGGCCATATCCTGCGCGGTTATGCGCTCCTTGGTCTTGGCAAGCGGGAACAGGCGGAAACCGAAATTGCCGCCGCCGCGCGGCTCGATCCCTACAATTTCCGGATCTATTCCTATCATCAGATCAAAACTCGTGTCTGACGGATGCGAAGGCCCTTTGGGTGTCCCGCCGTCCCGCCGTCCTTTTCCGGCCGGCGGGGCGGTTTTTTGGCGTTTCATCGATTCCCGCCGTCAGCAGCCATTTTATCGGGCCCGGAAATACAAAAAATGAAGGAATACCGTTGTGCGGCATCAGCAGGTATGGTATCCTTATGGGGAAAGATACCGGCAATCACTACACAGAAAGCAGGGAAATTCCATGAAACCGAAAAAACTGGCCCTTGTGGGCTGCGGATATCTGGGAAACATTATCGCGAGGGCATATACAGACGGCCTTCTCGAAGGATATGAATTGGTCGGCGTGATGAGCCGCACACGGGAATCCGCTCAAAAAACTGCCGTCCTGGCCGGCTGCAAAGCATGCGATACCATCGAGGAGCTGCTAAAGCTGCGGCCGGATTATGTGGCGGAAGCCGCGAGCGTCCAAACCGTCCGGGATTTGGCGCTAAAAGTGCTGGGCGGCGGCGCGCATCTGGTGGTGCTCTCCATTGGCGCGTTCGCGGATGCGGAATTCTATGAGCAGGTCAAGGCCGCGGCCTTGGAAAACGGTACGCAGGTGCATCTTGCAAGCGGCGCCATCGGCGGTTTTGACGTCCTGCAGACCATATCCCTGATGGCACAGGCCGAAGGATATTCTGAACAGGCGGGCATCTCCACCCGGAAGGGACCCGAATCCCTGCGCAATACCCCCGTCTTTCAGGAGGAGCTGATAAAGGCGCGGCGGGAGAGCACCGTGTTCGATGGCTGCGCGAAAGATGCCATCGCCCTGTTCCCCACAAAGGTGAACGTCGCGGTGGCCACTGCACTTGCCACTACCGGGCCGCAGATTACCGGGGTAAAAATTACAAGTGTACCGGGCTTTTTGGGCGATGACCACCAGATCACCGCCGAAATTAAAGGGGTAAAGGCGGTTGTGGATATCTACTCCAGCACCAGTGCCATCGCGGGCTGGAGCGTGGTCGCGCTGCTGCGCAACCTGATCTCCCCCATCGCATTTCAATAAGGAGGAGTCTGCTGTGTTTGATAAATTAACCGCGATTGAGCCGGTGAGCCTGCTTCCCTGGGCCCAGCAGGAGCTTTTTGGCTATGCGAGGCAGGTTTGCGTGTTTTCCGATGTGCCGGCCAATGACGACGAGATCCTGCGGCGGATCGGCGATTCCGACGCCGTGCTGGTGAGCTACACCTCCCGGATCGGCGCTTCGGTGATCCGGCGCTGTCCCAACCTGAAATATATCGGGATGTGCTGTAGCCTGTATTCCGAGGAAAGCGCCAATGTGGATATTGCCTGTGCCCGGGAACTGGGCGTGAAAGTTCTGGGGATTCGGGATTACGGCGACCGGGGCGTGGTGGAGTATGTGCTGCACGAGCTGATCGACCTGCTTCACGGGTTCGACCGGCCCCGCCTGTATGAGCAGGCTGCGGAGATCACCGGCCTGAAGGTAGGCATCGTGGGATTGGGAACCTCCGGCCGGATGATTGCGGACGCGCTTCAGCTGCTCGGGGCAAATATCTCCTATTATTGCCGCTCCCCAAAGCCGGACGCGCAGGCGCAGGGGATGCGCTTCACGCCGCTGCACGAATTGCTGCGCGACAGCCAGGTGGTTTGCACCTGCCTGAATAAAAATGTGCTCTTATTGGGCGCGCCGGAGTTTGCGCAGCTGGGCAGCGGAAAAATCCTGTTCAACACCTCCATCGGCCCGGGGTTCGATCCGGCCGCGCTGGAGCAGTGGGTGCGCGGCGACAGCAGCAACTACTTTTTCTGTGACACGCGGGCCGCCGCGGGCAGTGTCAGCGACGGCTTTTTTGCACTGCCGAACGTGACCTGCAGGGACGTGTCTGCGGGCCGCACCGCGCAGGCGGCGGAGCTGCTCAGCAAAAAAGTGCTGGACAATCTGCGCTCAGCCGCACGGCAGGCCTGATTTTCCGCCCGGAGAGACATCCAATCGAAACGAAAAAGGGCCGGACCCCGGCATATGCCGGGGTCCGGCCCTTTTTATATTCCACAAGCCCGAACCACGCGGGCTGTTTTTCCGGAGAGGGCTTCTTTATCCGCCGAACCAACGCAAGGGGACCTCGACCAGGGGCGGCATCAGTGCAAGCAAAAAGCACAGCACCGTCTGCGCGATGAAATACGGCATGGTCGGCAGAATGATTTTGTCCATTTTCACCTTCCCAGTGGCGCAGGCCACATTCAATACGGGACCGACAGGCGGCGAGGTCAGGCCCAGCACATTCATGAGCACAAACACAATTCCAAAATACACAGGATCGATCCCCGCCGCTTTGACCAGCGGAAGCATAATCGGCGTAAGGATGAGAATGCTGGGCGTCACGTCCATGGCAAGGCCCACAACAACCACAATGAGCATCAGCACGAACATCAGGAGGGTTGGCCGTTCCACCAGCCCGCCAAGGCCGGCTGTCATCATCTGTGGGATCCGCGAGATCGTCATAAAATAGGCGGCGCAGTTCGCGGTTGCGGCAAGGAACATAATCACAGCCGACATTTTTGCCGACGCTACAAACGCTTTACGCAGATCCTTGATTTTCATCTCACGGTAGACAAACAGGCCGATCAGGATCGCGTAAACACAGGCGATAACGCCCGCTTCGGTTGCGGTGAAATAACCGGAACGCAAACCGACGAGGATGATCACCGGAAGCAGCAGCGCCCACAAGCCGGCAAGGATGATCCGCACCGCTTCTTTGGCGGTTGGCCGCGGCATGGTTTCCGTGTCCGGCACAACCCCTTTTTTCCGCGAAACAAAAAACCACACCACACAGGCGATGAGCGTAAGGTAGACCGCGGGCGCGATGCCGCCCAGGAACATCGACTTGATCGATACTCCGGCCGAAATTCCGTAGACGATCATCGGCACAGACGGCGGCATGATTGGCGCGACCAGGTTGGCGCTCGCGGTAAGCGCTGCGGCCTTTTCCCGGTTGTAACCGGAATTGGCCATCATCGGGATTAAAATGGCGCCCAGCGCGGCGCAGGCCGCGACGGCGGAACCGACCAGCGAGGCGAACATCAGGCAGGCGAAGATCGTAACGTAGCCCAGCCCCCCGCGCACCCGCCCGATAAAGACGTTGCAGAACGCTATAATGCGCTTGGTGAGCCCGCCGCGGTTCATGATTTCACCCGCCAGCACAAAGAACGGCAGCGCCATCATGCTGACCGAATCCGAACCCTGCATCAACGTGCGCGCGATAATCGTGGGATTCGCGTCACCGCCGCCGAGCGACAGCGCCGTGCAAACGGCGCAGAAGAGCAGCGCCACGGCAATGGGCAATCCAATCAGAATGCCTACGAGCATGGATGTGATAAAAATAGCGATAATCATTGCATACCCGCTCCTTCCCCCAGGATACCGTCCGAAGACGGTGTGTCGTCCTCTCCGTGATCCCCAAACAGCTCCAGTACGGATTCTTTCAGGACGAACACACGGTACAGGTTTACCAATGAAATGATAATCACCGATACGCCCAGCAGGACGCCGGCAAAATGCACCAGGAACACCGGGAAATGGGTCGCTACCCAAAAGTCATTGCGGTTCTTCCACGCGTTCTGGAACGCGCCTGTTGCCAATACGCCCATCATCCAGATGATGATCCCCTGAATGATCACGTAAAGGGCTTTCTGCCCGCCGGGAGCAAGTTTATTAATTAAGGTGTCGATCATCAGGTGGCGGTTTTCGCGCGCGGCAATGATCGACCCCAGGTACACCAGATAAATGAAGCAGATGCGTGCGATCTCTTCCGTCCAGGCAAAACCCAGACCGAACTGGCGCAGCACAACGTTTAGAAAGGTGAAAAAAATCATAACACCCAAAAAGATTGCAATCACAACCTCCAGGGCCTTGAAAAGCTTATCGATAAACGCATGAAAGCCATGCGGCTTCTGGATGGTTTCAGACATAAACGATCCTCCTCTTTGATATGCAAGACCGCACCCCGGGGGAAAGGGGCACGGTCTTGTGCTGATTCAATTACTCTACAGCATTGATTTTGGTGATCAGGTCTTCTGCCCAGTCGTTCTCAGCAAGGAGCTTGTCGAGCGTGGGCTGAATTTTTTCGATAATCTTTGCTTTGTCCTCGGCGGTGCAGGCGGTAACCGTCATGCCCGCCTCTTCAAGCGTTTTGCGATCCTTGTCGACCGAGGCGATGTAATCCACCCAGGCCTGCTCCGCAGTGGCTTTTCCCGCATCGACGATAATCTGGCGCTGGTTATCGGACATTTCCGCGAGTTTATCGGAATTCGCAACGATTTCAAGCGTCGCGACGATGTGGTTGGTCTCATAGAGATATTTCTGTACTTCCTGGAAATTCTGGGCAATGACAGTCACCATGCCGTTGTCCTGCCCGTCCACGGTTCCGGTTTCAAGCGCGGTGAACAGTTCTCCAAGCGGGATGACCGTTGGAGAAGCGCCGAGATTCTCGGTGATGCCGACATGGATCGGGTTATTGGGCATCCGGAATTTCTGGCCCGCAAAATCCTCGACGCTCGTCAGCGGCTTATTGGAAGTGAAGGTGCGCGCGGAGTTGGGACCCCAGCCGAGAATTTCCACTTCCGGGAATTTCTCGTGGAATTTCGCGTTGACTTCGTCCGCGATAGAACCGGTCCAAACTTTTTTCGCGTGATCGAGGTCACGGTACAAAAACGGCCAGTCGGAGATCAGCATCATGGTAAACTCCTGGTTCATGGGGGTGCCGACGACCGCAAAATCAATGGAACCGTCGCGCACGCCCTGCCAGAGGGCCGCTTCGTCGCCCAACAGGCCGTCATGATACACCTCGACCTTGATTTTGCCGCCGGATTTTTCTTCAATCTGCGTCTTAAATACGTTGTCGAGCGCCGCCGCCATCGGGTGGGTGACGCCCCAGTTGTCGCCAACTTTAAGGCTGAATTCCTTTTCATCCGTCGCAGCATCCCCGCCTTTTTCGCTCGGTGCCGCCGCGCTTGACGCCGGGGCGGCAGTCCCGCCCGAAGGGGCGCTCTCAGAGCAGGCTGTCGTAAACGCCGTGATCGTCACAATCGCAAGAATGGCTGAAAAGATTCTTTTCATTGTCTAAATTCCTCCTGCATTCACAAATTGCGGATTTCTCCTGTTGTTTTCCCTTTCTATCTTCAGCGGCTTTTCATAATTCCCCCGCCGCTAACTGTCCAATCGCTTATTCCTGTTCATCAAACAAAATGACCATCTTCTTCATATCCTTTACCGGATGCAGGATATTTTCAAAAACCTGGCCGACCTGTTCAAACGGAATGTAATGGCTGACCATACCCTCCAGCTGAAATTTCCCCTCCAGAAAGTTTTGGATCGTGGGCTGGAATTGGCCGGACGACATCCTGGTCCCGGCGATGGTGAGCTCCCGCACATTGATCATCGCTTGGGAAATTCCTTCCGTTTCCGTACAAAAGCCCAAGGGAACCACTGTGGCGCCATTTGCGGGAATCCCCTGCTCCAAAAGCGCGGTGAGCGAGCCGGGATAGCCCGCGGAATCAAAAATTGCGTCGACCCCGCCGCCGTCTGTAAACGCCTGTACGCATTCCCTAAGATTCTGCGTCCTGGTATTCACGACCGCATCGGCCCCATAATCCTTTGCGCGCGCAAGGCAGCTTTCGTTGATATCCGCGCAGATGACCCGGCAGCCTTTTTGCTTCAGGGTTTGCAGAATCACCGCGCCGATGGTTCCGCTGCCAAGCACCAGTACCGATTCTCCGCCCTGTATCCCAGCCCGGCTGGTGCAGTGGCCCCCAATAGCGAACGGCTCAATAAGCGCCGCGTCCCGGAAAGGGATTTGCCTCGGCAAAAGGTAGACCTCATGCGCGGGAACGGTGAAATATTCCCGCCAGCCGCCATCGGTCGCCGCACCGCGCGCTTTGACCGTGCGGCAGATATTTCGGCGCCCGCGCAGGCACTGCGGGCACCGGCCGCAGGCAACCACCAGATCGACCACCACAGCGTCGCCGGGTTTCACGGCGGTCACATTTTTGCCGGTTTCCACCACCACGCCGGCATTCTCATGGCCGGGAATGCGGGGATAGACCGCGTTGGGGTTTTCTCCCAGAAACAAATGGATATCCGACCCGCAGACGCCGGCGGCCTTCATTTGGATCAGGACCTCCCCGTCGCCGGGCTTTGGGATTGGGACCTCACGCACTTCATATTGCCTGGGTCCGGTGATGACTACTTCCTTCAATATCGCACCCCCTAAAGCTTCAACATAAATAATTATTTTAAATAAAAATATTAATATGATATATCATTATGATATAACTGTTTTGACAATATTAATATACCACTCAAAAATACATTCGTCCATAAGAATAACCAACAAAATTTCTTAGGATTATCCATCAGGTTATACAAAAACTGGAAGAATAATGCTAAATAAAATTTGCGATGCATATTATTTGAAAATCCCATTGTATAAAGAATCACAATGTACTACAATATATTAAGATTATATTCCAGTTGTTGGCGGCGCAGTCTATTTATTTGCGGAGGGACATTTATGACCAGTCAAAAAAAATCCAAAGAAGCGCAGACGGCGGGTGAAAATGTATATCAGTATCTGCATACCAACATCATCCAGCTTCAGATAAAGCCCGGTCAGACCATAAACATCAATGAACTGAGCGATTTTTTAAAGGTAAGCCGTTCTCCTATCCGGGATGCTCTCGTCCAGCTCGCCAGGGATGGGCTTGTGACAACCACACCGCAAAAGAGCACGATCGTTTCCAAAATCAATATCCCACGCGCCAAAGATGAACGCTTTATGCGGGCCTGCGTGGAGGAGCGGATTCTGGAGGAATTTTTAAAATGCTACGAGCAAACGCACATCGACGCTTTGAAGGATGTTTTGGAGCAGCAGAAACAGCGGATGGAAAATAAGGATATCCGAGGATTTTTGCGCACTGACGACGCGTTTCATTCGGTTTTCTTTCAGGTAACCAACCATCCGTTTTCATTGGAAAACATTCTGAACATGTCGAGCCATTATTTCCGCATGCGTCTGCTGTCGCTTTCGGCACTGGATATCTGTGAGCAGTCCTACCGGCAGCATCAGGAGATCTTGCAGTTGGTGCTGGCCAAGGACTACGCAAGCATCCGGGAGATGATCAACCGCCATATCGTGGATAAAAAAGATGAGGAAATCCGCATGGAGCGCAAGTTCCCCGATCTGTTTACCGGGATCGAGGGCGCCGATTACCTGAAAAGCAAAATCTGGGAAGATGATTTTCTCATGACAATTTAATCAGGCCGTTTTTGCGGCTGAAAAAATAAGCAGGGACAGCAACATTTCATCACTGAAATCACTGAATATCGCTTCGATGCTTTCCTATCAAGGCGGCATCCGAGTACCCTCCTACACCGCCAGCAAAAGCGGCGTAATGGGCCTTACCCGGCTGCTGGCCAACGAATGGGCGAAGTACGGCATCAATGTAAACGCCATCGCTCCCGGCTATATCGACACCAATAACACGGAAGCCCTGAAAAAGGACCCGGTGCGTTCCGCCGAGATTCTCGGCCGTATTCCCGCCGGCCGCTGGGGCACGCCCCGGGATATGGCCGGGACAGCAGTCTTTCTTGCCAGCGAGGCCTCCAGCTACATGCAGGGATTTACTGTCGCCCTGGACGGCGGCTGGCTGGCAAGGTAACATGCCTTCACCGAAAGAACCAAACTTTCTGCACATACAGCATAAAACAAAAAAGCGCGCAGGGCCCGACGGGACCCATGCGCGCTTTTATTTATGGGGCGCTGCTGAATCGAACTGGCCATTACACGCCAGCGCGGCCGGCCTTCCGGCAGTTCTCATCTTTTCATTGCGGTTCCTACGATATAATGTTAAAATAAGAAAGTATTATGGAAATCCAAAGCGACCTCTCCTGCCGCTTTATTTGGAGTGTGAATAAAGTTATGATCCGTCCGCTGATGAAAAGCCTTCGCCGCTGCTCCGCCATCGCGCTAGCCGTGATTATGCTCCTGCCGCTGTGTCCGCGCGCACTTGCTTCAGGGGAACGCCGCGTATTGCGTGTGGCGTTTCCACAGGTGGAAGGCCTCACCCAAACCGGTGCGGATGGAAGCCGGCATGGGTTGGTCGTGGATTATCTCAACGAAATTGCCAAGTATACCGGCTGGGAATACGAGTATGTGGACACCAGCGCCGAAACGATGCTGAACGAATTTAATGAAGGCGCATATGATCTGATGGGCGGGAATTACTATTCTCCCAGTCTTGAAGAATTGTACGCCTACCCGGATTACAACACCGGGTACAGCAAATCGGTGCTCCTCGCGCGCAAGGATGACCATCGGCTCGAAAGTTATAACCTGGAAAGCCTGAATGGAAAAACCATCGGGGTTTACGGCAACGCCAAAGAAAACATCCGCCGCTTGCAGGAGTTTCTGACGATCAATAACCTCGATTGCACTCTGAAAGAATATCACTTTGAACAGCTTTCTGAAAACGGTAATCTCTATCCCTATCTGGCAAGCGGTGAGGTGGACATGCTGCTCGGCAACAATTCCGAGACAGACGGCGATTTTCGGGTGGTCACCTCCTACGATTCGCAGCCCTATTATATCGTAACCACGATTGGCAATCAGGAGGTTCTTGACGGGCTGAACATGGCGCTCGAAAAAATCCTGGATTCCAACCCCAACTTTGGCACCGAGCGTTATGAAGCCAATTTCCCGGATAAGCTGTCCGCCGATATTCAACTCAATTCGGAAGAACGAACCTATATCAAGGAAAAAGGGACGGTAACCGTGGCGGTCCCGGCGGACTGGCATCCCCTCTTTTGCATAAATAATCCGGAGGACCTTCACGACGGTCTGGTACCGGCGATTCTGAAGGAAGTCTCCGATTTTTCAGGCCTGAAATTTTCTTATCTGCAGGCGGACAGCTATTTCGACGCGGTGGATCTGGTGCTGCGGGGCGAAGCCGATGTGCTTGCCTTCTTTCTTGGAAGCGAGGCGGATGCCGCGCAGCAGGGATTGGCGCTGACCGCGCCCTACGTAAACATGAACAGTATTGTTGTGCGCAACAAATCCTCCAGTTTCCCCTCCGAAGGGCTGGTCGGAGCCGTTATCAAAGGCCGCCGGATCCCCAGTGATATCCAGGTGACTCAGCTGCGCACCTACGCCAGTATCACCGAGGCGCTGTTCGCGGTGAACCGGGGCGAAGCCGATTTTATCTACGGCCTATCCGCCCGGATGGAGCAGGAAATCCAACGAAACCACCTCACTAACCTGGTTCCGGTGACGCTTGTCAACGATTCCAACGGCATCTGTTTCGCCCTCACCCGTCCCGCCAAAGCGGATCTGCTGACCGTGCTCAACAAAGCGGTCAACAATCTTTCCGCACGGGAAAAAAATATGATCTTAAACCAGAATCTGGTCTCCATCGGCGCAAACCAGTTTTCCCTGACCGAGCTCATCTACTCCAATCCGATCCTGTTCGTGTCCATCGTGGGCTTCGTCCTTTTGATTCTTGCGGCAGCGGTACTTCTGGTCACCCGGGCGCGGATGAAAGCGGCCGTCATTCAGAGCAACCTTGAAAAAGCGCAGGCGGAAAGCCGCGCCAAGGGAGAATTCCTCTCCCGCATGAGCCACGAAATCCGCACTCCCATGAACGCGGTGGTGGGCTTGGCCGATCTGACCAGCATGCTGGAAGGAGTCCCGGAAAACGTCCGAAAAAACCTTGTCAAAATTCGTTCCTCCTCCCAGTATCTGCTCAGCCTCATCAACGACATCCTGGACATGAGCCGCATCGGCAGCGGGATGCTTTCGATCGGCAGCGAACCGTTCTCGATCGACCAGATGCTGGAAGAACTGCAGGGAATGATGCAGGCCGAGGCGGGCAGGCACGGGCTTGCTTTCACTATGGAGACGCAGACTGAGCACAGCCATCTTGTTGGCGATGTCATCCGTCTGCGGCAGGTGCTCACCAACCTGCTTTCCAATGCTTTCAAGTTCACGCCGGAGGGCGGGGATGTGACCCTGCGGGTGACCGAAACCGATTCGGACGGCGCCCAGGCGGCTTTTATGTTCCAGGTGATTGACAATGGGATCGGTATCCGTCCGGAGGATCAGCAGCGGATTTTTGATTCCTTTGAACAGCTCGGTTCCAGTTCCTCCAAAAGCCAGGGCACCGGCCTGGGGCTGTCCATCAGCCGCAGCATCGTCCAGCTGATGGGCGGCGAACTCGGTCTCAGCAGCGAACCCGGCCGGGGAAGTGAATTTTATTTTTCGATCTCTCTGCCCTTGGGAACGCCGGACGAGGAAACCTTGCCCCTTACGGCAGATGGTTCACTGGCTGGCGTAAGGCTCCTTTTGGCGGAGGATAACGATCTGAATGCTGAAATCGCAGCCCAGCTGCTGGAAATGCGCGGGGCTGACACCGAGCGGTGCAAGGATGGCGAACAATGCGTTTCACGGTTTTCGAACAGCGCGCCCGGAGAATTCCAGGCGATCCTTATGGATATCCAGATGCCCGTTATGAACGGACTGGACGCCACCCGCGCGATCCGGGCGCTGTCCCGGCCGGACGCGGCCTGCATCCCCATCATCGCAATGACCGCCAATTCCTTCCAGGAGGACGTCGATGCGGCAAGAGCCGCGGGGATGAACGGATTTGTCTCCAAACCGCTGGATGTGAACTATCTTTACCGGCTGCTTTATGACCTTCTGAAATAGCCTGCCGCAGCAGGCTCACACGCCGCTGCGCCTTGCGCTTATTTTATCCCAGTCCAAACCGGCTGGACCGTATAAACGGCCAGCCGCCGAAATTCCATACAGAATCAAAGAGGAAGTTATGAACGAGAAAGAAATTGCGGAAATCCGCCGCCGGTTTCGTCCGGACAAAAGCAATATCTCCAGCATCCGCGGCTGTTATGTCAATGAAAAACGGGAAATCGTTTCCGAATTCAGCCAGCCGCTGAGCATCACGCCGCAGGAGGAAGCCGAACAGCTTCTGTCAATCCTCAAGCGGACCCTCTCCGGTACGCTTGGCAAAAATCTGATCGATATTACATTTGACACCCGGCAGGTGGTGGACAGCGCGGAACATAAGCTGCTCATGTCGCTCAAAAATTCGGCGCTCACAGACGACGAAGCTGTCCAGGCGCTGTTTTCCCGCATCATTCAGTCGCTGTCGATCGAAGGCAACTACCTCATCCTTCTGGCATGTGACAAGTATGACGTTCCATACCGCGCAAAAGACGGGGAACAGCAGGAGGACGCCTCCTCGGAGGTGTATACCTACATCCTCTGCAGCATCTGCCCCATCAAAATGACGAAACCCGCCCTGAGCTATTACATCTATGAAAATGCTTTCCACAACTGCAAATCCGACTGGATCGTCGGCGCTCCGGAACTCGGCTTTTTGTTCCCCGCCTTTGATGACCGCAGTTCCAACATCTATAACGCCCTTTACTATTCGCGGGACATCAAGGAAAACCATAAGGAACTCGTTGACGCCGTTTTCAACACCGAAATCCCCATGCCTGCCGCCGAGCAGAAAGAGGCTTTCCAGAACCTTCTGGAAGAGACGCTCGACAGCGACTGCAGTTACGAAATCGTACAGGCGGTCAACGAACAGCTCTGCGGGATGATCGAAGAACACAAGGCCAGCAAAGAACCGGAACCGCTTGTGGTTTCGAAAAAAACGGTCAGGCATGTGCTGGAATCCTGCGGGGTTGCCGAGGAGCGCGTGACCGCGTTCGATGAGAAATACGACGATACCTTCGGCGCAGACACCGATCTCAGCCCGCGCAACATCGTTGACACCAGGCAGTTTGAAGTCCGCACCCCGGATGTGACGATCCATGTGAACCCAGAACGCAGCGACCTGGTCGAGACCCGCATCATCAACGGCGCAAAATACATCCTCATCCGTGCAAACGAGGGTGTAGAAGTGAACGGAATCAATATCAGCATCCTGGAAAAGAATCCGCAATAAGCAAAGAGCCGCTAAAAATTTAGCGGCTCTTTTTTAAAAAGGAAAAACAGCGGGCCGTGGGACGATTTGCAAAGGTTTTCGCGGATAGATACGTCCCGCAGCAGCGGGATCATTCCGCGCAGGCTTTTCCGGGCCGGTCGGGCCAGTTAGCCACACAGACATATTCGAACGGCTCGTCCGCCGTATTGCGGGCCCGATGGGTATAGTTGCGCGGTACATAGATCACCTGACCGGGCCTGACCGGATAGGCAGTTCCATTCAGCTCCACGGCGCCCTTCCCCTGGGTGACGAGATAGATCTCTTCCTCATCCGGATGGCAGGCGAGCCCGGACTGTTCCCCTTTTTGCAGGCGGACCACGTTCACCGCCAGCGTTTCGCATTCTTCTTCATGGAAGATCAGGTTTTCACTGTCTGAAAACGCATCCGCAATGTTGCGTACCAGTTCCACAATACAAGCATCCTCTCAGGCCCACCCCACGGAGTGGACCGTTTGCATTATCTTACCTCTGTTTTCACAGCGGGGTTATCCAAAGATCAGGTTGGGCAGGAACAATACCACCTGCGGGAAGAAGATCAATACCGCAAACTCCAACAGAACCGCAAGGAAAAACGGCACCGATTCTTTGATATATTCTTCCAGCGGGCAGTCCAGGATTCCGCAGACGATATAGCAGGCTGTACCGATCGGCGGGGTCATGATGCCCACAGTGATAATCGTTGCCATCATAACGCCAAAGTGCACCGGATCGATTCCGACCGAGGTGACCATCGGCAGGAAAATCGGCGTCAGCAACAGGGTGTTCACATCGCTGTCCATAAACATGCCCAGCACAAACAGGAACAGCATAATAATGAGCTGCAGCAGGTAGACGTTTGTCGTGATGCCAAGGATGAATTCCGACAGGACCGCCGGCGCCTTGACATAGGTTATGGCATAGGAGAAAATACCGGACATGCAGATGATCAGCATGATTACGCCGGTGTCGACACAGGCGTTGCGCAGGCAGACCTTAAAGTTTTTCCAGTGCAGTTCCTTATAGACGAACTTGCCGATGAAGATCGCATAAACCACCGCGAACGCGCCCGCTTCGGAAGGGGTAAACAGTCCGAGCCGTATTCCGACGATCAGGATAATCGGGAAGAAAAGCGCCCAGAGGGATTCCCGGATGGCATGCAGGATTTCTTTGCCCGTCGCGCGCTTGGCATCTGGAATCGGCGGTTCGAAATGCCGCCGCTTGCTGGTGATGGCAACCGTTGTCATCAAGGTCACTGCCATCAGGATGCCCGGTATGATGCCGCCGACCAGCAGCCGGCCAATTGAAACGCCGCCCACAAATCCAAAGATGATCAGCCCCAAACTGGGCGGGATGGTGGCGGTGATCAGCGCGGAAAGGCAGGTGACAGCGGTCGTATACCCTTTGGTGTAGCCCGCTTTAATCATATCCTGACCGATGATGCGCGCCTCCATTGAGGCATCCGCGCAGGCGGAGCCGGAAATGCCGCCCATCAGCGTACTCATCAGGATATTGACCTGCGCGAGCCCGCCGTACATCCTGCGGGTCAGCAGCTTTGCAAGCGAAAGCAGCCGCTTGGTGATGCCGCTGTCGTTCATCAGGTTGCCTGCGAAGATGAAAAAGGGGATTGCCAGGAAGGTGTATGACTGGGTTTGGGCAACCACGCGCTGCACAGTGATCGAAAACGGGATCTCCGGATGGCTCAGGAAGAACCCCACGCCGGAAAGCGCCACGACAAAAGCGATTGGTACATTGAGCAAAAGCAGTATTACAAAAGAAACACCAAGTAACGCCATGTGTCAAGCCCTCCTATTCATAAGCTGGTCTTTCTTCCCGATGAGCACCAGGAAGGCATCCCACGCATCGGCCGCTACCGAAATCAACATCAGTGACGACATCACAGGAAGGCTGATGGTCACCCAGGAATAGCTCAGATGGATTGACTGGAACAGCCGCAGGCGGTTCTCATAACTCAATTTGATTCCGAAGTAGATAAATGAGATTAACAGGGCCCCTATGAGCAGGGTCCCCAACAATTTGACCAGCGCCTGCTGGCGGGTTGGAAATCTCCGCGTCAGAATGTCAACTCCCAGAACGCTGCCTGAGCGATAGCCAAGATCCGCACCCAAAAGGGCGGTCCACGCCAGCAAAAACTGGGAAATATCGATGGACCATTGCAGCGGATGGTTGATCACCCGGCCAACCGCCGAGAGAAAGACGAGCGCAACAATGGTGCACAGGAAAAACCCACAGATAGATTCTTCAATCTTACACAGGGTTTTGTAAAACTTTTTCATAGCTCCTCCTCATCAAGGGAAATCGTTCGCTCTGGCAGACCGGGGACGCCGGTTACGAATGCACCGGCATCCCCGCGGCAGTACCAAATATTACTTCATTTCATCCATCAGGTGGGCGCGCAGTTCTTCATAACCGAACTTTGCATAGAGCGGCTCGGTCCGTTCACGGAACGCGGTCTGATCGACTTCATGCAGGGTCACGCCTTCTTTTTCCATTTCGGCTTCGACGCGGGCTTCTTCCTGCAGGCCGATTTCCTGGTAGTCATGGCCAACGCCGGTGAAGGTGTCGACCATCAGCTTCTGGTATTCGGGGGAGAGAGAATCATAGAACGGGGTACCCACGACCGGTACGCCGATCAGGGTGAAGTGATTGGTCTTGTTGATGACCTTCAGCACTTCATAGTACCGCTGCGCGTAAGTGGAGGTGGACTGGTTCTCGCAGCCGTCCAGCGCCTTCTGTTCCACCGCGGAATAGACTTCCGACTGGGACATCGGGGTTGCGACAGCGCCCATCGCGTTGATGGAATCGGTGGCGATCGCATTCTTCATTGTGCGGACCTTGACACCGGCCAGATCTTCCGGCGTATTGATCTCTTTGTTCAGGACAAAGTGACGCGCGCCGCCATACCAGTTCGCCGCGAGCACTTTGACATTGTGGTTGAGGAACTCCTGATCCCACGCTTTGTAGGTTTCGGTTTCCATGACTTTGTCAAGATAGCTCAGATCCGGGAACAGGTAGGGCATCTGCAGGATGCCGAACTCCGGGATGTAGGCCGCAAGCCTCGCCGGGTCGGTGGGGACCATGACGGACATGCCCTGGGCGGCCTGTTCAACCAGGTCGTCGGTGTCGCCAAGTTCTGAGTTTGGATACACGGTGCAGGCAATGTCGCCATTGGTTTTTTCCTCGAGGATTTCCTTGCATTTGATCATGGCCTGGGTTTCTACGTCAGCTTCCGGCTGGGTGTTGGCCATGCTCAGTTCAAAAGATGCTTTGCCCGCGGGCGCATCGGCCGCGGGTTCGGGTGCAGGCGCCGATGCCGCGGGCGCCTTGGATGCCGCCGGGGCCGCCGAGGATGCAGGGGCGCTGCTGGAACCGCATGCAGCTATGGAGAGCATCATAGCCAGCGCCAGGATTGCACATAGGATCTTTTTCATTTTTCATTTCCTCCTTGTTTATATCGTAATACAGGCCCGTTTGGCCTGTCATTACCGGTCATTGCAGAGCGTGCCGCAGAGCCGACTCGATCTCCTCCAGCACAAGGGGATAGGTCGAAAAGTTTGCCTGGCCATTTATCACAACCGCAACTTCCTGCCCCAGTGCAAGCAGCCGGATGATATCCGAATGGCCATCCCGTCCGGTGACGCTCACCGAAATACCGCCTTCAGCCGGAAGGTTTGTGTCCGCGGGCAGTTCCCGCAGGATGGGATAAGCGGTCAGCCGGGAAAAGAGTTTCGTCATCTCCATCTGGGAAAAGGTCTTCTCACCGCATTGACCGCGCAGGCCTTCCCCTTCGCCATTCAGGTCAATGCTCAGGCGCAGGCCTGACGCTGTGACGGTGATATTCTGCGTCTCGGCCGCGCTCGCATGGTAGGCGGACGCGGCGAACAGTTCGGTATAGCCTGTTTCAAGGAACTGTACGCTTTGCGCGCCGCAGGAAAGCACCCGGGTGCCGCTCAGGTCGGCGCAGTAATATCTTCCATCCCCGGCCTTTGCAAACCCCACCGAAACGACCTTCCCGTCGTAGATGAGATGCAGCGCCAGCTCCGGCCGGTCGAGCCCGTAGGCCTCCAGCGGGATGTCTTGCGAAACAAACCCGTCCGCCTCGAGCGTCTGCAGCGGCGCGAGAATTTTTTCATCCACGGCACTCCACTCCAGGGTTGCCTCAAACGGGTCGCGCAGCATAAAAAGCGGCACCTGCGCATCGGGCAGCCGGTCGAGCAGATAGGTGCTGTCGGCGCGTTCGACCGCGATTGTTTCGAGGTTCGCGAGGGTATCCCGGTCGAGCCCGGGGAACAGGGTGAAATCGCGGAAATCGTCCATCGAGGCACACAGCCGGTCCGCCAGTTTTTCATCGATCAGATAGATCCCATCCTGTCCTTCCTGCATCAGATAACTGCCGCCCCCCATGGGGCAGCGATCCCCAAGCAAAAAGCGCAGAGTCGTCCCGTCACGCAGAAGGACCGAAAGGGTTGCCGAGGGTGTGTCCAGGCCATATTCCTCCGGGTCCAGCGGCTGGGTGACCCGACGGGCGGGAAGGGAGGAAAAATCCCGCAGAAACCGCATCAGCTTCTGCGCGGAAAAATCCCTGTCGGGAGCATCAAGCAGCGCGGGGACGCCATTTTCCAATGCGATCCCCATAGAGCCATTCCCGTTTTTGAGCGCCATCCCATAAAGCTCCTGCATGGGGATTTCGGCCACATAGACGTTCTCCCGCGCGGGAGCCGTTTTTTCGTCCGCCGGGGCGGCCATGGCCAGCACTGCCGTCAAAATCAGCAGCACCACCGCTGCCGCTGCCATCCCCCAAAGGGAACGCGCCCCGCGGATCACAGGTGCCTCCTGCGCAGGTAGACCACAACGCCGATGCAGACCACGGCAAGCGGCACCACGAGGATCAGAAGCAGCCCCAAAATGCCCACCTGGTAATCAAGAATGCCGATCGCGGAGAGGTTGAGGTTCTTAGCCGGGATATGGAACAGCGGCTCATCCTCTGCAAGCCATCCCGCGGCCTGAATCAGAAGATCCCGGTTGGCCAGGCTGCGCGCGGAAAGCAGGTCGTCCCCATAGACCCCGCTGCTTCCCATACAGAAGATTCGTGCAACCGGGTCGGTTCCATTGTCCCTTTCCGCCGTAACCGCCAGCAGGAACGGGCCTTCCGCATCGCCTTCCCGCTTTTCCGGGTCGCCGGTCTCAATTTCGGATTTCGCGTAGGATTTGCTGGAGGAGGTGAGCACCGGACGGGTGGCAATACTGCCCATCTGCATGAATTCCTGCGAAAGCGCCCGTGAGGAAGGCGAAACCACGTAATACCTGTTTTTGCTGAAAAATTCTGTGATCGGATGCGCGACATAGGTCGCGGCCACATTAACCGGATCGCTGTACATAAAGAGCTGCGGTTCGCGGACCACCCCATCCGAAACGCTGATCCCCCACTCCCGCAGAAGCTGCGTAAGGTTTGGAAAGGCGGTGGACGCGGGCGGCAGGAATACCATCAGCCTGCCGCCGCCGAGCAGATAATCCCCGATCATCTGCGTCTCGCGATCCTCAAAATCGCGGGTTGGCGCGGCGATGACCAGAAGATCGGTTCGGGAATCGATCCCGGTGATCGCCACGGCGGTGCGCTGGATTTCAAAGTTGTTGCTTTCAAAAATTTCCATGAGCCCGGCGGACGGGCGTTCGTCATGCCCGTCGGTGAACTGCACCAGCCTGGTGTGTCCCGCAGCCACGGCCGAAATTGCCGACGTGAGCACCTGTTCGGCAATGCAGGCATTCACCTGTTGGGTGGAGGGATCGATGTCGTAAAGATCGGTGATGGCGAACACTTTTTTCTGTCCGCCGCCAACGACTGCCACACTGTTGAGACCGATCTCATATCCTTCATCCTTGTAGCCTTGCACCAGCCGCGGGTTGGCATAAGGGTCCGCATACTGCACGGTGACCATGTTGCCCCCGCGCTGGTAGCGGTCAAGGATCTCCCGGATCAGAATTAAAAAATCCGTTCTGTTGTTGAAAACCTGGATGGTCACCGGAGTCTCCAGGTTCCCGATGATCTCTATGGTGGTGTCCGAAAGCGCATAAAGTTTATTTTCCGTAAGATCGAATTTTGCGCCCAAGCGGTCGGTCATCAGCGCGGCGCAGAGATTCGCCAGCACCATGAGCAGGACCGCCAGGGCCATCGAGGCGGCCCAGACACGCCGCGCACCGGACTTTTCCGGAGTTTTCTTTTTCATCTTTCCTCACCCGCCATCTTTACGACCATCTCTTTTTCTCCAGCACCTGTACCGTCAGATACTGGAACAGCAAGGTGATGCTCAGATAATAAACCACGCTTGACAGGCTGAAAATTCCCATCGAAAGCTCCCGGAAATGGTTCCGGAAGGAGCAGTACGCCACCAGTGCGCGCAGCCCGTCGCCCTTCACGTAGCCCCCCAGAAAATCGACCAGCCACAGCGACAGGCAGACACAGTAGGTCAGCACCGCGGCGACAATCTGATTTTCGGTCAGGCTCGAAAGGAAAATGCCGATCGCGATAACCGCTGCGGCCGCAAGCACCATCCCAAAGTAGTTTCCAAGGACCGCCAGCGGTTCAAACCGGCCAAAGCAAGCGAGGATTCCCACGTATGAAAGCGTCACGGCAAGCCCGATGCAGAAAAATGCAAGCGACGCAAGCAGCTTTCCCCAGACCACTCCGGAGATTCCCACCGGAGAAGTGAAAAGCAGCTGGTCGGTGCGCAGTTTGCGCTCCTCCGCAAAGGCCCGCATGGTGATGAGCGGGAGCAGGAACATCACCACCATCAGGATTGAAAGAAAAAAGGTACCGATGTCCCCGTTCTGGGAAAAGAGGTTCCCAAGCACAAAATAATAGCCGCAGAAAAACAGGAAAATCGCCAGAAACACATATCCGCTCACCGCGTGAAAATACTGTCTCAGTTCCTTTTGAAATACACTGCTCATGTCTGTGCTCCATCTTCATAACGTCTGTCCTGCGTGAGGACTAAGAATGCTTCCTCCAGGCTGCTCTTTACCGGAGCCAGCTGCCGGATCGGGCAATGCAGCCCAAAAAGCGCGTAAAACAGCGGTTCGGTGATATCCGTATCCGGTTCGGCCGTGATCAGGAACGCGGGGTCCCCGTCCTGGTCTGCCTGCCGCGCACAGCTCTTTACGCCCGGGAGCGCTTCAATGGCCCGCATGACAGCATGCGGTTCCCCCCGCGCGACGCAGTAAAACCTGCCGGGCGGCGTGACCCGTCCGGTGATTTCTTCCGGAGTCCCGTCCGCCACCAGCCTGCCGTTGCTGAGCACCAGCAGGCGGTCGGACACGGCGGTGATCTCCGAAAGAATATGGGATGAGAAGAGCACCGTGTGTTCCTTCCCCAGTTCCCGCACCACTTCACGCATTTCTAGGATCTGTTTGGGGTCAAGCCCGGAGGCGGGTTCATCCAGCACCAGAAGCTGCGGCTTTCCGAGCAGTGCCTGCGCAAGTCCAATCCGCTGTTTATATCCTTTGGAAAGGTTTTTGATGAGTCTGCCGCGCACCCCGGCGACATCCGCCTGTTTGCACGCCGCTTCCACCGCCCGCGCGCGTTCACCGCGCGAAATGCCTTTTAGCCCGCAGGCATAGGAAAGCTGCTCGTCCACCGTGAGATCCTGGTAGAGGGGCGCCACTTCAGGCAAAAAGCCGATCTGCGCTTTTGCACGAGACGGGTCCTGCACGATACTGCGGCCGCCGATCTCCACCGAACCTTCGGTCGGCGCAAGGTAACCTGTGATGATGTTCATGGTGGTGGATTTTCCCGACCCATTGTGGCCGATGAGCCCGATCACCTCGCCAAAGCCCGCCTGGAAGGAAACCTCCCGGATAGCAGCCCGGTCGCCGTACAGTTTGGTGAGACCCTCCACCTTCAATGCGG
Source organism: Anaerotruncus rubiinfantis (assembly GCF_900078395.1). Taxonomy (NCBI): domain Bacteria; kingdom Bacillati; phylum Bacillota; class Clostridia; order Eubacteriales; family Oscillospiraceae; genus Anaerotruncus; species Anaerotruncus rubiinfantis. The sequence goes on along the minus strand of NZ_FKLA01000009.1, from coordinate 419,495 downwards.
GCTCGCTGGCATGCACCGTATTCATAGACGGGAGGCGGAAGCTTCGTCGAGCACGAGATAGAAGTCCGGGTGCTCCTTGAGCAGCGTGGCCGGGATCATCGGGTCGGTCTGTTTGGCGCCAAGCACCCGCGCGACCGCTTCCGCCTTCACTTCGTGCGGCACCGGGGAAACGATGCATTTACAGGACATGATCTGGTTGGGGGTCATAGTGATCGCCACCTTGGGGACCGCGCCGATATCCGCAAACCAGCCTTCACTGACCTGCTGGCGCTTGCAGCGGTCATCGAGCGAGACCACAAAATAGGCCTCCTGGCTCTCAAAGTCCGCCGGCGGGTCGTTGAACGCGATATGGGCGTTCTGCCCAATGCCGATCACACCGATATCCACCGGCTCTTTGCGGATTTCCTCAGTGAGGCGCCGGATATTCTTTTCGGTGTCGTGCGAACCGTCATCCACAAAAACCACCTCTCCGACATTCACAAACGCCAGAAAGCGTTCCTTGAGGTATTTTTTGAAGCTGGCCGGATGGGTCTCATCGAGGTCGATATATTCATCCAGATGGAACATCGTCACTTTGGACCAGTCGACATCCTCCTTGATGAGCGCCTCGAAGGTGGTAAACTGCGACGCGCCTGTGGAAAGTACGATCCGGGCATGGCCGCGCTCCGCGATGGCCGCGTTGAGACGGTCTGCAATCAGCCTCGCAGCGGTTTTTCCCAGCTGCTCAGCGCTTTTCTCAATAATCGTTTCCATAATGTACGACCTCCTTAAATATTTCCTGGGGCTTGCACTCCTTCACAGAACCCCGGATGACCAATTCCGGTTCCATCGACAGGGAAAAACTGCATCCGTCTTTGCGGCTGATGCTGTCGCTCAGCAGCCGCACCGCCATCTGGCCGATTTCGATCGACGGGAGCGAGACGGTGGTGAGCGGCGGGTTCATCACTTTTGCCATCTCAATATTGTCAATGCCGATGATGGACATATCTTTCGGCACCCGCAGGGCCGCTTCGTTGACCAGGTACTGGATCGCGCCGATCGCGGTCATATCATTCACGGCAAGCAGCGCGGTCGGCCGGTCCGGAAGCTGCAGACACATCTGCGCCAGTTTGCGCCCGCTTTCGAATTCAAAGTTTTCATAGGAATCGGTTTCATCCTCCTGCAGGACGATGACATAATCGCCGCGCCACTCCAGCTCGTTATGCAGAATCCCCATCTTATAGCCATGGTAGACCTCTTTGCGGGTAAGCTTGGTAAGCGGCGTGGAAATCAGGGCAATCTTGCGATGGCCCATGTTCACGAGGTAATCCACCGCCATGATGGCGCTTTTGGTCTGGTCCACTGTCACCCGGCTGCATTTTGACACCTTGGAGTTCTGATCCACCAGCACCACCGGAACTCCTTTTTCCGCCAACGCTTCCCAGTAGGACAGATCCTTCATGCTGGTTGAAACGATCAGGCCCCGCACCTTTTTTTGCAGCAGGACTTTCACATATTCTTTTTCCTGTTCGGCATTGCGGGAAGAATAGCAGAAACAGGCGCGCATATTGTCGTTCTGGGCGGCGAGGACGATCCCCTGGGCGATCTGGGAGTACCACGGGTTGACACAGGTTGGAAGGATTACGCCAATCTCGATGGGCGTGGAGCGGGTGATCGCCTTGCGGCTGCGGTGCACATAATTGAAGGCATGCGCACAATCCAGAATCTGAGCCTTGGTCTGCGCGTTGACCGGGTAATCGCTTCCGCTGAGCACCCGAGAAACCGTTGCAACGGAATACCCGGTTTTTTCCGAAATATCATAGATAGAAACATTTCTTTTTTGCTGCTTGCTCATGTTCGTTTTATTTCCTCTTGACGCGCAGTTTCCTCTCTTGTTTCTTAAAAGTATATAATCTTTACATTTCATTTGCAATTGACGGAATTGCAAAAACTTTCATGTGACATTCATGGATAAATGGAATTTTATTGTGCATTTTATCCTATTATTCGTCAAAAAATACCACACTTTTCAATTGTTTCTATCTTTTGTTTCTTTTTTTAAATTTTTAATTTCATAAATACATTTATTTTTGTTTTCAAGTTTCTAAATTTACTCATCCTCTCACAGAAACGTTTTAAATGTTTCTGTTAATTTCTTTGTTCGTTTATATAATATTTCTGTCTTATTTTCTAAACGCCCCCTGGCGAAGCACTATTGCTTTTCAGATTTCCATGTGTTACCGTAAAATCACAAACGAAATAGCAGGAGGAGTTAAAATGTCATTATCTCAGCATTTTGTCAAAGACGGTGTGGATGTTTATGTTTACGACACCTTTGAAAAGATGGGCAAGGCTGCCGCGGATTTTGCCGCACAGATCATCCAAAAGCTCGCCGCCCAACAGGAGGAAATCAACCTCCTTCTGCCAATCGCTTCTTCGCAGTATAGTTTTCTGCCTGCGCTCTGCTCCATGGATCTCCCATGGGAAAAAATCAACTTCTTCCATGTAGATGAATACATCGGTCTCGCCGCCGATGACAAGCGCACTCTGCGCAACGAACTTTTGAACAACTTCATTGGAAAACTGCCTTATCGCGGCGCGTATTTCATGGACGGCCTGGCGAAAGACCCAAAGGCTGAATGCCGGCGCTACGCGGCGCTCCTAAAGGCGCACAAAACCGACCTGTCCGTCCTTGGTTTCGGGGATAACGGCCATCTGGCCTTCAACGAACCCCACTGCGCCAATTTCGACGACCCGGAACCGGTCAAAATCATCGATATAGATCCCGTTTCCAAAAAGCAGCAAATCGCCAGCGGCTACTTCAAGGACGAGGAAGATATGCCTGACCACGCTTTTACCCTGACCCTGCCCACCCTGGTTTCAGCGCGGTATAAAATCTGCGTGGTGCCGTTCCCCAACAAGGCGAAGTCCTCCCATGACGCGCTCTTCGGCCCAATTGGAGAAGTGTGCCCGGCGTCGATCATACGTACGGTTCCCAATGTGACCGCTTTCTTCGATAAGGACAGCGCGGGCCTTTTCCCAGGCTGAATATGCCGGCCGGCATACAGCGGCAAAAAATCCCCGGCAGCGGTTTTGCACCGCTGCCGGGGATTTTGTTGAAAACAGGCGCTTACAGGCCGTCCACGCCGCTCACGATCCTGAGCTCCATCTGCCGGACGGTTTCCAAAAGCGCCCGGTTGCGTTCATTCATTTCACCATAGTTTTTCAGACAGTTGAGAACCACACCGCAGGCCTGCGCGAGCCGCAAAGCGTCCGCGCAGGCGGCTTCGCCGATCGGAGTGAAGCTCTTCTCCGCAACCACTTCATTTGCCAGGTCGCGCGCGAGCTGGTAATCGACGTCGTTTTCATGCAGGACGCCGGTTGCAAACGGGATGCTTTTTTTTTGCAGCGCACGGTACACGGGAATTCCCGTCCCGCCGCCCGCAATCACAAAGACCCGCGGCGCGCCCGCTGTACGCGCCATCTCGAAGCTGCCGAAAAGCGGATTGTAACTCCCGTTTGAGAGTTCGTAAAGTTCATCGATTAGCTTCCTCCTGAAAATCTCCTGCGGCGGTCCAAAGCGGACGACCGAATCCCCCTTCACGCACATCACAAGATCCGACACCTTCTGTGCCAGATCCAGTTCGTGCAGCGACAGGATGACCGTGATTTTGCGCTCCTTTGCCATTGTTCGCAGGATCTCCAGAAGTTCCAGCTTATAGCGGATATCAAGAAAGGAAGTCGGTTCATCCAGCACGATGACCTGCGGCTGCTGACAGATCGCGCGCGCAAGCAGAATACGTTGTCGCTGCCCGTCGCTGATTTCGGTGAAATCCCGGTCCCGCAAATCCCAGGCATTCACCACTTCAAGCGCGCTTCGCACCTGCGCATGATCCGCGTCCGATAAAATACCCAGCATTCCGGTGTAGGGGTACCGTCCGGCCGCCACGACATCCTGGCAGGTCATAAGCTCGGTTTTCAGCTTCTCGGTCAGCACGACCGAAACCTTGCGGGAAAAACTGCGGCCGCTCATCCCGTTGATGGAACTGCCGCCGATATAGACTGTTCCGCAGATGGTTTCCAGATATTTCGTAAGGCTTTTGAGGATGGTGGATTTGCCCGAACCGTTCGGCCCGATGAGGGTCAGGATCTGCCCTTTGCCGAGCCGGATTTCAATGTCCCGGATGAGCGGCACGCCGTGGTATCCCACCGTCAGGCCCCGCGTTTCAAAAAAGCTGTCCATGTTTAGCCGCGCACCTTCTTTCGCAGCAGAATGCCAATCACGACAGGCGCTCCGATGACAGCTGTCACCGAACTGATGCTCAGTTCCATCGGCGCGAACGCCGTACGCGCGACCAAATCGCAGCCCAGGCAGAAGATCGCGCCGCCCAGAAAGCATACTGGAATCACAACCAGCGGCCTGGCGGTTTTCAGAAATGACTTGACCAGGTGCGGCACCGCAATCCCCACAAAAGACACCGGTCCGGCGAACGCGGTTACACAGGCGCTCAGCACGCTCGAAAGCAGCACCAGTGCGATCCGAAACAGCCGGATATTCACGCCCATGTTCTGCGCGTAGCTTTCGCCCAGCTGATACGCCCCAATCGGTTTGGACATCAAAAACACGACGGCTGAGGCAAGGAGCACCACCACCGCCATGATCCGCACATCCTCCCACGACGCGCCGGAAAAGCTTCCGCGGGACCAGTTGTGCAGGTTTACGATGCTGGCGTCATCCGCAAAGGCGATGATAAAATCGGTGATTGCCGAACAGATGTAGCCGATCATCACGCCGCTGACAATCAACATTGAGGCGCGCTGCACCGCCCGTGCCATAAGGATCACGAACCCCATTGAGAGCATCGCGCCCACAAACGCCGCTACGATCATTTCCGCCGAGCCGACCGTGCGGTACCGGCTGAGCGCCGCCACCATGAAGATGGCCACCGTGAGCTTTGCACCGGACGAGATGCCCAGCACATAAGGTCCGGCGATCGGGTTGTTGAAGAAGGTCTGCAGCAAAAAGCCGGAAAGCGCAAGCGCCCCGCCCAGAAGGATGCCTGCCATCGTCCGGGGCAGCCGCACCTTCCAGATGATTCCCTGTCCCGTCTCGCTGCCGCCCTGCGAAAGCAGGATTTTGACGATGTCCGCAGCCTTCACTTCAACGCTGCCCAGACCAATATTCAGCAGCACCAGCAGGACAAACAGGACTGTGCATATCGTCAGCACCACGCTGTAACGCAGGCTGCGCCCCGCGGTTTTATCCTTCATTCCCATCCCGTCTTCTCCATCGCATATGTTCTTTCGCGCCGTCATTGCAGCCGGTACATATAGTGCAGTTCGTCCGTATCCGCAACTTGTCCGGTCAGCATCCGGCGGATGTCCGAAATCATCAGCCCGAGCTGGGTCGTCTCCTGAAAGAGGTTTTTGTCGGTGCACCAGACGTTCCCATTCCGCACAGCTTTAAAATCCCGGAGCAGCCCATTTTTGGCAACCAGCTCCTCCACGGTGGCAAGCTCGCCGTCGATGGTGCTGTTATAGATGATATAATCCGCGTCCTTTGCCGTGGCGTAGAACTGTTCCATCTCCAGCGTCACCGTGCTGGTGGCGGTTTCGGGGTCGCCCAGATCCGCAAAGATGTAGTTGCCGCCGGCAAGCTCGATCATTTTTGTCACATAGTCGCCGGATTTGCGGGCCACAGCGTAGCCGGACGAGCTGATATAGAAAAACGCCACCGTCTTTCCGGTATTTTCCGCGCCGGCCGCTTCTTCCAGATAGGCGGCCTGCTCGTCAAAAAGCCGCTGCGCAAGCGCCTCCTTTCCCAAAAGCGCCCCGTACAGCTTGATCCACTCGGTACGGCCGAGCGGATGGGACTCGTAGCTGGACTGGTCGATCAGCACCGGGATGCCGAGTTCCTCGAGTTTTTCCCGCACCTCCGGGACATGGTTCACCATCGTGGACTCAACCGCCAGCCCGCATCCGCCCGACAGGATGAGCTCATAATCCGGCGCGCTGTATTTTCCCGCATAGAGGATTTCGCCGTTTTCCATCGCCTGTCTTGCGTTTTCAATGTACCAGTCTCCCGCCTTTGTCCCGGACAGCCGGATGCTGTCGAGCGCGCCGAGCGCATCAAACAGGCACATGGCGGAGGTAGCCACAAGATAGATATCCTGCACCGGCCGGTGCAGGACGTTGATGTCCCCGCCGATCCCTTCCGGGGCCTGTTTTCCTTCCGGGACTACCAAGAACCGGCTTCCGTCCGAAATCGAAAGCAGCGTATAGCCGCCGGGATAGTAGTCCACTTCGAAATTTTCCGCATATTGCAGCTGCAGGCTGCGTTCGGCCTGCCAACCGTTTCCAAGCCCGCCTGACAAATCGGCGGGCGCGCTGGCCCTGCAGCCGGGCAGCAGCAGAACGGCCAGCAGGATACAGATCATTTTCTGAATCGTACGTTCGATATTCATGTTCACTCCAAAGGTTTCAGCGTCGCGGAATCGAAACGCAGGATGTAATCAATCTCATGCGGCTGGCTCATCGCGACCGTCCGCGCGCTGACCGCAAGGTCCTGGTCGAGCATGACCGGGATCTCAAAGACGGAAGTTTCCCCCGCGGCCACCGGATCGTACACGGCCCCGTCCACCCGCATAGATTCGTAAAAAGGGCTGCTCCAGACAAGCGTGGCCGTCACCGTCCCGTCCTTCACCGACAGCTTCGCCGGGGATTGGACACTTACCCGGCCGGTACCGCCTGTCAGCACCACCTCGGCCGTATACTGCCCGTCGGCGGGCGGCTGGGCCATCCGCGCCGCAAAAATCGCCTCCGCCGGGATCAGCGCGGACTCGAACACCAGCGTCCGGTCATACCACTTTTGCTTTTTGAGGCTGAAGGCGGCGCAGCAGGTTTCCTGATCCAGCGCCTGCACCGGCACGGTATAGGTATACTTCCCGTCCGCATCCTTTGCAAAATAGATGTAATGCTCCTCCGTGTCCACGAGCGCCTCCTCACCGGTACCCATGTAAAGTTTCTCATAACCCTTCCCGCTCAGCGTCAGGACAGCGGACATTTTCCCGTCCGCAACAGTGAGCTGCGCGTCTACAATCCGAAACATGGAAGAGCTGGACGTCACCCCGATCGGGTAAGTCCCATCCTGAATCTGGTTCCCATAGATGGGCTGTGTTGTTTCTTCTCCCGCATTGGACGAAGCCGTCCCGTTTGCGGACGGTGCGCTCTCCACTTCTTCAGAAAGCGTACCCGTTTCGTCCGCCGGCGGTATGCTGGAGCCGCCCCCATCCAAAGGCGCAGGCCCGCATCCGGCAATCAAAACGCAGGCCAGCAGCGCCGTCCATAAAAGTTTTTTTCTTTTCATTGAGTTTCTCCTTACAGCGCGCCTGCCGCCCAGTCGCATGGACTGGGCGGCGCGTCTTTTATCCCGCAATCAGTTTTCCAACATGCGCAACGAACATCCGCTGGATACCCGGATACTGCCCCAGGCCTTTCAGGACACATTCGACCTCAAAGCCTTCCTTTTCAAACACACTTTTCCAGGAGTCCTCCTCATCGCCCGCCATATCATTGTTGGCGTGGTCGCCCGCCACGATCATCAGCGGCAGCAGCACCGCTTTGGTCGCGCCGGAGCCCTTCACCAGCCCGAGGACATCCTCCAGCGTGGGGGCTGCTTCTACCGTGCCGACAAAATAGTTGCCGTAATCCGCCTTGGCCAGATGTTCCTGGAGCTTTGCATAGGTTGCGTTCGCTTCATGTTCGGTTCCATGGCCCATAAATACGATTGCGGTCCCGTCGGCATTGTAATCCTTGGTTTCCTCCGTAATGACCGAAATAAGCTCGTCATAATCCGCATCATCAATCAGAAGTGCCTGTCCCAGCTTGAAGCTGTCAAACTTGTCCGCATAGGGCGTAACCTCCGCGACAACATCGTCATATTCATAACCGCTCATAACATGCGTGGGCTGGACGACAACCTCCCTGACTCCATCCGCCACCAGCCGGTCCATTGCCTGGGTCACATTGTCGATCTCCAGCCCGTCACGCTCCTTGAGCTTGTCGATGATAATCTGGCTGGTGAAGGCGCGCCGCACCTCGTAATCCGGATAGGCGGACTGCAGTGCGTTTTCAATGCTCCCGATTGACAGGTCGCGGTTATCGTTGTAGCTGGTACCGAAGCTGACCACCAGAAGGACCTTTTCCGGCGCGGCGTCCTCAGCGGCTTCGCTTTTTGCCGCGGAGCTCTCGGGCGGGGCGGACGCCTCGCTCTGGCTTTCAGAGCTCGCCGGGGTGTTTGTGGAACAGCCGGCAAACGCCAACAGGGATAAGGTCAAAGTCAGCAGCAGTGCGATCATTTTCCGGGCAGGTTTTTTCATTTTTCATTCTCCTTTGTTGTGATTTGTTTTCGGGAAAAAACTCCCCCGGACGCCTTCGGGCCCAAAACGAATCCAATGCAAATAAAAACGCCTGCAAAAGCTTGCAGACGTTCATTTTAATGCAGGAATAAACATACGCCATCATGCGATGGGTATGGCTTGCATTCCTTCATGTCCATGACCCCGGTGTCCGCAGGGATGTACGCGCCGCGCGGTTCACGCGGCAGGAAACAGGCAAGTATTCTGACTGATCGCCCATGCCCGCACGCGGGCACAATGTCTGGCGCCTTCCCGGAATGCTCTTCCAGTGGCATCCGCCAGCCTTATCGGCGAAATACAGCAACGGCCTTGTGTGGGATTCGCACCCAGCTTCCATGACCTGTTTCCATGATTCGGTTTGGGATCAGTATAGCACCGTGGAAATCGTTTTGTCAATCGGTTTCCGGTATTCCGGAAAGCTGAGCCGAAATCTTTTTCAGGAATACCGCGCCGAAGAAGAATTGCGCATCCCGGCCCAATATCCACGCGCTTGTATCTGCGGCAGATCTTTCATTTCCCCTGTCTCATCGGCTTGTTTCTTTTGCACAAATTCTGACAATTATTTTTAGTCTTAAAAATTTTCTTATTCTTAAAAAAAGTCATTGACTTATAACAAAAAATTATATATTATGAGGTTACCGGATAAACGTCGACAAAAAAAGACCGGAATTAAGGAGGAGCATTATGAAAACCATTGAATTTGACATCCCTGAAAAAATCAAAGCTTCTGTTGTGAAATCCCTTCCGCTGGTCAACGAAATCAAAGATCAGGACCTTCGCGAAAAGGTTATCGAAGGCTGGGCGCTTTCTCTGAACCTCAATGATTTCAGCTGCATGGAAGAAATCCCAGGTTCCGGCGTCCCAGGCGGCCCGGAAATTGGAAACCAGGTCCATCATATCATGGGGGTCGCCCGTCTGGCCATCGCAATGGTCGATATTCTGGAAGACACCCTGCAGTCCCCCCTGGGCATCGACCGCGATCTGCTCATCGCCTGCGCGCTCTGTCACGATCTTGGCAAACCGTATGAATACAACCCCAAAAAACGCGCCGAATGGGAAGCCGATCCCAGGGAAAAGGGACTGCCCTGCCTGCGTCACACAATGTACGGCGTCTACATCGCCATGACCGTCGGCCTGCCCGAGGTCGTCGCACACACCTGCGGCTGCCACTCGCCGGAAGGGCGCTTCGTCCGCCGCAGCCTGCCGACCACCGTTGTCCATTTCGCGGACGAGACTTTCTGGCAGGTGCTCGAAAGCGCGCACAACTGGACCCTTCCCAAAATGTAATTTTCCTGGCAGCCTGTCAACCTACTGTGTATATGAAAGAGGAGTTGCAAAGAAATGAAAAAGGCCCTTTGTCTTTTACTGGCGACCTGCATGATCTTTACAGCGGCCGGATGCGGCAAGAGCGAAGCTCCCGCGGCTTCGGGCGGTACAGCTTCCCAGCCGGCGGCGTCCGCTCCGGCTGCCCCGGGCGGCGACAAGGCGGTCATGCGGATTGGCATCGGACTCAATGACCAGCATCCGCAGTATCTCGGCCTGCTGAAATTTAAGGAAGAGGTTGAGAAGAACACGGGAGGCCGTTTTGAAGTCCAGGTCAACCACAGCGGCACCGTCGGCGACGACCGCGCCATGCTCGAAATGCTCCAGATGGGCACCCTCGACGGAACCTGCCCATCTTCGGCGGTTGTGGCAAACTTTGCCCCGGAGTTCACCCTTTATGACTTCCCCTTCCTTTTCACCACTCTGGAAGAGGTCGACGCCATCCTGGACGGTGAAAAAGGCCGGGAAATCCTCGACCTGCTCGAACCGGCCGGTATCATTGGCATGAACTACTGGGAGCTCGGCTTCCTCAACATCACCAACTCGAAACGCCCGGTCACCAAGGTGGAAGATTTAAACGGCCTGAAGATCCGCACGATGGAAAACCAGCTGCAGCTGGACACCCTGCGCGCGCTCGGAGCAAACCCGACTCCGATGGCTTTTTCCGAGCTCTTCACCGCCATGCAGCAGGGCACGGTCGACGGGCAGCAGAATCCGGAAGCGAGCATCTACAGCATGAAATTTTACGAAGTCCAGAAATATATGACCCTGACCCGCCACGTTTACCAGCCGTTCGTCTTCTGTATCAGCAAAAAGTTCTGGGACAAACTCTCGGACGAAGATAAAGCCATCTTCCAGGCAGCGGCTGACGCCGGACGCGATGAGGAGCGCCGCATCATCCGTGAAGAGAGCGTGGAACTGCAGCAGAAACTTGCTGAACTGGGCATGCAGGTCGACGAGATGGCCGAAGGCGAGGTGGAAAGGATGAAAGAGCTGGTCCAGCCGGTCATCGATACCCACGCTGAAAAAATCGGCAAAGAACTGGTCGACGAGATGTACGCGGCGGTCGCAGCCCTGCATTAAGGTTCCAACACCGGATGCGCCGGCCCGTTTGGGTCCGGCGCATCCTCCACCCGGCGTGCCGGTATCCATTTGGCGCGGCGGTACACTTGGAGGTGCACATGAAAACACTGAAAAAAATCCTCAATAACCTGGAGGAATATGTTGCAATCGTCCTGTTTGCGGCGATGGTCATCCTGATTTTCCTGCAGATCATTTTTCGGTTCGTCTTTAACTTTTCCCTGAGCTGGACCGAAGAGCTCGCACGGTACACCTTTGTTTTTCTGGTGTACATATCCGCGTCGATCGCGGTCAAACGCGGCCGGCATCTGAAGGTGGAAGCGCTGCAGGCGCTGCTGCCCGCGAAAATATCCTTCTGCCTGTGGGTTCTTGCAAACCTGATCTGGATTGTTTTCAATGCCATTATGGTGGTTGTAGGCTTCCAGATGGCTTCTGAAATCTTTACCACCGGCCAGAGCTCCCCAGTGCTCAGCCTCCCCATGGGAATGGTCTATATGATTATCCCGGTCTGCTATCTGCTCATCGAAATCCGGGTTTTGCAGTCCGTGGCCAAAGAATTTGTGCCGCGCGCGCTTGGCAAACCGCTTACAGAAGGACCCGCGCAGGCGTAAATCCCCTCAAAGCCCAAATGAGCATGCTTTCCTATAAAACAGCCGCCATCCCAAATGGAGACATGGCGGCAAAGGTGGGTGTTACATGTCAATCGTAGTCGCATTGTTTGTTATGCTGGGGATTTGCCTGCTGATCGGCGTTCCCATTTCCTTTGCCATCGGCGCTTCGGCGCTGGTCGGCCTGTTCGTGGGCGATGTCCCGCTTTCATTTTTGACCCAGAGCTCCTTCACGGCGCTCGACAGCTTTACCACCATGTCGGTCCCGTTCTTTATCCTGGCGGGCGCGGTCATGGAGACGGGCGGGCTCTCCAAACGCCTCATCAACGTCGCGCAAAGCGTGGTCGGGGGCGTCACCGGCGGATTCGGCATCGTGACGGTGCTGGCCTGCGCCTTTTTCGCGGCAATTTCAGGTTCCTCACCGGCCACGGTGGCGGCAATCGGCGCCATCATGATCCCCGCGATGGTGGAACGCGGCTATTCGGTGCCGGTGGCGGCCTCGATCACCGCCTGCTCCGGCGGTCTGGGAATCATCATCCCGCCGTCGATCAATATGATCATCTATGCGATCTCTGCAAATGTGTCGGTTGCAGATATGTTCTTGGCAGGATTCGGCCCTGGTGCTATAATTGTATTAGCGCTTTGTATCATGATTTTTATCATTGCCAAGCGGCGGGGCTATAAAGGTACCGGCGTCAAATTCTCAATGAAGTCGTTTCTCTCGACGGTGTGGGACGCAAAATGGGCGCTGCTGGCCCCGGTCATCATCCTGGGCGGAATCTACAGCGGCTGGTTTACACCGACCGAATCGGCAGCGATCGCGGTCGTCTACGGGCTGGTGGTCGGCCTGTTCGTCTACCGTGAGCTCAAATTCAAAGATCTGGGACGGATCTTTGTGGAATCCGCCACCACCACCGGCGCGGTCGTCATCATCCTGGCAACGGCCACCGCTTTTGGGCGGCTTGTTTCGATGTACCAGATCCCGCAGATGATCTCGTCGGTGCTGTTCGGCATTTCGCAGAACTGGATCGTCATCCTTCTGCTCATCTCGGTGCTGCTGCTCATTCTGGGCATGTTTATGGAGACCCTCTCGATCATGATTATCCTGACCCCGATCCTGCTGCCGCTCGTCAAATCGATGGGCGTGGACCCGATCCATTTCGGTATGATCATGGTGCTCGGCGCGCAGATCGGCATGATCACGCCGCCGGTAGGCGTCAACCTTTTCGTTGCAAGCGGCATTTCGGGACTCTCGCTTGAGAAGATGAGCAAAGGCATCATCCCATTCGTACTGCTCATGTGCGGATTGTTTGTGCTGATCATTCTGGTCCCCGAAATTTCCACCTTTATCCCCGCACTCTTCTGATCCGCGCAGGTGTTTCCGTTTCCGTCCGCGGCGGAGGCATCTGCCGCATCCCTGACACGCGGACAGAAATTGTGAGGACATGATTATGATGAATATTTATGATAGGTTGAAAGAACTGGGCATCACCCTTCCCCCCGCACCTGCGCCGGGCGGGCTTTACGCTCCGGTGCGGGTCGTGGGCAAGCTTGCGTTTGTCTCCGGCGCGGGTCCGGCGGTCATCAATGGGCGTACCTTCGCAGGCAAGGTCGGCGCGCAGGTTGGGCTGGAAGAAGCCTGTGAGGCCGCCCGCTTGTGCGCGGTCAACCTTTTAAGCATTTTGGAGGATCAAATTGGGCTGGACAAGGTAAAATCAGCGGCGAAGATCCTCGCATTCGTGCAGAGCGCTCCCGGATTTAACGACCAGCCGCAGGTGATCAACGCGGCTTCCCAGCTTCTGAACGATGTTTTCCCCGAATCCGGCGGTCACGCGCGCGCCGCGATCGGCGCGGCGGAGCTGCCGGGCAGCCTGCCGGTTGAAATTGAAGGTATTTTTGAGTTATATTAATTGTTACTCTGACAGAAAAGGATTGGTATTTACATGGATGAGTTCGCCTCTTACAAAGACATTCTGAGTTCGGTGATCCAGGTGCTCGCCTCCCATTTTGGGGAAACCAGTGAGTTTGTCCTGCACGACCTGACAAACGGATACGAAAGCACCATCTTTGCAATCGAGAATGGGCATGTCACCGGACGCAAGGTTGGGGACTGCGGCAGCAACCTCGGTTTGGAAGTCCTGCGCGGCACCGTCACCGAGGACAGGCGGCTCAACTATATCACCAAGACCAAAACCGGCCGCACGCTGCGTTCTTCCACCCTTTACCTGCACGACGAAAACGGCCGGATCAACGCGTCGCTCTGCGTCAACACCGATATCACCGACTATCTGTCTGTTGAAAACATGATGCAGTCGCTGATCAACATTGACAAGGACAGCTCGGTCAACGAGATGTTTGTGAGCGACGTGTCCGAGCTGCTCGAATTTTTCATGGGCGAATGCCAGAAAGAAATCGGCAAAGCAGCGGCGGACATGACCCGCGAAGAAAAGATCAAAGCGATCGAATATCTGGACAGCAAGGGCGTTTTCCTGATCAGCAAATCGGGCATCAAGGTCTGCGAGCTGTTCAACATCTCGAAATTCACCCTCTACAACTACCTCGAAATGATCCGGAACAAGCACGAAAGCGCTGAACGCAACGGGACTGGCGAGGACAATAAGGAGTGACCGTATGCTGGATCTCATGGATACCCCACGGGTCGTGATCGACCTTGATATTGTGGAACAAAATTGCAGGACGATGGCGGAATCGCTCGCACGGTATCATATCGCTTGGCGGCCGCATATCAAAACCCATAAAAGCGTCCTGCTGGCTAAAAAGCAGCAGGAATGCGGCGCCAAAGGGATCACCTGCGCAAAAATCGGCGAGGCCGAAATCATGGCGAACGCCGGTTTTGACGACATTTATCTGGCCTATCCGCTTATTGGGCAGGCAAAACTCACGCGGTACCTGGCCCTTTCCAGGCAGGTAAAACGGCTGCGCACCCTGGTGAACGACCTTTCCGCAGCAGAAGCGCTCGGCGCCGCTTTTGCTGCGGAGGGGCGCGAAGCACAGGTCCTGCTTGAAGTGGACGGACGTTTCGGACGCGGCGGCGTGCCGCTCGCAAGGTTTGAAGCGTTTGCGCGGGCGGCCGCCCGGATCAAAGGAATTCAGGTGGTGGGGGCGGCGAGCTTCTGCGGGAATTCCTCCCACATGGCCAATGAGGCAGACCGCCGCGCCGATGCGAAAATTGAAGCTGGCGACCTTTTGAAGGCGCGGGAGATTCTGCTCGCCTGCGGGCTCGAGGCATCTGTCCTCTCAAGCGGTTCCTCCGTCTCCTCGCGCTATCCGGAATGTCTCGCCGGGATCACCGAATCCCGCGCGGGCACCTGTATCTTCAACGACATGACCCATGTGTCCCTGGGGACGGTGCCGGTGTCCGCCTGCGCGGCCACCGTGGCAGCGACCGTCGTGACCCTGCCCGAAAAAGGCAAGGCGATCATCGACGCAGGCAGTAAAACGCTCTCGAGCGATCTGTGCGACCGTCCGGGTTATGGCTATGTGGTCGAGTATCCCGGCATCGAAATCCCCCGGCTCAGCGAAGAACATGGCTTCCTTGATCTGCCGGACGGGCTGGAGCTTCAGGTGGGGGAAGTCCTCCACATCATCCCGAACCACATCTGTCCGGTCGTCAACCTGACCGACAGCGCAATCTGTATCCAATCGGGCAGGGAGCCGTTTGTGCTTCCCATTGACGCACGCGGCAAAAATCGCTGATAACTTTCAAAATCCCGCATACACAAAATCAGGGAGTCGTCCTCTGCATGACGCGGAGGACGACTCCCTGATTTTTATTTGCACAGCTTTGCGAAATATCCAGCGCGGCATGGACGGCTGCGGCCGTTTTTTATCGTGCTGGTTTACTCCTGCTCCGTCGTATAAAGTTGTAACGGACAACAGATTTTCGGTTTTTCTTTTTGTAAATAGTTACATATATTTATTATTTTGCATTAAAATAATTACAAAAAGTTGTTCATCCTGTGGATTGACTTTCTATCCTTAACGAATTATCATGTAATTAGTTCAATAATTTATAAAATTGTAAGAAAAAAATTACAAACCATGCTTCTGTGTCACCGGCCGGACACAGCGCAATTAACAGGAGGAACAGACAATGTACGATGTGGTAAAAACCTATGAAAAAGTCAGCCCCGCGTGGCTCGAAAAGTATGCCGTGATTGAGGAAAGCGCCTCCATCAACGAGTGCATGGAGGTCAGCGGCGCGCTCAATCATGACTTTCGGCCGGTATGGCCGGGGCTGCGCGCCGTTGGCACCGCGCTCACCGTCCGTGCCCGCGCCGGAGACAACCTCATTATCCACAAAGCTATCACCATGATCAAACCCGGTGATATCCTGGTCATCGCCTGCGACGGTTTCCAGGAGTCCGGCGGCATGTTCGGCGGCATCATGAGCACCACTGCCAAAAAATTCGGCGCACAGGCGCTCATTATCGATGGCTGCGTACGCGATACCGTCATGATGAAAGAGGTTGGTTTCCCGGTCTGGTCCCGCGGCATCAGCATCAAGAGGAGCACCAAGCTCACAGGCGGGCAGATCAACGTCCCAATCGTCATCGGCGGTGTGCAGGTCAACCCCGGCGACCTCATCTTTGCCGACAACGACGCTGTCGTCTGCGTGCCGCGCGAACAGGTCCCCCAGGTCTATGAGGCGGCCATGGCACGGGAGGCTCACGAGGACAACATGCTCAAACGGGTGCTCAGCGAGCCTGAACTGTCCACGTTCAACGACACGTTCCGCGCCGCCTACACGGCGCTGGGCCTGCGGGAAGAACCGGACCCGGTTTAAATCATCCGGTACTGAGAAGGGAGTAGCACGATGGATCAAGACAAGAAAGCTTACCGTCAAAGCCTGTGTGTAGCTGGTGTGATCATGGCCTTTGCACTCGCGGCCTTTCTGCTGAGTCTGCCCATGCCCGACCATGCGCCGATTTTTCCCCGTATGGCGTCGGCGTTCCTGTTCGCCTGCGGCGCTGGCCTGATGGTAGGCGCCGTACGCCGTCACAGAAAGGGTCTGCCGCCGGAAACACCTGCCGTCGATTTTGGAGAAATGCAGAGCCCTCTGATTCTGCTGCTCTTGGTGGTGGTTTACGCGCTCGGCTTCAAGTATGTCGGTTTTTATGTAACAACACTTGTGATCGTGGTAGCCTCCATGCTGCACATGGGCATCCGTTCGGTCAAAACCATCGCTCTAGTCACAGTCATCCTGCTTGCGTTTCTGTTCTGGCTGTTCACCATACAGCTGGGCATTCACATGCCGCAGGGCATTTTGATTTAAGGAGGGCGCGTATATGCAAACAATTCTCGCTGAATTGTTCAGCCTGCAAACGATCCTAGCCCTCGTCGTGGGCACCTTCGGCGGCCTTGTGATCGGTGCGCTGCCCGGCCTGAGCGCCACCATGGGCATGTCGCTGCTTATCCCCATTACTTACAGCATGGACACCGTCCCGTCCATGGTCATGCTGGCCGCAATCTACTGCTCGGCCGTTTACGGCGGCAGCTTCTCTGCAATCCTCATCCACACGCCGGGCACACCCGCTTCGGCGGCAACCGCCATCGACGGCTATGAGCTCACCAAACAGGGGAAGGGCCTGCAGGCCCTTGGTGTATCCACCACCGCCTCGGTGATCGGCGGCGTCCTCAGCGTGCTCGCATTGCTCCTGATTGCCCCGCAGCTGGTCAAGGTGGCGCTCATGTTCAGTTCGCCGGAATATTTCCTCATCGCGATCTTCGGCCTCACCATCGTGGGCGGCCTGTCCGGAAAAAACCTGCTCAAAGGGCTTGTGTCCGCGGGATTCGGCCTTATCGTGGGCATGGTCGGCATGAACATCTTCCCCTATGCCCGCTACAGCTTCGGTAATCTAAACCTTTCCGGCGGCATCCAGCTGGTGCCCGCCATGATCGGCTTGTTTTCTCTGTCCCAGGTGCTCACCCTGTCCGAAAGCCGTCCGCGCGGCAAGGACCGGGAAACACACAAGCAGCAGCTCGACTCTGTGAAAGCACAGATTGCGGAAGTCTCCAAAATGAAAGGCCGCTTCTGGCCGACCTGGAAGATGCTCAAGCAGCTTCTACCCGCCATCCTGCGCGCTTCTATCGTGGGCATTGGCGTCGGCATCCTGCCCGGTGCGGGCGGGGACATTGGCTCCTGGGTCGGCTACAACAGCGCCAAGAACGCCTCCAAGGAAAAGGCACTGTTTGGCAAGGGCAGCCTCGAGGGAATCGCGGGAAGTGAAGCGGGCAACAATGCTGTCTGCGGCGGCGCGCTCATCCCGGCTTTGACGCTGGGTATCCCCGGCAGCGGCGCAGCGGCGGTATTTCTCGGCGCGCTGACCGTACAAGGTTTTTCCTCCGGCACGAATCTGTTCGGCAAGTATGCGGACATGACCTACTCCATCCTGTTGGGCTTTTTGGCCGCTAACCTGCTGATGGGGATCTTCGGCTGGCTGCTTTCCCGTTACGCAGTGCGTTTCGCGGCGCTGCCAAACGGCATCCTCATCCCGGTCATCACCGCCTTGTCGGTCATCGGCTCGTATGCCATCCGCAACAATATTTTTGATGTCTATGTCATGCTATTTTTCGGCATTGTCGGCTATCTGATGAAAAAGTTCGATTTCCCCGCGGCCCCCACCGTGCTGGCCCTCATCCTGGGGCCCATGGCGGAACGTAGCATGCTCACATCGATCCAGATGTGCAAGGGGAATATCCTCGTTTACTATTTCACCCGTCCAATTTGCGTGTTCTTTGTAATTCTCATCCTGTTTACGTTCCTTTCCCCGCTGCTTCAGAAAAGAAATCGGACAAAAAAGGAACGGCAGGCTGAACAAAGCGTTTAAATAAACAATACTAGGAGGTAACATTATGAAAAAGATCCTTGCGGCCGCGCTGAGCGTGGCAGTGCTGGCCATCTCCCTGACCGCCTGTTCCGGCGGCGCATCATCCTCCGCCGCGCCCGCGGCGTCAACCCCACCGGCAGCCTCCACGGCGGACAGCGCCGCCGATCCATCCGACGCTTACCCAGCCAAAAAAGTCACCCTGATCTGCCCGTCCGATGCTGGCGGCGCAATGGATCAGAACTGCCGGATGATGGCCCCTTATCTGGAGAAGCATCTGGGGGTTCCCGTTGAAGTCATCAATATGGGCGGCAGCGCCTGCTGGGTTGGCTGGAGCTATCTTTATAACGAAGCGCCCAAGGACGGTTCGTATATCTCCTACGCGAACTTCCCCAACATGATCACCGGTTACCTTGATCCGGCTAACACCACCGGGCTCAACAATACCAACTTTGACTTTCTTGAAATGTTCACCTCCGACATCAACGCCATCGTGGCCGCGCCGGGCGAGGACCGCTTCAGTGATCTCGAGAGCCTGCTCGAATACGCCAAGAACAACACCGTGACCATAGCGGATGCCGGCGCGCGCACCGATGACGCCGTCTGTGTGGCTCAGCTTGAGAAAGCCTCCGGCGTCACCTTCCAGCATGTGCATTTTGAAAACACCGCCGGTGGCATGGCGGCCATCCAAGGCGGCCAGGTCGACGTGCTCGTCTGTAACGTCAGCGAGGTCGGCGAGCCTATTGCAAGCGGTGCTGTCACCGGGTTAGGCGTTGTCGATACCCAGCGCAGCGATTTTCTGCCCGATCTGCAGTGCACCGGCGACCTCGGATATGACCTGTCCTGCTCGTCCAGCCGCGGCTTCATCGCCGCCAAAGGCATGGATGAAAGCGCCAAGGCTCTGATGAACAAGGCGCTGGCCGCAGCAATGGCAGATCCGGAACTGCTTGAAACCGCCACCACGGCGGGCGTGAATCTGGCCCCCATGGAGGAAACGGATTTCTCCGCCTGGGTAGAGCAGCAGAACGCGGCAATCGGCGCGATTTACGACATGCTGGACTGAAGGTTTCCGGCCTGGGCCTGCCTTTGAAACGGCAGGCCCATTTTTGTGTAACTAGTTTCAAAAAAAACAAGATTGTGCTATAATAGGCGCAGATCAGACGGCACATACCGTTTGCGCATGCCGCAAACGGCCCTTCACGTCATGGAAAAAGGCGCGCCATACCGCGCGCCGCATCAAAAAGGAGAGTCTGCCCATGGACGGCTCAGCTCAAACCCCCGAATACATCGCCCGGATTCATCTGCATTATAATAAGCTGCGCGGCACCGAGCAGAAACTTGCCGACTACCTGCTGGAACGCAACGTGGACGAAGCGCTCAACGACAGCGTCAAACAGCTTGCGCAGAACGCTCAGGTCAGCGTGGCCTCGGTGGTGCGTTTCTGCCAGGAGCTTGGTTACTCGGGCTACGCGGAATTCAAGCTGATGACCCGCCAGGTGGGCTTTCTGCCCACGGTGGGCAATATTGCGCTGGATGGAGACATGTCCGCCGCACAGCTCAAAAAAAACATCTGTGATTTTGCCAGTGTCAGCATTCAGAAATGCGACCAGAGCATCGACGACGCTCAGCTGGAGGCGGCCATCAATGTCATACGCAGCGCCAAGCGTCTGATGGTCTGCGGCATCGGCACCTCGGCAGGCATCGCAGTGGCCGCGGCCAACACCTTCATGAACCTGGATATCCCGAGTTTCCCGTTGTCGGAAGAGCTGCTCATGCTGCGCACCGTTTCGATGCTGAACAGCGGCGACGTGGTACTCGCGATCACCAACTGCGGATATGTAAAAGCGATTGTGGATGCCTTAAAGCTGGCCAAAGGCGCAGGCGCCACAACCATCCTTATCACTGGAGAGGAACAGTCCCTTGCGCAGAAATATACGGATTATGTGCTGCGCGCCAGCACATACGGCAATCCCAATGTCCTGGATATGCTGACGGTCACTTCCTGTCAGCTCATCACCATCCAGATTCTACAGGCGGGCTGTCTTGCGCGCAGCGATACAGCGGTGCTGGAGCGGGTGCGCAAAAATGCAAAGCTCGCGGAGATGACCCGTTACGCCACCTCTGTGCAGACGGTGAAAAAAGCCCGTGTGAAATACTGAAAATAAAAAGCAGGGGCCTGTGTAGTCTTACGCAGGCCCCTGCTTTTTCATCAGAGAATCACGCCGTCGCGGAAAAGGGAAATATCCTTGTATTCAAAGTCCTCATTTTTAGTGGTGCGGGCCCCGGACGCAACTTCCAGAAGGAAATCAAAAAGCTGCCGCGCGGCTGTGTCGAACGAAACCCCTTCCAGAACCTGCCCGGCATTGAAATCAATCCAGTGCTGTTTACGTGCATATAGGCGGCTGTTGGACGCGATTTTAATGGTCGGCACCGGGGAGCCAAACGGATTGCCGCGTCCGGTCGTGAAGAGCAGCAACTGTGCGCCGCTTGTCACCAGATTGGTGCAGGAAACGGCGTCGTTGCCCGGCCCGGTCAGCAGGTTAAGGCCATTTTTTTGAACCGGCTGTCCGTAATCGAGCACACCCACCACCGGCGCCCGGCCGCCTTTCTGAATGCAGCCGAGGGATTTTTCTTCCAGGGTTGAGATCCCCCCTTTTTTATTTCCGGGCGACGGGTTCTCGTAGATGGTTTGATGGTGGCGGGTAAAATAACCCTTGAAGCCGTTGATCAGTCCAACAGTCTCATCAAACGCCTCCCGGCTGGCTGCGCGCTCCATGAGCAGCGTTTCCGCGCCGAACATCTCCGGCACCTCGGTCAGGATGGTGCTGCCGCCGTGGCGGACGATGAGGTCGTTCACTCTGCCGCACAGGCCGTTCGCCGTAATGCCGGAAAACGCGTCCGAACCGCCGCATTTGAAGCCGACCACCAGCTTTTCCACCGGGATCGGTTCGCGCTTTGCCTGCGCTGCGTACCGAGTAAGTTGGTCGAGCAGCTCCATGCCAGCGGCATATTCATCCTCCGCCTCCTGGGCAACCAGGAATTTGACCCGTTCGGGGTCGTAATCCCCCAGCGCAGGAATAAATTCGTCCAGATTGTTGTTTTCACATCCCAGGCTCAGGACCAGCACGGCACCCGCGTTTGGATGGCTGACAAGCCCCTTGAGAAGGCGTTGCGTGCGCAGATGGTCCTCTCCAAGCTGGCTGCACCCCATGTTGTGTGGAAAAGCGTAGATCCCCTCCACACGGTCTCCGAACGATTCCCGCGCCCGCTTTTCCAGAATCTTCGCGGTACGGTTGACGCACCCAACCGTCGGGATGATCCACACCTCGTTGCGCACGCCGGCACGGCCGTCCTTGCGCGGATACCCCTGGAAGGCCGCCTCCAGGCGGGGGCCAAATTTCGCAGGCGCCGCCCCGTCCGGACGGTAGCTGTAGTCGACAACCCCTTCCAGATTGGTTTTGAGATTGTGCGTGTGAACATGCGCACCCTCGGGAATATCCACGGCGGCATGCCCGATCACATGTCCGTATTTGAAGACGTTTTCCCCAGCCGCGATGCGGCGTACCGCAGCCTTGTGGCCAAAGGGGATGTCGTCCCGCAGCAGGAGCGTCTTTCCCGCCACCATGTGGCTTTCCCCGGCCTTCAGTTCCCCAAGCGCGACCGCCACGCTGTCCTCGTCCGAAATGAGCAAAAGCCCTTTCTGTTCGTCCATGTCCGCCTCCTCCGAGAAATCCTTTCATGATTGTTTTTACAATGCAAGCTTTGGCTGATACTGTGTATGATGCGGAAAAGGGGCCGGGGACCCGCCAGACCGGCGGGTCCCCGGCCCCCAAAGAAAACGTGGATTAGAATTCCAGAATGACCTTGAGCATCGAATCCCCATGCTTGTCGAAATCTTCAAATGCTTTCACCGCGTCCGCGAACGGATAGCAATTGGTCACGATCCGGTCAAGGTCAACCCGACCGGATTTTACGATATCGATGAGCTCCATAAAGTCCTCTTTGACCGCGTTGCGGGAACCGTAAAGGTTGAGTTCCTTTTTCTGGATAAGCGAAAATTGGAATTCCAGCGGCTTTTTGCCAATGCCGATCACCACGACCTGTCCGCCGAACGCGGCCGCGTCAATGCAGTTCTGGAAGGTCGCCGGCAGCCCGACCGCCTCGACGGTCACATCAAAGCCGTTTGCGCCGGTGATTTCCTCGACCGCTTTGGCCAGCGCGTCCGGGCCATCGTTCAGGATGACTCCGTCGACACCGAAAGTTTTTGCGAATTCCAGCTTTTTCGGCGCCACATCGCAGATATAAACCTCACCGCCGAACAGCTTCGCGGAAAGCGCGGCCAGTACGCCAATCGTACCCGCACCGACCACCAGCACCTTCTTGCCTGGGCGCACCCGGGCGCGCTTGATGCCATGATAGCTGATGCAGAAAGGCTCGATCAGGGTCAGGGTTTTCGCGGGCAGCCCCTTGCCATCATAGATGCGCTCAACGGGCATGGTAATGTATTCGGCGAAAGCGCCTTCCCGCTGCACGCCCATCGTCTGGTTGTCGGTGCAGCAGTTGACCAGCCCGCGCTGGCAGGAATAGCAATGGCCGCAGTTGAAGTAGGGGTTCGCGGTGACGGTCATGCCTTTTTTTAGCCCATAAGCATTTTCCGCGACCTCCACGATCTCGGCGGAAAACTCATGGCCCGGAACGCGTGGATAGGAGGAATATGCCATCGTTCCGCGATAAGTCCCCAGATCGCTGCCGCAGATCCCGCCGTAAAGGAGCCTCAGGAGCGCTTCGCCCTCCCCCGGAACAGGGATTTCCCCCTCCCGCATCTGGGCCTTGAACGGCTCGTCAATTTTCAGGTATTTCATGTGTTAAGACTCCCAATCAATAAAATAGATCGACCATAAAGGTGGTAACAACCGGCACGAAGGTGATCAGCAGCAGACAGACGCCCATCTGTATGAAATAGGGAACCGCTTCCCGCAGAAAGTCCCGAATCTTACATCCGGTGACGCCGCAGCTGACGAACATGATGGTGCCCATCGGCGGCGTAATCGAGCCGATCGCCATGTTGAAGATGAATACAAACGCAAACTGGATATCGTGGATTCCAAATGCCCGCGCCATCGGTACCAGCAGCGGAACCAGAACGATGGTCGCCGCGTTGCCTTCGATGAACATGCCGACGATCAGCAGGAAGATGTTGATCAGGATCAGGAACAGGTACTTGTTATTGACGGTAGCGACAATCCATTCGGTGAGCATCTGCGGGATGCGCTCCTTGGTGAGCACCCATGCGAACGCAGAGGCCGCCCCAACGATCAGCATGATCGAAGCGGTGGTTACAATCGTTTCCTGCATGCCTTCCACCATATTTCTGGTGTTGAGACGGTGGTACATAAAGCCCAGCAGGATTGAATAGAGGATCGCAATCGCACCAGCCTCGGTCGGGGTGAAGATGCCCAGACGGATGCCGCCGATGATGATAACCGGCAGGCAGAGCGGCAGAGCCGCGTGCTTGAAGGCGCTGAGCTTTTCGGTGACCGGGATTTTATCGGTACGCATCGGCTTGTAACCGCGGCGGTGCGCGATAAAGGTGGTCAGGATCATCATGGTTACACACATGAGCAGCCCGACCGCGATGCCGGTCATAAATAGCTGCCCGATCGAGATATTCGCAATTGAGCCGTAGAGGATCATCGCGATTCCAGGGGGAATGAGCGGAGTGATCGTAGAGGAAAACGCGGTGACAACGGTGGAAAACGCTTTGCTCATGCCCTTTTTCTCCATCTCCGGGACGAGCATCTTCGCCTCCATCGCGGCGTCCGCCAAGCTTGATCCGGAAAGGCCTCCCATCAGGGTGGAAAGCAGGATATTCACCTGTGCCAGCCCGCCCCACATACGGCCGGTCAGCGCGCCGCAGAAGGCCATAATCCGTTCGGTGACGCCGGAATAATTCATAAAGACGCCAGCGCAGACGAAAAACGGTACCGCAAGCAGCGGGACGCTTTCCACGCCGGAAGCAAACCGCTGTGCAAGGATTTGGGAAGAAACGTTTGCCGACATCAAAAAATAGGTGCCGGAACCGGCAAGCACGGAAATGAATACCGGCACTTTCATAAAGAGGCAGAGCAGCAGAACGATCACGGATGCGGTAATCAGGGTATTCAAATCACTCCGCCTCCTTTTTTTCGGATTTTTTTTGCAGGAACAGTTCTTTTCCTTCGGTCAGGATAAAATTGATGCCCATCAGCACACACCCGATCGGCATGGCCGAATAGATGAGCGCATAAGGGATATGCAGCATGCTGGTGACGCGAGTGGTCCGGATCAGCTGATCCATCAGGTTGATCCCTTCCCGTGTAACCGCGGCAAGCACGATAAGGACAAAGAAAAATACGATGTAGCGCAGAACCTTCTGCACAGGTTTGGGGAACAGTTCAACCACAACTTCGATCGCCACATGTCCTTTGAGCCGGAAAGCGACGCTGCCGCCCATAAAGGTGGTCCAGACGATCAGCATCATCTGAACCTCCTCCAGCCAGGTGATCGGCTCATGCAGGAAATACCGCGCGACAACACCAACGCTTGTGAGGATAATCAGCGCGGTCAATGCCAGTCCGGATAGGGCAAAATCAAAATGCCACAAGGTGGACCGCAGGCTTTTCTCTTTCAAATCCATCTCCTCCTGATGTTGCCAGGCGGGGGAAACCCCCGCCTGGCAGCTCTTACATGGTGTGTCAGGCGTTCATGATCTCCTGGATCCGGTCGTAAAGGCCAGGGGTCCAATCGGCAAATTCCGGCATGTCATAGAAACTTTTTGCGGCTTCTTTCCATTCGTTATAATCGATCTCGGTGATGGTGCAGCCTTCCGCCTCGAACGCCGCAAGCAGTTCGGCATCCTTTGCGGCGGCCAGCTCGTTTTGGTATTCGCCCGCGTCCACAGCGGTTTCAACCAGCAGCGCCTGCTGTTCTGGGGAAAGGGTATTGAAGAAATCAATGCCGCAAACCTGGATGTTGATCGTCTTCATGTGGGCGTCGAGCAGAAGGTATTTCGCAACTTCCTGATATTTGTTGCCGTAGATGGTCGGCAGCGGATTCTCCAGGCCGTCGATGGTGCCCTGCTGCAGCGCGGTGTAAACGTCGCCCAGCGCCATAGGCGTGGGGGATGCGCCAATCGCTTCAAAGCCTTTGACGAATGCGGTGGCCTGCGGGACGCGGATCTTCATGCCTTTGATATCGGCGGGATGTTCGACCTTGTTCTTGGTGATGGTGTGGCGGTCGCCGTAACGCCAGTTTGCCGCCAATACCTTAATGCCTTTCTCTTCAAGCAGCGCTTCCTGCTCTTTGAACCAGTCGCTTGCAAAGATCTTGTCCATCTGTTCCCAGGTCTCGCAGAGATACGGCGCCTGGATGATCATCAGGTCCTTGACGCCCAGGTCCGCGAAATAGGAAACGTCGGTGGAGGTGACGACCGCGTCGCCAGTGAGGCACTGGTCAATGGTGTCCTTGGTGGAGCCGAGCTGGTCAGACGGGAAAACGTTCATGGTCATGTTGCCGCCGCTGCGCTCGGAAATGGTTTTTGCCCAGTATTCATGCGCGATGCCGTAGGGCATGTCGATGGTCGGGCCGAAGCCGACGTCAATGGTGACCGCAGGCGCGTCAATCTGCGCGGCTTCGCCGGCAGGCTCGGAGCCTGACGTTTGGGAAGCGGGCGCCGTGCTTGAAGCCGGGGCGGCGCTGCTGGCGGAATTCTCACCGCCGCAGGCGGCCAATGAAGTGACAAGCATTGCGGAGGCCAAGACTGCTGTAAGGATTCTTTTCATAATTCTCCTTCTTTCTGAAAACTTTACATTTTCCCTTTTTAAACGGATATTTATTTGCACGCTTCCTTTAATGTTTCAAAGGAACGCCTTGCAGACTCTTCGGAATTGGGGAATAGGAACGATTCGACCGAAAGCGCGCGGTCGTAGCCGATGTCGCGCAGGGCCCGCACCGTTTCTTTGAAATCATAGTGGGCGTGACCCGCATACCAGCGATCGCTATCCGCGATATGACAGTGACCGATGAGCCCCCTGGCGGCGCGGATATTTTCCCCTGGATGGGTTTCTTCAATGTTCATATGATAGGTATCGATGTGCAGTTTGAGGTAATCGGTATCGTAATCCTTGATAAATTCCACGCCTTCCGCAATCGTATTGAGAAAATCACTCTCGTAACGGTTGAGAATTTCCAGCACCAGCACAACTTTATGCGCCTTGGCAAAATCCACCAGCTCATGCAGGCTCTCGGAGAGATGCCGCATGCAGGCCTCTTTGCTGGAAGCGTCCCGGATCATTCCCTTGATAAGCCCGATGATCACGACCGCGTCGTAGTCCTGCGCGGTGACGATGTGATCCTTCATCCGTTCCACCGCCCCGCGGCGGCTGTCCGGGTCGTCGCTCGAAAGGCTCAGGTGGTCCTCGGCGTAGGCCGAACCGGTCCCGATCGAGGAAAGGGTGATTCCATTTTCGTCAAAAAGTTTTTTGAGCGCCGCACGGTCGAGCTCGGCCGAATTGTGGATATGCAGTTCCATGGCATCATAGCCGATTTGGGCCGCTGCCGGGATCATCTCGTCGTAGCTTCCGCGGAATACAAGCGGCGCAAACTTCCCGGCCTGGTTCTTTCCTGTGACTGCAAGTTTCATTTTGTTCTCCTCCTTAGAATCCGTAGGCGAGCGCGCCGCCGTCAACCGCAAAGTCCTGTCCGGTCAGATAGGTGGAAGCGCCGGAAAGCAAAAACAGCATCATATTTCCGATGTCCTCCGGCGTGCCAAAACGGTCCATCGGGAACTTGCGCCATGCGGCTTCCTTTCGGTCAGGGTTCTTTTCAAACATATCGGCATTGAGCTTGGTCAGCACCCAGCCTGGCGCTACGCTGTTGACGAGGATATTGTCATGGGCCCATTCCGTGGCCAGCCCGCGGGTAAGGCCCAGCACGCCGGATTTGGTGATGCAGTAAGGCACAACGCCGTTAAATCCCATATGCGCGCCCATAGAGGAGATGCTCAGAATCCGTCCGATGTATTTGGACTGTTTGAGGTAAGGATAACACATCCGGCAAAGCTCGAACAGGGTTTCCAGGTTGATGTCCTGGATTTTTTTATAGCGGTCCATGTCAAATTCCTCTGCGCGCTGCTTATGTGTGATGCCCGCATTGTTGATGAGAAAATCTAGCTGGCCTTCCTTTGCGACAATTTCCTCGATCACTTTTTTACAAGCTGCGCGGTCGGTGAGATCGACCTTCACAAAGCGGACCTTTTCATTGAATTGTTCTTCATCCGCGGGTTCTCCGACATCGAGATCATAGACGGTCGCGCCGGCCTGGCTGATGATGCGGGCAATCCCCGCGCCGATTCCGCGGGACGCGCCGGTCACAATTCCGACATGGCCTTCCAGGTTAAACAGGCTGTTGACAAATTCTGTGCTGTTCATGGGATACTCCTCCTTCAAAACGTAAGGACAACCTTACAGGCGCCGCTGTCCCTGTCGGCCAGCGTGTCAAACGCCTTTTGATATTCTGTGATCGGGAACACATGGGTGACCAGCCGGTCAATCCGATCGATTCTGCCCGGAAGCGATGCGACAATATCCGGAAATTTCCCATTCTGGTTACGAGTGCCCGCGATGGTGATCTCATTCTTGTTGACCGGCATGAAATTTACAGGAATTGGCTGCGCGCCAAAGGTCATCGGCACAAACCGCCCGCCGGGAGAAAGCAGCCCGATCGACTGTTCGGTAAGCTTGGGGACGCCGGAGGCCTCGAAGATGACGTTTGCGCCTTCTCCGCCGGAAATCTCCATGACGCGTGCGCCCAGGTCCTCTTTCATGGGGTTGACCGTATATTTTGCACCGAAACAGGGGGCCATCCCGAGCCGCTTCTCATTGACCTCTGAAACGATGACTGTCGCGCCGCGCGTATGTGCGATGTCGCAGACAATGAGCCCGATTGGGCCGGCTCCATGCACCAGTACGAGGTCACCCGGCAAGGTGTCCGCACGGTAGTTGGCCTGCGCGCCAACGGTATAGGGCTCGGCGACCGCCGCCTGCACCGGCGTTAGGCTGGGATCGTATTTGTGCAGCTGGCTGCGGTCAACCACCATATATTCCGCAAAGGTTCCGTCCTCATGCACGCCCGCGACCACGATGTCCGGGCAGATATTATATTTTCCGTGGCGGCAGGCATAACATCTGCCGCAGCCGCGGATCGGTTCGATGACCACCCCGTCACCCACTTTGAGATCGGCAACCGCCGCGCCGGTTTTCTCAACGATGCCGCAGCCCTCATGGCCAATGATGCGGGGATAGGTGACATAGGGATGCGAACCGTGCAGGATATGTACATCCGAACCGCAGATCCCGGCCGCTGTGATCCGGACCAGCACCTGGGTGTCGTGTTTGATCGCCGGGATTTCCGTTTCGACCAAACGCATCTCATTCGGTGCGAAAACCTGTAAAGCCTTCACGGTTATTTGACCTCCTTCAGGAACTCTTCCTTAAAGGTAAAGCCCCAGCCCGCGCCTTCGCGGGGATAAGCGTAACCGTTTTCGATCCGCATGGTATTGTCGATGATGCCGTCGATCCAGTCGAACGACTCAGCGCCGTAGACTTTCGGGACGGTGCAGAGCAGCGGCACGTCGTAATCCTTGTAGTAGTGCGGCAGCGCCGGGATGCCATAAGCGTTGGCCAGCGCGACCGAGTTGCGCCATTCTTCCACGCCGCCGATGCGGATCAGATCGGGCTGCCACATATCGAGGGCGTTGCGGGCAATCAGCGCCTTGAGCGCCTCGCAGTTATATTCGCGTTCGCCCATGGCAAGCGCAATGCCGCATTTGCTGCGCAGCAGCTCGTATCCGGCGAAGTCGTTGTGCACAACCGGCTCCTCGAACCACTGGATACCGATGCCGCGGGCTTTTTCCGCCAGTTCCAGCGCGGTCGGGACATCCATGCCCTGATTTGCGTCCATCATAATCTTCACACCGTCACCCAGCGCCTCACGGCACTTTTTGAGACGGTGCAGGTCGTGAGCAACGCCGTCCTTCGAGCCGACCTTGATCTTCACAGCGGTGAATCCGCGGGATTTATAATCAAGCACCTCTTCGAGCAGCTCCTCGTCCGAATAGGAGATCCAGCCGCCGCTGCCGTAAACCGGGATCTTCTGCACGCTGGCCCCGAGGATTTTATGAACCGGCGTGCCGAGCGTTTTGCCCCAGGCGTCCCACATGGCGACGTTCAATGTTGCGATCGCCCATTTTTGGATTCCTTCATGGCCGAAATATTCCGCTTCCTTGTCGTAGTCCATTTTGACCTTTACCGTCTCATAGGCCTGATAACCGTGCTCCAGCACAAATTTTTTAAGGTCTTTGAGCGCTCCCTCGATCGCACCGGGGGAATAGTGGAACGAAAGCAGATAACCCTGTCCTGTCACGCCGCTCTCGAGCTCGACTTCCAGCACATAGAATGCGATTTTGCTGATCGTATGGGTGGAATCTGCGATCGGCTTGGTGAGGGTGGAAACCGCGCTGTAGATCTTTACGTCTTTGATGCTGTGTTTCATTGTTTGCCTCCTAAAACTTTGCACAATTTTAACATTTATTGTTAATGTTTTATCATGCTAATTTTCTTGTGATATAAATTAAATATTCAACTGATATATCTGATTATTGCAGAGAATGGGTCTCTTAAAAAGTCTCCAGAATCTCCTGAAATTTATAGTACCCAATCGAAATCTTGCGGGAACTGCGGATATGTTCCAGCACAGCGTTGCGTACCCGCTCCTGATCCTGTGAAAGCAACGCGTCGATAATGTCGATATGTTCCTGAGTTGCATTATCCTGCTCTTTATGAGTCGGCCGGGATGTTTTGATACGCAGTCTCTGGCTGTGGTCATAAACGATCGTCATGATATTGCGCAGAAAACGGTTGTTGCAGTAATCCAGCAGGCTCATATGCAGTTCGCTGTCGTATTCAATGAAATACTGGATCAGCTCCTGTTCGGTCAGCCCTTCCGGCGGATTGGCGAAAGCATTGCGCCGGATCAGCAGCCAGTCGCGCTGAATCCGCTTGCAAGCTTCGCAGGCAATGGCCGGTTCATTCAGTTCACGCATCTGGTAGATTTCATGCACCAGATCCGGGGTAACCTCGCTGACGATCGTCCCCTTGCGCGGATAGATATAGACAAACCCTTCCTTCTGCAGGCGCTGAACCGCTTCCCGTATGGGGGTGCGGCTGATCTCCAGCTCCTTTTGCAGGGCATCTTCGGAAATGTCGCTCAAGGGCGGGAGAGCTCCGCTCAGTATTTTCTTTTTGATCTCCGCATAAGCCAAGTCTGTTTTGCCGCTCGTCATACTTCACCCTCATATATTTCAAGGTATTCATCTTATATATATCTGATATATCTATCGCTGATGTCTTAAGTATAGCCCTTAAAATTGAAAAAACAATTCGCAAAAGAAACAAAAAAACGTCAAATTTTTTTACAATTCAAATTTTTAAAGCCGCAGATCCATTTTTAAATGAAAAGCTGCCCGGCTAAGCCGGACAGCTTTTTTGGCTTTGTTGCAGTACCCTGCCCCTCAGTTCATCAGCAGCGACGGCAGGAAGGTCACCAGAGGCGGGAAAAACACACAGAGCAGTACGACCGTGGCCAGAAGGATGATAAACGGCCAGATATGGCGGCAGATCTCGCTGAATTTGCATTCCGCGATCCCCGATGTCACATACAGGAGAACCCCGACCGGCGGCGTCACCTGCCCAATCAGCAGCGCGATCACCACGATCACCCCAAAGTAAATCGGGTGGAAGGAATAGGTGGAGCACACCTGGACAAGCACCGGCGCCACCAGGATCATGGCTGCGAGTACCTCCACAAAGCAGGTCAGCACCAGCAAAAACAGGATGATCAGCAGCAGGATGATGATCGGATTATCGCTCAGCGTGGTCAGCATGGCCACCGTCTTCTGCGGGAACTGGACGATTCCCATCAGCCAGCCGAACGGGCCGGCCAGCCCGGCGATCAGCAGCACCGTGGAGGAGGTGAGCGCGGCGTTTACAAAGATCCTGCCCAGATCTTTCAGCCGAATTTCCTTATAGACAAACATGCCGACAAACAGGGCGTAGACCGTTGCCGCGATCCCGGCCTCGGTGGCGGTAAAGATGCCGGAGATGATCCCTCCAATGATGATCACCGGCATAAACAGCGCCAGGATCGCATGTCTAAAGCTGGTCCACAGCTTTTTAAAACCCACAAATTTTCCGGATGCCCGCAGGTATCCAAACTTCGGGCGGGTGCTCAGAAAGATCACCAGGCACATCATCGACACACCGATCAAAACACCCGGAATCACCCCGCCCATGAACAGCGCGCCGATCGACACGCCGGTGAGCGATCCGTAGATGATCATATTCATGCTCGGCGGGATAATCGGCCCCATCGTCGCGGCGGACGCCTGCAAGGCTGCCGTCCAGCCCTTATCATAACCCTTGCTGCGCATGGCGGGGATCAGGATCGATCCGCACGCCGCCGCATCCGCGACCGAGGAACCGGAAACGCCCGCGAATATCATGCTGGAAAGGATCGAAACCTGCGCCATATTTCCACGGAAGTGCCCCACCGCGTCCGAGGCAAACTGCACCAGACGCTTGGAAATCCCGCCGGAACTCATCAGCTCCCCGCTGACAATGAAAAAGGGGATTGCCAGCAGGGAGTAGCTGTCCAGCAGGTTATAGGTGCGCTGAACCACAACCTCCAGCGGAAAACCCGCGCCGCCGAACAGAAGCGCAAAGATGGAGGCGAGCCCCATACTGTATGCAATGGGGGCTCCGAGCAGCAGCAAAACCACAAAAGATACAAAAAGGATCGGAAGCAAAGTTATCCCTCCATTGCCGTCTTTTTCACATATTTCCCATACATATCCACCAGGGTATAAAACAGCATCAGCACCGCGCCCACCAGGACGCCCAGATAAACATAGCTCAATGGGATGCGCACCGTGCTGGAGATTTCCCCCGCAGCCAGCCGCATCATTTTCGGCGTGTAGGCGATAAACACCCCGAACAGAAATACCGAGAGCAGGTCGACGGCCAATCCTACCGCCTTTTTGAGCCCCGGGTTGAACTTTGTGATCAGAACATCCGCCACGACATGTTTTTTCAGGCGGACTCCGTACGCCGCCCCGATCATGACCATCCACAGGAACAAATATTTGGACAGCTCATCCGCCCAGACGATTGGCATGCTGAAAAAATACCGGGAGATGATCTGCGCCGTACCCACCAGCAGGATCAGTGCGAAGAAGATTACCAGCAGGGCGCAGACCACTTTGTCAACCACATTTGCAACCTTATTCATAAACATTTCCCTCTTTCGGCGCGGCGGCCCGTTTGTACAGGCCGCCGCAATGGCATGTCACGTGCCGCAGCGTCACTGAGCGATGATCTTTTCGTAATATTCGGTCAGGCCGTTTTCGGCACAGTAGGACTTGTTAAACTCGTTACAGGCGGCGGCGAAGCTTTCGGTATCCACCTCGACCACATTCATACCGGTGGATTTCAGTTCTTCCAGTTTCTCCTTTTCCTTAACCGGGGCGGTTTCACGATGCACGGCCGCGGCTTCCCGTCCCGCTTCCAGGATATCCTGCCGGACCTTTTCGTCCAGCTTCTCAAAGGATTTCTCGGACATATAAAGGGCGATCGGGCCGTTCATATGGTTGGTGAGCATGAAGTTCTTCGCGACTTCGTCGAAGCCGTTGGCCAGCGTGGTATCCGCATCATGCTCGTAGCCGTCGATGACATGGGTCTGCAGGGCGGTATAGATTTCGCTGAAGCCCATCGGCGTGGGGTTCATGCCCATCGCCTGCATCGAACCAATATAGACCGGGGATTCAATGGTGCGGACTTTGAGATTCAGTTTCTTAGCCTCGTCCAGATTGGTGAACACCTTATCGCCGACTGTGACAACGCACCGGGAGCCAAAGGACGCGCTGTAGCCAAGGATACGCACACCGGATTCATCCAACAGCTTTTGGGCCAGCGTCTGACCGATTTCACCGTCCAGCACGGCGAACATCTGGTCGTAATTCTTCCAGATATATGCCAGATCCAGTACGCCGAGGTCGGAGCAGAGTTTGGAATAGTCGGCGGTGCCGGTGACGTTCAGATCGATCGTGCCCATGCGCAGGCCTTCCATCAGGTCACGGCTGTTTCCGAGCTGCGAGCCCGGGAAGATGTCAACCTGGATGTTGCGTTTGGCACAGGCTTCTTTAAACGCTTCAGAGAAGATGGTCGCCACATTTTCCTCCGCGGACTGCACGTGGCCCAAAGTCAGGGTTACCACCGGGTCGGTCCCGCTGTCCGAAGCCGCATCCCCGGAGGGGGCTTCGCTTCCAGCCGAAGCGGCGGGCTGGGAGGCCGGCGCGTTCGCGGGCGCAGTGGAGGAGGAAACGGTGGCGCCGGAGACGCATCCGCTTACGGCAACAGCAAACATTACGATGATCGCCAGCAGAGAGGTCAGCCGTTTATACGATTTGTTCATAATCATTCTCCTTCATCAATCTCAGCAAATCAGTCCTGTTTTGAAGCGATGTAATCCCGGTAAGCCCTGATCATCTCCTCATATTCCTCATCAGTCAGGTAAACCTGGTTGGGATTCATCTGCGGGATGCCGTTCCAATCGAGTTTTCCCTCTTTTTTCGGCACCACATGTACATGCAGGTGCTTCACCGTGTCCCCATACATGCCGCAGTTGATTTTATCGGCCGCAAACAGGTTTGACGCGGCTTTCGTCACGAGGCACAGATCCGCGATAAAGTCCTCCTGTTCCTGCCTTGTCAGCTCAAATAGCTCCTCCGCATGGCGCTTTAGAACCAGCACCACCCGCCCGCGGTAGCTCTGTTCCTTGAACAGATAGAGGATAGTGGTCTTCAGTTCACAGATCTTCAGAGTAAAGCTTTCAAGCTTTTCCCCCTTTTCGCAGTAAAGGCAATTCAAAATAATCCCTCCTGTCATCTTGTGAGGTATCCGCCGTCCACCGGGATGACCGCGCCATGCACATAGTCGGACGCCGGGGAGGCCAGATACACCGCGGTTCCCATCAGATCGTCCGGATCCCCCCAATCCCCGGCAGGCAGCCGGGAAATGATCGAATCGTTGCGGCCCTTGTCGGCCATGATCGGCTTGGCAAGGTTGGTGCTGATCCAGCCGGGCGCGATCGCATTGACATTGATACCGTATTCACCCGCTTCGCTTGCCATCGCTTTGGTGATCCCCACCACCGCGTGCTTGGACGCGGTGTAGGCACTGGCACGCACACCGCCCACAAATGAAAGCATCGAGGCAATGTTGATGATCTTCCCCCGCGATCCCTGCTTACGGAACTGGTTGAGCGCCGCCTGGGAAAGGAAATAGACCACCTTTTGATTGAGCTGCGCGGTGCGGTCCCAATCCTCCTGAGAAAAATCAAAGATCGTGCCCCTGGGGCAGATGCCCGCGTCGTTGACCAGGATATCCAGCCGGCCGCAATGTTCCACCGCCCGCGGGATGATCCCGCTTACCTGGGACATATCGGTCAGGTCGGCCTGTATCCCATAAAACTGCCCGCCGATTTTCCGGATTCTGTTTTCCAGCTCATCGGGCTGATGGGAATGGTAAACGCCCACGATCGACGCGCCCGCCTGGGCCAATCCCCAGGCGATCCCGCGTCCGATCCCGGTGGCGGAGCCGGTGACCACCGCCACCTTTCCTTCCAATGAAAAACGGTCCATAAACA
This sequence comes from Anaerotruncus rubiinfantis, assembly GCF_900078395.1. NCBI lineage: Bacteria > Bacillati > Bacillota > Clostridia > Eubacteriales > Oscillospiraceae > Anaerotruncus > Anaerotruncus rubiinfantis. Next base: position 384,443 of record NZ_FKLA01000009.1, on the reverse strand, counting down.
TGGTTTTTCCCCCTAATAGAGCGGTTTTATTTGACCTGTGTCATTGGCACGACGTCCATGTCGGGGAATTCCTGATTTTCACCAGCCATGGCCCAGATGAAGTCGTAGCAGCAGGTCCCGACGCCAAAGTGCATCTGCCAGGCGGCCGAGACGATCGCCTGTTCGTTCCGGATGACAATGTGGCGGCTTTCCTCCGGTTCTCCGATCACTTCGATATAGAAATCGTTCTCCGGGATTTTATAGTACATGAAACATTCCACCCGGCGTTTATGGGTGTGGGTGGGCAGGGTATTCCATACGCTGCCCGGCTGGACCGAGTTGATCCCCATCATGAGCTGACAGCTTTTGACGCCGTCCTTGTGGATGTATTTTTTGACGATCCGTTCGCTGGCCCCTTCTTTCGAGCCGCAGGGATTGTTTGAAACCATGTCCGCGGTAATTTTGACGGTTGGATACTTTTTGAACGCCAGCGCGCTGGTGATGTAAAACTTGGCGGGATTTTCCGGGTCCGCGCTTTGGAAGGAGACCTCTTTGGTTTCGCAGCCGATATACATCCCTTCCTCAAAGCCGACCGCAAAACTTTCGCCGTCCGCCGTAACCGTCCCTGCTCCGCCGATGTTGATGAGACCCAGCTCGCGTGTCCTCAGGAAATATTCCTGCCGGATTTCATCCGCGGGCTCCAGTTTGATCTCCTTATGGACAGGCATGATCCCGCCCAGGATGAACCGTTCGTCAAAGGAATAGGTGAGCGCCGCCTCATCCGGGGCAAAAACCTTCTCGATCAGGATGCGGTCCCGCATTTCGCGGGTGTTCAGGGTTTTCAGTTCGAACGGGGAAATGCTGTACTTGATTTCCATACGGGTTCCTCCTCATTTTCCGATGTCTGGTCTTATGTGGCGTACAGATGATATTTACAGGAGCCCGAGCTGGGTCAGCCGGGCCTTGATTTTCCCTTTTTCCTCCGCGGTGGCCGGGATGAACGGGCTGCGCGGATAACAGGTGAGGATACCGCGGATCTCCAGCATGGCGTAGATAGCGAGCTGGGTGGATCGGGCCAGGTACATGATATCCCGCACCTCATTGATCATAAACTGGGTTTTGCGGCATTCTTCATAGCGTCCCTCCATCCCTTCGGTCCACATCTTTTTGCAGATTTCCGGGAAAGCGTTGCCCAGCCCCGGAATGAACGCCTCGGTACCCAGCACACGTGACTGCAGCCACATGGCCTCTGTGCCGGAGGCGACGTCAAACCGTTCGTCCTTGAGGGTACGGATATAATTCGCGTGCGCCATGATATCAAAGGTGGCGTCCTTGATGCCGCTGACCCCCGCCTCTTCTTTCAGACGGCGGATGAGCGGCAGCTCCATCAGGTAGCCCTGGAAACTCACATTGTTGTAGACATATACCGGCAGTTCCGGGCCTGCGGCCGCCACAATTTCTTTATAAAACTGGCAGATGCTGTCCGCGTTGTGTTTATAATAGAATGGTCCCACCGCGGACACTGCGGCAACGCCCAGGCTTTTGGCATGGGATGCCAGATCCGCCGCCGTTTTGGAGTCGGCGGTGCCCACATGGACAATGACCGGAATCCTGCCGTCCACCGTATCCATCACCACTTCGGCGATCTTTTTGCGTTCGTCCGGCTGGAGCAGCGCTGTGGAGCCGTACGAGCCGGTGATGAACAGGCCGTCGACCTGTTCTTTCAAAAAGCGCACCAGCGTGACGAGTCCTTCGTAATCCACCTCGCCATTTTCCAAAAACGGTGTGATCATTGGGGGGATGACCCCTTTCATACGATACATGCTAATTCCCTCTTTCTTCTTTATCATTCAGGATCCTGGCTGCCGCCGCGATGGCGCCCTTGACCGTCAGTTCCGCGATTGCCTTCTGGTCGTAGATGCTCTGCACCTGCACCTGTTGGCCAAAATATGTATGGATCAGATAGGTATACAGCCTGCAGCGGGATTCGTGCCCAAACAGGATATATCTTTTTGCGTCATAGCCCTGGTTTTTGAATTCCCGGAAGGCCTTCATATCGTCCACCGCGATAGCCGCGTCCACAAAAAGCCTGCGTTCGTCGCTGTCGGTTTTGAGCAGCACCTGCATGAACCGCGGCATGAGCATCGTGCGCACAAAGCCCGCGTTCTCCACACAGTCCCGCGCGATTTCCACCAGCTCTTCAAAGGAGTATCCTCCCGGCTCCTCCCCGCCGCAGGCGACGATGCTTTTTCCCACATTTGTGGAATTTTTGAGCGCTTCAAAAATCTGGCCGCTCATGCTGGTGAGGCTGCTGGCGATCCTTCCGCCGGCATCAATGTGGATCAGTTTGGTGTGGGAGGAAAGCACCACGATATTCACTGGGAGCTCGGGATTCATCTCCGTGAGGATTCCCATGCACTGGACCTCCTCCCCGCGCATGAAATCCACCCTCCGCAGGTCGGCGGCGGTGGCGTTATCCCCATAGTCGTTGCGCACTCCCCGGATGAAGCAGACCGGCACGCCGATATCCAGCACCGCCGGATCATTGACAACCTCAACCTGTCCGGACAGCTCCGCAAGTCCGCAGGGCGCCACCAGGTGCGGGATCTCCATGAGCCCAATCTCCGAGGTGATCATGCCGGAAGCAATGGCGAAACGCACCTGCTTCCCATCGATCCCATGCTCCTGCAAAACGGAGCGGTAAAGTTCCTCCACGCCGGTTTTCAGCGTTTCGCGGGAACCGGTGATGGAGGTGTCCCGCACCCCCACCTTTTTGGCCCCCTGGGCGATCATCTTCTGTCGGTCATCCAGCAGAAAGATCCGGGTATTCGTGGTTCCGCAGTCGATCACGGCAAACATACGCTAACCCTCTCCTTTTCATCTTTCCAAAAGTGTCTTGTTGACAAGGTTCTTTGGCGGGTTGCCGGAAAGCACCCGAACCACCTCTTCACCCACCATTCGTTGCAGGGTCAGCGTGGCGTCCTCACTGTACCAGGCGGCATGCGGCGTCACAATCACATTCGGCATCGAAAGCAGCGGGCTTTGCGGCGCAATCGGTTCGCGTTCCAGCACGTCCAGGCCGGCCGCCGCGATCTTCTTTTCCTGAAGCGCCCGGATGAGCGCCTGTTCATCCACCACCGCGCCGCGCGCGGTATTGACGAGGATGGCACCCGGCTTCATCCGGCCGAACTGCGCGTCGCCAAACATGTGCCGGGTTGTATCATTGAGCGGGCAATGGATAGAAATGTAGTCGGATTCTTCCAGCAGCGTATCCAGATCCACCGGGGTCACGCCCAGATCCCTGGCCGCCTGCGCGTTCACATAGGGGTCATAGCAGAGCATCTTCACGCCGAAGCCCCGCATTTTTTCCGCCACCATCACCGGGATGCGCCCGAATCCCACCAATCCCAGGGTCTTCCCACGCATTCGGAAAAGCGGTTTGACCGTGGTATAATCCCAGCGGCCGGCCTTCACCGCATCCGCCATGGGAATGAGCATCTTGCTCAGCGCGAGCAGCAGGGTGACCGCGTGGTTGGAAACCTCATCAATCCCATAGTCCGGCACATTCGCCACATAGATCCCCCTCGCGGTGGCCGCATCCACATCGATGTTGTCCACCCCGATGGCATACCGGACGATCAGCTTGCAGCGCTCCATGGCATCGATGACCCTTTTGGTGATCGGAGCGAACTGGACGACCACCGCATCCGCGTCCCGCACCAGATCCACCAGCGTTTCCTCATCCTTGCACTGGTACTCACACAGGGTGAGTCCGGGGAGTTTTGCAAACTCCGCCTTCTCCATACAGAGGGATTCGTACCAGTAATCAGTAATGACAACCTTCATCACGCACCTCCATTAGTTTCATTGTATAAAACTAAGTTTTATTATTATCCTAAAAATTAAATACATCATCAGCCGCGTGTTCTGTCAGCGGTATTCTCCTTCATAGCCGAAGTCCCTGGAAATTTTGCATCCCACACTTTTGACGAGTTCCACCGAATCCCGGATGACTTCATCTGTGAACATCTCCCGGAAGCCGCCGATGCTCACGCCCGCGATCATCTTGCCGCTGATATCGTAAATGGGGGCGCTGATGCTGTAAATATAGGCTTCATGCTCACAGTCACAGAAATCCACATTGTTTTCCCGCGCCGCCGCAATCAGGGCATCCAGTTCCTCACGCGCGGTGACGGTCGTCGGGGTAAAGCGTTTCAGCTCCACATGCTCAAAATAATATTCCAGCTTTTCCGGGCTCAGGTGCGCCAGGAAGAGCCGTCCGATCCCGGTGCAGTAAGCGGGCATAATCCCGCCCACATTAGAGCGAAACCGCGGCCAGACAATTTCCTTGTCCGGATAGACCTTCGCTATGATCACCACCGACTCCTGCTCCATCACGCCCAGATGGATGACCATATCGGTTTTGTTGGCAATGGCGTGCAGATAGGGTTTGGAAATTTTGCTGATATCCATCGAATAGTAGGCGCAGTTGCCCAGCTTGAAAACCGAGAGTCCGAGAGAATATTCCTTCGTGCGTTCGTCATATTTGATGAAATCGTTCTGCCGCAATGTATAAAGGATGCGCAGCACACTGCTCTTGTTGAGTCCCGAAAGGCTGCTGACCTCAATAAGGGTCATTTTGGAATGGTTTGCATCAAACAGCTTGAGGATTTTCAATGCCCGATCCACTGCGGCAATCGTATAATCGTTATCCATGATGTTTCCTCTATGTCGTTATTGTTAGTTTTATGTAATAAAATTATATTTCATTTTTCTTTAGCCCCATCTTAACATACCGAATTTTTCGGCGCAACCACATTTATCTGAAAAAAGGCCGGAAAGTAAAAAATTTGGCATTTCCGTCTTTTTTCCTGTTTTCATTAGACATTTATTATAAAATTCAGTTTTATTGTGCGCAACAAACTGGTTATAAGCACTTGATTGGCATTGTGAGGCCCGAAAGTCAACGCATTTGCGGAAAAGAAAAAAGGCTGCGCCGTTTTATGCGGCGCAGCCTTTTCCTTTTATACAATACATCAAAAATTCTCCGGCTCAGAGCAGTCCCACCTCGTGTTCCCGGTTCTTTTTGCAGTAAGCGCAGGACAGGTGATACCCGCATCCGGGGGAAGGGTGGCTGCATTCAGACAGGCTTTCCGGCTCGCCCGCGATCGGGCGCCCCCGGCACCATTTCACCGCGTCGGCCAGCTTTTGCAGCTCCCCCGCTTCGCCCCACGCCTGGAACAGGGTTCCGCCCTCCGCGCCAAAAATCCCTCCGCGCCCGATGACCTCCGCCTGCACGCCGGCCAGCATCCGGATCGCGGTGAGTTCGGTGACCAGTTCCCCATAGACCGGGAACAGTCCGCAGGCCATCCCCATCGCGGCATCAATCCCCTTGCGGCGGGCCGCCCGGATGGCATCCTGCACGCTGCCGGGGATCAGCTTTTCGAGCCCGGCCGCGATGATCACCCGAAATCCTTCCGCTGTCATCGCGGAAACTGCCTTCCCGCACCGGTTCCCACCTGGGCTCCCGGCCAGCATGGCGGCTCCGCCCGCGCTGTCGATCAGGTTCGCGCCGGTGACCAGAATGTCCTCCGGTCCCAATTCGAGAAGCGCGTCGTCCACTGTCCCGTCCAGATTGACCGCCCGCCCTTCCGACCAGAGCAGGGTATGCGGCGCGTTTGTGTCCTTTTTCGCGGAAACCGCGCCGCGCGGAGTCATCCGGCCGCAGATGCGCAGTTTCTGCTCTGGGTCAAGGATTTCAGAAAGGCAGGAGACCGTGGTCCCGCCTTTGAGGGCCAGTTTGCCGTATTGGAAGGCATGGCGCACCGCCTCCATCCGGCTGATCGCCTGCGCAATCAGCCATTTTCCATCGTTCACCGTGAGAAAAAACTGGATATAGGTCATTTTTTCGCCTGTCCTCCATTTACAATTGAAATTCTCCATTCCGCAGCACCGTCATTCCATCAAGCGACAGCGTGGGGCGCAGGATTACGCCGTCCAGATGGCATCCCGCCTTCACGGTGCCGCCGAACGAAAGATTGGTCCCGAACGCCAGATGCACGGTGCCATAAACCTTTTCGTCCTCCAGGACGATCCCACAGAGGGCCGCCTTTTCATTCGTGCCGATCCCAAGCTCGCAGAGGGTGCCGTTCTGTTCGTTCTCGAAAAGCACCGCAAGCTTCTCCGCGCCCTGACCGGAAATTTCACGAAGCCTGCCTTTTTCCACCGTGATGGTAAGCGGGCTGTCGAGCTTTCCGATTCCTACCATCGATCCGTCGATCTCCATTGTCCCGTCCGAACCGTCCTCAAGCGGCGCGATATACGCTTCGCCCGACGGCAGGTTCCCGCTTTCTCCCGCATTGCGGTAGATCCCGGTGCTGGGAATCCCGTTCCGGCCGCCGAGCGCCAAAGTCAAGGTGCGGCCGTTTTTCTCAAGCACCGCCCGCTCCGCGCGGGTCAGCAATTCGGTCAGCCGCACCGTGAGCTCCCGCACCCGCGCGTAATCGGCCGTGATCGCGCCCTCCCGGAACATCTTTTCGGTGATGCCGGGCATGGTCGCCACCCGCGCGCCGGACTTGACCGCTTCAATGCGGGCCGCCGTGTGGGTGATCGACTGGGCGGTCGGGCAGACCACCGGCGCGGGCGGCGTTACAGCAAGCGCGGCCTCGGCGCCCAGCGCGCACGCCGCCCGGTAGAGCGCCTGCCCGATTGGGAGTTTCTCGTCGTCGGTGACGATCAGCACCGGTTCCCCGGGCTTTACCCCCATGTTATTTTCCAACACCTTTTTTGCAGCATCAAATAGGTCCACGTTTTCCTTCCTTTCCAGAGAAAGCCGGAACGGGTCAATTCCCCGCCCCGGCTTTTTCAGTCTGTCATCTCAGCAAGCACCCGCGCGAGCAGCGTGCGCGGCAGAATCACCGGCAGCCCGGTCAACGCGCGCAGCCGCTCCTTCATCTCCCGGCTGTAGCCAATGCAGTCGAGCACACAGATCTGCGCACCCGCCTCCACAAGCCGCGCGGCGGCATCCTCCAACCCGGCGGCCCCTTCATACGGGTTTGCGCTGACCGCGGTCACCTTTTTGGCGACCGCGCCCCAGTTTTCCCGGCACTGTGCGAGCTGCCCCGCGTCGGGATTCACCACCCCGATATGCTCCGCCAGATGCGGCGCCACGCCGTAAAGCAGCCTCTGCGGGAAGATGAGCGGCACCTGTGAACAAAAGACGTCTGGAAACTTCCCGGTACAGAGCAGCACAATGAGCTCCACGCCCTGCTTTTGCAGCGCGTCAATCCTGTGCTGTACGATGGGGAGGATTTTTCCTTCCCCCATCCGGACCCAGCCTCCGTCCCGCAGGCGGGAAACCAGCAGCTCCTCTCCAGCCGTTGGGGCAAGCGCCGCGATTTCGTCCTTTGTCAGGCCGTCCAACACCCCCGACTGTAAAAAGGTCACGCCGTCCAGCAGCGCTTCCATCTCCGGAACCACATCGTCACGCGGGGACTGCCCGATAGTAATCGCCCCGATCAATTTCCGCATAGGTGTCTCACACTTCCCCCTGCGTCCTGAAATGGGACATTGGGCCATATTTTCTGACGATCCGGGCATATTCCGCCTCGTCATAGAACGCGCATTTTCCGCGGCCAAAGGCCTTTGCCACCTCCAGCGCGAAACGCGCCGCCGCTTCCACATCGGCGCAATGGGTCGCTCCGGTGGCGCAGCCTGGCACCATCATCTGAGTCGTAATCGCAACTCCCACCACCGGCGCGCTGGTCGCGGTGCAGGGCTGCATCACGCTGTTAAGATGATAAAGGCCATTCCCATAGGGGGTGATATCCTGCTGGGTGATTGCAAACACCTGCGGCGGCCTGCCGGTGACCGTTTGCATCACATCGAGCAGCGGCTCGCTCACCCGCAGGATATAGCCGTCCTTCACGGTCGGGGAAATCGCAAATCCATTATGGTTGATGATCCGGTTGCCCTTGGTGGTGTCGATCGAGAGGATCGCATCCATCCCATCCTCCACCTCCATGGCGTTCATATCCGCCATGTCCACCGGGGAACCCATAAACGGGACCGGCTCATGCGGCTGGGTGGGCGCGTCCGGACAGATATGCGTGCAGACGACGACATCCCCTTCGAGAAAGTCGCCCTTGTTCTGCATATCGAGAAGTTTCGATGCAACGGAAAGCGCTGCCAGCGCGCCGTCTCCGTCCGAAACAAAGCCGGTCATCTCCGGACGCGCGCCCAGTCCGCCGAGCCGGCCCAGAATTCCGATGGTTGGCGCGGGGCCGCCCTTCACCCTCCCATTGCTGCCGGGGATGCACACCCGAACAAAATCGGTCGCATGGTCTTCATGCGCCATCCGCTTGACCACAACCTGCTGTGCGCCCAGCCTTTCCAGATACGCTTTCGCACCTTCGCCCGACGCGTCCGCCCGGTCCAGCAGGTCAAATACTTCTATCACTTGCCTGGTTAGCATGGGGTTCCTCCCTTTCCGCCCGCGGGCGGCGCCGGTTATCCACCGGGCCGCGTGCGGATGTTCATTTTATCGGATGCCGCCGCCGGCATTCATAAAAGGCAAACAGCCCTTCCGCCATCACAGGGTCTATCACAGGGATGCCGCAGTGCCGTTCCAGCCGGGCTGACGCACCGATGGTGCTCAGCCCGGTACAGGCCAGCGCGATCGATCCGGCGCCCGCTTCCCGCAATTTCACAGCATGTGCAAAGACGCTTGCCTCGCCGTCTGGCGTCATCAGATCAAGGGTCGAGCTGACGCCCACGGGCCTGCCGAGATTCAAAAGCCCTTCTCCTAAAATCTCCACATACGGGTCCGGCACGTAGTCGGTGATCCCCAAAATCCCCGCGCGTCCACCGCAGCGCCGCGCGATTGCCGCCACCGAAGAGCCCGCGCCCACCACTGGGATATCCATCTCCGCGCGCAGCTCGGTGATGCCCGGGTCATCGGCACAGCTCACCACCAGCACATCGATCCCGGAAAACAGCTTCGCGGTCTCAAGGATCTTGGGGATGGCCACCGCCTTGCTTTCGGGATCATGGATACCCATCGGCTGATCCGGGATACAGCGGGACTCGGTCTCCAGCATGGGAAAGTACCGTTCGATCAGCTCCCCGTGCAGCTTCATCAACACAGGGTCATGCTGGGTCACCACGCGGATGACCCCGACTCTCCATCTTTTCTCCATACAGGCCTCCCTCAGCCGAGGTAGTCGGTGATCGCGCCGATATACACCTTCGCCGCGTTGATCACGTCCTGCACGTCAACCGTTTCGTTATAGGCGTGCACGCCTTCCAGATTGGCGGGGCCGTACTGCAGGGTCGGGATGCCCGCGTAGCGGAAGAAGCGCGCGTCGCTGCTGGCCCACTGATAGGTGCGGTTGAGCGGTTCTCCCCAAACCTCCTGCACGTTCTGCGCAACTGCCTCTACAATCTCCGCCTTCTGGTCGGTGCAGTTTGGCTCGCTCTTCCAGCCAAAGCTGTATTCGACCCCGTCCACACCCGCTTCCTTTATGATAAGCAGCAGCTTTTCCTCCACCATTTCACTGGTGACACCGAGCGGGATGCGCACATCCACCTCGGCGTATGCAGAATCCGGCACCATGTTCACTTTGGTGCCGCCGCTGATCTTTCCGATGTTGACCGAGCAGTGGTTGAGCACATGCTGCGCGCCGGGCGCGGTGAGCAGCCGCTTGGCCATTGCGCGGGACTCCTCCATCACCCGCGCGACCTCGTCGTCGTAGCGCGGCACGATCTCCCGGATCTGTTCAATGCGGTTTAAAATCCGCATCAGCTTCACAATCGCATTATCCCCGACAAAGGGGGAAAGGCTCCCATGCGCGGGCGTGCCCGAAACCGAAAGCTGAATCCAGCAGCTTCCTTTCTGCCCAATCTCGCAGTTGAAGTAACCGGTCGGCTCCGCGATCAGGCAGGCGTCTCCGGTGACTGCCCCGCTTTCCACCAGCCATTTGGTTCCCCACGCGCCGCTGACCTCCTCATCCGGGACGACGGTGAGCAGCAGTTCGCCGCCAAGGTCGGCCTTTTCTTCCGCGAGCAGCCCCATGACAAACAAAAGCCCCGCCAGGCCGCACTTCATGTCGGAAGTGCCCCGGCCCAGAATTTTGCCGTCGCGGATTTCGCCGCAGAAGGGATCAAAGTCCCATTTTTCCAGATTGCCCACCGGCACCACATCCGAGTGTCCGTTCAGCAGCAGGCGCCTTCCGCCCGGTCGTCCCATGCGCGCCACAATATTGGGCGTTTGAGGCGTTGGACGCAGAATTTCACAAGCGATCCCATGCGCCTTCAGGTAGTCGCAGATGAATGCGGTGACCGCTTCCATCTCCCCGGGCGGGTTCACGCTCGGAATCCGGATCAGCTGCTGGCAAAGCTCCAGAAGTTGATCTTTCTTGCTCTCCACAAGTTCCCGCAACTGTTTTTTCTCCATACCGCAAGCACCATTCCTTTCGCAAGGGCAGCTAAAATTTTTGCCCTGCGGGCCGAAACGCTTTCCGGCCCGCAGAGGCAGGTTTTCCATTTAGGGATGCGCGGGATTGATTACCCGCTATTTTGTCTTGTTGGTTTTCCAGTTGAAGAGCCCCGGGAACGCCTTGATCAGCGCCGCGAAGATGATAAACTGGAAGATCGAATAGAGGACCGCGTACCAGGCCAGGGTGAACGGCCAGGTCGGATAGAATGGATACAGCTTGAGCAGCGTCGCGTTGCCCCAGGTGAACATGACCTGTTCCACAAAGAACTGGAGCAGGAAGGTCAGGATGCCGAAAACAATCCAGCGTTTCTTGGTGTCCTCAATTTTCAAAATGACATGCGTCCAGATAAACGCCCAGTAAATACCCTTGATCGGCTGCGCCCAGAGGTCTACAATCGGCGTGCCGGAAGGGATGCCACGCGCGATGCCTACAATCGCGCCCACGACCGGCCCGCCTGCCATGCCTGCCAGGCAGGGCATCAGCGCGCCCGGATCCATGACCAGCGGGGGCACCAGGGGAACCGCGATCCCCAGCGCGCGGAATGCGAACGCCGCGCCACCAAAGGCCGCCGCAAGGCCGATTTGGTTCGAGGTTAAAAAGGGTTTCCTGGTCTTTACATCCAATTTGTTCTCTGCCATATACTACCATCCTTTCAGCGCTGTGCCGGCTCTGCCGTTTCCGGCCCGCCACAGCTTAAACTATTGGGCCTTGGATTTCCGTTTGGAAAGGATTATTCGCCGGGTTTCTCCTCAATTTCCTCTTTTTTACCGTCCTTCTTATGGGTCACCCGATAAGCGTACCATCCGAGCAGCACGAGGATCACCACCAGCGCAATCCAGTTCCACGGGAACAGGTCTGCCAGAAGTTTCGCGCCTTTCTGGTAAAACTGCCTGAACGCGACAAAGAACACAAATAATGCCGCAAGTCCTACCAAACCCAACTTTGCCTTTTTGTCCATGCTTTACACCTCACTTTAAGATTCAATGTCTTTAAGGGCAATCAGGCCAACAGGTCGTAGACAAACCTTGTGCCAAACCAGCCCTTACCAATACTGAAATAGGCGACCACTGCAAACGCCGCTAGCATAATCGCAATCACCGCGAAATCGCGGCCTTTAAACCGGATTTCATTGCGGTAGGTGCGGTTCACCGGGTCATAGGTAAATCCGCGCGCTTCGATCGCACGGGCGATTTCACGCCCCTTCATAATGGAAATGAACAGTCCTGGGACGATGACCGGGATATACGCCTTCACCTTTTTGTAGGGGTTTTTGCTTTCAAAATTCGCGCCGCGGGATTTCTGCGCCTCGATGACCGTGCTGATTTCTTTTTTCAGCACCGGGATATAGGAAAACGCAATCCCGATCGCGATCGACGCCTCCGGCGGGATGCGCGCCTTGTTGAGCGCGAGCACGATATCTCCGGTAGGGGTCACTGTTGTGATCAGGTCCGCGATCCAGATGAACAGGATGAACCGCAGCCCGTTTCCAAAGCCGGTCAGGATGCCGGTCATGGTGATCGGGATCGTCTGATTTGGGAGCAGGTAGAAAAAGACCTGTTCATTCGGGAGCGGCGTCGCAAACGGGAAGTTTAAAAGGAAAAAGAGGATAAACGCCAGCAGGAGCGGCTTTGTGATCCGTTTGACCTCCTTGTGGCTGATGCCGGAAACCCGGTACATGGCATAGGCGCCCGCCATCATAACGATGGTCAAAAACGGGTCCATCACCATAACCCCGACAAAAATCAGGATCAATAGCAGGAGCATCTTGGTCCGCGGGTCCAGGCTGTATAAAAAGGACTTTTCCACCGCTTTATTCATTACGCATGCACCCCCGCCGTTTCAAATGTAAGTTCTGAGAGCAGCTGCATCGCTTCCTCCACATTGATCGCCGTCGGGCTTGTGATCCCGGCCTGCTGCAAAAGGCGGGTCACCTGCGGGGATTCCAGATTGGACGAATTGAGCAGCTTTTCCTGTGCAAACACATCGCGCGGGGATCCCTGCGCAATAACGGTACCGTTATGCATCACGATGATCCGGTCGGAGTATTCCGCGGCGATGCTCATATCGTGGGTGATGACTACGATGGTCTTGTGCAGCTCCTTGTTGAGCCATTTCACCATGTCCATCATCTCATGGCTCTGGCGCGGGTCCTGCCCGGTCGTCGGCTCGTCGACTATCAGAACGTCCGGCTCCATCGCGAGGATCGCCGCCACCGCGATCTGCTGACGCTGGCCCTTGCTCAGGTTGTAGGGGTTCTGGTCAAACAGGTCGTCAATGTGCAGCATTTTCCCGACCTCGCCCACCGTCTTGTCAATCTTTTCCTGCGGCCAGCCAAGGTTCTTTGGCCCGTAACAGATCTCATCGCGCACCACCGACGAGAAGATCTGGTGGTCCGGGTTCTGGAAGCAGTAACCCACCTTCTGGGACAGCCCCGCCACCGTGGTGTCGCGCGTTTCGGTGCCGAAAACCTTCACGCTTCCGCCCGTCGGTTTGAGCAGTCCGTTGAAATGCTTGACAATGGTGGTCTTGCCGGAGCCGTTCTGCCCTACGATCGACAAAAACTCCCCTTCATAAATGTCCATATCAATGCCGTGCAGCACCTCCACCTCGGAATTGTAGCCGAAGCGCAGGCCGCGCACCTCAATGACCGGCTTTTCATACCGGGCTGGCTCGGGAAAGCCCTCGCCCACCGTGTCAAGCCGCTCCTGCGGAAGCTTTCCTGGAAGCGCTCCGGAAAGCTCCGCAACCGCTTTTGCAAGGTTGGTCGTAAGCGCCAGATCCGCCTTCCCGGCGTCTTTGAGCCGGTTAAAGACCTGGATGATCTGCGGAGCCGCCACTCCGATTTCCATCAATTCTCGGTAATGGGTCAGCACCTGTTCCGGTTTACCGTCAAAGACGATCCGCCCTTTATCCATGACGACCAGCCGGTCGACCATGTCGATAATCTTTTCAAGCTTGTGCTCCACGATGATGGCGGTCTTATTTTTATCACCAGTCACCTTCTTGATCAGGCTGAACACCAGGTCACTGCCGAGCGGGTCGAGGTTTGAAGTCGGTTCATCCAGTATGTAAATCTCCGGCTCCATCGCCAGCACAGCCGCGTATGCGACCGACTGCTGCTGCCCTCCGGAAAGTGCCTGGGGCGGCCGGTCGATCAGGTGCCGCATGTTGACGTATCCGATATACCGGTCGATCAGGGCGTTGATCTCCTCCACCGGAAGGCCCCGGTTTTCCGGACCGAAAGCGATCTCATCGCCCACCGTGGGGCAGGTGAGCTGCCCGCTCGGGTCCTGAAAGAGCATGCCGGAAATGAAGGCCATCTGCCCAACTGAATATTCCGAAAGGTCTGCCCCTTTGATGCTCACCGTCCCTTTCACCTCGCCGCCATAGGATTCGGGGATCATACGGTTGAGCATCGAGCAAAGGGTGGTTTTCCCCGCCCCGGACGGGCCGGTGATCAGCACGATTTCCCCTTCATTGATCGAAAGGGACACGTCCCTCACCGCCGGCGTGTCCACCCCCGGATAGGTGTAGGACACATGGTCAAAGCGTATCAGTTCGTTACCCATAGTCTCTATCTCCTCGCCTTTGTGGAGTAGGCGGAAAATCCCGCCTGAAAAAATAATGGCGCTGCCAGGGAATTTCCCTGCAGCGTCATTACTGCTTCCAGTATCAAAACGCCCAGGCCGTCATGCGGGAAATCATGCAGTATGCATAATCTTCTCCAAAAAAACCATACCGCGCATGGTTTTCCGTTTCCTAGAAAGCAACCGTCTTTGCCATGGATTCTCATCTTTCAAAAAGGACAAAAATACGTCTGTGGGCAAAACCAAATTGCAGGAAAATCGCCTAAAATCAAGAGTTTTCCATTAACTCACTTCCGATTTGGGCAGCCGCGTTTTCCTTGATACCATATTGTTTGGATTTATTATATCATTTTCCAAAATTCCTGTCCATGTTCAGGACGAACAGAAAGAGGCCGAAGCGGGTGTGCAACAAGCACACCCGCTTCGGCCTCTTGAACATTTGATAAACCCTATAAATACGGACGCATTCGCAGCGCCAGCCCCAAGTCCATCAGCTGTTCGCTGCGGGACAGGTCATATCCAGTCACCGCTTCTATCCGCCGGATGCGCGCGAGCAGCGTATTGCGATGCAAAAACAGCTCCTGCGCTGTCTGGGTTCGCACCCCCATATTGCGGACCAAAGCTTCCAGTGTCCGGACCAGCTCGGTCCCGTTCGCCCGATCGTACGCCACCAGCTTCTGGGCGGTGTTTCCCACGAACTTCTCAAAATAGTTCTTATCCGCACAATGCATCAGTGCCTGTTCAAGCCGCGCATGCTCGATATACACGGTCCGCAGCCCGCCTCTGCGGCCGATCCGGATCGCATCGGTTGCCTCCTCATACGCGGCCCAGAGGTCCATATAGCAGGACACCTGCGTCGAAATCCCGGCGGTCGTTTCGATACCGAGCTTCATCTGCACCTGTTGCACGGTCAGTTTTGTTGCCTCGATCAGTTGGACCGCCTGCGCCCCCGCGCACAGACAAGAGAAACTGTCGCTTTTGGAAATCACCATGCAGGGGGCCCCTGACGCGTTCATCACAGCCTGGATTTCATCCACCACCTGCTGTTTGAGAAGCAGGATGTCCAGCTCGGTCCGGTCCTGGGCCAATTTTTCAAATCCGTTGATATCAAAGACCGCCAGGGAAAACGGCGGGTTCGGCCAGCCGAGATACCGGGCGCGACAGCGGACTTCTTCCTCGCTTTTCACGTTGCGCATGATGATGTCGATAAAGCAGTTGTTATCCATCAGGCTCATGCGCTGATTGAGCGCTTCCAGCTTGGAAAATTCCAGCGCGGTGACCGTGACCGCGTGATCCAGTACCACCATATGCATCTCATCGAAAGTGTTCTTTGGGCAAAAGATAAAAATATAACTGCAGACATTATTTTTGAACCGGGCCTTGCGCGCGACGAGGCGCCCTTCGCCCAAAGGCTTTTCCACAACATCCTCGCTGAAATCCGTACACTCAGCCCAGGCGAGGATTTCCGGCAGAATCTGATGGAAATCACCCCGGAGCGCGGCGCCTTCCGGGGCAGCCGCGGATATTTTCAAATCCCGGTCGGTGATGACCACCGGCATTGAAAGCAGCCGGTGGAGCATATCCGCCACCGCGTCCAGCCCGCCGCCACTCAGCTCCAGCTCGGTAAACTGATCGTGGATCGTCTTTGAAAATTCCAACCGCACGTTCTGCGCGTCCATAATCGCGCGCATCAGCGGCATCATCAGCTCCACGAACGGCATCGCGTCCGGCACTTCGATGAGCGGCAGTCCATACCGGTCAGCCAGCGCGAGCGCCTCCTCCGGAAGCGCGCCGAAAAACCGCGTTTTGATCGCAATCCCCGCCGACTGCGCGTTGTGGAGAGCTTCAATCAGTTTGAGCAGCGCGCCGGTGTCCTGCCGGAGCACATACCCGGTGGTCAGCAGCAGCTCCTTTTTTTTGAGCCAGGTGGAGATGTCCGGAATCTCCATTGAGTCCACACAGGCAATCTCCCGGCACAGCCCCTTTTCGCCCGCTACCAGCCGGCATTCCCTCATCCGCTCCAACTGCAGCGCTTCCCGAACGGTAATCGCCATTTTCCATCCCTCCGCCTCTGCATTGGACGGCGCAAACCGACCGCCCAGCCTTTAAAAAAGCATAGCACAATCGAAACCGGCATGCAAGCGAATTCCCGCCTGCACGCCGGTTTTGCGTTTACTGCCTCTGCCCGGAGAAGATCTCCCCAAAGCGGTTGAGAGGGAAAGGGGTGCAGGCCAGCGGCCGCACCGCGATTGACATGAGCAGAGCGGGGTTATCGTCCGCCGCGATCCGGTTCGAGTGCAGCGCGCCGCAAAGGCGGCACCGGTGAATAACCGCCCATTCCCCATCCTTTCGCACCCAAACGCTCACAGGGTCCATGATTCCGCCGCACAGCGACGAGCGGTCTCCCGGCTCGTCGTCAACGTGGATGCTCGAAAGGCAGTGCGGGCAATGGTTGCGGTGCCTGCTTCCCGCGCCCTCCGGCGTGATAAGCTCCCCACAGACCTTGCAGGGGAAACTTTCGGTACATGCGGCCTTGCGGTAGTCCGGCCCCGCCGCCGGACGAGACGCATTGCCCCCCAGCTTCCGCCAGGCTTCATACCGTTCTCGGCAAACACGTTTTTCGCGAACCGCCGCGCGCACCGCGCATCCGTCCTCATGGGTGTGCGTACAGTTCCCAAAAGCACAGTCCGAAAGCAGACCGGCAATCTCCGGGAACACGGTATCCAGTTCCCGCCCAGCGACCCCCGTAAGCGCGAAATCCCGAAAGCCGGGCGTATCAATAAGCCGCGTCCCGTCCAAGCCCGGAATCAGAACGCTTGTACTGGTTCCCGCAGGCGCCGCGGAGGGAGGCTCTTGCCCGCTCAGGGCGGACAAAAGCAGCCTGACAAGGGTGGTTTTCCCACTGCCAGGGCCGCCGGCAAGAAGGACGGTTTTGCCGCGCACCGCCCGCAGCAGAGTATTCCGTTCATTCGCAAACGGACCCGCGCAGACAAAATCCGCTGCGGCCCGGTAAGGCTCCAGCCGTTCCTGCAAGAGAGCCTGCGCGCTTTCTCCAATACAGTCCCACTTGCTGACATAAAGCCCGAACCGCACGCCGGCCCGCCCGGCGGCAATGGCGGCGGCCTCTGGGAATCCGGCCTGTTTGAGCAGGCAGTCCGCTGGAATCACAGCCAGCAACAGCTGTACATTTGCCGCCATCAGGATTTCCTTTCCCTGCGCGCGCCGGTCTCCGCGGAATACCGCGCCCTGCCGCGCCAGAACCTGCGTCAGCCTATATTGGCCGCCTTCCACCGGCTCCAGCGCCACACGGTCGCCCACGGCCAGCGCGTTTCGATCCGCCGCCAGTATGCCGGGAAGCTGACAGGAAACCTGCCGCCCGTCCAGCAGGATCTGCGCCTGTTTATGTTGGATGGCCGCGGCAACGGCCTCTATCGGTTGAATGGTTGTTTGCTTCTTTTTCAATGTTTGGTTCCTCCCGGAATCTTTCAAGGGTTTCACCCGCCTGTTTTCATCCCCATTATAAGGCCGGTTTCCCACCGCAGGCAACCTCGAAAACAGTTCTGTAAAAAGAATGCGCCATGCGGCGGCTGCCGCATGGCGCATGGTTATTGGCCGGTTTTCTGGCTTGCAAGAATCCGCTGGATGCTCTTGGGCGACAGGTAGTAGGCCTCTGAAAGCTCCGCGACCGACATCCCGGCGCGGTAGCATCCGTATATTTCCCGGTTTCTGGAACGGGTCAGTTCCCGGCTTTTTGTCCTTTCGCCCCAGGGCTTGCGGTTTTCCTCTTTCCTTGGGACATAGAGATATCCGCCGTCGACATAGCTTTGGATCTTGTCGAGCAGCTCTTTTGGCAGCACGTCGGCTGCTTTAACATAGCGCATAATGCTCCTCCGAATTTTGAGATTCATGAATGAGCAAAGGCTATCGAATTTTCCGTTTTCAGACACATGCGATAGCCTTTGCTATGCGCAAACGACCGAATTACAGTTAACAAAATAAGATTTCATGAAAATAATACTCCTCTCAATATACAAAAAGCCCGTGGAAAACACGCCGCACCCCGAAACGTGCAGAATCCTTCCCACAGGCAGAAAATCCAAATAAAAACGCGCAGGAAAAACCTCCTGCGCAGCCGGATTTTACAAATTGAAGCAGTCTGTCAGGCGTGTTCCGAAAAAGGCAACAGAAACAAAGGGGCAATCCCCCTTTGGCGGCGCCTTTTCAACGATATTCAGTTGAACATCACGAAAACAGACAGGACAGACATCAAGACACTTCTTTCAAATATTTTTTTCATTTTAGCATCCCGGCCCGGATCTGTCAAGCGCGAAGGCAACCGTCCCGGGCGGGCCGCAGCGTAAAGGTCCCGCAGGCACAGCGGCATGGAACCGGATATCCGGCGGGAAACAGACAAGGCCTGATTCGCCAGAAAACCGCGCCAGGAGACTGCCTTATCTGCCGGGAAAATAAAGCCGTATGGAGAAAATCCCATCCGCATTCTCACTTTGAAACCATCCGCCATGGTCCCGGACAATTTTTTCACAGGTTCGCAGCCCCAGTCCGGTGCTTTGCGCGCGGCCCGCAGTTTTACGCGCGGCATTCTCCAGAAGGAGCAGCAGTCCCCCATCCTGTATCCTGCAGCGGATTTTCACCGGACGGGATGGGTCCGCATATTTCCGGATGTTGGAGAGCAGATTGTCAATCACCCGCCGGAACTGATCGACATTGACCAGAAGCGTGCAGTTTTCTTTTGGCAGCTCCCACTGCGGGGTGAATCCCTGACTTTCCAATTCAAACAGCCCCTCCCCGACCGTCTGCTGCAAAAGTTCGACCGCATCCGCCTGCTCAAGTTCCAGCGATTCGGGCGTTTTTCCATAGACCAGGAAGTATTCGAACAGCTTATCGGAAAGTTCTTTGATCTGGAGGGCCTTCTGACGGCTGCTGGAAAGGAACCGGCGGCATTCCTTTTCGTCTGTATATTTTCCATGCTCCAATATCTCCAGATACCCAATCAATGCGGTGAGCGGTGTGCGCAGGTCGTGCGACATGGCGGTAACCAGCTCGTGATTTGCCTGCCGGGCGGCTTCCTCACTCTCCCGCCGCTCGATCACAGCACGGCGCATATCATTGATCCCACAGGCCAGCTCGCGCAGTTCATCCCCGCCGCATTCGGTCACCTCGTAGCCGAGATCCCCGCCTTCAAGGATTTTGAGTTCCCGCGCCAGCAGCCCAATATAGGCTGTCTTTCGGCCAATCAGCACCGCCATCAGCAGGATAAATGCCAAAAATGCCAAAAGCCCCGAACCGACCGCAGCCAGGTTATAATACCGCAGCTCAAAAAAGCAGATAACCTGCGCCTGCGCGGCGCCATCCGCAAAGAAGATTGTGTGGTAATTGTACCATGGATAATAAGCGACATCCCAGCCGTACGCGTCGGACTCCATCTCCACGGGAACGGTGGAATCATAAACAAGCCGTCCATTTTGCGTGAGAATCAGGTTCACATAGCGTTCCCGGCCGGCCCATTTGTCAAGGCTCTCCCGGTCACCAAGCGAAATCTCCCCGCTGGAAACGAACGACTGCAACCGGGTGATGCAGGCTTCTTCCTGCCGCTCCTGGAAGGTTTCCGACAGGATAAAGGTTTCAATTGCCCGTTCAGCAACCCAGCGGCATCCAAAAAAGGCCCCAACAGCCACGGCAAGGGAAATCAGCACGCCTGCCAACAGTTCCCATCCCAGACGGCTTTTCCAGACTGGCTTATTCAATGCGGTACCCCTTTCCCCAGACGTTTTTGATATAACGGGGATTTTGCGGATCATCCTCCAGCTTTTTGCGCAGATTGCGGATATGCACCATGACCGTGTTGCTGCAGGTATAAAAATAAGGCTCTTCCCAGACGCTTTCATAGAGGTTCTGAGCGGTAAAGATCTTACGGCGGTTGCCCGCGAGCAGCAGCAGAATGCGATACTCCAAATCGGTAAGCTGGATTTCCGCGCCGTTCTTGATGACTTCATTATAGTCGGTGCGGATCAGAAGGCCGGGCAATTCGATCACCTTTCCGCCGGATACCGTCTCCTTACCGCGATAGACGCAGTAGCGCCGCAGCATCGCCTTGACACGGGCGGTCAATTCCGCATAGGAAAACGGCTTGACCAGATAATCATCCCCGCCGGCCGAAAAGCCCACCGTCTTATCCGAGTCCTTCCCCTTGGCCGTCAGAAACAGGATGGGCGCGGTGAATTTCTTGCGGATCTCCGCACAGGCAGAGATCCCTGACCGCTGCGGCATCATCACGTCAAGAATCACAAGGTCGACCGACGCATCCATCTTTTCCACCGCTTCATCTCCGTCCGCGGCCTCCTCCACCAGAAAGCCCTCGCTTTCCAGAAGAATGCGCACCACTTCACGGATTTCCGGATCGTCGTCCGCGAACAGGATCTTCTGCCTGTCCATACCGCCACCTCCTGTTTTACGCTTGTGAACCGGCTCTGCGCCGGATTTTCCAAATTCATCATAGCATGCCTTTCCTCGGTTTGCCAGCGGACGGGCCTGGATTTCAGAATTCTTAAGATTTTCCATAGGCATTTCTTAGGAATCACACGGTAGGATGAAAGGCATGACAAAGGAGGCGATCCCATGACGGATGATGTGGCCATCGAGGTGCGTGGCCTTCGCAAGGAATATCATGTGGGGGACGAGGTTGTTGTGGCGCTGCACCGCATCGACCTGCGAATCCTGCGGGGGGAAATCTGCTGTATCTTCGGCACCTCCGGCTCCGGCAAAAGTACCCTGCTGAATCAATTGGCGGGTATGGAAAAACCCACCCGCGGCGGCGTAAAAATCGGCGGCGTCTCGATTTCCGCACTGGATGAAGACCTGCTGGCTGCGTTTCGCCAACGAAATATTGGTTTTATCTTCCAGTCCTATAACCTGCTGCCCACCCTGACCGCCGCTGAAAACGTTGCGCTGCCGCTGGTATTCCGCGGCGTGGACCAGCGGGTGCGCGAGCAGGCTGCCGTGAGCATCCTCAAAAAAGTGGGGCTCGCCCACCGGCTGGACCATTATCCTGCCCAGATGTCCGGCGGACAGCAGCAGCGGGCGGGAATCGCCCGCGCATTCGTAGCAAAGCCAAAGATTGTCTTTGCGGATGAACCGACTGGGAACCTGGACACCAAAACCACGGCTGAGATCATGGGAATGATGACCGCGTTCGCCAAACGTTACCGGCAGACAATCGTGCTGGTCACCCACGATCCCGAAATGGCGCGGTATGCCGACCGCATTGTCACCCTGATTGACGGAAGAATCGTCAGCGACACGAAAGGAGAACGAAACACATGAATCTCAAACGATACGCCGCCGCGTTTCTTGCGGCAGCCTGTGTCCTCTTCGCGGGCTTTCCCGTGTGCGCGGCGGACAGCCGGCCGAACAGCGACTATCTGACCGTAACCGGTTATTCCTTTTATAAGTCAGCCACCGGCAAACCGATGGAGCGGGTCAAAAAAGACGACCGCATCACCGTGGAAGCAACCGTGAAGCAGTCGCAACTCACCACGGACCAGGCCGGGAAAATCCGAGTCTCGGCGTCATCGGAAAGTTTCCGCATCGGCAAGGACAGCAAAGTTTCCGCCGAGGTGACCTCTAACGGGCAGGAACCCCTTGCCCTGAAGCTTCTGTTCTCTGACATCATCTACAAGGGCACCGGCGACACGCTGCGGTTTAAGCTGAGCTACAGCGGCTCCACACAACCGGATTACGGGACCGTCCGCATCTTTGAATGCGTGGAGTACCAAAAGCCCCAGAAAGAAAATAACGGCAAGGACGAGGACGGCAAGCCCAAAAAGACCACCCACTACGGCGCACCGGTCATTCTCATCACCCGACAGGAATTTGACCGCCCTGTGCAGCCTGGCGAAACCTTTCAACTGACCGTCCGCTTACAGAACACCAGCACCCAGCTTTCCGCGGCGAATCTCATCGCGACATTTGAACCCTCGGAGGGGCTCACGCTGCTGGAAAGCGGGGCCTCCCAGTATCTGCGTACCCTGCGTCCGCGAAAAACCGAGGAGCTGACCGTGCGGCTGCGCGCAAATAAGGAACTCCAAAGCCCATCCCAACAGCTGGGCGTATCGCTCAAATACGACTATGTGGAAAATGATGAGCGGGCGTCTTCCACAGCAGCGGAAAGGCTGCCGATCCCATTTGATGAATCCGTGACCGGAAAAAGCGGCATGCCAACCCCAAACCTGATTGTCAGCCGCTATGACTACGGAAAAAAGGTGGCGGTGGGCGATTCCTTCGACCTGGCGCTGGAATTTCGCAACACCAGCCCGGATACGCCGGTTGAGAACATTGTCCTGTCGCTTGACACCAGTGACGGCCTTTCGATCTCGGACGGCTCAAACACCTTTTACTTCCCGGCGCTTGCGGCAGGCGGGACCCTTTCCCAGACCGTCCACGTCCAAGCCATCCCGCAGGAAAAGCAGGAATCCCCCAAGATCGACCTCGCATTTAAATACGAATATCTGGATGGGGCCAAACGGGTCCCTGCCACGGCCAGCGAAAAAATTGCCATCCCGGTCGTTCAGCCCGACCGTTTCCAGGTGGCTCAGCCGTCCCTTCCGGAAGCCGTGGTCCAGGGTGAGGAAGCAACCGTCTCGCTTCCCTATGTCAACAAAGGAAAAAGCCAGGTTTATAATGTGGAGGCCGAGATGGAAGGCACAAACATGAGCCTGCTCGAAGCTCACCAGAACCTGGGAAACTTTGAAGCGGGCAAGAGCGGAACGATTGATTTTATCATAACCCCACAGGAACCCGGCGAAGTAACCGGGAAGATCACTGTCAGCTATGAGGACGCCAACATGAAGGTGCAGAAGCTCACCTTCCCGCTGGCCCTGCAAGTTTCGGAGGCTTTGCCGCAGGAGGATATGACCGAACAGCCGGAGGATATTCCGGCGGGACCGCCAGCCGGCTGGATCTTTTGGACGCTGGGCGGGTTCGGCGTTTTGCTCTCAGCCGGGCTGCTGATCCGGCGCGCGCACCAGAAAAAACGACGGGCAGAAGCGCAGCTGGAAAGCTTCACATGGGAGCCGGAGGACGACACGCAGCTCACAGCTGGGGAAAGGGATGGCAAAGATGAAACGCAGTGACCTCATCCGCATGTGCGTGAAAAATCTCTTCCGGCACCGGGCGCGTACCATGCTGACCATCCTGGGCGTGGTGGTGGGCTGCTGCGCAATTGTCATCATGATCTCCATCGGTGTGGGGATGAAGGAATCCCAGGAAAAAATGCTCTCGGAGATGGGGGATCTTACCATCATCACCGTAACCCCTGCCGGGAAAGGGAAAAGCAGCCCGCGGCTTGACAGCCGCGCGGTACAAAAAATCAAGCAGCTTTCCCAGGTTGAGGTGGCCTCACCCAAGCTGACAGCGGAAAATGTGCCCCTCCAGCTCTATGCAGGCCAAAACCGTCGGTATATCAGCACCTGGCTGGAAGTGGTCGGCCTTGCCCCGGAGGCGCTGGAAGCGCTCGGCTACCAGCTCACCGAGGGGGAATACCTCGGCAAACAGGCGTTCGCCGTCCTGGTGGGGCAGGATTTTGAATACGGCTTTGCGGATACAAAGCGGCCGGAAGACCGCAACACGGTGGATCTTTATGGCGGCATGTTTCTGGCGGAAGATCCATCCGGCGCCGCGGAAAGCCCGCAAAAGCCCACCCCTTTTTTCAGTGCGGAAAAGACGCCGCTCGAGCTGGAAACCGGCGATGAGAAGAAATCCAACCAGAAGCTCACCTTTTCCGGCCGGATGAAGGAGGATTACGGAAAGGGCTTTGAGACTTCTCAGGGCGTGGTCATGCGCATTCAGGATCTGGAGCAGCTGCTGGATCAGGCCCGCAGGGCCGCCGGAAAGAAAGCGGATACAAAAAAAGGCTTCCAGACGGTGCTGGTAAAGGTGCGCTCTATTCAGGATGTGGAACCGGTGGAAAAAGCCATCAAGGAGATGGGCTTCCGCACCAGCTCGATGGAGAGCATCCGCAAACCGATGGAAAAGGAGGCCCGTCAGAAACAGATGATGCTGGGGGGGCTGGGCGCCATCTCATTATTGGTCGCGGCGCTCGGCATCACCAACACGATGATCATGTCCATCACCGAACGCACCCGCGAAATCGGCGTCATGAAGTCGCTGGGATGCTTTGTCCGGGATGTGCGCTCCGTTTTTCTTTTGGAGGCGGGCCTTATCGGGTTTTCGGGCGGGGTGATCGGTGTGATCCTGAGCCTGCTCATCTCGGCCGCCATGAACCTCTTGGCCAACCGGGCCGCTGTAACTTCCCTGTCCGCTGCGATATCCATCCTGAACGAACAGGGGACGCGCATGTCGGTGATACCGCCTTGGCTGGCGCTGTTTGCACTGCTGTTTTCCGCTCTCATCGGGTTGGGATCCGGCTATTACCCCGCTAACAAAGCGGTTCGCATCCCGGCGCTGGAGGCAATCAAACATGATTGACCACGGCTGTGATCCATCTCCGGTCCGCAGCCGTAAAATCCCAAGGCCGCTTTCAGTTCTCCCGTTCATCTGCATCCTGATCGTGGCGCCCTGTCCGGATGGCATCTGTTTGCGCCAAACCCGATGCTGTAAAATCCGGCGGCCGCGCGCTTGGACGCGAAAGGAGCAAAGCAGCAGGAGCGACCTTTCGGTCGCTCCTGCTACTTTGCTCTCGTTCCCTGTTGGAACATTTATGCGGCATTCGAAGAAAGCATTTTAACATCATCGCCGTGGATGGTGATGTGATCCGGCAGGCAAGCGCACGCGCCCTGCGGGTCGGAGATGCTGGTGAATACCAGCGGATCCATTTTCATGGTGTCGTTGTAGTTGATGACGCCATCGCGGCTGCGCCCACGCAGTCCCTTGGAGATCGGTCCAATGTACATGTTGTACTTGCCGGTGCTGAGCTTCTCAACGGTCACTTCGGTGAAATCGTCGAACTCACGGAACTGGAAGCGGGGGCTTTTGCTGTTCGGGGTATAGGCAATGAAACGTTCGGTGGTGATGCAGTATGCAACTTTGTTATGCATCTTGCGGATGGCCAGGAACGGGGAAACCGCGATGTAGGCGGCAAGCACAGTGCAGAAGATGCCCACATTACGCAGGAGGGTTGGCTCGAGTTCTTTGGCCGGGCCGTAGCTGAAGCTGTACCAGCCGGTGAATACCAGAAGCAGCACGCTGACTGCCCACATGGTGAAGATCCTTCCGGGGAACGGTTTTTCAAAAAGCTTGATGTCTTCCGGTTTTCCCTGCCAGACAACCTGCTCGTTTTCGCGAAGTCTTTCTTTCAAAATCTGATTCATAATGCTCTCCCTTTCTCAATTTTGGTGCAATCGCTCTGTGTGTTTGGTTTTCGGATAGATTTCCGGGCGTTTTCCCGTTCCGGATCCGGGAAGTCACCCTATGCTCATGCCTGCCGCCTCTTCTGCCGCTAGGGAAGAAGCGCGATTGGCAAAATCGCCTTAGGTATCAAATACTTCTGCCGCCCGACGGAATTTTTCCGCCGTCTGGGGGTCGCCAAGCTGTTCATAAGCATCCGCCAGCAGCTGATAGATCTGCGGGTCCGCCGGCGACTGCGCCAGCGCCGCCTTGAGCTTGCCGAGCGCTGTCTGCCCGTCGCCGTCCTTCAGCAACCGGCCGACCTCTTCCCGCAGCCCGCTTCTGCGCTGTGCGTCCAGCGAAAGCCCTTCAAGCACCGACCGCAGCCGGTCGGCGGTAAACGGTTTTTGCAGATAGGCCATTGTGCCCAGCTGAGTGCATTCCACTGCGTTTTTCACGGTCGGATAAGCCGTGATGATGATGACCGGGGTTCCAATACCGCGTGCGCGGATTTTGCGCAGCACCTCGGTTCCACTGAGCTCGGGCAGCTTGATATCGAGGAAAATCAGATCGAACTTTCCTGTGCAGATCGCTTCATAACCCTCGCGGCCATTCGCCGCTGTCTGCACCTGATAGCCGTCAATCTCTAAGCATTTCGTCAGCATCAGCCGGATATTCTTCGTGTCGTCCACGACCAGTACCTTTTTCATCGTCCCGTCCTCCTTTCGGTGAAACCGGCAGCGTGAAGATGAATTTGCTGCCGTGATCCATTTCGCTTTCGCACCAGATTCTGCCGCCGTGTGCGGCAATGATGCTGCGTGCGACCGCAAGGCCGAGTCCGCTTCCGCGCATCTCCAGATCATAGCTGGTGACCTGGACATATTTGTCAAAGATGCGCTCCAGGTATTCCTTTGGGATGCCGACGCCGGTATCTTCCACCTCCACTGTGATATGGTCCGCGTCCGCATAGGCGCGCACCGTGATGGAATCGCCTTCCTTGGTGTATTTCACCGCGTTGGAAAGCAGGTTGTTGATAACCCATGTGATTTTCGCGGGATCCGCCGAAATGGCTGGCAGTCCCTGCTCCAATTCACTTGCAAGGGCCACGCCGCCATTTTTGGCGAGCGGCCCGAATTGCCGAAGAGGTTCCTGTATGATCTCTTCAATCCTACAGGGTTCATAGTGGTAAATCGTACTGGAGGATTCGATTCGCGAGAGCTCCAGCAGGTCGCTGACCAGGTTGCAGAGCCGTTCGCTGTCCTCCCGCAGAGTCCCGACGATCTCCTGCTGGTCGCCGGTCAGTTTCCCGACCGCATCGCTCTCCAGAAGATCGATCCCCATGACGATCGATGTGAGCGGGGTTTTGAACTCGTGGGAAATGGTGGCGATAAAGTCGCTGCGTTTGCGGTCGAGGGCTTTGAGCGCCGTAATATCGTAAAGCACGATGATCGCCGCATCGGGACCCACCTTCCCGTCATAATCGAGCGGAGTCACCATGACGTTGAAAAATTTGGCATTTTCGCCGTTTCCCAACCGGACGACCTGCTCAGAATATGTATGGGATCTGTAATCCACTTTGGAAAATTCGTTGAGCCGGCTCTGCCAGACAACCTCCAGGAAATGGCGGCCAACCGCGTCTTCCATCGGGATGCCAAACAGCCGCTCAAACGACTGGTTTGTCAGGGTTACTTTCGATTCGCGGTCAAGGATGACCATCGGTTCGGTGATGCTGCGCACAATCGCGAAGGTCCGGTTGCGCTCGCCCAGCAGTTCGCCCATGGTGCTCTGTTCAAATTCCATCAGCCGCTGGGTCATGTTGTTGAATTCTGCGGCCAGCACCCCTAATTCATCCTCAGTCTTGACGTTCGATTTGCGGTTCATATTGCCCTGCCGGACCGCCCGCAGGTTTTGGGTGATCTCATAAAGCGGTTTAAAGAGCTTATCGGTATACATCCGCGAAGTGAAGAAGCTGATAGCCACCGCCAGCAGGAAAATGAGCGAAAGCATGAAGGTCGAATGCTGGACGACGTCTTTTGCTTCCTGTTTGCGGGCGAAGAGCGCTGTCTCATTGGAAGCGACCAGCTCGCCCATCGCGGCCTTCACTTCCGCAATCTTGGGGACTACCTTTTCGGTGTAATAACGGTATTCTTTCTCCTGCCCGCCCGCTTTGAGCATTTCTGGAAGCATGGCGGTAAAATCGTCGTAGGTGGTTTTGATGTTGGTGATCATCTCCATCTCACGCGGGATGATGATTGTGTTGTATTCCTTTTGGCAGTTGGTTTCAAAAATTTCCATCTGCTCCTGATATTTGGAGCGCGCCACCGCCTGATCCTGTGTATAAAAATAGTCTAAAAGGATGGCATTCTGCGTATTGAGCGCCTCTTTCATCTGGTCCAGACGCTGGATACTGTTGTAATTTGTGACAATCAGATTGTCGACCGCCTTGCTGATCTGATACATGCTCATCAGGGAGTAGATTCCCAACAGGACGATGATCACCACCAGGCTGATATAGACGAGCGACACCTTACTCTTGAGTGTTTTCAGCATATTCTTCCACCGTGCCGGACAGGGAAGGTGGAAGGGCTTCCCTGTCCGGATCTTTCTTGGTCGTTTTCCCTTTCTGTAGTCAGTATACTCCCGGGGCGCCTCCCCTTCAATTGGAGATATATTGACGTACGCCGAGTTATCGGGAGATTTCCGAAGAATAAAAGATTTAAGCCGGATAAACCCCTCGCAAACATACTGCAAATCCTCCTAAATCGCCGATTTTCATTCTTTCATTCTTTTTTATCAAATGTTTGTGAAACTTGCCTTCTTTTCAAAATTTCTCTTGTGTAAAATCGACAAAACAGGGGACAGGCGGTTGCCTGTCCCCTGTTTTTAATCGTGCGAAGCACTCCTTATCCCAAATCCGCCGCCAAGGGCGGCGGGCCATCGCAGATGGCTCCCCACGGGGGATGCGAAGGGGGTATGTAATCCCCTTCGAACGGCCGCCGCGCCATCAGCGCGCTCCTGAGAACGCCGCGCAGCGCAGGCTGGGCGGCGTTCCGGGAAGGCCGTCTTTAGCCGCCCAGCGTTACATCCTGCTTCTGATACCAATTGAGCGCATCATAAAAATCCTGCGCCGTGAAATCCGGCCAGAGGCTGTCCACCACATAAAAGTCCGCATAGACCGCCTGTACCGGCAAAAAGCCCGAAAGTCTGCGCATCCCGCCCCAGCGGATCACCAGGTCAATCCGGGATATGTCGCTGCTATGCAGGTTTTCGATGAGTTTCCCGTTCTTTTTCCCGTCATAAAGCGCTGAAAGATCCCATTCCCAGCCATAATTCACCAGGAAGTTCAGCTTGATCCCACCGCCGGCGATTTCGGTGCGGGTGGTATATTTACGCAGTATGGGTGGGAAGTTCTGAGATTCGGTGTTGCCGCAGACCAGCAGCGAAACGCCCTCCTGCGCAATTAGCTGCACCGCGTCCACACAGGCCTTGGAAAACGCGGCAAACTGTTTGGCCGGACGTTTGCAGTTGTCGGTGGTAAATCCATAATAGGTAATCTCTTCTACCCCGGCCTCCTTTGCAAGCCGCAGAAGCTCCAGGCCAGGCTTCAGCCCAAAGGCATACCCCTCGTCTTTTTCCCGGCCCTGTCCAGAAGCCCAGCGCCGGTTCCCATCCGGGATAATGCCGATATGTTTCGGAATTCTCAAACGATCACCCTCTTCATTCTATATGTAATGATTATACCATCTCTTTCGACAGATGAAAACAGGAAAACGTAAAAAAAGGCCGCCAGCCGGGAAGCGGGCAGCCTTTTGCGGCTTTTGGGGAGAAAATGCCGCAGAGCCATTGTCCCTCTGTGTACGATAAAATATAATTTATCATAATCTTAAATCTTCCTCCCATTTATATTATTTTTTCCTATATTTTTTATAAATTGTTGTTATTTTTTGGTAAATATTGTATAATAAAAATGAAATAAATACCTGGAGGTAAAATCGTGTTATTCATTGCTCACCGCACCAAGGATGGCCGCGAACAATCCCTCCATAGCCATCTGCGCGGCACAGCTGAGCGCGCCGCGGCTTTCGCCGCTCCTTTTGGCGCGGACAGACTGGCCTATCTGCTTGGCATGGCGCACGATATTGGGAAGTATTCGGACGCCTTCCAAAAGCGCATCCGAGGCTCCAATCTGACGACCGACCACGCGACCGCGGGCGCGCAGGAGGTGAACCGCCTATGCGGCGCGCTCCCGGCCTACTGCGCCGCCGGACATCACGGGGGCATGCCGGACGGCGGCGACCGGGGAGATACCGATGACCGGCCCACCCTGTCCGGCCGGCTCAAAAAGCATGTCGCGCCTTACGATGCGTTTGCCGCGGAGGTAACGCTGCAAAAGCCGGTATTCACAGCGCCGCGTATCCTCGGACAGGGGGGATTCACCGCGTCCTTCTGGGCGCGTATGCTCTTTTCCTGCCTGGTGGACGCCGACTTTCTCGACACCGAGGCGTTCATGCAGGGGGGGCGCGCCGCCGCGCGGCCAGCCGATGGACGCAGACCTGCTGCTGGACCGGCTGAATGTTTACATCACTCCCTGGTGGGATGCTAAAACGCCGCTTAACCACGCACGGTGCGAAATCCTGCGCGCATGCCTGGAGGCGGGCCGTTCCCAAGCCCCCGGCCTGTTCACTCTGACCGTCCCCACCGGCGGCGGCAAAACGGTCGCCACGCTGGCATTCGCGCTGGAGCACGCCAAAAAGTACGGGAAAAAACGCATCATTTATGTGATCCCCTTCACTTCTATCATAGAACAGACGGCGGGCAAGTTCCGCGAGATTCTCGGCAATGAAAATGTGCTTGAGCATCATTCCAATGTCGATTTCGGCGACGATGAAAACGACCCCTCCAGCACGCTTAAAAAGCTGGCGGCTGAAAACTGGGATATGGGGATCGTGGTGACCACTGTGGTGCAGTTCTTTGAGTCGCTGTTCTCCAACCGGTCGTCGCGCTGCCGCAAGCTGCATAACCTGGCCGACAGCGTCATCATCTTTGATGAGGCGCAGACCCTGCCGCTCCCATACCTGCATCCCTGCGTGCGCGCCATCTCCGAACTGACGGTCAACTACGGCGCGTCCTGTGTCCTCTGCACCGCGACCCAACCCGCGCTGGCCCCGCTGTTTGAGGCAGTCTCGCCCACGCTGCGGCCGCGCGAGATCGCGCCTCCTGTCGATCCCGCCGTTTTCCATCGCGTAACCTTTCAGCATCTGGGCCAGCTGTCCGACGACGCGCTGGCTGCGCGGCTGAACGGACACGAACAGGCGCTGTGCATTGTGGGCACCCGCAAACAGGCGCAGGCCGTGTTCCATCTGCTCGCGCCGGAAGGCAGTTTCCACCTCTCCACCCTGATGACCCCCAGCCACCGCCGCGCGGTACTGGAAAATATCCGCGCACGGCTCAAAGAAAGCCTGCCCTGCCGGGTCGTTTCCACCAGCCTGATTGAAGCAGGCGTGGACGTGGATTTCCCAGTGGTCTACCGTGCCGAAGCCGGATTGGACTCTGAAATTCAGGCTGCCGGCCGCTGCAACCGCGAAGGACGCCGGCCGGCCGAGGCAAGCATGGTCTACCTTTTCGCCCCTGACAGCGCCTATATCGCACACCTGTCGCACAGCCTCCAACGGTCGCTCCGGCTGGCGCAGGAAGCTACACACAGCGGGCACGCGTTGGACGCACCTGAAACCATCGAGCAGTATTTCACCGCGCTTTACCGGTACAGCGGCAGCGAACTCGACCAGAAAGAGATCGTACCCGCGCTGGAAGCGGGCGCACGCACCGCCAGCTTCCCGTTTCGCACTGTGGCGGATGCGTTTCATCTCATCGAAAACGACATGCGCGCGGTGCTCATCCCGCGCAGCAAAGAGGCAGCTGCGCTGGCCGCCCAGCTGCGCGCTGGACAGCGCAGCCGAGACCTGTTCCGCCAAGTCGGACAGGATTCGGTCAATATCTACCAGGAACATTTTGAGGCCCTGCTTAAACACAACGCACTCGAGGTGCCCGACGAAAGCGTCGCCATCCTGACCGACCTGTCATTATATGATGAAAATACCGGTCTAGCGCTGCTGGCAGATACGGGTATGGGGATCTTTCTGTAGCAAAACCGGGAGGGCGGATGTCCTCGCATCCGCCCTCCCGGTTTTGTCCAGTATAGAATACTCTCTCAATTTCAATCCCCATTTTTGATTTCCGCTACGAAATCGCAAATGACGTACTCAGTATACCCGTTTTTGTAGGAATAATCAAATAATTCTTTTAATATTTGTATTATATAATACTATCTCAGAATAAAACTTTATGATATCATTTAAGTAATCCACGGGAAAGGAGGAAAATTCTGTGGTGGAGTCATGGAAAATCGGTGGCCGGTTTCATCGGCTGCCGCCCCTTTTAAAAATTTTAACAGGCGAGGTGAGAATTTTATGAGTCAAGGTATCCAGGTGGAGGTCTGGGGGCCGTATGCGCTTTTCACCCGGCCGGAACTGAAGGTGGAGCGCGTCAGCTACGACGTGATGACCCCCTCGGCGGCGCGCGGGCTGATCGAATCCATATCCTGGCATCCCGGTCTGAATTGGGTGATTGACCGCATCCATGTGCTGAAACCCATTGCCTTCACCAACATCCGCCGCAACGAGGTCAAAGACAAGATCCTGGCCAGCAATGTGCGTTCGATCATGTCGGGCGCCGATAAGCCGCTGGCCATCTATACCGGCGAGAGCATTCAGCAGCGCGCATCCATGGTGCTGACGGATGTGCATTATGTAATTGACGCCCATTTCACAATGAGCGACAAGGCCAATCCTTCGGACAACGAAGGCAAGTTCATCGACATCGCCAGGAGGCGCCTGGCCCGTGGGCAGTGCTATCATCAGCCCTGCTTCGGCTGCCGCGAATTTCCCGCCAGCTTCCGCGCATGGGAAGGCGGCCCCATCCCGGCCATCCATGAAACGCGTGATCTGGGACTGATGCTCTACGATATGGACTACAGCAACCCGCGCGATATCCAGCCCATGTTCTTCCGTGCACGATTGGAAAACGGCGTGCTGGAGGTTGCCGGACAGGAGGTGCTGCGATGATTCTGCAAGCGCTTTGCCGTTATTATGACGCGCTGGCCGCGCGCGGCGCCATTTCACAGCCCGGCTGGTGCGGCGTAAAAGTCTCCTTCGCACTCTCCATTGATGAACAGGGCGCCCTGCGCGGCGTGATCCCCCTCAAGGTGTCCTCTTCGGACGGCAAGAAAGAACTTCCTCAAGTGATCGAAGTTCCCGCGCAGGCGAAAAGGGCTTCCGGCGTGTGCGCCAACTTTTTGTGCGACAACAGCTCTTACTTTTTCGGCGTGGACGGCAAGGGAAAGCCGGAACGTTCGATCCAGTGCTTTGCCGCCGCAAAAAAGCTGCATGAGGAGATCCTTTCAGAGACGGACAGTCCGGCTGCACGCGCGGTACTTGCCTTTTTTGCCCAGTGGCAGCCCGAAACCGCCCTCTCCCATCCCGCTCTCGCGTCCTGCCTTGACGAAATCATAAAGGGCGCAAATCTGGTCTTCTCGGTGAACGGCCTGTATCCACAGCAGGACCCTGCCATCCGCGCCGCCTGGCAGGCCCATTCCATGAACCGATCAGCGGGCGCGGCTGCGGGGCGCTGCCTGGTCACCGGCAGAACCGGCGCGATTGCCCGCCTGCACCCTTCGGTCAAGGGCGTGCAGGGTGCGCAGTCGAGCGGCGCGTCGCTGGTATCCTTCAACGCGCCCGCGTTTGAGTCCTACGGCCACGAAACTGTGGACAACACCGGTCAGGGGCTCAATTCACCGGTCTCAGAGGCGGCCGCCTCCGCCTACGGCGCCGCGCTCAACCAGCTGCTCAGCGACCGCAGACATGTGCAGTACCTGGGTGATACGGCAATCGTCTGCTGGGCGGAGGATGCCGAACCCCTCTACCAGGACATCTTCTGCGGGGCGCTGTTCGGCGGCGCGGAGGATCGCATCACACAGGAGGATCTGTGGGGCGTGGTGGCCGCGCTCGCGGACGGAGGACTGGTCGATGTGGACGGCATCCCCGTGCATCCGGAAAACCATTTTTTCGTGCTCGGGCTCGCGCCAAACGCCGCGCGGCTGTCGGTGCGATTCTTTCTGCAGGACACCTTCGGGAATCTGCTCATCCATGTGCAGGAGCATCACAAACGGCTGCGCATTGCCAAACCCGCTTACCTTGAAAACGGCGCGCTGCCAATGTGGAAACTGCAAACGGAGATCGCCAATCCCAACAGCCGTGACAAAAAGGCGGTCTCGCTGATGATGGGCGCGACCATCCGCGCTGTGCTGTCCGATGGGAATTATCCGGCCTCCCTGTTTGCGCAGACCATGCTGCGCATCCGCGCCGAACAGGCGGTCACCTATGGGCGCGCCGCTGTTTTGAAAGCCTTTTTCCTGCAAAACACCCACTTTCATATTCCAGAGGAGGTTTTGACCGTGGAACTGAACGAACAGAGCACCTATCTGCCCTATCTGCTCGGCAGGCTGTTCGCGGTGCTCGAACGGGTACAGGCGGACGCCAATCCGGGCATCAAATCGACCATCAAGGACAAGTACTTCAACAGTGCGTCCGCCACCCCCGCAACCATCTTCCCACTGCTGACCAAGCTCTCGCAAAGCCATCTGCGCAAATTGAGCACCGGCCTGCGCATTCACTATGAGAAGCAGATCTGTGATATCGAAGGCCGCATCCGCCAAACGCTGCCCGCGCGGATGTCCCTGCCCGAACAGGGCGCCTTCCATCTGGGCTATTACCACCAGGTACAAAAACAGTTTGCCGGCAAACCGAAGGAGGAAATGTGAAATGAGCGAACCCATCAAGAACCGTTATGAATTTGTCATCCTGTTCGATGTGGAAAACGGCAACCCCAACGGCGACCCTGACGCGGGCAACATGCCCCGGCTCGATCCGGAGACCGGCTACGGGCTGGTGACCGACGTCTGTCTCAAGCGCAAAATCCGCAACTACGTCGAAACGGTAAAGGAGGACGCCGCGGGGTACCGCATCTACATCAAGGACGGCGTTCCGCTCAACCGTTCGGACGCCGAAGCGTTCGCACATTGGGAAATCGATGAAAAGACCATCAAGGAAGTCAAAAAGAGGAACCCCCAGCTCGACGAGAAGATCCGGGACTTCATGTGCCAAAACTTTTACGATATCCGCACCTTCGGAGCGGTTATGACCACCTTCGTGAAAAACAATCTGAACTGCGGGCAGGTACGCGGACCGGTGCAATTGGGCTTCGCCCGTTCCATCGACCCAATTGTCCCGCAGGAGGTCACGATCACCCGTGTTGCCATCACCACCGAGACAGACGCCGAGAAAAAAGGCACCGAAATGGGGCGCAAGCACATTGTCCCCTATGCGCTCTACCGCTGCGAGGGTTATATTTCAGCCAACCTTGCCCGCAAGACCACCGGTTTTTCAGAGGAGGATCTTGCCCTTCTGTGGCAGGCGATCCTCAATATGTTCGAAGTTGACCATTCGGCCGCGCGCGGCAAGATGGCCGTCCGCCAGCTGATTGTATTCCGGCATGACAGCGAACTGGGAAACACGCCCGCCTACCGGCTGTTTGACACGGTCAGCGTTTCCCGAAAAGAAGATGTGGTCAGTCCGCGCGCTTACAGCGACTATACCGTGACGGTCGATACCGCCGCACTGCCCGAAGGCGTGTCCTGCACGCAGATGGTGTGACCAGCCGGCAGGAAGAAGATTATCTCCCGCTATCCGGCCTACAGCATTTCGCTTTCTGCCGCCGGCAGTGGGCGCTGATCCATATCGAACGGCAGTGGGCGGAAAATTTGCGCACGGTTGAGGGACAGCTCCTTCACCAACGCGCCCATGATGAAAAGCAGATGGAACGCCGCGGAAACCTGCTGACCGCGCGCAGCCTGCGGGTCGTATCCCACCGGCTGCGCGCGCAGGGAGTGTGCGACGTGGTCGAATTTCATCAGGACCCGGCAGGAATCACGCTGGCCGGACAAGACGGGACCTGGCAGCCTTATCCGGTGGAATATAAGAAAGGCCGGCCAAACGCTTACGGCGCGGATGAATTGCAGCTCTGCGCACAGGCGATCTGCCTGGAGGAGATGCTGCTGTGCAGTATTGCCGAGGGCAGTCTCTTTTATGGCGAGCCGCGGCGGCGCACCCGAGTCAATCTGGATGCGCCGCTGCGTCAGCGGGTGGAAGACATGCTTGGGGAAATGCATGCCCTGTATGCACGCGGGTATACCCCAAAAGCCACTCCATCCAAAGGGTGCAATGCCTGCTCGCTCAAAGAGGTCTGCCTGCCGAGGCTCGCGAAAGCACCCCCGGCATCCGCTTATCTGCGGATGCACCTGCCGAGGGAGGAGGAAAGCTTATGAGAAAATTCCTCAACACATTGTTCGTCCTGAGTGAGGACAGCTATCTCGCGCTTGAGGGCGAGACCGTATTGGTTGTGGCGGACGAGCAAAAACGCGGACAGTTCCCGCTGCACACACTGGAAAGCATCCTTTGCTTTTCCTACAAAGGCGCAAGCCCCGCCCTGATGGGAAAATGTGTGCGCGACGGGATAAATCTGGCTTTCCTCACACCACGCGGACGCTTCCTCGCGCGTGTCAGCGGAGAAAATCCCGGAAACGTGCTGCTGCGAAAGGCACAGTACCGTTTATCCGACGACGAAGGGCAAAGCTGCCACTACGCCCGCAGTTTTGTGTTCGGCAAGGTGTACAATGGACGATGGAGTATCGAGCGCACCCTGCGTGATCACTTGCTGCGTGTTGACAATGAAGCGCTTGGGCATGCTTCAGCGCTGTTGGCCGGCAGCCTGCCCGCCATTCTGCAGGAAACCAATCTTGACGCGTTGCGTGGCTTGGAAGGCCAGTCGGCGGCTATATATTTCGGCACATTTGACGCGCTGCTGCTCAATCAACGTGAAACCTTTTCTTTTACCGGACGTTCGCGCCGTCCGCCGCTTGACCCAACCAATGCCATGCTTTCATTTGCATACAGCCTGTTGGCAAATGCCTGCGCGGGTGCATTGGAGAGCGTCGGATTAGACGCTTATGTTGGCTTTTTGCATCGCGACCGCCCTGGCAGGTCGTCGCTTGCCCTCGATTTGATGGAGGAACTGCGGCCACTGCTCGCTGACCGGTTTGTCGCCACGCTGATTAACAATCGCGTCATGCGTGCTGAACACTTTGAGTGCCAGCCGAGTGGTGCAGTGCTGTTGACCGACGAGGGACGCAAAATCTTTCTGGCTGCCTGGCAGAAACGCCTGGCAGAGCCGCTCACCCACCCTTATTTAAAAGAAAAGCTGGTTTGGGGATTGGTGCCTTATGTACAGGCGCTTCTGCTTGCCCGTTGTCTGCGCGGCGATCTGGATGCTTATCCGCCGTTTTTATGGAAATGAGGGGATAAAATGCTGGTCTTAATCACTTATGATGTCAATACAGCCGATACCGCCGGACGCAAACGGCTCCGGCAGGTCGCTAAGCAATGCGTCAACTACGGGCAGCGTGTGCAGAACTCCGTATTCGAATGTTTGCTTGATCCCGCGCAATATCGTTTACTTCAGTCCCGATTAGTAGCTATCATAGACAAGGAAAAGGACAGTCTGCGTTTCTACCAACTGGGAAACCAATATCAGGACAAAATCGAACATTTTGGTTCAAAATTCACCTACGAACCAGAGGGCCTGCTAATGGTGTAGTGGTGCGAATAGCAAGCTGTCACCATACCCTCGATAGGTTCGCACCGTTTTTCTCTTTCAGATCCCTGTCGATTTGTCATAACTGCCGTCTCGTATCCAATTATGGATATGATTTTCTTTTGTTTTTTAGATGTATATCCCAAAAAAATTTTCTTAATTTATACAACTTTGCTGTCGCGCTCCATGCGGAGCGCGTGGATAGAAATCAGATCATCTTAGGCACCGTCAAATCCTCCGGAGTCGCGCTCCATGCGGAGCGCGTGGATAGAAATCATAACTTACGGCATAGGCCGAAACCAGATTGACAAGTCGCGCTCCATGCGGAGCGCGTGGATAGAAATTGTTTTTTTCGCCACGGGCGCATAGTTGCAATAAAGTCGCGCTCCATGCGGAGCGCGTGGATAGAAATAACGATTTGTCGGATCGTTACGAATTCGGCTTAGACGTCGCGCTCCATGCGGAGCGCGTGGATAGAAATCTCAAATATACAGTATCGCCATCGATCTGAATGGGTCGCGCTCCATGCGGAGCGCGTGGATAGAAATTGTTGCGATAAAATCTGAATCCCATAAAGTCCAGGTCGCGCTCCATGCGGAGCGCGTGGATAGAAATACTGAACCGGAGCAAAAGGAATATATCGCATATTTTGTCGCGCTCCATGCGGAGCGCGTGGATAGAAATCATTGCGCAAAGGTATGTGATTGGCATCCAACTGGTCGCGCTCCATGCGGAGCGCGTGGATAGAAATCTGAATCTTATCTTGTTTCCAGAGCAAGCACGCCTGTCGCGCTCCATGCGGAGCGCGTGGATAGAAATACCGCCCGGTGCGTTCGACGCTGCCGCCGTTTTGCGTCGCGCTCCATGCGGAGCGCGTGGATAGAAATTGGCCTACGGCGAGTTTGAGGAAGAAGGCGTGAAAGTCGCGCTCCATGCGGAGCGCGTGGATAGAAATCAGTCCTTCATGGGGTTTTTACCAACATGCCATCCGTCGCGCTCCATGCGGAGCGCGTGGATAGAAATAGCAAGCAGATTGTAAATACCTGCCAGAGCGTCACCAGGTCGCGCTCCATGCGGAGCGCGTGGATAGAAATCGATCAAGGTTATGCGTAACCTCCAAGCCGCGATAGTCGCGCTCCATGCGGAGCGCGTGGATAGAAATTTTTATTTATAGGTCTTATAAACCCGCATTATAAGGTCGCGCTCCATGCGGAGCGCGTGGATAGAAATCCTTAGTTTCTGGACAGCAGACGGCCCCAAAGATACGTCGCGCTCCA
Organism: Anaerotruncus rubiinfantis; assembly: GCF_900078395.1. NCBI lineage: Bacteria > Bacillati > Bacillota > Clostridia > Eubacteriales > Oscillospiraceae > Anaerotruncus > Anaerotruncus rubiinfantis. The sequence continues at coordinate 345,980 of NZ_FKLA01000009.1, read as the reverse complement.
TGCGGAGCGCGTGGATAGAAATAATGAACCTGCCTAATACGGATGATGTTCCTCATGTCGCGCTCCATGCGGAGCGCGTGGATAGAAATGGGAAATCGAGCGACGTCAGGGCGTAACTGGAATGGTCGCGCTCCATGCGGAGCGCGTGGATAGAAATCCTCCGTCCAATGTTATTGCTCACATTGATCCCATGTCGCGCTCCATGCGGAGCGCGTGGATAGAAATCAATCGCCTCAGAAAGCCCGTTATCATCTGCCTGCGTCGCGCTCCATGCGGAGCGCGTGGATAGAAATCGCAATATCTCTCTCAGGTCTACGCACTCGCCGGGTGTCGCGCTCCATGCGGAGCGCGTGGATAGAAATAAAGGACAGCGCGTGATTATCAATGCGCGGGCGGGTCGCGCTCCATGCGGAGCGCGTGGATAGAAATAACATCTATACAATCCATTGTGATATGAATAACCACGTCGCGCTCCATGCGAAGCGCGGGGATAGAAATCGCATGCCCGAGAATATAACGCCGCACAGCGCCTGGAACCTGCGCAAATGCAGTTTTATGCGTGTATTTATTTTAATACCAAAATGCACACCCCTTGGACTTTTCGCCTAAAGGGTGTGCATCTTTTGATTGTCCCTCGTAAACTGTAGCAATTTTGTTTTGGATGGTATTCCAACGATATTTTTACAATAGATAGTTCCCTGCGAACAGGTAATATCCGCTATCCACCAAAAGCATGACCGCAACGAGGATAAGAACTCCATAAAACAAATATGCGAAAACTTTCCCGTTCCTTTGCTTGAACTTTTCAACAAAATGAACCAGTTTTTCGAGCAGATTCATCTCGTTGGCGACATAAACGATCACAGCCATAAATTGGCTAACCAAAAACCACAGGGACAAAAGCGCCGCTGCCAAAAGCAAGCTTCCGGATTCACCGCCTATTAGAATCACAGCATAAAAAGTAGGGTCAGTAAAGCACGTCAGAGCAAATATAAACCCTGTAGCAATATATTTCAGCCAACTCCCATTGATGGATTGCTTTTCTTCCTTCTCTTTTCCCTTTGGTGCGGCAAAGCGTTTCCGAAGCACCCAAATCAGGATGAATATGGAAATAACAAAATTCAAAACAGCCCAGATTGGACTTTCGTCTCCAGGCATTATGCTTTTAAAAATATCTGCGGCAGCGGCTCCAAAAATCGCAGCTATAGATGCACCGATGCCAACGGAGAATCCCGCAAAAGATAAAAAGAATAGCGTGATTTTTGTTTTCTTCTCGCGCCGTAGGCCTATCGACAAAAGGTAGACCGCCGTAAATGGGTCTACCCCGAGAACCCCTAATCCAAAAGTACTGAGTAATTTATGTATCATGACGCCCCTTACAGTTTTTCGATTTTACACTTAAATGATTCCAGATAGCCAGAAATTAGACGGAGGATTTGTTTATGCTCCTCAGCAGTCATTTCCTCAAAAACCTCATTTTCGGCTTGTTCAATAGGAAGTATTTTTTCTCTCACAATCGCCTCCCCTTTGTTAGTAAGATAGATCCTCAGCTCTCTCCCACTGCCGGGCTGGAAATCAAGGAAGCCATCATACTGTAACTTTTTCACGGAGGAATTTACAGTCTGCTTATTCAAAAGTGTATATTTATAGATATCCGTTTGTGTGCAACCATTTCCCAACACAAGCAGCGCCTGTAAAATAGCATATGCACTATCAGACAAACCTTGCTTCATAGCAATTTCGTGGTAGAATTCAACAATCATATTGTTCAGCCGGTCAAATTCTTGTAAGACTGGATGCTTTTTGTATTTCATATTCGTCCATCCTCCAGTATGAAATCATATTGAAATTATAGTATGATTTCATACTTATGTCAATGTATAAATTGTAAATTTCCCCCTCTAACCTTTCATTAAAAAGGCCACACACAAAACACAAACAGGCTCCATGGTGACCAATTTTGGTACCGTAGGGCCTGTTTTCGTTATAAGGGAAATGAAAGCTCTTGCAAATAGGGCTTAAAAAACTGAACCCCCGCGTCAATACTCATTGTATCAAAACGGGGGTCCAGTTATGGTCGAGGTGACAGGATTCGAACCCGCGGCATCTTGGTCCCAAACCAAGCGCGCTACCAACTGCGCTACACCTCGATATTTCCAGCAGCTAAGGGAAATCCCTGCAGCTGCAACGTTTATGATAGCATATTGCCCGGGGACTGTCAAGCTTTTCCACCCTGCAGAACCTGGAAAGCCGCCCATAAGGGCGGCTTTCCGCTAAGAATTAAAATTCAAGTTTTGCTTTGATATAATCGCTGAGCGCTTCAATCTTGATGCGCTCTTGCTGCATGGTGTCACGGTCACGAACCGTCACACAGCCGTCGGTTTCGCTGTCAAAATCATAAGTGATACAGACCGGCGTACCGATCTCATCCTGACGGCGGTAACGCTTGCCGATCGAACCGGCGTCGTCGTAATCCACCATATAATCCTTTGCAAGCTGGGCATAGATCTTCCCGGCTCCCTCAGCCAGTTTTTTGGAAAGCGGCAGAACGCACGCTTTAAACGGCGCCAACGCAGGATGCAGACGCATGACAACGCGCACATCCTCCTTGCCCTTGTCGTCGGTGCCAACGACCTCCTCGTCATAGGCACTGCACAGAAAAGCCAGCGTAACGCGTTCGACCCCGAGCGACGGCTCGACCACATAGGGGATGTACCGCTCGTTCGCTTCCTGGTCGAAGTAATCGAGCGTCTTGCCGGAAACCTCGCTGTGACGGCCAAGGTCATAGTTGGTACGGTCCGCGATGCCCCACAGTTCTCCCCAGCCGAACGGGAACAGGAACTCAATGTCGGTGGTCGCTTTGGAGTAGAAGGACAGCTCCTCGGGCGAATGGTCGCGCAGGCGCATGCCCTCTTTGTCCAGTCCAAGATTCAGCAGCCAGTTCTCGCAGTAACTGCGCCAGTACTGGAACCACTCAAGATCGGTGTCCGGCTTGCAGAAGAATTCGAGCTCCATCTGTTCGAATTCACGTACGCGGAAGATAAAGTTCTTTGGGGTGATCTCGTTGCGGAAGGACTTTCCGACCTGCGCGATTCCAAACGGAACCTTTTTACGGCTGGTTCGCTGAACATTCTGGAAGTTTACAAAGATGCCCTGCGCGGTTTCCGGGCGCAGATAGATCTCACTTTTGCTGTCCTCGGTGACACCCACAAAGGTCTTGAACATCAGGTTGAATTTTCGGATATCTGTAAAGTTTCCGCTGCCGCACTCGGGGCATTTGATGCCCTTCTCATGAATAAAATCCATGATCTGCTCATTCGTCCAGCCGTCGGCCAATTCGCCGGTCGCGTCCTCGATAAGCTTATCCGCGCGGTGGCGGGTCTTGCAGTCCTTACAGTCGATCAGCGGGTCGGAAAAGCCGCCCACATGGCCGGACGCGACCCACACCTGCGGATTCATCAGGATGGCGGAATCGAGGCCCACATTGTAGGGCGATTCCTGCACAAATTTTTTCCACCAAGCCTTTTTGACATTGTTTTTGAGCTCAACGCCGAGCGGGCCGAAATCCCACGCGTTGGCAAGCCCGCCGTAAATCTCCGAACCGGGATAGGTAAAGCCGCGGCTCTTACAGAGATTTACGATTTTTTCCATCGTCTTTTCACTGTTATTCATATCGGAAACATCCTCTCATCATTAAGGTATCCTAAGACCCTATTATATCGGCTCAAAGCCCCCTGGTCAAGGCATCCGCGGGAACTTTCCCGAAAGATTTCCCCTTTCCCCATAAAAAGCGGCCCGCCCAAAAATCGGCGGGCCGGCTGCACATCATGAACCTTCTTCCGGCGCGGACGGGGCTTCGCCGTGTGCCCGCTGCGCTTCGCGTTTGCGGGTGGCGCGGCCAATGAGGATATAAACGATGGCAAAGACCGGCGTGCCAAGCACCATGCCCGGGACCCCAAAGAGCCCGCCGCCGACCGTCACCGCGAACAGTACCCAGATGGGGGACAATCCCACCGAATTGCCAATAATCCGCGGCGCGAGAATGTTCCCGTCGATCTGCTGGACAACCACCACAAACAGGATGTACCAGAGCGCCCGCACCGGGCTGACCATGAAGATGATGATCACGCCGGGCACCGCGCCGATGAACGGCCCGAAAAAGGGGATCACATTCGTGATTCCCATGACCACACCGATCAGCATTGCGTACGGAAAACGGAAGATGGTCAGGCCGATGACGCTCACCACACCGACAATCAGCGCGTCAAGCAGCTGGCCGGTGACATAATTTGAAAAGGTCTGCGAAGCGATCTTAGCAGTCTCCGCGACCGTACCGGACGCTTTTTCCGGCAGGAAGGCGCGGTTCAGGCGGGAAAGCTGGGAGAGCAGCTTTTCCTTGCTGAGCAGCAGGTAGATCGAAACGATCAGCCCGATGACGAAATTGAAGACGCCCCCGCCCACCGAGGCGAGCAGATCAAGCATTTGCGGGACCATCTTGAGCAGCTGCGGAATGAAAGCCAGCATCTGGCCAACCAGGGTATTGAACCACTGGGAAATTTCATCCCAGACCGCCTGGTCAAGGTTCAACTCAAGCGACAGCCGCTCCGCAATCTGCTGCAGTGAAATGAGGTACCCCGGAATGCTGTTGCCCAGCTGGGTGAGGCTCGTTGCCAGCTGCGGCACCACAACGGTGACAAGCACCGAAATGCCTGCTGCCATCAGGAGGTAGGTACAGAGGATCGAAAGCGGGCGCGCAAGCCCGCGCAGCTTTTTATTTTGATGATGGGCAAAACCCTTAAAGAGCTTTTCAAAGGTCATCACCACGCCGTCCAGAATGAAGGCAATCACCAGCCCAATGATAAACGGCGTAAGCAGCCCGATCACTGTGCTGAGCAGGCCGGAAAGCCGGTGCAGGTTGCTCAGCCCCAGGTAAAGCACCACCGTGAATGCCGATACCATGCAATAGCCCTTGATTTTCTGGGAGTCCAAATTCGTTTCACTCCTGTCCATGTTCATTTTCTTCCAACTGCGGCCCAGGCCGGACAGTGCCGTCCGCGATCATGACGCCCGCCAGAATCAATGCCGCGCCAAGCAGCATCAGAATGGTAATCCGTTCCCGCAGAACAATGACCGAAGCGATCATCGTGACCATCGGGTTAAGATAGACAAAATTGTTGGCCCTGACCGCTCCAAGGCCGCGTACCACATGGTACCACAACACATAGCAGAGCGACGACGCCACCAGTCCCAGGAACAACAGGTTTCCCCAGACCACCGGTTCGCGCAGCACCGTGGGTTCAAACGGCCGCGGGTCGGCGGCTAGACAGGGGAGCATCGTAAGGATCGAATAAAAAAAGATCCTGCGGGTGAGGTGGACCGGCGGATACCGGGTATGTATCTTCCGAAGCAGCACTGTGTAAAACGCCCAGGAAAGCGCGGCCCCAACCGCCAGCAGATCACCGGCGGGGGAGAGCTTCAGAATGAAATGGCCATTGCCTACCACCAGGAAAATTCCACACATGGCGCAAAGAAATCCCAGAAGCTGGCTGCGGGAAAATTTTTCATCCCGGGTAAAAAGATGCGCCACCAGCGCCGTGAGGATTGGCGCGGCCGAAACAAGCAGGCTGACGTTTGAAGCCTGGGTGAAGGAAAGCGCAAAATTTTCTGCTAAAAAATAGAGGGTGCTCCCGCAAAGCGCCGCACCCAAGCAAAGAAGTTCCATCCGCCAGCCCTCTGACGGATGGATACGCGGGTAGATAAGCAAAAGCCCCGCGTATGCAATCAGATATCGCAGCACCATGATCTGAACCGGGGACAGGCTTTCCAAAAGCACCTTGGTAGAGACAAAGGTCGTTCCCCAAAAGAAGATGGTGATCAGCGCCAGCAGGATATAGAACTGTTGTTTCTTCATGAAGGATCTAATCCCATTCCGCCTGAAAATTTACAGCCATCATGCCTGGCTGGAGGAAAAATTGTTCCAGAAATCCTTCTGATCGAGGATCTCACCCAACTGGGTGAACAGCACAAGCCCCGCCAGCACAAGCGCTGCCGCGGCCGCCGCCAGGATGGTCCGTCTTGTCCTGCGCCTATGCTGGCGCGCTTTGTCACGCGCCTTATGAAAATCAATGATGTTGGGGTCACGGTCACGATCGGCGCCGCTGCGCTCAGTCCTCATCGCAGAAAACCATCCGCCAAATGAGATAAACATAAGACGCCACGGCGGCGGCCCAGATGAAAGGCGCCAGCTTTCTGCAGGCTTTCGCCCAGTACATGCCGATCAGAGCACCGATTGAAAGCAGGCAAATCTTGAATACAGCCACATCCGATACGGTGAAGCGTTTCCAGCGGTCCATTCCCCAGCCAACAAAACTTTTGATTGCCAACATTGAAAACACCTCCGTCAATGCCGCGATGAACAAGCTTCTTACAATTTGAGTTTATCATAAAGAGACAGGCATATCAAATATAATTTGTAAATATCCGCATTCCCGGGTATAATTTTTCTATAAAGGGGGCTTTTGCGCGCTGCCGGCGCAAAAGCGGCTGCCCGACTGGCCGCCCCATAATTACGTTCAGACATTTGGAGGACAGGAACATGGAAAAAAACACCCTGCGCGTCGGGATGCGTAACGTCAAAACCGCGCTGGCGATTTTTGTCTGCCTGCTGCTTTATCAGTTTGTCCCGGGCAATGCGTCCTATGCATGTATCGCCGCGCTCATCGCCATGCAGTCAACGCTTGAAGAATCCTGGTCCCAGGGGCGCAACCGCCTGCTCGGGACGTTTATCGGCGGAATCTTTGGCGCGGCCTTCGCTTCGCTGCAGATTGCCGCCCGACTGCCGTTTTGGCGGATTGTGGCCATTTCGGCCGGTGTCACCGTCCTCATCTTCCTTTTGAACCTGATCGGCAAGCGCGGGGCAATTGTCATGGGCTGCGTCACCTACCTGGTGATTGTGCTTTCCCCGGCAGAAGGCAGCGTCTGGCTCTATTCGCTGTCGCGCGCGGTGGATAACGCCATCGGAATCCTGGTCGCGATCGGGATCAACCTTTCGATCCGGCCGCCCAAAAATCCGGACAGCTCCGAATCGGATGAAACGGCACAGGAACCACCCGAAACTCCGGACGCGGACAGCCGGGAGTCCGACCCAAAGGCTTGACGCAATAAAAAAAGCAGGATGCTTTCCCATCCTGCCCGGCATATCGTTTTTTCATTCCCGCGACGCGTTTTCCAACAGGTGACGAACAATGGCCTCCTTGGCCAGCGCCGCTGTTAAAAAGTCCTCTTTGCTTCGGGTGATATACTGAGCCGCTTCCCGGAAGTCCTGCACAGTAAACTGTTCTTCGGAAAGCGACAGAATCTGATCCGCCTGTTTCGGGGTGATGGCCGCCATTGGAAGATCCGACAGATACTGGCATCCCAGCAGGTTTGTCAGGTGCTCAAGGAGCCCCATACCGGTTCACCTCACATTTTCATCACTACTGTAGAAAGTGTATCATATATTTCGCCAAAAATCAACAATAATAACTATAAATAAATCTATAAGTATCTGTATATATTTAGTTATCGCTCTTAAAATAAAGCCGGGTGATAGTTATGGGTGTTGATTATTCCGCCATCGGCCGACGGATGAAACAAAAGCGCAAACAGGCGGGAATGACACAGGATAACCTTGCGGAGAAGCTTTCCGTTTCAGTGGGGTATATCAGCCAGATGGAGCGCGGCGTCACCAAAATCAGCTTGGAAACGCTGTCGCGGATTGCCGTAGCGCTGGATTGTGATATCACTGAGCTCATCAGCGGGGTTTCCCTGCGGGAAGATAACTATCTGCACGAAGAGATCGAAAATGCTTGTCACAGGCTGGGCCCTCACCAGCGCCAGCTTCTTTTGGAAATCGCGGACGTCATCGCAAAATATTAAAAAAGGCGGGCGGCTTGAAGCCGCCCGCCTTTTTTACGTTTCAGCCAGAAAAGACGCGCTCCCAGTCAAAATCACCGGAAACGTCCCGGCTCACCGGCCAGTCAGCGCACCAAGCGGGGACGCGCGGGCATTCCACCCGGTCAATGCTGGGCGTATAGGGTTTCAGATCCAGCACCGGGCTGCCATCCTGCGCATCGATATAGTCCAGCCCAATCCTGCCTGCCTTCAGATCCAGACAGGTAATTGCGGCGCAGGACAAGGCCACCGGATTCGGCCGGCGTGGGGAACGGGTGGCAAATACGCCCAGCCGGTCCGGACCAGCCCGGTATGGGGCGCGTTCCAAAAGGGTCGCGCGCGCGTCCGGACCTTCGCACTGGTCGAACCACCAGAGCACCTGGATATGGCTGAAGCCCTCCAGTCCCTCCATCGCCGGACGATACATTTCATCCAGCAAAACTTCCATTCCGTCCGCATGGGTCACAACCCTGCCAATGGGATACAGTTCTTTTGTTTCCATAAATAAAGCCTTCTTTCCGGTTTATTTACGGCGCCGTAATTCCATTATAGCAGGCGTTTTGGATACTAAAAGCCCTTTTTACAAAAAAACAGCGGCGCCCGCATGTTTGCGGACGCCGTTTTGTTTTTAGAATCTGTCCTTCGGGACATAGGAGGTATGCAGCACTTCGTGCGCGGTATGCGAACCGAACTCCCCAAAATATTCCTCGTAGATCTTGAGCAGCGAGGGGTTCTCGTGGGATTTGCGCATCGGCATATTCTCATCCGCATCGTAGAGCGCTTTGGCGCGCAGCGCCTTCAGGTCCACGAAGTTGCGCACGCTCGCCGGCTGTACCGGCTGGCCGCCGCCGTTGACGCAGCCGCCCGGGCAGGCCATAATTTCAACGAAATGCCACGGGGCTTCGCCGGAGCGAATCTTTTCCATGATGACCTTTGCGTTCGCAAGACCGGACGCAACCGCAACCTTGACTTCGAGGTCGCCCACCTGATAGGTGGCTTCCTTGATACCGTCGGTGCCGCGGACTTCCTGGAACTTGACATCGCCGAGCGGTTTGCCGCCAACCCATTCTGCCGCGGTGCGCAGCGCCGCTTCCATAACGCCGCCGGTCGCGCCGAAGATGACCGCCGCGCCGGTCGATTCGCCCAGCGGGCTGTCAAACTGCTCATCCGGCAGATCATTGAACTGAATGCCCGCACGATTGATCATCCGCGCAAGTTCGCGGGTGGTCAGGGAAACGTCCACATCGGGCACGCCCGCGGCGTCCTCGTCCGGACGTTTGACCTCGGACTTTTTCGCGGTGCAGGGCATGATACCCACTACATAGATATCCTTCGGGTCCCAACCCATCTTTTTCGCGTACCAGGTCTTGACCGTGGCGCCGAACATCTGCTGCGGCGATTTGCAGGTCGACAGGTGCGCCAGCTGGTCGGGGAAGTAGTGCTCGCAGTAGTTGACCCAGCCCGGCGAGCAGGAGGTGATCATCGGCAGCACGCCGCCGCCCGTCACGCGCTCAACAAACTCATGGGCTTCTTCGACGATGGTCATGTCGGCCGCGAGGTCGGTGTCGAACACCTTCTCGAATCCGAGTCGGCGCAGGGCTGCGACCATCTTGCCTTCAACATTGGTGCCAACCGGATTGCCGAACGCTTCGCCCAGAGTGGCGCGGATCGAAGGCGCGGTCTGCACAATGACATGTTTTTGGGGATCGCCCAGCGCATCCCAGACCTCCTGGGTCTGATCCTTCTCCGCGATGGCGCCGGTCGGGCAGACGACGATACACTGTCCGCAGGAAACGCAGGCCACCTCATCGAGGTTCTGCTCGAACGCGCAGCCGATATGGGTGTTGAAACCGCGCTCGTTCGGGCCGATGACCCCGATGCCCTGCCATTTGGCGCAGGCAGCCACGCAGCGGCGGCAGAGAATGCATTTGTTGTCATCGCGGAACATATGCACCGCGGAATCGTCCACCGGATAGGTGGGGTTGATGCCGGCGTATTTATCCTGGTCGTCAACCTTGAAGTCGTGGCAGAGCTTCTGCAGTTCGCAGTTGTCCGCGCGCACGCAGGTCAGGCACTCCTTCTTGTGGGTCGAGAGGATCAGCTCCAGGGTGGTTTTGCGGGCTTCAAACACCTTCTGGGAGTTGGTGGTGATCTCCATGCCCTCCGAAACCGGGTACACGCAGGCGGTCACAAGGGTCCTTGCGCCCTTGACTTCGACAACACAGATCCGGCAGGCGCCGATCTCGTTGATCTCCTTGAGGTAGCACAGGGTGGGAATCTGAATGCCGGCACTTCTTGCGGCTTCGAGAATTGTACTATTCTTCGGCACGGACAAGGGCATACCGTTAATTTTGATATTTACCATTTCCATCTTTAGGTACACTCCTTTCTTATTTCTTCACAATCGCGCCGAATTTACATTTCTCAATGCAGGCGCCGCATTTGATGCACTTCTGCTGGTCGATGACGTGCGCTTCCTTGACCTTGCCGGAAATCGCGCCCACCGGGCACTGGCGCGCGCAGAGCGTGCAACCTTTGCACTTATCCGCGTCGATCGAGTAGCTCAGCAGATGTTTGCACACATGCGCGGGGCAGACTTTGTCCACGACATGCGCTTCGTATTCGTCGCGGAAATAGCGCAGGGTGGAAAGCACCGGGTTCGGAGCGGTCTGGCCGAGTCCGCACAGGGCGTTTTCCTTGATGTAGTAGCAGAGTTTTTCCATCTTGTCGAGATCCTCCAGGGTACCCTGTCCCTTGGTGATCTTATCAAGCATCTCATAAAGGCGCTTGGTGCCGATGCGGCACGGCGCGCACTTGCCGCAGCTCTCGTCGACGGTGAACTCGAGGAAAAACTTGGCGATATCGACCATACAGTTGTCCTCGTCCATGACGATGAGTCCGCCCGAACCCATCATTGAACCGATGGCGATCAGGTTGTCATAGTCGATCTCAACGTCCATCTTGGAGGCCGGGATACATCCGCCGGAAGGCCCGCCGGTCTGCGCCGCTTTGAACTTTTTGCCATTGGGAATGCCGCCGCCGATTTCCTCGATGATCTCCCGCAGGGTGGTGCCCATCGGGATTTCAACAAGACCGGTGTTGTGAATCTTTCCGCCGAGCGCGAAAACCTTGGTGCCCTTCGATTTTTCAGTACCCATCGAGGCGAACCAATCGGCGCCCTTCAGGATGATCTGCGGGATGTTCGCGTAGGTCTCAACGTTGTTGAGGACCGACGGTTTCGCGAACAGGCCCTTGACCGCCGGGAACGGCGGACGCGGACGCGGTTCGCCGCGGTGGCCCTCGATCGAGGTCATCAGCGCGGTTTCCTCGCCGCAGACGAACGCACCCGCGCCAAGGCGGATGTCGATGTCGAAATCAAATCCGGAGTCGAAGATGTTTTTGCCGAGCAGTCCCATCTCGCGCGACTGGCCGATGGCGATTTCCAGCCGCTTGACCGCGATCGGATACTCCGCGCGGACATATATGTAACCCTGGTTTGCGCCGATCGCGTAACCGGCAATCGTCATCGCCTCAAGCAGCGCGTGCGGGTCGCCTTCGAGCACCGAACGGTCCATGAACGCGCCCGGGTCGCCTTCGTCGGCATTGCAGCAGACATATTTCTGGTCGTTGACCGAAGCCTTTGCGAACGCCCATTTGCGTCCGGTCGGGAAGCCCGCGCCGCCGCGGCCGCGCAGCCCGGATTTGGTGATGACGTCGATGACGTCGTCCGGGGTCATCTCAGTGAGCACTTTGCCCAGCGCCTGATAGCCGTCATATGCGATGTATTCGTTGATGTCCTCGGGGTCGATCACGCCGCAGTTTCTGAGCGCGACGCGTTTCTGCTTTTTATAAAAGTCGGTGTCACTCAGCGACTTGATGGTGTCCTCCTGGACGGTCTCGGTGTAGAGCAGACGCTTGACGATACGTCCTTTGAGCAGGTGCTCCTCGACGATCTCGCGCACGTCCTCCGCGTTGACCCGGGAATAGAACGAGCCCTCCGGATAGACGATGACGACCGGGCCGAGCGCGCACAGGCCGAAGCAGCCGGTTTTGACAACCTTGACTTCGTTTTCAAGGCCTTTTTCTTTCAGTTCGTCCTCAAAGGCACGGATGACCTTTGCGGAGCCGGAGGAAGTGCAACCTGTACCTCCGCAAACCAGAACATGGGAACGATACATGATGTGTCTCCTCCTTCATTTATGCTTTCTGCGCGACAGCGCCGATGGTGTATTCGGTCATGACGTTGCCGTTTACCAGATGGTTCGCAACCACCTGCGCAGCTTTTTCCGCAGTCATTTTTACATAGGTGACCTTTTCCTTGCCGGGTTCCATGATCTCCACAACCGGCTCATACTGACAGATGCCGATACAGCCGGTCTGTGCGATGGTGACGTTCTGGAGATTGCGTTTGGCGACCTCCTCGGTGAACGCCTGCAACACAGGGCGTGCGCCCGCGGCGATTCCGCAGGTTGCCATGCCGACCACGACACGGGTGTTGCCTGTGTCATCCTCCCGGATGCCCATATTGCTTTTCACTTTGTCCCTGAGAGCTTGAAGCTCCGCTAAACTTTTCATAATCTGTTATCCTCCATCCACAAATACGCTTATTGCCTGGTTATCCATTCCCCTGGATTTCCGTCATGTTCTCCCGGATGAACGAACTGATGAATCCCACCACTTCCGGATTGGAAAGCGGCACGCCCGCGAGCACCTGCCGGAACTCCCGTGTATCCGCCGCAAATGCCTGTTCCCCGCGGCGGTAGGTATAGACGAAATCAATATCCGGATTGCACTGAACCAGCGAGCTGATTGTCCCCGCCATGTCCCCCAAGGGCATCCGGTCGATGTGGGTCAGCCCAAATGTGGCTGTTACCGTCGTCCCCACATTCACTTTGGAGTCGATTGCAAGCGTCCCGCCCGTCATCTCCGCCGCCATTTTGAGAAACGGCACGCCCAGCCCGACCTTTCTGGTCGTGCGGGTGGTAAAAAACGGGTCGATCACTTTATGTACCTGTTCGGCGCTCATCCCACAGCCGTTGTCCGCGATCGTGATGGTGAGAAGGTCTTTCCCTGGCTGTTCATCCACCGTGATTTCAATGAGATCCGCCTTTGCGCGCACCGAATTCTGCGCGATATCCAGCACATTCAGCGACAGTTCCTGCATCACGCTCAGGCGCCGTATTTCGCCAGGATCGAATCGATCTCATCAACCGTCAGCCGGCCATAGACCTCATCGTCGATCATCATGACCGGAGCAAGCCCGCATGCGCCGACACAGCGGCAGGCGTCCAAACTGAATTTTCCGTCCGGAGTGCATCCGCCGCTCGAAATCCCGAGCTTCTCTGAGAGCTTGTTGAAGATATCGCCCGCGCCCTTGACATAGCAGGCCGTTCCCAGGCAGACCGAAATCTTGTGCTCGCCCTTCGGGTTGAGGGTGAACTGCGCGTAGAATGTGGCCACGCCGTAGATCTCTTCCAGCGGAATATCCATGCCTTCGGAAATCATCTTCTGCACTTCGATTGGCAGATAGCCATAGATCTCCTGCGCACCCTGCATCACCGGCATGAGCGCTCCCTTTTCTCCCCTGTGCTGTGCCATGAGCGCCTTGAGCTTCTCTTCCTGTTCCGGCGTCCCTTTGAAAGGTACGACCGTTTTGGTGTTCGCCATCTAGTCTTTACCTCCTTGAATAATTGGCGGTGCGCGCACCGGATATCATATAAAAACTCCTCCGGAAACCGCGGCCGGGAATTGGCCGAATCACAGGTGTCCGCGGGAACGACATCAGGATATCCATACAGGCAAACATTGCCTACGCGCACGCATCCAGCTTAATTGTTACAATTATAACAGATATTGATATGGCCGTCCAGATCTTTTACATGTTTTTCTGTTGGAAAAATACAAAATATTTGTGGTGTTTTTTCTTTATTCGGCGTTAATGCCAAAATATTTTTGAGCAGCCATGTATATTTTTTATTGCTCCGCAATCCAAAATGGCCGTGCGGCTCTGCCGCGGCCGTTTTGATTTTCATGCGCCGGCTTTTTCACCCGCTTTCCCACAAAATACATCGTGGGCGCGTGCAGATTATACAGCTTTTGAAAACCCGATTGGTGCCGTTTATCCATTGCACAAAATTAAACAAAATGTTATAATGCAGGGGTAAATATTTGTCGGAAAGGACAAACAGCCAGCCCCATGCAACATCTTGAAAGGAGTATCCTCTATGACAGTTCAGGATATCAAGGAAATTTTAAAGGCGGACGTCCTCTGTGAGGGCGACGGCCTCGGCGCCGAAGTGCACACCGCCTGCGGCAGCGATATGATGAGCGACGTACTGGCTTTTGTCAAGGACCAGAGCGTGCTGCTCACCGGGCTTGTGAATTCCCAGGTGGTGCGCACCGCCGAAATGATGGACATGGTCTGCATCGTCTTTGTGCGCGGAAAGCAGCCCGACCAGGCGATCATCGACCTCGCGCAGGAACGCGGTATCGCGGTGATGACCACCCCATACCGGATGTTCGCGGCCTGCGGGCTGCTTTACAGCAATGGATTGAGAGGCGGTTGTGAAAGCGATGTCTGAGGTAATCAAGCTCGAATACGACGTGCCCGGCGATGACTTCACCCGTGCGGGCGAGGCCTCCAGCGACGTCAAGGCGGTGCTCAAAAAGCTGGGCCTGCATTCGAACGTGGTGCGCAAGGTAGCCATTGCGATGTATGAAGGGGAAATCAACATGGTCATCCATGGCGGCGGCGGGCATATCACGGTGGAGATTTCCCCCGAATGCATCACCATGTCTCTGGTCGACCACGGCCCCGGCATCAAGGACATCAGCCTTGCCATGCAGGAAGGCTGGTCCACCGCGCCCGAAAGCGTGCGCAACCTTGGGTTCGGCGCAGGTATGGGACTGCCCAATATGAAAAAATACAGCGATGAGATGGAGATACAAAGCGTAGTGGGAGAAGGCACCACCGTGGACATGAAGGTTCACGTGGCCTAGACCCCGGCGCCATCCCAACGCTCCTGTGAAGGAGATTGCGATGAACAAGGCAAATTTTTTCCATTCGGTGACGCTCGACCGTGACAAATGCCACGGCTGCATCAACTGTGTCAAACGCTGCCCGACCGAAGCGATCCGGGTGCGGGAAGGTAAGGCGCGCATCATCAAGGAGCGCTGCATCGACTGCGGCGAGTGCATCCGCGTCTGCCCGCACCACGCGAAACAGGCCATCTTTGACCCGCTTTCGGTCATGGATACCTATAAATACAAGGTGGCGCTCCCCGCGCCCGCCCTCTATGGGCAGTTCAACAACCTTGACGACATCGACATCATCCTCGGCGCTTTGCAGATGATGGGGTTCGACGAGGTGTTTGAGGTCGCGCGGGCGGCCGAGCTCGTTTCGGACGCAACCCGCAAATATATGGCCCGGCCCGATGTCAAGCGGCCGGTCATTTCCTCCGCCTGTCCGGCTGTCCTGCGGCTCATCCGGGTGCGCTTCCCGGAACTCATTGACAACGTCCTGCCGCTGCACGCGCCCATCGAGGTTGCCGCGCGGCTCGCGCGCAAAGCGGCGATGGAAAAGACCGGCTTCGCGCCGGAGGAGATCGGCGTCATCTTCATCAGCCCCTGCCCGGCCAAGGTGACGGCTGTCAAGATGCCGCTCGGAGCGGAAAAAAGCGCGGTCGACGCGGTGATCGCCATCCGCGAGGTCTACCCGAAGCTCATCTCGCTGATGAAAAACGTCCCGCAGACGGTCGATCTGACCCAGGCTGGCCGGATGGGCATCGGCTGGGGCAGCAGCGGGGGAGAGGCGGCAGCCGCTCTCAAGGAGCGGTATCTGGCCGCCGACGGGATCGAAAACGTCATCCGCGTCCTCGAGGATCTCGAGGACGAGAAGTTCTACGACCTCGATTTCGTCGAGCTCAACGCCTGTTCCGGCGGCTGCGTCGGCGGCGTGCTGACCGTCGAGAACCCGTATGTCGCCAAAGCCAAGCTCAAACGTATCCGCAAATACCGTCCGGTTTCCTGCAACCATCTGCCGGACGACGAAATCTCCCCTTATCAGTGGGACGCGCCGGTCGAATACGAGCCGGTGCTCGAGCTCGATGAGAACTTCAAGGTCGCGATGGAAAAGATGAACAAGATGCGCGAGATCGAAGGCCGGCTCTACGGCATGGACTGCGGCTCTTGCGGCGCGCCGTCCTGCAAGGCGCTGGCCGAGGATATCGTGCGCGGGTTTTCCACTGAGGAGGCCTGCATCTTCAAGCTGCGCGACGAAATGCGTGCCATGGCGGAGGGCCTCTCCCGGCTCTCGAAATTCATGCCGCGTCCCTCCGAGGCGGTGGATGACGAACAGAACGACAAATGAGGTGATCGGATGACGGTACAACAGGCGGCGCAGAAGCTGGGGCTTTCGGTCCTGTCCGGAGGCGAGGCGCTCGGACGGGAAATCGAATGCGTCTACTGCTGCGATTTATTGAGTTTTGTGATGGGACGCGCCCCGGCGGACAGCGCTTGGGTGACGGTGATGGGGAATGTCAACGCGATGGCTGTGGCGCTTTTGGCCGATGTGGCCTGTGTGGTGCTGGCCGAAGGCGCGCAGTTCGACGACGAAGCGAAACAGAAAGCCGAACAGAACGACATCGCGGTGCTTGCCTCACCGCGGCCGGTTTACGATACGGCAAGGGAGATCGACCGGGAGCTCCATCCGTGAAGCCGGTTTTCTACGATCTGCACATCCATTCCTGTCTGTCGCCCTGCGGCGACAACGACATGACCCCCAACAACATCCTGAACATGTCGCTTTTGAAGGAACTGGACCTGATCGCGCTGACCGACCACAACTCCTGCAAAAACTGCCCGGCGATCCTGAAGGCTGCCGAGGGCAGCGGCCTTCAGGTGCTGCCCGGCATGGAGCTGACCACAGCGGAGGAAATCCATGTGGTCTGTCTGTTTCCCACGCTCGAAAACGCCATGGCGTTCGATTCCTATGTGTACGAACGGCTCGCGGACATCGACAATGAGCCGTCCATTTTCGGCGACCAGTTCATCCTGGATGAAAACGATGCGGTCGCGGGCAGTGTAAAAAAGCTCCTGGTCAATGCGACCACGATCGAAATTTCCGACGTGCCCGCGCTGGTGCAGTCCTACGGCGGGCTTTGTTACCCGGCGCATGTCGACCGCAATTCCTACAGCGTGCTCTCGAACCTGGGTTTCATCCCGCCGGAATGCGGCTTTCGCACGCTTGAGGTTGCCAAGCCGGACATTTTTTTCGGGGACGGCGCACATGCCGATCTCAAGGAAGGGTATTATATTGTCACAAGCTCTGACGCGCATTATTTGGAGGATATCGCCGAACGCGAGCGCTGCATCCATCTGGAGACGGTTGACTTCGCGGGACTGGCGGCAAGGCTTTTATGAAAATACGTAAATTTGAAATCGTCCTCATCGCCGCACTGCTCGTTGCCTGCGCGGCGTGGGGATTTTATCTGTACCGGCCGCGCGGCGGCGACACGATCGCGGTGATTACAGCGGATTCCCAGGAAGTCCGGCGGATCGATCTCGCACACGCAAAGGATGAGGTTTTCACACTGAAAGGAAAGCCGGTCAGTTTTGAGGTGCTGGACGGGAAGATCCGTTTTGTGAACGTGACCTGCCCGGACCACATCTGTGAGAAGGCGGGCTGGTGCGAAAGCCCGGGCGACCGGGCGGTCTGCATGCCCAACCGGGTGACGCTCGTCTGTTACCCGCGCGACGAATTGAATTGATCGGCGAGCCGGTCCCGGACAAAAGTTTCGATCAAACCTTTTCAAAGGTTTGCCGGGGGCGCGGGGGACGGCGTCCCCCGCAGCCTGGCGCCGCGGCGCCCACTGCAAGCGAGAGAGGGGTTTGGGGAGCCGGGGCACGCGGCTCCCCATTCCCGATCCGGTTCCGATTGATACGAAACGTAAAAAGCGGCCGGACGGCATACGCCGTCCGGCCGCTGGTTTTTGCCTGTGGAATCGGAAAGGTCCGGGGGGATTTTTCTTGTAAATCCCCCCGGACCCCCAAATACGCTTACAGCAGGGCCGCGGGCCCAAACAGGATTCCGCGCTTTGCGAAGCGCGGCGCGGGGACGCCGTCCCCGCGACCCCCGCAACCTTTGAAAAGGTTGACGAAACATTTGATTTGGTTTACTTCTTTTTGGCGATCGCTTCTTTCGCCTTCGCGGCGATCTTCTCCGGCGTGAGGCCGTAGGCCTGCATCACCAGCGGCGCTTTGCCCGAACGGCCGAACTGATCCTCCACACCGTGCTTGACCACCGGAACCGGGCAGTTCTCCGAAAGGAATTCGCTCACCGCGCTGCCAAGCCCACCAATCACATTGTGCTCTTCACTCGTCACAATGCAGCCGGTCTCCCGGGCCGCCTTGAGCAGCATTTCGGTATCAAGGGGCTTTATCGTGTGCATGTCGATCACGCGCGCCGAAACGCCTTCCGCCTTGAGCAGGTCTGCGGCTTTGAGCGCCTCCTGCACCATCATGCCAATGGCGATAATCGTGACATCCGACCCATCCACCAGCTGTACGCCCTTGCCGATTTCAAAGTGATAGCCTGGGATTGTGTCGGTCACCGTTTCGACCGCCAGTCGCCCAAGGCGCATATAGACCGGCCCTTCATAGCTCATGAGCGCCTCCACAGCGGCGGTCATTTCGTTGCCGTCGCAGGGGCAGAGCACCGTCATACCAGGGATTACCCGCATCAGTGCGAAATCCTCGCAGCACTGGTGGGTAGCGCCGTCCTCACCGACCGAAAGGCCGCCGTGTGAACCGACCACCTTGACGTTCAGGCGCGGATAGCAGACCGAATTGCGCACCTGTTCCCAAGCGCGGCCAGCCGAAAACATCGCGAACGAGTTGACGAACGGGATCTTCCCGCAGGTCGCAAGGCCCGCGGCGATGCCGACCATATCCGCCTCGGCAATGCCGATATTAAAAAATTTATCCGGATATTCCTTGGCGAAGCCATTGGTCATGGTGGCGGCGGAAAGGTCCGCGTCAAGCACCACCAGGTTCGGGTTGAGCCCGCCGAATTTCACAAGCGCCTTTCCGTAGGCCGCGCGCGTTGCAATTACTTCTCCCATCGTTTAACCCTCCAGACCTTTCAAAAATGCTTCAAGTTCCGCCCGCCCCTGTTCATAGAGTTCCTTGCCGGGCGCTTTGCCGTGCCAGCCCGCGTTGTTCTCCATGTAGGAGACGCCCTTGCCCTTGACCGTCCTGGCAAGGATCATGGTCGGCTTGCCTTTTACAGTTTCGGCCTTGTCGAGCGCGCCGGAAATCTCCGCGTAATCGTGGCCGTCGATCTTCAGAACATTCCAGCCGAACGCCTCCCACTTCTTGTCGAGCGGCTCGGAAGGCATGACATCGGCAGTCGCGCCGTCAATCTGCAGGCCGTTCACATCGAGAAATACGCACAGGTTGTCCAGATGGTATTTCGTGGCGGCCATCCCGGCTTCCCAGATCTGGCCTTCTTCCGCCTCGCCGTCGCCCACGGCAGCATACACCCGGTAGGATTTCCCGTCAATCTTTCCGGCCAACGCCATGCCGACCGCCGCGGAAAGGCCCTGTCCCAGCGAGCCGGTGGACATATCCACCCCTTTGACATGCACCATATCCGGATGGCCGGACATATGCCCTTCGATCGAACGGAAGAGCTTCAGATCCTCCGCCGGGAAGTAGCCGCGCAGCGCGAGCGTGGGATAAAGCGCGGGCGTGCAATGCCCTTTGGAGAGCACAAAGCGGTCCCGCTCCGGGTCTCTGGGGTTTTGGGGGTCAATATGCATTTTTTCAAAATAAAGCACCGTCAGAATATCCGCAACCGACAAAGATCCTCCTATGTGCCCGGAAGCAGCGGTATAAACCGCATCCAATGCAGCAAGGCGGATCTTCGTAGCGATAATCTCCAGTTCTTTTGCGCGTTTTTGATCCATAGTGTTCTTCCTTTCCCCTTTCAAACTTCCGTAAACTGGCCGCCGCCTTCCGGCGCCCGTCCCAAATTTCCGTTCTTATCATAATACACATCCCCAAAATAATCAAGAAGGTTCCCATACCGAAAAAACTTCATTCCGGGAATGATTTTCACAAAGATCATTGACTTTTCATGCCAGTCCTGATATAATAATGATCCGTAACTGGGTGTTCCAGTTCTGATAAGGAAGCGTATCGAAGTGGTCATAACGGCCTCGACTCGAAATCGAGTAATCCTGTAAAAGGGACCGTGGGTTCGAATCCCACCGCTTCCGCCAGCAAAGCCTCCGCACAAAAAACTGTGCGGAGGCTTTTTCTCGTTCCGCCTTGGGAAAGGATTCCCCCGTTCCTGCATACACTGTGGTATCCGCGCTTTTCCCGGCGCGGATCGAAAAATATCCCCAAGCGTCGCGGGGCCTGCGCGGATTTAGCCGGGTCCTGCCGCATTTTGACAATTTGGGGAAGGAGGAGGGATATCCATGTATGAAGGCGTGGACACCAGTTCCAACAATAACGGCGGAACCGGCTTGGTCAACTTCGACGCCGTCAGAATCTCCGGGCGCGCGTTCGCCATGGTGCGGGTTGGCTACGGCCTGCGCAGTACCAGTGGCTTTTCGGGTTATATCAGCAAATCTTTTGTGCAGCAGCTCAAGAACGCGCAGGCGGCCGGACTTGATACCGGCGTTTACTGGTACAGCCGCGCGGTAAATGAAGAACAGGCGCGTATCGAGGCAGACGCCTGCCTCAAAGCCATCGCACCATACCAGCTCACCTATCCGGTGGCGTTTGACCAGGAATATGACGGCCAGATCATGGCGCTGACCCGTCAGAAGCGCACCAACATCTGCATCGCATTTCTGGAGGAGGTACGCCGTCAGGGCTACTACCCCATGATGTACGCCTCCAAGGACTGGTATGAAAACTGGATCTATGACAGCCAGCTTCAGAAATACGACCACTGGGTGGCGCAATATGCCGACCGGCTCACCTATCAGGGCGAGACTTCCATCTGGCAGTACAGCGGTTCCGGTTCGATCCCCGGTGTGACCGGCGCGATCGACCTGGATGTGAGCTATAAAGATTACCCCACGATCATCCGGGAAGGCGGTTACAACCATCTCACTCCCGTGGGCACTGACTATAAAGCGCTCTACGAAGCGGAACGCGCGCGCAACCGCGCGCTCATCAGCGGGATGCAGTCACTTATCGACCAGTATCAGGGCTGAAGGAATACAAACGCGGCTTTCGCCTTTTGACGAAAGCCGCGTTTTCTTTTTATGGGGTTCGGGCCAGATAACGGTCACAGAGCCAACGGGCAAAAAAGGCGCTCGCCACCCCCAAAAGAATCCCCGCCGTTATATCGGTGACAAAATGCACCGAAAGATAGACCCGTGAAAACGCGATCAGGCCCGCAAGCGGGTACGCCCACCAGCCGTTTCTGTGGTTCATAAAAAAAAGAGAGGTCGCGCCCGCAAAAGAGGAGGCCGAATGCCCAGAGGGAAACGAAAAACCCGCGGGTTCGGGGATCAGCAGCTGAAAGCCCTCAAGATGGGTAAACGGCCGCGCACGGGCCACCAGATTTTTTAGGAACACCTCGCCGGTGAGATAGCCGGTCAGCAGAGCGATCCCGCAGACCATCCCCCAGCGGCGGGTCCTTTTAAACAGCAGCAAGCAGACGGTAAAAAGAATCCAGATAAAGCCGTTGTCGCCGAGCGTAGTGACAAACGGCAGCACCGCATCCAGAAGCGCCGTGTGCAGATGTGTGTTGATCCAGCCTGTAACGGCCAGATCCGCCTGTAAAAGCCACTCCATCGGTTCTCCTCCTTTCTGTGGAACATTCTAGCACGAAACTTGGAAATTTTGCAACAAACCATGTCGGAAATGTGCTATAATAAGCGCGGGCAATTGGCTTTCTGCCAATTGCCGCCCGCACTAGGCGGGCCCAGTGCAGCTTTGCTGCGCGCCGCGCTTATTGCATCACAGCGGATCCCGGCACAAGCTGGGATCACGCCGCAAAGCGGCGCACAAGCCTGAAAGGCTTGCCGCTGTGCTATAATAAACGCGGATTTGCCGCCAAAGGCGGTATGCGCTTATTTTTGTGGGCTGTATTTATTTTCGTCTGAGGAGGGCTTATCGTATGTCTATTTCCCGGGAAAATATCCTGAAGCTGCAAAATGGCAGCGATGTGCGCGGCGTTGCCGTCGGCGGCGTCGAAGGACAGCCGGTCACGTTGACCGGAGAGGCCGCGAACCGGATTGCGGCGGCGTTCGCACGCTGGCTTTCTGAAAAATCCGGCAAACCCATTCATGAGCTGAAAATCGGCGTTGGACACGATTCCCGTATTTCCGCGCCCGCGCTGGGGCGCGAGGTGCTCGCGGGATTGCTCGCGCAAGGCGTCGGGGCCTATGACTGCGGGCTCGCTTCCACGCCTTCGATGTTCATGTCAATCGTATTTCCAGAGACCGCCTTTGATGGCTCCATTATGATCACCGCGTCCCACCTGCCGTATAACCGGAACGGCCTTAAATTTTTCACCCCGGACGGCGGGCTTGAAAAGGCCGATATCACCGCATTGCTCGAAACCGCGGCGCTGCTTTCGGCCCAGGATGCGGATCTTTCCGCCGCAGGCAAGGCCGACCTCATTCCGCTTTATGCCAAAAGCCTCTGCGAAAAAATCCGCCTCGGCGTGAATGCGCAGGACTATGACCACCCGCTCGCCGGGCTCAAAATCGTGGTCGACGCTGGCAACGGAGCGGGCGGGTTCTTTGTTGAGCAGGTCCTGGCTCCGCTCGGCGCGGACACCACCGGCAGCCAGTTTTTGGAGCCGGACGGCATGTTCCCCAACCACATCCCAAATCCGGAAAACAAAGCGGCAATGGACGCCATACGCCACGCGACCGTGTCGAATCATGCCGATTTGGGGATTATTTTTGATACTGACGTCGACCGGATGTCCGCTGTGCTGCACGACGGCACCGAGGTCTGCCGCGATGCGATTATTGCGATGATGGCCGCCATTCTTGCAAAGGACTACCCCGGCTCGACCATTGTGACCGACTCGGTCACCTCCGACAAGCTCACCGATTTTCTTGAAAATACGCTGCACCTTCGGCATCACCGCTTCAAACGTGGCTATAAAAATGTCATCAACGAGTCCAAACGCCTCAATGACGCAGGCACCGTTTCGCCGCTCGCCATTGAAACCTCCGGCCACGGCGCTCTTTCCGAAAATTATTTTCTCGACGATGGCGCCTATCTGGCTGTCAAGCTGCTGATCGCCGCCGCAAACGCCCGCAGGCAGGGAAAGCAGGTGGATTCGCTTATCGAGAAGCTCCCCCGGCAGTTCGAATGCCGCGAATACCGCATGAACCTTCTGGGCGAAAACTTCAAAGCCTACGGGCAGGAGGTCCTCAAGGTATTTGAGGGCCGTGCGAAGGCCGCCGGCTACACGGTCGCGCCGAATTCCTACGAGGGGGTCCGGCTTTCGTTCACCGGGACCGAAACGCAGGGCTGGATGCTGCTGCGGCTTTCGCTGCACGACCCGCTCATGCCGCTCAACCTCGAGGGCAACCGTCCCGGCGACTGCGACCGGATCGTCACCATCGCAAAGGAGCTGCTCACTGGGTTTGACCGGCTTGATCTGTCGCCGCTTGAAAAATAGCCGATCCCATAAACGAAAAAAGGCCCCGGCAAATCCTTTGATTTGCCGGGGCCTTCTTGCACATGTTGTGCTCGGTTTAAAGGGTGACGCCGTCCTTAAAGATCGCAAGGTCGCGCACGCCGTGATTTTCGCCGGTGGTGTGCTCGCCGGATGCGACCGACAGGATATAATCATAGAAGGTGCGGGAGAGCTCTTCCATCGGCGTGCCGTCTACGAAGGCGCCCGCGTTGAAATCGATCCAGCCGCGTTTGCGCTCATAGAGCGGGGTGTTGCTGGAAATCTTTACAGTCGGTACCGGGCAGCCGAACGGTGTGCCGCGGCCGGTTGTGAACAGTACGATCTGCGCGCCCGAAACCGCCAGCGCGGTCGACGCAACCAGGTCGTTGCCCGGCGCCTGCAGAAGGTTGAGGCCATGCGCCTTGACCGGGTCGCCGTAAGCGAGCACGTCCATGACAGTGGCACTGCCACCCTTCTGGGTGCAGCCGAGGGATTTGTCCTCAAGCGTTGAAATGCCGCCCGCTTTGTTGCCCGGGGATGGGTTCTCATAGATCTCCTGCCCATAGCGGATGAAATAATCTTTGAAGTTATTGATGAGCGCGACTGTCTTTTCAAAAGTCGCCTCGTCCTTGCAGCGGTTCATCAGGATGGTTTCCGCGCCGAACATCTCCGGCACCTCGGTCAAGATACTGGTACCGCCCTGCGCGACCAAGATATCCGAAAACGCGCCGACCAGCGGGTTCGCGGAGATGCCGGACAGTCCGTCCGAGCCGCCGCATTTGAGTCCGATGACCAGTTTGTCGGCCGGGCAGGCCTCCCGCTGGAAACCGCCCGCATATTCAGCCAGCTCACGCAGCAGTCCGACTGCCGCCGCCACTTCGTCATCCGCGTCCTGGCAGTTGAGGAACTTGACCCGGCGCGGGTCGGTCTCTCCCAGCACCTTCTGGAATTCACCGATGTTGTTGTTTTCACAGCCGAGCCCCAGCACCAGCACGCCGCCCGCGTTCGGATGGTTTACAAGCCCTGCCAGGGCTTTCTGGGTCATCTTATGGTCCTCCGAAAGCTGGGAGCAGCCATATGGATGCGCAAAGGCATAAAGCCCGTCAATGGAACCTTTTACCAGCTCCTGCGCCTCGCGCGCGATGATTTGCGCGATCCCGTTGACGCATCCGACCGTCGGGATAATCCAGAGTTCGTTGCGAACGCCAACCTTGCCGTCCGGACGGACATAGCCCTGGAAAGTCTGAGGCTTTTCCGGGGAAATATTCCGCAGGGCGGGGGAATAGGTGTATTCCAGCTTGTCGTTCAGATTGGTCCGCAGGTTCTGGACATGCACCCATTCGCCAGCTGCGATGTCCGCCTGCGCGGACCCGATGGCGTGGCCATATTTGATGACGTTTTCGCCTTTTTTGATCGGGGCCAGCGCCATCTTATGCCCGGCTTTGATCTCCTCAAGCGCCGTGACCTGCACGCCGCCCGCGTCGACCGTCTCGCCTTTGGCAATCGGGCGGATCGCGACGCCAACATTGTCATCGGGATGGATTTTAATGAAATTTACCATGGAGATCCTCCTGTATCTTTACTCTGACGGCAGGACGGCTCCGCGTTTATCTGCGAAGCCGTCCGCGAAAAGGTCTTTATTTTACCAGTTCATGCACAACGGCTTTCATGCCGTCTTTGTGAATGGCATCAAGGTATGCAGCGACAGTATCGACAAACCCCTCGTATTTGGTGAGGTCCTCGCCCCAGAAACGGGTTTCCGAAGCTGCCGCCTGTACAAATTCTTTGGACGAAAGCGCTTTCGAATTCTTCGCGAAGAACGCAAGCACCGCAGCGTCGTCCTTGATGTCGTAGCTCTCGCCGCCGCGGCTGCCTTTGAGGACGCCGTCGACAAGCGTATCGGAGGTATAGAAGGCGAGCAGCGCCGCGAACGAGAAGGTCAGGAATTTCGGCAGCTTGCCGTTTTTGGCGACATTGTCGCGGAAGGAGGGCAGCACGCGGGCTTTCCATTTGGAAACCGAGTTGAGCGAAATGTCGAGCAGGCGGTGACGGATGAATGGGTTCTCGAAACGCTCGAATACCGAGTTGGCAAACGCGACAACCTCGTCGTGCGGCAGACGGACGGTCGGGACAATCTCCTCAAAAACCGCAGTCTCCATATATTTGCGGACATCCGGGTCCTTCATGATCTCGCCCACAATCTCAAAGCCCGCCAGGTAGCCGGCCAGGACAGTGGAGGTGTGCGCGCCGTTGAGGATGCGGACCTTGCGCTCGCGGTACGGGGTCTGGTCGTCGGTAAAGACAACCGGCAGGCCGGCCTTATCGATCGGGAAGATGCCGGAGATGTCGCGTTTCTTGCTCTCGATGACCCAGAGCCCGAAGGGCTCGGCGGTGTCGACCAGCTGGTCGTTGTAGCCCAGCTGCGCGGTGATCTCCTCGATGCTGTCACGCGGATAGCCGGTGACAATGCGGTCGACCAGGGTGCAGCAGAAGGTGCAGTTTTCATTGACCCAGGCTTTGAAGTCCTCGCCGAGCTTCCACAGGTCGATAAACTTGTTGACACAGTCGCTCAGTTTATCTCCGTTGTGCTCGATGAGCTCGCAGGGGATGATGATAACGCCCTTGTCAGCGGCGCCGTTAAATTTCTTGAAGCGCTCATAGAGAACCTTGGTCAGTTTGCCGGGATAGGTAGTGGGCGGTGTGCTTTCAAATTTATCGGTCTCGTCAAAAACGATGCCAGCTTCAGTGGTGTTGGAAACAATGATCTTCAGGGTGTCGAGGCACCCGATTTCCATATAGCGGTCGTACTGGGTGTAGGCGTCGACCGCTTCCTCGACGCTGGTGACGATGCGTGCGTCGTTGACGGTTTTGCCGTCCTGACGGCCGCGCAGAACCACGGTGTAGAGGTTGTCCTGGGCGTCAAAACGCTCAAGGGAACCAAAGGTGATGGGCTTGACGATTGCAATGCCCATATCGGTCACCCCTTTTTCATTTGCAATATCGATCATATAATCCACGAAAGCACGCAGGAAATTGCCTTCGCCGTACTGCATGACGGCGATGGGGCGGGAAACTTTTTTGGCCATGTCTTTGTTCAGGTTTTTCATATTCAGATCGTCTCCTCCATCTTTTTCGCTTCGACGTAAGCGTTTACGTTTTCATCATAAATGCAGCTCTGAAAAAAGTCAATAGTCATCCATAAATTTTAATCTCCTTTTTTCAAAACTTGTGGTTTCCTTCTAAATCTTCGTCCGCATTTGTTGCTTTTGACGAATTTCTCTCTCAAAATGTGAAAGCACTTGTAAAGCGCTTACGTTTCGCTTATAATGCAATTGCAGGGGTGATTTTGCAATGACTATTTATGATATTTCGCGAAAATCCGGCGTATCCATCGCCACCGTTTCCCGCGTCATCAACGGAAAAAAGGGCGTGAGCGAAGCCACCCGCCAGCGGGTGCTCAGCGTCATGGCGGAAAAAGGCTATACGCCGAACGCCTTTGCACGCGGGCTTGGGCTGAACTCAATCAAAACGGTTGGCGTCATGTGCATGGACGTCTCGGATATCTATCTCGCCTCCGCCGTTTCCGCACTGGAGCGGGAACTGCGCGCACGCGGCTATGACGCGCTGCTCTGCTGCACCGGCAGCGAACAGGAGGACCGCAAAAGCTATCTTGGCGTGCTGCTTTCCAAGCGGGTTGACGCGGTGATCCTGGTCGGCTCCCATTTTGTCAGCGGCGACGTCTCCTATATCATTTCCGCCGCGCAGGAGGTCCCGGTGATCCTTATCAACGGATACCTCAAGGCGGACAATGTCTACTGTGTCCTCTGCGACGATTTCGGCTCGGTCTCCGATGCCGTCAAATGCCTGCTCAGCGCGGGCCGCCGCCGGGTGGTTTATCTCTATGACACCGATACCTACAGCGGCAAACAGAAGCTCGAAGGATACCGCTGGGCGCTCACCCAGGCCGGGATGCCGGTGGATGAACGGCTCATCGTCTACTGCGAACACGGGATCGCGGGCGGCATCGAAGCGGTGGGCAAGCTTTTTGACAGCGGCGTCCTGTTCGACGCGGTGGTCGCTTCCGAGGACGAGCTTGCCGTCGCCGCGATCAAGGCTTCTCTTTCCCACGGCCTGCAGGTCCCGCGTGATGTGTCGATCATTGGGTATAATAACTCCATCCTGTCCCGCTGCTGTGAGCCGGAACTCACCACGGTCGACAGCCGGGTGGAGGCGCTCTGCATGACCGCCATTTCCACTCTGTTCGGCGTTTTCGGCGGCAAGGATTTCCCTTCCAAAACCCTGCTCTCCGGGGAGCTTATCCAGCGGCGCACCACACGGTTCTAACCTTTGCGTTTTATTCACCCCAATTTTAAAATACAGTAAAGGATGATTGAGATGGCTAAAAAATTCATGGACGCGGATTTCCTGCTTCAAAACGAAACCGCCAAGTACCTCTATCACAACCACGCGGCAAAGATGCCGATCATCGACTATCATTGCCACATCAACCCGGCTGAAATCGCCGAGGACCGCCGTTTCGAAAATATCGCGCAGCCCTGGCTGCTGGGCGACCATTACAAATGGCGCCAGATGCGCACCAACGGCACCCCGGAGGAGAATGTGACCGGCTCCGGCAGCGACCGCGACAAGTTCGAAGCCTGGGCCGAGACGCTCGACAAGGCGATTGGAAACCCGCTCTACCACTGGACCCATCTCGAGCTGCAGCGCTACTTCGATTACGATGGCGTGCTCGGCAAAGCGACTGCCCAGCAGGTCTGGGATACCTGCAACAAAAAACTGGCTGATCCCAGCATGAGCGTGCGGGGCCTCATCCGCAAATCGAACGTCAAGCTCATCTGCACCACCGACGATCCGATTGACGACCTGCGCTGGCACAAAAAGCTCGCGGAAGATCCCGATTGGGAGGTAAAAGTCCTGCCCGCATGGCGCCCCGACAAGGCCATGAATATCGAGCAGGCCCCGTATACTGGTTACATCAAGACCCTTTCCGAAGTCTCCGGCGTCGCGGTCTCCGATTTTGATTCGGTCTGTGCCGCGCTTGAAAGCCGTCTCGACTTCTTCGCTTCGATGGGCTGCTGCGCCTCCGACCACGCGCTGGATTTCGCTTTCTACGCACCCGCTTCCAAAGAGGAGCTCAACCGCATCGTGAAGGACGCGCTCGCCGGCAAAACCCTTTCGGCGGAGGATGTGCTCAAATATAAGACCGGCATCCTTGTTTTCCTTGCGCGCCAGTATGCGCGCCGCGGCTGGGTCATGCAGCTGCATTACGGCGCGGTACGCAACACCAACTCCCGCATGTTCGAAAAACTCGGTGCGGACACCGGATTTGACTGCATGGGCAACACCCTCGATGCGTTTGCGCTGACCCGTTTCTTCGACGCGCTCGACGCCACCGACGAACTTCCCAAGACCGTCCTCTACTCCCTCAACGGCGCGGATAATGCGATGCTTGGCACCGTGCTCGGCTGTTTCCAAGGCGCCGGTTATCACAATAAGATCCAGCACGGTTCTGCCTGGTGGTTCAACGACACCAAAGCCGGCATGGAGCAGCAGCTCGTGAGCCTTGCAAATCTCTCGCTACTTGGCAACTTCATCGGCATGCTTACCGACAGCCGCAGCTTCCTTTCCTACACCCGCCACGAGTATTTCCGCCGCATCCTTTGCAACCTGATTGGCAGCTGGGTCGAAGACGGCGAATATCCTGACAACCGCGAGCTGCTCGGCAAGATGGTGGAGGATATCTGCTATAACAATACCAAAAATTTCTTTGGGTTTGACATCTGATCCGGTATCGGGCAAATCCCCCGCGCGGGATCACCTCTGATCCCGCCAAACCCTGGGGCCGGGAAATCCCGGCCCCATTTTTACGATCATGACAGCAAGGAGGCTATCCCATGGCGGACATCCTCACCAAAGCATGCGGTTTTTTGTTTCTGATCGCGCTGGCCTACTTCCTCAAGCGGGTTGGTCTGTTTCGCAAGGAGGACGGCATCGTCCTTTCCAAGGTGCTGGTCAACGTGACCGTGCCGGCCGCCGTCCTGGTGAACTTCCAGGGCGTTTCAATCGATCATGACCTCTTTTTGGTATTGCTTGTGAGCTTTGCCATCAATTTCTCGATGCTCGGCGCCGGCTGGCTGCTGGGCAGGAGACGGCCTGGCCCGGAGGCGGCCTACAGTGTCCTGAACACCTGCACCTACAACCTTGGCACCTTTGCGCTGCCGTTTTTGCAGGCCTTCTTTTCCGGCGCCGCCATCGTGGTCGTCTGCGTCTTTGACATCGCCTGTTCGATCATGTGTTATGGGGTCAGCTATTCGGTTGCCTGTGCGGTGCTTGGCCGCGGCGGCGCCAAATTTTCCATGCGTGCGCTGCTGCGTTCACTTTTTTCGATGCCGCCGTTCGTTTTATACGTCGTGCTCCTGGCGCTTTCCCCGCTGCATGTGGGGCTGCCCGAGCCAATCATCTCGGTGGCTTCCATGATCAGTTCCGCGAGCGCGCCGCTGGCCATGCTGATGCTCGGTATGCTGTTTGAAGTTGGCCGCGGCACCGGCGCCGCGCGCGTCATCGTCCGGGTGCTCGCTGGCCGTTACCTGCTTTCGGCCGTTTTTGCCTGTGCCGTTTATTTTCTGCTGCCGCTGCCGCAGCTCTACCGCCAGATCATCGCGCTCCTGGTCTTTTCCCCGATCTCCTGCCTCGCGCCGGTCTTTACCGACCGCTGCGGCATCGATCCGGCCCCTTCGGCTGTTATGAATTCGATCAGCATCCCGATCAGCATCCTGTGTATGACCGCGGTTTTGATGCTCACCTCTGTATAACCTGAAACAAAAAACGAACGGATACGGCAATGCCGTATCCGTTCGTTTTTTCTGTTTTCTGATTTTGTCAGCTCACTCCTGGAAGCTCGACGCGCCAACCACGTCATCCACCGGCAGCGAGAAGGAAATCCCGTGCGCCTCTGTGGAAAGGCCGGCCTTTTCACAGACCGCCTGCATGATCGCCCGCTTGCATTCCTTCTTCGCAAGGATCATAACCACTTCCTTTTCGGGCGTGATTGGGATGCCGAAAAATTTCTCCGCCTCGTGGATACCGGTGCCGCGCGCATGCAGGATGGTGCCGCCGGTCGCGCCATGCTCTTTGGCCGCCTCCATCACAAGGTCTGCCAATCCACGGGAAACGACGGTCAGGATCAGTTCGCATTTCTTCTCGTTCATGATTTCCTCCTCTTCACAGGCCTCCGTATCCCGGCCCGCCAGAAAATGCATCGTTTTCGGTCCGCCCACGCTGCTGGCCGGGATGGTGAAGGCGATTCCATTCCCATTTCGTGCAAGTTCCAGCCCGGCGGAGAGCTCAGACAGCAGCAGCGGCGCTTTGGCCGATGCCAGCGCGCTGAGCATCACATCCTTTTCAGTTTCCCCCAGACCCAGGTAATCGAGCAGGACGCTGTCCGCAGTGCCCCGTCCAAGCATGCACAGGTTAAAAAGCCCGCCGTAACGGCCCGCGATCTCGGCCGCTTTTTCCCCGCGGCCGCGGTTGACGATGGTTATGATCAGGGATATCTTTACAGGTTCATTCGACATATCTCGCAAACCCTCCTTAAAGCTCGATGATATCGACGGTTTCCGCGTCCCCGGTTTCTTCAGCCGGTGCCTGCAGCGTTCCGCCACGGGTTTTCAGCCGGTAGATGAGTCCGAGAATCTGGATGGTCACAAGCGGCGTCATCGCAACCATCGCTACAATGCCGAACGCGTCGGTCAGGATATTGCCGCCCACAGCGCCGCACGCGCCCATTGCAAACGGAAGCAGGAACGTCGCGGTCATCGGCCCGGAAGCCACACCGCCCGAGTCGAACGCCACGGCGGTGAACACGCCGGGCACAAAAAAGGTGAGTGCCAACGCCAGCAGATATCCGGGCAGCAGGAACCAGAAGATATGGATTCCCGTCAG
Source organism: Anaerotruncus rubiinfantis (assembly GCF_900078395.1). NCBI lineage: Bacteria > Bacillati > Bacillota > Clostridia > Eubacteriales > Oscillospiraceae > Anaerotruncus > Anaerotruncus rubiinfantis. Next base: position 314,425 of record NZ_FKLA01000009.1, on the reverse strand, counting down.
TACCCGCGTCATCGCAAACCCAAGTGACAGCGACATGCCAATCGAGAGCCCCGCCATCATTGTGCGGCGGGAGATCGCCCCGCCCGAAAGCTCTTCCACCTGCTTATTGAGCACATGGACGGCCGGTTCGGCGGCGACCACAAAGAATCCGATCACCATGCCGATCGGGATGATCACCCAATTGTACGGCAGGTTCGCAATGGTTGCACCCAGAAGGTTGCCGGCGGGCATGAAGCCTACATTGACCCCTGTGAGGAAAAGTACCAGCCCCAGAAAGGTATAGACCATGCCGACCGCGATCTTGATGAGCTGGCTGCGAGGCAATTTCAGGCTGCACATCTGGAACACGATAAAAAACAGGATGATCGGTGCAAGCGCGAGTCCAACCTCCCGCAGGTAATGCGGGAACCCGTACAGGAACAGCCCGGCCAGCTCTGCCGCGTTCGCGGGATTTGAGACAACCGCCGCGGCATCCCCGCCCGGCGCGGCCTGATAGGTTGAGCCCAACAGCATGACCGCGATGATCGGTCCAACCGAACAGATCCCAACCAGCCCAAAGCTGTCCTCATAGGCGGTCTTGCCCCCGCGCACCGCCGCCACGCCGATGCCGAGCGCCAGGATGAACGGAACCGTGATCGGGCCGGTGGTCACGCCGCCCGAATCGAACGCCACCGCCAGAAAGCCCGGCGGCGTGGAGGTTGCAAAAAGGAATACAATGGCATAAAAGACGAGCAGCATGTGCGCCAGTTTAAACTGAAACACAATACGCAGCAGGGCAAACACCAGCATGACCCCCACGCCGAATGCAACCGCCAGGATGAGGGTCATATTGGGCACTGACGGCACCTGTGTGGCCAGCACCTGCAGGTCCGGTTCCGCGATGGTGATGAACATCCCCATGGCAAAGGATACCGCGACCAAAAGCAGCAGGTTGCGGCTTTCGCTCAGGCGCGCGCCGATGCGTTCGCCCATCGCCATCATGGAGAGATCCGCTCCCAGCATAAACAGGCCCATACCGAGGATCAGCAGCAGCATCCCAACGCCGAAAAGCGCCATTGTCCCGCCCGGTAACGGGGCGATGGTCAGATGCAAAAGCAATACGATCCCGCAGATTGGCACAACCGCGGCCAACGCCTCCTTGATCTTGTTTCTCAAATTTTTATTCATGTGTAACCTCCCTTTATCTAGTCACATCGGTCTGCCCCCGTTCCACCCCCTTTGATCTTTATGAAATCTTTATATAATCTTAATATTCTTAATACTATCATTATACCCGAAAAGGTTCCAGCGGTCAATTTTCCGTACAGAAAAACCCCCGGCACGGTTAGGCCGGGGGTTTTGGCTTTTGTATATCAGGCATTACGGTTATTCCACCGTGACGCTTTTTGCAAGGTTGCGGGGTTTATCCACATCGCAGCCGCGCAGCACCGCCGTATGGTAGGCGAGCAGCTGCAGCACAACCACGCCCGGGATCGGCATAAACAGATCGTCCAGCGCGGGCAGATCGAAGCGCCTTCCGTAAATTTCCGGGTCGATCTCAAGCCCCTTCTTGCCGATGAGCAGGACATCCGCGCCGCGGGAATGAACCTCTTTGATGTTGCTGACCATTTTGGGCAGCAGCGCCTCCTGTGTGGCCATCGCCACCACAGGAACGCCGGGCGTGATGAGCGAGATGGTCCCGTGCTTGAGTTCACCCGCCGCGTAGGCTTCACAGTGGATATAGCTGACCTCCTTGAGCTTGAGCGAGCCTTCCATCGAAAGCGCGTAATCGAGCCCGCGCCCGAGGAAAAAGAGGTCTTTAAGCGCCTCGTAGCGCTGGACATAGGCTTTGATTTCATCGTCGAGCGCAAGCGCCTCTTTTGCCGCGCCGACCGCTTCGAGCAGGCCGTCGGTCAAATCGCGCGCCGTGTCCGCGCTGATTTTTCCGCCGCACAGCGCCAGCTTAACCGCGATCATGTACATCACCGAAAGCTGGACCGAATATGCCTTCGTCGAGGCGACAGCAATCTCCGGACCCGCGAAGGTATGGATGACATAATCCGCTTCCCGTGCGATCGATGAACCGGTCACGTTCACCACCGCCAACGTGGTTGTACCTTTCTGCTGCGCGAGCCGCAGGGCGGCGAGCGTATCGGCTGTTTCGCCCGACTGGGAAATCACAATTACCAGCGTGCGCTTTGAAAGGATCGGGTCGCAGTACCGAAATTCGGACGCGACGCTGCATTCCACCGGGATGCGCGCCAACCGTTCAATCAGATATTTCCCAACCATGCCCGCGTGCCACGCGGTGCCGCACGCCACAATCGATACCCGGTCAAACTGCTTCCAGAAACCTTCCGGAATGTCGTCCTGCCCCTCAAAGGAGGGCAGCCCGTCGAGGATGCGGGGATGCACCGTGTCCGCGAGCGCGCGGGGCTGCTCGTAGATTTCCTTAAGCATGAAGTGTTCATATCCGCCCTTCTGGGCCTGTTCCACCGTCCAGGAGGCGCGCAGCATCTCCACCGGAGCGGGGGAGCCGTCCGCCTGATAAAGCGCGATCCCGTCCTGAGTGACTTTCACAATCTGGCCTTCTGCGATGAGGCAGTAATCCCGCGTATACTGCAAAATCGCCGGGACATCCGAGGCGAGAAAGTTTTCCCCGTCGCCTTTGGCCGCGATCAGCGGACTGCCGAGCCGTGTGGCGTAGACCTCTCCCGGGCGGTCGGCAAAGACGATTGCGAAGGCATAGGAGCCTTCGAGAAGCGCGCACGCGCGCCGGATGGTATCAACCGGATCTCCGTCGTAGAGCGAATCGATCAGCTTGGCGGCGACCTCAGTGTCGGTGCGGGAAAGAAACTCATAACCCTTCGCGGCAAGCTGGCTGCGAAGCTGCTGATAGTTCTCGATGATCCCATTATGTACCAGTGAAAGCTTTTCGGTGGCGTGAGGGTGGGCGTTCACATCGGACGGCTCGCCGTGGGTGGCCCAGCGGGTGTGTCCAATCCCGCAGACAGCCCTTTCAACCGCAGGATTATCCTTCAGCCGGTCGGCAAGGCATTGCAGCCGGCCTTTCGCTTTGACAGTCAGGATGCTTTCCCCGGAAAAAACCGAGATGCCCGCCGAATCATACCCGCGGTATTCAAGCCCTGAAAGGGCATTCAAAAGGACGCTGGCAGCATGTTTCCTGCCGGCGTAACCAACAATTCCACACATAGAAACCTCTGATTTCTCCGCGCGGCTCAAATTGATGTATCAAAAGCCACCTGCCCGTGCCGCGCGGAATGCGGCGCAGGTGTAATCGAATGCAATTTCAACTTCCCGCTGTCCCCTTTGTCGATCCGGTTGCCCGGAAGTTTTCAGCAGACAGCTTCGCCTGGAAGCGTGACGGAGAGGCATCCGCCGAATTTTCGATCGCCTCCCACCTCGTCAACCGCAGAATGCGGTTCTGGCGCTTAAGGGTTCCTTCTTTTTCGTTACCCACCTCCCTAAATTTTTTTGGCAAACGGTCCCCCTTTCCATTTCTTTTGTGGATTCATTATAACAAACTCCGCCGTATTCGGCAAGTAATCCATTCTATGCGAAAAACACCCGAAATGCCACTCCCACGCATGGAATTTTCCCCTGGAACATGGTAAAATGGAAAAAACAGCTTTGGAAGTGATCCGCTATGGTTTATTTGCTGCGGGACGGCAACCTCCTGCCCGACGACCCGGCCGCCGCCGGGCCACGGCTGTGCATCGCGCCGCCCACAAAGCTCGCAGAGGCAAAAACACTGCTCGGCAAAAACGCGCCGCTGCTCGAACGGCTGCTTGAAAGCGGCGTTGCGCGGCATGAAAGCCGAGATCAGTTCGACTATATCTCGTTCGCCCTGCCCGATCTTGGCAATCTGCTTGCGCCGGCCGAACAATTCAGCGTCTGCCTGACCCATGATCTGCTGATCTTCATCACCGACGGCAGCCCCGAGGTCGACGCGGTCTTTGAGACGATCCGCTCGGAGGAATACCGCGTCACCGGCCTGGGGCAGGTGCTCTATCTGTTTCTCGACCGTCTCACCTCAAACGATTACCTCACGCTTGAAGCGATCGAGCAGGAGATTTCCGAACTCGAAGAAGCGCTCATCACCGACGAAAAAAGCTCCTGCATCCGGGAGATCGTCTCGCTGCGCCGCAGGCTGATGGCCCTCAAGCGGTATTACGAACAGCTCTTCACCATCTGTGAAGGGATTGAACAGAATGAAAACGGGCTGTGTGAAAAGGGCATGCTGCGCTATTTCCGGCTGCTCTCCCAGCGGATCAACCGGCTGGAAAATCATGTTCTGAACCTGCGGGACTACGTCACCCAGGTGCGGGAAGCCTATCAGGCGCAGGTTGATATCAACCTCAACCAGATCATGAAGGTGTTCACTGTGATCACTGCGATCTTCCTGCCGCTGACCCTGATCGCGGGCTGGTACGGGATGAACCTTGCCATGCCGGAATACCACTGGCCATATGCCTATCCGGTGGTCATCTGCGTAAGCGCCGCGGTTGTCGGGCTGTTCATCCTCTTCTTTAAGAAAAAACACTGGTTTTAAAAAAGGAGGAATCCAATTTGAAACGTTTTCTGACCGGCCTTCTGATTCTGTCGCTTGCCTTCTGCTGCGCCTGCTCGCGCGGCCCGGCGCCGTCCGCATCCCCATCCGCGCCGGACCGGGAAAGCGCCCCCGCCCAAGCGGAGTCCGCCGTTCCTCAGGCCGATCTTTCCGCCGTTGCCGGAAAATACGTCAGCGAACCGGAAGGGGTGGATGAACAATACTGGCCAACCCTCACCCTGCGGGAGGACGGAACCTTCCTCTTCCGGGTAAACCTCTTCGCGGGAATGGGCCGGATCGAAGGGAGTTATCTCTTTCACGAGGCTGACAAAACCATCACTTTGCAAGTGGAGTCCCGTAATTTTGAAGGCGGGGTGATGGGGGAGACGATGAATGAATTCTATTTTGACGTTGCGTCAGACGAGAGCCTCATGTACCGCGGCAATGATGACCCGGAGCTCGAGCCCATCGGCGTGACCAATCCTTACGATCTCTTCAAACGCACGACGGAGAGCTCCTCCGCCGGGTAATCCCACATAGAAAGCGAAGCGGTCCGCCTTCCGGCGGACCGCTTTTTAATGCCAGGTTCCGTTCAATCCTTCACCCAGGCAATATCATTCCCTTTCAGGTAGACCATATAGCCGTTCGCGAGCAGGATGGGGGTGCCGCTGTCCGCGAGCTTCTCTTTGTTTTTGCCATTCCAGCCGCAGCGGTAGAGCCCTTTCTTGTCGCCGGACTGGTAATAGTACAGATGTTCCTTCGAGCCAAGCAGGGAATAGCGCGATACATTCTCGAGTGCAAAAGATTTCCGGGTGGCCGCGGTGACAATTGACACGCGGCTGGGGGTGGCCCCGAACGGGTCAAAGCTGGGCAGGCCGGAAATATAGTATTCGTTGGGGATTTTGGACGGCGTATTGCTCTGTTTAATCTGGTTGTTTTTGTTCACATAGTACCATTTCCCAGCGTCCGGATAATAGACCGTGCCGTTGTAGACCTCCGGCAGCCACTCATCCCCCTCGAGCCGCGCTGCCTGCGCAATATCCCCGCCGTCGAGCCCGCACCGGTAAAGCGTCTCATCCCCCTCCGGAAGGTAGTAGAGGAAATCTCCATCCACTTCGAACCGGCTGACCGGTTCGATCTCCAGCTTCACGCGGCCGGCCCCATCGAGCTTCATCCGATAGACCGCGCGCCCGCCTGTTTTTCCGCCGAGGCAGTAGAAGATTCCCTTCGGTGTGACCCGCAGATTCGATACCGCCGCGTCTCCACTGCCGCCAGCCGCAAGCTTTACAAGGCCGGACCCGTCCGTTTTCGCCTTGTAGACAGCGTTTTTGCCGTACCAGTAGACCCAATTGTCCAAAACTGAAAAGTCCGCGACGCTGTAGGCGTCCTTTTGGGCCGCCACGGTAATCCGCTCGTTTGTCGCCGGATTAATCCGCTCGATAAAGCCTTTGACCGCGGTATAGATATAGCCGCCCTGGGTCACCGTGGATTCGTTGATTTCCGCATTTGCAAGCTGAGAATAGGCGGCCTGCTCCGCAAACGCCGGAACCGCCGTCCCCAGCATAAGCAGCACCGAAAGAGCCGCTGCCAACCGTCTTTTCATACAGATCGCACATCCTTTCCTTCTGTCCATATCAAAAAGCAATCCCGCCTCGTATCAGGCGTTCTTTGCCTTCTTTGCTTTTCGAGCCGCCTTCGCGTCGCGATATTCCCGGCGCGCCTTTGCGATCGCGGCGCGCAGCTCGTCAAGCGACGCTTTATTGTGCCTTGGTTTCATGGTTGGGAATGCGTCCAGCATACGCCGGTGCAGCATATTGTGACTGTGGGTCAGTTCATGCAGCCGGTCGTGCAGAGAAAGGCTCTCTCCCCGCTCCAGCAGTGCGTCGACCCGTTCGGACAGGGACATCCCGCCAAATTGTTCGGCCGCGAGCTTCTTTTCGGCGATGACCGCCTCGGTGCGTTCACGAGCCTCCGCCAGCGCCGCCTGCAATGCATCCAGTTTGCCGGAAAGCTGCATCGCGGTGCGCACCGACAGGAAAAGATCCACCGCGAAAAGGGTGGTACAGGAGGAGGCCCACCAAACCAGCGCCACCAGCGAAAGCGACCCGACCAGATGCAGCACAAGCGGATGCAGCAGCTTGAGCGCGAGAACCGCCATCAGGCCGAAGATCAGACAGTTGGCCAAGCAGATACGGCCATGCAGATTAAATTTATGGCTGGAATAATCCCACCATCTGGTGTGGAACAGGGTTTCAAGCAGCCAGCCGGTAAAATATTCAATCGCGCTCATGAGCACCACGCTGCAAAGGTAAAGCAGCGGCAGATTATCCTGCACAGGGGACAGGCAGTAAACCACCGCCAGCGCGCCGCAGGCATAAACCGGAACCACCGGTCCGCTCAGAAAGCCGCGGTTGACCAGCTTATGCTGGCTGACCGAGCAGACAGTGCTCTCAAAGCACCAGCCGAGGAAGGCGTAGATGAAAAAGAGCAGGAGTATCCCGCAAAGCTCCACTGCCGTCATGTTTTGCCCCCAATTTTACCGTTTTATGAGGCGCGGCCGCAGGGCCGCGCCTCAGATAGTTGGTCTTTTTCCGTATCCTTTCCCGGAAAAATGAAAATTGTCCCGCCGTTTACATCTTGGTGCCGACCGCCAATTCGGGCAGGGAACCCGGCTCCGGCGCGATTTCCTTTTCCCGTTCAAGTACCAGCTTAAGCGCTTCGCGCAGCTTTTCCTCTTCCTCTTCGATGGCGGTGGCGTTCGCAAGCATCAGCTTGATACGGTTTTCCTGGTTGATCTTGGTGGCGCCGGGGTCGTAATCGACCGCCACGATATTCGATTTGGGATTTCGTTCCTTGATGACGCGCATCATGCCCTTGCCCACGATGTGGTTGGGCAGGCAGCCAAACGGCTGCGTACAGACGATATTGGAAACGCCCGATTCAATCAGTTCAAGCATTTCGGCGGTGAGCAGCCAGCCTTCGCCCATCTTGACGCCGTGGCCAATATATCCGCGCACAAGATTGATGGTATGGGGGAAGTACCCGCCCGGTGAAAATTCGCCGTTCTGTTCGATTGCTACAATCACGTCCTCCTGCTTTTTGGTGAGCATCCGGAACACCTTTTCAAAAACCCACGCTTTGACCGCCCCCGGGCGGCCATAGAGCTTGTGATCCATGAGCTGATTGTAGATGCAGTAGAGGCAAAAATCCAAAAGCCCGGGGACAACCACCTCGGCGCCCTCCGAAAGCAGAAACTCCTCAAGGTTGTTGTTTCCGAGCGGCGAAAACTTGACATAGATTTCGCCCACGACCCCAACCCGCACTTTTTTCTGGCTGTAGCGCGGCATCGCCGCAAAATCTGCAATGATCTTTTTGTAATTGGCGCGCACCTGTTTATAGCTCAGGAGTCCGCGCCCTTTCATCTCATTGGTCAAATGCCAGGCCCAGTGATCGACCAGCGCGTCGGTCGCGCCCGCTACCATCTCGTAGGGCTTGCACTGGTTTGCCAGCAGCATCAAAAGATCGCCGTAGCTGACCGCATAAAAAATCCGGTCAAGCATCATCGGAGAAAGGGTAAAGCCCGGATTTTTCTCCATCCCCATACTGAGTGAGATGACCGGGATAAAGCCGTAACCGCTCTTTTGCAGCGCTTTGCGCAGCAGGTGGATATAGTTCGAAGCGCGGCAGCCGCCGCCTGTCTGGGTCATCAGCAGGGCGACCTTGTGGATATCGTATTTGCCGGATTCCAATGCGTTGATGAGCTGGCCGATGACCAGCAGCGCAGGGTAGCAGGTGTCGTTGTGGACATTCCGAAGGCCGCAGTCCACAACCTCTTTGCCGCTCGTTTCCAAAAGCTCGACCTTGTAGCCGTACTCCCGCAGGATGTTGAGCATCAATTTAAAGTGGATCGGCAGCATGGTCGGGACCAGGATGGTGTAATCCTTTTTCATCTCTTTTGTAAAGACTACGCGCTCTTCCTCAGCCATGGACGCCCACCTCCTTTGCCATGCGTTCCCGTTCGGCAACCGCCTCCAGGAGACTGCGGATGCGGATCTTTACCGCACCCAGGTTCGAGATCTCATCGATCTTGAGCTGCGTGTAGAGTTTGCCGCCGTCCTCCAAAATCACGCGCACCTCGTCGGTGGTGATCGCATCGATGCCGCAGCCGAATGACACGAGCTGCACCAGCTCCATGTCAGGCTGGGTGGTGACGTATTTGGCGGCGTTATAGAGCCGGGAATGGTAGGTCCACTGGTTGAGGACATGCACCTTGACCGGTTCAACCAGATCAGCCACACAGTCCTCCGAAACCACTACGATCCCAAACGAGGAGATCAGCCGGTCGATACCGTGGTTGATCTCCGGATCGATGTGATAGGGCCGTCCGGAAAGCACGATGATCTTTTTGCCGTGCCCGCGTGCGTAATCGATCGCGCGCCGCCCTTCGGCCTTCACATCCCGCATCCAGGCATCATAGGCCTCATATGCTGTTTTGGCAGCGTGCCGGACCTCATGGAGCGTGAGCGTTGGGAACGACTTCCACAGTTCTCCATAAAGCTTTTCTCCCATTTTGCGGGGGATGTGGATGCCCACATGCGGATAGATGAAATTGACCGGCTCCTGCGAGAGTTCCGCGACATTCGCGCGCAGCAGCTCCGGATAGTAGGCGACAACCGGGCAATTATAATGGTTGTCTCCCTTTTCCTCGTCAAAATTGTAGGTGAGACAGGGATAAAAGATGTCGGTCACACCTTTTTCGAGCAGGTTCTCAATATGCCCGTGCAGAAGCTTGGCCGGGTAGCAGACGGTGTCCGACGGGATCGAAAACTGCCCTTTGGTGTAGGTTTCGCGGGTGGAGATGTCTGAGAGCACGACTTCAAAGCCCAGATCACTGAAAAAAGCATGCCAGAACGGCACGTTCTCCAGCATATTGAGTCCCAGCGGCAGACCGATCTTCCCACGCCGCCCGCGCACCGGCGCGAGCTCTTTGATTTTCTGGAGCTTGTAGCGGTAAAGGTTCGGCAGGGTATCCACCGTGAAGTTGCCAAGGGGGCGCTCGCAGCGGTTTCCGCTGATAAACTTTTTGCCTTTTCCGAATGAATTGACCGTCAGGTTGCAGTGGTTGGTGCAATGCTGACAGATTGCCGATTTGGAAGTATGTACGAATTCCCTGAGGTCTGCCGCTGAAATCAGCGTGGACTCTGCGAGTCCCAGCTCCTTTGCGTAGAGCGCGGCGCCGTAAGCGCCCATCAGTCCGGCAATCTCCGGACGGACCACATTGCGCCCAAGCTCCATCTCAAACGCACGCAGCACCGCGTCGTTCAGAAAGGTGCCTCCCTGCACCACAATGTGTTCGCCGAGTTCGGCGGCAGACGAGGCTCGGATGACCTTGTAAATCGCGTTTTTGACCACCGAGATCGAAATGCCGGCGGAGATGTCCTCCACCGAAGCGCCTTCCTTCTGCGCCTGTTTAACCGACGAATTCATAAAAACGGTGCAACGGGAACCAAGGTCGACCGGATATTTTGCCAGCAGTCCGAGCTTGGCAAAATCCGCAACCGTATAGCCCATCGATTGGGCGAAGGTGCCGATGAACGAACCGCAGCCAGACGAGCAGGCTTCATTTAACATGATCGAATCGATCGAATTATTGCGGACCTTGAAGCATTTGATGTCCTGGCCGCCGATATCGAGGATGAAGTCGACCAGCGGGTTAAAATGCCGGGCGGCTCTCAGGTGGGCCATCGTTTCGACCAGCCCCGCGTCGACCGAAAAGGCGTTTTTGATGAGATCCTCACCATAGCCGGTCGCGGCCGAGCCCTTGATTTCGATGCGGCCCTCGCACCTCGGCAGCAGGTATTCGAGCTGCTCCTTCACAATCTGGACAGGATTTCCCCGGTTGGCGCTGTAATATTCGTAGAGGATTTCCTCCTGTTCGCTCATGAGCACCAGTTTTGTGGTGGTGCTGCCGCAGTCGATGCCGAGATAAGCTTCCCCCTCGTATTCCATAAGGTCCCGTTTCTCGACTGTGTCGCGCGCGTGCCGCGCGCAAAACGCCTCATATTCCGCTTTCTCCCTGAAAAGCGGGTCGAGCAGCCGGGAGGCGCGCACCTCATTGGTGGTGTCCTCAATCTTTGCAACCAATGTTTCGTAATCGATCGGCTGGCTGGTTTTTTCCGCATAAAGCGCTGTCCCCAGCGCAACCGCGAACCGCCCCATCTCCGGGAATACGGCGTTTTCGGGCGAGAGGTGCAGCGACCGGACAAATTCCCGGCGCAGGCCTTTGAAGAAGTAGAGCGGGCCGCCCAGGAACAGCACCTTGCCGGTGATCCGCCGTCCCTGCGCAAGGCCGGTGATCGTCTGGTCGACAACCGCCTTGAAGATTGAGGCGGCGATATCTTCCTTGCGCGCGCCCTGATTCAGGAGCGGCTGGATGTCGCTCTTGGCGAACACGCCGCAGCGGGACGCGATCGTATAAAGTTTTTCGCTCCTGAGCGAAAGTTCATCAAGCTCGGTAGGCGTCACGTCGAGCAGCGTCGCCATCTGGTCGATGAACGCGCCGGTGCCGCCCGCGCAGGAGCCGTTCATCCGCTCCTCGAGCCCGCCGGTGAAGAAGATGATCTTCGCGTCCTCTCCGCCCAGCTCAATCACCGCGTCGGTGCCGGGCTCCATCGTCTTGACCACCTCGCCGGTGGCAAAGACCTCCTGGATGAAGGGCATGCCCGCGGATTTCGCGACGCCAAGCCCCGCCGAGCCGGAAAACGCAATCGTGAACGGCTCGTCACCGATCGCTTCACGCGCGTCGCGCACGAGTTCCAGAGTCTTCTGGCGCACCTGGGACATATGGCGCTCATACCGCTGGTACACCATGTTGTTATTCTGTACCACGACAATCTTGACCGTGGTGGAACCGATGTCGATTCCAATTGTCATTCCCATTCAATTCTCCCTTTCTATTCCGCCGTTTTGGGCGGCAAAAGCGCGGCGGGCCGGATATCCCGCAACGCTATAATATCAGCTATTTTATCTTATCACGAATCATTTTTCCGGTCAATTTGTTTTCCGCCTAAAAAACAAGAAAATTCTACGAATTTCGTATGCTTTTGGCAATTTTCCGGCAAACCCTGGGACCGCTTCCATACAATATATCCGCACGGCTTCCTGAAAATACCGTCCCACAGGCATAACCGGCTGAAAAACCGACCATACTTTTAGAACGTAAGACCTTCCAGATTTTGATTCCAAAGGAGAAAGCATATGAAAAACGCACATCGACTGTTATCTGTTTTACTTTCCGTCATCCTCCTGTCCGCCGCATGCGCGGGCTGCACCAAAAAGGAATCAGGCGGTTCGTCCTCCGGCACCGCGTCCGGTGGGACAGGAACCCCCACCGGGACGCCGGAACTGTATATCTATTCTTCCAAAGGCGAGACCGCAACCCAATTTGAAGCAATGTGTAAAGCTTACGAGCAGGAAACCGGCGTGAAGGTGCGTTCCTTCTCGATCGGTTCCGGCCAGGATCATATGGAAACCCTGCGCGCAGAAATGCAGGGCAAAGCCGCCGACCAGCCCGCCATTTTCACCATCCAGGGCTATAAGGAGCTGATCGAATGGCGCGATTCAGGCGCGGCCTATAATTTCGAGAAGGCCCCCGCCGGCGCTTTCAAGGACATGGTGGATGCAATCCCGGAAAATATGCGTCTGACCACCGACGGCGCGGACAGCTATGGGGTGCCTTATAACGTGGAGGGCTATGGCTACATCCTCGACCACCGGATGCTCGCAGACCTGATGGACGCGGATGAAACCGCTGTCTTCAACGACCTGGTCGCTTCTTCGTATGACGAGTTCGCAGCTTTTGTACAGGCGGTTGACGCCTATATCAAGGCACCGTCCGCTGCCAGCGTTACCCTCAACGGCAACAGCTATGCCTTCAAAGCGGAAAAATCGAATCTCGCCAATAATCTGACCGGCGTGTTCGCGGTCGCGGCCAGCGAAAAGTGGACCTATGGCGATCACATGGTCAACGTCGCGCTGAACGCGGTCTTCCCGAACGTGGCGTCCGCCGCCAACGCAACCGATGAACAGCTTGAACAGCTGCGCGGGCCGATCCGCGATTTCGCAAAGGCGCTTGACCTCAAGACCACCTATCTCGCCGGAAGCGACGGCCCGGCCGCACGCGGGCAGGATTTCATCGTTGCGACCAACTACGGATATGACCCGACCCTGCAGCGGTTTGTCGACGGCAAGGCGCTCTTCATGAAAAACGGAAACTGGGTCGCACCCGCGATTGCGAATCTGGATGCGGACATGGCAGCCCACCTGACCTTCGTGCCGGTCAAACTGCCGATCACCCAGGAGGAAATCCAGGTGGAGGGGCTCACGGTCGAAAAATTCAACTCTTCGATTCCGGTTTTTGTCCCAATGTATTATGCGATCAACGCGAACAAGGACATGGCGACCATTGAGGCGGCCGAAGCATTCCTTGTCTGGCTGAATACCTCTGAAACCGGCAAACGCTATGTGACCGATGAGTTCGACTTCATCCCCTACAATGCCGATCCGTCAACCACCGAGCTGAACAATGCGCTTGGCAACAGCATTCTTGCCTATATGGAAACCGGCCACACGCTGGCCGCGCCCTATCACGGCGCGCCCGCCTCCTGGGGCGGCGACACGGTTGGGCTGGAGTTGATGGAGAACTATCTCACCAAGCCCGCCTGGACCGATGAGGATTACGATGCGATCGCGGACTTCGCCATCACCAAGTGGCGCGACATGCGCGGCTGATTTTCGCGCCCTTCGCGCGCCCGGGGAGTTGCCTCCGGCGGTCCTCTTTCTTGCCCGTGCAAGAAAGAGGAGAAAGAACACGCGCGGGGAGTTCCCCGCGGTCCCCGCCGCCGCTGGTTGCTTCGCAAAGGCGGCGGCTCCCTTAGGCTTCGCAACCTGCGCCGCGGCCGCTCCCAATAAAACGGCCAGCTCAGGACTGAACGCAGCGCTTTGCGCTCCCAGCGCGCGGCCGCAGGGGGGATTCCTTCCAAAAGGGAACGAACGATGTTTCGGGAGGGCCTGCAAACACTTTGCAGGCGAGCCGTATCGGCTCCAAAGAGACGGTCCGCCCGCCGTGCGCCGGAGCCCCGGCGCATGTACATAACCTCATCATCCAAGGAGGCCAAAGAAATGGAAGGCTACTATAAAAAATGGTTTTTTCCGCTGGTGCTTCCGGCAATTATATTATTCGTTTTGGTGATTTTGATTCCGTTTATACTGGGGGTAATTTATTCGTTCACCGGATGGCGCGGAACCTATTTTTCAGGCGGCGGCGCCTGGTATGAATCTTTCGTCGGGATCAAAAACTATCTGCGTGCGTTCCAGAACGAGCGATTTATGCAGAGCCTCTGGTACACCTTCCGCTATACGGTTGTGGCGGTCGTCGCCATCAATCTGACTGGGCTTGTCTTTGCGCTTCTGGTCAATGGCGTGCGGCGCGGCGCGGGCGCTTACCGGACCGTCTTTTTCCTGCCGAACCTGCTGGGCGGCTTGGCGCTCGGCTACATCTGGCAGATCATCTTCAACACCATTTATACCGATCTCCTGTTTGGGCCGAACGGGATCATCCCGGTGGATTTTCTCGCATATATGTTACAGGACCAGACCAAAGCGCTTTTCGCGCTTGCGATTATGATGGTCTGGCAGACTGCCGGGTATATGATGATTATTTACGTGACCGGGCTCAACAACATCCCGGGCGACCTCTACGAGGCGGCGGAGATCGACGGAACCACCTGGTGGCAGCAATTTTGGCATGTGACCGTTCCAATGCTGATGCCATCGATCACCATCTGTGTATTCCTCACGCTCGCCAACTCCTTCAAACTGCTCGATCAGAACATCGCCCTCACCGATGGCAATTTCGGCACCCGTATGCTGGCCATGCAGATCCTGCGCACCACCAAGGACACCACGCCGCCGGATTATGGGCTTGCGCAGGCGCAGGCGGTCATCTTCTTTGTGATGATCGCTGTTATCACGCTGGCACAGGTCTCCTTGACCAAAAAGCAGGAGGTGGAGCTCTGATGGAGGACAAAAAATATCATCACCGGGTCACGGCTGGGGATGCCGTCCGGTATCTCATCCTGACCCTGTTCGCAGTCTATACTCTGATGCCGCTTTATTTTCTGTTGGTGAACGCCTTCAAGAGCCAGTCGGAAATTGTTCGCAATCCGCTCGCGCTCCCGCAGAGCTGGGATTTTTCCTATCTGCAAAACGCGGCGGACAAAATCCACTTCCTCAAATCGCTCGGGCTCACTTTCGTGATTACCGCGGCTTCGATCGCGTTGATCGTTGTCGTGTCGTCGCTCGCGGCCTGGATGATGGTGCGCAACAAAACCAAAATCAGCGGGCTGATCTTTTTCCTGTTCGTTTCAGCCATGCTGATCCCATTCCAGTCGATTATGTATCCGCTGCTCTCCTTCATGGATACGCTCGGGCTGAAAAATACGCCCGGCCTCATCGTGATGTACGGCGGCTTTGGACTTTCAATGAGCGTATTCCTCTATCACGGCTTTATCAAAAGCGTACCGCAGGGGATTGAGGAGGCAGCCGTCATCGACGGGGCAAATATCCTGCAGGTGTTCTTCCTGGTGGTATTCCCGCTGCTCAAATCGACCACCGTGACGGTGATTATCCTAAACGGCATGTGGATCTGGAACGATTATCTGCTGCCATTTTTGGTGATCGGCAACGCCGAAGGCATCAAGACCTTGACGCTGGAGCTTTATTTTGCGAAAATACTGTCAGGGCAGTACGGAAGCCCCTGGGAACTCATCTTCCCGGCGGTGCTTGTTTCGGTGCTGCCGATCATCCTGGTTTTCCTCAGCTTACAGAAATATTTCATCAAGGGCATTTCGGACGGTGCGGTGAAAACCTGACGCGAATTTTTCAATCGGTTTGTCCTTATCCGGCGCAGCCGGTTTTCGCAAGATTGGGAAAACCGGTCCCGCGCTCCTTATCCCGAATCCGCCGCCAAAGGCGGCGGGTCGTCGCAGACGACTCTTTGCCGGGGGACACGGGGGTGGAAAGCCCCCGTGAGCAGCCGTCGCGCGTAAGCGCGCTTCGCCGTCAGGCGAGCAGGCTGCCAAGCGCGGCGTCCCTCGTTTTGCCAAAGCAGATTGCGCGCCATTTCTGCCGCAGGCAGCTTTCATGGAGCGCATTACGAGCCGCAGCGAGTATTTCGGAGGCCAACCGCCGCAGAGCGGCGGCTCTTAGGCCGTAGATCGGGGCCGCGGGGACACCCCGCGTGTGTTCTTTGGGTACTTTCTTGCACAAGCAAGAAAGTACTTTCGGGCGCCTGAAAGGCGCAAAAAAACGTTAGGAGGAACGATATGCAGCGTGCATGGTGGAAAGAGGCGGTGGTCTACCAGGTTTATCCCCGGTCTTTCTGTGATTCGGACGGCGACGGGATGGGGGACCTTGGCGGCATCCGCGCAAAGCTCGATTATCTCGAAGAATTGGGGGTCGACGTGATCTGGCTTTCGCCAGTCTATCAGTCCCCGGGCAAGGATAACGGTTACGACATCAGCGATTATCGGGACATTCTCCCGGAGTTCGGTACGCTCGCGGATTGGGACGCCCTTCTGGCCGACGTGCATGCGCGCGGCATGCGGCTCATTATGGATCTGGTCGTGAACCATACCTCCAACCAACACCCGTGGTTTCTGGAAAGCCGCAAATCGAAAGAAAACCCCTACCGGGATTATTACATCTGGCGGGATGGGAAAGGCGGGGAGGAGCCCAACAACTGGGAATCAATTTTTTCCGGATCGGTCTGGCAGTATGACGAACCAACCGGACAGTATTATATGCATCTGTTCACAAGGGAACAGCCCGACCTCAACTGGGAAAACCCCAAAGTGCGCCGCGAAATCAAGGACATTGCCCGATTCTGGCTCGACCGGGGGATCGACGGGTTCCGCATCGATACCGCGAACCTCTACGCCAAACAGCCTGGCCTGCCCGACGCGCCGGTCACAAAGGCCGGAAAGTACCAGGATGCGTTCAAGCTGCATTCCAACCTGCCGGCCAATCACGAATGGCTGCGCGAGCTGCATGATGAAGTCTTTGCTCCGGCGGGCTGCATGACCGTGGGGGAAACCTCCGGCGTGACGCCGCAGGACGGGCGCGATTACACCGATCCAAAACGCCGCGAACTGAATATGATCATCCAGTTCGGGCATATGACCATCGACGTTGGCAAAAACAAATGGGAAAAAGCCGAATACCGCCCCATTGAGCTGAAAAAGGTGCTGACCGCCTGGCAGGAAGGCCTGAACGGTATCGGGTGGAACTGCAACTACCTTTCCAACCATGACCAGCCGCGGCAGGTTTCCCGTTTCGGCAACGACACCCGCTATCGGTACGAAAGCGCCACCATGCTTGCCACCCTCATCCACACGCTGCAGGGCACTCCGTTTATCTACCAGGGGGAGGAGCTGGGGATGACCAATGTGCGGTTTGACCGGTTCGAGGACTTTCAGGATGTGGAAATCCATAATTGGATTGCCGCCGAACGCCAAAAACCGGATTTTAACCCTGTGGCCGCGCTCGCGCAGATCAACCGCATCGGGCGCGACAACGCCCGCACCCCTATGCAGTGGGACGACAGCGAGAACGCCGGCTTCACCTCCGGCACGCCCTGGCTGCGGGTGAACCCCAATTACCCCAAAATTAACGCAAAGGAGCAGCTTGCGAATCCACATTCGGTTTTTCAATACTACAAAAAGTTAATTCAATTAAGAAAACAACATGATGTATTTGTATATGGAACCTTTCAGGATCTTCTGCCGGACGATCCGGCGATCTATTCCTATGTCCGCACACTGGAGAGCGATCAGCTCTTCGTCCTGCTCAACCTGACCGGTGAGGATCTCCGGCTCGATGCAAAACCGCCTGCCGGAAAAATCCTGCTCTCGAACTACACAGGCAGGCCAGTCTGGGAGTCCGGGGTGCTTCTGCCCTATGAAGCGCAGGTCATCCTCTGCTGAATAAACCCCCGGGCCCTTCCCCAAAGGCCCGGGGGTTCTTTTTTCTTCACTTTCCAGCCGTGGAAAAATTCCGGTTCCAGTAGATCCGTTCAAAGGCGTTCACCGGCATCGGCCGGGCAAAAAAGTAACCCTGAACCACATCGCACCCAATCTCTGTGAGAAAATCGACCTGTTCAGCGGTTTCCACCCCTTCTGCCACCACCTGCATCTCCAGATGTTTGGCAAGCGCAACCACATCGGCCACCACCGAGCGCCCGCGGCCGCCGTCCGATTTCTCCCCGAAAAACGCCTTGTCAAGTTTCACCACATCGACCGGCAGGCTGCGCAGCAGGTTCAGGGAGGAATATCCGGTTCCAAAGTCGTCCATGGCAAAGGTGAATCCCTGCTTCTTCATTTGGATCATCAATTCCGCCGTGCGGTCGATGTTTTCAAAATCAAGCACGATGTTTTCGGTCAGCTCCAGCTGCAGATACCGGCAAGGCACCTCATACTGTTCCACAATCTGCCGCACCCGTTTTGCAAAGCAGCTGTCATGCAGGTGCAGGCGGGAGATGTTCACCGCGACCGGCACGGGTTCAATTCCCTCCAGCAGCCAGCCGCGCAGCGTTTCGCACACCCGTTCCAGCACAAATTCATCCAAGCTCACGATAAAGCCGTTCTTTTCAAACACCGGGATGAACGCGCCCGGCTGAATGATCCCCTTGGTGGGATGGTTCCAGCGCACAAGCGCCTCGGCGCCTTCCAGCGACCGGTTTGAAAGTTTGTACTTGGGCTGCAGATAAACCTCAAACTGTCCCTGTACAAGCGCCTCCACCATTTCATTTTCGATATTTTTCTCCGCGACGATGCGGTCCCGCACCGTGTGATCGTAAAAAGCGATCAGCTGGTCGTGAATCCCCTTGACCTCTTTGCGGGCAATGCCCGCCCGGTCGCTCATTACACTGAGGGAAAGGGTCTTGTCTTCGATGGGATAAACCCCGAAGGAAAACTCCAGCGTATACTGCACGCGGAAGCCCTCGTGCACCTGCCGGATTTTGGCATCAATCCGGGAGATCCGTGCAGCGGCCTCTTCCCGACCGTCATAATGCATCAGGAAATTGAAATTGTCCGCTGAGGACCGCGCAAACGGTTCATCCGGACCCAACTCCTTCCCAAGGATGCGCCAGACGTTGCACATCGTGCGGTTGCCTTCCTCATGGCCGAACAGATCGTTCAGAACCTTGAATTTATCGATATCAAAGCTTACCATGGCATATGGCGCGTCGCCAGAGGCGGCAAGCGCGGCGGTTGCGGCGCGCAAAAAACCATTCCAGTTCATTCCGCCGGTCACCGGGTCGGTATAGGCAAGCCGCTCCAGCTCATGCCGGTTGCGGTTCTTGCTGTGGACAATATACCAGCACATCCCGATCATAACCGTCAGCACCGAGACGCACGCAAACAGCGTCAGGCCACTGAGATAACCGAACCGGGTGGACACAACACTTGCAGAAACCGCGGAAACCATATACCAGTCGTTGACCCGGATATTCATGTAAGACATGTACCGCCGCTGGCCGGCGCGCCGGTATTCGATCACCCCGTCCCGGTCATGGGCCATATCATCCCGCATTTTTTCGAGCTGTGCGCTCTGCAGCTCGGTCCCATGGTCAAAGCCCCGAAAAACATTCCCCAAGCCGGGCATGCTGTCCGGATGCTCCGGATAGATCAGGATTTCCCCTTTCCGGTCGGTGATATAGGAATATCCCGCGCCGCCGAACAGACGCACATTCAGCGTGGACGCATAGACCGAGGCGTCGTTGGTGGCGTAGATCACACAGAGAATCTCGTCCTCATTATAGACCGGGGCAGCATAGACATAGATGGTTTTGCTGTCCACATAATCCTGCAACGCGTTTGAAACGACGGATTCTCCTTCCAGCGCGCGCTGGAAATATTCCCGCTCGCTCAGATCCATGGTGCTCTCTCCGTCGGTACGGTAGGCAGTGCCGTCCTTCAACACGAGACCCATCCGCTTGAAGCTGGTGGTCCGAACTTCTTTTTTCAGCATCTCAAGGCCCTTTTCGACCGTAAACTCCTCCAGCGAACCTATTGCGCCGGCAATGGTGCGAAGCATCCGCATATCGCCTTCCATCTGCTGCTCGACCACATTCGCCCCTTGCCGCGACACCTCCGAAAGATATTGCAGCGCTTCCTCTTTGAGCGAAGCGTTCACCGAGCGGATATAAAACAGAGCGCAGCAGACCAGAACCAGCACTGCCAGCGTCAGCAGGGCGGCCGTTTGCAGAATATTTTTTTTGTCCTTGGCATTTTGCATACAGTCTCCTATTTTTGCGGCCCCTGCTTTTCCCAGCCAGACTTATGGTAGCATATCTGCAGCAATTTGTCACACTTATTTTTACATCGGGCCCTCTTTTTTGCCGCGGAATACCTTCTCCCGGAGCCACTGCCGAAACGCTTCGAGCTGCCCGGCGGTGTGGAAAAAGTGCTCCCCGCCGGCCATCACTGTATGGCCGCAGCAAAACCGCCGTGCAAAATCGGCCGTAACCGCCGCTGGGCACAGGCTGTCAAGGCTGCCGGAAAGGATCTCGGTCGGGGCCTCCCAGCGTTTGACCGGATGCTCCCGGACGTAGCAGAAATAGTCCCAGTAGAGCGTCTGTCCAAACGGCGTGTCAATCTCCTGTTCCGCCTGAAGGCGCGCTTCGCTCACGCTGGCCGCCTGCATCATCCCGCGGATGAGCGCCTCCATGTCGGTCACCGGGGAGAGAAACGCCGCCTGCCGGATGGGCGCGTCCTCGAGGGCGATCAAGCTGAAATACGCCCCCATGCTACAGGCGAACAGGCCCAAATCGTCCGATTTTTCCAATGCAAAGTCCAGGACTGTCCGCAAATCCCGCACGCAGTCCTGTACCTTGCAGGCCGTGCCGCCGGCTTTGCGGGCGCCATGGCCGGGCAGATCAAAACTCAATGTGCGGCTGCCCGCCAAATCAGCTTCTTTGGCAAACAGGGCGATCACTTCGTCCTCCTTGTGGGAGAGGTTTCCATGCACCGCCAAAAACAGCCTGCCACCCGGTTGTTCTCCCCACAGGACGGCGGGGATGCCTGCGATCTCGATATGTGTCCGTTTCATAGAACCCCTTCTTTTCACATTTCATACAGCCGCCTTTCCCAGTTTACCGTCCAAAAGGCTCCCTGTCAATGAAAAGAAAAGCGCCTGCGATCATGCAGGCGCTTTGTTCTTTTTCAGTTTTACCGCTTTGATGACCTTCAGCCGGGAAAATTCCTCGCGGTCTTTTTCCTCCAGCGCGTCGGTGATAAATTTGATCGTCTCCTGATAGCGCGGGATCACGATATTCTCCAGCGCGTTGGCGCGCCGCTGGGTTTTGCGGATTGCATTTGCCAGGCGGTAAACGCTGTTCTCCACCTCGGCCAGCAGGGCGGTGATCTGTTTTACCTTTTCAAAGCAGACGACCGCGTAGTCAAAGCGGGAATTGGTCTGGTCGATGCCATAGCACATCTCGATCTTCCGCTCGGCCAGATGCACATTGGGGATTTCCACCCCCATCACACTGCGGTAGGTGATGGACAACCCATCGTCAATCGGAACCGCCAGCGCGGTCTCCCGGACCACACCGAGGGTGATATTCGCATCCTGCAGCGCCTCATAAGCCTGGGCATAGGTACTGCTGATCTCGCCGCGCAGGGTCTTTGCCTTGTCGATGAGCAGCATCATTTCCCGGATGAGGATATTGCGCTTGCGGTCGAGCAGGTCGAACCCCAGCGTCGAAAGCGACAGGGATTTCTGCAGCGCCATCAGGCTGCCCTTGGTTGGGGTCACATTCAGTTCATTTGCCATCTTGCTCCCTCCCGGCGCGCCCGGTTACGACGCCGACGGCGCGCTGCCGAACTTTTCAAGCGCGGCCTCGGGACGGTAGTACTGGGCGAGCACTTTTTCACTGACGCGGTCGAGCTCCTCACGCGGCAGCAGCGAAAGCAGCATCCATCCAAGGTCGAGCGTCTCTTCGATCGAACGATTTTCCCGCGCGCCCTGGTTGACAAAGTGCTGCTCAAACATCCTGCCGAAATACATATACTTTTTATCCACCTCGGACAGCTCCTCCTCACCAATGACCGATGCGAGCGCCCGCGCGTCCTGTACCTTGGCGTAGGCGGCGAACAGCTGATTCGAGCAGTCGGAATGGTCGGCGCGGGTATAGCCTTCGCCAATGCCGTCCTTCATGAGGCGGGAAAGGGAAGGCAGAACCGCGATCGGCGGATAGACGCCGGTCTGGTCGAGCTGCCGGTCGAGCACGATCTGGCCTTCGGTGATATAGCCGGTGAGGTCCGGAACCGGGTGGGTGATGTCGTCATTGGGCATCGTGAGGATTGGTACCTGGGTGACCGAACCGGAACTGCCCTCGATGATCCCGGCGCGCTCATAAAGGGACGCCAGGTCGGAATAAAGATAGCCGGGGAAGCCCTTCCTGCCCGGGATTTCGCCCTTGGAGGAAGAGAACTCGCGCAGCGCCTCGCAGTAGGCGGTGATGTCGGTCATGACAACCAGCACATGCATGCCGTGCTCAAACGCAAGGTATTCCGCGACGGTCAGCGCACAGCGCGGCGTCAGGATGCGTTCGATGATCGGGTCGTTCGAAAGGTTCAGGAACATGACGACCTTTTCCATGACACCGGCCTCTTCAAACGAGCGGCGGAAGTAGTCGGCCACGTCGTTCTTGGCTCCCATGGCGGCGAAAACGATGACAAAGTTCTGTTCATCGGTGCCGGAAAGGCGCGCCTGACGCACCATCTGAACCGCGACCTTGTTGTGACCCATGCCGGAGCCGGAAAAAATCGGCAGCTTCTGGCCGCGGATCAGAGTCGCAAGCGCGTCGATGGTGGAGATGCCGGTGTTGATATAGTTGCGGGGATATTCGCGGGTGACCGGGTTCATCGGCTTGCCGTTGATGTCGGCGCTCTTTTCACAGAAAATCTCCCCCAGCCCATCGATCGGGCGTCCGGAACCGTTGAAAATACGGCCGAGCACCTCGGTGGAAAGCGGCATCTCCATCGGGTGCCCGAGCAGGGTGGTCCGCACGTTGGTGAGCGACATGCCGCGGGTGCCTTCAAACACCTGGATCACCGCGCGGTCCCCCTCAATCTGCACCACACGGCCGAACCGCTGTTCGCCGCTTTCCATCTTGAGCGCAACCATTTCGTCGAACGAAACACCCGCCACATGGTCCAACGCGATCAGTGGGCCGTTGATTTCATTGAGTCCTACAAATTGCAGCATTCCTGACCGCCCCCTTAAAACGCACGATCAAGCTTGCCCAGCTTGTCGTCGATTTCTTTATAATAGTCGTCAAACAGCGCGAGCTGATCGTTCGGGATATCATATTTGATCTTGGTGATCTTTTCAAAAAGGCCGGTATCGACAATTTCGGAAATCGGCACGCCGCGCGCCACGACTTCCTGGCATTTTCGGTAGAAATAGAGCACCACCTGCATCATCTTGAGCTGTTTTGGGAGGGGGACGTAGGTGTCGTCGCGGTGGTAGGCGTTCTGCTGCAAAATGCCGACGCGCACCACCTTCGCGATTTCGAGCACCAGCTTCTGGTCGTCCGGCAGCACGTCGGAGCCGATCAGCTTTACGATCTCCATCAGCTTGTTTTCCTCGAGCAGCAGGGTGGAAATCTCCTGCCGCCGTTCGAGAAAGTCAGGGGAGATGTTCTTTTCGTACCAGTCCGCCAGATCGTCTAGATATTCGCTGTAACTGGTGTTCCAGTTGATCGCCGGATAGTGGCGGGCATAGGCCAGGTTCTTGTCGAGCGCCCAGAAGCAGCGCACAAACCGCTTGGTGTTCTGGGTGACCGGTTCGGAGAAGTCCGCGCCCTGCGGCGAGACCGCGCCGATGATCGAGACCGAACCTTCCGTGCCGTTTAAATTCTTCATATAGCCGGCGCGCTCATAGAATTGGGAGATCCGGCTCGGCAGATAGGCGGGGAAGCCCTCCTCGGCGGGCATCTCCTCCAGGCGGCCGGAGATCTCCCTGAGCGCCTCGGCCCAACGGGAGGTCGAATCAGCCATGACGGCGACGTGGTAGCCCATGTCGCGGTAATATTCCGCCAGCGTGATGCCGGTGTAGATCGACGCCTCGCGCGCCGCGACCGGCATGTTGGAGGTGTTTGCGATCAGCACGGTGCGCGCGGTCAGAGGCTTTTGGGACTTGGGGTCGATCAGGTCGCCGAACTCCTTGAGCACCTGGGTCATCTCGTTGCCGCGTTCGCCGCAGCCGATGTAGACGATGATGTCCGCGTCCGACCATTTGGCAAGCTGATGCTGGGTCATCGTCTTTCCGGTGCCAAAGCCCCCCGGCACGGCGGCGGTGCCGCCCTTGGCAATGGGGAAGAGGGTGTCGATAACCCGCTGTCCGGTGATGAGCGGGCGGTCGATCGGCAGGCGCTCTGAGACCGGCCGCGAAACGCGGATGGGCCACTTCTGCGCCAATGCGAGATCGTGGGTTCTGCCCTTCTGGTCGCGGACGGTAATGAGCGTGTCAAAGACCCGGTAATCCCCGTCCGGCCGGACCGAAACCACCTCTCCGGAAAGATCCGGCGGGCACATGGCCCGGTTTTCGATGATGGCGGTCTCCTGGGTGACGGCGTAAACGTCCCCAGGCGCGAGCATATCGCCCGCCTTCACGCGAATCTGGACAGGCCACTTCTTTTCGGTGTCGAGCGACGGGATGTCCGCGCCCTCCGGGATGAACGGGCCGGACTGTTTTGCAATCTCGCCGAGCGGCCGCTCGATGCCGTCAAAGATGTTCGAGAGGATGCCCGGGCCCAAGGTCGCGCAGAGCGGCCCGCCGGTGCCCTGCACCGGTTCGCCGGGCTTTAGCCCGGTGGTGACCTCATAGACTTGGATAGTGGTCACCTCGGAAGAGATGTTGATGACCTCTCCGATCAGGCGTTTGTGCCCGACGTAGACCATCTCCATCATTTGAAAATCAACAGCGTTTTTTACGGTGACAACCGGGCCGTTGATTGAGTAAACTACATTTTCATTCAATCTTTATCCCTCCGTCGTCACGCAAAATTAAAGTTGGAATGGCTGTAGAACCAATCCTTCTGTTCGGCAAGCGCCGCGTCGAGGCTCAAATCCGCCTCGATCCCACGCGCAAGGTTATACAGGATCGGACCGCCGAGCGTGATATTCTCGTCGTCCGCCGTGATGGTGCAATCGCCGTAAATCTCCTTGATCAGATTGGAAAACCGCAGGTCCGCCGTACGGACCCGGATCTCGCTTCCCGGATAGAAAAAGTCCTGGGCAAGCATTTTGACCCGTTTTTCAAAAAACGCGTCGTAGGAGCCGCTTGCCGCGAAGTCCGCAAGCCTTTTGCGGGCCGCTTCGAGCACCTCGCCGAGGTACTGTTCGCGCCGCTGATAAAGCTGCTTTTTGAGCGCGAGGGTTTCCCGGGAAATTTCCTTGATATTTGCTGTCTGGATTGCGGAAATCTGTTTTTGGATTTTATGGTAAAGCTCCTCGAGGAGGCGGTTTTCCTCCTTTTCGAGCTCATTGTGTTTGAGCTGTTCGGTATCAGCTAAAATCTGTTCGCGCTCGGCGTTCGCTTTTGCCAGGATCGCCTGTTCAAACGACTCCAGCTTGGTTTCAATCGTCTGTTGCTGTGTCATATCATTTCACCTCATTCTCATGCAAAGTCTGCCGAATGAGCCGGCCTTGCTATAACTTCACGCCGATGGCCTCGCTGACATATCCTTCGATCATCTTCGAGACGTCCCCCGAACCGTGCCGGTCCGGGACCTCCACGATGAGCGGACGTTTTTGGGTCAGCTTGTATCGGTAGATGGCCTGCGGGCAGGCATTGATGAGCTTTTCGGTCATCAGCACGACGCCGATTTCCGGGTCCGCCATCACCCGCCGGAGTGACTGCAGGACTTCTTCATGCGAGTGGATAACCTCGCCTTCGATGCCTGCAAGGCGCATGCCAACCATCGTATCGGCATTGTCGCTGAGCGTATAAAATTTCATGGTATCAACCCCTTTTCAGGTGTCGTTGCGATCGTTTCCCTCATATTGTCACAAACTTTGCGCAGGCGCTGTCAAACCCGGCATCAAAGCTTGTTGATCAGCAGAATTGAAATCAGCAGGCCGTAAAGCGCGACGCCTTCGCCCAGAACCACGAAGATCAGCGTCTTACCGAAGGCTTTCGGGTCCTCGGAGAACGCGCCGATCGCGGCGGGGGCGGTGGAGCCGATTGCGATGCCGGCGCCCAGGCAGCTAAGCCCGGTTGCAAGCGCGGCGGCCAGATAGCCCAACCCCGCGTTATTGTCCGCCGCGGCGGCAGCGGCAACGGTCGCGGTCGCCGGATCAGCCGCAGCCGAAACCCCGACCGACAGGGTCACAAGCAGCACCGCAGCTGTGAGGAACACGCCCGCGTTGGCGATGACGCGACGCCTGGATTTCGGGGTGGAACCGGATTTCAGGACAGGGACAAGCAGGATCGCCGCGAGGAGCACTGCGGCGGTTGGAATCAAAAATAACATCATCTTTCTTAACCTCCAATGAATTCATATTTATCAGGTTTCTTCTGTGGGGGAAACGGTAATCGGTGTAAAAGGTTTGCCGTCGCCGTCGAAATAACGGCTGAACATTTCATAAAATTCCAGGCGCAGTACCTGGATTCCCACGATGAGCCCTTCCATGCCGATGACAAACAGGTTGCCGATCACCACCACAAACGGGCTGCCGGTCGAGCCGACCATTTCGGACAGCGCGAACACCACCGCCATCATGCCGGCATGGCTCAATACAAAGCCGCCGACACGCAAAAAGGACATCGTGTTGGAAAAGAAGCTCAGCACCACCTCGAACAGCTCGAAAACGCCTTCGGTCAAATAGGCGCCCAGGCCGTCGTGGGGTTTTGCTTCGGAAAACGGGACGCCGTACGCAAGCTTGCCGATCGGCTCCTTGAACAGGATGACCACAAGCGGCAGCACGATCAGCCCCAGGACATAGCTCATGCTGAACAGGTTTTTGCCGGTGAGAAAAATTGCCACCGCGCCGACCAGGATGGAGCCGTAGAAGACAAGCCCCGCCACGCCGTTCGCGGAAAAGAATGCGCGTTCAAAGTCGTGCCGCCGAAATCCGATATAGACGTCCAGCAGGATCGAAATGATAATGAGCGCCACGCCCAGCCCGACCGCGCCGAGCAGGATGATATTGGTCATATCGGGCGCCATGACTTCGATCGGCTTGCCGGGCAGCCCCATCATTCGGAACACCGGGTCAAGCAGGTGCTCAAAACCGAACACTGAACCGTACAGGGTCCCGAAGATACACGAAAAGATACCGACCCGGTTGATCACCCTGCCGATGTTCATCTTTTTAAACTTCCACAGCAGCGCGCCGGCAATCACGAGCAGGAGCCCCTGCCCCAAATCGCCGAACATGATGCCGAAAAGCAGACTGTAGGTGAAGGCCACGAACGGCGTCGGATCAAAGTCGTCATAGGACGGCAGGCCGTACATCTCGACGAACATCTCAAACGGTTTTGCAAACCAGCCGTTTTTGAGCTTGGTCGGCGCGGTGACGCGCTTATCCGAATCGTGCGGCTTGAGCTCCACCGAAACGCCGCTGAGATCCTGCAAGCTCTTTGCGAACGCCTGTGCGCGGTCCTCCTCAATAAAGCCGGTGATATAGAATACATCCAGGAACTGCCGTTTCAGAACCGAAACATATTTTCGCATCTCAAACGAATCGGAAAGGAATTTGAGGCGGGTATAGACCTCGTAAAAGGCATCCTTCTTTTCTTCCACCAGTTCGGCAATTTTGCGTTCCACCCGCCCGAGCTCCAGCCGGTTCTCCTTGAGGGTATGCTCCAGCTGCTCAAACGCCTCCTCTGGGGTACCGTGCACGAAATCGGGCACCCGCAGCCGCTCAAAGTAAAGCGAGGAGAAGATGTCGTCCACCACCGGAGCGTTCTCGATCAGCGTGAGGTAAAGCCCCCACCGGTAATCCTGCTCCACGTCGAATGGGATGAAGATGAACGGCTTATCCGCGTAAAGGGACAGCTTCTGATAGCTGTCCAGCGGGATGCGGCCGAACCGCGGCCGGATATATTTGCAGGAAAACAGGTCGTCGAGGTCGACGTCCAGCTCGTTGATGTGCTTTAAGTGCACCAGCACGCTGTTGTCCTGTTCAATCTCGCTTTTGAGGAAGTTGCGCCGCTCATTGAGCAGGTCAAACCGCTCTTTAAACTCGTTGTAAAAATCGATGTAGTACTGGTTTGAGCGTTTCAGCGACTCTCCGGGCCGCGTTTTGTCCTGCGGCATCAGCTTCGGGTTGAGCCCCGCCGCGACCCCCAGGTTGGTGAGCCTCCCAAGCGGGTCGAGATACGGGTTTTCATCGGAAAGCGGCACAAATCCATGGATTCCCTCAACCGACTGCATCGACTTTTCGGGATGAAAATCGCCCCTGTCCAAACATCGGATGATCACATCATCCAGGCGGCTCATATCGCCAATGATGTTGACCAGCGACAATTTGGCTATCGCCATATTACTCCCATCCTTTCTCCGGCAACCATTTACACCCCACGGAATCCCCAAAAGCCCTGCGCGCCTGTTGCCGGCTTCCGGCGGGGCCTGTAATACCCAAGTATCTGAAAACCGCCCTCATGCGGAATAGAGCAGTTTTTCAATTTTTTCCGGAGGCAGATGGTACCGCACGCCTTCAATAATGCGTATGATATTTTCCACTTCCATTGTGCGCAGAAGCATCAGCGCGGTAAAGACCACCTGCGGGTCTGTCGAGAAGCGCAGCCGTTTGAGATCCAGCCGGTACCGGATGTTGCCGGTCGCGCCTTCGATATAGGTGGTATCGGGGGTGATCACCTTCCCGTAGATGGTCCGCGAGAGCCGCTGCAGAAACTCCTGCGCATCCCGCGCCGCAATCAGTTCGTCGAGCGTCCTGCGGCTGAGGCGGCAGGTAAACGGAAGCAGCATCGCGCGCACCTGGTCGGGCGACGCATGAAAATACGCTTTCAGGCGGTACATCATGTTGATATTCATCAGTTCCGCCCGGATCGTGACCAGCTCGGTGAGTTCCTTGCGCGCGGTCCCGCGCGCGGATCTGCATACCTGTCCGAGCAGCGTTTCAAAGTAATAGGTGCGCAGCGCCAGCTCATAAGCGGTGTAATCCACCTGGTTTTCCACCTGGGGATGCGCTTCCATGCACTTTCGGAAGACCGGCCCAAATTCGGTGTTTTCAATGATCTTCATCACCTGGCCGACATTCTTCACACCGACCAGATCGAGGACATGAAAGCTGATATACGGCTGAATAAAGGTCGGCAGGCTGGCGATATATTCGTCGTCCGGCCGCGCGGAAATGATGTCGCGCAGGCAGGCGAGAATCAGCTCGATCTCGATGTCCATTACAACATAGTTATAGATGCCCTCGTTTTTCGGCGCATACCGGATCAGCCGGACATAATGGTAAAAGGCGTCCTTGTGCAGCAGGCTTTCCAGCTGCCCGCGGTGGACAGTCGATTCCTGCACGCCCGCGAGCGCCGGGGCATAGGAGGTCTTTTCCTTTAAAAAGGCGGCGATCTCCTGCACCGACTGCTTGCGCAGCAGTTCATCATACTGCGCCGGGGAAAGCATGTTCCCGTAAATGGCGCGGCATTTTGTCATGATCGCGTTTGCATATTGCGGCATTGGATCACCCGCCTATACAATGCGAAACGATCTGCTCCACCCATTCGCCGCTTTTCCGCTGGAACTGTTCCTGCAACCGCTGTTCCTGCTCCGCGTAGCTCCTGCGAATTTCAAGGAGCTTCTCATTTTTTTCCGCTTCGGCCTGTGCCTTGTAATAGTCGATGCGGTGGTCACAGCGAGCCCGGTACTGCTGTGACATTTCCTGTTTGTAATCGCTCATATGGTCTAGGATTTCCCGGCGTTGATCCTGGGCCTCCCGCACAATCTGCTGTCCTTTCTGATCGTACTCGACCAGGAGCCGTATAAACCTTTCCACCATACCATCCCTTTCTTGCGCGGGTGCAATCAACCCGTTTTATCATCTATCTAGTTTATTCCCCTTGCATTCAATTTGCAAGGTTAAAATTAGACGAAACCGCGAATTCTATTTTTTCCTGTGTTTCGTAACCAAAAATGAGAAAACGCTCGCAGCTTTTTAGAACTCCTGCCCAAATTTTATCTGCTCTAATAACAGGACGTGCACATATTATCCCTGTATTTTGTAAAATTCCCGAAATATTTTCTGTAAATCCACACTGTCCAGGAATACCTTTCCAATTACTTTTTGTATAATTTTCTACCATTCCCGGTTGATTTTTCCGTTCGACACCGCTATACTTAAAATACGTATAGATATCGTCCGCATACGGACAAATTCAGAGGGAGGTTACACGCAATGAAAAAAAGTTTAGGCCTGATCAGCCTGACGCTTGCCCTTGTTTTTGTACTGTCCGTCCCCGCGTCGGCAGCTGCAATTATCTCGGGCGACAGTTTCACCACCGGTAAGGACAAATACGGCAAGAGCAAAAATGAATGGGTCACCGACCGCTACGAGCCGGAGGAATTCGACATCTATGACGGGACCCTCTATCTTTCGGTCGGCAAGAGCGGATACTACCAGTACCGGCCCGATGACCAGAAAGATAAGTTTTACGCCCTCCAGGGCCGCAAAATGAAGGTCGAAAAAACTTCTTCAAACACCTGGACCGCGACCGTCAAAATCAACATCGACAACAACTGGACCACCAGTGACAGCTTTACCAAAAAAGCGCAGTTCAGCCTGGAGCTGGTGGACAGCAACGGCAAGGCGCTCAAGCACCAGCCAGCCATCGCCCTGCTCAAATCCAATTCCAAATCCCCGGTCCTCCAGTATTATAACCCAAAAACCAAAACGGGCTGGGGTACCGCCTATACCTATCTCAACGGCGACGATGAAAAAGAGGATCTTATCCTCGAAGACGGCTGGCACACACTGCTCATCAAGGCCAACAAAGGCGTCATCACCTATTACTTCGACGAAAAGAAGCTCGGCAACTGCACCCTCTCCCAGACCGACGTCTATCCGTCCTATATGAAGCTCAACGTCTATAACTATAACCGCCCGGCCATGGCGCAGTTCGATAACTGCTACCTCTATGACGGCTCGTACATCATCCGCCAGCTTTCCTCCGACGCGCAGGACAAAAAAGAGGAGCGGCTGGAGATCTCCTACGAGAAGAAGCGCAACAAATGGGAGGACAGCCACACCATCTATACTTTTGAGAAAGATTGTGAGATCAAAGGCGTAAAATTCGAAAAGGGCAAATCCTATAAGCAGAGCCAGCTGAAATCTAAGCTGAAACTTAGTTGCAAAAACTACGCCGACGACGATTATGATGAATATGTCGATGAATTGGAAGATCTTGTTGGAAGTTACACCAGAACTCGTACTGATAAAGAGATGCCCGACAGCTATTGGGACTACTAGGGATGCGAGCTGTTTTGGGCTCCCGGCCAAAACAGCCTCATTCCTCGCTGCCCGGCCCGCGGCCGGAGCACGGCAGAGCCGCGATACTCGTCATCGCATCTCATGGGGACGGGTGAGCCACCCTTCCCCATGTGCCCCATCCTTCCGGGGCTTCTGCTTCTAAAGCTGAAAACGGAACCGCAGTGCGGTTCCGTTTTTTTGTGCGCCGCGCTTTGCCTGCCCGCGGCGCAGCCGCATGAAAAGTTCTTGAAAGGGGGGTAGGGGGAACCTTCTTTCAAGAAGGTTCCCCCACAGCATCCTTCGCCGCGAAAAGCGGCGTCCATAGAAAAAGCCCGCCATCGGCGGGCCTTTTTTATGGATCGTTATCCCTTTTTCGACATCTGCTCGCGCATGCGCAGGGCATGGTCGAGAATCCGCTTGCGGATACGGATCGATTTTGGCGTGACCTCAAGCAGCTCGTCATCGCCAAGGAACTCGAGCGATTCCTCCAGCGAGAAGCGGCGCGGCGGAATCAGCCGCAGCGCATCGTCCGAACCGGAGGCGCGGGTATTGGTCAAATGCTTGGTTTTGCAGACGTTTACGGCAATATCCTCGCTCTTCGGGGACATCCCGACCACCTGTCCGGCATAGACCTTTTCTCCCGCGCCCAAAAAGAGCGTGCCGCGTTCCTGCGCGTTGTAAAGCCCATAGGTGACCGCCTCGCCGGTTTCAAACGCGATCAGCGAACCGTTGCTGCGGCGCGGGATCTCCCCCTTAAACGGCGCGTAACCGTGGAAGAGTGTGTTCATGATGCCCTCGCCTTTGGTGTCAGTCAAAAATTCGCTCTTGTAGCCGAACAGCCCGCGTTCCGGGATAAGGAACACCATCTTCATGCGGGAACCGACCGGCTCCATCGACTGAAGCTCGCCTTTGCGCACGCCCATCTTCTCCATAACCGCGCCGGAGGATTCCGCTGGAACGTCAATGGTCAGCTCATCGAACGGCTCGCAGAGCTGGCCGTCAATGGTGCGCATCAGCACTTTTGGGGTGCTGACCTGGAATTCGTAGCCCTCCCGGCGCATGTTTTCAATCAGGATCGAAAGATGCATCTCGCCGCGCCCGCAGACCACAAAACTGTCAGCGGTGTCGCCATCCGAAACGCGCAGGGAAACGTCGCGCA
This sequence comes from Anaerotruncus rubiinfantis, assembly GCF_900078395.1. Taxonomy (NCBI): domain Bacteria; kingdom Bacillati; phylum Bacillota; class Clostridia; order Eubacteriales; family Oscillospiraceae; genus Anaerotruncus; species Anaerotruncus rubiinfantis. The sequence goes on along the minus strand of NZ_FKLA01000009.1, from coordinate 282,153 downwards.
GAAGTTCACGCTGCAGCCGGTCGCGGATCTGACGGGTGGTGACAAATTTACCCTCCCGTCCCGCGAAGGGGCTGGTGTTGACCGAGAAGGTCATCTCGACGGTTGGCTCGGAAATCTTGACGAACGGGATCGGCTGAAGGGTTCCCGACGCGCAGACGGTGTTGCCAATGTTGATGTCCTCGATGCCGGAAAACATCACAATATCCCCAACCGTCGCGGAATCGGCCGGCGTGCGGCCCACGCCGGTAAACTGATAAATCGCGGTAATTTTTCCAGACCGGTTGAGCTCCTTGTCATGGTAATCGCAGACATTGACCTGCTGGTTCACCTTCAGGGTGCCCTGTTCAATACGTCCGACCGCGATCCGGCCAACATACTCATTATAGTCTATCGAGGAAACCAGAACCGCGGTGGGCGCTTCGGGATCGCCCTCGGGCGGCTGGATGTAGTCGACGATCGTGTCCATCAGCGGGCGCAGATCGGTGCCGGCCACCTCCGGGGAGATGGAAGCGGTGCCGTCGCGGCCGGAACAGAAAACCATCGGACTGTCGAGCTGCGCGTCCGAAGCGCCCAAATCCATCAGCAGTTCGAGCACTTCGTCAACCACTTCATAGACGCGCGCATCCGGCCGGTCGATCTTATTGATCACGACGATGACCGCAAGATCCAGATCAAGCGCTTTACTCAGCACAAAGCGGGTCTGGGGCATGGGGCCTTCCGCCGCGTCCACCAGCAGCAGCACGCCATTGACCATTTTAAGCACGCGTTCGACCTCGCCGCCGAAATCAGCATGTCCGGGGGTGTCGACGATATTGATCTTCACACCGTTATATTCGGCGGAAGCGTTTTTGGCCAGGATGGTGATACCGCGTTCCCGCTCAATATCGTTCGAGTCCATGACGCGTTCCTGTACGGCCTGGTTTTCCCGGAAGGTGCCGCTCTGCCGGAGCATACCGTCAACCAGAGTGGTCTTGCCATGGTCGACGTGGGCAATGATCGCAATGTTTCTGAGGTCGTCGCGTTTGATATTCATAGAGGATCTTCCAATCTGCCATTTTTGGCGCATTTATTCGACATTTGTACTTTGGTATCATACCGCCAAATGCGCATGTTGTCAAGAAAAATGAAATAATTTTGGCGAACTTGCCTAATGCAAGTTCGCCAAATCCGTTTCTTTCTCTATTCTTCTTTTAAATTTTCCAATGCAACCCGAACCGCTTCAATCACAAACGCGGAGAACGTGCAATTCGTCCCTTGAATCGCATTTTCCACTTCCTCCAAAATATCATTTGGAAAACGGATGCATTTGTTTGTGGTGGGCGGCACAGAGGGAATTTTAAACTTTCTCATATTTACACCACGCAATACAATTGTATAGCAAAATAATGTGCCAAATTTTATTGTTTGTATGCATTACGTTTGTATTGCAAAATTATGGTTTATTTGCTATACTTCATTGCAGAGGTGATATTATGAAATCAGAAAACCATGAACCCTATTTCCTGCTTTTTAGCCGTGTCACCGATTCAATCAACGTTCTCAACGCGCTTCTGGACATGCCCGATATCCCATCAGAAGCGCTGCGCGTCCTTGGCGTTGAAGTCGAAAACCTGAAAAAGGCGCAGGCAGACGCGGAAGAATGCTTTATCGCGCAGTAAACGAAAAACGGCCCCGCGAAAGCGGGGCCGTTTCTTTTACATTTGTGCAGGATCGCCGCCCTTCGGCGGCGATTGCGCTCTCGCGCACTGCTGGACAAGGAAGATTCTTTGCGGCATCAATTTTTGAACGCGCAGCGTTCTTTCGATCCGTTTGTCCGCTTTCGGCGCCAGCCGGTTTTCGCAAGGTTGCGAAAACCCGTCCCGCGTGCTTTTTATCACGCGGGAGACATCGTTTTGTCTAAGCAGATTGCGGGCTGTCTTTGCCGCAGGCAACCAAACGGCCCGCATGGGGGTCGCGGGGTCTCCCCGCGTGTCCTTCTTTGGTGACTTTCTTGGACAAGCAAGAAAGTCACCCTGCGGAGCAATTCCGGGCGCGCGAAGGGCGCAAATCGCGGCGCGCATTCTTTGGATACTTTCTTATGCGGGAAAGAAAGTATCATCGGTTAAGCATCCCGCCCACAGCACTTTTTATACTTTTTGCCGCTGCCGCAGGGGCAGGGATCGTTGCGGCCCACCTTTTTCACATGGCGGGGTTTGTTCTCCAAGCTGCCATCGCTGGTGCCGTGCGCTTCCTCGGTCGGTTTCGCAACCTGTTCGCGCTTGGGCTCCTCGTTGGTGCGAAGCTGAATGGTGAACATCAGCTTGACCGTGTCCTCGCGGATCGATTCGATCATCGCGTCGAACATATCGAAACCTTCGATGCGGTACTCAACAACCGGGTCCTTCTGGGCGTAAGACCGCAGATACATGCCCCGTTTGAGCTCCTCCATGTCGTCGATGTGCTGCATCCACTTGGTGTCGACGTTGCGGAGCAGTACGACCCGTTCGACCTCACGCATGATCGGGGAGGTGAACTTCTGCTCACGGGCGGCATAGATCTTTTCCGCGCGTTCCTTGAGCATCTTCTTGATATCTTCATCAGTGACTTCGGAAAGCTGCTCGGTGTTGTAACGCATATCCTCCGGCACAGTGAGCCATCCCAGGAAATAATCACGCAGGCCTTCGAGGTTCCAGTTGTCGTGGACTTCCTTATCGACCAGATAACGGTCAACCGTTTCATCGATGGTTTCGGAAACCATCTTCTTAACGATATCGCTGATATCCTCGCCTTCGAGCACCTTATTTCGCTGGGAATAGATGATCTCGCGCTGACGGTTCATGACGTCGTCGAACTGCAGGACGTTTTTGCGGATCGAGAAGTTGCGTGCCTCCACCTTCATCTGCGCGGACTCGATCGAGTTCGAGAGGATTTTGGCTTCAATCGGCAGATCGTCCTCGGCGCCGATCATGTTCATCATATTCTGGATGCGCTCGCCGCCGAAGAGCCGCATGAGGTCGTCCTCCAGCGACATGAAGAACCGGGTTTCACCGGGGTCGCCCTGACGGCCGGCACGTCCGCGCAGCTGGTTGTCGATGCGGCGGGACTCATGCCGTTCGGTGCCGATGATCATGAGGCCGCCGGCCTCCTTGACCTTTTCAGCTTCGGTGGAAATCTCAGCGCGGTACTGATCCATCTTTTCCCGGAACATTTTGCGCGCTTCGAGGATCTCCGCATTGTCGGTGTCGGCAAATCCGGTGGCCTCGCTGATGATCTCGTCGTCGTAACCGGCGGCGCGCAGATCGGCTTTGGCCATATATTCGGCGTTGCCCCCGAGCATGATATCGGTTCCGCGTCCAGCCATGTTGGTCGCAATGGTCACCGCGCCGTATTTACCGGCCTGCGCGACGATCTCCGCTTCCTTCTCATGGTACTTCGCGTTCAATACTTCATGTTTAATTCCATGTCGTTTCAACATGGAGGATAATAGTTCCGACTTTTCGATGGAGATGGTGCCCACCAGAACCGGCTGGCCCTTCTTGTGGCAGTCGATGATATTTTCGATGACCGCATTGAATTTTGCCTGTTCGGTCTTATAGACCACATCCGGATTATCCACACGGGCGATGGGCTTGTTGGTCGGGATCTCGACGACGTCGAGCTTATAGATCTGCATGAACTCATCCGCTTCGGTGAGCGCGGTACCGGTCATACCGGCGAGTTTATCATACATGCGGAAGAAATTCTGGAAGGTGATGGTGGCGAGCGTCTTGCTTTCGCGCTCAACCTTCACGCCTTCCTTCGCTTCGATCGCCTGGTGCAGGCCCTCGTTGTAGCGCCGCCCAAGCATGAGGCGCCCGGTGAACTCGTCGACGATGATGACTTCGCCGTCCTTGACCACATAGTCGACGTCGCGCTGCATGATGCCGTGTGCGCGGATCGCCTGGTTGATGTGGTGCTGGATCTCCATGTTATCGCCGTCGGTGAGGTTTTCAATGCCGAAGAATTCCTCGGCCTTCTTGACGCCGGCCGCGGTCAGGGTGGCGGTGCGCGCCTTCTCGTCGACGATGTAGTCGCCATCGACGTCGTCGTGCTCCTCCTTGTTGTCCTGTTCGGTGACACGAACCACCTTCAGGCGTTTGGCGAACTGGTCGGCCTTCTGGTAGAGGTCGGTGGATTTATCGCCCTGTCCCGAGATGATGAGCGGCGTGCGCGCTTCATCGATGAGGATCGAGTCCACCTCGTCGACGATGGCGAAATAATGTTCCCGCTGCACCTTGTCGGTCTTATAGATGACCATGTTGTCGCGCAGGTAATCGAATCCAAACTCGTTGTTGGTTCCGTAGGTGATGTCGCAGGCGTAGGCGGCGCGGCGCTCGGCGTTGTCGAGCCCGTGCACGATCAGCCCGACCGAGAGGCCGAGGAAGCGGTAGACCTTGCCCATCCATTCGCTGTCACGCTTGGCCAGATAATCGTTGACCGTGACAATATGCACGCCTTTTCCGGTGAGCGCGTTGAGGTAAGCCGGCAGGGTCGCCACAAGGGTCTTTCCTTCACCGGTGCGCATCTCAGCGATCCGGCCCTGATGCAGTACAATTCCGCCGAGGATCTGCACCGGGAAGTGGCGCATCCCAAGCACGCGGTCAGCGGCCTCACGGCAACAGGCGAACGCGTCCGGAAGGACGGAATTGAGGTCTTCTCCGCCCGCAATGCGTTCCTTGAGCGCCGGGGTGGTGGCCTTGAGTTCCTCATCGGTCATGGCGCGGTATTTTTCTTCGAGATCGAGCACCTTTTTCTGCATGGGGAGGATGCGTTTGATCTCCCGGTCGGAATAGGTACCGAAGATTTTTTGGATCAGTCCCATTTTGTCACCTCATCTATCTTTTTGGGGCACTGTCAGTCGTTCCTCAAGAATATCCGCCTGAAAATGCAGATACTTTAACTTGTACATTTTACTCTGGATTATTGGCAATGTCAAATGAAAGAAGCTTTTCCAGCTATTTTTACACAGATAATATTATAATGCGCAATGCCGCTTCCAAAAAACACCGAAACCATGAACAAATCAAAAATAATTCGAGAAGAATTGGCACAGGATAATATTATACACAAAAAAGAGGGGAAAAATAGCTGGAATTTGTTGTCCAAACTTTAACAAAAGCGGGACAAGCCCCTTGATTCAGGCTTTCCCAGATAATATAATAAAGAATAGACAACCCTGTCTAACAAACCGAAAGGAGTACCGATATGAACTATTCCCATGAAGTGGAGAGAATGTGTGTTCTCACCAAAGGTCCCAACCATGGTCCGGCTCCCATTCCTGAAGAGGGAAAATGGGTAAAAGCCTATGAAATCAAGGATATTTCCGGCCTGACCCACGGCGTCGGCTGGTGCGCGCCGCAGCAGGGCGCCTGCAAGCTCACCCTGAACGTCAAAGAAGGCATCATCCAGGAGGCGCTTGTCGAAACGCTTGGCTGCTCCGGCATGACCCATTCTGCCGCGATGGCCGGCGAAATCCTCCCCGGCAAGACCATCCTCGAGGCGCTCAACACCGACCTGGTGTGCGACGCGATCAATGTCGCGATGCGCGAATTGTTCCTGCAGATTGTTTACGGCCGCAGCCAGACCGCGTTCTCCGAGGGCGGACTTCCGATCGGCGCGGGGCTTGAGGACCTGGGCAAAGGCCTGCGTTCGCAGGTGGGCACCATCTTCTCCACCAACGCCAAAGGCGTGCGTTACCTCGAACTGGCCGAAGGATACATTCTTTCGGTCGCGCTCGACGCGAACAACGAAGCCATCGGCTACAAATTCGTAAAGGTCGGCAAGATGCTGGAGGACATCCGCCACGGCGTGGACCCGAAAGAGGCGTTTGAAAAGAACATCGGCACCTACGGCCGCTATGCCGACGCCCCCAAATACATCGACCCGCGTGAAGAATAAGAGGAGAGGGAGGTAACAACATGGTAAAGTTTGAAGGACAGGAAAGAAGAATGCCCAAAATTGAGGCCTGCCTCAAAGAGTATGGCATGTCTTCTCTTGAAGAAGCCCGTGAAAACTGCCTTGCAAAAGGCATTGACGTGGAAAAGATCGTCAAAGGCGTCCAGCCGATCGCGTTTGAGAACGCGGTCTGGGCCTATACCCTTGGCGTTGCGATCGCCCTGAAGAAAGACTGTAAAAAAGCCGCGGACGCGGCCGAAGCCCTCGGCATCGGCCTGCAGGCGTTCTGTGTGCCCGGATCGGTCGCGGAAACCCGCGCTGTTGGCCTCGGCCACGGCAATTTGGGCGCAATGCTCCTGCGCGACGAGACCAAATGCTTCTGCTTCCTCGCCGGACATGAGTCCTTCGCGGCCGCGGAAGGCGCCATCGGCATCGCCCGCAACGCGAACAAGGCCCGCAAGGAACCGCTGCGCGTCATCCTCAACGGCCTGGGCAAGGATGCGGCCTATATCATCTCCCGCATCAACGGCTTCACCTATGTCAAAACCGATTACGATTTTGCCACCGGCGAGCTGAAGGTTCTGGGCGAGACCGCCTATTCGGACGGCGAGCGCGCGAAGGTCAAATGCTATGGCGCCAATGACGTGCTTGAAGGCGTCGCGGTCATGAAGCATGAGAAGGTCGATGTTTCGATCACCGGCAACTCCACCAACCCCACCCGTTTCCAGCACCTGGTCGCGGGCACTTATAAGAAATGGTCCTACGAGAACGACGTCAAGTACTTCTCGGTCGCTTCGGGCGGCGGCACCGGCCGCACCCTGCACCCGGACAACATGGCGGCCGGCCCGGCTTCCTACGGACTGACCGACTCGATGGGCCGCATGCACGGCGACGCGCAGTTCGCGGGTTCCTCTTCGGTCCCGGCGCACGTCGAAATGATGGGCCTCATCGGCATGGGCAACAACCCCATGGTCGGCGCGACGGTCGCCTGCGCGGTGGCTGTCGAAGAAGCGCTCAGATAAAATAAGCCGTTCCGACGGAAAAACGCCCCCGGCCGCGGCCGGGGGCGTTTGCTTCCTAAAAAGAGGGAGGGATATTCCATTGTGATCATCCGAAAGGCATCCCAAGCTGATATTCCGGACATCAGCCGCATCTATGCGCGCAGCTGGAAGGCGGCCTATCGCGGTATGGTGCCGCAGCCGTACCTGGACCGGCTGCCGGACGGCCACTGGGTGGAGGCTTTCACCGGCTGGTTTTCCGAGGGACTCTATGAGGCGCTGCTCATCTGCGACGGGCAAATCCCGGTCGGCTGCGCCGCATTCGGCCCCTCCAGAGATGAAAAATGTCCCGGTCCGCAGTGGGCGGAGATCCAGTCGCTCTACCTGCTGCCCGAATATATTGGCAGGGGTTATGGGAAAGCCCTGTTTGGGGCAGTGCTTTCCGCCCTGGAAACAGCAGGTTTTGAGGCCGCCTATCTCTGGGTGCTGCGCGAAAACGAACGTGCAAGGCGATTCTATGCGGCTGCGGGTTTCTCTGGAAATGGCGATCTTTACACGGTGGAAATCGAAGGGAAGCTTTTGACCGACGACCGCTTCATTCGGCGGCTGCGGGATATAACGTAAATTTTTCCAGTGAAATTCACGAATAACTTCTTTTCATTTTGGATGGAAAAGAATATAATATTCTATAGGATTTATAGGAGGATCGAGATAAGCAGCATTTCCAGAAGCCGGGCGTAAATCGGCTCGAGCTCCTCCACCGGAAGCGGATTGCAGCCGCGGCCAATTTCCACAGTGAACGCGGGGCGGTGCAGTTTTTCAATAAACCAATCCTTGAATCCTCCGTGCGACGCCATCGCTTCCGGCGCGGCAAGCCGGTAACCCGATGCGGCGGACAGCACCTGTGCCATTAGCTGGGAGCGGGCTGGGGTGCATTCGCCGTAACGGTAATAGATTTCTTCGCCCTGTGAATGATATGCATATGCCTGGCGCACATTCATCGCCCGGCAAAAGTTCACCAGCGCCAGGCTTTCCGGTTCGCTATGCGGTATGGTGCCGCCATACCGGGTCGGCGCCGGACAGCAGATTCCCGCCGCGTGTTCCATCTCCTTGACCTTGGCAAATCCCGCGTCAAAGTTGTGGTTAAGATCAATCCCGCGCGCGTTTGCCTGCCAGCGGGATGTGTCGCCGCCGCTTACCTTTTCCACGAATTCGCACAGATGTTTGGCGCTTCCCGCGCCGTTCACGGAAATTTCCACCCCGTCCGGATTGAGGCAGGGGATAATCACAATCGAACGGTTTTCCAATGCGCGCGCAACGTCGATCTCCGCGAGCGGCTCTCCGGTTGTCATCGCGCGCAGCAGATCCTCTGCAAACCGGAAGAGCAGCAGCGTGGTCAGCCATTCCATTCCATGCACGCCGCCCACGAACAGGCTGCCCCGGTAAAGCTCCCCAAACCCAAGCGCGTAAATGCTCCGGCCGAGCACCGATTTCCCAATTGGGAAGGCGCGCAGGAAGGGATAGGTTTCTCCCAGTTCACAGACCGCCCGGTGGATGCGGTCATAACTGGGCGGTGCTTTATAAAATCCGTCGAACATTCGCTTCACCTCACAATAGCAATCTATGTGGCGCACGGCTCGTATTATGCAGGGGCCTTCCCGGCGCAGCAGCGCTGAAAAACACGCGCCATTTGCCGGATGCGGGACAGGGTGTGCCTCCGGCACCAGAACAGGAAAAGAGAGGGGTTCTTTATGACACATTTTGAAAAGACGATCGACTCTACCCGGATTTATGAAGGCCGCATCCTGAATCTGCGGCGGGACACGGTGGAATTGGAAAACGGGAAGACTTCCACCCGCGAAGTGGTGGAACACAACGGCGGGGTCGCGGTGATCGCTTTGGATGAGGATGGAACGATCTTCTTTGTGTCACAGTACCGTTATCCGTTTGCAGATGTATTGTTGGAGCTGCCTGCGGGCAAGCTCGAAAAGGGCGAGGACCCAGCCGCGGCCGGACGGCGCGAGCTGGAGGAGGAGTGCGGCTGCACGGCACAAACTTTCGAGCCGCTCGGCAAGCTTTACCCGACCTGTGCCTATGACACCGAAATCATCCATCTTTTCTACGCAAAAAATCTCCATGCATCACAGCAGCGCCTTGATGAGAACGAGTTTTTAACCGTTCAGAAAATTCCTGTGGAAAAAGCGGTTGCCATGGTATTGGATGGGGAAATTCCCGATGCCAAAACCCAACTTGGCATCCTGAAATTCGCGGCGCTGCAAAACGCCGGCCGGATCTGATCCGGCGATTCCGTATTCTTCTTGCGAAAGGACGCTTCCAAAATGGATAAATCTGCACAGATTGCATATTTTGATGAACGCGCTGAAACATGGGACGAAATCTGCTCCCACAATCCGGACAAGCTGCGTACACTGGTCACCCTATGCGGGATTGCCCCAGGGGCACGGGTACTCGATGTGGGATGCGGCACAGGCGTGCTGACGCCCTATCTGCTCGAACGGCAGCCGAAACAGGTGGTCGGCGTGGATTTTTCCCCTCGGATGATCGCACTTGCAAAGCAAAAATGCGATGATGCACGCGTGGAATACCGCTGTCAGGATGTGATGGAGCTTTCCGACGGCGAATTTGACCTTGCCGTGGTTTACAGCGCTTTCCCGCACTTTGAAAACCGCGGGAGCCTGATCCGACAGCTTCATCATCTTCTTTTGCCGGGCGGCCGGGTGATGATCTGTCATTCGCAGGGCAGATCCGAGATCAACGCCCTGCACCAGGGCAGCGCTCCCGGGCTTTCGATGCCGCTTCCAGCCGCGCAGACGCTTGCGCACACGCTGGCGCCCTGTTTCGACGTGGACCTTGCGGTGGACACTCCGGCGCTTTATGCGGTTTCCGGCGTGTCATGCATGCTTTAAAACTGGAAAATCATTCCTGCCGGGTGGCTTGTTATTTCGGGTTTTGCTGCACACAATAAATCCGAAATAGCGTTGTTATTTCATCATCCCTGGCACTTTTTCAGTTTATTTTGAAAGGAAGTATCCAATGAAAGCGTTTGTTTCTACCGCTTTAGCGCTTGCTTTGATCGTTTCCATGGCTGCGTGTACCTCGCGCAAAAATGAATCGCCTTCGTCGAGTGTCGCTCCGTCTTCTTCGGCGGCTCCGTCCTCCTCGATCGCATCTTCGCTGCCGTCCTCTTCCCATGCGGAATCGGGCCTTGCGTCCGATCTTGAGAGCGGCGTCGACGAGATCATTTCCGGCGCGGAAAGCCTTGTGACTCCGACCATGAGCACCGATTTTGATAAAATCGGTGCTCTGGACCCGGCCGCAGTTACCTGGGGCCCGGGCGTCCAGGTGGATCCCGAAACCAATCGCACTACCGCATGTGAACAACTTCAAGAAAAATACGGAAAGTATAACGCTTATTTCATCGCACCAGCAGGCAGCAACAAATTCTACTTAACCTTTGACGAGGGTTATGAGAACGGTTACACCCCCGCCATCCTGGATGTACTTAAAGAAAAAGGCGTGAGCGCGGTCTTTTTTGTCACCGGCGATTTTGTCCGCTCGAATCCGGAGCTCGTCCAGCGGATGATCGATGAGGGGCATGTGGTCGGCAACCACACCAACCACCACAAGGTCCCGGTTGAACAGGCGGATGTGGAAACCTGTTACCAGGACATCAAGGAGCTGCATGATCTGGTCGCGGAGCAATTCGGTTACGACATGTACCTCTACCGTCCGCCGCAGGGACTTTTCAGTGAACAGACCCTGGCCATGGTGCAGGACCTTGGTTACACAACTGTGCTTTGGAGCTTCGCCTATGCGGACTGGGACCCGGATAAGCAGATGGGTTCCGAAGCGGCGCTGCAAAAGACCACCAAAATGCTGCACGACGGCGGTATCTACCTGCTGCATGCGGTCAGCAAGGACAACGCGGCAATCCTGGGAGAGCTGATCGACGAGGCGGAATCGCGGGGTATGAAGATCTGTAAATGGGACCTGCCGGTAATCGAACCAGACGAATAGAAGAAATAAAAGCGCCTCCCCGGTGTCGGGGAGGCGCTTTTAGGTGGCATTTCACTTTTTAATTTTGTTGAAATACTTCGTGCTGTAGACGATATATTTATCCTGGAACTGCTCCGCATGTTCCTTGCGCGTCTTCTGGACATATTCATGGCGGTCGATCGCTCCATGCGCGCCGTCATAGGTCAGAACCGAAACACCGACATTCGAGCAATGGTCGGCGATGCGCTCGAGATTTGAGAGCGCCTCCACAAACGGGAAGGCTGCATCGACGGTACATTTGCCTTTGCGCAAGCGTTCAATATGCTTGTCCTTGAGCGTTTCCTCCATCTCGTCAATGATCTCCTCCAACGGTTCCACACTTCCGGCAGCGGTCAGGTTGACCCGCTGGAAAGAATCGAGCGCGAGATCCACAATTTCACCGACCGCATCGCAGATGATGCCCATCTCCTCGGTGGCACGCTTGGAGAACTTGCTGCCGGAATCATACATCCGCTGCGCGCACTCGCAAATATTCTGCGAATGATCCGCAATGCGTTCAAATTCCCCGCAGGTGTGCAGCAATTCCGAAATGCTCCTGCTCTCGTTATCGGTCAATTTCTTTTCCGAAAGTTTGAGCAGGTAGGTCTCAACCCGGTCCTCCATTTTATCGACTACATCTTCGGTTTCATTGAGCCGTTCGACTGTTTTCAGGTCGAAGGTACCCAGCAGCAATCCAACCGCCGTGTGATAATTATTCCGGGCAAGCATCCCCATCTGTGCGACCGCTTCACGGGCATGGTTCACAGCAAGGCCAGGGGAGACCATGAGACGTTCATCCAACGTGATGGCGGTAATATCGATCTCGCCGTCGCCTTTTTTATCGCGGACAATGGTACATGCGAGCTTCTCCAGCACGCCTGCCAGCGGGATAAACAGGAGGGTGGTGCAGACGTTGAAGATGGTATGGAAGTTTGCGATTCCGCCTTTATCGATCGGCAGCTCCCAGAAGGAGAAACCGACCAGCGACTGATAGGTATAACAGAACGCGATAAAAATGAGGGTACCCAGGATATTGAAACAGACATGCACAGCCGCAGTCCGTTTTGCATTTTTGGAAGCGCCGATCGAAGCGAGAATGGGGGTGATGCAGGTACCGATATTCTGGCCCATGATAATGGGAAAGGCCATGGAATAGGTGACGAACCCGGTGGAGGACAGCGCCTGCAAAATACCGATGGACGCCGCGGAGGACTGGATGGCAGCGGTGACAAAAGTACCGACGAGCACACCGATAATCGGGTTGGCAAAGGTTGCGAAGAGGTTGCGGAAAGCGGGCTGTTCGCTCAGAGGCATAACCGCGGCTTCCATGGCGAACATACCGGTAAAGAGGATTCCGAACCCAATCATGGTTTGTCCAATATCTTTGATCTTGCTGCGTTTTGCCGCCATAAAGAGCACCACGCCGATGATGGAGGCAAGCGGGGCAAGGGTTGCGGGTTTGAGGAGCAGGAGAAAGAAATTATCCGACTGCAAATCTGAAAGCCGCAGGATATGCGCTGTGATGGTGGTACCAATATTTGCGCCCATAATCACGCCGATGGCGTTACGCAGTTTCAGGACGCGGGCATTGACAAGGCCGACGACGATGACAGTGGTTGCGGAAGAGGACTGGATGGCGGCGGTGACGACAGCACCGAGCAAGACGCCTTTGACAACGGTACTGGTCAGACTTTCGAGGGTTTTTTCGAGGCGGCCGCCGGAAACACGTTCGAGACCGGTTCCGAGCAGGGACATGCCATAGAGGAACATTGCCAAGCCGCCGAGCAGCTTAATAAAACCGAAAAGGTCCACAGAAAACTCCTCACTTCTTTACATTCTTTTTTCTTTCCTTTTACATACATGAATATTATATCGAAGAAAAAAGTGTTTGTACACCCTTTCCAACCGAAAGGGGAGGGGCAAAGGATGAGAAGTTTGTGCAGGAAAACCGTCAAAAACCGTTTGAAATGCACAAAAGCTGTCTAATCTAAAAGCTTTAAACAAACTTTCATTCGCGAAACTTTTTCTGAAAAAACAGGCGGGCTGCGTTTGCAGCCCGCCTGTTTTTTTATTCTTCGGTTGACGCGCCGTTCTCTTCCGGCCCGTCTTCGCTGTCGCCCTCTTCAACGTCAGCTTCTTCCTCTTCTTTTGGCGCGCGCGCCAGCGTCACAACGCGCCCTTCCTCCGAAACGCGCATCACCCGTACGCCGCCGCCGTACCGCGACTGAACCGTAATGTCGCTCGCCGGTATCCGGATGATTACCCCGTCGTCCGTGATCAGGATGATGTCGTCTTCTTCACTCACCGATTTGACCCCCGCAACCGGCCCGTTCTTATCCACATAGTAATTGCGGATTCCCTTGCCGCCGCGCGTCTGTAAACGGTACTGCTCAATCTCTGAGCGCCGCCCAAGGCCGCTTTCCGAAACCGTCAGCAGCGTCGCGCCTTCCCGTACCCGGCTCATGCCGACCACTTCGTCGCCTTCATCCAGCGTGATCGCTTTCACGCCGCGCGCCGTCCGTGACAGCGGCCGCGCATCCTGTTCGTTAAAACGGATCGCCATGCCGTTTTTCGTCGCTACAATCAGCTCGCTGTTGCCGTCGGTCAGCCGCGTCCAGGCGAGCTCGTCATCTTCGTTGAGCCCAATCGCAATCAGACCCATCCGGCGCACATTCCGGTATGCGGACAGTTCCGTCCGCTTGATGAGACCTTTGCGGGTCACCATCGTCAAATACATGTCGTCGCTGAATTCGCTCACCTTGATCATCGAGGTGACCTTTTCATCCGGGTCCATCTGCAAAAGATTCACAATGTTTGTGCCGCGCGATGTCCGGCTGCATTCCCCGATCTCATACCCCTTCAGCCTGAAGCAGCGGCCTTTCGAGGTAAAGAACATGATATAATCATGCGTCGAGCAAACAAACAGCTCTTCCACAAAATCCTCTTCCCGGCGCGTCATGCCCGAAACACCGCGTCCGCCGCGCCGCTGGGTCTTATAAACATCCATCACCTGGCGCTTGATATAGCCGAAATGAGTCAGCGTGATGACGCAGTCCTCCACCGGGATCAGATCCTCAATATCCACTTCGCCGCTCACCGCTTTGATTTCTGTACGGCGTTCATCGGCATATTTTTCCTTCATGACGGTCAGTTCGTCTTTGACAATCTGCATGACCTTCCCATAATCCGCCAGGATCGATTCGTATTCAGCCACTTTTTCCAAGATTGCGGCCAACTCTTCCTCAATTTTGATGCGTTCCATGCCGGACAGCTGTCCAATGCGCATTGCCACAATCGCGGAGGCCTGGATATCGGTGATGCCGAACCGGTCGATCAGGTTCTTTTTGGAATCCGGCACGTCCTTGGAATGCCGGATGATCGAGATCACTTCGTCGGTGTTGTCGCAGACAAGCTTGAGTCCTTCCAGGATGTGTTCGCGTTCTTTTGCCTTGCGCAGATCGTATTTCGTGCGCCGGGTGATGATCTCGCCCTGGAAGTCGACATAATGGCCAAGCATCTCCTTGAGGCCCATCACCTTCGGCACACCGCCCGAAAGCGCCAGCATGATGACGCCACAGGTGTCCTGCATCTGGCTGTAGGAGTAGAGCTGGTTCAGGACCACCTGCGCGTTTGCGTCACGCTTGAGCTCAATCACAATGCGCATGCCGTCGCGGTCGGATTCGTCGCGCAGGTCGGAAATCTGGTCGATGCGTTTATCCTTGACAAGGTCAGCGATCGATTCGATCAGCCGCGCCTTGTTGACCATATAGGGGATTTCGGTGACGACAATCCGTTCGCGGCCGTTTGCCATTTCTTCAATTTCGCTGCGCGCGCGCAGAATGACCTTGCCGCGGCCAGTCGCATAAGCCGCGCGGATACCGCTGCGGCCCATGATGATGCCGCCGGTTGGGAAGTCCGGACCTTTGATATGCTGCATCAGATCCTCGAGCGTGGCGTCCGGGTTATCGATCAGCAGCTGCGCCGCGTCAATGACCTCGCCGAGATTGTGCGGCGGGATATTGGTCGCCATGCCGACCGCGATGCCGGTCGACCCGTTCACCAGCAGGTTCGGGAACCGGCTCGGCAGCACGACCGGCTCCTGCAGGCGGTCGTCGTAGTTCGGCATGAAATCGACCGTTTCCTTGTCGATATCGGTGAGCAGTGAAAGTGAAATCTTGCTCATGCGGCTCTCGGTATAACGGTAGGCGGCCGGCGGATCGCCGTCGACCGATCCGAAGTTCCCATGCCCGTCCACCAGCGGGTAACGCATTGAAAAATCCTGCGCCAGGCGCACCATCGCATCATAAACCGACGCATCGCCGTGCGGATGATACCGGCCAAGCACGGTGCCGACCGTATCCGCGCACTTGCGGTAAGCCTTATCCGGGGTGAGCCCGTTTTCATGCAGGGTATAGAGGATACGCCGGTGCACCGGCTTTAAGCCGTCGCGCACATCCGGCAGCGCGCGGCTGACAATGACCGACATCGAATAGTCGAGGAAGGATTTCTTCATCTCGCTTTCAATGTCGATTGAATGGATTCGGGTTTCGATTATTTCGGGATCGAAGGCGGCGTCTTTGTCCTGCTGCCCCTTCTTGCTGTGATCCTTGCTCATTCGGTTCTCTCTCCTTTGCCTGCGGTCTCAATCGTTCCAGGCGTCTCTCCCCAAGAAGGAGATCCGCCGGTGCCGGGGCGGGAATCGTATCCCGCGCCGCGCGCAGCAGCGCGCGTAATTTCCGGCCTATTTTTCTTTGCTGTACACATTTTCATACCGGTCGCCAAGCCCCTGCGAAAACAGGCCGCGCAGCTGCCCGCAGACCTCCTCGCCAAGCTGATCCTTCGGGATGGCAAGCAGACGGTTCTTCTCATGGCAAATTGCGAATACATTGCGGTATTCCCACACAGCGGGATGATCGCTGTAAGCGATATGATAGCTTGCCGGGCCTTCCAGCACATCGATCCCATCCGCTGTGACAGTCATCGTATATTCTGGGCAGTCCATCGCCCGCCGCCGGGCAAACTGCCGGTTTGCGTAAGCCGGGTATTTCCATACCAACAGTCCCAGAATGACTCCCGCGATCGTCATCACCCAATTTGCCAGGCTGTCAGGCTGTTTCAGCAGCGCCGGGACAAACATCAAAAGCAGCACCATGACGCCCAGCAGTTCCAGCGAACGGCGGGAATTGACCCGGTTTTTGAGGTCAAAAACCGCCGCCGCCTGCAAAAAGTCCTCCACGCGCGCCTCGAAGGTAACTGTGGTCTGCCGCGCACCGGCGGCCGGTATTTCGTTCATATCAGGATCCTCTTCTTTTCATAATTCGCACAGACCTGGCCGAGCAGTTTATCGAGCTTGGCGATCTCTTTTTCAGAGAGCTGCGATTTCGGGATCAGCAGGCAGCGTTTCTCCCCCAGCATGATCAAATAGAGGTTCCTGTTCTCCCGAACCTCCAGGATCGAATGCCAGAAGGTATCGGCCTGCTTATCCTGAATATATTCCGTGCATTTGTTGGAATAAAAATCCACTGTGATTTCACTTTGCAGATAAGGGGTGCCGGCGTGCTGTTTTTCGACCACCCGGCGCAGTATCCGCGGGTAGAAAAAACGGTAGTAACTGACGCTGTAAAGCCCCATCAGGATCATTCCAACCACCAAAACATAGTAGAAAGCGCCGATCTCCTTACCCATTGCAAGCATCGCCGCCAGCAATCCCAAGCCGACCACCACTTCAACAATGCCGATCTTGTTATTGCGTCCGCTGTTCTTTCTCACATGGTCGGCGCTCATGATGACATGAAATTCGTGATATTCCTCCAGCGGGATTTTATATTTCAGTGTGAACAGCTTCTTGAGCTGTTCCTGCTCATCCTGGCGGACCGCCGGCTGTGTTTCAGCAGTGGCATTCCCAGCCGGCACAGCTTCATCCGGCGCCTGTGCTTCACTGCCGGGCGCTTCCGCTTGGTCGAATTCCTGCTGCATTTCGTTTTCCTGCATGAAGAATCTCCTTTCGCTGGAAGGTTAAATATCCAGATTGGTCACATATTTTGCGTTCTGTTCGATGAATTCCTTGCGCGGCGCAACCTTGTCGCCCATCAGGATGGTGAAGATCTCATCCGCCTTGACCGCATCCTCCATCGAGACGCGCAGCATGGTGCGGTTTTCCGGGTTCATGGTTGTTTCCCAAAGCTGTTCCGGGTCCATTTCACCAAGGCCCTTATAACGCTGTACATCACATTTTCCGTTTCCGTCCGGGCAGAGTTCGCGGATATACTGATCGCGTTCCTCATCCGAAAACGCATATCGGACCTGTTTGCCCCGGCTGACCTTGAAGAGCGGCGGCTGCGCGATGCAGATGTGCCCCTCCTCGATAAGCGGACGCATATAGCGGAAAAAGAAGGTGAGCAGCAGGGTGCGGATATGACTGCCGTCGACATCCGCATCGGCCATGATGATAACCTTGCCGTACCGCAGCTTTGAAAGATCGAATTCGTCCCCGATGCCGGTGCCGAGCGCCGTGACGACCGGCATCAGCTTGTCGTTTCCGTAAACCCGGTCGAGCCGCGCTTTTTCGACGTTGAGCATCTTGCCCCAGAGCGGCAGGATCGCCTGGAACC
This sequence comes from Anaerotruncus rubiinfantis, assembly GCF_900078395.1. Classification (NCBI taxonomy): domain Bacteria; kingdom Bacillati; phylum Bacillota; class Clostridia; order Eubacteriales; family Oscillospiraceae; genus Anaerotruncus; species Anaerotruncus rubiinfantis. The sequence goes on along the minus strand of NZ_FKLA01000009.1, from coordinate 264,575 downwards.
GCCGGTCGCGTCCCATTTTGGCCGAACCGCCCGCCGAATCTCCCTCGACGATGTAGATTTCGGTGCCGTCCGCGCCATGCTGCGAACAATCGGCAAGCTTGCCGGGAAGCGACGCGGTCTCAAGCGCGGATTTTCGCCGCGCAACCTCGCGCGCTTTGCGCGCCGCTTCGCGGGCGCGGGAGGCGTTGAGGGATTTATCCATAATCGACCGCGCCACCGCCGGGTTTTCCTCAAAATAGGTGGTGAGTTTCTCGTAGACAAGCCCATCGACCAGCGCGCGCATCGACGTGTTGCCAAGCTTCGCCTTGGTCTGGCCTTCAAACTGCGCGTCGGTCAGCTTAACCGAAATGACTGCCGTCAGACCTTCACGCACATCTTCACCGCTCAGGTTTTTATCGTTGTCCTTGAGGATGTTATACCGCCGCGCGTAATCGTTCATCGCGCGGGTCAGGGCGTTTTTGAACCCCACCTCGTGGGTGCCTCCGTCAGTCGTGTGGATATTGTTCGCAAACGAAAGAAGTAATTCGTTGTAGCTGTCATTCCACTGCATAGCGACTTCAGCGGTGTTGTCCCCGTCACGCGCCGCAAGGTAGATCACGTCGTCATGCAGCGTTTCCACACCTTTGCGCTGGTGGATATGCTCGACAAACGAACGGATGCCGCCTTCATACTGCAGGTCAGTCTCAACCGGTTCCGGCTGACGCAGATCCTTTAGCACGATATAGACACCAGCGTTCAAAAATGCCTGTTCGCGCAGGCGGGTCAGCAGGACTTCATAATCGTAGACTGTCTCTTCAAAGATATCCGAATCGGCCTTGAACGCAACCTGCGTGCCGCGCCGGTCGGTTTCCCCGACGATTTCGAGCGGCGCGCATTCCTTGCCACGTTCAAACCGCTGGTAATATCGATGTTTGCCGTCGCAGACCTCCACCTCGAGCCATTCCGAAAGAGCGTTTACAACCGAAGCGCCGACGCCATGCAGGCCGCCGGAAACCTTATAGCCGCTGCCGCCGAATTTGCCGCCCGCGTGCAGGATGGTAAAGACAACCGTTACCGCCGGCAGGCCGGTCTGCTGCTGGATTCCAACCGGGATGCCGCGGCCGTCGTCGCACACGCGTACGATCTCGCCCGGCAAAAGCTCCACCGTGATCTTGTCGCAGTATCCTGCGAGCGCCTCGTCGATCGAGTTATCCACGATTTCATACACCAGATGATGCAGGCCCCGGGTCCCGGTCGAGCCAATATACATGCCCGGCCGCTTGCGGACTGCCTCCAGCCCTTCCAACACCTGTATTTGTGTGGAATCGTAGTTTTCATTCTGCGGTGTGTTCGCCACAATATCTACTCCTTTCGGCCTTCACCAAAGGCCATTGACTAAATCGGTTCTATTTCCGCCCATTCTTGGGCGGCTTTCACGGTCAGCGTTCGATATTGGCGATCCCGTCAATAAAGCCGGCCCGTTTTTTCAGCGTTGTGGAAGAGATCTGCGTGATATAAACCGTTGGATCCCTGCGGCCCTGCGCGCAGATCACAAAGGATTTTGGAAGCTCGTACGATACGTTCACCACCTGGCCCGATTTTTCCGCCCGGCTCAGGAAATCTTTGGTGTTGCGGGAAATCGTGGTATTTTCCAGATCGAAAATTCCAACAATATCATCGGTGCGTATCACCGTGTCCTGTCCCAGATGCAGGTACATGTCCCGTCCTCCTCTCAATATTTTCGCATACTGACGGCTCTGCCGTCCTGGATTTTGATGCCTGCTCCCCTGCCAAGCGTTTTAAAATACGCTTTGTCACAGCAGGTCATGATAAGCTGGCGGTCCCGCAGGTTATTGAGCAGATAATCCCGCCGGGAAACGTCCAATTCGCTCATCACATCATCGAGCAGCACCACCGGGTATTCCCCGATTGTCTCACGGATGAGCTCGCATTCGGCCATCTTGAGCGACAGCACGCAGCTGCGCTGCTGCCCCTGCGAACCATAAGCCCGCGCGGATTTTCCATCCAGCATAATTTCGATGTCGTCCCGGTGCGGGCCAAGGTTGGTAATCCTTGCTTTGATGTCCTCTCCCCGGTTTGCCTGCAGCCGCCCAAGCAGCTCCTTTTCAATTTCCGGGATCTCCGCGTGCGGATCGCCCCCGAGCGTCGATACATAGGAAAAATCAAGCTCTTCCTTTTCCCGGGAAATGCCCGCGTAAATCTCACGGGCATACGGTTTCAGCCGCTCAAGAAAACTCGCCCGTGTCTTGATGAGAACCGCTGCAAATGAGCAGAGCCGCATATCCCAAATATCGAGCGTATCGAAAAGGCTCGCTTCATAGGAAATATCTTTTAAAAGCCGGTTGCGCTGATCGACCACACGGGTGTACTGATTCAGGATATGGATGTATTTCGGTTTGATCTGACAGATTGAAGTGTCAATAAATTTGCGTTTCTCCTGCGGACCATTCTTGATCAGCGAAAGATGGGTAGGGGAAAAGACTACCGCGCAGAAATGTCCGGCGAGCTCGGTTGCGGAACGCAGCGGAATTTCATTGAGTGACGCGGCGCGCTTGGAATCGATGGTCATCATGGCCTTTTGTTCCCGGCCTTCCCCAAAGAAATCCAATTCCAGGCCCGCCTGCGGGCAGTCAAACCGCACAAGCTGGCTGTCCTTTGCGCCGCGAAAGCTTTTTGCGCCGGTGAACAGCCAGATGGCTTCGACAAAATTTGTTTTTCCCTGGCCGTTATCGCCATAGATAATATTGGCATTTTCACAGAGTTTTAGCTCCATTGCGGCGATATTTCTAAAATCGTTGATTTTGATGCGGTCTATCCTCAATCCGACACAACCTCAATTTCGATCTCATCGGTGGCGACACGATCCCCAGCGCGGATTTTCTTTCCGCGCATGACACAGGGTTCCCCATTGACACGCACAGCGCCGGCAGCGACCATTTCCTTGGCCTGGCCCCCGGTCTCTGCCGCGCCTGCAAATTTGAGAAGGGAATCCAGCTTGATAAATTCAGTATGGATGCTGACTTTCTGCTGCTTCATAAACTTCTCCAAAAAATCAAAAGTTTCGTCATCCTTTTTCAATGACCTTCCTTATTCCGCTTTCAGGCGGACCGGAAGAACCAGGAAGGTGAATGCGTCGCCCTCAAGCGGGACGATTTTAATAGGGGAAAGCGGCCCATTGATAACCATCTGAATCTCGTCACATTCGCTCGCTTTGAGCGCGTCAAGCATATACCGGCTGTTGAAGCCGATTTCCACACCGTCGCCCGTCTGATTGCAGGTGATCTCGTCATACGCCTTTCCGATGGCAGTCGAACAGGAAATTTTAATCAGCCCATCGCTGAAGTTTAAACGAAGCGGGCTTTTAATATTGTCTGAAATAAGCAGTGATGCGCGGTCGATCGCGTTGATAAGGTCGCGCGCGCCAATCTTTACCGTGGTTGCGGCGCCTGACGGAATCGCGGCCTTATAATCGAGGAACTCTCCCTCCAGCAAACGGGAGATGATCTGGTATTCTCCAACCTGGAAGATGATATGGCGCTTTGAAACACTGATTTCAATCGGGCTGTCCTCATCCTTAAGAAGTTTTGACACCTCCGACAGCGATTTACCCGGGACAATGAACATCATATCCTGTTCAAAGGAAACCTTTTCCCGCCGCAGGGCCAGCCGGTAGCCGTCGACCGAGACAACGTTCAGCTCGCCGCCTTTTACATCGAAAAGCGATCCGGTGTGCACCGGCTTGGCATCGCTGACCGCCACCGCGAACAGGGTCTGATTGATCATATTTTTCAGCGTCGATTGATTCAGCGCGATATTCGTGGTCTGGGAAACGGAAGGCAGTTCCGGGTATTCCGCGGCCGGAATCCCCAGGATGGTATATTCGGTCATGGAGCCTTTGATGACAGTCAGGTATTTTTCATCGGTTGTGATGCTGATTTCTTCGCTTGGCATCCGGCGGATCATATCCAGGAAGAGTTTTGCCGAAAGGACAATTTCACCTTCCTGCTGCACGCGCGCTTCTATGGATGTGCTGATCGCAAGTTCCAGATCGTAGCCGGTGAGATAGAGCCTGCCTTCTTTTGCTTTCATGAGAACTCCTTCGAGCGCGGCAAGCGTATTTTTGGAAGAAACCGCGCGGGAGACATTACCGACGGCTTCAACTAGCATCTGCTTATTGACGATAATATTCATAAGTAACCTCCTGATCTTTCGGAAAATGGATCGCTTGCGGATTTTTGTTTCCACAGGCGGGGAAACAGGTTCTTTTGATTGAGTGAGTATAAAAGAAAATAGCCGTAGTAGTAGGGGCTCCGGAAAAGTGGATAAGTCACGAAAATAGCTTTTTAAGCGGTTTTGCTGGATTTCTATGGGCAAAGTTGCTTGTCCATAGAATGTTGGAACCGTGAAGAAATTTTGATTTTTACACGGTTAAGTGGAAAAGAAAAGCGGAAAGTAGAAAAAATGTGGAAAACTTTGTGGAAATTGTTAATTTCTAATTTTGGGTTCCACCGGATAAACAATCGGTGGAATGTGGAACTGTTGGAAAATGGGATCAGCTGTCCCGAATATTTTTGATGATATCCTCGATGGTTTCTTTATACCGCAGGTCGTTTTGCATATTCTTTTCTACCTGCTGAATGGCGTAAACAATTGTGCTGTGGTCGCGTCCGCCGAATTCCTCTCCGATGGTCGACATTGACATCTGGGTGATTTCACGCACGATATAGATGGAGATCTGACGTGCCGAGGAAATCTGCGCGCTGCGTTTGTTTGAGCGGATATCCTGCGGGGTGATGCCGTAGGTGCGCCCAACCTCAGCGATGATCCGTTCAACTGTGACAGGCACCGGCTGGTTGTCATTGAGAATGTCGCGGATGGCATTCTGCGCAATGATGATCGAGGGGTTGTTCCCCTGCAAAAGCTTATAGGCTTTTAATTTTTTGACCGCGCCTTCGAGCTGGCGGATGTTGGTCTTTAGCCGGTTGGCGATATATTCGGCCACATCGTCCGGAACCTGGATGTCCAGAAGCTGGGCCTTGCGGCGGATGATTGCAATGCGGGTTTCAAAGTCCGGCGCCTGGATATCCGCGAGAAGGCCCCATTCAAAACGGGTGCGAAGCCTGTCTTCAAGGGTTTTAATCTCTTTGGGAGGACGGTCGGACGCGAGCACGATCTGCTTGCCGGATTCATAAAGAGTATTAAAGGTGTGGAAGAATTCTTCCTGGGTGCTTTCCTTCCCTCCGATGAACTGGATGTCGTCGACCAGCAGAACGTCTGACTGACGGTATTTTTCGCGGAAGGCGGGAGTCGTATGGTCCTGAATCGAGGTGATCAGCTCGTTTGCAAATTCATCGCCCTTGACATAGATGATGTTGTAGCCGGGGCGGTTTTTTTTGATCTCAGCGCAGATGGCGTAAAGCAGATGGGTTTTGCCAAGCCCGGAGGCCCCGTAAATGAAGAGGGGGTTGTAGGCGTTTGCGGGATTTGCCGCTACCGCGAGTGAAGCGGCGTGTGCGAATTTGTTGGAGGAACCCACAATGAAGGTGTCGAAGGTGTAGTCGTATTCGCCGGTTTTGGACGGCGGATCAAGCGGGGAAGGGGCAGCGGGCGCGGGAGGGGATTCCGCCGGGGTTTCACAGGTGATGTCCACCTCGACCGGAAAGCCGAGCACCCCCTCGAAGGCGGATTTGAGCATCGCGGTATATTTTTCCCGTATGATGTTCATTTTAAATTCAGAGTTGACCCTGAGGTAGGCGGTGGATTCATCCATCTTGAGCGGGACAATATCTTTCAGCCAGAGGCTGAAAGCAACTTCAGACATTTTACCCTGGCAATTTTCGAGGACGAGGTCAAAAAGTTCGGCGAACGATTCCATGTGAGCAGCTCCTTTGGTGAATAAGAAGTGGAATTTTGAGAGGAATTCTGTGGAAAGAGGAGTTTTTCACCCATTTTCCACAAACAATATAACTGATTCATTTTATCACGAAATACGCATTTTTTCAAGTATTCAACAGATGACAAAGGATATATATTTATATAGTAGGGTCCCGCGCGGCCTGCCGCGAATTTTTGAGGATGTCCCCCGGAATACTTGACAAAGTGCCCCAAACTGCGGTATAATGCTACTCTGCAAGGGATTACTCTGTCCTTTTTCAAGACAGTGTTATTTTCATCCCTTTCGGGATGTTTACCGAACGCGACGAGAGGAGGGTTAAGGATGTTAAGAACCTATCAGCCGAAAAAGCTCCAGAGAAAGAAAGAGCATGGCTTCCGCAAAAGAATGGCCACCAAAAACGGCCGCAAGGTACTCGCTCGCAGAAGAGCGAAAGGTAGAGCGCGTCTGACTCACTAAGCCTAAAAATATGCGACCACAGCTTTCGTTGTGGTCTTTATTTTTAGGTTTAGGAGGGAAGGCGCCGATGCTTCATACCACTGCGCTGAAACTGAACAAGGAGTTCCGGAGAGCCTATTATCGGGGCCGTGCCTTTACCACTCCTGTAGTTGTGGTCTACACACTCAAAAACCACAAAGGCATCAACCGGATTGGCCTGACCGCAAGCAAAAAGGTCGGCAACGCGGTACAGCGCAACCGCGCGCGGCGTATCGTTAAGGAGGCTTACCGCCTTCTGGAAACAGAATTTCCCGTTGGGTGGGATTTTGTTTTTGTCGCGCGCGCCAAAACCGTCTACGCCTCAACAAATGATGTGATCAGGGCCATGCGTTTTGCCCTGAAAAAGCTGTTCCCTACGACATGAAGAAATTTGTTTTGGGGTTGATCCGCCTTTATCAGCGGATCTTTTCCCCGCTCAAAGGCCAACCGACCTGCAGGTTCTATCCGACCTGTTCGGTCTATGCCTACACCGCGGTTTCCCGATTCGGCGTCCTGCGCGGCGGCTGGCTCGCGCTGCGGCGCATCCTGTGCTGCCATCCTTTCAATCCGGGCGGGATCGATCCCGTGCCGGACAAGTTCACACTTCGAAAAATCAAAAATGAGAGGAAACAAAAATAGATGCAGATCATTAATACCATTTTTGGTTATCCGCTCGGCTGGATCATGTGGCTTTGTTATAAAGTCATTCCGATCTATGGCGTCGCGCTGATCGTATTCACCATCATCATGCGCGCGATCCTGATCCCGTTTTCGATCAAACAGCAAAAGTCGATGGTGAAAATGCAGATCTTCCAGCCCAAAATGCAGGAGATCCAAAAGAAATATGCCAATAACCGCGAAAAAATGAACGAAGAGATGATGAAGCTCTATCAGGAGGAGAACTATAACCCGATGTCGGGCTGTCTCCCCATGGTGATCCAGTTTCCGGTTCTCTTCGGTCTCATCGATGTCATCTACCGCCCGATGACCCATATCCTGCGTTTCGGCAGCGAAATTGTCAATCAGGCGGCGACGATTGCCGCGCCACTGCTCAATGTCGCGGCGGACACCTTTACCAAGGACTATTCCTCCCAGCTGAAGATCATTGGCGCGGTTCAGCAGAACCCGGACGCCTTTTCCGGCATCCCGGGTTTTGTTGAGGCGGTCAACACCCTGAACCTCAATTTCCTGGGCATTGACCTGACCCAGACCCCGTCGGTCGGCCAGTTCAATATCCTGTGGATTATTCCGATCCTGTCAGGACTGACATCGGTCCTGATGACCATCTTTACCATGAAGCAGACCGCTGCCGCTTCGGCGGGCAACAGCTCTGCGGCCGGAATGAGCAAGGGCATGATGCTGATGATGCCCCTTATGTCGGTGTGGTTTGCGTTTATCCTGCCTGCTGGCGTGGGCATCTACTGGATCATCTCGAACGTCCTGATGGCGATACAGACCTTCCTGCTCAATAAATTCATGAACCCTGTCAAGTTGGCGGAGCAGGCCCGTGAGGAAATGGAAATCAAGCGGGAAGAGGCGCGGCAGGCAAAGATTGAGGCCAAAAAACAGGCCCGCGAGGAAGCCAAGGCGCGTGGTGAAAATCCGGAAGACATTGAAAAAGCGCTTTCCCAGAAGGAGATCAATCGTATCAAGCTTGCGGAAGCGCGCAGGCGGATGGCGGAAAAATACGGCGATTCTTACACAGACGTCACAGACGAGGATTTGAAGTAGGAGGCGCATCATGAAAGAAATCATTCAGGAAGCCAGAAATGTCGAAGAAGCGATCGACCTTGCCTGTAAAGCGCTTGACGTCGACCGCGATCTGATAGAATTTGAAATTATCACACTGCCGAAACGTGGATTTTTGGGTCTTAAAAATACCCCGGCAAAGGTCCGTGTCTATGTGGAGGAGCCGGAAGAGCCGGTAAAACCGGTCGTTCAGGAAAAACCGGAGCGCAAATCCGCGCAGCCGGCTGAGAGACCCGTGCAGCCCAAAACTGAACGCAGGGAGCGTCCCAAGCAGGAGCCGAAAAAGGAACAGCCCAAACAGGCTGCTGAAAAACCGGCCGAGAAACCTGCGCAGCCGGCGCCGGAAGTGAAGTTCGTGGATGCGGATGAAGTGGACGGTAAGGCGAGGACTGCCGCCGATTATGTCAAGTCTGTGCTCAGTGAGATGGGTGTGGACGCGAAAATTGCGGTTGGATTTACAGAAAATGGAATAATCTTGCGCCTGTCAGGTGAAGGCCTGGGCGTAATCATTGGCCGCAGGGGTGAAACCCTCGACGCGTTGCAGTATCTTTCCGGCTTGGTGGCTAACCGGCAGGAAGGTGACTACATCCGCGTGACCATCGATTCGGGAAACTACCGTGAAAAACGGGAGCGCACTCTGGAACAGCTTGCGAAGAAGCTCTCCAATTCCGCGATCCGCCGCGGCCGCGCCACGACGCTCGAGCCGATGAATCCTTATGAACGTCGTATCATTCATGCGACTGTTTCAAAGATAGACGGGGTATCCTCCACCTCGATCGGTGAAGAGCCGAACCGCAGGGTTGTGATCACTCCGGACAATGTGAAAACGCAGGCGCCGCGCGGCGGTAAAAATCAGGGGCGGGGCGGAAACCGCCCGCCGCGCCGTGACGGCGAACGCCGTGATGGCAGCCGCGGTGGAAGGGATAATCGCGACAATCGTTCACGTGATGGTGGAAACCGTCCTGGCGGACGTTACAACGGCGGCCCTCGCCGTGACCGCAAGGAGAATTCTTTCGGCGAAACGGTAAAACCGACTCCAACCGATGTCGATCGCGAATACGCGAAGGAAATCGAACGGGAGGCGCCTGTCTTTGTGAAGCCGGATCAGGCGGAAAAACCCGCCGCGCCGCAGGCCCCGGTTCGGGAAACCGCCCGCAAGGAAGGCGACGATCTTCCGCTTTACGGGAAAATCGAGCTGTAAAGAAAATAAATGGGAGGAGGTTTCACGTGAAACCTCCTTTCTTTCTATTCCATCAGAATTGCGTTGGGAGGATATCATGGACGGGAATGCCGTAATTGCTGCAATTTCCACACCGCTTGGTGTGGGAGGAATCGGGGTGGTCCGGATTTCTGGGGACGGCGCCTTTGCGGTGGCGGACCGTATGGTGCGTACAGCAAAGAAAATTCCGGTTTCGCAGATGCCGGGTTATACCTGCGCCTACGGGCGTGCATGTGACCGGCTTGGTGAAATCGATGAGGTAATTGTCACGGTCTTTCACGCGCCGCACAGCTTTACCGGCGAGGATGTGGTCGAAATTGCTTCGCATGGCGGTGTTTATCTGGTGAACCGGATTTTGCGCGCCGCTTATGAATGCGGGGCGCGTCCGGCCGAAGCCGGGGAGTTCACCCGGCGGGCATTTCTAAACGGCAAGCTCGATTTGACCCGGGCCGAAGCGGTTGGGGATCTGATCGCGGCGCAGGGCAGGCAGGCGGCACGCGCTGCGCTGACCGCGCGGGACGGCGCGCTTTATCAGAGAATTGAGAAAATCACCGGAAAGCTGGTCGCACAGGCGGGACATCTGGCCGCGTGGATCGACTATCCTGAGGAGGAGATTGTCGAGGTTGACGCTGCGGATCTTGCAGAAACCCTGCGGGAATGTGAGCGGGATCTGCGCAAACTGCTGGCAACCTATGATGCGGGAAAGGTCATCCGGGAAGGAATCGAAGTGGCGATTGTCGGGCGTCCGAATGTCGGGAAGTCCACCCTGATGAACCTACTGGCCGGCTATCAGCGGAGCATTGTCTCCGAACAGGCGGGGACCACCCGCGACGTTGTGAGTGATTCGGTGCGGCTGGGAGAAATTGTGCTGCATCTTTCCGATACAGCTGGAATTCGCGCCTCGGATGATCCAATCGAACAGGCGGGTGTTGAACTTGCGGTTGACCGTCTGCAAAGGGCGCAGCTTGTATTGGCGGTTTTTGATGGTTCCGAGGCGCTCAGCGATGATGACCGGCGGGTGATCGCCGCCTGCAAAGGCATCCCTGCAATTGCGCTGGTGAATAAAAACGATCTCGAACAGCGGCTGGATCTTGGCGTGATTCAGGATGGCTTTGCCCATGTGCTGCAAATTTCCGCGAGGCAGGCTGATGGGGCACAGCAGTTGGAAGAACGGATTACGGAACTCTTTGCGCTTGGCAAATTTGATCCTTCCGCAGCGATATTGGCAAATGAACGTCAGCGCGCCGGTGCGCTTGCGGCTGTTGAGGAGCTAGCGGAAGCAATTTGCGCGCTGGAGAGCGGGGTTTCCTATGATGCGGTTTGCGTCTGCATTGAGAATTCGATTGACGCGTTGCTCACGCTGACCGGTAAGCGCGCCTCGCAGGAAGTCGTCGACCAGGTCTTTTCAAAATTCTGTGTCGGTAAATAGTGGGAAGAGTATAATGCTTTTTGAATGCAAAAGATTTAGAAGGATAAAAGTTTCGGTCAAGCCTGTTCAAAGGCTTGCGGATTTCCAGGGCAGCGCCTTGGTTCTTTTTCAAGAAAAAGAGGGCGATGAGGTGATACAATGACTTATCAAGCGGAAAATTATGATGTGGCGGTGATCGGCGCGGGGCATGCGGGGATCGAAGCGGCGCTCGCGGCGGCGCGGCTTGGCGCATCGACGATCCTTTTCACCATCTCGCTTGACGCGATTGGAAATCTGCCCTGCAACCCTTCGATCGGCGGGACAGCGAAGGGGCACCTTGTGCGGGAGATCGATGCGCTTGGCGGCGAGATGGGGAAGGCGGCGGATGCGACCTTTATCCAGAGCCGGATGCTGAACCGCGGAAAGGGACCCGCTGTTCACAGTCTGCGGGTGCAGGCCGACCGGAAAAGCTATCACCGCTATATGAAGCAGATCTTGGAGAATCAGGATCTCCTCGATCTCAAACAGGCTGAAATCGTGGAGATCCGGACAGAAAATGGCCGTGTCAGTGGTGTAGTGACAGAACTGGGCGCGATTTATGGTGCAAAAACGGTGATTCTTGCGACCGGCACCTACCTGCATGGAAAGATTTATGTCGGTGAATATACAGCGGAAAGCGGTCCGGATGGAATGCATCCGGCGCGCGGCCTGTCCGATTCGCTGCGGTTGCTTGGAATCCCGCTGCGCCGCTTTAAGACCGGGACACCTGCCCGCGTCGACCGCCGGTCGATCGATTTTTCCAAGATGGAAGTGCAGCCGGGCGATGAACCGATCACGCCCTTTTCCTTTGAAACCGATCCGGCCGGCCTCAAAAATCAGTCGGTCTGTTATATGACCTATACCAATGAAAAAACCCATCAGGTAATCCGCGAAAACCTCGGCCGGTCCCCGCTTTACGGCGGCAAGATCGAAGGGGTCGGCCCACGCTACTGCCCAAGCATCGAGGATAAAGTAGTGCGTTTTTCAGACAAGCCCCGGCATCAGCTTTTTATCGAACCCATGGGACTGGATACCAATGAAATGTATCTGCAGGGGATGTCCTCCTCGTTGCCGGAGGAGGTGCAGATCAAGTTCTACCGTACAATTGAGGGCTTTGAAAATCTGCGGGTCATGCGCAACGCCTATGCCATTGAATATGACTGCGTCGACCCGACCTGTCTCACGGCGTCACTCGAATTCAAATCAGTGAAGGGCCTTTTTGGGGCGGGGCAGTTCAATGGGACGAGCGGTTATGAGGAAGCTGCCGCGCAGGGACTCATAGCAGGGGTAAACGCGGCGCGTCAGGTACAGGGGAAAGAACCGGTTGTCCTTGACCGGGCGAGCTCCTACATTGGCACGCTGATCGATGATCTGGTGATCAAGGGCTGCAATGATCCCTATCGGATGATGACCTCCCGGTCAGAATACCGGCTGCTGCTGCGGCAGGACAATGCCGACGCGCGTCTCACCCCGCTTGGCTATGAAATCGGGCTTATCAGTGAGACTCGTTACCAGCGGTTTTTGAATAAACAGCGGATGATTAAAACCGAGCTTGCACGCCTTGAAAAAACGGTCGTTCCACCGTCGGAGGAGCTCAATGGACTGCTTGTTTCACGTGAAACAGCACCGCTTACGACCGGGTCAAAGCTGGCCGATCTGATCCGGCGGCCGCAGCTTAGCTATGCAGAGCTCGCGCCATTCGACCCGCAGAGGCCAAATCTGCCGGCAGAAGTGCGCGAACAGGCCGAAATCGTAATCAAATACGAGGGATATATCAAAAAGCAGATGGCGCAGATTGCTCAGATGCGAAAGCTCGAAAGCCGGCTGCTGCCGCCGAAGCTCGATTATGCCGCAATCGGCGGCCTTCGGCTGGAAGCGGTCGAGAAACTGACAAAGATGCGACCGGCGAATATCGGGCAGGCATCGCGGATCAGCGGTGTGAGCCCGGCCGACATTTCAGTGCTGCTCATCTGGCTGGGACAAAACCGGCCGGGCAGGGAAGGGGAGAATCCATGATCGATCGGAAAATGCTGCTGGAATATGCGGCGGGGATTGGCGTGCAGCTTGGTGAAAATCAGCTTGACCAGTTTGACCTTTATGCGCAAACGCTGGTAGAATGGAATGAGAAGATCAACCTTACAGCAATTGTGAAACCGGAAGAGATTGTGGTGAAGCATTTTGTGGACAGCCTTTGTCTGCTGCATGAGGTCCAGGTCCCACAAAATGCCAGGCTGATCGATGTGGGGACTGGAGCGGGTTTCCCATCGGTGCCGCTAAAGATTGCGCGGCCTGATCTGCGGGTGACCCTGCTCGACAGCCTCAACAAGCGGGTGATTTTTCTGGAGGAACTTTCCCGGCGATTGGGACAGCGGAATGAATGCCTGCATTCCCGCGCGGAGGACGCGGGAAAAGGGCAGGAGCGCCGTGAGCGCTACGATGTAGCCACCGCGCGCGCGGTGGCGCATCTGCGGGAGCTTTCGGAGTACTGCATCCCGTTTGTAAAGTTGGGCGGGCTCTTTGCGGCCCTTAAAAGCGGGGAGATCGAACAGGAAATCAGCGAATCCGGTAAGGCAATCCAGGCAATGGGGGGGCGGCTGGAGGAGGTAAGGCGCTTCAAATTGCCTGATGGAAGTCACAGAACCATCGTATTGGTGAGAAAAATATCGCAGACGTCGACAAAATATCCACGGCCTCACGCAAAAATGGCCAAAAATCCGCTAATCTGAGTCACAGATTGGCGGATTTTGTTATTTTGCGCGACCAAAAGTGCTGGAAATTAGGCATATTTCATGATAGGATGTCTACAGAACAGGAAGGACGTGAAAAGCATGGGGATCTTTGCGAAACAGAAAGTTGTAAACCGTGTCGTGCTTCTCGACGTGGATGAGATCGCATCCAACCCCTATCAGCCGCGGCGGCAGTTCGACCCGAAAGCAATGCGGGAGCTCGCCGACAGCATCCGTCAGAACGGCCTGCTCCAACCGGTGACCGTCCGGCAGAACCCTATGGGAGGATTTGAACTGATTGCGGGAGAACGCAGGCTGATGGCCTGCAAAATGATTGGGAAGGAAAAAATTCCGGCAATCGTTGAAAGTTTCGACGACGAAAAATCCGCGGTATTCGCGCTGATCGAAAATTTGCAGCGCAAAGATCTGAACTACTTTGAAGAAGCGGCCGGCATCCAACAGCTGATGCAGCATGGCGGTATGACCCAGCAGCAGGTGGCGGAACGGCTTGGAAAAGCCCAGTCCACAGTGGCGAACAAACTGCGCCTGCTCACCTTCAGTGAGGAGCTGCGGCGCAAGATGCTTGATTCGGGCCTGACAGAACGGCATGCGCGTGCACTTTTAAAATTGCCGGACGAGCAGAGTGTGGAACTTGCGATGATGCATATCATCAGCCAGCGGCTGAACGTGGGGGAGAGCGAACGGTATATCGATTCGCTGCTTGAACCGGACGAGCCACAGGAACAGCACCCCAAATCCACCAGGCTTTTTGTCGTAAAGGATCTGCGGATCTTTATGAATACCATTTCAAAGGCAGTGACAACCATGAAGCTTGCGGGCATCGAGATTGACACCTGCAAGGAGGAGGATGAGAATTACATCAATTACACCATGCGCATTCCCAAGAAAAGCGCATATCGGACACACAGCGCATAATCCCCAGTCGCCAACCTCTGGCCGCGGCGGTGGATACAGCACATCGTGGCGCCGGATTGGTAAAAAATAAATACACGTTTCCCTGCAGCAAAGCCGCCCGAAAGGGCGGCTTTGCTGCGTCTCTGGAATAAGTCTTTCAAAAAAGGGTTTTCAGCCGGTCTTTTTGCTTCTTAATGCGCCACCAGGAATTCAATGTTTCATGTGAAACATCAATTTTACTTGAATATCGCTTAACAAATTCGAAGGGATATGCTATAATCAATAACAGACCCCAAAAGGGATTCATTTTCAGCGGCTGGAGGTTAAAATGGGAAAAATCATAGCGATTGCAAACCAGAAAGGCGGCGTCGGAAAAACGACCACGGCGGTCAACCTTACGGCGGCGCTCGGCGCCAAAGGCCACAAAGTCTTGCTGGTGGACGTTGACCCGCAGGGGAATTCAACCTCCGGACTTGGCATCAATAAGCGGGATTTGCAGAATTCCACCTACGACCTGCTGGTTTCCGCGGCTGGTGTGGAAGAGGTCCTGGTGCATACGCCGTTTGAAAATGTGGACATCCTCCCGTCGAACATTGCGCTCGCGGGCGCGGAGATCGAACTGGTCGAACTGCAAAACCGCGCGATGCGCCTTAAAAACGCGCTTTTAAAGATCAAAGCGGATTATGATTTCATCCTGATTGACTGCCCGCCGTCGCTGGGGATCATCACGCTCAATGCCTTTACCGCGAGCGACACGCTGCTCATCCCGATCCAATGCGAATATTACGCGCTGGAAGGGCTCTCCCAGTTGATGAGTACCCTGCGGCAGGTCAAACGCCTCTACAACCCCAATATTGATATTGAAGGCGTGCTGCTCACCATGTACGACGCCAGGCTTAATCTGACCGTACAGGTGGTGGCGGAGCTCAAAAAATACTTCCCGCAGAAGATATACCGCACGGTTGTGCCCCGCAATGTACGGCTTTCGGAGGCGCCGAGCTTCGGCCAGCCGGTCATGTATTACGACCGGGCGTCCAAGGGCTGCGCGGCATACGACCAGCTGGCGGATGAATTCCTGCAAAAGAACAAGATAAGGGGGAAATGATTTGGCAAAAGCAAAAGGCGGCCTCGGCAAAGGGTTAGAGGCGCTGTTTGTTGACAATAATACCGATACAGGGGCCGTTTCGACCCTGCCGGTCAGCGAAATCGAACCCAACCGCGACCAGCCCCGCAAGCAGTTTGACGCGGCGGCGCTGGCTGACCTGGCTGATTCGATCCGCGAGTACGGCGTGCTCCAGCCTTTGGTGGTGCGTCCCATGCCGGACGGGAGCTACCAGCTTGTGGCGGGCGAACGCCGTTGGCGCGCTTCCCGGATGGCGGGGCTTTCCGAGGTCCCTGTCGTCATTAAGGAGCTGACCGATGCGCAGACGATGGAACTCGCGCTCATCGAAAACCTGCAGCGCGAGGATCTCAACCCAATTGAGGAGGCGAACGGTTACCGCGAGCTGATGGATAAATTCGGGCTCACCCAGGAGCAGGTATCCGGCCGCGTGGGAAAATCCCGGCCGGTCGTCACCAACGCGATGCGGCTTTTAAATCTGCCGCCGGAGGTGCAGACGATGGTTTCCTCTGGGCAGATTTCATCGGGACACGCGCGGTCGCTCCTTTCGCTTGAGGATGCGGAAAGCATCCGCCAAACGGCGTTCGAAATCATCCGAAAAGGGCTCTCGGTCCGGCAGGTCGAAGCGATCGCCAAAAAGGCGAAAGCGGAAAAGAAGGGCCAAAAGGCTGCGAAACCGCAGACCGCCTGGGATCAGAGCTTTTTTACCGAGATGCAGCTCGCGCTGTCCCAGACCCTTTCCCGCAAGGTGAAGGTGGAAGGGGAAAATGGCAAAGGCCGGCTGATCATCGAATTTTATGACGAGGACGACCTCAAACGGCTTGCCGCCTCGCT
Source organism: Anaerotruncus rubiinfantis (assembly GCF_900078395.1). Taxonomy (NCBI): domain Bacteria; kingdom Bacillati; phylum Bacillota; class Clostridia; order Eubacteriales; family Oscillospiraceae; genus Anaerotruncus; species Anaerotruncus rubiinfantis. Next base: position 248,195 of record NZ_FKLA01000009.1, on the reverse strand, counting down.
TGAAAAGACACAGGAATAATACAGAAGATTATTGGAGGAAACTGGAATGTTAGACATCAAATTTTTGCGGACGAATCCGGAAGTCGTAAAGGAGAACATCCGCAAGAAATTTCAGGACGAAAAGCTCCCGCTGGTGGATGAAGTCATCGAAATGGATCAGCAGTTCCGGGATGCCAAGACCCGCTGCGATTATCTGCGCAGCCAGCGCAACACGATCAGCAAACAGATTGGCGGCCTGATGGCGAAAGGGCAGAAGGAAGAGGCCGAAGCCGCCAAGGCGCAGGTCACTGCGATGGCGGATGAGCTGGCCGCGCTGGAAGTGAAGGAGGATGAGCTTGCTGCTGAGATCCGCAAACGCATGCTGGTGATTCCGAATATCATCGATCCCACGGTCCCGATTGGGAAAGACGACAGCGAGAACGTTGAACTGGAGAAATTTGGCGAACCGGTTGTTCCGGATTTCGAGGTGCCGTATCATGTGGATATCATGGAGCGGCTGCACGGCATCGACCTTGATTCCGCCCGTAAGACAAGCGGAAACGGCTTCTATTACCTCTGCGGCGACATCGCCCGCCTGCATTCCGCGATCCTCTCGTATGCCCGCGATTTCATGATCGACCGGGGCTTCACCTATTATATTCCGCCGTTCATGATTCGCTCGAACGTTGTCACCGGCGTTATGAGCTTTGCCGAGATGGAAAACATGATGTACAAGATCGAGGGCGAGGATCTTTACCTGATCGGTACCAGTGAGCATTCGATGATCGGCAAATTCATCGACACCATCCTCGATGAGGATAAGCTCCCACAGACACTCACCAGCTATTCGCCGTGCTTCCGCAAAGAAGTCGGCGCGCACGGCATTGAGGAGCGCGGCGTTTACCGCATCCATCAGTTCGAAAAGCAGGAGATGATCGTCGTCTGTAAACCGGAGGAGAGCCCAATGTGGTACGAGAAGCTCTGGAACAACACGGTTGACTTCTTCCGTTCGTTGGATATCCCTGTGCGCACGCTCGAATGCTGCTCGGGCGACCTGGCGGATCTGAAGGTCAAATCGCTCGACGTGGAGGCCTGGAGCCCGCGCCAGAAGAAATACTTTGAGGTCGGCAGCTGCTCGAACCTCGGTGACGCGCAGGCGCGCCGCCTGGGCATCCGTATCCGGAGCAAGGAGAAGGGGAATTATTTTGCCCACACCCTCAACAATACCGTTGTGGCTCCGCCGCGGATGCTGATCGCCTTCCTGGAGAATAATCTGCAGGCGGATGGCTCGGTCAGAATTCCACAGCCGCTGCAGATGTATATGGGCGGCAAAACTGCGATCACTGAATAAAGCGAAAAACAGTGGAGTCTCCTTTTGCCGGACAGGCAAAAGGAGACAGCTGTTTTTCAACCGTTTCCGTATAAACAGTTGAAAAACAGAGAAGCTAACGAAGGAGGAATCCGGGCCGATGGCAGAAACATTTGCGAAGGAAATTACCGTGCTCGAACCGGAATGCGATGTCAACAAAAAGATGAGCGTCTCCAACATCATGCGGCATGCGCAGCAGATGGGAAGCGACCATATTTGTAAAAAAGGAATAAATTACAACAGAATGTATAAAGATGGCATGGCTTTTGTCGTTTCAAAGATGCTGATCACCATTGCCCGCCGCCCAACTTTTGGTGAGCGGCTGCTGCTGACCACCATCCCTAAACAACCCAAAGGCGTACAATTTGTGCGTGATACCATCTTTGAGACGCTTGAAGGGGAGAAGTTGGTCGAGGTGAGCATCTCTTGGGTGCTGGTTGACCCGACCACCCACAGAATCCTGCGGCCGAATGCCTTTGAAATTTACGGATTTGACATGTTCCCCAACGACGGGGAATCGATCATCTCCTACAAGATCAAAAAACCGGAACAGAGCGGCATTCTGCATATGCGGCAGGTGAAATACAGCGACATCGATTATAACCGTCATGTCAATAATGCCATCTATGCGGACATCGTCTGTGACCTGGTCCCGCAGGAAACCATGCTTTATAAAGAGCCGGAAAGCTTTGGGATCATCTATCACAAGGAGGCGGTTCTCAACCAGATCATTGAGCTGGAGGTCACCCCATCCTGGAGCGGACTCAGTTTTTATGTGGGTGGTTTGGTTGCTGGAAACCGCTGCTTTGAGGCTGAAATCCGATTCCGCTGAGAGCGAGATTTTTTATTTCAGGATGGAGAAAAACTATTGACAAATATAGGTCCATCAGTTATAATATAACTCGCCTGCTTGTACAGAATGTGCGGGCAGCGGCATGGCGGTATAGCTCAGTTGGCTAGAGCATTCGGTTCATACCCGAAGTGTCACCGGTTCGAATCCAGTTACCGCTACCAATTGGGCCTCACCAATTTTGATGAGGCCCAGATAATATGGCCTGTTCGTCAAGTGGTTAAGACACCGCCCTTTCACGGCGGGTTCACGGGTTCGAATCCCGTACAGGTCACCAAAAGAAAAACCCCGTAGATAGGCTTAGAAAGCCGGTCTATGGGGTTTCTTGTTTTATCCGAAATGCGATTTTACGCTTATGCCTTCTCTTTTTTGAGTTTTAGGGCGCTCGAAACCGCATCCGTTGCCGCCGCCTGTGCCGCTGCAAAAGTGTGGGCGTAGATGTTCAAAGTGGTGGAGGTTTGTGAGTGGCCGAGCGCCGCCGAGACTGTGCGGATATCCGTGCCGCCATTTATCAACAATGTGGCATTCAGATGTCGAAAACTATGAATGTTAATCTGGCGCATTCCCACGCGGTTAAGGAATTCATGCAGCCACCCTTGCGGGCTATTGGGGTTCATGGGTTTTCCGTTCCACCCAGTAAAAAGCCGGTCACTGTTGACCCATTGAGAGCCTAGCCGGAGTTGTTCGGCTGCTTGTACGGCCTTGTACTGACGGAGCAGGGCAATGACATCATCAGGCAGTTTCAAACTGCGCATAGAACCTTTTGTTTTGGGCGTGTCGGTGAACACGCCTTTTTCTTTTGTGTAAAGACTGGTTCGCTGGATCGTGACAACGCCCGTGTCGAAATCAATGTCTTTCCATTCCAGGCCGAGAAGTTCCCCGCGACGAAACCCGCCGTAGATAGCAAGGGTAAAGAACACCCGCCACTGGATCGGCTCTTTCTCCAGGTACTCTAAGAACTGCTGTGCCTCCTCCAACGAGTAGCAGGGCCGTTCTTTCTGTGGGATCGTTGGCAAGGTCACACCCCGGCAGGGGTTGGAGTGTTTTATCCCCAATTAGGTGTAAAATTCTGCTCGATGGCGGGCGGCGGCGTACAAAAATCTATATGGTGTTTTTAAGAGAACCATCCAGGCGGGACAGGTCAGGCAGTGACCTGTTCCACCTCCGGGATGGGTTTGAGATTAAAATGAATTTCGATAGAAATGTGTCTTGTTTTATCTTCGTCAATGCGCTCATGCACGACGATTTCTTTGATTAAGCGGTTAAGGGTGGCTGCATCCAGCTCTGTGATGTTGGCGTATTCCTGAATGGCTTCCACCCATTGTTTTGCATCATTGGCAAGCTGGACTTCATCGGACAGCCGCTTTCTGCCCTCGGACACTTTTGTTTTAAGCTCCGTCTGCTCGGTCTGCGTCTTTTCCAGCATGGTGTTGAAGTTCTGCTCACTGATACGCCCTGCAATCATATCCTCATAAAGCCGCATTACCATTTTGTCCAGAACCTCAATCCGTTCCTCGTCCCTTGTAAGGGAGCGTTCCATTGCTTCCCGCTGTTCCCGCTGCTCGGCTTCACAGGTATTGGTCAGGCGGTCGGCAACCGCTTCTCCGTCCATCAGGGCAGCTCTGGCACATTCCCGGATTTTCCGCAGCACATGACTGTAAAGGGTGTCATAATCAATCCGGTGCTGGGTGCAGTGGTTCTTTCCAAAGGCATTGTAGGTCTTGCAGGAGTAAATCCGCTGGGGATGTTTTGCGTTTGTGTAGCGTATCGTCAGCGACTTCCCACACTCGCCGCATTTTATCAGTCCGGCAAACAGGCTGATTTCATTGGTCTGCCCCGGACGCTGGCGGGATTTCAGCTTGTTCTGCACAATATCAAAGCTCATGCGGTCAATCAGCGGTTCGTGCTGTCCCTCAACCACAACCCAGTCCTCCGGTTTCTTTTCCCCAATCGTGCCGATTTTGAAGCGGTAGTCTTTTTTCTGGGAAGCAATCGCCCCGGTGTAGACGGGATTCATCAAAAGGTCTTTGATAACGGAGAAGTCCCACATATACCGCCCGTTTTCCGGGTCTTTCTTTTCCCATTTGGTGCGGGTATTGCGAAGCCCCCGTTCCCGGTTCCACCATGTGGGGCAGGGGATTTTTTCTTCCTCCAGCCGTCTGCGGATATAGTTCGGACCATGACCGTTTAGGGCATATCCGAAAATCAGCCGCACAATCGGGGCGGTTTCCTCGTCAATGAGCAGATGGTTTTTGTCCTCCGGGTCTTTCCGATACCCAAACGGGGCAAGACACCCGGTAAACTGTCCTTTCTGCGCTTTCAGAAGATAAGAGGAATGGACTTTCTTGGAAATATCCTTGCTGTACATCTCGTTCAGGATATTCTTGAACGGGGCAATGTCGTTGTTATCCCGTAAGGTGTCGATACCGTCATTCATGGCGATATAGCGCACCCCGTTTCTTGGGAAAAAGTCCTCAATCAAATGCCCGGTTTGCAGATAGTTACGCCCCAGTCGGCTGAGGTCTTTCGTGATAACAAGGTTGATTTGCCTGCGCTCAATGGATCTCAACATTCTCTGTAAATCAGGACGCTCCATATTAAGACCTGTGAAGCCATCGTCCTGATAGACTGCCACAACCTCCCATCCCTGCTTTTCGCAGTATTTTTCCAGCATATCACGCTGGTTTGCGATACTGGCACTTTCGCCTTGCAGGTCATCGTCCTTTGACAGTCTGCAATAGACCGCTGCACGATAGCCCCCGGCAAGTGCCGAACCGATTGTTCTGTATTCCATTTCGTTCATCATAGCCATTTACCCACACAATCCAGACGGTATCCGGCTCTTTTGAACCTCATCTTCATTATACTTCAATTCTTTCTTTTTAGCAAGATATTCTTTTGTATTTGTCTTGCCGTATTTCTGGGAAATCAGGCTGACGAACACATCGGTGGCGTCCAGCTCCCCGTCAAATACAGTGGTCACATGAATCTCTGTTTTGTTTTTTGCCATAGGCAGTTATCCTCCATACATGAAAATAGCCAGACAGAGGGTGTCGGCAACGAAGTCCGGCAACGGGCTTCAAAAGACCTTGCAAACAATCTCAATCTGGCGGTGGTTACTATTTATACTTTTCTTTTATTTTTCTGTTGTTTTGGTTGTCATAGGGGAGAAAAGCCCGCAGTTATGGGTTTTTCCCCGGCAACCGGCTCGGCAACGGGATAGCAACGAAGTCGGCAACGGGCTGTCATTTTCAGAATGGAAGCTCCATCTGCTCCGTGACCTCCACAAAACCGTCCATAGATTTTTCGGGCGGGTTGTCGGTGTCCGTTGCCGGGATTTCACGCTCCCAGCCCTTTTGTCTGCCATATTCCGCAAACATTCTTGGATTGGAAAAGTAGTTCCACCCGGTAATGCACTGGTTCATTATCTCGTTGATTTCCCGGATTTCCCATTGCTTCGGCTCGTCAAAGGTGTGATTTAAGGCTTCCTTGTAGAGCTGCTTGGAACAGACCGTTTCCCCGGTGTACTTATCAAGGTAAGCCTGTATCATCCCGGCTTTGGTGTCCTCCGGCATAAAATCCCGCTGGTGTTCTTTGAGATACCGCTGCATGGCTGGGCTGAATGACAGCTTGTACCTGCCGCTTCGGTAAATCTCCATTGCTTCCGCCCACATCTGGCTGATATAGGCTCTGGAAGCGGCTTCGTCCTCCAAAATGTGAACCTCGGCTTGCTCCGGGTACACCATGACCGGGATAAATCGGCGGTTGCCGGAACGGTCAAGGGGGAGAAAGTCAAGGGCGTTGGAAGTACCGCCGAACACGCACTGACGGGGACGGTCTGCCGGGTGGGTTTCATAGGGTATCTTATAAACCTCTTTCTGTCGGCTTAGAAAAGACTTGATTTCCTCAATGCTCTTGGCATTGGCGGTTGCCATCATTTCCGACATTTCAATTATCCAGTGACCTTGCAGCTTGCGGTACACGTTATCATCGTCCAGCTTCCGCAAATCATCGGAAAACCACTCGTCCCGGACTGCCAGCAGACGGAAGAAGGTGGACTTGCCAGCCCCCTGACCGCCTACCAGACACAGCATGATTTCAAACTTGCTTCCGGGCTTAAATGCCCTTGTAATCGCCCCCAAAAGAAACAGCTTTAGGGCTTCATAGGTGTAATCGTCCACATCCGCCCCCAGAAAGTGCCGCAGACAGAAGCGGATGCGCTCCGTCCCGTCCCATGCAAGGCTGTTCAGAAAATCCCGGATGGGGTGGTACTTATTCTCATTCGCCACAATCCCGATGGCGGTTTCAATCTTTTTCTCACTGGTCAGCCCGTAGGTTTCCTCCAGATAGAGAAGCAGATACTTCATGTCTGTATCGGTCAGGGCTGTGCTTTCTCTGTGAAAACCGATGGGCTTTATGATGTCCTTTCGGTCGGTCAGGATGTTATAGGCGATTGCCCCGGCAAGCACCGGGTCACGCTGGAATACGGTCAGGCAGTTCCGTATGCTCTGGCGGACACCGCCTTTCTCGGTGGTTTCCAGAGTTGCCTTTACTTCCTCAATGCTCTGGGGCGGCTGCATGGCGTTCATGGTGTTTTTTAGTTCTTGCTGCGTCTGCGGCGGCAAGCTCTGCCATTCGCTGTTCAAGCTGTATCACATCCTTTCCATGTTCCGTAATCAGTGAAGCGATTTCCTCCGTATCCCCAAACAGCAGCACATCCAGCAGATATTCCACATGGGCTTGCTTCTGCAAGGCTTCCACGAACCGGGGATGAAACGCTTCCTCCGGGGAGTGCGGGGCATAGTCGGTTTTCCATACCCGTAAGAGGTGTAGATAATCGGCAAGGACACGGAAGCAATGTGCCTTTGCTTCCCGGAACTGTTCTTCCGGGGATTTCTGCCGGGGCTTGGGCTTCCTTGCCCTGCCCGGTGGCTTCCAGTCCTCATAGGCAAGCCCGAAGTCACTCGCCAACTGTGCGGCGGCTTCCTTTTTCCCCAGCCCGTACAGGGCAGCTACAAAATCAATCACATCCCCATCTGCACCACATCCGAAGCAGTGGAAACGCTTGTCCAGCTTCATGCTGGGGGTCTTATCGTTGTGGAACGGGCAGCAAGCCATCCCGTTTCTGTTTACCCGGATTCCGTAATGCTCCGCAGCCTGTCTTGTCGTAACGGACTGCTTCACAGCTTCAAATACATTCAAATCAATTCCTCCTTGTAAAAAAGAAAAGGCACTTATCATTCTCAATCTGAAAATGGCAAGTGCCTGTTAAAGTTCCATATCCTGTTGTTTGTGTTTCGTCTGCGCCGGGGCGTTTTTCTGTGCTCTCTTCTCGTCAGCCTTATCCTGCAAGACTTCTTTGAGGGGCTGCTTCTTGGGCGGCTCTTTGCTTTCCTCTGTGCCGGGTGTGGCTTTCCGTACCCAGTAGCGGATGTCCCACAGCTTCTTCAAATCTTCCTGCACCTCGGTCAACGGTACTTTCAAGTCTGCGATTTCGTCCACAAGCTTCGCCTGTTCCTGCAAAAGCTCCTTTTTCGTGCTGTCCTTATCGTCCGGGTGCTTGGCAAGGTAGGCACTGGCTTTCTCAAACCGGGCAACCTCCGGGTGTTCCAGCTTGAATTTTTCCTTAGTTTTCTTGAAAAATATCTTCTGGTATTTCTCATAAACGGGCTTACATTCCTTACAGTCCGTCCGGGCGGCAAGGATAGCGTCAATCACGTTGCTGCGGGTTTCCTTTGGCTTCATCTGCTTTCGGTAGTCGGCGGCAGATTTCCCGGACGTTTCTATAAAGTTTTCCAAATCCTCCACGGTGGAAAGTCCCTTTCTCTGGAGATAGGACAGGGCTTCGCTGACTGCCTTTAAGTCTTTGGAAGTCCCCCGGCTTTGTCCCGCCCGTGTCCAGCTGCTCCGTTCTGCCTTTCGTATCTCCATATACTTCATCAGCAGATTGGGAAGAAAGACCGCTTCCTCCGCAGCTTTTTGGGCAAGCAGTTCATTCCGCTTTTCGCTAAGCTCCGCAATCCAGCCTTTGAGATTTTTAATAAGCTGCCGGATGGACTTCATCAAACTATTGGCGGCTTTGATTTCTCGGTTCAGGTTGCCGATGTTCGTCTGAATCCCACGCTTTTCCATCTGCCGGACAGCAGCCCCTTCATGGACGGTAGGGATAATATCAAGCCCCTGTCTTTCGTAAGAACGGAGATCTACTCGTTCCGGGCGGTTGTTGGCTTCCAGATAGCGGTTTTGGATGACCTCCCATTCATGCCGCCAGATTTCGCCATATTTGCGGTCGTTCCAGTCAACCGTATCTTCCTTGTGGCTTTTCCACCTGCCGGACGGGAGCTTGATTCGTTCCCCGTTCTTATCAAGTTCATAGACCTTGCGGCTCTTGGGAAGCCATTTCCCACGCTCATCCATTGCCCGCATGGTCAGCATGACATGGGCGTGTGGGTTTCCGTCCCCTTTGTCATGGATGGCAAAATCCACGCACATTCCTTTGGAAACAAACTGCTGGCGGCAGAAATCCCGTACAAGGGCGGCGTACTGGTCGGGCGGTATCTCTCTGGGAATGGAAAGCACCCACCGCCTTGCAAGCTGGGAGTTCCATTGCTTCTCAACAGCTTCGGCAGCGTTCCAGAGGGTGTTGCGGTCTGTGTACTCCAGGGGAGCGTTTGCCGGGAGCAGGATTTCATTGTGGACGATACCACGCTTTTCCGGGTAGTGTTTTACTTCCTGGTCATATTCACAGAACAGCTTTTCGCCGCTCTGGTAAGCAGCGGCGGCAACCGCAGACTGGCGGTGGCTGCGCTGCACAATAGAGATTTCGTTGTGTGGACAGGGCATTTTGTGTTCCTCCTTTCCGTTTTTGGACATAGAAAAAGCAGGATACCTTTTCAGATTTCCTGCTTGTTGTGCCGCTGGGGGCGGCGGGTATTTAGTAATACATTTACATAGTTTTGTGCAAGTACAAAAGTCGCACAATAAATACAATTTGTCCAATAGCATAAGCCCCAATAATAGTGAAACATGGGACTACTGTCATATATCCGGTGAAAATCAAAGCAAAAATAGAAACAGCAATCGTAACATTCATTACCTTGAAGCCACTTGCCATAGCAGCATTACTAAGCGAAATATTTCTCTCGTCATTTTCCTCTATTTCCATTTCTTTGGTTTTCTTAACGAACAAGTCGCACACACCAGATACAATCAGCAAAATTCCAATGAGAGATGTACCTACTACTATTAAGTCGGGACGTGGCACAGGTATTATTTCATGTACTCCCAAACCGTATGTTAGCAATCCTCCCAGTAGAATAATCATTCCTGTAACTGTCATTAAAATCAACAACCTTTTTTTCATAATCAATCCTCCTCGTAAATAAAAATTTCTTCAATACTCATGTTGAAATATCTGGCAATCTTAAATGCCAACTGAATAGATGGGTTATAGCGTCCGTTTTCCAAAGAGCCGATGGTCTGTCGTGATACTTCCAATGCATTTGCTAAATCTTCTTGCTTTATGCCTCGTTGCTTTCGTAATTCTTCCAGGCGATTTTTCATGTCATCCTCCTCTCTTATGGAAAGTTAACTTTCCATGCTTCCATTATATCACATAGTTCTTTTATGTCAAGTTAGCTTTCCATTTGCATTATATTTTATGAAACTTATCGGCTGGGAACAGCTTGCAACGCAAGGTGTCCCCAGATGGCAAGTCCACAAAAGGGTAGCTGGCGGCAGCCAGCGCAGGGGAAGCGTAGCGTCCCCTGTATGATTTGGAGCAGACCTTGACTGCGGAAAATCACAGCCCTCCGGCAAGGAGCCTTCGGAGAACGCAATGCACCAACCTCTGGGTGGTGTATAATTGCGCCCTTAGTAAACTAAGGGGTTTCCGGCTTCTCCCGTTCCAGCAGTTTTTTCAATAGTTCCTGCGTGTCCTGCCTGTGAAAAATGAGTTTCAACAACAGCATGACATCATCATCTGTCAGGCGTTCCGGCTCTTGCAGAAAACTTTCCAGCATACCGCCACGGGTACAGAGCCGGTGCGTTCGTTCCTTTCGGGTAAGCTGCTTTAACTGGTACTGCAATGCCTTTTCATCATTGATGGCTTTCCGCAGTTTCTTTTCGCTTTTCTCCAGCTCCCAGTTGAGTTTTTCCAGCTTTGAGGTCTCAGGCAAGGGCAGCGTCCTCCTTTCCCGGTATCAGCACATAAATCCGGTTTGGTTCTCCCACGCCCTGACGCACCCGCATGATAAGCCCAGCGGTTTCCAGTTCATTCAGAGAACGCTTGACCGTCATGGAGTTGCGGGACAGGACTGTAGCAATGGCTGTGACAGGGAAGCAGACAAACAGGATTCCGTTTTCGTCCTCCTGCCCTTTGGATAGCATAGCGTCCAGCATCCGGCAGTACATGACCTTTGCGGTGCTGCTGACTGGAAATCCTGTCAACGCTATGGGAAATGGCATACACGGCGGCAATGGTGTGTCTATCGTCATAAATTCAAAATTCATTCGGTGTGTTCCTCCTTTTTCTTTGCTCGTTTGGATAAATAACGGGGGCAGTCAACCACAACCGCCCGGAAGCTCTGCCTGCACCCATGCTGGCATTTCCGGCATAATTCGTTGTAAGTGACACGCCCCCGGTCATTGAGGTAAAAGGAAAGCTCATGCTTCCTCTTTTTGCTCATTCTCGGCATATTGCGCTTCCTCCCGTTTTTGTGTATGGTTTCGGGGCGATTTTCGGCAAAATTACGGTCATAGAGCCGCTTAAAATCTCCCGAAGTATCAGCGATAGGGTAGACTATCCCCCTATCAGATTGTCGTGTTTCGGTATCATTTCGGTGTCAGTTCGCCAGTTCTCCCCGGTGTCGTTCCTCCCCTGAATCTCACAGCGGCGTATCGCTCCCTTTGGTACGCTCGTTTCGGTCAGGGTTCCTCCATATCCCTGCCAAAAGTCATGGCGCTACATCGCCGGGGAAGCATATCCCACACAGGCTGGTCATTCGATTGGAATAATCCATCGATGAACTACCTGTATCATAGAACATTTTTGTGCCCTGTGCCGTATATCCACAAAGTAGGAATCAGGGGGAAAATCAGAAATTTCCACGATTGCGGAAAGTGTGATATAATCCAGTTAAACGGCAGAAATAAAACCACCGGAAAGGAGCGTGCGCCCATGAAAGTTGCAACAAGCATACAGGAACGCCTTTGGGAACTCCGCAAAGACAAAGGCTTAAATCTGGAAGAACTATCAAAGCTGACGGGCATTTCTAAATCAGCCCTTGGCAGTTATGAAAAAGAGGATTATAAGGAAATCAATCATGGCAACCTTATCACGCTGGCAGACTTCTATGGGGTTTCCGTCGATTATCTGCTGTGCCGGACAGAGAACAGGGAGCAGATCAACACGCCACTGACGGAGCTGCATTTGAACGATGAGATGGTGGCACTGCTGAAAAGCGGTCGGATTAACAACCGTCTGCTCTGCGAACTTGCCACCCATAAGGACTTTATCAAGTTTCTTGCGGACATTGAGATTTATGTGGACGGGATTGCCACCATGCAAATCCAAAATCTCAACTCCCTTGTTGATACCGTCCGGCATGAAATTATTGAACGGTATCGCCCCGGCGAAGATGACCCGCATTTGAAGGTGCTGCAAGCCGCACATATCAGTGATGATGAGTATTTCAGTCACATGGTTCTGGATGACCTCAACCTGATTATCCGGGATATTCGGGAATTCCACAAAAAGGACAGCGAGAGTGCGCCCCAAACTACCGTTGCCGATGAACTGAAAGAAAATCTGGAAGCGGTCGAAAATTTCAAGGGCAGTCGAGATGAAAAACTGGTTATCCTTTACTGCAAGCAGCTTGGTATCAACTATAAAAACCTGTCAGAAGAAGAATTTCGCTGGTTCATTCGTATTCTCAAAAAATCAAAGAAAATGGGAACGCCTATCAGCCAGAGGAAAAAACGGTAAAGGAAAACCGCTGTTGCATGGTTTGTTGGATTCCATGTAGCAGCGGTTTGTGCTGTGGTTATTATTTCATTCGTTTTCTTAATATTCGGCGATAATTTGTTTCTCCCTTTGGTGCGTCCTGTATAATTTCCAACACACCATCTTCAAGCATTTTATCAATGCGATTGGAAATCCATACATCACTAATTCCAAGTTGATATTTTCCTAAAACATTACCTATGACAATAGCCATTTTGAATTGCTCTGGCTGTTCCGCAATTTCACGAAGAATGAAACTATCATATATATCTTCTGAAACGCTTTGCAATTTACCATTTAACATTGCACGCAAAGGTGCATTTTCATTTTGAAGTTGATTCCATTTCATAGTACAAGCTGAAAGAAATACAGGATTAGCTTTCTCTTGTAGAGTTATATAGTTTCCCCATTCGCCAGGAGAGACCTCGCCCCATGCTATTTTGGATGTCATAGTATTTTCTTTTCCATATTCCCATGTAGGTAACTTAACCAAATAAATTGTTGTCTGGCAGTTTAATGGTTGAAGTTGTTTCATAAGCCAATACATACCACAAAGCTCATCTGGATTATAGCTATACCAAATGCGAATTTCTTCCCCAGCTACATATCGTTCAATCACTGAGGTCAATGTAGTTTTAATTTTCTGTATTTTTTCTTCAACCTGATAATCTAAATCCTCTACAAAGCAGACAGACAGCATTTTCTTGAAAATATTTTTCCGCTGTTCGCCAATTCCATTATCAGAAATATCTCCCACACTAAGAACCATATCAAAACAATAAACATCACTGCTCTTGCCTCCCAATGGAATAGCATTCTCCCAAGCAATGCGTTCTTGTTCCTGTGCTTGAAGCTGTGCCTTTTTCATTTCATCTGAAGATGGAACACTCCCGTCTTCGTGCCTCATAAATATTGAAACAGCACTTCCTCTATACTTTCCCTTGCCGTAAGTTTGGGCAATTTTCAAACTTCCACAGGCACTTTCACCAAATACAATTTCAATCATCTTATATACCTCCGATTTAATTGCTCCCGTTATGAATAAATCATCTCATACAAAACAATTTCTTCTGCCCTGTTGTGAATGTTATTGCAACGCTGCACCCATTCCATTTGTCGGGTACACTTCAATTCCTCTGTCACGCCCTCGGTAGCTTTCATCTGCTCCATGATAGTGTCTAACCGTTTTTGTGCCTGTTCATTCAGGTCTGCAAGATATGTCAACAATTCTCCGGTCAGTATCAATGTATTCAATCTGGCTGGGTGGACTTCTCTTAAATATTCCCGGTGCATTCGTCCGTACTTTCCGATAGGGCGGTGTTCCTCCGGCAGTTTCAAGCCTGGAATGTAGTAATCTCCGACAAGGATATAATCAATTCCGTTTTCCGTTATTCTTGGTTTCAATTCGCTCATGTTCCTTACCTCCTGTGGAAGCAGGCTCGTCTGGTACTAACTCAATCACATCAGTAATCTCACAATTCAGAGTTTCACAGATACGGGCTAATGTATCCATGCTGATGTGCTTTCCCTCTTTGCTCATGTTGGCAATCATATTTGTTGTCATACCAGCAGCAAGCCTTAAATCCTCTTTTCTCATATCACGCTCTAACAGTGTGTGCCAGAGTGGTTTATAGCTGATGTGCATATTGTTTTCCTGCCTTTCTATCCATACCACCGGGGCGGTTGCCCCGGCAGGAACTTTTCTCTTATTATAACACCAATCTTGTGAAATCACAATTTATTCTAGTAGCCTGCCGCTGATACCGTCTGGATTGTGCATTCCCTTTCTTTTTGTTCCCTTTAATTAGCCATGAACTGGATCATGCCTTGTGATACTGCATAATTAAAAACACTGGACACAAAGGACAGGATGTTCTTGATCGTCTTAGGGGAGAGTGCGCCGCCTGTGCGCTCGTTGATTCCATCCTCACCAAGGTTCAAAATGAACTTTTGTATCATCCGGGTGGTGATGTCGCCAATTTTCAAGTGACCAAGGGCGGTATAAACGCGCTGTTCTTGCTTGTGGTAGCCGTCTACAGTGCGCGCTTTCAATTTGGCCTCCGCGTACTCTTTGAACCACTGTTCCGCAAAGGCTTTAAACTTGATGTTACTGTCGGCTACGGCCCCAGTGCGGCATTCTTCCTCAAAGAGAACGGCTTGCCTCTGCAATTCCTTCTCGATCTGACGGTCGGTCATGCCGGCAGCGGGCGACCATGTTTTATAATAACGCTTTTGCTTGCCTTTGGACAGATAGCCGGTCGACACGGTGATCTGATAAGAAACGCCGGTCTTGCCTTCAATCTTTCGGATGTTCGCCATTTGATGCACCTTCTTTATTTATCAAAGCGTTTATAAAGTCCCCGAAGTCATTTTTCATCTCACCAAACAGATAGCGAGCCGTTTCACGCGGAGGCAGGCTGATCCTTCCATCTTCCAGATGGCTGAAAGAATAAGCGTAATCCGCCGCTTCGTCAAATGCGACATTGGGCACGATAGACCGTTTTGCCTCCAAATAAAGTTCCAGCCTTGCAGCGATAGACCAGGGCATGCCACTGGCGATAAACTGATTGATGACCTTTAAGGCCGTCTCCTTCTCGTCTGATACACAGAACGCGAGCATTTGGATGGCCGCATCGGTTAAACCGGTCGCTTTACTGATTTCGATATTGTCCGTTTTGCGGGTGTCCGTAACACCTAACAGCCAATCCGTGCTCACTTCACAGCGCTGTGCGATATCTCGCAGAGTGAGCGCGTCCGGGATACGTTCCCCATTTTCATAAAACCCAATGGTAGCACGGGCGATCCCCAAATGCTTGGCATATTCTACTTGCGTCATGTGTAGCTCTTTTCGCAACAGCTTGAAGCGTTCCTGAAATTCTGGAAGCCTGCTTTTGTTTTCCGATTCGGTCATGGTTACTACCTCAATTCTCGTTTTTGTAGAATGTTGTTTTTGAATCCTTCAAATATTGATATAATCTGCTGTTGTAGTATATAATGATTATAGCATCCTACAAATGAAGATTCAACAACAAATTTATTAGGAGGGTAAAATAATGACGAATCGTGAAATCAGGTTGGCTGCGGCAGACGCGGGCGTGAAGCTCTGGCAGATCGCGGACAAGCTCGGAATCACAGACAGTAGCTTTTCCCGAAAGCTCCGCAAGGAGTTCACCACGGAGGAAAAGGAGCGCATCTGGCAGATTATCGCGGAGCTGAAAGGCGGTGCGGCGAATGGCTGAAATCCCGCGCATGGTTACGATCAAGGAAGCCGCCAAAGCAACCGGCCTCGCGGAACACCATGTCCGGCAGCTCGTTCTGTCGGGCCGGGTGGTGGCAGTGAAAGCAGGGAAAAAGTATCTGGTCAATCTGGACAGGCTGATTGAATACCTCAACACTGCGCATGTTGGGGACGATATGGGCGAGCAGTACGGAAAGATCAGGCCGGTTGACAGGAGGGCAGTATGAATTTAATGGATTTGATCCCGGTCGGCGCGGAACACGCTGTCCCGGCGAAGCGCTTAGCAAACCTAGCGGGCTGTAAAAGCGTTCGGGAGCTGCAACATGAATTACATAACCTCCGGTGCCGGGGCGCGGTCATTTGCAGCACCACGGAGAACGGCGGCGGGTACTATCAGCCCGCCAACGAGCAGGAACTTCGGCAGTTTGTCCGCTCCATGCGAAGCCGGGCCAAGAAGATCAAGCAGGCGATCCGGGCGGCGGAGAAGATGCTGGCCGACTACAATATGTAGGCGAGGTGAACGTTACGGCCAGACCAAAAAAATCAGGGTTAGATTATTTTCCACATGATGTGGATGCGACAACCGACCCGAAATTAGAACCGGCGATCATGCGCTATGGCGCGGCGGCTTATGCCTTCTATTTTATCCACCTGGAATACTGCTACCGATCGGAAGATTTGAGCATTGATGTTTCTGCGACAGAAACAGGGGAAGAAATGAGGCAGGTAATATGCAGAAAGTTGCAGATATCCGAAAATGACTATGCATGCATACTGCAATCACTACTTCGACATGGTGCATTTGATGCGAAAATCTATGCAGAGAGCGGAAAATTGACAAGTGCCGGGATTCAAAAGAGGGCCGCAAAGGTGCTTGAAAAGCGGGCTCGTGAGAATGAGCGATATAAAAACATTTCTGTCGCAGAAACCGACCAAGAAACTATGGCAGAAACGCCACAAAGCAAAGCAAATAAAAGAAAAGAAGATATATATTGTGCATTCTTCGAAAAGGTGTGGCAGCTCTACCCCAATAAGCGCGGAAAAGGGCAGGTAAAGGAAGCGCAGAAGCGGCGGCTATATGAGATCGGCTATGAACAGATGGAACGGTGCATTCAACGGTATAAGGCGGCGTTGGAAGCGGAGGAATGGCGGCAGGCACAAAACAGGAGCACATTTTTCAATTCCGGTTATGTGGATTATCTGGATGAAAATTACACCGAGCCGGAAGCCGGGAAAGGGATCTGCGGCATGAGGTTTGCGAACTAGGAGGGCAGCGGCATGAACGAATTCGATTTTGCGCGGTCGTTTTTACGGCCCTATAAGACCAAGGGGGATGAGATCATTCCGCAATATTGCCCGATCTGTCACGGCGGCGACCACCGCGACAAAGAAACCTTTGCGCTTAATTACCGTGAGCATGTTTATAACTGTCGGCGTGGTTCCTGCGACGCGCACGGCCACTTCACGCAATTATGCAAGGCGTTCGGGGTTGAAGCGGATCGGGAGGAGTTCAGCACTCCGCCGGTCAGGAGGACATACAGGCGGCCAACGGTGAAAGCTGCGCCGCCTACTGACCAAGTGGCGGAGTATCTCCATCTGCGGGGCCTCACAGATACAACCGTAAGGGCGTTTGATATATCGTCAAGCGATGGCTCCATTCTGTTCCCGTTTTACCGGAACGCAGAGGATGCGGAGAATAAAGCGCCCACCTTCATCAAGTACCGTAAGCCTCAAAAGATTGAGAAGGGCGAACGGAAGATGTGGAGGGAGAAGGACACGGAGCCGATTTTATTTGGCATGCACCTGTGCGATTCGAATGATCCGACGCTTTATATTTTTGAGGGAGAATTTGACGCAATGTGCGGCTATCAGGCATCGGGGTTAAACTGCGTGTCGGTTCCGAGCGGGTGCGAAGATTTTACCTGGCTGGAGACCTGCGAAGAATGGCTGCGGCGGTTTGAGGTGGTCGCGGTGTTTGCCGACAACGACGAAGCGGGCAGGAAAATGCTTTCAGAGCTTTCCCGGAAACTTGATATAAAAGTGCTTCAACCAGAATTTTCACTTTACTGTGGCTGCAAGGATGCAAACGAAATCCTTGTGAAGATGGGCGCGGCCGCGATAAAGACAATCATGGAGACGATGAAGCCTGTGGCGGTGCAGGGCCTTTTAAATCTGGCTGATGTGCAGAATGTAGATATGGCGGATATGCCCCGCGCGTTAACCGGAATCAAGGCGTTAGACCGGATGACGGGAGGCATGTTCTACGGCGACTTGTCTGTCTGGACAGGAAAGCGTGGCGAAGGAAAGAGCACCCTTCTGACGCAGTTGTTATTAAATTCAGTCAACTCCGGTATAAACGTTTGTATCTACTCTGGGGAAATCCCCGCAGACCGGTTAAAATATGGAATCAATCTGCAAGCCGCAGGGAGCCAGTACATCCAAACCCGTAAAGATTTGGTGGTCGACAGGACAATTAGCTATGTACCGGGAGAATATTTGAAAAAAATTCAGCAGTGGTACAATGGGAAAATATGGGTATACGACAATAAGATCATCAAGACCGACGAGACGACAGAAATCCTTAAAATCTTCGAGTTGGCATATAAACGCTATGACTGCAAGGTGTTCCTGGTGGACAATCTCATGACGGTAAACAGCACGGCCAAAGACCGGGATATCATGCAAATGCAGGCTGACTTTACAGTCAGGCTCCGAAAGCTGGCAGATAAGCTGGGCGTACATATTCATTTGGTGGTGCATCCGCGAAAGACAGATGGTGTAATAAAAGACAGTGACAGCGTGTCGGGGCTGGGGACGATCACGAACATAGCGTGCAACGTGTTCAACGTCCACCGCTGTACAGAGGAAGAACAGCAAAAGCTGCAATGCGGCACTGTGGTTATGTGCCTCAAGAACCGGGCTTACGGTGAGCTGGAAAATGTCCGTCTGGACTACAACCCATATTCCAAGCGTTTTGTAGAGCTGGGAGAAGCCGAAACTTTATATGCATGGATGAATGAGCAGATTTATGAGACCGAGCGGGAAGCACCGCCGTTTTGACAGGAGGATTAATATGGAACGTCAAGTAAATTTTATTTGTCCGCTGCTTGCGATTGGGACGATCCGGAGAAATGATAAGCCTTTCTGCATGGGTGAGCGCTGCGCATGGTGGGACGGCGAACAGTGCGCGGTTGTGGGGATCAGCAGGGCGACCTTTGAGGCCGGGATATCATACAGGCGGTGATCGATGCACCCGGGGCGACTAGAAAAGTACAGGGATAGCAGGCGACACCGAGAGTCTCAGTTCTTCACAGTAAAATTTCCCCACGGGAATTTAAAATCTCATTTTGGGGCTTTCCCATAAATGGCAGGGGCCTTGTGGTGTTGGTGATTATGGTTAGCCGCTTGCCCGCTACCGGGGGGATGCCCCCCATTGTGGGTACTATTTGGCTATCTTGTCCCCTACATTCGGTCATTTCGGACACCCTAAAAAAAGGGCATTCGGAGATTTCGAGACCCTAAAAAGAAAGTTGGCAAAGGACCGGCAATGAAAAGACCTTCTATGGTAGCGGGTGCAGCGCGAGGCCGCAACGGGGATCATTGCAAAGAGGTTACCAAGTTGGGTATACCTTCGCAGGTGTCCACAATGAGAGTCCCCGCGCCTGGTAACAGTGGGAGAACAGGAACAAAACAGGCGTTTTTTGAAGCTGGTACACGCGTGATCGTAGGTTAAGGTGAGTTTATTAACACGATACGCGCGCGAGTATTTCCCCACTGTAAAAAGTTGATGAATACTTTCTCATTGTAAAAAGGGACAAGGTTTACGCAAGGTATCCAAAAGATGTTATTCCTATCACCGACTAAACGGAAAAATGGCGCAAAGGCCTTCTCTCTCAGCTTCTTTTAAGTATTCCGATGTCTCCATAAAAGACATTTCTAAGTCTCTTTTCGGTTCGAGTTAGGAATAATTAAAAAGTCACCATGTATTAGGTTGCCTACTTATCGTATAGGAGAGAAACCGGTGAAATGAAAACAGTCCGCAGATGCCGAGACGTGGATTCTGTGGGCTTAGATGCCATACGATTATAGGTGTATTTCACAACTATTGTTGTTAACATGAAGAAAATTATAACAATAGTTCTAGGCTGATAGTCCGGACTTGTATCTGTCTTGTATTTTCTTGCGCTTTCCCTAATCCTTGCAAATTTACGAAAAAGGTATGCCTTTCGTTCATGAAAAGCATACCTTTTTCAGTACCTTTATAAAATCAGACTTTCTGACATAGGACAACCTCAAAATGTTGGACAGCCTACAAAGACTGCTCAATGCGCGGAGATGGTCAGAGTCCTCAGGGCGATTGTAGAGAACCATCCGGGCTCCTGGTCTGGGTCCAAACCGTCACCGATGTATTGCAGGGAAACTTTGCAGCAGCAGCTTCGTCTATATCTACACCTAGTCCTGGCACTTCATTGGGATACACATACCCCTTTTCCTGGCGAAGCATACCCGGAAATACCTCCAGCAACGCCTTTCCGCTTCCATTGAGTTCATGAAGAATAAAGTTAGGGGCATGGATACCCGACCACTCTTGAATGCCGAAGTTCTCCGCAGATAGATCGAGGTGAATGTTGACAGCATGGCCAATGGGACTCATGTCCCCAGGGCCGTGCCAAGCTGTTTTGACACCGTACATTGAGGCAAAATTCTGCACCTTCAGCGCCGGGGTGATGCCACCAATCTGGCTAGGGTGGATGCGGATATAGTCAACCAATTGCCCTTCGATCACTTTTTTCCATTCCGCAGGATGACTAAACAGCTCGCCCTGAGCGACAGGTGTGATGGTATGTTTTCGCCACATTTGCAGCCATTCGATTCGCTCAGAACAGAAGGGGTCTTCCAAAAACAGCATATGGCAGTGTTCGAGACTTCGCGCCAAACGGATTGCATCCATCGGCTGCAACCGGCTGTGTATATCGTGGCAAAGACCGATGTTGTCTCCCAGCCTGCTCCGTAACTCATCAAAGAGCGCCACTGTGTCCGGGATATATCGTTCTGGATCAAGATAGACGCCAGGGTATGAATTTTTAGGTGCGCTCAGCGGAGCCGCGGCGAACCCGTCTCCGCCATAACCACCACATTGGCACCGAACATTATGTACACCCTGCTCTTGGAACGCGAGGATGCGGTCGCATAACTCTTCAATGTTACGCCCCTCGGCATGGCGATAAATCTGTACGCCCTCCCGCTGCTTACCACCGAACAGTTGATACAAAGGCAACCCTGCCATTTTAGCCTTAATATCCCATAGTGCCATATCCACACCAGAAATCGCGTTGTTCTGAATGGGTCCACCGCGCCAATAGGCATTGTAATTCATCAGCTGCCATAGTTGGGTTACATCGGCCACATTTCGACCTATAAGTAAAGGGGCCAGATAATCGTCGACGACACTCTTGACAGCTAGATGTCTGTAAGCGAAGGTGGCGCACCCTAGACCGTACAGTTCTGGCTCTGAAGTTTCGACCTTGACAACCACAAGATTAATCCCTTCAGGCGCTGTTAGAATCGTTCTGATATTGCGAATTGTAACAGACATATTTGTTCCTTTTCCGGGAAACTGAAAATCAGGGCTCACTGTGCAAAAAAGCCTTTTCGTCATCTCCTACACTGCTTTCATATTGCAGGTCATCGATTGCCTTTTGCAGGTGGTTATACATCATACGCTTTGCCTGCACATTGTCTCGCGCCTCAATGGCCCGCAAAATCAGTGTGTGGTAGTAGATGCCATCCTTATATCCAAACAGCTCGTTAAAGTATTGAGCACTTTCCTGCTTTTGCTGGAAAGCAGTATGGAGAGCATCGGCTAGCATGGGGTTGCCGGTAGCACGCGCAATTTCCTCGTGAAACAGCAGGTCATAGCGAACAAAATCCTCAGGGACTCCGACCGCTTCCTTCATTTCACCGAAATAAAACCGCATGCGCTCCCGCTGATCTTCGTTGGCACGCTCAGCGGCCAATCCACAGCATTCCGGCTCTAGGACGATCCGAAATTCCAGTATCTGTTGCAGCGTAAAAAAGTCGTATGTTTTTCCTGCTTTTCGCACAGTAACAAAATTACTTAGATCGTCCGAGATTAAAAACGTCCCCTTACCGTGGCGGCTTTCCATCACACCCAACCCAACAAACTGTTGGATTGCTGCCCGTATACTGGAGCGGCTAACCTCTAGTTCCTTGGTCAAGGCTGGCTCAGAGGGAATCTTATTACCAATTTTCCAGTTTCCGCTTTGAATATTATTTATAAAATACTCCACAACCTGTTTTGTTACGTTTTGGCCTGTGCTCACTGGTTTATGCTCCTTTTGCGTTATTAATCTCCTATACTATCAGTATCATACTGCCTGCGCAAACAAATTACAAGTTACTACGTGGAATCGATAATTTTATTTTGCGAGCTCCAATATTTCCATCAATTCTTTTTTATGTAGCGGGATATAGGAACTCAGGGTTATGGTATCATCACGGGTCGTCATACTGGCCAGCATTTCAATGTTCTCCGCTCCAATCCTTAACTCGCTAAGACGAGTGGGCATCCCCAAACTATGAAAGAATGCTTCGCAGGCATCAATGCCTAGTTTTGCGGTCTTTTCGGGGTGTTCGAAGTCGGTTTCGATACCCCACAGGCGGGTGGCAATGCGGGCAAATCTCTGAATATCATACTGCATCACATAACGGCAGTAGGATGGGAAGATAACTGATAATGCTGCGCCATGTGCCACATGGTCGAACGCGCCACCGATATCCAGACTGAGCTTGTGAGGTGCCCATCCACCAGCGCGGCCAAGGCCTGTTAGCGCATTATGTGAAAGACTTCCAGACCACATCAGTGTCGCGCGCGCCTCGTAGTTATCAGGTTGTTCAAGCGCGTCATGGGCGACCTCTTTCACTGCAATTAACACTGCTTCGGCAATACGATCGGTTGGCTCACAGTTCTTTTCGGGGGTGAAATAGCGCTCGAAGGTGTGCATCATAATGTCGACGATGCCACAGGCAGTCTGATAACGATCCACAGAATAGGTGTTTTCCGGATTAAGGAACGAGACTAGTGGGCGCAGTAGGTCATGGTTAAATCCGCGCTTAGAATTAACGGCGGGATTTGAGATGACGTGGCTGTTGCTGGTTTCACTACCAGCCGCTGCAATGGTGAGGACAGTCCCCACTGGCATGGCCTTTTCCGGCATGATGTTTTTCTCAATCATCACCCAGGGATCTATATTGTTGGCGATACCGATAGAAATGCTCTTGCAGGTATCGATGACACTGCCGCCACCGACCGCTAGTAGAAAATCGATCTTCTTTTCGCGGACAATCTCCATCCCCTCGTAAACCTTATCAATCTTAGGGTTAGGCTCCACACCGCCGAGCTCAGTGTAGGATAGGCCGCTTTTCTTCAGGCTATCCTCCACCTTGCCTAGTAGGCCGTTGCGTTTGATACTGCCACCGCCGTAGACAATTAGTACATTGCCATAGCCGTAGTCCTGAATCACGGGACCTATTTTTTCTTCGAGTTCTTTTCCGAAGTATATTTTTGTGGGTGAGTAAAATTCGAAATTTAGCATTGTGTAACCTTCCTTAATATAAACTTATGCAGTTCCCATTACCAAATTAGGCAGTGTCATGGATATTGCCGGAATATATGTTACTAATAACAGGACAAGAATCATAGCAGCATAGAACGGCAGGATGCCTCTTATAGCCTGCTCGATTTTGATCTTACCTACAGCACATCCGGCAAAAAGGACACTGCCAACAGGTGGAGTACAGGCGCCTATAGCCAGATTCACCAGCATGATAATACCAAACTGAATAGGATCCATTCTAAGTTCCAGCACCACCGGCAGCAAGATAGGCGTTGTAATCACAATCAGTGGTGCGACATCCATGATACAGCCGAGGAAAAGCAGCAACAGGTTGATTAGGATAAGTAGCACGATCGGATTACTGGATACAGTCAATAGCGCTTCGGTAACCATGGCAGGAATCCGCAGATAGCTCATCAACCAGCAGAAGCCGTTGGCCGCTGCGATAATGGCCAGTATCATTGCTAATGTACGGATCGTACGGCCTAGAATACGCCACATTTCTGAAAGGGGAATTTCTCGGTAGACGAAGAAAGTGACAATGAAAGCATATAGGCACGCAATTGCTGCGGACTCTGTTGCGGTGAACAGGCCAGTGGAAACGCCCAGCATGATGATAATAATCGTAAAAATGCCTAGTATGCCATCCCGGATGATTTTGACAGATTCCCGAAGGCCATATTTCCGCCCCTTGGGGTAGCCGCGCTTGATAGTGATTATGTATGTAATAATCATCAGCGCGACCATAAGCAGTAATCCTGGAACCACGCCGGCCAAGAACATTTTGCCTGTGGAAACGCCACCTGCCGCCAGCGCATAAATAACCATGTTGTGGCTAGGTGGGATGATCATGCTTTGGGTAGCACTGGTGACCGTGACATTGACGGCGAAATCTCGGTCATATCCTTGTTTTTCCATCATGGGAATCATCAGCGCTCCAATAGATGAAACATCTGCAGAAGGGGAGCCGGAAATACCACCCAAAAAGGTAGATGAGACCACATTAACCTGCGCAAGGCCGCCTCGGAAACGCCCTACCATGATATCTGCGACCGCTACAAGGCGGTTAGCGATTCCTCCGGCACCCATGATCTCACCGGCTAGTATGAAAAATGGAATAGCTAAGAACGAAAAGGACTGAACACCTTGGGCCATACGCTGAAAGATAGTGAGGACCGGAGCACCAATATATAGAGTGGTGCAAATAGAGGATGCAATTAGGCAATAGGTAATAGGTACTCTCAGCAAAATGAGCCCTAGGAAGATTCCAAATAGGATGATTATTGCAATGGTTGTGTTCATTTTGCCCCACCTTCCTTCTGCTTGCCTTCAATGAATTCTCGAGTTTGACTCGTCTCATGCCTTCCTAACAGCTTACCAATCAGCACGAAACAGCTTAGCGCACCGCCCACGCCGATCATCAGGTAGGTGACTGAGGTGGGAAGCTGTGTGACCGGCAGCTTAGAGATACTGGTAAATTTCATAAGTTGGAAACCACTGTTGAACATGAAAAAGCTGATAAACAAAAGTGTCAGGTCATCTAAGATATTTAGAAGGCGCCGACCGGTTTTTGGTAGCCAAGCGCAGAATACCTCAATGCGAATATGCAGATCATCTTTGATACCGATGGCCATGGAAAGGAAAGTGATGTAGATCATCAGGATGAGGACAACCTCTTCGCACCATCTGATATTGTAGTTGAAAATTGCTCGCAGGAATACCTGTGACGTAACCACGACTACCATAAAAAACAACATGATCCGGCAGAGATATTCGGCGATTTGAAAAAGGGTTTCCACCGCTTTTTCAAAATATAATAATATCTTCAAGATTTCACTCCTTATACGTGTCCCACCACAACAAGGATTTTGTGGAAGACGGTTGTCGCTGGCTATAATGCGGCCGCAGCTTCAATCGCTGCAATCAATTCGGAAAGGTTCGCACCATATTGGTCGTAAACCGGCTGGACAGCTGTCCGGAAGGCTTCCCGGGTCGTATCGTCTGGATCATATATAGTGACTCCGCCTTCAATAAGCTTCTTCATTGATTCCTCCACGCCGTTGTTCCAAAGCTCACGTTGTTTGATGGTGCAGGTTGCCATTGCGTCGCGGATAATCTGTTGATCCGCTGCGTCGATGGAATCCCATACAGTGGCGCTGGCAACGACCATTTCCGGCATAGTGTTGTGGTTGTCGAGAATCAGATAGGGGGCAACTTCATACCAACTGTAGGAATAGTAGATGTTTACGTTATTTTCCGCACCGTCCACAACGCCCGTTTGCAACGCGCTGTACACCTCGCTGCCAGAAACTGAAATTGAATTACAGCCAAGTGAATCACACAGCGCCATCATCAGGTCACTGGACTGGACGCGTACCTTCATGTTCTTCATGTCCTCCACACTGTTGATGGGTGTCTTAGAAAAGAAGCAACGACTGCCGTTGTCCATAAATCCGATGCCCTCCATGTTAGCATCACGCAGTTTGTCAAGCATCATGGAGCCAAAATCGCTTTCCAGCACCTTCCACATCTCGGCCTGGCCCTTGAAAATGTAGGGCATGGCGAACACCTGGTAATCGGGCACTATATTCGCCAGAGGAGCGACGCTGATTTTGCAAAAGTCGATTGCGCCGAATGTCAGCTGCTCTAAGTATGCACTTTCATCCCCCAATTGGGAGTTGTCATAGATGTCAATTTTAATGCGGCCTTCGGATTTGTCGAAAACATCGTCGACAAATCCCTGCAATGCGATGCTGGTTGGATAATCTGCCGCAAAGTCGGTCGCCAGACGGAAGACGCGGGTGTTCGCCGAATTTGTGGACGCTGTTTCCGACGCGGAAGCATCAGCGCCTACGCCCCCTGACGAGGAGGCACTACTCCCAGCTGTGGAGCCTGAACAACCAGATATACTGATGATGAGTGTAATTGCCAGCAAAATGGGTAACAACTTTTTCATATTGCTTCTCCTTTGACAATGATTTTTTAGTGCCTGTGCCAACAACTTGTATGACGTGTGTGGTGATATTATTTTTGAACAAAAGAAAGCAAATGTCAATATCATATAAAAATTTTGTATAAAATACTAAATTTAAAAATAAATATATATCAATTTATCCAAAAAACAATTAAATAAACAATAATATAATATTTTTACTTGATTTTTTTAAACTTTACTTTACAATATAACTTGTATGATGTGTTTGGTTTTTCGAATCAGCTTGCTACATACATGAGGAGGAATATTCAGATGAGCCAGGCAGCCTGTCCCTATTGTAAGAAAGATGAATCTCTTGAAAAGTTTGCGATTGAAATTACTCAGATGCGTGTGTCCACACTTTATCTATTCAAAGAGCAAAGCCACAAAGGTCGGATCGTCGTGGCATATAATGGGCATGTCGGTGATTTGACGGAGTTGAACGAATCTGAGCGCAACGATTTTTTCGCGGATGTGGCACAAGCTTCTACTGCCATTCAAAAGGCATTTGCACCCGACAAAGTGAACTATGGTGCCTATGGGGACACCATGCATCATTTGCATTTCCATCTTGTACCTAAATATCAAAATGAATATGAGTGGGGTGGTTGCTTTGAAGGGAATCCGGGCCTTGTATATTTGTCCGAAAGTAAATATCACGATTTGATTAAAACACTTTTATTATATCTTTGAATTTGTTGGGTTAAGGTCTATCCAAAACGTATCCATATCGAGTGTAAGACTTATTAGGAAGAAAAGATTTTGCTTTGTTTAGTTACTGAATGATATGATAGCGGCGGTAACCAACTAAAAATATAAATGTTAACAAAGCGTAAATACCAATTCGCTTGATATTTCTTTACCAGGCCGGGAGGATGACGGAATCACATTGCTTGACGCGCTGGAAAGCCCGGAGCCGTCACCGGCTAAACGGATAGAAAACGGTGAATTGTAGGAGCAGTTGAGGGCAGCGATAGGCACATTATCCCCACGGCAGAAAGAGATCATCCGGCTGCGGTACATAGACGGGATGAAGCTGCGCGAGATAGCCGAGCGGATAGGGATATCCCATCAGGGAGTGCTCAGCGCGGAGCGTCACGCATTGGAGAAGCTGAGAAAATCTTTGCGGGCCGCGCCTCCATCGAATGCAATCAGGTTGACCTAAAGGGTCTACAGAC
This sequence comes from Anaerotruncus rubiinfantis, assembly GCF_900078395.1. Lineage (NCBI taxonomy): Bacteria > Bacillati > Bacillota > Clostridia > Eubacteriales > Oscillospiraceae > Anaerotruncus > Anaerotruncus rubiinfantis. The sequence continues at coordinate 220,967 of NZ_FKLA01000009.1, read as the reverse complement.
CGAGCTTGCGGAGATCGACGAGAACCTTGTGCGACACAACCTGAACCACATCGACGAAGCAGATCAGCTTTTGCGGCGCAAGGAGATTTACGAAGAGCTGCATCCAGAGACAAGGCAGACAAACCAAGGAGGGGCATTCCGAGGAAACCAATATACAAAAGTGGTCACGGAAACCGCTTCCGGGACCAAATCATTTTCAGTGGATACGGCTGCAAAGACCGGAATTACAGAGAGGGCCGTTAGAGGCAAAATTCAGGTCGCAAAGAACCTGACCCCGGAGGTTAAAGAGGTCATTCGGGATAAGGACATCAGCGAACGAAACGCGGCGAAGCTTGCGCGGATCAAAGACGAGGACAAGCAGAAAGAGGCGGCGAAAAGGCCCTTCCAACCTTGTTGTTTCCACTTTTGATAAAGGTTACGGCCAGACCGCCTAAAGGCCGCTACGCGGGCTTGCAAGCCGTCCACGCGCTAAGATATGGCTTTGTCACAACCGAAAACATATATTTGGCAGAGAGTTTTTATCTGATGGACACTGTAAGCCTGTCTTACCCCGTCGTGGGATGACAAAATGTTACCTCATCGATTCAAGCTGAAGATCACACCATCACCGGCTAACCGGGACAAAATCGGTATTTCTATTGCCCTCAGCTTATCAGTGCGACCGACACGATGTCGCCCGCATAACGAATTCCTTTGGCGTGGATTATGCCCCGGTCATTTTTGCCCCCCTTAAACAACGGTAACAGTTGCCGTTGTTCAAGGTTCGACCGACACGGTATCGCCCGAAGGTTATTCGATTAAAACGAAACCGTTTCGTTCTGATATTCTGGTGGGCTCTGCTCCTTGTGGCAGAAAGTCTCTTTGTGGGCACGCCCGTCATTTTTGGCGAGCGTCACCGATGCGGTTTCGCTCACGCTGATAGCAGGAGCGAACAACCGACAATCTGTCGTCTATTCCCGGTGCAGCAGTTCGACGGCAACAGTTGCCGCCGAATTACAGCGACGAACCCGGATTCCGCTGCGACCGAAAAATTTTCGTTTGCATGGTTAAGTGACATCGTGTCGGTTGAGCAGCATGTGAGAGAACCCGTTTCGACGGCATCTGGCGTGTCTCTGTCGCAACGGCAACTGTCGCCGCATACCCAAAATATAAAAACAACGGGCAACCCACGGAGGGAAGCCCGCTTTCTTTAATTCCTAGGAAGATTAAGCACACAGACGGCACGAGATTCACACATGGAAAAAAGTATGGGAACCCGTCGGGAAAGATTGATCCCGCTGATAATCACATTGTGAGAATCCAAAAGCAGTTTATCGATAAATCCACAGAGCATTTTTTGTGTAGCTGTACGACCTTTCAAAAAATCGATATCTTCAATGACCACGTTTTTAGCATTAAGTCTCTCGCATGACTTCCGGCCCAATAGGTAATCAATAACAGATTCTGATGTCAAAAACAGTGTGTCGGCTTTCTTGTAGCTGGACGCTATCAGCCGCGTTTTTCCACTACTGCTTTTTCCCTGAATAAATGTCAACTGACCTTTCATTTTGATACCTCACAACAGATAATAAGGCGAAAAATGGCGCTAAGATCATCACCTAGCGCCATCTGCTTTATTGAGCCTTTTTATACAATGGAATCTTGACTTCGATCTGTGCATCCTCTGCCCAGTCCAGCAGGGTATTAACAGATGCGCGTGTGACTTTGGTATCCTCTTTCAAAATTTCTAAATCCTCTTGCATTTTGTCAAGTCTAGCGTCTACTTGGTCGAACCGTGCGTCAACGGAATCTAAGCGCTTGTTAGTTGCCTCTTGCCCTTCTTTTAAGGATTTCAATTCCAAAAGGATCTGCTGAAAAATATCCTGCTCCATAATTTTAACCTCCTACCTGTGAATCTGATTATACCACGTTAAGGATTAGCCCACAATGGGCGATATTGCCAAAAGAAAACGGTTATTCTTCCGGTTCATATTCGAGAATATCTCCCGGTTGGCAGTTCAACAGTTTGCAGATTTTGGACACATTATCAAGTGAAATCATCCGGCCATCTCTCAAGGCCTGAATGACCCCTTCGGAAAGCAGTTTCTCTCGACGTAACTTTGTGGTATTAAATCCGTTTTCTTTAAGTGCAGCCAACACATTGATTTTGTACCGAATGGGTATTGTCTCCACATCCTTTCTATTTGGGAATTTTTATTAGGGCTTTCTTTTCCACTGTAGAGAGTATAACATAGCATTACACGTATTTCAGTGTAAAACATGGACTAAATAGCACATGGATAATTGTGTAATAAATCAATAGAAATTATTACACAGAAAGTGCGGGGCTTTTGACACTGCCGGACTTCATTGCATCATGGCCCGCGCTGGAAATGATCTTTGAAGCATTCTCCCGATAGTATTGTTGAATTCATCCAGACAGGTTATAATAAAGGTGTCCTATAGGGATGGAACTGTAGAAAAAGCTGTCCTGGGAAGCGTAAAACTGCAAATCCAATGCGCCTCAAAAATCGAGGAGGGAAATGTGTGAATTCAAAACAAATTTCTGAATATTCCGGGGGAAGCTTAGGCCCGGAGACATCCGAACAGCAAGTCCGTGCGGTACGGCAAAGGGCTTTGCTGCGCCAAGGCGGGAAATGCCTATTAACTTTCACTCTGAACATTCCTGAGTCGAATAAATGCTCTCCTCTGGCGAAAAAGGGGATCGAAGAAGGGATTCGGGAAATTGAGATCGCACTGGACCCTCGGGTAATCTTGAAGCAAAAGCGTTATGAAACGGCAGCGGGATATGAAGCTGATCTTCTATTGGACATGCCGGCTTCCGAGGTAAAGCGGCGGATGGTTTGTCTGGAGGACCGACACCCAATCGGCGATCTGTTCCATCTGGAGGTATTCGAAAACAATGGGGAGCTGTGTACCCGCAAAAAATTGGGGCTGCCGCAGCGAAAACGCCTGCCGTGCAGTTTGCCTGCCAGTGACTGCACTGGAAACCACACCTATGCTTCGGAAACCTCGCGGCGGGAGACGGCTTGCCTTTTGGCGGGATATTTCCAGAAAAAATGGGCAAATCAAATTGCCGCATGTGCCACACGGGCACTTTTATATGAGGTGGGAACAACGCCCAAGCCCGGCTTGGTAGACCGAAATAATTCCGGTTCGCACATCGATATGGATATCTTCACCTTTTTTGACAGCAGCGCCGCACTGACTCCTTGGTTTCAGGCTTTTGCCGAACTCGGCTTGCAGTGGTGCGACTGTCCGCCACACACGGTCTTTTTGCAGGCAAGGTACATAGGCGAACGGGCGGAGCGTGCCATGTTTGCGGCCACCGGAGGGGTCAATACGCACAAGGGGTTGATCTTTTCCCTGGGCCTATTGTGTACAGCTGCAGGGATGCTCTGCGGCAGAGGAGGGACGCGGGATTCGGAAACGCTTACGGCTCTGTGCGGACAGCTAGCGAAAGGGGCTTTAGATGACTTCTCCGAATTGCCTCAAAAAGGGGGGCTCTCACATGGGGAACGCATTTATCAGACCCACCGCATTACCGGTGCACGCGGGGAAGCCGCAGCGGCATTTCCCTCCGTGCGGCATTATGGCCTTCCGGCACTTAAAAAGGCGCTGCGCGAGAATTTCTCCATCAACGATGCAGCCGTCATCACGCTGATGACATTGATTGCAAATGTGCAGGACACCAATATGATCGCCCGATCTGACATCCAGACACAGGAACAGGTCCAGAGGGAGATCAAAGCACTTCTGGACACGCTGGATAGAGAACATTTGAACGCGCAGATAGCAAGACTTGATCAAGCCTTTATCGAAAAGCACCTCAGCCCGGGTGGGTGCGCGGACCTTTTAACCATCACACTGATGCTCCATTTTTGGGAGGAATGCAGTTGAATTTCCATTCTCTTGTGTTGTGTGGGAATGCCTGCCATTCCCTGGTGTGTAAAATCTAGGATTGCTCATCAGGCGGCAACTATGATATACTGTTACTATTCAAACACAGTAAGGAGGGGGCCTATGGAAGAACAGGTATACCAGCCATCAAATGACGACTATGACGGCATCGGTTATTATGCCCTTCGGCTTGCAATGACGCGCACATTGGCAGAAGAAATGGCGCTCAAACAGGAATACCTCACGGGCGGTCTGAGTGTCGTTGTTACGGAGGCCGGCGGCAGCACCAAAAAGGATTTCCAGCAGAAAACAAGCCGCGCCGTGCTGGGCGCGGCGATGAACGCGGGGCTGGTTAAAAAATCTTCCTACGAAATCCATGCCCTGCTCCACGCGACCGAGGAGGCAAAGCGCGGAGCGATTATCAATACGTCTTCGGAGGCGAATTTAGCGGTAAAAATTGCAATCGTACGCAAATCTCATTGGATTGCCGTGGCAATCTTTGGAGAGTCCGCCATTCATCCCATGACAAGTCACGAACGTTGTGGCCTGGGTGTGATGAATATCTGAGCGTTCTGCACACCTTACAATGAAGCGTCGGATTTTTTGTCTTTTTCGTCAATTTTCAAGCTTCCTCTTGACTTCCTTTTCCACATGCTGTATGATGTGGAAAAAGACAGAGTGTCTTTTATGAGAGTAATAGTTTCTAAGTGAATTTTAAGAGGACATCCAGCGCTCATCCGATAAAGAACAGGTTTTTATCTGTGAAATAGAGAGTTTGAGAGAACAGAAATTTTTTCTGTTCTCTCTTTTTTTGAGATCGGTGCGGCAGCTGTCAGCCATTTTTGTCGTATCACAATATTACAGAATGGAGAGATTGTATGAATCCGGTTTCTTATGCTTTGTTCGCCTATGTTTTGACTGCGGTCATTTCTTTTGTAGTCACTGGAATTATTGTGGTTATCAACCACGTGATGAGCCACAGTGATAGGTCGGAGGAGAATTGATATGGAATGGTTACTGTCACTCTTCCCAGGCATTGGAACATTTTTTGCAGTGGAACCTGCGATTGCTGTTGCGCGGATCTTTCTTATCTGTTTTGGCTTTCTTCTCGCATATATGGGCTTCCAGCGGAAATTGGAGCCTCTGATTATGGTCCCGATGGGGATCGGTATGATCTGCGTCAACGCGGGCGTTTTGTTTCTGGACGGCGGAGTGATCGGTACGCTGATTCTCGACCCGCTTGTCAGCGAACCCAGTGCGTTAATCAACATCCTGCAGATCAATTGCCTGCAGCCAATCTATAACCTGATGTTTTCCAACGGTCTGATCGCATGCCTTGTATTCATGGGCATCGGTGCTCGCAGCGAAATCAGTTTCCTGCTCGCCCGGCCCTGGACCAGCATCACAATCGCCCTTTTTGCTGAACTGGGCACTTTCGTCTCCTTTATCGCAGGTACACTCTTTTTGGGATTGGGCGCCGGGCAAGCGGCGGCGATTGCCACGATCGGCGGAGCCGACGGACCGATGGTGCTGTTTTCCTCCCTTATTATGGCCCCGGAACTATTTGTTCCCATCTCGATTATCGCCTATTTGTATCTGAGCCTCACCTATGGAGGATATCCCTACCTCATCCGCCTGTTGGTCCCCAAGAAATATCGGGGAATTGATGTTGAGGTCTATCCGCCCGAGGTGCCGCAAAAAACAAAGTTCATTTTTATCGTCACAATCTGTGCTGTGCTTTGTCTGCTGCTTCCGATGGCCGCTCCGCTCATTATGTCTTTCTTTATCGGGGTGGCAATCAAAGAGGCGGAAATCGGTCCCTATCAGGAGATGCTGGAAAATGGGATCACCTATGTTTCCACATTCTTTTTGGGACTGACGCTGGGAGCGCTCTGCGAAGCGTCCACTATTCTGAACCCCGTAGTTATCAAAATATTAATCCTGGGGATTCTTGCCCTTTTGATATCCGGTATCGGCGGGCTCCTGGGCGGCTGGGTCTTTTATAAAATCAACAAGGGTAACTTTAATCCTGTCATTGGAATCGCAGGAGTCTCCTGCGTCCCCACCACGGCAAAGCTGGCGCAGCACGCAGCGGAAGAGGAGAACCCCTTTGCGATGATCCTACCCCTGGCCATGGGCGCCAATATCAGCGGCGTGATTACAAGCGCGATTGCCGCGGGTGTATTTATCACAACCATTTCGCTGGTCATTTGACAGAGAGGAGAATTTCTATGCAGGAAGCAGGTTCCTGGGATCAGATCCAGCAGGACACCTTGGCGCGGCTGCAGTGTGCAAGGCAGGTGGCGGGTAAAGAAAAGGTGGTTGCCGCGCGCGACACCGTCCGTCTTTTAGAAGCTGTGCTGCGTCCCGGCGATAAAGTGAATCTGGAAGGGAACAATCAGAAACAGGCGGACTTTCTCGCAGAGCAGCTCTGCCGGGTCGATCCCAAGAAGGTATACGGCTTACATATGGTGCAGTCCTCTATTTCCCTGGACAGCCATATCAAGCTGTTTCAAAAAGGGATTGCGGAAAAGATCGATTTTTCCTATGCGGGTGCTCAGGCGGGACAGCTCGCGGAAGCAATCAAAAGCGGACTGGTAAAGTTGGGGGATATCCACACCTATCTGGAGCTTTTCGGCCGGTATTTTATGGATTTGATTCCGCGAGTTTCCCTAACCGCTGCCTATCAGGCCGACAGGGAAGGTAATTTATATACCGGCTCCAATACGGAGGATACACCCGTAATCGTAGAGGCGACAAAGTTCCGGCAAGGCATCGTTATCGTGCAGGTGAATGAAATCGTGGATCACCTGCCCCGAGTTGATATTCCTGCAGATTGGGTGGATTTTGTAATCCAGTCGCCGCGTCCGTTCTATCTGGAACCTCTGTTCACACGTGACCCAGCACTCATCACAGAGGCCCAGATCCTGCGCGCCATGATGGCCATCAAGGGCATTTATGCTGAATACGGCGTACAGACGGTCAATCACGGCATCGGCTTTGACACCGCCGCTATCGAGTTGTTGCTACCTACCTATGGAGAACAGCTCGGGCTAAAGGGAAAGATCTGTTCCGCCTTTTCACTGAACCCCCACCCCACCCTAATCCCCGCGATCGAAAGCGGCTGGGTAAAAAACATCTACTGTTTCGGTGGCGAACTCGGCATGGAAGAATATGTGAAAGCGCGTCCCGATATTTTTTTTGTCGGTCCCGACGGATCCCCCCGCTCCAACCGTACCTACGCGCAGATCGCGGGCCACTATGCCGTGGATATGTTTATCGGAGGGACGCTGCAGATCGATGAGGACGGCAACAGCTCCACTGCCACGGCAAACCGCATCGCCGGCTTTGGGGGCGCTCCGAATATGGGATGTGATCCGAAAGGCCGCCGTCACGCCTCTAAAGCGTGGCTGAAATGCGGAGAAGAAAGCGGTATGCGCGAACAGCTTATCGGACAGATGCCGCGGGGAAAACGGCTGGTTGTACAGCTTCAGGAAACCTTCCGAGAAAAAATGGCCCCCGGCTTTGTGGAACGGCTTGACGCGTGGGATCTCATGAAGAACGCCGGTCTTTCGGCGCCGCCTGTCATGATCTATGGCGACGACTTGACCCACATTGTGACCGAGGAGGGCATCGCCTACCTGCACCGCTGCCGCAGCCTTGAGGAGCGCCGCGCCGCGATCCGCGCGGTGGCGGGCTTCACTGACGTCGGCCTGAAGGCAAAGCCGGAGGAGACGAAACTGCTCCGCGAACGCGGCATCGTAAAGACCCCGCAGGACCTAGGGATCGATCCGGCGCAGGCAAACCGAAAACTCTTGGCCGCGCAGAATATTCATGACCTTGTCAATTGGTCAGGCGGTTTATATCAACCACCCGGAAAATTCAAAAACTGGTAGGGGGATAGAAAAATGGCTTTACAGCATTTGAATTTTTCGTTTCAAGGAATCCCCAGCGCATCTATTCCAAATGAGTGGGCCCACAGTGGCGTCGTGGGATCCGGTGACTTGGAGCTGCTGATCTATCGCAGGGATCAGCAGGGCCTTGTCAATGTAAGAATTTGTACACCTGTACGGGGGTTTGACCACGTTTGGGAGCTTGTGCTTGGCCGCTTCGTAGCGGAAAGCGGCTGCGGCGATCTCGATATCGAGATCAACGATAATAACGCCACCCCCTTTGTCGTAAAACTGCGTCTCCAACAAGCTTTGGCGGAAGCCAGAGGGGAGGATCTCTGATGCGTTATTCGGATATTCAGGCACAGAGCTTTTTGAATTCCACCGCCCGCATCCGCGTGATTGGGCTTGTCGACGAGGGGAGTTTCACCGAGCTGGCCGGACCGCAGGATAAAATTACAAGCCCGCACCTACCCGCTTTAAATGAGGCGGTTGCTTTTGACGACGGGGTTGTGACCGGTGTCGGCTTGGTGAAAGATCGCCCGATTTTTGTGATTTCCCAGGAGGGACGCTTCATTGGCGGTGCAGTCGGAGAAGTGCATGGGGCAAAAATGGTGGGGATTTTCCGTCTTGCTTTGGCCGCCTATGATCGAGCAAAGCAAAACCATCCGGAGGATCTGGAGCGGTACCGTCCCGCAATCGTCATCTCCTTTGAAACCGGCGGCGTCCGGCTGCACGAGGCAAACGCCGGCCTTTTGGCGCATGCGGAAATCATGGACTTGATTCAGGACACCAAAGGAAAGCTTCCTGTCATTTCCATTATCGGGAGCAAAGTGGGCTGCTTCGGGGGCATGGGTTTTGTTGCCGCAGCAACAGATGTAATCGTTATGAGCCCTCAGGGACGGCTAGGCTTAACTGGTCCCGAGGTGATTGAGCAGGAGATGGGAAGAGAAGAATTTGACGCCTCGGACAAATCCTTGATCTCCCGCACGACAGGTGGAAAACACAAATATATCATGCGGGACTGTAACCGTCTGGTGGAGGACCGCGTCGGAGCTTTCCGGGAATGCCTTTGCGCACTTTTGGAGGAACCTTACGATACGCTGTGCGGCTGCCGCAGGATCGGTTCCCGCGAACTGGTCCGGGAACAGATGCGTCTGGTAGCCTTGGCGGCGGAACAAAACCCCTCCGATGCGCAGGACGTGTGGCGGTATTATGGAAACGAACATCCGGAACAGATCCCCGAAATGGATGTTCCAGCGTTTCTGGAATCTGTCCGGCGCAGGCCGCGGGAGGTGGATTGAGATGGAAGAGACAATGATCGGGCGCGGCCGCGATGCGATCCAAATGATCGTTGACGACGGCAGCTTCTTTGAAAACACGGTTGGGACGGAGCGCTTTGATCCCGATTATGGCTCTGGCGCGGTGGTTGGGACCGCATGTGTCGGTCAGACAACAGTGACCATGATTGCAAATGACGCGGAGGCGGTCAGCGACCGATTCCCTGTGGTTTATTTTGGCGTAATCGGTATGGAGGAAGCATATAAAATGGCCTTGGCGGTATATGCAACCATTGATGCTGATAAGGACAAGCCCATCTCGGAAAAACGCCCATTTGTGCTGGTCGTCGACACGCCGGGAAACGCACCCGGCAAGGTGGAGGAAATTTTCGGCATGAATAAGGCGACCGGCGCTTATCAACTTGCGCTGGCACAGGCTCGTAAATGCGGACATCCCATCGTTGCAATCGTGATCGGTCGGGCAATCAGCGGCGCGTTTCTCTGTCACGGATTGCAAGCAGATCATATTCTTGCTCTCCCAAAACAGTTCGGCACAGTGATCCATGTCATGCCTTTGAGCAGCATCTCCAGAATTACTAAGATTGATATTGAGCAGTTGGAAGAACTCTCTGTGGACAGCCCCGTATTCGCATCTGGCGTGGAATTTTTTTACCGATTGGGCGGTATCGAAGAAATTGTCCCATCTCCGGAAGAAATGTCCGCTGTAATTGCCCGGCACATCGCAGAAATCCGCTTCTGCAAGGAAAATGGGCAGAACGAAAAAACCGGTCCCTGCGGGCGGGGCTTGCTGGGAGCCGAACGCAAGGGACGGATTGCCCGCCCGATGGTCCTCGCAAAGATGAAGGAGGAGTTTTGCAAAGTGGCGGGGCAGTATCTGAAATGAGCAGGGCCGAAGAACTCAAGCGGATGCAACAGGATCTGCTGGCCTTCGGGAACGGGCCGCTGTTCTCGCAGATGCCCCATTATACGTTGGAGGACAAAGGGATCGCGGGCCCCACCGCGGCGCACCGGATCGAAGAGGTGCACACGCCGCTCAACCTGGCCTATCTCACCTTCACCACCGGCAGTTCTGCTTTCCAGAATATCGTCGGCGTTACCCACCAGGAGCTTCCCGCCCGGATCGCAGCCGGAAGGCAGGCTCTGGCGTTGGCCGGGATCGCCCCCCAAAGCAGAATGGTTATTACATATCCCCCTCTGGTCAATGTGTTTACCAGGCAGGCATTGGAAAGGTCTGGCGTTTTCGTTTCATTTATTGAGCGTCCCAGCCGGGATGCTTTGCTGGTGGCACTCCTCACACAAAAACCCGCCGCAGTGATTGGCGAATCCTCTTTTTTGCGTGCAGCCTTGGTTGATATCAGACGGCTTGGATTCTGGAATGAACTTCCGGAAAATCTGATTTTCATCGCAGCCGGCACGGTGCTTGACGGACAGCTTCAGGAAGAGGTTGCCCAGATTCCGGGCGCCACCTTGCATGACCTTTACGGATGTCAGGAATTTGGATGGCTCTGCTTGGATGGGCGCCCATTGCGGGAAGACATCACCCTTTGGGATTCGGGACGCCCTGACGGCCGACGGCATATGATCGTCGGCGGCCTGGCAACGGGTGACTGCTTCCTTGTCAAAAAAGCGGCTGAGGGCCTACGAGTTCTGACCGATACCTGCCTGCGCACAGAGGAGCCCCCGGAAACGATCCTGATGGCCACAACTGCCGCTGATCGAAAAACCGCGTCCCGTACCGCGCGGAGCATCCTGCGGATCAAAGGACGGATTGTCCGGCTCCTGCCAGACATGCGATGTAAAGCCGGACACACCGCTCTTTTGGTTGCGCTCTCTGGTGAACCCGCCTCGCTGACGCTTGACGGTCCGCAGGCAACGCAACTGTTCGACAGTTTGCTGGAAGCGCAAAAAGCTTACCAACGGGAGGATAAGACTGATCCGGTCTGGAACAAGTCACTTTGAATATGAATTTTTGCCGTCACGATTTGTTATTTCTTACTGAACAGGGACGAAAAACGGCTTGGGAAAACCGTTTTATCCCCAACACAGAGGACCGTGAACCATGGGAACAGTTTTCAAACATTCCTGCAATCTTTCGCACACAGCGAACCAAAACACCCGCTGACTGGGTGGACGTGGGATTTTCCTATCCTCTGCGCCGTAACGGCGCCCGATACCGCATCGCGGCGTCGGTCCCACGTATGGAAGTCATACGGCGGATAACCCCTTGGGAAATTTCCGCGCCCGTACAAAGTGGGGGTATGCCTGCGCTGATCCTCGCTTGGACACTTCAGGAAACAGCCGCGAGCATGGGAATCCGCATTGGCTTTTTTGGATCGGCCGCTCTGCAGATTGTGACCGGCGAGGCTTATCTGCACCCCGACTCCGATCTGGATTTATTGCTTGATCGCGCTCCGCCGCAACAGCTGCAGGCCTACTTAAAGCTTGCCCAAATAGCGGAACGCCGCATGAGGGGGCGCACGGACATTGAACTGCATATTGGAAACGGACAGTTTATAAAACTCAAGGAGCTTTTTCAAGAACAGAAAACCATTCTTGTGAAAAGTAGCCAAGGCCCCACACTTGTATCCCGTCGCAGAATTCTGGAGAGCCTGGATGCGACCGATATAAAATAATTTTTAGGAGGAAAAGCTGCGCTATGGAAATCAAAACGAGAGTGCCCAGCATTGTGGAAGAAATTTTAGTAAAAGAAGGAGATCAGGTTGCCGCGAAAACCGTCCTTGCAAAGGTGGAGGCCATGAAAATGTCCCAGGCGATCCCCTGCCCAATTGACGGCGTGGTCACTGAAATCAAGGTCGAAAAAGGTGATCGCATTCGCGCCGGAGCAGTGTTGATGATCGTCGAATGACAAAACCCGCTCCGCAAAGGCAGGCGAGAATAAAAGTGCCCGCCGCTGACGGTCCTTTTAGAAATTGAGCGGAAAATTGGCGTTTTTTTGGAAATATGGGCAGTCATGAATCATAACATGCGAACAAAGCCAAGGAAGGAGGGAAACAGCTTTTTTCAGGATGCTTACGGCACCGCGCATCCTTTTTCAAGACTCATCAAACCTTAAACCTTTTCGGCGCTTCGCTCATGAATGCGGCGCTGCCGCTCTGATTTTTGAAAAACACGCCGGCGGACGTTCCCGGACACACTGCGGATTTTCGTGGTGCGCCCACCTTATCAGGATACTCAAATAAAATAATGCCGCGCAGCAGGCGCTTGCGTTACGCTTTTGTGTTTTGCAGCGCGGCGGAAAGGTATGGTTCCAAATATGAAAAAGAATCTTTTTGCTCTTTTACTGGCTCTTTCCTTGGTTCTGTCCCTGGTTGCCTGCGGAGGCTCCAGTGCACCCGCAGCTTCCAGCGCGCCCGCAGCCTCCAGTGCTCCGGCGGCTCCCGCCGAATCCACTGCTCCCGCCTCCGGTGAGGCTGACTACACCCAGGGCGACCCCGTAATCATCAAGTTCTGCACAACCACTGCGGAGAACCAGCCCAGCGCGCACTTCGGAAAAACCCTGCAGGCGCGCCTGGACGAACTGACCGGTGGACGCATCAAAGTGGAGGTTTATTTCAACTCCGAAATGGGCAAGGCCGCTGAGCTGCTGGAAGGCCTGCAACTGGGCACCGTTGAAATGACCGTTTCGACCTCCGCCAACCTGGGCGGCTTCACCGACGCCGTTTCCCTGCTCGACCTGCCGTACCTCTTCAGCTGCGGTGAAGCCGCAACCGAAGCGATGGATGGCGAAGTGGGCGACGAAATCTTGGCTGAACTGGAGTCCAGCGGCTTCCACGGGCTGGGCTGGGTCACCGGCAACACAAAGCTTTGGCGTCTGCTCACCGCCAACAAGGAGATCCATGTGCCCTCCGATCTCGGCGGCATCAAGCTGCGCGTCATGAATAACGCCATCCATGAAACCACCTGGAACACCCTCGGCGCCTCCGCCATCCCCATGGCGTTCAGCGAGCTGTACAGCAGCCTGCAGAACGGCACGGTGGACGCGCAGGAAAACCCCTGGGGACAGATCCAGGGCAGCAAGCTCTACGAAGTGCAGAAGTACATCATCAAAACTGAACACAGCTACGACTTTTCGCCGATCCTGATTTCCAAGGTTTTCTGGGAAGGACTGTCCCCCGCGGATCAGGAACTGATCCAGACCGTCGTGGATGAGATCATCCCCGAAGAGCGCGTTTATACCGATGAACTGCAGGATATGGCGGAAAAAGAAGCGACCGATTACGGCTGCACCGTCATCGAACTGACCGACGAGGAGAAAGCCCAGTGGGTCGAGCTTGGCCGCAGCATCTATGACCAGTTTGCCGATAAGGCTGGCCAGGACCGCATCGACAAATGCATTGAGATCAGCGCCAAGTACGCCTGACGCCGTCCCCAAAAAACAATAAGTCAAAGGCTTACTGCAGCCCTCCAGCTAATCGGAGGCTTGAATGGGATCGGGCATGCTTCCTAATTGACGTCTTTAAAACCCCTTGCATTCGCTTCACCAGCAGGACTGGTGGTTCTCTTCGTTGAAGATATCCAACGGGAGCGATCTCCCGGCAGGCGTCCCCTGCCGGGAGATCGCCCGAAAGTATAGCTAGGAGGGATACAAGCCTATGGAAAAACGCCCCTTTTACAACAGGATCGAAGAATTCATTATGATAGCGCTTTTGGCAGCTATCGTGGTGATCCTTTTTTTCAGCGTGATCACACGCTACGTTTTTAACTTTACCTTTTCGTGGGCCGAGGAAATCTCCCGTTTCTTCTTGGTGTGGGCCATGTGCGCCGGCATCAGTTGGGCGGGTTATGTCGGCCAGCACCTTGTGGTCGACGCTCTGGCCACAGCCTTTCACAAAAAAGCCCCCAATCTGGAATCCGGGATTTTCTGGATCGGAGATTTCCTGAACGTCCTATTCGGCGCTTATATGGCCTATCGGCTTTGGATTATCTCGGAAACGGTGATGAAATCCAACCAGGTTTTCACCTCCATGCCCTGGCTGCCGAAGTGGCTGATGTATTTTGCCGGCGTGCTCGGCATGAGCGGCATGTGCATCCGGATTATTCAGCGGCGAGCCGAACTGCTGTTGAATAAAAAAAAGGAGGCGAAATAAATGCTTGCTACCTTATTGACCGTAATGCTGGTGACTGCCCTTCTGACGGTGCCCATCGGCAGCGCCATCGGCATGGGATGCCTGGCCGCATTTCTGTTTATGCCCAACGGCGAAGCGATGTCCACGATGCTCAGTCAGACGATCGTCACCGCCATCGATAACTACAGCATGCTTTCGATGCCGTTCTTTATGATGGTCGGCACACTGATGGCCCGCGGCGGCCTTGCCAAAAAGCTCATTAAGGTGGCCGACGTGCTCACCTGCAAAATGCCCGGCGGCCTTGGGATGGCGGCGGTTGTATCCTGTATGTTTTTTGCGGCCATTTCCGGTTCGGGTCCCGCTACCTGCGCCACCATCGGAGGCATCATGATCGAAGCCATGCGCGAGCAGGGCTATGATGAGACCTATGCAGGCTGCCTGTGCGGCGCCGGTTCCACCATCGGCCCGGTCATCCCGCCCAGCATCCCGATGATTACCTACGGCGTCGCCATCGGCGTTTCAATTTCCGACATGTTTATGGGCGGCATCGTCCCCGGCGTTCTCATGGGCGTTGCGCTGATGCTCTACAACTATTTCGTCTCCAAAAAACGCGGTTATAAGAGCGCGGACAAAAAAAACTACAGCGCGCGCGAAGTGCTGTCCATCCTGAAGGACGGTTTCCCGGCGCTGCTGATGCCCATTATCATCCTGGGCGGAATCTATTCCGGTATCTTTACGGCCACCGAGGCCTCTGTCGTGGGTGTGGCCTATGCGGTGATCGTCAGCGGTTTTATCTATCATTCCCTGTCCTTTAAGGACTTCTGCACGGCAACGTTGGACGCGGGTATCGCCTCCGCCGCCATCTTCTTTACGTTCGGCGTGGCCAACATGTTCGCCCGCATCCTCTCGATGAATAATGTGGCTCAGATAATCAGTGACGCGATCCTTTCCATCACCGATTCCCGCTTTGTCATTATGCTTATTCTGAACATTCTGCTGATCATCATCGGCATGTTCGTCAACACAAACTCCGCTATTGTTCTGTTTGGTCCGATCATGGTCACTATCGCGGCGGCGGTTGGCGTCAACTCTCTGGCATTCGGTATCATCATGGTTACCAACCTGTGCATCGGTATGGTGACGCCACCGGTGGGCAGCTGCTTCTATATCTCCCAAAAGCTGTCGCACTCCACTTTTGACAAACAGATTAAGGAACTGTGGCCGCCGGTGCTCTGTTTATATGCAGTGGTCATTTTGCTCAGCTGTTTCCCACAAATCATTACCTTCTTGCCAGATCTTCTGCGATGAGGAATGAGCAGGCAGAATAACAGGAAGGAGTAAATCTATGATTTCTGTTCAGAATATCGGCACGGCACTCGAAAAGAACGATCTGAACGAGGCTGTGTCCCTGTTGTCACAACTGTGCGCGATCCAGCAGGAAGAGCTGGCAATGCTCAAATCATGGAATCCTTTGTACGGAAAAAGAATCTATTTTCTAGGTTCTTCCTGGACCTACGGCATGGCCTGCGATGGGAAGGATAACTTTGCGATGCGCATTGCACGCAAAAACCATATGGAATATGTCAACGAATCGGTCAGCACCACCACCTTTGTTCTGCGCGACGGGCGAACCGATAGCTATTATGAACGCGCGGACCGTTTTCCTGACGCGCGGCCAGACTATGTGCTTATCCAGCTGTCGTCCAATGACGCGCGCCACACTGACGCGCCCGTGGGCCACGCTGCCGGCTTCTATCTGGAGAATCCGCGGGTGGGTCAGGCATTCGACACTCACACCATTGCGGGCGCGATGGAAGCTACCATCTCCAAGCTGATGGCTCGCTGGCCCGGTACAAAATTTGCCTGGTACACAGGGTTTCGCGGCCCTGTTTTGGATTCGGAGAAGGCGCGTGAACGCTGCGGCCAAACTTACAGGCTGTTGATGGAGGAGATCGCACCTAAATGGGGTACTCCCGTTTGTGATTTGACGTGCTGCCTGGGACTGAACACCTTTATGCCAGGTAACAATACGCTGCTCACAAAGGGTGACGGACAGCACTGTCTGACGCCAGGTTATGCCGCATGGGAAACCGCCATCGACGCATTTCTCAAGACACTGTAACGGACATGGGGCGGGGGGGCCCCCGCCCCATGTCACTTTTTCTAACGGTAACAGGCAGCGCCGGCGCCAAGTCCAAAAAACGCCCACAAACGGGTGGGATTAGATAAGGAAGAGTGATCCTGTGAACAGTTTTCAAACCTCCTTAAGCGCGATACTCCCCATCTTTATTTTTATGGCTCTGGGCGTTTTGCTTCGGAAGATCAAAATGCTGGGCGTGCCGACGCTGAACCAGCTCAATGTACTTGCATTTAAAATTTTTCTGTCGGTTTCTTTATATTACAACATCTGCACGGCAGATATCGCCACGGTCTTTGACGGGAAGCTGCTGGCCTTCGCACTGCTCTCACAGCTTGCAGTGCTTATGATCGCGCTGCTGTTCGCCCTGCCGTCCGAACGTACCAAAAAACGGCGCGGCGCCCTAGCACATGGGATCTTCCACACCAACTTCGTCATTTTCGGCACCCTCATCGGAACCGCGCTGTGCGGGGAGGGCAATCTGGGGAGCATATCCCTCCTGATCGCCACCGTTGTCCCCGCCCAAAACGTCCTCTCCGTGATCCTGCTGGAATTGTATCGGGAGGGCGGAAAACTGAACTCCAAAAAGATCTTCGGCGGCATCATCAAAAACCCCTATGTGATTGCCGCGCTGCTGGGCTTTGCGACACAATTGTTGGGGGTACATTATCCCCCTGTGCTGCTCAATATTTTCCGGGACATTGGCCGGTGTGCCACACCTGTTGCCCTGATCGTCATGGGTGGGCTCTTCAACTTCGGTGCCATACACCAAAATCTGAAGTCAATCTGTATTGGAACTTTCACGCGGTTAATTGCCGTGCCGTCGATCATGGTTCCCATCGCGGTTTGGATAGGATTTCGCGGAGCCGATATGGTTGGGTTGATGTGTATCTTTATCGCTCCCTGCGCAACCTCATCTTTCACTTTGGCCAGCGTTATGGACTCCGACGCGGACTTGACTGCGCAATTGGTTTTGTTCACCTCTATTTTTTCATTGGCTACCATTTTCTGCTGGATTTTTGGCCTGAGTCAAATCGGGGTGCTGGTATAGCTTTTTCGTGAACGCATACGTAAGGCTCCGCGAATCTTATCATACAAGGAGGATTGCTTATGAATAAGTACTATGATTCCGTAATCGCTTTTGTGCAAGCACATCGCGAAGAAATGCTGGAAGAGTGGGAAACTCTGGTCAATATGGAGGATCATTTTTCCGATCCCGCGGCCACACGGAAAGTGCGTGACTGGCTGCAGGGCCAGATGGAACGGGAAGGGTTTTCCTGCCAGACCTTCGATGATTTAGCGCCAGGCTATACTGGTCCGCTGGTAGGCATCCTGGGCAAAGACCGTCCAGGAAAACCAGTGATATTCTCAGGGCATCTGGATACCGTACAGCCAATGGGCTCTTTCGGAGAAAAACCATTCTTTATAGAAGATGGAAAGGCTTATGGCCCCGGCGTCCTCGATATGAAGGGCGGCATCATCATCGCGCTCTATGTGGTCAAGGCGCTGAACAGTCTCGGCTATCGGACGCGGCCCATCAAATTCGTCTTTGCGGCGGAAGAGGAGAGTTCCCACACCGAGGAAGCCAACCGCGTCACCCCTTTCTTTACCGAGCAGGCCGGTGGCGCGCTGTGTGCCTTCAATATGGAGACCGGGCCCATCACCAACTGCCTGTGCACGGGGCGTAAAGCCAAATACGAGTGGTTTGTGACAGTGCACGGCGTGGGCGGCCATGCCGGCAACGACTTTGCGCGGGGCCGCAACGCCCTGCATGAGGCGGCGATCAAAATTGCCGCGCTGAGCAAGCTGAGCGACCCGGAAAAAGGGACGACCGTCACGGCGAGCGTCTGCCACGCGGGCACAGCGGAGGTGATCTGCTCGATCCCGGAAGTGTGCGAATTCATCGTGGAGACCCGCTTCACCTGCACGGAGGAACAGGAGCGCATCCTGCGGGAAATGACGGCCATTTTAACCGAGACGTACATTGAAGGCACCTCCACAGAATTCCGACGGAATACCCCCCAGTTTTTGGCGTTCCATCCCACTGGACCCATCCTGGAATTCCTGGATTTCCTGAACAGCGTGGCGAAGGAAAACGGTTTTCCGGAATTTGGATCGGTCCAGCTGGGCGGAGCTTCCGACGCAGGCGCCATTGCCGCTTCCGGGATCCCCACGCTGTGTTCCTGCGGCGTAATTGGGCAGTTCAATCACAATCCAAAGGAATATGCCGTTGTTGAATCCCTGTTTGACCGCACGAAACTTTACACGCTAGCCGTGCTTTCTCTGCCATCCGCCGACGCATTTGTCTGATGATGCGATAACGTCGTCCTTTTTACAGGAGACGGACAGGCCCAAAATCGACCAAATGAAAAGGGCGGGACTGCATTTGACAGTCCTGCCCTTTCCTGTGTGGTTATCCAGCACTGACACAAAGCGGCCCCCTTCTTGTTTATAACACGCGCTCCCCAAATTGGATCAAACCATGTACTTCTCGAAGAATGCCGCCATTTTTTCAAAGGGGATTACCTCCATTTTATCATAGAGGTCGGTATGAACGGCATCTGGAATGACCATCAGCTCCTTGTTGTCCCCTTTCAGCATTGCATAAGTATCTTTGCTGAAATAGGTGAGCCGCCCGAGCGCGATGCCGCGGATTTCATCGAAGGATCGATAGCCCTTCGCATCCGTCCAGATCCTTCAAAACCTTTGTGATCACACCATAGCCGTTTAACATAACCAGAAAGAACCAGCGAATGATCTGCTGCCCTAAAAAAGAGATTAACGTTTTCCCGATATATGTAAGCAAATTTAACGCTTATTTTACGCTTATTTACGCAGAAAACAACTGCAAGTTGTGGAAAATTATGAGAGGTAGAAGCTCGTAAACCCGCATAGAATTGGCGTTTATGTTACAAGAAAAAAGATATAAAACGATATCTTTCCGGTTCGAATCCCGTACAGGTCACCAAAACAAACTCCCGCAGACTGGTTTTCTAAGCCAATCTGCGGGAGTTTGTTTTTTATAGAAGGCATATGGCGCCAGTTGGCGCCATATGCCTTCGCTTTTGTGTTAACTATGTATTTGAACCTGCGTTTGGGAGCAAAATGCGCATGCGAAGGCATTTGAATGACCCCATAGGGTTTAGAAGCGCTTGGTCGCCAGGGCGCTCCGCGTTTTCTGCAAATTGTTCAGAACGGCGTCCGGTCGGGTAAGAGCAACGCCAACTGAAAGCACGTCAATAATGGCCAGCTGCGCGATCCGGCTTGACATTGGTTCGGGCTTATAGGACTGCTCCTTGGAAACCACCATTAAAACGATATCGCTGACTTTTGTGATCGGTGATTTAAGACCGCCGGTGATGCAAATTGTGGTGGCGCCAGCTTTTGAAGCGATCTCCAGATTTTCAACGATATCTTTGCTGCTGCCGGTGTGGCTGATGCCGAAAGCCACATCGTCCGGCCCCATGGTGGCCGCGCTCATGGCCTGCATATGCGGGTCGGTGTAAGCGATACAGCTAAAACCGTATTTGAAAAATTTATGCTGGGCATCCAGCGCAACTGATCCAGAGCCGCCCATGCCGTAAAATTCCAGGCGCCGGGTTTTGGAAATGGCATCGATTGCAAGCTGCACCTGCTGAGAACTGAGCACCTGCATGGTGTCCTCAATCGCTTTGATATTGGAGGACATCACTTTTTTAATAATATCAGCAGTTGAATCCTGGTTGGTAACCGCCTCATGAATTTGCTTGCTCGGTTCAATAATTGATTTTGCGATATTGATTTTAAAATCCTGATAACCTTTATAGCCCATGGCCTTGCAAAGACGAATCACAGAGGTTTCGGAGGTGTGGCATTCGTTTGCAAGGCTTGTGATGCTCAGATAAATGATCTCATCCGGGCGGCTGAGGATGTAATCCGCAATCCGTTTTTCGCTTGCCCGTAATGTACTGTAGTGGGTTTGCAGGTGCAGCAGGGCGTTTGCATTGTTCTCAATTTCTACCATATGAAACTTCCATTCTATATACCTGTTCCAGGTAATAAATCAATTTTTGTTATGCTTCCATTATATTGAATTCCAACATGTAAATCAAGTGCATCAAAAGGTTTTTTACTGGACGAAATTTACAAGATGCGGAATGGGTTTGTGGTAATTTTACATGAAAATTAAAATCGTGTAAAAAATATACAAAAAACTAGTGACAAGGGTTTCTGGCTGTGCTATCATAAGCGCATGGAGATAAGATACAAAAATTATTCTTATCTTAAATAAAATCTACATATCAGGAGGAAATACAGATGATCAAAGGTTCCCTGGTGCCCAATATCACGTTTTTTAAAAAGGATAATACCATCGATTACGACAAATGCCGCTGGCATATGAAGTGGATGTTTGACAATGGCGTACATGGTCTTTTCCTGACCGGTTCCTACGGCGCCGGGCCGCTGATGACCAATGAGGAGCGTATTTCGATCTTTAAGCTCGCGAAAGAAGTGAAGGACCAGTATGAAGGGAAATTCCTGATCGCGCATGTAGGCTGTGCGGATACCGACTCCACCGTTGCGCTGGCCAAAGCCGCCGAAGAGATCGGCGTCGACGCGCTTGGCGCGGTTCCGCCGTTTTATTACACCTATACCGAGGACCGCGTGATCGAATACTATCGCGCAATCGCCTCGGCTGTTAAGATCCCGGTATATGCCTATAACAACCCCTTTACCACCAAGACGACCATGACCCTCAAGACGGTCCTTAAACTCCAGGAGGCGGGCGTCAAAGGGGTGAAGGACAGCTCGATGAACGTTGCTTTTATCACCAACGTTTTTTATGACGCGAAGATCAACCGCAAGGATTTCAAAACCATCATTGGTACCTCGACCGGATGGCTGCCTTTTTCTACAATGGGGATCGACACGATGATCGCCGGGATGTGCAACTACGCGCCGGAAATTATCTCCGCGATGTATGAATATACGATCAAAGGCGATATGGAGAAGGCGGAAAAAGCCTATCGGATCATGATGGAATATTCCGGAAAGTGTAAGTTTGTTGACAGCACAATCGCCTCCCACATGATCTTGAAGGCGCGTGGATTCGACTGCGGCCTGCCGCGCCTGCCAATGTCGCTGCCGCAGGACAGCGACCCGAAATACGCTGAACTCAAGGCGGATTTTGAAAAAGCGTACGCGGCAATTAAGGCGCTGGAGGGATCGGAAACAGCCAGATAGAGGAGGGGAATCGATATGAACTGGGAGAAGATTCGCAGTGTATCGCTGAAAGCGCAGACGATCGCGTTTACAATTTGCGGCGGGACCATGGTAATTCTTCTTACACTCAACGGTTTAGGACGTTATCTGCTTGGTATGGGTTTGAGCTGGGCTGATGAGGTGACAAGGGTGATGTTTGTATGGGGATGTTTTATTGGCATGACCTCAGCCTTTATCAGCGACGCGCATATTGGATTTGATTCCTTTGCAAAGATGAATCGTACGACCAGCTTTATTTCACAGGTTGTAAACGGTATCTGTCTGGTCCTCCTAGGCTTGATGATTATGATCTACGGTGCGCAGTTTACAATGAAGATGGGAAAATTCCCATTGCCGGCATCCCGGTGGCCGATAGGGATCCTCTACAGCGCGGGTGTAGCCGCAGGTATCGCCTGGATTGTGATTGGAGCTGTCAAACTGGTCACATTGATAAGAAAAGGATCGCAGAAGAAAAAGGAGGTGAACGGCTAGATGACGGCGCTGTGGATTTATCTCAGTGTTTTCGGCGCGTTTTTCATCTTGGGGGTACCGGTGGTTGTAGCGCTGGGGGTAGCAGGTATCGCACTGCTGCTGACAAATCAGCTCAGTTTTTTTATCTTCGCACAGCAATGGCTCATGTCCACCGATAACTATTCTCTGACTGCGATCTTTTTCTTTATGCTCGCGGGCGAGATCATGAATACCGGCGGCTTGACAAAGCGAATTGTTGGATTGGCCTCCAAACTGGTGGGAAAACGCCCGGGCGGACTGGCAATCATTGTGGGACTGGGCAGCATGTTTTTTGCGGCAATCAACGGATCGGCGATCGCGACTGCCGCGGCAATGGGCAGCATTATGATTCCGGCCATGAACGACGAAGGCTATGCCCCGGAATTCAGCGGCGCCGTTGTGGCTGCGGGCGGTGTTGTTGGGCCGATCATTCCGCCGAGCATACCGATGATCCTCTATGGTACAATTACTGGCCTGTCGGTTGCAAAACTTTTCGCAGGTGGGATGTTTTTGGGGATTCTCATCGGTATCACACAGTTTACAATCAGCTATTTTGTTTCCAAAAAGCGTGGTTATACAGGGTCTGGGAAGGTCTATGGGACGGTTCACGGTTCCATTTGGGCACTGTTGCTGCCGGTCTTTATTTTTACAACGATCAGCTTTGGCGTTTTGACCCCGACCGAAGCCTCTGCATTTTCAGTCGTCTACTCGCTGATCATTTCGATGTGGGTGTATAAGGAAATGAGCTGGAAAGATCTTCCTAAAATTATTGAAAAAAGCTTTATCAGCACGGCGACCGTCATGGCGGTTGTTGGTGCGGCGTCGGTTTCGGCCTGGATTTTGACCTCACAGCAGATCCCGCAGAAGGTCGCGGAATTGATTGTGAGCATTGTGCATACGCCGACACAATTCCTGCTGCTTTCGTTCTTTATCCTGATTCTGGTTGGAATGGTGATGGATCTTACCCCGGCCGTGCTGATCCTGGCACCGGTATTTATCCAGCCTGTTGCGATGCTGGGTGTTGATCCGATCCATTTTGGCATTATCTTCGTATCGGTTCTGGTTGTCGGCCTGATCACCCCGCCGGTTGGAACCCTGATCTACACGTCCTGCAGCATGACAAAACGCAGCTTTATACAGGTTTCCAAGGAGCTAATGCCCTATACGCTGGCAAGTTTGGCAATCATTCTCCTTTCAATCTTCATTCCGCCAATTGTCACCTTTATCCCGTCCCTGATCCGTTGAGGAGGCCGCATATGAAAGAAGGACGTTTGGTTGGTTTGGATATTGGAACAAGCGGGCTCAAGATCACGCTTGCTGACGACAGCGGACGGATTACAGACCACCTGAAATATAAATATGAACTTGTGGAATGGGCCCCAGGCGTGGTGCCGCTCACCTTTTATTTTGGCATTGTGCAGAAAGTTCTTTCCAGCCTGGCGCAAAAGTATTTTCTCATCAGTATTTCGGTCAGCACACAGATGTATTCCATCTGCCGGTGGACGAAAGATGGCATTGCCGTATTGCAATGGAACTGTATCTGGCCGCGCGCGCGGGAGGAAAGTGATTTTGCAAAGACACTGTTCCAATCCGGCTGTCCGGCCGATACGCTCTATGGAGGCTACAAGCTGCTTTCTACTCCACCGGGGGAACGAAAAGATTTTCTAACCTACGGTCTGAAGGAAGCGCTTATTGAACTGCTGACAGGGGAATTGGCCACGGATTATACGACTGCGTCGGCATCCGGACTGTTCAAACTTGCGGATATGGACTGGAACCGCGAAATCCTGGAGCAAAATGGATTCGACCCCGCGCGGCTTGCGCGGGTGTGCCGACACAACCAGCCGGTTGGAAATCTGCGAGGAGAAGCGTTTGCAGGTGCGGACGCCAATACCCTTGTCGTGCCCGGATTGGGCGACGGTCCGTCGGCGAGCTATGCCTGCAGGGATGTCAGCAACTTCTGTGGGAATATCGGCACCTCCATGGCATGCCGGGTATTTACGGAAAGTCCGGACCTTTCCCAAGCGGACAAAATGTGGATCTATGCGGTGGATCCGCAAACCAGTATCGTGGGAGGGATTTCTTCGAACAGCTGCACAGTATTTCACTGGGCAAACAGGCTGGGCTTCGATACGATTGACCAGCTTTGTGAAACCGGGGATCTGATGCTGGTTCCATGGATTTATGGCGAACGGATGCCATACTGGTCCTCGGATCTGAAAGGCGTTCTGCTGGGCCTGATGGCGGATACCTCCCGTGAGCAGATTTCCTGTGCGGCGCAGAAGGCGGTTGCCTTTACGATGGCCGCAATGGTTCACTGTCTGAACCCCTTTAATAATAACGGCGACCCACTTGTGCTGGCGGGTGGAGGGACGCATTCCAAAGGGGTGCTTGAGGTGATTGCCGGAAGCGTGCAGAGCGATCTGGCAATTTTGGAGGATGCCGATTACCTCTGCTCGACCGGATCGGTTATTTCCGCGGGGGAAGGCGTGGGCATTCAGGTTCAGCCGAAAAACAAACTGACTCGGCTGATACATGCCGATGGGTCCTATCTTACGGAATATACCAGATGGCGTGCAGCTTGTGAAGCGATGTCGAATTTTTACCACGCAAAACAGTTTTAGAACGGCGACCGGCCGAAGAAATGAATGATAAGAAAGTGGAGGGAATTTTTATGAGAAAGATTTTAGCACTGGTTTTGGCATTGAGTATAGCGCTGAGCCTTGGCGCGTGTGGACAGTCGGCTCCTGCCCAGAGTAGCACTCCCGCGGAACAGCCCGCCTCATCGGCGGCTCAGCCGGATGCCTCTGCTCCAGAGGCATCCGGTAAAGCGGAATATATTATGAAGGTCGGTTACGGCACGAATCCAGGCCACCCGATCGACCTTGCGAGCAACAAATTGAAAGAACTGGTGGAGGAGCGTTCGGGCGGCCGTATTGAGGTTCAGCTTTATCCTGCTTCCCAGCTGGGCAGTGAGCGCCAGCTGGTAGAGGGCCTGATGGCTGGGACAATTGAGTGCACGCCAACCACAACCGGCCCGATGTCCAATTTTGATCCGCAATACGGCCTTTTTGACCTGCCCTATCTGTTTGCCAGCAAGGAAAAGGCATACGAAGTGCTCGATGGACCGATCGGGACCGGGTTGCTTGAGGGGCTCGATTCGCTGGGCCTGGTCGGCGCGGCTTGGTGGGAAACAGGATGGCGCGAGCTTTCAAACGACAAACATGAAATTGTTACGCCCGCTGATGTCAAAGGCCTGAAAATCCGTGTCATGGAAAACGAAGTCCATCTTGCGTTTTTCCAAAGCCTGGGCGCGGTTCCGACCCCCATGGGTTTCGGCGAAATCTATATGGCAGCCAAGACAAAGACCATCGACGGCCAGGACAATCCCACCTCGATCTTCACTGTGAATAATTTCTTTGAGGTACAGAAATATCTGACGATTAACGATTACGTTTATTCCCCGGTGGTGGTGCTGTTCTCCAAGCAGTGGTTTGATACCTTGCCGGAGGATCTACAGAAAATCTGCTCTGATACAGCCTATGAACTGCGTGAATACCAGAGGCAGGCGGTCAGCGACTTGGATGAGGAATATCTGCAGACCTGCAAAGACAACGGCGTGCAGATTACCGTTTTGACGGAGGAGCAGAAAAAACCGTGGCAGGAAGCGGCACAGGCAATTTATCCACAGTTTGCTGATAAGATCGGAAAAGAATTGCTTGACAGCGTAATAAATGCGTAACACAGAGTGTGAAGGCGGCCTGCAGGGCTGGAAAGCTCTGGCCCTGCGGACCTTTCCCAATTGTTAGAAAAATCATGCACATAGAGGTATCATCATGGGTGAAACCAGAAAATACAAAGTAACGATTCTGTCACGATCGTTTTCCGCTTGCTCGAATGAGCCGTTAGAGCTGTTAAACCGCTACTTTGAAGTCAATCTGCAACGAAATGACCTGCCTGAGGATACTCGACGGATTGCGCGTCTGATCGGAGATTCGGATGGGATTATCACCGGTTCGGATGTGGTAGACCGCTATGTTATGGATCATTGTCCCAACTTAAAGATGATTTCCAAGCATGGGGTGGGGCTTGACAGCATCGATTTGGAACTGGCGAAGGAACGGGGAATCAAAGTAACCACGACGCCAAATGCAAATAACGAATCGGTGGCAGATCTGACGCTGCTTTTGATGCTGAATATACTCAGGCAGCTCAGGCGTAACGAAATTCATTGCGACACACCGGACTGGACGAGCAAATCGCTTGCGAATGATCTTTATGAAAAAACAGTGGCGCTCATTGGGTTTGGCAATATCGGCCAGGCTGTTGCGCACCGTCTTCAGGGGTTTTCCTGCAAGCTGTTGATTTACGACCCCTGTGTCGAACCCGGCGCTTTTGCGCAGGAGGATGCCGTGGCCTGTTCTTTTGAAGAGGCATTGCGGCACGCGGACATCATATCTCTGCACCTTCCGTTGACCGAAAAAACCCAAAAAATGATCAATCGCGATACGATCTCCCTGATGAAGCCGGAAGCGGTGCTGATCAACACATCGCGGGGCGGCATTGTCGATGAAGACGCGCTTTACGAGGCGCTTGTTTCCCGGCGCATCCGGGCGGCCGGACTGGATGTTTACGCACAGGAGCCGCCTGTTGGGAACCGTTTGCTGGTGCTGGACAATGTGGTTGCCACTCCGCATATTGCGACCCATACCCAGGAATCGAACTACCGCATGGGGGTTGCCGCGGCGCGCAATCTGATTGATTTTTTCAGCGCTTATGAAAAGGAGAGAAACTGACAGAGAGAAGGGAACGGTTTGAAGGCACTTACCTATATGGGCAGCGGCGTTTTTGCTACGCAAGAACGGGCTTTACCTGTGCCTGGTCCGCAGGAGGCTCTGATCCGGGTCAGTTTTGCCGGAATTTGTGGAACAGATATGGCGATCGTATCGGATAAGCACCCCCGGGCGAAACCGCCGCTGGTTCCCGGGCATGAGATTTCCGGACGGGTAGAATCCGTTGGAACAGCCTGCGTCCGGTTCCATCCGGGAGATCGAGTGGTAGTAAACCCGCTGATCACATGCGGACATTGCCTGCCCTGCCGGACGGGGAACGAGCACGTCTGCAACACCTTGAAATTGATAGGGATCGATTGTGACGGCGGAATGCAGGAGTATGTCGCCATACCGGAGAGAAACTTGCTTTTGATGCCGGGTGAGCTGGCGGACGACGAGGCCGCGATGGTGGAAACACTGGCAGTCATTGTACATGGGGTGAGAGAAAGCGGATTCCGGTTTGGGGATACCGTAGTTGTCACAGGGGCGGGGCCGATCGGCCTGCTCAACGCGGCCGTTCTGCAGGAGATGGGCGCTTCCCGGATTTTTGTAACGGAAATTGACGATTTTCGGCTGGCACGCTGCAAAGCGTATGGGTTTGCGGCAATTGACCTGAAAACCCACGACCCGGTGGAGTTGATCCGTTCGCAGACCGATGGGGAGGGGGCGGATTTACTGTTTGAATGTTCGGGGAACGCGGTGGCGGTGAGGAACATGATGGAATATGTGCGCTGCAAAGCGACGGTTGTGATGATGAGCGTTCCCAAGCAGCCATTGCCGGTTGATCTGCGCGCATTGAATTTCAAAGAAATTCATCTGATCGGCTCCCGCGTATATTCGACAGTCGACTTTGAGATCGCCGCGCGTTATGCGGTTCGGCTCAAAGCCCAGCTTGGAGAGCTGATTTCGCACAGAATTCCAGTCGGCCAGGGCGCGAGGGCCTTTGCAGTTGCACATGATCCGGAAGAACATCCGCTCAAGGTTCTAATTTCCTGTCATGATGGAAATGAATGAAGAGAAGGGAAGGAAGCTTTTGGAGAAACTATTTGACATCTCTGGCAAAAGGGCAATTGTTACCGGCGCGAGCCGCGGCTTGGGAAAAGGGATTGCCAAAGGCCTTCACGATGCCGGCGCGGATATTGTCGTCATGGGTACGAATGAAAAAGTGACGCAGACTGCACGGGAACTGGCGGGTGAAAAATCAAACGTATGGCCTGTAGTCAGTGATTTTTCCGACCAGAGCAGCGTGAACCGCGCATTTGAAAAAGCAATGTCTTTTTTGGGCGGGATCGATATCCTGGTCAACAATGCCGGGATGCAGATTCGCCATAAATGTGAAGAGTTTCCGCTTGAAGATTGGAATCAGGTTTTGCAGGTCAATTTGACCTCCGTTTTCCAGCTGTCCCAGCTTGCGGGACGCATCATGCTGACGCAGGGACACGGAAAAATCATCAACATTGCCTCGCTTCTCAGTTTTCAAGGCGGGTTTACGGTTCCCGCCTATGCTGCGGCAAAGGGAGGGATGGCGCAATTGACCAAGGCGCTTTCCAATGAATGGGCCGCGCGCGGAGTCAATGTCAACGCAATCGCCCCAGGCTATATGGCGACTGATAATACGGCGGCTCTGCGTGACGATCCGGTGCGCAGCGAACAGATTAGCGTGCGGATTCCCGCCGGGCGATGGGGAACGCCCGAAGACTTGGTCGGCCCGGTCTTATTCCTGTCTTCGGCGGCTTCCAATTATGTCCATGGTTCTATTATATTGGTTGACGGCGGGTGGATGGGCCGATAGGTCAAAAAACGGGATGATCTATCAATCAAGAACGGGAGCGTTGACAGGTTGGGCCCCAATCGAAAATAATTGGGCGATACGATTCCTTACGAGTCGTACCGCCCGATTTTGCGTAACTGAAAAAACCGCCCGCGCGCAGAGCGAACCTGCTCCCGCGCGGGCGGTATTTGGCGTTCAGGATGCAGGACTGTTGCTGCCGCGCAGGTCAAAATCGATCTCGCCCATTGCGTTTGAAAGGCCCTGCATACTGTCTGTGAGGCTTTTGGAGCTGGGGATGATCCGCTCCTGGATCAGGGTGAGGAGCTGGATACTGATGCCGACCAGCCCTTCTTCGCTCGGCTGGTACTGCGGCGCGTTGGAAAGGGAAGCAAGCTGCATATAGATATCGGACAGCTGGTTGACGATCGTGTCGTGGTCCGTGCTGATTTTTTTCAACTCCTCGTAAATCGGGCCCATCAGTTGAGTCGCCTGCTTATAGGTCATTTTGTCGCTCCTTTGTTTTTTGTATCATAATACCAGATCAGGGTAAAAAAGGAAAGAAAAAGTTTTATGCGAAAAAAGGTTACCTTTTGCTGCCATCTTTGCGTCCGGCTGTACGCCTGTTCCAAACAGCGAGCGCCCGCTGGAAAATCCGTTCGTACCAGTTGGGGATCCCCGCGTCGGCTGGGGCCCAGGCATCCTGCGCTTCAAAGAGCGCGACAGTTTCATCCCAGCCGATATTCCGGATATGGTGGCGCATCCGGCCCTCGGCGCGGGTGGAAACAACGAGGTCGCATTTATTGTCGCCGCGTTGCAGAATGCTTTGCCGGATGTTTACCAGAGCGATTTTGTCATAAGAAAAAACTACTGTGTGTAGATAATATAAATTTGAATAACGAAGTGTATAATGTTTTCCGCTGCGGGAAACGCCTGATGAGAAGAAATCCATAAGCCGCACCCCCAAAAACCAGAAAGCCGGCAGAGAAAGCATAAAGCCTGCGAAGCGCAGAATTTCCGCCCAGTTCGGCAGCAGCCAGATTCCCAGGAAGGTAGCTGCGGGAATCAGCAGGCAGGGCCAGAGCGGATCGATGATAAACTTGAAGATAGCGCCGCCGTTTGGTCTCAGCTGGCGCGGAGTCGAACAGTATTCTGGCAGCAGCAGCCCAAGCTGGCGCATGGCGCGGCTTTTGGTGGAGAAGGGGATGATGGCCGCGATATCAGACTTGTCTTTTCCAATGCCGATCGCGTTGACAAAGACCGAATAGAGCCGTAGTGTCCGGGTGACGAGGCTCTGCCGGATGTCCACAAAACTGATATCCCCGGTGCGCAGGGAGTAATCCTTTTCTACCAGTATGCCGCCGCTGATCCGGAGGCGGTCGTTTTTCCGCTGGACCCGGAGGTTTTTCGTCTGCAGAAGATTCAAAAGGAAAGCGACCAGCCAGCCGCCAAGCAGTGCGATTGCCACACCGGCAGCAATCGGCGGCAGCCGGATGGCAAGGAAGCCGGCGGTCAGCAACGGCAGGGAGATCGCAATCTGCCGCGCAAGCTCCTGGAAGGTGGCAAAAAGCAGCTCGGAAAGCTGTTCCCCCAAAATCTGGCCCGCCTGTGAGATGAAGGTTGCAACAAAGACAATTCCAAGGAATGAATTCGAAGTGAAAAGGGATAGGAACACCACGCCGAGCACAGGCGGGCGGTATTCGGCCGAAATGTCGGGTGAAGCTTGCTGCTCATGCGCAGCGCCATGCAGCCGCATCAGCCGTTCGGCCTCATCGGCACGCAGGTAGAGCGAGAGATCCGCCTTTCCGGGATCACCCGCGATGGTATCGATCCGGACCTTGACCAGATGGAACGGTTTGAACCAAAAAGGGCGCAGGATCGAAAAGGTAGAGATCTTCTGCATTGGAATAAAAGAATTGCGCTTAAAAAATATACCAATAGTAAAATATATCCCGGAAGAATCCATATGGTATTTGAATTGATCCCATTTCGCATAGGCCAGTGCAAGAATCACAGCCACCACGATGAGATCAATCCACGCACCGCGCAGCCAGGCCAGCAAACCGCCGGTCAGCGCGGTGATAAAACCACGCCCCACCGGGATCAGCAGCAAAAAGAGGAACCGGTACAGGAAGGCGGCAATCGAGATGGGATGAGTACGCACGAGCAGTTCCTTATTATGCAGGCTCCTCACCTCCATCCGGCAGCACCGGGGTGAGCAGATCGCGCAGTTCGTCCGCTTTGTCCGGCGCAAGCCCGGGAATGTAGGCGTTGCTCCCGGCCGTGAACACAATCAGCGAGCAGATGCCGAACAGCCGCTGCAAGGGGGTGGTGGCGATCGAAACGTACTGTACAGATGTCAAGGGAATTGCCTTCACACGGGTGTAGATGACGCCGCAGTGGATCAGCAGGCATTTTTCGTTGACCGAATAAGCCAACTTGCGGTATTTGATCGGGTAATAGAATATGTAAAAGCCCAGAAAAGCAAAAATCCACGCAGCAGTAAAGACCCACCACACCAAGCCGATGTGCGGGGCAAAATAAGCGGACAGGAAGGAGGGCAGGATCGCAACCAGCAGAAGGCGCAGCCGCCAGACGGTCAGCACATGCAGGTCGGGTTTTTGTAAGGTCATGGGCAGGTCACCGGTTCCTTTGCTTTGTTATGATACTATATTATATAGGAAAGCGGGCGAAAAAAACAGCGTTTTCGCAGAAAAAGCGGCACGGCGGGCGAAAAAAGCCACACCGTGCCGCCGACGGACTATTTGCAGAAAAGATGCGCGCCGATCCGCTTGATGACCGGACGGGTACGGATCCATTGATTTGAGGTCTTATCCGGATTGTAATAGTAGATGGCGCCGCCGGAGGGGTCCCATCCGGCCAGTGCGTCGCGCGCCGCCCGACGCGCGGATTCCGCGATGGCTTCATTAATTTGGCCGTCCGTGATTGCGGTGAAGGCCCCGGGCTGGTAGACGACGCCGGCGAGCGTGTCAGGGAAGGAGGGATGCTCCACGCGATTGAGCACAACCGCGCCGACCGCGACCTGCCCTTCATAGGGTTCGCCGCGCGCCTCGGCTGAAATGATGTTCGCCAACAGGTTCACATCGCTGTCGCCATAACCGCCGGTTGTACCGGTTTGCTGGGAGGAGTAGATCCCCATGGCCTTGAGGGTAGCTGGCCCCGCAATCCCATCCGCGGCCAGCCCGTTTTTCTTTTGAAAGGAGAGCACCGCCTTTTTGGTCTGCACGCCGAAGATTCCGTCGATGCTTCCATTATAATAGCCCCACTGTTTGAGACGCTGCTGGATTTGCCGGACCTCCTCTCCGCGTGAGCCGCTTTTGGAAAGGACCGTATCGGCCCGGCCAAGCTCGACGGTGTAAGCCACCAGGCCGAGCAATAGAAAAAGCGCGATGGAAAAAGAGATCATCCGAATAATGAAAATGGAAACCGTAATCTGTTTGGGTTTGGAGTTGGACACGCGGTGTGGCCTCCTTTAGAAAAGAGAGATACCAAAAGTATGCGCCGCTGCACTATTATATATGTATTCTGTACATAACAAATTTCGGCATTCCGGGCGGGGAAAGGTCAAAAGGGCCGGTTTTGTGGGGAAGTTTAGAAAAAGAAGGCCCATATTCAAATTTTTTTGCAAAAAGGTGTTGACAGCCTTGGCGAAGTGTGGTATTATAACAAAGCTGTCCCGTGAGGACGGGGAGCACAGCACCTTGAAAAATGAACAACGAGAGAAAGAACAGAAGCTTGTAGATTGGCTCTGGGAGCCGGTTTATGGGCAGAAGTAACCCTTGAAAATTTTTTTGAGTACACTCATGGAAACGTGAGCGTACAAACGCGAAAAGCGAAACCAGCAAAGGTAACTTGGCTGGGTCACACTTTGTGAAGTGAGATTGAAGCGCCTTCGGGCGATTTAATACAATAAACAAAGAGTTTGATCCTGGCTCAGGACGAACGCTGGCGGCGCGCCTAACACATGCAAGTCGAACGGAGTTTATCCGACTGAAGTTTTCGGATGGAAGATGGATAAACTTAGTGGCGGACGGGTGAGTAACACGTGAGCAACCTGCCTTTCAGAGGGGGATAACGATTGGAAACGATCGCTAATACCGCATAACATTATGAGGAGACATCTTCTTATAATCAAAGGAGCAATCCGCTGAAAGATGGGCTCGCGGCCGATTAGCTAGATGGTGGGGTAACGGCCCACCATGGCGACGATCGGTAGCCGGACTGAGAGGTTGAACGGCCACATTGGGACTGAGACACGGCCCAGACTCCTACGGGAGGCAGCAGTGGGGGATATTGCACAATGGAGGAAACTCTGATGCAGCGACGCCGCGTGAGGGAAGACGGTCTTCGGATTGTAAACCTCTGTCTTAGGGGAAGAAAATGACGGTACCCTAAGAGGAAGCTCCGGCTAACTACGTGCCAGCAGCCGCGGTAATACGTAGGGAGCGAGCGTTGTCCGGAATTACTGGGTGTAAAGGGAGCGTAGGCGGGATGGCAAGTTGGATGTTTAAACTAACGGCTCAACTGTTAGGTGCATCCAAAACTGCTGTTCTTGAGTGAAGTAGAGGCAGGCGGAATTCCTAGTGTAGCGGTGAAATGCGTAGATATTAGGAGGAACACCAGTGGCGAAGGCGGCCTGCTGGGCTTTAACTGACGCTGAGGCTCGAAAGCGTGGGGAGCAAACAGGATTAGATACCCTGGTAGTCCACGCTGTAAACGATGATTACTAGGTGTGGGGGGACTGACCCCTTCCGTGCCGCAGTTAACACAATAAGTAATCCACCTGGGGAGTACGGCCGCAAGGTTGAAACTCAAAGGAATTGACGGGGGCCCGCACAAGCAGTGGAGTATGTGGTTTAATTCGAAGCAACGCGAAGAACCTTACCAGGTCTTGACATCGGATGCATACCATAGAGATATGGGAAGTCCTTCGGGACATCCAGACAGGTGGTGCATGGTTGTCGTCAGCTCGTGTCGTGAGATGTTGGGTTAAGTCCCGCAACGAGCGCAACCCTTATTATTAGTTGCTACGCAAGAGCACTCTAATGAGACTGCCGTTGACAAAACGGAGGAAGGTGGGGATGACGTCAAATCATCATGCCCCTTATGACCTGGGCTACACACGTACTACAATGGCACTTAAACAAAGGGCAGCAACGTCGCGAGGCGAAGCGAATCCCGAAAAAGTGTCTCAGTTCGGATCGCAGGCTGCAACCCGCCTGCGTGAAGTCGGAATTGCTAGTAATCGCGGATCAGCATGCCGCGGTGAATACGTTCCCGGGCCTTGTACACACCGCCCGTCACACCATGGGAGTCGGTAACACCCGAAGCCAGTAGTCTAACTGCAAAGAGGACGCTGTCGAAGGTGGGATTGATGACTGGGGTGAAGTCGTAACAAGGTAGCCGTATCGGAAGGTGCGGCTGGATCACCTCCTTTCTAAGGAGAACGCCAGCATGAAATAAGGCTGGGTACTCTGGTCAGGCAAGGAAAGTTACAGTCGTTCGACTCGTTGTTCATTTTTGAAGGCGCTGCCTTCAAATGGTAGATAAGAGAAGCGAAAGCTGACCTGACTGCCAGCAGCGCACTTTCATAATAAGTGGGGGTGTAGCTCAGCTGGGAGAGCACCTGCCTTGCACGCAGGGGGTCAGGAGTTCGATCCTCCTCATCTCCACCACCGCACCTTGAAAATTGAACAATGAAAACAAATATCTGCAGAAGTTTTATGAAAAGATTTTTTACTTTAGGGTAAAGAAACTACAATAAAGCCGAGCGATTATAGAAATCGCAAGAAAACAGCGAGAACCAAGATTCAAGCATGGTCAAGCTACAAAGGGCACAGAGTGAATGCCTTGGCACCAGGAGCCGAAGAAAGACGTGATAAGCTGCGAAAAGCCACGGGGAGCCGCAAATAGGCTTTGATCCGTGGATGTCTGAATGGAGCAATCCGGCGGATGTAACGATCCGTCATGGTATGGTGAATCCATAGCCATATCAGGGGAACCGCCTGAACTGAAACATCTAAGTAGGGCGAGGAAGAGAAATCAACCGAGATACCGCAAGTAGTGGCGAGCGAACGCGGCAGAGGCCAAACCGGGGGCAGCAATGTCTCCGGGGTTGTGGACTGCATTTAGCATTGCTGAGCGTTAGGAGAACTGCATGGGAAGGCAGACCGGAGAAGGTGAGAGTCCTGTATCCGAAAACACGAGGCAGCGAGCAGTATCCAGAGTACCGCAGGACACGTGAAACCCTGTGGGAAGCCGGGGGGACCACCCTCCAAGCCTAAATACTCCCTGGTGACCGATAGTGTATAGTACTGTGAAGGAAAGGTGAAAAGCACCCCGGGAGGGGAGTGAAATAGTACCTGAAACTTTGCGCCTACAAGCACATAGAGCGCGTCAACGCGTGATATGGTACCTTTTGTAGAATGGTCCGGCGAGCGTATGCATGTAGCAAGGTTAAGTCCTTAAGGGATGGAGCCGAAGGGAAACCGAGTCTGAATAGGGCGAAGAGTTTCATGCATAGGGCCCGAAACCGGGTGACCTATCCATGTCCAGGTTGAAGTGGGAGTAAAATCCCATGGAGGACCGAACCGACCTCCGTTGAAAAGGCGGCGGATGAGGTGTGGATAGCGGAGAAATTCCAATCGAACCCGGAGATAGCTGGTTCTCCCCGAAATAGCTTTAGGGCTAGCGTCACGTTAGATTACCGGAGGTAAAGCACTGAATAGGCTAGGGGCCGAGAGGTTACTGAACCTTATCAAACTCAGAATGCCGGAGAATTGATGCGTGGCAGTCAGACTACGTGAGATAAGTCTCGTGGTCGAAAGGGAAAAAGCCCAGACCCACAGCTAAGGTCCCGAATACACGTTAAGTGGAGAAGGATGTGGAGTTGCACAGACAACCAGGATGTTGGCTTAGAAGCAGCCACTCATTTAAAGAGTGCGTAATAGCTCACTGGTCGAGTGACTCTGCGCCGAAAATGTAACGGGGCTAAACGTGTAACCGAAGCTTGGGATGATGTAAATCATGGTAGGGGAGCGTCGTATAAGGGGTGAAGTCGTAGCGAAAGCGGCGGTGGACTTTATACGAGTGAGAATGCCGGAATGAGTAGCGAGAATTATGTGAGAATCATAATGGCCGAAAGTCTAAGGTTTTTGGAGGAAGGTTCGTCCGCTCCAAGTAAGCCGGGAGCTAAGGTGAGGCCGAAAGGCGTAGCCGATGCACATACGGTAGAAATTCCGTAGCTGTCGAAAGATTTAAGCAAGGGGACACTGTCAAAGGGCATAACCCAGGCGTTGGTAGACCTGGGCGAAAGGGACCGAAATTTAGTAGGGAAGTATGCTTAGCGGCAGGCGAGAAAAGCCTTGTGTATATCTGAGATACCCGTACCGCAAACCGACACAGGTAGACAGGAAGAGAATTCTAAGGCCAACGGGAGAAGGGTTGTTAAGGAACTCGGCAAGTTGACCCCGTAACTTAGGGAGAAGGGGTGCTCCTGAAAGGGAGCCGCAGAGAATAGGTCCAGGCGACTGTTTAGCAAAAACACAGCTCTATGCTAAATCGAAAGATGACGTATATGGGGTGACACCTGCCCGGTGCCGGAAGGTTAAGAGGAGGAGTGAGAGCTCTGAATTGAAGCCCCGGTAAACGGCGGCCGTAACTATAACGGTCCTAAGGTAGCGAAATTCCTTGTCAGGTAAGTTCTGACCCGCACGAATGGTGTAACGATCTGGACACTGTCTCAACAGCCCGCCCGGCGAAATTGTAGTACCGGTGAAGATGCCGGTTACCCGCGACAAGACGGAAAGACCCCATGGAGCTTTACTGTAGCTTAATATTGGATTTCGGTATTTCATGTACAGGATAGGTGGGAGACTGAGAAACCTGGACGCCAGTTCAGGTGGAGTCACCGTTGGGATACCACTCTTGAGGTACTGAAATTCTAACCTGCGGCCGTGAATCCGGTCGGGGGACATTGTTAGGTGGGCAGTTTGACTGGGGCGGTCGCCTCCTAAAGAGTAACGGAGGCGCTCAAAGGTTGGCTCAGCATGGACGGAAACCATGCTTTTGAGTGTAAACGCGTAAGCCAGCCTAACTGCGAGAGAGACATCTCGAGCAGTAACGAAAGTTGGAGTTAGTGATCCGGTGGTATGTGAGTGGAAATGCCATCGCTCAACGGATAAAAGCTACCCTGGGGATAACAGGCTGATCTCCCCCAAGAGTCCACATCGTCGGGGAGGTTTGGCACCTCGATGTCGGCTCATCGCATCCTGGGGCTGTATTCGGTCCCAAGGGTTTGGCTGTTCGCCAATTAAAGCGGTACGCGAGCTGGGTTCAGAACGTCGTGAGACAGTTCGGTCCCTATCTGTCGTGGGCGCAGGATATTTGAAAGGAGCTGTCCCTAGTACGAGAGGACCGGGATGGACGCACCTCTGGTGCACCAGTTGTCGTGCCAACGGCACAGCTGGGCAGCTAAGTGCGGATCGGATAAACGCTGAAGGCATCTAAGCGTGAAGCCGGCCTTAAGATAAGATATCCCACTGGATAACCAGGTAAGACCCCTTGAAGACTACAAGGTTGATAGGTCACATGTGGAAGCGTGGCGACACGTGCAGCAAGGTGATACTAATCGGTCGAGGGCTTGACCAAGCGAATTTTGGTCTCGCAGGGTATGAAGTTTTCATTGTTCGATTTTGAGGGTGCGGGGCGCACGAAGGATGTGCGCAGCACACCGAATTCCAAATCCATGGCCAAAGGCCATGGGTCGTCGCAGACGACACAAGCCAGGATCCAAAGGGTGGAACCCTTTGAGCGGCCGTCGGCGAAGCCGCTCCGGACAGAGTCTGGGAAGGCCGCCAATATGCGCCATTAGCTCAGTTGGTAGAGCAGCTGACTCTTAATCAGCGGGTCCCGGGTTCGAGTCCCTGATGGCGCACCAGAAAGTGAGAGGTGTGACCGGAGGGCAGAAAGCCCGGAAGGGGAAAGCACCGCATAGATAGAGGAAGCTTTTAGAAGGCATTCTGTGCCGCAGGCACACCTTATCCCGAATCCGCGGCCGAAGGCGGCGGGTCGTCGCAGACGACACCCAACGGGGGATCCAAAGGGGGGTATGTAACCCCTTTTGAACAGCCGTCGCCCGAAGGGCGCTCCGGTCCAGCAGGGCTGGGAAGGCTGTCCATGGCCCGTTGGTCAAGCGGTTAAGACACCGGCCTCTCACGCCGGTAACGCGGGTTCGATTCCCGCACGGGTCACCATTTTAATTGCATATTGGCTGGTGTTTATGACGCTGAGGTCCCACCTGTTCCCATTCCGAACACAGTAGTTAAGCTCAGCGGTGCCGAAGATACTTGGGTGGTGACGCCCTGGAAAAATAGGTCGATGCCAGCTCTGACCACAGCAGGGGTGACTCTGCTGTGGTTTATATTCCTCCTTAGCTCAGTCGGTAGAGCATGCGGCTGTTAACCGCAGGGTCGTCTGTTCGAGCCAGACAGGGGGAGCCAATTACTGGTGTTTATGACGCTGAGGTCCCACCTGTTCCCATTCCGAACACAGTAGTTAAGCTCAGCGGTGCCGAAGATACTTGGATGGTGACGTCCCGGGAAAATAGGTCGATGCCAGTATAAAAAGATCCCATCCGTAAGGATGGGATCTTTTTTTCAGTACTCCCGCTGCAGAGCCACTACGCGCCCCAGAATCGCCACATGGTCGGTCAGGATCGGCTGCATGGTGTCATTTTCCGGCTGCAGGCGATAACCGCCATTCTCCTTGTAAAACCGTTTGACGGTCGCTTCATCATCGATCAGCGCAATCACAATTTCTCCGTTATGTGCGGTGGTACACCGGCGGGCAATCACAAGATCGCCGTCCAGGATGCCCGCGTTGATCATGCTTTCCCCGCGCACCCGAAGCGCAAAGAGCTCTTTCGCATCGCCCGGCAGCGAAACAGGGATATAATCTTCAATTGCTTCGACGGCAAGAATCGGCTGCCCGGCGGTGACCACCCCAACGACCGGGACGCGCGCCACCTGGGCATTCGACAACCGGATTGACCGGTTGAGGTTGTGGTCACGCAGAATATAGCCCTTTTCCTCCAGGCTGTTCAGGTAGCGGTGGACGGTGGAAGTGGATTTAATCCCGAGGCGCGTGCAAATTTCCCGCACGCTTGGGACTACGCCGCAGTCGATCGACTGGCGTACCAGATCAAATATAGAGGCTTCTTTTTCGGTCAGTTCCCGCATGGGACGCCCTCCTTTATGTGGTTGCTCCAAATGTCTCTGAGAATAGTATATCATTTTTTGAAGAGAATGACAAACAAACGTTCGTAAAAGCGCCGGAAGGAAAAGACAAATTTCTCCACTATCAATAGTTTATTCAGAGAAAATAGCACAATTTTTTAAAATTAGGACACAAGTCATTCACAACTTTTGGAAAAGAAGGGGTATAATAAAACTGTACTCAAGATAAGCCGCAAACATTTTGAGTATCTCTACCCTCCTCAAAACACACCTCAAACAGATTGGACCGGATGTGCCGCATCCGGTCCTTTTCCTTTTTCCAAATTTTCTTTCAGCAGCTCCAGTCCCGCCTTATCCAAATCTGGAGGCGGCGTAATTTTCAGCTCTGCATTGACATCGCTGTAGACGATCCGATAATAATGCTGGTAATGGGTTTCACCATTCTGGTCAAGCTCCGAAATTGTAATCCCGATCGATTCGAAGTCTCCGTCCAGGCTGATCTTTGCGGTTAGCGTATACCGCCGGTTAGAACCAGGCGCCTGTGTGGTCAGATAGCCAAAGAAGGAAAAGTCCTGATAAAATACCTCGTCCCGCACGATGGGATAATCCTCCAGGATGAAAGTAGGAATACCCATGAAATCCTGACGCAGATGCTCGGTGAACCGGTTGTGCAGATCGATGAACCAATCGCCGTTGTAGGAATAATAATAGTTGTTGCCATCATAATAATCCGCTTGCGGATAGTGCCAGAATACAAACGGCTGCCGGGACCGATAGGTCAATTCCAACTTGCCGTTATCGTTATTATGAAAGGAGATTTCCTCCTGGGTGTAACTTACAAAGTCATAAAGGGAATCAAACCCAATTTCGGTGCGAATGATCTGTCCGCTTGCCAAGCGGCTTGAAAAATCTTCATAGAGCGCGAGACAGGACATTCCGGGCATCAAAACCGGTTCCGCGGCGGCAATCCGGCCGCTGGCACTTGTGGAAAGCAAGAGGATGGATAAGCAGATCAGAAGGACTTTACGCACAGCCGGTCATCATCCTTTCAAAAACTGGATTTTGCCGCGGAACCGCATGGCTAGGCCGCTGGGAACAGACGGAAATAAATCCATAAAAACGCATACACAATCGGCTGATGCAGCATATAGACCCAGATCGTGTGCCGTCCAACCCATGCCAACCAGGAAAACCGGGTCCGATAGCAAAATTCCGGAATCTGACCGTTTTTGGCGTAGACACCAAGGTAAGTAGCGCCAAAGAAAAGGAATAGATTTGGGATAAGCGGGAAATAGTCGGAGGAGAAAAATCCGTCCGACGGGAATCCCAGCGGAAAGAGAAAGCCAGTTTGATAGAGCATGTCCGGAAGCGGGGTCCAGAACGGCGGATACCCGAGCATCCCACGCGGAACATAAAGAGTCAGGATGAAGATGGCCACAAACAGCGGCGCGCCGAGGACGGTGGGGATTTTATCGAGCTGCTTTTCAAAGAGCGCGAACAGGATCATCGCGCTTCCAAGAAAATGCAGGATACCGAACATCACCCGCTGATCCGGCATCACAAAAAGAGTCGCGGCGGTCAGCAGGAGCCCAAGTCCCAGCACCTGCACACCACGGCGCAGGTTGTTGCGGGAAAAACGGGCGGACATCCCGGAGATAATAATGAACCCACAAGAGATAAAAGTTTGCAGCCACTGCATTGGCCTGGAGAAGAAGAACGGGAAATCCGCCCCAAAGATTACGGCCGCATCATAGGCGCCGTGATAATAGACCATCAGCAGGATCAGCAGGCCGCGCAGCTCGTCGAGCGCGCCGACACGGCGGCTCGGGCGTTTTTCATACATTGGCGTTTGACTCCTTTATCTTGCCTGGATATGGATCTGCCTGTCCGGAAACTTACGGGATTATGGCAGGAAAGAGGCGGCAGCGCCAAAGGCGCGGATCGTCCTGCGTAGAAGCTGGGAGAATAGGCCATCGGGCAGGGAGTCGGCTTTGCCGACGCATCTGCCTGGCCATAAACCGGTATAATAACCGCTCTGCGGCGATTGTACCACAAGTGCGAAGCGCGCAGTGGGATAATAGGCCATCGGGCAGGGAGCCGGCTTTGCCGACGCATCTGCCTGGCCATAAACCCGGTATAATAGCCGCTCTGCGGCTATTATACCACAGGATGCCGTCCGGCAAAAGTAATTTTATGGAATTTTACATTGGTAAAAAAAGGACGGCCAATGGTAGCTACTCATAAAACAGTATCACAACAAACTGAAATAGGGTAGCTGCCATACAGGGTGCAAAGAAAGGCATTGTATCCAATGAGGATACAATGCCTTTCTTGTCATTTTGCCTTTTTCGAAATTAAATCATTAAAAATATCGCGTCTATCTGTATTGGATTTATTAGTAAAGTCTACATCATCATACCATTTGATTAAAAAGTCTCTTGTTTCATCGTTGATGTCAAACCCATTAAACACAAAAAAACCAAGCAAATAATTAATATAATCGATTCTGTCTGGCTTTTTCAGCTCGTTGTTATCAAGAAAATCTAATACAACATCCAATGCTTCCAAAGTCAAAGAGAAACACTTGTTTAACTCCTCTGGTGTGAGGCTGCAAAGCTGATTTTCTTTTGTATCAGATGGCATGGGTGCGTAATTATTGGAATGGGCACGTCCTGTTACTATCTCATATGCGGGGTTTAGTGCCGCAATCGGATAAGACACAGTCGTTTTTTGAGGAGTAAAGAAATTATCATAGCCCACCTCTGACAATTTGCTCCGAAACAGGTTTGTATATTGTGTATAAATGTCAATACCATGTGCTTTTAATTTTGAAAAACGCATCTGAATAATGCTCACTCTACTACCTGCATTATTCAAGACCTCAAACCACTCTATTTGCTCATCTTCCGATAAGTCTTCAGCCGAATTGATTGTGTAATTATAGTTTTTAATTTTACTCTTAATTTGCAGCAATAAACTCACAACTTGCGGTGATTTTAGAGTGGACCTTTTTTGTGTATAGTCAAAAAGTGCCGTATCTTCTTTATAAAGTAGTATGCCTACAGGTATTTGATTGTTTCGTATTGCTCCCTGCACTTCTGTAAAGATACCCTTTCCTAAATCTAATACAATATTGCGAAAATCCTCGTGGTTAGTATAAGCTTTATAGTTAGTTGTTAACCTCTGCTGTCCATCGACTACGGAATATTGTCCTCGCTCTACTTTTTTGAGAAGTTCCCTATCAACAAATGAAACTTGCGGTACGCAATCCTCAGTATTCAAGATTACATTAATGGAAATAGGAGACACAGGTGCTTTACCCAGAAGCTGATAATTCAGTAATGATATACATTTTGCAATAGTCCAACTCAAATCTCTTTGATATAATGGCAATGAAATTGTTTGGTTATCGATTTTTTGACACATATCAATAATAGACATCTGGTGGCTTTTTTTTGTGGGGTTGAAAGAAGCGGCATTGACTAAATCTTTATTTATCCTCATAAATTCTCTTTCCTTTCTTGCTGCTATAA
This sequence comes from Anaerotruncus rubiinfantis, assembly GCF_900078395.1. Classification (NCBI taxonomy): domain Bacteria; kingdom Bacillati; phylum Bacillota; class Clostridia; order Eubacteriales; family Oscillospiraceae; genus Anaerotruncus; species Anaerotruncus rubiinfantis. Next base: position 178,512 of record NZ_FKLA01000009.1, on the reverse strand, counting down.
ATAGCAGCTTTGTTAAATATAATTAAATTATATCAATACATTCTAAAAAGTCAATAGCTGCTACGCATTTTTCGTAATCGCATTAAAGATATTATCCTTCATTCAGAAGCTTCTTCCTTTACGCTGAAATGCCCCATAAGTCTTTTGGTATGCTAAGGTTTTAATATGTTCCTTTATCAACACTATAATAATGAAATTGTTACGCAGTAGAACGCCATTTTGAGGGGTACGAGTATAAAACCCTTACCTACCCTCATTTTGCCTTTGCAACGCCGCATGAATACAGGCTTTTTCAACCTCTATTGCGTGACAAAGAACCCCATAATTTAGAGAGGGCGCAAGCGGTCTATCCGTTTGCGCCCTCTTGATTGCCCCATAGCAAGGACATGGAAAACCGTCAAGGGCGGCGTAGCCGTTCATCTTGACCCTTGACGGTTTTTCATGGCTTTTCTACTTATGCGGCGACTGATACTCCAGTTGGAACTTCAAAACAGCCATAAGCAGCTTGGCGTTCAATCGCTCTTTCATATCGGCGTTCCCTCTGCTTAGTCTGCCTATGTAGGCTTTGTGCCGTTCCTGTACCGCAAGGAGCGCGGCGGTATCGCCTGTGATTGCCCGTTCAATCACTTCATAGGGAACAAGGTCGTATTTGCTATTTTTCATCATTATTCATCTTCTCCATTTCTGTCCGCAACTGCTTCAAAGCTGCGTTTTTCTGATAGTTGACCGTTGTGCGCGGTTTTCCCAATAACGCCGCAATCTGCTTATCTCTTAATTGCAAATAATAACGCATAAGGATAATCTCCCGCCACCGTTCCGATAGGCACAACAAGGCTTTTGCTAACTTCTCGCTGTCAACAATAACCGTCTGCCCGTTGACTTCAAAGGCAGTAAGCTTGTCCTGCAAGACAAAGTATTCGTCCATGCTGTGCGGTGCAAAAGACGTGTTCTCTTGCAGATACTCAAAGGATATTTCACGCTGCACCTTGCGCTTCTGCTCCCTGTAATAATTACAGGCTTCATTGTGCAATACGGCTTTGCAAAATGCGTGAAACCGGCGTTCAATACTTTCTCTGTATTCTGTGGATAACATTATGTTCACCCCCTTTCCGTTTGGAATGAGGGCTATAACAAAAACCGCCTGTACAGCGCAAAACTGAACAGGCGGCTATGCTATATGATATGACAAGGCATTTATGATGATGTGAGAGATCCTCTTGACAGCCGCAATATCCCGTAGGCAGGAACGGGCTTTTTTTGACAGGTAGCCGTTAGGCGGCATAAAGCAAATATATAAAGACATGGCAATACCTCCTTGATACCGCCATATCCCTGTAAGTCGTCATAGGTTTGCTTTGGACACAGCAAAACGGCGGCTCTGATTTTCTCAAAGCCGCCGCTTCAAATAGGCGTGTCAAATCATCTGCTGGACGACGGCTTTTTTCTTTTGCCGTCGTGCGGCAATTATATCAGGTGTTCAATTCTTCCCGACTGTATCTCGGCCATATGTTGTGTAATCTGTTCCTTAGACCAATCCCACCATTTTATTTTAAGCAGAGTATCAATCGTATCTTGTGTAAAGCGTTTTCTTATTGGTTTTGCCGGAACACCGCCCACGATTGTGTATGGTGGAACATCTTTTGTAACGACGGCGCGTGTTCCAATGATAGCGCCGTCCCCAATCGTAACTCCTGCCATGATAACAGCTTCATATCCAATCCAAACATCATTCCCAATAACAATATCGCCTTTGTTGTCCCACGCTTTCGTAATATTCTTTACATCTAATCCCCATTCTTCAAAAAAGATAGGGAACGGGTATGTTGAAAGTGAAGATAAGGTGTGATTTGCACTGTTAAAGATGAACTTCGCTCCGCAAGCTATCGAACAAAACTTTCCAATTATCAATTTATCTTTATTGATTGGATATTGGTACAATACATTGTTTTTTTCAAAGTCTTTCGGTTCGCGAACAAAATCGTTATACATCGTATAATCGCCAACTATAATATTGGGATTGGAAATAATACTTTTCAAATAGACTGTATCTTTATCTTTTGAGCGCGGATAAAGCTTCTCGGTCATAATTTCTCCTTTCCTGTGAGTGGAAATACAAATTTTTTGATATGGTCAAATTGATTATTTACCGCATAATACACCGCCTGCTCCTTTGCAGAGTAAACAAAAGAAACTCTGGTAGCCCATGCTCCCTCCTGCCGGACAGCATAAAGAAATGTAAATGCGTCTGAAACCGAAAAATCGTTTTCATAGTTATCCAATAATTGCAAAGCCCTTTCGTACCTGTCATCACCCGGTACAATATAGTTCTTCGTGCTTTCCGGTTTCAGCAAAGAATAATTCGTTATCAAAGAGTATTTTTTATGTTCTTCCCGATAACCAATCCCCGGCTCGATTATCAACACTCGTCCATGAACATCTGATAACATAGCCTGCATGGTGGCATCCGGCGCATATGTAATCTTCTTTGTTTTTACAATCCGAAGCGCATCATCAAAGGAAATTTGCGCCTTGATAAATTGTTCTGTCAAATCTGCAATCGTCATGCAGCCTGGGCTGTCCCTAAATGCTCCGGCAGGATTGCCATGTACATATAGCAATGTTCCAACATTTCCGTTTTGATTAACGCCATGATAAGAGTGATAAATTCCGTCTGGACGCAAAATTCCAATATAGAAACGTTCCTTTCCTTCAATCACTCTATGTTTCCATACGGAGAGGTCAATGTCAAAATTAAACCCTGTAATAATATCATTTCCATGATAAACAAATCTGGTACACATAATAATTGCCTTTCCTATAATCTTCGTATATTTTTCTTTTATATTACAGCTATTGAAACAGATATTCTATATACCGTATGACACCGAACCAATTTGTATAAAAATAAGGGGCTGCAACTTGGCAGCCCCTTACGATTACTTCTGATATATAATTTTCCGAACGGCATATAAAGATAAACAATATTTTTCAGATAAGCATTCCATAGAAATACCGCTTTGGTATTCTTCTTTTATCTGCTGATTACGCTGTTCCAATTCTTGCCGATAGCCGGAAACTTCTCCCCAACGCTTTTGCTGTTCCTGCTCAATAGGCACATAGATATACCCACCTTGAACATAGTTTTGCAACTCTTTTACCAATGCGTCAGGAAGAACAACTTGTGCATTTAAATATTTCATGCGGGCTTCCTCCTTGATATGATAGTCAAGTTGCAAAGCCAGCATTTTTATTTTGCGACTATTTTACTCCATGCAACCGTCGCAATCTACTGGCTTTGCATGGAGAAAACCTTTATTTTTCTTTTCGGTGTTGATGCACATATAAATCACTTCTTTCGTCCTAATCTAAAGGCTGATACAAAATTAGTGTAGCATATCATTAGTTCTGTATCAACTAAATTGTGGTTTATTTTGCCTCTTATTCTGCCTCTGTCTTTGGCATTTTTCGATTTTCCCCGTATTAAGAAGTGAGAGAACTTTTTTAAAAATCTTCTCTGAAACTTCGTCAAAATCGCCCCCTGCGGTGTTGTAGGTAGTGAAAGGAGAAATGCGAATGGAGAATAGGAAAAGGAATGTACAAATCATTGTACGAGTAACAGAGGAAGAACGGGCGTTGATTGAAAAAAAGATGAAGCAAATACCGATGATAAATCTATCTGCTTACTCTCGAAAAATGCTTATCGACGGGTACATTATTGTTTTAGATTTGCAAGAGGTCAAAGCGCATACGGCGCAGCTTCAGAAAATCGGTGTAAACGTCAATCAGATTGCAAGGCGTATCAATGAAACAGCGCACATTTACACCGACGATATGGACGAGATAAAGCGGCTCATGAAAGAAGTGTGGCGATTGGAGCGTCGGCTGCTTCTGCAATTCAAGAGGCTTACAAAATGAGGGTTTGGGATACTTCCCAACAAGCGTTTTGCAGGGCAAAATACGGAACAGGCTATCCGGTTCCTATGCTTGCTACGAAACTGTAAACCCCGATTTCAAAGGAAAGGACGGAAAGGAATGGAACGGAAACGAATACTTAAAAACGGGCATATCGTGGTAAAAAATCCGCTTGCCTATGAATTGCCAAAGCGAGAAGTCGCGATAAAATCCGGCAGGACACTTTATCGGTTTACGGGCAGCTATGACGGGGAAAGGAGCCTGCCCCATAAGGTTTTACGGCTTATGGAACAGGAAAAAGCGAAGAAAGATGTTGATTAAAAACGCCGGAGCCGATACAATAGATACAAGCAATCCTGTATTGGCAGACTGCCCGCCGATAAAGGAGGAACATTCTATGTTAAGGCAGTCTGACAAAATTACCGCCCTCTATTGCCGCTTATCACGCGACGACGAATTACAGGGCGACAGCAACAGCATTGTAAATCAAAAGGCGATTTTGAGTAAATACGCAAAGGAAAATGGCTTCAAAAATATCTTGTTTTTCGTGGACGACGGGTATTCCGGGGCGAACTTCGATAGACCCTCTTGGTGTGAACTTGTTGAGAAAATCGAAAACGGCGAAGTAGCGACCTTGATTGTTAAGGATATGTCCCGTCTTGGGCGCGACTATCTGCGCGTGGGACTTTATACGGATGTTCTTTTTCCCGAAAAGGGCGTGCGGTTTATCGCTATCAGCAATGGCGTAGACAGCGCAAACCAACAGGAAAACGACTTTACCCCATTTTTGAATATCATCAACGAGTGGTATTGCCGCGATACAAGCAAGAAGATACGCGCTGTGATGAAGTCCAAAGGGGAAGCGGGGGAACATCTTTGTACCAACCCGCCCTACGGCTACATAAAAGACCCCGACAACAAAAAGCGTTGGATTGTAGATGAAACCGCCGCCGAAGTAGTCAAGCGGATATTTGCTCTCTGCTTAGAGGGTTACGGGCCGTCGCAGATTGCCCGCATTCTGAAAGATGGAAAAGTCATAACGCCGACTATTCATTTTCAGCGGACAGGCAGGGCAACGAGGAACACGCCGCCGGACAATCCGTACAACTGGACGGGCGACACCATAGCCGATATTTTAGAGCGTCCAGAGTATCAAGGGCATACGGTAAACTTCAAGACCTCCAAGCAGTCCTACAAGAGCAAAAAGACCTGTTACAATCCCAAAGAAAAACAGCTTGTGTTTGAGAATACCCATGAAGCAATCATAGACGCTGACACATGGGAACGGGTACAGGACTTGCGGAAGAATAAACGCCGCCCAACAAGGACGGGCAAGACCAATCTGTTCTCCGGCATTGTACGCTGTGCCGACTGTGGGGAAAAGCTGTATTACTGCACAAGTAGAAACTTTGAAGCGCGGCAAGACCATTTTGTTTGCTCTACTTCAAGGCTCAAAGGGAAAGAAGTTTGTCCGACGCACTTTATCCGCGCCGTTGTATTGGAACAGGGTGTCCTTGCTCATATGCGTCTTGTGATTGCCTGTGTGTCTACCCATGAAGAACGATTTAGAAAAGCTATGGGTGCGAAGCAGAAAGTCGAAGCGAAAAGGGAACTTACGGCGAAGCGGCGGCAACTGACGCAAGCGGAACGGCGCATTAAAGAATTGGACAGGCTATTTAAGCGTATTTATGAAGATAACGCCAACGGAAAACTTTCCGACAGCAGATTTCAAATGCTCTCTGACGATTACGAGCAGGAGCAGGAAGAATTGCGGGAAAAGCTGTTGCAACTGAACGAAGAAATTATACAGCAGGAAGAACAGGCAGAAAACATTGACAGGTTTATCGGTAAGGTACGGAAGTATTTAGACTTGGACGAGCTGACGCCCGCTATTCTGAATGATATGGTAAAGGCGGTATATGTTCACGCTCCCGACAAGTCAAGCGGGCATAGGGAACAGCAGATAGACATTTCCTATGACCTTGTGGGAATACTCCCCGCGACCTTGCTCTATGACCTATCAAACGGAGAAACGGCATAGCCGAAGCTACGCCGTTTCCCGAAAACATTCTTATGCTGTTTTATGAGTGCTGCCCTAACGGCCGTCCTTTTTTCCATTCAGCTTTTGGGGATATATTTGTCAATGATCCCGCGTGCTTTTTCGGTGTCCTCGAGCATAAGCATGATCACATAATCCCCTTGTTCAAAGATCTGCGCGTCCTGCGCGATCTGATAGGAATTATAGATGTCGTAATTTTCAAACTCCTTGACACGGCTGAGCTTCACCTTTTCGAGCGCTTCGCGCACAGTGAGCACCTCGTCCTCGACAGGTTTCAGGATGAACACATCGGCCACGCCGAACCGGCCGCTTGAATACTTGACCACGTAATCCTCCAGCATGTCCGGATCAATCAGAAACTTGTCCTGCAGCACCCTGTCGTCAGCATCGGATATTCCGGCCATCGTGATCTCCGCGTAGATTTCACGGATCGCCTGTTCCGGGTCGGCGACCTCCACGACCGAAATGGAGGAGATGGGCAGCTCGGTCACGTCCGCTGCCGGTTTTCCGCAGCCGGACAGAGCGGATAGGAGCGTCAGCGCGCACAGCAGCGCCAAAAGCTTCTTCATGGCAGCACCTCTTTCCCTTGCAACATTAGGTACAGGTATCCCGTACCTAACTAAGTATAACGGATTTTGCAGGTTAGTCAAGCAGACGGGCGGAAGCTTCAAACAATGTTTACTTTTCGGGGCGCCTGCGGCCGCGCCGCCTCGTTACGGGAAAAGCGCGGATATTTGGCTGTCCGCGTTTGGCGAAAATAGGAAAATGAAGGCAGCTGCCCGACAAAAGAAAGTCAGTTTTCTTTTTTGAAATACTCAATTGCCATTAAAACAATGCCTAAAAGCAGGAATACAATTGAAATCACAAAGTAAGGCATTATGCCAAATTCAGATATCGTAGTTAAAAATCTTCCCGGTGGTGTTGGCCATTCAGAAGTTAAATTATTGGCTGCCAGCAAAGTGATGGCCAACGTCCAAATGCTCCCAATCAATGAAATAAAACCACCAATTAAAACCTTTTTCATAGTGCTTAGCTCCCAACAACTTCCGATTTGTCTTTTTATTTACCTTATCATATCTTTCTGTTTCAATCAAGGCATAGCGAAATTGGTGAAGTCACTACCCATCAGTCCAAAAGTAAAAAGGGACGGATGCGTCAGGTCCTTGCAAAAAGAAGTCGAATTTGGTATCATGATAACAATATTCTTTTAAGGCCGGTGCGGCTTTATTTTCGGAAAGAGGTTCGATAGCATGACGACTATGGATAAGGTGATCGTCGGGATCAGCATAGCATGCCTGATTGGAGCAGTTCTGTACCAGTGCATGCTGGCGATGCGGGTTAAAGCCGGGCTCGCTGGTGAACATAAACGGGTTTCCAAAATCCTGCGCAGCTACGCCAAGCTGCGCGGCGCACAGGTCATTGATGACGCGGTTCTGGTAAACGATGGGCTTTCCGGCTGGGCGGACCACATCCTGATTGGTTATTTCGGGGTGCTGCTGGTCTATGACCTGACTTACCCCGGCATCTATTCCGGCAAGGCGGACGACGAGAGCTGGACGGTTGCCTTGGACGATTCGGTCGGCAGGATCAAAAATCCTTTCCCGATTGCGGGACAGTGTGCCGGAAGGGTCAATACCCTGCTCAAAAAGGAAGGGATCAAGGTAACTGTGGAACGCGCCGCGGTGCTCACCGGACGCGGGCGTAAGCGTACCCAGACCTATGTCATGAGTGAGGATGTAGTCCTGCTGCGCAATCTGCGCGGTTATCTGAACAAGACGAAGTTCGACGAGGACCGCGACGTGGACATTGAAAAGGTTGCCGCGGCGCTCAAGGCGGGGCTGAAGCAGCCGGAACCGGTACCGGAGAAACAGCCGGAGACAAAACCGGAGCAGGAAAAACAACCGGAACAGAAAGCGTGAATCCTGCGGGGCGGCCATCCGGCCGCCCCGTATCTGCCGCTCCCGAATATGAAAAAACGCGGGAGAAGGGCTGCTTTCCGTGGAACTGTTACAGGCGGTTCAACCAATTTGTGCGGCAGGGCTGCAATTTGGACTGTGCGATCATGCAAAATTTGATGGTTTTATCGAATTAAATCGTCAATTGCGTTGACTATCCCGCGGGATGGAAATATAATGAGAATAATGCGTCATTGACCGTTATTTTCAATTGGGAGGAAATGAATGATGGCAAGGGTTTATAACTTCTCGGCCGGCCCGTCGATGCTCGCGGAAAGCGTTCTGAAACGTGCCGCCGCCGAGATGCTTGATTACAACGGATGCGGGCAGTCGGTCATGGAGATGAGCCACCGCTCCAAAGAATTTGAAACGATCATCGCTGAATGCGAAGCGCTCCTGCGGGAGGTCATGGGGATTCCCGACAATTACAAAGTGCTGTTTTTGCAGGGTGGCGCCTCCACCCAGTTCGCCATGGTTCCGCTCAACCTCATGAACGGTTCCGGAAAGGCGGATTATGTCGTCACTGGCCAGTTTTCGAACAAGGCGTATCAGGAAGCCTGCCGGTTCGGTCAGGTCAATCTGGTCGCGTCCTCAAAGGACAAGAATTTCAGCTATATCCCGAAACTTGATCCCGCGGCCTTTACCAAGGATGCGGACTATTTCCACATCTGCATGAATAACACCATCTACGGCAGCGTCTACCATGACCTGCCCGAAACCGGGGATGTGCCGTTGGTGGCGGATATGTCCTCCTGTATCCTGTCGCAGCCGGTGGATATCTCCAAGTTTGGCCTTATCTACGCGGGCGCACAGAAGAATATGGCCCCGGCCGGACTCACCGTCGTGATCATCCGGGAGGATCTCATCGGGCATGCGCGGGAAAGCTGCCCGACCATGCTCAACTACAAGTCCCATGCGGACAACGGCTCGATGTACAATACCCCGCCCTGTTACCCGATCTATATCTGCAAGCTGGTTCTGGAATGGATTCGTGACGAGATCGGCGGACTGGCGAAGATGGAGGAACGCAACCGGAAAAAGGCAAAACTCCTCTATGATTACCTTGACGCTTCCGGACTCTTCAAGGCGCCGGTTGAGAAAGCGGACCGTTCGCTGATGAACGCGACGTTTGTCACCGGGGACGTCGAGCTTGACAAGAAATTTGTGGCCGAAGCGGCAAAAGCCGGGTTTGTCAATCTCAAGGGCCACCGTTCGGTCGGTGGCATGCGCGCGTCCATCTATAACGCCATGCCCATCGAAGGCGTGGAGAAGCTGGTCGGGTTTATGAAAAAGTTTGAAGAGGAGAACGCCTGATGTATAATATTCAGATCCTCAACAAGATCAGCCCCAACGGGCTGGATGTCTTTGACAAGAACAAATACCGCATCAGCGATGACGTCGGCAATCCGGACGGGATACTGGTGCGTTCCGCTTCGATGCACGAGATGGAGCTTCCGGAATCGCTTGAGGCGGTCGCGCGCGCGGGCGCCGGCGTCAACAACATCCCGGTGGACAAATGCAGCGAGCGAGGCATCGTCGTATTCAACACCCCCGGCGCGAACGCGAACGCCGTCAAGGAAATGGTCATCTGCGGCCTGCTCATCTCGGCGCGCAAGATCTATCCGGGCATGGTCTGGGTGCAGACGCTGAAGGGCGAGGGAGAAAATGTCCCGAAGCTGGTGGAAAAGGGCAAATCGAAGTTTGTCGGGCCGGAGCTCTACCGCAAAAAGCTCGGCGTCATCGGTCTGGGCGCGATCGGCGTCATGGTTGCGAACTTCGCACGACATCTCGGGATGGAGGTCTACGGCTACGACCCGTATATGTCGGTCGATACGGCGTGGAATGTCTCCCGCGACATCAAGCACGCGACCAGCCTGCGCGAAATTTATGAAAACTGCGACTTCATCACCCTGCATGTTCCGGCGACCTCCGAAACAAAAGGGATGATCAATTCCGAATCGATCGCCATGATGAAACACGGCGTGCGCATCCTCAACTTTGCGCGCGGTGAGCTGGTGGTCAATGAGGATCTGCTTGAAGGCCTCGAGGAAAAGCAGATTCGCTGCTATGTCACAGATTTCCCGAGCGAGGAACTGCTTGGCCAGCCTGGTGTGCTCGTCATCCCGCACCTGGGCGCGTCCACGCCCGAGAGCGAGGACAACTGTGCCAAAATGGCCGCCCAGCAGATGGTCGATTACCTCGAAAACGGAAACATCCAAAATTCGGTGAACATGCCGAGCATCCATATGGATCGCAGCGGAGATATCCGGGTGGCGATCATCCACCGCAATATCCCGGCAATGCTCACCAAGATCACTACCATCCTTTCGGACGAGGGGCTCAACGTCGAAAACCTCACCAACAAATCCCGGAGGGACTTCGCCTATACGATGGTCGACATCAACGGCGTTATCACCGATGATATCGTTGCCAAGCTGCGCGCGATTGAAGGTGTGATCCGGGTGAATATTTTCCACTAAACAGCAAATCAGAACCCAACCGCGCGGCCGGCCGGCCGCGCGGTTTTTTTATTTCATGGGGCAATATCCGGATGGGGAATTCACAGAATAGCCACGATTCGTGCAAAAAAACATGCTATAATGTACCATATTCGCGACATCATTAAACGTTTAATTAATTTTGGGAAAAGGGATGAGGAACTATGGCGGGCGTATCGATTCCTGCGCTCACAGGGGAAATGGTTGCGGAAACCGAAAAAATTATTGTGGGGAAAACAGCGCAGATCAAACTGATGATCATGACCATTCTGGCGGAAGGGCATATCCTGCTGGACGATATGCCGGGCGTCGGCAAGACGACGCTCGTCAAGACCCTTTCCAAGGTGCTCGGCTGCGATTCGCGCCGGGTGCAGTTTACCCCCGACCTGCTGCCGTCAGACATCGTGGGCATGAACATCTACAACCAGAAAAAGGGCGAATTCCAGCTGATGAAGGGTCCGGTCATGACAAATATCCTGCTCGCGGACGAGATCAACCGCGCGATTCCGCGCACACAGTCCGCGCTGCTTGAGTCGATGGAGGAAAAACAGGTCACGATCGACGGCGAAACCTTTCCGCTTCCCGTTCCGTTCGTGGTGATGGCCACCCAGAACCCGGTCGAATCCGAGAGCACCTTCCGGCTCCCGGCGGCGCAGATGGACCGGTTCATGATACGGCTGTCGCTCGGCTATCCGCAGCACGCGGAGGAACGAGCCATGCTCGACAATCTGGGCGACGCTGTCCCGCTCGAAGCGGTGCGGACCGTGACCTGTGCGGAAGAGCTGGCCGCAATGCAGCGGCAGGCGCGGGAAATCGCCATCGCGGGCGATGTGGCGGACTATATTGTTGCAATCGCACAGGCGACCCGTGTACATCCGCTGGTGAAGCTCGGCGTGAGCCCGCGCGGGTCGCGCGCTCTCTATAAAGCCGCCAAGGTCAGAGCCGCGATGGAAGGCCGGAATTTTGTCACGCCGGATGATGTGCAGGAAATTGCCGTCCCGGTGCTGGCGCACCGTATGATGCTCTCAAATGAGGCGCGTCTCTCCCATACCGGCAACGCGCAGATTATCGAAAAGATTCTGGAGGAGGTGCCGGTCCCGCCGGCCCGGAAGGACCGTTTCTGATGGCTGAGGAGCTGAGAAAGGAAAAGAAGCAGCGGATTGCGGGGCTTTCCAGTGTGATGGTCAGCGCCGGGTTTCTTGCTGGGGTACTGGTGGCCATCTGTCTGGCGGTGCTGGGAGGGCAGATGCTGCTGGCGGCGTTTCTGCTTTTCGTGCTGGCGATCTGCCTGATGTCCCGGTTTTGGGGACAGAAGGCGCTTAAAAACGTAATTGTCGAAATTGGGGCTGAATCGGCCAATATCTTTGCCGGGCAGGAAGTCGTGATCCGGTACCGGATCACGAACGGCAAGCTGCTGCCGCTTGTCTGGCTGGAGCTTTTGCAGCAGACCCCGCCGAACAACTGCCTTACCCCGGGCGACGACTTCGAGGTGTACGAGCTCACCGTGCAGGAAAAGGAGCTGGAGGACCGCGAGGTTGTCCGCACATTGCTCAAAAAGAAATTTGCTTTTATCATGTGGCACCAGACACTCGAATGGGACAGTTGCTGGACGGCGCGCCGCCGCGGTATTTATCCGCTTGACCATGTGCTTTTGCGCTCTGGGGACGGGTTTGGGCTCACCCAGATTGAAAAACCATATCCGGTGGAGCGCAGCCCGGTCTTTGTGGTCTATCCAAGGATTGTGCCGGTGCGCACCGACCTCTTTTTGCAGAACCTCTGGGATGCGAAATCGGGCGCGAAGGGATACTTTGAGGATCCGACCGTCATCCGCGGAGAACGCGCTTACCAGAGCACTGATCCGTGGAAACGGATCAACTGGCGGATGGCGGCGCGTAAGGAGGAGCTTGAGGTCAAGTTATATGAAACGATCATGCCGAAATCGGTGCATTTCATCCTGGACGGCGGATCCTTTTTAAACCGGAGCCCGGACAATGAGGAGCTGGAGCAGGCCATCAGCCTGTTGGCTTCGGCCGCGCTGCGGCTGGAGGAAGCGCAGGTGCGGTGCGGGCTTTCTCTGCCCGCGAGCAGGTCGATGGGTGCGGTAAACCTCTTTTCGGCGGATCAGAGCGCCGCGGTTTCCGACCTGCTGTTCAATCTGGCGGGCTACGATCCCGAAAGCCCGGCATCGGCCTTTGAGGAGGCGGAGCTTGCCCGTGCCAAGGAAGGCATCGGGCAGGTTTACTTCTTTACCTATGATGTGGCGGAAATCTCCTGCAAGGGGCTGCTGGACGAGCTGGGCATCTACAGTGTGACACTGGTTCCATACCGCGAATATCTGCCGTCCAGGGAGTCGGGAGCGGAATTTTTGGATTATAAAGTGGTCCCGCTGCATACGCTGGAAGGGGGCGGCGCGCATGGGTGAACGACGGGCATCGGTTGCGGATTTTACCGCGATCTTTACTGAGCTGAGCTTTATGGCCAGCCTTTTCTTCCAGTTTTCCTTTCTGCAGACCGACGTGGCAATGGAGATTGAGATCCTGCCATGGGCCTGCATGGCGTTTTTGACCTACCTGTTGAACCTGTGGGTCACAAGGCGGGGATGCACCATCCCGCAGCTGGCTGCGATGGGTGCGGCGATCTATGCGGTGCAGCTGGCCCTGGTGTTTCTGTTTTTTTCCTCACTGCAGGGCATTGGGCCGCATCTCTTTGCCGTTTTGTTTGTGGGGATCGCTGTTTTCCGCTGTGCCTATATCTGTGTGGTGCCGATTCCCAGGGACCGGTATCTCGGCTACACCGAATGCGCGATTATCGGTACGGCTCTGCTCATTTTTACCCAGATCGGCGTGGTGGCCTTCCCGCCGCTTTATAATGTCTGCCTCTTTGCGTCGGTGGTGCTCAGTTTTCTTTCAACCGTGCGCGCCCGGGTCACCAGCGATAAAAGCGAAACTCTTTCGCTTTCAAAAGGCCAGGGGATTGTGGCGCTCTGCGCAATTGCAGCGGTGGCTGCCGCACTGCTTTTTGCAGCGGGCTCGATGTTCGCGCTGCCGGTGCGGCAAGGGCTGCAAACAGCCGTGGTCACCGGCGTTTCGGCCATAAAGGCGATTCTGGGCGCGGTTGGCGCGTTTATCCTGTGGCTCTTTTCGCTGCTGCCCGCACCGGACCAGCAAGCCTATGATATGGGCGAGCCGCTGCCCGGGATGGGGATGGCGGGCGAACCGGAGATGGATCTGCAGATGCTGCCCGGATGGGTGCTGGTGCTGCTTGTGGTGGCGGCGCTGGCCGCGGCCTGTATCTTGGCGGTTATCCTGCTGCGTAAGATGCGGCTTTTGCGGGTGCAGGCCGCGCCGCGTGGGAAAACGGCGGTCAAACGCCGCAAATCCCCGCTGTCCGGCGCGTTTGGGCGTTGGTTTGCGGCAAAATGGCTTGCGGTAAAATTTTTCTGGTGCAGCCTGTGGTACAAAAATACGCCGCAGGGCCTGATGGTGTTTCTGGAAAACTGGGGCCGTGCGCATAAAATCCCGCGCGGCCAGGGCGAAACCTGCCGGTGTTACTTGAAGCGGCTGACGGATGCGGCCGGTATGCAGGACGAAACATTGCGCGCGCGGCTTTCGGAGTTGTGCATCCAGCTCGACCGCTTTTATTTCGGCCCCGAAGACCGGGACAGCCTGCGCCATGCCATGCCGGGAAAGGAAATTTCCACGCTGCGCCGCGCATGCAGGAAATATTTGCTGGCAAACATCAAAATTAAGATTGAGCGAGAAAAAAAGAGTATGGAAGAGAATACGTGAGATTGGGAGACTACACTTTAGCGGGCGAAATTGAGCGCTCCCCGGATATGCCAACCGGACGCAGGCCGGCATTGTGAATTTTCATAGAAATATGGTACAATGTAATCACAGACGGCGAAGCAAACAGCTGAGAAAAGGCAAAACGGCGTCTGCGGCGAAGATGCGCATTGGATACCGATTTATGATTCTGGGAAAGTGAGGGCTTTTTATGGGTACATGGGCACAGCTCGCGCCGGTCTTTTGGCTGGTGTTGGGAATTATTCTAGCGGTCGTGGAGGGCGTGAGCGTCCAGCTGACCGCAATCTGGTTTGCCCTTGGCGCAGCCGCGGCGGCTGTGGCGGCATTGCTCGACGCGTCCATCGGCGTGCAGGCGGCGGTATTCCTCGTGGTATCCACGCTGCTGCTGCTCTGCACCCGCCCGTTTGCCAAAAAGGTTCTGCGGGTCAAAAAGCAGAGCACCAATGCCGACCGTGTGATCGGCCAGATCGGTGTCGTCCAGGAAACGATCGACAACGATCTCGGCGCGGGCAGGGTTGCGGTAATGGGGCTCGGCTGGGCCGCGCGCACCATGGACAACCGCGATATCCCAGCTGGGGAAAAGGTTCGGGTTTTGGCGATCGACGGCGTCAAGCTCATTGTGGAACCGTATACGAAACAAACCGAAACGGAACAATAATTTTGGGGAGGACTGAAAATGGAGTTTCTTATCTGGCCGATCGTACTGATTGTACTGATCCTGTTTGTCCTGATCGTTATCGTCTCAAATATCAAAATCGTCCCGCAGGCGAGCGTCTATGTTGTCGAGCGCCTCGGAAGCTACTTTGCAACCTGGGAAACCGGCCTTCATGTGAAGGTGCCGTTCTTCGACAGCATCGCCAAGAAGGTTTCGCTCAAGGAGCAGGTCGTGGACTTTGCCCCGCAGCCGGTAATCACCAAGGATAACGTCACCATGCAGATCGATACGGTTGTCTTTTACCAGGTGACCGACGCCAAGCTCTTCACCTATGGCGTTGAGCGGCCGCTCTCCGCGATCGAGAACCTGACCGCGACCACCCTGCGAAACATCATCGGTGAGATGGAGCTTGACAGCACCCTCACCTCCCGCGATGTCATCAACTCGAAAATCACCGCCACGCTGGATGAGGCGACCGACAAGTGGGGCATCAAGGTCAACCGCGTCGAACTCAAAAACATCCTGCCGCCGCGTGAGATCCAGGACGCGATGGAAAAACAGATGAAGGCCGAGCGGGAACGCCGCGAATCCATCCTGCGCGCCGAAGGTGAAAAACGCAGCCAGATCCTTGTGGCGGAAGGTGAGAAGGAATCCGCGATCCTGCGCGCCGAAGCGGAAAAACAGTCCGCGATCCTGCGTGCCGAAGGTGTCAAGGAACAGAAAATCCGTGAGGCGCAGGGCGAGGCGGAAGCCATCGCGCTGGTTCAGAAAGCGAACGCCGACGCGCTGCGCATCCTGAGCGAAGCGAACGCCAGTGACACGGTCGTGCAGATCAAATCGCTTGAGGCGTTCCAGAAAGCGGCGGACGGCCGAGCGACCAAGATCATCATCCCGAGCGAGATCCAGTCGCTGGCGGGCCTGGCCACCAGCCTCAAGGAGATCATGTCGGACAAAAAAGCATAAACCCTGCCGCGAAAAAGAGCCTTCCGGCCAATTGGCCGGAAGGCTCTTTTTAAATCGTTACGCCAGCAGATCCTGCCGGTAGGTTGGGGAAACGGTCTCGCCGGGACGCACAAGCAGAATGTCCTCGCCGAGCCAGTCGCCCGCAAGCAGGCGGGAGAGCAGCGAAAGATCGCCTTCAGCATGGAAAAAATCCCAGTCGTTGTGCTGGGCAATGATCCGGGCCGAAAGGCTGGTGTCATGCAGACCGAGCGTGGTGTCCGCCAGATAGCAAAGAGCCTGGCATTCGGCGGCGGGGCAGGACAGGAAGAGTTCCCGGTTGCTTTCGGGAAGGCTCCAGCAGAGCTTGCCGTCGTAGAAGCTGTACAGGCGGCGGTAAGCGGCCGCGCTGCCGAGCAGCAGGGATACGCTGTTATGTACACGCGGGAGCACCAGCGGGATTTCTCCGGCGCGCAGGCCCTCTTCCGGCACGACGCAGGCGCCGGGCAGCAGCACGGCCGCGTCGCAGCCTTTGGCGCCGGCGAGCTTGTCGCGCACCGCTGTGGGATTCTGACAGAGGTCCTCGGGCAGCAGGCAAATTTCCGACTGATGTGGGATTTGCGGGAGCATCCGCTCCAGATAGGGTGCTAACGGGGGACAGGTTATCAGCAAGAGCTTCATCGGTTGTTCACATCCAATTCATTGATCTATCATTGAGTTTAGACCATAAACGCGATATGATCAATGCAAAGAATCTGGAAAATATATTGGCGGGTTCAGCCGCGGATGAAAGCCTCCCAATTGAGGAAGAATAAGCCGTACAGGTATGGAGGAAACTGGTTCTATGATAGAGAATAAACAGGAAATATTACAGCGGGCAATTCTCATCGCGGCGGATACCGGAGAATATGATGTGGAAGTCTCGCTCGACGAGCTTTCAGAACTGGCCGCAACCGCGGGCGCTCAGACGGTGGCAAAGGTAGTACAGAAACGCCCGGCCTTTGACCCGGCGACAGTGATCGGAGCCGGACGGCTCGAAGAGGTCGCCGCCTGCTGCGAAGGGGGAAGCGCGGATCTCGTCATTTTCGACTGCGAACTTTCCCCAAGCCAGCAGCGGAATGTGGAAAAGACTTGCGGCGTTCCAGTCATCGACCGCACCACCCTGATCCTTGACATTTTTGCACAGCGCGCGGTCACCGCTGAAGGCAAGCTGCAGGTCGAACTGGCGCAGCTGCGTTACCGGCTGCCGCGGCTCACCGGCCTTGGCACATCGCTTTCGCGGCTCGGCGGCGGCATCGGTACCCGTGGGCCGGGCGAAAGTCAGCTCGAAACCGACCGGCGGCATATCCGGCGGCGGATCGCGTCCTTGCAGGAGCAGCTCGCGGAACTTGAGAAACGCCGGGGGCTGCTGCGCGCGCGCCGTAAAAAAGACGGAGTAACCACCGTCGCGATCGTGGGTTATACAAACGTGGGCAAGAGCACACTTTTGAACGCGCTCACCGACGCGGGTGTGCTCGCGGAGGATAAGCTCTTTGCAACCCTTGATCCAACTTCCCGGGCACTGAGCCTGCCGGACGGGCGTTCGGTCATGCTGGTCGATACAGTCGGGCTGGTGCGCAGGCTCCCGCACCAGCTTGTTGAGGCGTTTAAATCGACTCTGGAGGAGGCTGCGAACGCCGACCTGCTCTGGTGCGTCTGCGACGTTTCGTCGGATGAGGCGGATGAGCAGATCCAGGTGACCAAACAGCTGATGCAGGAACTTGGCGTACAGGATACGCCGGTGCTCACTGTGCTCAACAAATGCGACCGGATTGCGCGGGTTCCGCTGCCGGTGAACGATTTGACCGCGCTGATCTCCGCAAAGACCGGATTTGGATTTGACGAGCTGCTGCGCAAGACCGCCAAGGCGCTCGCGCCGACCCACAAACGGCTCAAACTGCTGATCCCATACGATAAAACCGGACTTATCAATGAGATTTTGCGGGATGGGAAGGTCTTTTCGCAGGAATACGCGGAGGACGGGACCGTACTTGACGCGCTGGTTGATGTGAAGATCCTGCATAAGGTCGCGCAGTACGCCAGATAAAAGGGAAGCCCCGTCGAAAGCGGGGCTTCCCTTATTGTTTACGCTTTGGTGCAGACGAACGCGCCCATCCGGAATTCCGCTTCCGAAAGCCGTTCGCGCAGGATAAAGCCCGCCTGTGCGAGCGCGGCGCGGTATTCCGCCTCGGAGAATAGGGTGATTTTTTGAAGGTGGTGGAATTGCTGGACCGCCCCGTCCTGTTCGACCAGATGGAACATCTCAACCTCGACCGCTTGCGGCGCCTTCCGCTTCACCGTTTCCATCCGGCAGAAATGGATCCCATCCCGTTCGCCGCTCTGGGAAACGATCCCTTCCCGGAAGGTTTCCCGCGTGGCCCATGGCGTGAGCAGAAAAACCCCGCCCGGCGTGAGACAGTCATACACGCACCGCAGCCCGTCGCGAAGCTGGTCGTAACCCCGTGCAAAGCCGATGCTTCCGTAGAGGTTGACCGCCGCGCCGAACGGTTCGTCAAAGTGAAAATCGAAGATATCCGCGGGCAGAAATTCAGCGGACGGCACCTTGCGGGCGGCCGCGTGGAGCATCTCCTCGCTCAGGTCGATGCCGGTTACCGCGAAGGATTCCGCAAAGGTGCGGCTCTGCTCGCCGGTACCGCAGGCCAGATCCAAAAGGCGGCGGTTTGGACAGGTTTTGTATTTTTCGATCAGCGCGGCGGCTTTTTGTGCCTCCGCGCGGTATTCCGCCGGGTCCACATACATGATATCGTAGTAGTCGGCGATCGTTTCAAAATTCGCAGGCATGAAAGACCTCCTGAAAGTAATTTTTTGTGATATCACATCCCCATTGTAACCCGTAAAATAAAAAAAGAATAGACTTTTTCTTTCGGTTCTGGTATAGTAAAAATTAACCCGTACCTAGGGGCATAAAACCGGCGCGCAGCAAAAAGCTGCGCGCCGGTTTTATGCTTTTGGACCGGATTTACTTTTGGTAGGCGCCGAGGATTTCCGCAACATAGAGGATGTGGTAATCTTTGCCCGGATAGTTGGCCGCGTCGAGCGATTGGTCGATGAAACAGGCGGGATCGAACTGCTGGCGGTAAAGCTTGCGGCAGGTGAGGACCAGCTCCGCTTCGGAGATGACCGGCGCGCCATCCAGGGTGCCGGAAGTGAAGCCGCAGGCGGCGAGCTTATCTTCATTTCGGCCGGAATGCGCGCCGCAGTAGCCAAGCTGGCTGCGGAATTCCTCCGGGACAAAGCAGGCTGAGAAAAGGCTGGTATCGTCCAGCAGTTCGCGGGAGAACCGCTGCGGGCGCAGGAAAATATAGGCCACCGGCTTATTCCACAGCACGCCCACGCCGCCCCAGCTGGCGGTCATCGTGTTTGTTTTCTCACCGCGGCGGGTGGTGATGAGCGCCCACTGTTTGCCGATCAGCTGAAAAGGGTTCTGCGTCAGGTCGTATACGGAGATGCTTTGCATAAGAATCCACCTTTCGGATTGATTTACCGGATGTTTCACTTCCATTATAGCATTACAGGCGGGGAAAAGAACCCCCTTTTGTGCAATAGCAACCAATAAAAAAGTGAATAAGATGAATATTCATGCAAAAATTGGCTTGTAATTGTATAATTATGATGTATAATAGGGTGCATAATGAATGATTAACCACTGGAGGGTGTTTAAAATGGAGCAGATAAAGTATAAAAAAGTTGTTCTTGCATATTCCGGCGGGTTGGACACATCGGTTATTATCCCGTGGCTCAAAGAAAATTACGGCTGCGAAGTCATCGCGGTGGCCGCCAATGTCGGCCAGGGGGACGGAGAACTTGAGGGGCTGGAAGAAAAGGCCATCAAGACCGGCGCTTCCAAAATCTACATTGAGGACCTCACCAAGGAATTCGTCGACGACTTCATCATTCCCACAGTAAAGGCCGGCGCGGTTTATGAGGGGAAATATCTGCTGGGCACTTCCTTTGCCCGTCCGATCATCGCCAAACGTCTTGTCGAGATCGCAAAAAAAGAGGGCGCCGACGCGATTGCCCACGGCTGCACCGGCAAAGGCAACGACCAGGTCCGGTTTGAGCTGACCATCAAGGCTTTCGCGCCGAATATGGGCATCATTGCCCCTTGGCGCTTCTGGGAGCTCAATTCCCGCGAGAAGGAGATCGCCTACGCGGAGGAGCACAATATCCCGCTCAAAATCAACCGCGAGACCAACTATTCGAAGGATAAGAACCTCTGGCACCTTTCGCATGAGGGCCTCGACCTTGAGGACCCCGCAAACGAGCCGGATTATGAAAAAATCCTGGAGATGGGCGTTACACCCGAGCAGGCCCCTGACAAGGACACCTATGTCACCGTCAGCTTTGAAAAAGGCGTGCCCGTCGCGCTCGACGGCGTCAAGATGGATTCGGTCGCACTGCTCGAAAAGCTCAATAAGCTCGGCGGCGAAAACGGCATCGGCATCATCGACATGGTCGAAAACCGGCTGGTCGGCATGAAGAGCCGCGGCGTCTATGAGACCCCCGGCGGCACCATTCTCTACCAGGCGCATCAGACGCTCGAGGAGCTCTGCCTTGACAAGGAGACCCAGCACTATAAGATGCAGATGGCCATCAAGTTCAGCGAGCTGGTCTATAACGGCCAATGGTACACCCCGCTGCGCGAAGCAATGAGCGCGTTCGTCGACAAGACCCAGGAAACGGTCACCGGCGACGTCAAGCTCAAGCTCTACAAGGGCAATATTATCGGCGCGGGTGCATCCTCTCCGTACTCGCTCTATTCCGAAGAGATCGCAACCTTCGGCGAGGACCATGTGTATGACCAGGCGGATTCCGCGGGCTTTATCAACCTGTTTGGTCTGCCGCTTAAGGTGAAGGCGTTGCTCGACGAAAAAAAGATCAAATAACAAAACAAACGACGGGGCTGTAACACAAAAGGCAGGTTTGCCCTTTGTGTTACAGCCGCTTGTTCTAAAAGAAAGGCTGAGGGATTTTTCTATGAAGATGTGGGCGGGACGTTTTGCCAAGGAAGCCGACAGCCGGGTGAACGATTTCAATTCTTCCATCCGGTTTGATTCACGGATGTATGAACAGGACCTGATGGGTTCGATGGCGCACGCGCGGATGCTCGCGGCGAACGGGATCATTCCGGAGGGCGACGCGGAAGCGATCTGCGACGGGCTGGAAGGTATCCATGCGGATCTCAAAAGCGGGAAACTGCTCTTTGACCCGGACGCGGAGGATATCCACATGTTCATTGAACAGGAGCTGACCGCGCGCATCGGTGACGCGGGCAAGCGCCTGCACACCGCCCGCAGCCGCAACGACCAGGTCGCGCTTGACCTGCGGATGTATCTGCGCGAGGAGACGAAAAGCGTTTCCGGCCTCCTGCTTGACCTCATCAGGGAGCTTGCCGGCAAGGCGGATGAACATCTCGAAACGGTCATGCCGGGCTACACCCATCTGCAGCGCGCGCAGCCCATTACATTGGCGCACCACCTGATGGCCTACGCGAATATGTTCTGCCGCGACGTAAAACGGCTTTCGGATGCGGCGGCACGGATGAATTTCTGCCCGCTGGGCAGCGGGGCGCTCGCCGGGACGACCTATCCGATCGACCGGCAGATGACCGCCAAAGCGCTCGGCTTCACGGCGCCCGCCGCCAACAGCCTGGACGGCGTTTCCGACCGGGATTTCTGCATTGAGCTTTGCAGCGCGTTTTCTACCATTATGATGCATCTTTCCCGCTTTTCGGAGGAGATCATCGCATGGTGCTCGTGGGAGTTCAAATTTATCGAGCTGGACGACGCGTTCGCAACCGGATCGAGCATCATGCCGCAGAAGAAAAATCCCGATGTGACCGAGCTTATCCGCGGCAAGACCGGGCGGGTTTACGGCGATCTGATGACCCTGCTCACCATGATGAAGGGGCTGCCGCTCGCCTACAACAAAGATATGCAGGAAGATAAGGAGGCCATCTTTGACGCGGTCGATACGGTGAAGCTGAGTCTTTCGACTTTCACGCCGATGCTGCGGACGATGACCGTCCTGAAAGAAAATATGCGCGCGGCGGCTGCGAAAGGCTTCATCAACGCGACCGACTGCGCGGACTACCTCACCAAGAAAGGCGTCCCGTTCCGCGACGCTTATAAAACGACCGGTACGCTGGTGGCGCTGTGCATTGAAAAAGGGCTCACGCTCGAGACGCTGCCGCTCGCAGACTACCAGGCGGCGAACGGACTGTTCTCGGAAGACATTTATGAGGCGATCGACCTCATGGCCTGTGTGAACGGCCGCACGAGCGAAGGCGGCCCCGCGCCGCGGGCAGTGCGAAAGCAGATCGCGCTCGTGCGGGAATTCCTCGCCGCGGCGGCGAAATAAAAGCTTCGGCGAAACCTTCCCGAAGGTTTGCGGGGGCGCGGGGGGCGCGGGGGCATCCGGGCCTAAGCGCCGAGATGGTTTTTGTTTGTGAATTTGGTTTGGAGTGTGTGTTCTATGAAAAAAATAAGGGCGGGCGTCATTGGCGCCACCGGTTACGCCGGGCTGGAGATCGTCCGGCTGCTGCTGACCCATCCGGACGTCGAACTTGCGGCAATTTCTTCGGTCAGCTTTGAAGGCCAGAGAATCAGTGAAGTCTATCCGCAGCTCACCGGCATCCTTGACGACAAACTCTGCGGCGAGGCGGCCGTCGCTGAAAAATCCGATGTGGTTTTCGGCTCGCTGCCACATGGCCTTTCCGAGCCGATCGCCCGCCGGTGCGTGGACGCGGGAAAGCTCTTCATCGATATGGGCGCGGATTTTCGCCTGAAAAATGAAGCGGATTACCAAAACTGGTACAAGGGAGAATACGCCGACAAGCCGTTGCACGAGCAGGCGGTCTATTCGATCCCGGAATTGCACCGGGGTCTTCTGAAGGGGGCAAAGCTGATCGCAAATCCGGGCTGCTATGTCACATCGGTGTGCCTGGGGCTGGCGCCAGCCATGAAGGCTGGGGCGATCGATCCGGAAACGCTTGTGATCGATGCAAAATCGGGCGCGACCGGCGCGGGCCGGGGACTGGCGCTGAACACCCACTACACCGAATGCAACGAGGCGTTCGCTCCCTACAAGGTTGCCTGCCACCGGCACACGCCGGAGATCGAACAGGTGCTCGGAGAACTCTCCGGCGCGCCGGTCACCGTGACCTTTGTGCCGCACCTGCTGCCGGTAAACCGGGGCATCGTCTCGACCATGTATGCGAAACGCATGCCCGGCTTTGACGAGAAAAAGATCCGAAGCCTTTACGAGTCGTTTTATCAGTGCGAACCGTTTGTGCGTGTCCTGCCGGAAGGCTCGGTTGCCAACCTGAAAAATGTGAAATTTTCAAACCTCTGCCATATTTCGCTGCACAGCGATCCGCGCACCGGCCGCCTCATCGTGGTTTCGACGCTGGACAACATGGTCAAAGGCGCGGCCGGACAGGCGATCCAGAATATGAACCTCGCGCTTGGGCTCGAGGAAACCGCGGGGCTGGCGATTGTGCCGCCCGCATTTTAAAGACAGTGAGGAGCCGAGAATATGCCTTTTAAATTTGTGGACGGCGGCGTCTGTGCCGCCAAAGGGTTTGCTGCGGGCGGCGTGCATTGCGGCATCCGGAAAAATAAAGAGAAAAAAGACCTCGCCATGATCTACAGCAAGGCTCCCTGCGCTGCGGCGGCGGTCTACACCCAGAATAAGGTCAAAGGCGCGCCGATCGCGGTAACCAGGGCGCATATTGCCAATGGTTATGCGAAAGCCGTGCTCTGCAATTCGGGCAACGCGAACACCTGCAACGCGGATGGGGAATACATTGCAAACGCGATGTGTGAAAGCGCCGCCAAAGCGCTGGGCATTGCGGAGGATGATATCGTCATCGCCTCCACCGGCGTCATCGGCCAGCCGCTGCCGCTTGCCCCAATCACCGGCGCGATGGGGAAACTTGTGGGGGCGCTTTCGGAGAATGGAAGCGCCGACGCGGCCGAAGCCATCATGACCACCGACACCAAACGCAAGGAGATCGCGGTGCGGTTCGAAATCGGCGGGAAGATCGCTTCGGTGGGCGGAATCGCCAAGGGCAGCGGCATGATCCATCCGAATATGGCGACCATGCTCTGCTTTGTCACAAGCGATGTGGCAATCGCGCCGGCCATGCTGCAGAAGGCCTGCAAGGAAGTGGCGGACGAGACATTCAATATGATCAGCGTGGATGGGGACACCTCCACCAATGACATGCTCACCGTGCTGGCGAACGGCCAGGCGGGCAATGTACAGATCGACTGTGAAAACGGCGACTACTTCAAATTTGTCGAGGCGCTGACGATTGTCTGCCGAACCCTTTCCAAAGAGCTGGCCGGAGACGGTGAGGGCGCTTCAAAGCTGCTTGAATGCACTGTGTCCGGCGCGCCGGATAAGGCCACGGCCAGGACGGTGGCCAAAGCGGTCATCTGCTCGAGCCTTTTCAAGACGGCGATGTTCGGCGCGGATGCGAACTGGGGACGGATACTCTGCGCGATCGGCTATGCGGACGCGGCGTTCGACATCGGCAAGGTGGATGTCTGGTTCGCTTCTTCAAAAGGGAAGATCGCGGTCTGCAAAAATGGAACAGGCATCGATTTCAGCGAGGAGAAAGCCAAGGAGATCCTGCTGGAGAGTGAGATCCAGACGCTGATCGAGATGAACCAGGGCAGTGAAACGGCCACCGCGTGGGGCTGTGATTTGACCTACGAATATGTGCGGATCAATGGCGACTACAGGACTTAAAGCGCCTTCCAGGCGCCCGGGCCCCCTTTCTTGCTCGTGCAAGAAAGGGGGAAAAGAACACGCCAAGGGGGAACCCCTTGGAACCCCACCGCCGCTGGTTGCTTCGCAAAGGCGGCGGCCGCGTCCTTAGACTTCGAGACCTGCGCCGCAGCCGCTCCCAAGGAAACGGTCAGCTCAGGACTGAATGCAGCGTTATACGCTCCCAGCGGTGGGAACGGTCGGATGCAGGACAAAACGCAGCGCTTTGCGCTCCCTGTGGACGGCTGGGGCCGGCAAGGGGATACAAACAGGAGAAAACAGAGGTGGGCAATATGAAGATCAGCAATACCGACAAGGCCGCCGTTTTAAACCAGGCGCTGCCTTATCTGCAAAAATACTATAACAAGGTGGTTGTTGTCAAATACGGCGGCAACGCGATGGTCAACCCGGAACTGAAAGCCGCGGTCATGAGCGACATCGTGCTGCTTTCGCTGGTCGGTATCCGGGTGGTTCTGGTGCACGGCGGCGGACCCGAGATCAACGAAATGCTCTCAGCTGTCGGCAAGGAGAGCAAATTCATAAACGGCCTGCGCTACACCGACGAAGAGACGGTCAAGATCGTGCAGATGGTGTTGGCGGGCAAGACAAACAAAGACCTGGTAGCGCTTTTGCAGCAGCAGGGGGGCAAGGCGCTGGGGCTTTGCGGTATCGACGGAAAGCTCATCCAGGCGCAGAAGGTGAAAAGCGAAGTGGATCTGGGATTTGTGGGCGAGGTGACCGGTGTGAACACCAAATTGATCCACGACGCGCTCGATATGGGCTACATCCCGGTGATCTCGACGCTCGGCTGCGGGGAGGACGGCACCGTCTACAACATCAATGCCGACGCGGCGGCTTCCCGTATCGCGGCCGAGCTGCATGCGGAGAACCTCATCTCGCTCACTGATATCCGGGGACTTTTGCGCGACAAGGACGACGAGAATACACTGATCCCGGTGGTCAATGCGAGCGAGGTGCCGGAGCTCATCCGGCAGGGCGTCATCAAAGGCGGTATGATTCCGAAAGTCGACTGCTGCGTCGACGCGGTGCGCCGCGGAGTGAAGCGCGCCTTTATAATAGACGGCCGTATTCCGCATTCGATCTTAATTGAAATGATGACCGATGAAGGTATTGGCACCATGTTCCTGGGCTGACGAAGGGAGTGGAATAACATGAAAATCAAAGAGCTGGACCAGCAGTATATCGCGAACACCTATGCGCGGTTCGATCTCGAGGCGGCAAGCGGCAAGGGCGCGACCTGCAAGGATTTTGACGGCAAAAGCTATGTGGATTTTTCCTCTGGCATCGGGGTGAACAGCCTTGGCTTCTGCAACGAAAAATGGGTGGCGGCGGTCACCCGGCAGGCTTCCACCCTGCAGCACATCTGCAACCTTTATTATTCCGCGCCGCAGGCCGAGCTCGCCCAAAAGCTCTGCGGGCGCACGATCGCAAAGAAAGTGTTCTTCTGCAATTCCGGGGCGGAAGCGATTGAGGGCATGATCAAAGCGGCCCGCAAATACGGCGCCGATAAATACGGCAGGGAACGTTATAAAATCATTACGCTGGTGAATTCCTTCCACGGTCGTACGATCACCGCGCTTGCGGCGACCGGGCAGGAGGAATTTCATCAGAAATTCCTGCCGCTCACCGACGGGTTTGATTATGTCCTGGCAGGCGATCTGGACGACCTGAGAGACAAGCTGGACGGCACCGTTTGCGGCGTGATGATGGAGATGATCCAGGGCGAAGGCGGCGTGATTCCGCTGGACAAAGATTTTGTGGTGGGCGCGGCAAAACTCTGCGCGGAAAATGACGTGCTGTTTTTGGACGACGAAGTGCAGGCGGGGGTTGGCCGCAGCGGGAAATTCCTCTGCCATGAGCATTACGGGATCGAACCGGATGTGGTTTCCCTGGCAAAGGGACTTGGCGGCGGCCTGCCGATCGGCGCGGTGCTGCTCGGCGAAAAATGCGAGCAGGTCTTTGCCCCGGGTGACCACGGTTCCACCTTCGGCGGAAATCCGGTCGTCTGCGCGGGCGCGAACGCTGTGCTCGATCAGATCGACCAGAAGCTGCTCGATGAGGTGCTTGCCAAAGGTGAATACATCGCCAATCAGGTGCGCAGGATGCCGCATGTAGCGGGCGTTGTTGGAAAAGGGTTGATGCTTGGAATTGCATTTGACGGGTTGAGCAGCAAAAGCGTGTCCGCCGCATGCTTGGAAAAAGGGCTGATCGTCATGCCCGCGAAGGAAAAGGTGCGGATGCTCCCGCCGCTGACCATCACCTATGAGGAGATCGAAACCGGACTGAAAATTTTAAGTGAGGTGCTGAGCGAAATATGAAACATTTACTCCAGCTGCTCGATCTTTCGGGCGAAGAAATCATTGACATCCTGAATTTTGCCGACCAGCTCAAATATGAACTCAAACACGGCATCCGTCACCAGCATCTGAAGGGCAAGACGCTTGGCATGATCTTCCAAAAGTCCTCCACCCGCACCCGCGTCTCGTTTGAAGTGGGCATGGCGCAGCTGGGAGGCTCGGCGCTTTTCCTTTCGGCGCGCGATTTGCAGATCGGACGCGGTGAACCGGTCGAGGACACCGCCCGCGTGCTTTCCCGGTATCTCGACGGCATCATGATCCGTACCTTTGCCCAGCAGGAGGTTTCTGACCTTGCCAAATACGGCTCGATCCCGGTCATCAACGGACTCACCGACTTTGCGCATCCCTGCCAGGTGCTGGCCGATCTCATGACGGTGCGTGAACATAAGGGTCGGCTTTCTGGAGTGAAAATGTGCTACATCGGGGACGGCAACAACATGGCCAATTCCCTGATCGTCGGCGGGCTCAAGACCGGCATGCAGGTTTCAGTCGCGACCCCGGCAGCCTATCAGCCCGATCCGGTCGTCCTGGAATTCGCCAAAACCTATGGAGACAAATTCCAGCTGACTTCCGACTGCGCGCAGGCCGCCGCCGGCGCGGATGTGGTCTTTACCGATGTGTGGGCCTCGATGGGTATGGAAGGCGAAGCGGATGAGCGCCACAAAGCATTTGCTGGCTACCAGGTGAACGATCAGCTGCTTTCGGTCTGCGCACCCGACGTGATGGTGCAGCACTGCCTGCCCGCCCACCGCGGCGAGGAGATCACCGCCGAAGTGTTCGAGGCGCATGCCGATGAGATCTTCGATGAGGCCGAAAACCGTCTGCATGCCCAGAAGGCCGTCATGGTCAAAGTGATGGGCTGACTGGGTTTGCGTGTCCCGTCACGCGGGACGGGCACGTTGCGCCATGCACACTTTGTGCGTTTCGCCGCGCGCCACGGGAATCAAGCGGCATTGCCGCTTGAGAATCACTGGCACGTTTCGCCGTGCACACGAGTAACTTTCTTGTGCGCACAAGAAAGTTACCAAAGAATGCGCACAAGGGGACTAGCCGTCCCCTTGTGAAACCTTGGCAGACGCCTTGCCAGAACTTGCTTCGCGGGCACTCCCCACAAACGGTCAGCTCAGGACTGAACGCAATGTTACGCGCTCCCCGCGATGGAAACGTCAGACCCAAGCAGGTCTTTTGCGCTCTCCCCGATACCTACAGAGACTGCCGGCCGGCGGTCTCTGTTTTACTTTATTCGGCGCAGCCGGTTTTCGCAAGGTTGTGAAAACCCGTCCCGCGTTCCTTATCCCGAATCCGTCGCCAAAGGCGGCGGGTCGTCGCAGACGACTCTTTACCGGGAGACACGGGGGCGGAAAGCCCCCGTGAGCAGCCGTCGCGCGTTAGCGCGCTTCGCCGCCAGGCGAGCAGGCTGCCAAACGCGGGAGGCATCGTTTTGTCTAAGCAGATTGCGGGCTGTCTTTGCCGAAGGCAACCAAACAGCCCGCAGGGGGTCGCGGGGATCTCCCCGCGCGTCTTCTTTCGCCCCTTTCTTGGACGGGCAAGAAAGGGGCCCTGCGGAGCAAAAGTTGACACTATTCGGGCGATGGGATAAAATAACGGTAAGAATGTTTGCGGCCGAAAGGAATTAAGAATATGAAATGGAAAAGATTCCTGGCGATTGTTCTTGCGGGCGCCCTGCTTTTCTCGATGGGAGCTTGCAAAAAAAATGAAACGGATGACAGCAGTTCCGCGCCAAGCGAGCCGGAAGAGGTGGTGGATCCCAATTATCCGGTGTCGATTGGGGATATCCATGTGGACGCGCGGCCGGAAACGATTGTCTCGCTCTCTCCGGCGATGACCGAGCTCATCTGTGCGCTCGGCGCGGGCGATCGGCTCGAAGGGGTGAGCGACTATTGCGATTATCCGTCGAGCGTGGACGATCTGGAACGCTGCGGAACCGCCGCCACGCCGGACCTTACGGCGATTGAAGAGATTGGGCCGGATGTGGTGTTTGCCTCGTCCAATCTTTCGCAGGACGACACGGTGAAGCTTCAGCAGATGGATGCCCAGGTGATTGTATTGGGCCGCGCGGATTCCTTGGACGAGCTGGAGGAGGTCTATGTGACCGCAGCGACCGTGCTTGACGGGCTCGTTGACGGGGAGGAGAATGGGCAGGCGTTTTTCGACGGGCTGCGTGCCCGGTATGACGCGCTGAAATACGCGGCGGACGGGATTGCCGACCGCCTGCACGGTATTTATCTGCGGATGGTCCCGCTCACAATGGCTACCGGCGATACTTTTGAAGGGAAACTTTTGAACGACGCGCTTGGAGTGAATAACGACGCGGGACAGTACACCGGCTGGCTGTATCCGGAAGATCAGGCGGTCAATCTTTATCCCGACATTATTTTTCATGACCAGAGCATTGACCAGACCTATTTTGGTGAGACAAAGGTCTACAGCACGACCGCCGCCTACCAGAATAAGCGGCTGTATGCTTTCGATGCGCTCGCCTTCGAGCGGCAGAGTCCCCGCATGTTTGACGAGCTGGAGGAGATGTTCGCGCAGGCCTATCCGGACGTAAAAGTGCAGGAAGCAAAAAGCCGTCCGGATGACGAGGTGCCGGAAGACGCGGACAGCGAAGCGGATGATGACGACGAGATGCTCGATCTTGACGACGCGACACAGATTATAGAGTAGCAGACAGGAAGAAAGGTCTGGTGGGGATCTTTATGATGATGACAGGCGCGCAGGCGATGGTCAAATGCCTGGAGGCCGAAGGGGTGACAACCATCTTCGGATACCCGGGCGCGGCGATCTGCCCATTTTATGACAGCCTGGTGGATTCGTCCATCCGGCATATTCTCACGCGCAATGAACAGAATGCCGGCCACGCGGCCAGCGGCTATGCGCGCGTTACCGGCAGGCCCGCGGTCTGCGTTGCGACCTCCGGGCCGGGCGCGACCAACCTTTTCACGGCCATTGCGACCGCTTACATGGACAGCATTCCGCTCGTGGCGATCACCGGGCAGGTTTCGAGCGAGCTTCTGGGCCGGGATGTCTTTCAGGAGGTCGATACGACCGGCGCCGCCGAGCCGTTCACCAAATACAGCTATCTTGTGAAGGATGCGGCGGAGATCCCGCGCGTGTTTAAAGAGGCGTTTTATATCGCGTCCACCGGACGCAAGGGGCCGGTGCTCATTGATATGCCGGTGGATATCCAGCGGGAACTGCTCGATTTTTCCTACCCGCATATGGTCAATATCCGCGGTTACAAGCCGCAGTTCAAAGGCCATCCGATGCAGGTCAAGCGGGTTGCCGCCGCCATCAAGGCGGCCAAACGGCCGCTGCTCTGTCTGGGCGGCGGAGTCTTTGCGGCAAATGCGCAGAAGGCGGTCCGCAAGCTTTGCGAGCAGTGCCGCCTGCCCGCTGTCACAACCATGATGGGGATCGGCGCGCTGCCGAGCGGGCATCCGCTTTATTTCGGCATGCTTGGCCAGAGCGGGGACGGGCTTGCGAACCGCGCGGTGGAGGAGAGCGACCTGCTCATCATCATCGGCGCGCGGGTGGGCGACCGGGCGATCCAATCGCCGCGGGCGCTTGAAAGCATGACGACTGTGGTGCATATCGATATCGACGCGGCTGAAATTGGTAAAAACCTTGGCACAACCATCCCGCTTGTGGGCGATGCGGCTCTGGTGGTCGAGCAGCTTGTGGAGCAAAATCCCATGGGAGAATGGGATAAGTGGATCGGCTGGCTCGATGGCCAGCGGGAGCCGTTCCCGGCGCATCCGGCTGCGGGCGCGGGTTATATCAATCCCAATGCCTTCATCCGGCTGCTTTCCGAACGCTTGGAAAAGGACGTTCTCTATGTCTCGGATGTGGGCGAAAACCAGATCTGGTCGGCAAAAAACCACATTGTCCGGGAGGGGCGCTTTCTCACAACCGGCGGCATGGGTACGATGGGTTACGCGCTGCCCGCCGCCATCGGTGCGAAGCTGGCTGCCCCAGGCCGCCAGGTGGTCGCGGTCTGCGGCGACGGGGCGTTCCAGATGTCGATGATGGAGCTGGCCACCATGAACCAGCACGGCGTGCCGGTTAAACTGGTGGTCATGCGCAACGGGGCCCTCGGCCTGGTGCGGGAGATTCAGCAGAATCAGTACCGCGACCGTGAAATCGCGGTTGACCTCACCGGCAGTCCGTCGATTGCAGGGATCGCGGCAGCCTACGGAATTCCGTCAATGCAGGTGTCCGATATGCAAGACGCGCCGGCGGCGCTCGACGCGTTCCTCGAAGGGCCGGAATCGTTCGTGCTCGAATGTGTGGTCGATCCGAAGGAGGGAACCTGATGAAACAGATCCTTTCAGTCCTGGTGGAAAACAAGGCGGGCGTCCTGTCCCGGACGGCCGGACTCTTCGCGCGGCGGGGCTTCAATATCGAAAGCCTCGCGGTGGGCGAAACAGAAGATCGGACCGTTTCGCGCATGACCATTGTGGTCAATGGCGACGAGCGCACGATGGAACAGGTGGAAAAGCAGCTCAACAAGCAGATCGACGTGATCAAGGTCAAAACCCTGGAGATTGACGCTTCCACCCGGCGGGAACTGGCGCTCATCAAAGTGAACGCAAACCAGCAGAACCGCGGCGAGATCATCGACATCTGCCAGATCATGAAGGCGAAGATCGTCGACCTGTCGCAGACCACCCTCACCATCGAATTCTGCGACCGGCCGGAACGGGTCGACTTGCTCTTAAACATGGTTTCGCAGTACGGCGTGGCCGAGATGGCGCGCACCGGCATGGTCGCATTGCAGAAGGGCTCCGGCGCGATCGAGATCAAAAATAAATAACGCGGATTCCATCAAAAGAGGCCGCCGGCAACAGCCGGCGGCCTCTTGGCGTTCACAGGAAGCGGGTCATCAAAATCGCATCCTCAGTGGGATTTGCGTAGAAATTTTTGCGCCGCCCTACCTCCCCGAAACCGAGTCCCTCGTAGAGCTGGATCGCGGGCCGGTTTCCCGCGCGCACCTCGAGCGTGAGGAACCCGAGCCGCTTTTCTTTTGCGAAGGTGAGGAGCGCCTGCATAAGCGTCTTTGCCACGCCCTGCCTGCGGAATGCTTCGTCCACCGCGATGTTGGCGATATAGCCCTCGTCCATCACCCGATGCATCCCGACATAGCCGGCCAGCAGCCCCTCCTTTCTGGCGACGTAAAAAATCGCATTGGGATTTTGCAGTTCCGCTTCGAGCACCTGGGCGCTCCACGGCTGTGAAAAGCACTGCCGTTCGAGCGCGGCCACAAGCGGAACGTCTTTTTCTGTCATCGATGTGATCTGCAAGGTTGTCAGTCCTCCTGCCTATTTTGCATCCAGCCAGTTGTCCCCGACGTTTGCGTCGGCTACGAGCGGGACCTTCAGGGTGATCGCGTGTTCCATCTCCTCCTTGAGGATGATGGTGGCGAGCGGCACCTCCTGCTCGGGCGCCTCGACAAGCAGTTCGTCGTGCACCTGCAAAATGAGCTTTGCCTGCATCTTCTCGCGCCGCAGCCGCTCGAACACCCGCACCATGGCGATCTTGATGATGTCCGCCGCGGTGCCCTGGATCGGGGTGTTGCGCGCGACCCGTTCGCCGAACGCCTGGGTCACCTTGTTCGAAGCGGCAAGCTCCGGCAGGTAGCGTCGGCGCCCAAACAGCGTTTTGACATAGCCGTTCTCCCGCGCGAAAACGATGGTGTCCTCCATGTATTTGCGCACGCCCGCGTAGGTGGCGAGATAGTTTTTGATGTAGCTGTCCGCTTCCGCCACCGAAACGCCGATGTCCTGCGAGAGCGAAAACGCCCCGATTCCGTAGACGATCCCGAAATTGACCGCCTTGGCGCGGGAACGCAGTGCGGGTGTCACCATCAGTTCCGGCAGGCCGAAGACCTGCGCGGCGGTGGTGGTGTGGATGTCCTGACCGCTTTTAAAGGCGGCGATCATGTTTTTGTCGCCCGCCAGGTCGGCCAGCACCCGCAATTCGATCTGCGAATAGTCCGCGTCGATCAGCTTCCAGCCCGGCCGTGCCTTGAAGAAGCGGCGCATTTTGCTGCCCTCCGCGGTGCGAATCGGGATATTCTGGAGATTCGGTTCGGTTGAGGAGATGCGTCCGGTGCGGGTTTCGGTCTGCTGGAAGGTCGAGCGCACCCGTCCGTCCGGGCCGACCACCTTTAAAAGCCCGTCCACATAGGTGGATTTGAGCTTCGAGAGCTTGCGGTATTCGAGAATGAGCTCAATGATGGGATGCTTGCCGCGCAGCGAATCAAGCACATCCGCGTTGGTGGAATAGCCGGTCTTGGTTTTTTTCTTGGCGGGGAGGCCCAGGTCGACGAACAGCACATCGCCGAGCTGCTTGGGGGAATTGAGGTTGAAGGAGTGGCCCGCGTGACGGTAGATGCCGTCCTCCAGCTCCCCGATCCGCCCATCGAGGTCCGCGCCGTACTCCCTGAGCGCGTCCGTGTCCAGCGCAAAGCCCTCGCATTCCATTGCGGCGAGTACCCGGGCAAGCGGCATCTCGATTTCATAGAGGAGCTTTTGTTGGCCGGTCGCTTCGATCTCCGCGGCGAGCTTGTCATGCAGCGCGGTGATGACCGCCCCGTCCGCCGCGATCGATGCATATTCGGAAGGGATCTCCGTCTCGAATACGCAGGGTACGACATTGTATTGCGCGGCAAGCGGCTGCGGCGCGTAGCTCGAGGTGGTTGGGCTGAGCAGATAGGCGGCGAGTTCCCCATCGAAATTTATATTTTGTATATTTTTATCAAAACTATACAAATAACGATAGAGCGGTTTGCTGCTCCAGATCCGCAGTCCGGCTGAAAAGCCCAGGATTTCGTTGAGCTTTGCGCCGTCCGCAAGAATCAGCCGCCCCGGAACGGCGGCAGCTACGGCTTTGGGTTGGTCATCATCCCATTCAATCAGCAAGTCAATCGCTTTTTTATCGGTAAACAGTGCGGACAGTTCACCTGGATCACAGGAAACCTGCAAAACAGCCTGCGGCGCGGATTCCTCCAGTGCCGGATCGGCTGCCGCGGCCGTAGGATCGATCCCCCATCGGTCAGCCAACTTAAACATTTCAAACCGCGCGAAGAGTGCGCCCGCTTTGGCTGCGTCCGGTTCGGCACGGCGGTAGCTTTCCGGGTCGGTGTCAATCGGTACATCGCAGTCGATTTTGGCCAACGTACGGCTGGTGTAAGCCATCTCCTTGTCCGCTGCGAGCTTTGCGCGCACGCCCGGCTTGATTTCGAGCTCGTCCAAGTGGTCATAGATGTAGTCAAGATCGTGATACTGCGCGATGAGCGAGAGCGCGGTCTTTTCCCCGATACCCGTCACGCCGGGAATATTGTCGGAAGCGTCGCCCATAAGCGCCTTGACGTCGATGAGTTCCCGCGGAGGCACACCGTATTTCTCCATCACGGCGGCCACGTCGTAAACGGTCGAGCTGGCCTGGCCCATCTTGGTGGTGGCCAGGCGCACGGTGGTGCGTTCCCCAACCAGCTGGAGGCTGTCCCGGTCCCCGGTGGCGATGACGCACTCGTCGCCGCGTCCGGCGCAGGACTTTGCAAAGGTGCCGAGGATATCATCCGCCTCGTAACCCTCTTTGGTGACAATTTTGTAGCCAAGCGCGGCCAGCAGTTCCTTGAGCGGTTCAAGCTGGGAGGCGAGCTCTTCGGGCATGCCTTTCCGTTGGGCCTTATAGCCCTCGAACATCTGATGGCGGAAGGTCGGCGCGCGCAGGTCGAAGGCGCAGGCGACCGCGTCCGGCTGGGTTTCTTCCAGCAGTTTCAGCAGGATATTCAAAAAACCATAGATTCCGTTGGTGAATTCTCCATTTTTGGTAGTCAGCGCCTTGATTCCGTAGAATGCGCGGTTCAGAATACTGTTCCCGTCGATGGCCAGCAATTTCATGGTAAATCTCCTCTGCGATATGTGAAAGATGATAAATCTTGACAATTATAAATTATTATACCACAAAAGATTGTCCATTCACCAAATTTCTGTTAAAATAATCATTTAGAATCATGAACAAATTGGAGGGGCCCCATGAAGATCGGCAATCTGGAAATCAAGCGTACCGCCGCGCTCGCACCGATGGCAGGCGTCGCGGACAGCGCCTTCCGGCGCATCTGCAAGCAGTTCGGCGCGGCGTACCTGGTAGGGGAGATGGCCTCTGCGAAGGGGATGCACTATTCCGACCGCAAGACCGCCGAGCTGCTCGGGGTGAGCGACGAAGAACGCCCGGTCGCGGTGCAGCTCTTTGGGGATGATCCGGAGCTGATCGCGGAAGCCGCGAAAAAGGCGCTCGATTACCGGCCGGATGTGATCGACCTCAACATGGGCTGTCCGGCGCCCAAGATCGCTGGAAACGGCGGCGGTTCAGCATTGATGAAGAATCCCACGCTTGCGGGGAAAATTACGGAAGCAGCTGTAAAGGCAGTTGACCTGCCGGTTACGGTGAAATTCCGCAAAGGCTGGGACGACGAACATGTCAATGCCGTGGAGTTCGGGCGAATCATGCAGGAGAGCGGCGCGGCGGCGTTGACGGTGCATGGCCGCACGCGGGAGCAGTTCTACGCGCCTCCGGTCGACCTCGACATTATCGCGGCAGTGAAGGCGGCCGTTTCGATCCCGGTGATCGGGAATGGGGATTGTGACAGTATACAATCTGTGATAAATATGTACGATTATACAAAATGTGACCTCGTGATGATCGGGCGGGGCGCGCTCGGAAACCCATGGATCTTCCGGCAGGTCGACCAGTTCCTGGCCGACGGGACGGTACTGCCACTGCCGCCCTTGGAGGAACGGATGGCGGTCATGCTGCGGCAGTTTTCGCTCGCCTGCGAACAGAAGGGCGAATATGGCGCAATGCGCGAAGCGCGCAAGCATGCCGCCTGGTACATGAAGGGGGTGCGCGGCGCGGCGTCGCTGCGGCGGCAGGCAGGGACGCTCTGTACACTGGCCGACGCGCGGGCGCTTGCGGAGGAAGCGCTGCGCCTCAATCCGGAGGAAGCCGTTTTGGACAAACCGTCAAATGAGGAGGAAGAAAGATGAGACCGCGTAAAAAACCGAATTTAGCCCCGCGGCTGGCCGCCTGCGAATCGATTGTTCTGAAGGACCCGGTTTCTCTGAAAGGGCATATCCGTGAAACATTTCCGAACCCTCAGGCGCCGCTGCATCTGGAAATTGGCTGCGGAAAGGGTGGCTTTGTCTTTGAAATGGCGCGGCGAAACCCGGATATAAACTTTGTTGCGGTGGAGCGGGAACCGAACGTCGCGGTGATCGCGACAGAACGGGTACTCTCAGCCGTGCCGCCGCTTCCAAATATCAGATTTATCCTGGATGATGCGGAAAAGCTCCCGCAGATCTTTCTGCCTGGAGAACTCGAACGGATCTACATCAATTTCTGCGACCCCTGGCACAAGCATCGGCAGTTCAAACGGCGGCTCACCTACCGCGAGCGGCTGAAAACCTATCAGAATCTGCTCCTGCCAGGCGGGGAAATCTGGTTTAAGACCGACAACTACAACCTTTACCATTTCTCACTCTATGAATTCGCAGCGGCTTTTCCGGCATATTTCACGACGAACAATCTGCATCAGAGTGAATGCGCCGCAGGCAACGTCATGACCGAGTATGAGACGCATTTCTCCTCGCTCGGCCAGCCGATCTATGCGATCCGCGCGAAAAAAACAGCGGAACCGGGAAAGGCCCCCACGCCATGAAACAAACCCTGCGCGCGGTGCTGATGAGCGCCTGCCTGTTGCTGGCGGGCTGCCAGGGCCGCGAAACGACCCCGATGGCGCAGGACGTTTCCGCGTCCGCATCCTCTGCCGAAGCGTCCGCCCCTGCCGGGGGCGCGCTCTCGCCATCCGGCTCGTCCGCGCCGGAAAGCCCCGTGCCGCCCGCCGCTTTTTCGGAGCCGGCGGAATCGGCTCCGCCGCTCTATGACGGCGTCCAGCCCGACCCGACCCTGCCGGAAAATCAGAAAGGGCCGTATATTATGTGGGATCATATCGAATACAAAAATTTCGGAGACCCGGCGGAATGGGAATGGCACACGGTCACGCTGATCAACTATGACGCGGAGAAACAAGGCCTTCCGCCCGAGCGCGTCGAAGCGAAGCTGCTGCTGCCGCCGCGCTGCGGGATCGACGAAGTCATCGTATACGACGGCGGCTTCGCGAACGGGACGATCAAAATCGGGGACATCGGGGGATACTATCCTGAGGGCGAGGCACTGTTCAGCGCGTGGAATGTATTTTCAGCGGAAGGCAATCCGATAACCGGCGAAACCTGGGAGGCATTCGAATCAGCAGAAAATGAGATTGGCGCCTACTGCTGTGGCGACCGCTTTACACGGTATATCACGCCCGGCCTGGGCGGGAATGTCCTGGAATATATGATGGATTTGGGCGAAGGGCATTTCACTTATCTGTATTTTTACGTCTCCGCTTCGGCAACAGCGGACGACCTCAAGCTTTATGATATGATCGCACAAAGCGTGAAACCCGCCTGATGGCGGCGAAAGGAAAATGGCTATGAAAATCCTTGCAATTGAAAGCTCCTGCGACGAGACTGCCGCCGCAGTGGTGGAGGACGGGCGGAAAGTTCTTTCCTCGGTGATCAATTCTCAAGTCGCGGAGCAC
Source organism: Anaerotruncus rubiinfantis (assembly GCF_900078395.1). NCBI lineage: Bacteria > Bacillati > Bacillota > Clostridia > Eubacteriales > Oscillospiraceae > Anaerotruncus > Anaerotruncus rubiinfantis. The sequence continues at coordinate 140,806 of NZ_FKLA01000009.1, read as the reverse complement.
CGAAAATACGGCGGCGTGGTGCCGGAGATTGCCTCCCGCCGCCATACCGAAAACATCGTGCCTGTTGTGCAGGGCGCGCTAGACGAGGCCGGGCTGACGCTTGCCGGGATCGATGCGGTCGCTGTGACCGCCGCGCCAGGGCTGATCGGCGCACTGCTGGTTGGTGTAAACTACGCCAAGGGGCTTGCGCTCGCGGCGGGAAAACCGCTCATCCCGGTTCACCATATCCGTGGGCACATCGCCGCCAATTATCTCGCGCATCCGGATCTTGAGCCGCCGTTTCTCTGCCTCGTTGTTTCGGGCGGGCACAGCCACATCGTTGAAGTGAAGGACTACACCGACTTTCGGATCATTGGCCGCACCCGCGACGACGCGGCCGGGGAGGCGTTCGACAAATCTGCCCGCGCTATGGGGTTCCCATATCCGGGCGGAATCTATATCGACGAGGCGTCAAAGCGCGGCGATGACAGAAAGTATAAGCTTCCGAAGCCGCGCGTCGAGGATTCGCCTTATGATTTCAGTTTTTCCGGTCTCAAAACGGCGGTGCTGAACCTTTTGCATAATGCCGCCCAGAAAGGGGAAAATGTGGATACAGATTCGCTGGCGGCAAGTTTCCAGCGCACCATCTGCGAGATCCTGGTGGGCCATCTGGAACTGGCCGCGCGGGAATACGGCTACAAAACGATTGTGGCGGCGGGCGGCGTCTCCGCCAACAGCGGGCTGCGTTCCCGCCTGGAGGAGATGTGCCGGCGCCACGGGTACAGGCTCTGCGTCCCGCCGCTGTCCCTTTGCGGGGACAACGCCGCGATGATCGGCGCGCAGGCCTATTATGAGCAGCTTTGCAGCCCGCCGGCGGGGCTTGATTTAAACGCTTGCGCCTCGTGGAATATCGACCTGCCTTTCCAAAATCCGTATGATTCTAAGCATTCTGTCTCAAAATGATTGGTTTTGCAGGAAGAAAAATGATGAATTGCATGATTGTCTGAAAATTCACAAAATTCTAACGAATTCACGTTGCTTTTTTGCAGTTGATCCATTATAATGCTAAGTGTGAAAAGTTCGAGTTTCATGCGGGATGCAACCCCATGAACCGTTGACTTTCAGCCCCATATGTATCATTGTGTTATTAAAAATTCAATACAGCGAGAGGAGTAAAATCATGACGAACAACAAAAATGTCCTCAATTGGATTGAGGAGATGAAAGCGCTTGTCAAACCGGATAAGGTTGTCTGGATTGATGGAAGCGAGGCACAGCTCAACGAACTGCGCGAGCAGGCTTTCTCCACCGGAGAGCTCGAGCCGCTCAACCCTGAGAAGCTTCCGGGATGCGTCCTGCACCGCACTGCGGTCAACGATGTCGCCCGTGTGGAGGGCAGAACCTTTATCTGCTCCAGAACGAAGGAAGAAGCGGGCCCGACCAACAACTGGGAAGACCCGAAAGTCATGTACCCGAAACTGCGCGCCCTGTTTGACGGCGCCATGAAGGGCCGCACCATGTATGTCATCCCGTACTGCATGGGCCCGATCGGTTCCAAATTCTCCAAAGTCGGCGTCGAGCTGACCGACTCGATCTACGTTGTACTGAATATGGATATCATGACCCGCATGGGCCAGAAGGCGTTCGACCACCTGGGCGACACCTCCAACGATTTCGTCCGCGGCCTGCACTCCAAGGCCAAGATGGAAGAAGAGAACCGTTACATTGTCCAGTTCCCCGAGGACAACGCCATCTGGTCGGTCAACTCCGGTTACGGCGGCAACGTTCTGCTCGGCAAAAAATGCTTCGCGCTGCGCATCGCTTCCTACCAGGCGAAACAGGAAGGCTGGATGGCGGAGCACATGCTCATCCTCGGCCTGCAGAACCCGAAAGGCGAAATCAAATATATCTGCGCCGCGTTCCCGTCCGCCTGCGGCAAAACCAACCTGGCCATGCTCATCCCGCCGAAGGAGCTGCTTGACAAGGGTTACAAGGTTTGGACGGTCGGCGACGACATCGCCTGGCTGCGTATCGGCGAAGACGGCAGACTCTGGGCAATCAACCCGGAAAACGGCTTCTTTGGCGTTGCCCCTGGCACCAACATGAAGTCCAACCCGAACGCGCTGGAAACCACCCGCCGCAACACCATCTTCACCAACGTGGTCCACAACCTGGACGACAACACTGTTTGGTGGGAGGGCCTCGATAAGAACCCGCCGAAGAATGCGGTCAACTGGAAAGGCGAGAAATGGGATTGCACCGATGGCAGCAAAGGCGCGCATCCGAACTCCCGCTTCACCGCTCCGGCCATCAACTGCCCCTGCATCTCCTCCGAATTTGCAAATCCGAACGGCGTGCCCGTCTCCGCGATCATCTTCGGCGGCCGCCGCGCCAAAACCGCTCCGCTGGTTTATCAGTCCCGTGACTGGCAGCATGGCGTGTTCGTAGGTTCCACCATGGCTTCCGAGACCACCGCGGCCGCTTCGGGTGCTGTCGGCGTTGTCCGCCGCGACCCGATGGCGATGCTCCCGTTCTGCGGATACAACATGGGCGACTACTGGCAGCACTGGCTCGAAATGGGCAAGAAGCTCGGTGACAAAGCGCCTAAGATCTTTAACGTCAACTGGTTCCGCACCGATGACGAAGGCCACTTCATCTGGCCGGGATTCGGCGACAACCTGCGCGTCCTCAACTGGATCATCGACCGCGTCGAAGGCAAAGCCGAAGCTGTTGAAACCCCGATCGGTTACGAGCCGAAACCGGAAGATATCGACATCACCGGTCTTGACGGCATCACCACCGATACTGTCGCCGGCCTGCTGACTGTCGATAAGGACCTGTGGAAAGAGGAAGTCAAGGGCATCAAGGAGTTCTATGCCAAATTTGGCGACAAACTCCCCAAAGAGCTCGAGACCGAGCTCGAAAAGCTCGAAGCCAACCTCGCGAAATAAGGCTTATGATGAGGGAATACCGTCAGATCAACCCGTGGCGCGGCGTCACGGCGGTGGCACTGGTTGCAGCAGCCACCATCGTGGCTGTGCTGTACGGTATCATGGCTGTTTTGGTCCTCAACCGGGACCGCCACTGAACAAAAAAGTGAAAGCGCATGGAATCGTCAGGTTCCATGCGCTTTCTTTATTGTCTCCCTGCAAAAATGAGGAATTCGCTTGTTTTTTGCGCCCTCCGGGCGCCCGGGGATTGCGCCTTCCAGGCGCTCCGGAGGAGTCGCCTCCGGCGGCCCTATTTCTTGCTCGTGCAAGAAATAGGGGAAAGAACACGCCAAGGGGAAACCCCTTGGAACCCCACCGCCGCTGGTTGCTTCGCAAAGGCGGCGGTCGCGTCCTTGGACTTCGAGACCTGCGACGCCGTCACTCCCAACTGCCGGTCAGCTCAAGACTGATGGCAACGCTTCGCGCTCCCATGTTACGGGCTTGCTGCAAAATCCGCGCCGGATTCGTTCAATGGGTATTGTCAATCAATCGTTCTCAGAAATTCCCGCAGCTTCTCCATCCGCTTTTCAAGCTGCACAAAATAACGCCGGGTGACAACGCTTGCTGCATCATCCTTGAGCTGGCATGCGGACAAATTCATCTTGCCCGCATAGGTGTAAACTTGCCGCGAAAGTTCCCGCAGCCGTAAATGTTCTTTTGAAGTCATGGCTTATCTCCAAATATGTTATAATTTATAACATAAATTATAACATATTAATCACCACGATTCAAGCATAAAATATGTTCAGAGGTGGTGATGGAAATGGCGATTGTCGTAAAGCCCAAACGTCCGAAAGGTGAGGATGGATATAAGACCTTTTCCATCCGGATCAAGGAAGAGACAGTTTCAAAGCTGGATGAAATTTGCGCTAAGACAGGACATAAGCGTAACGAGCTGATCGGGATTTTCCTGGAATATGCGGTTGATAATTGTGAAATAGAAGAAAAATAAGAGCGCCGGACAGAGGTCCGGCGCTTTTTAAATTGAAATCCGTTTGTCCTTATTGCGCGCAGCGCATCGCCGCAAGGTTGCGGCGATTTGTCCCGCGTGCTTTTTATCACGCGGCACAGTACGTATTGTCTAAGCAGATTGCGGGCTGTCTTTGCCGCAGGCAATGAAACAGCCCGCAGGGGGCCGCGGGGTATCCCCGCGTGTCCTTCTTTCGCCCCTTTCTTGGACAAGCAAGAAAGGGGCCCGCCGGAGGCAATCCGAGCCCGCGGAGGCAATCCGAGCCCGCGGAGGCAATCCGAGCGCACGGAGGGCGCAAGAGAAACCTGAGCGCGCGAAGGGCGCAAAGGGGATTATCAGGGGCGCCGCCCCTGATTCTTTTCGCGCAGAAGCGCGATGTCAGCGGCAACCTCATCTGCGGATCGACCGGCGTCGATTGTGAGGCCATTTTGCGCGGCCTTGCGGTAGGCCTCCCGCCGCCGCGCGAAGAGCGCCTGAAACTGTTCGGGCGTATTCTGCCGCAGGATTGGGCGGTCGCTGTCCTTGATGCGGCTGTAGCAGACCTCGAACGGGGCGTCGAGAAAGACGACGAGGTCGCGCTGGTCGATGGCTTCGATATTGCGGTCGAAGGTCATGGCGCCGCCGCCGGTTGAAACCACGCAGTTGACCCGGCGGGCAAGGTTGTGGACTGCTTCATGTTCGAGGTCACGGAAATGGGCTTCCCCATAGATGGAGAAGATGTCGGGAATGGGCATTCCGGCCTCCCGGATAATTTCGTCATCGAGATCGATGTATTCGAGGCCAAGCCGTTTTGCGAGCAGCTTGCCGACGGTGGTTTTGCCACAGCCCATGAAGCCGCAAAGGATCAGATTGTTCAAGCTTCCCGCTCCTTTCTGAGGAGGATCTCGTGCATCTCGTCCACGATCCTGTCGACCGAGGCATTGTCAAAACTGCATCCATGCCAGTATTCGTGGGCGACAGCAGCCTGCCACACCAACATATGCATACCGCCCATGCAAAGGCAGCCTGCCGTCTTTGCGCGGCGGAGCAGCAGGGTTTCGGCGGGGTTGTAAATGCAGTCGAACACCGCGTCCACGCTGGTGAGGAAGCTTTCGGGCACCGGGCAGGCATCCACCTTGGGGAACATGCCGACCGGCGTGGCATTGATGAGAAGGCCGAACCGGCCTTCCGGGCTTGCGATGTCGCAGAGGGAGATCTTGCGGCCGAACTGTTCAGCGATCTCCTTCCGGAGCGCTTCGGCGCGGCTGCGGCCGCTCTCGCGCACCGCGACGGTCACGTCGCCGCCCTGACGGGCGCATTCGATCGCGAACATCCGGCCCACGCCGCCCGCGCCCAGCACACAGACGCGGGTGTCAAGCGAAACGCCGTGAGCGGACATGGTGCGCAGAAAGCCGTCGCAGTCGGTGTTATAGCCAATGTGCCGGCCATCCGGCAGACGGCGCACCGTATTGACCGCGCCATAAAGCCGCGCCGATTGGTGCAGCTCATCGAGATGGGGGAGGATGGTCTGTTTATATGGAATGGTGATATTGAATCCGTCGAGCGCCATCAGCTGCGCCAGATGCGATTCGAATTGTTCCGGCGGAAAGGAATTGAGCGTGTACGCGGCTTCGCGCTCCTCGAGTGCGAAGAGTCGTTCGTGGATCGGCGGGGACATGCTGTGCCCGAGCGGATGCCCGATCAGCTGGAATTGTTCCATATGGTTCACCTTCAGAGGGACGCTTTCCATTTGTCAAGCGTCTTTTGATTTTCGAGGTTGTAGGCGGAGGCTTCCTTGAAGCCGCGCTTTACAAGCATGGTGAGCACCTTGCCCGGTCCGCATTCGACGAAGGAGCTGATCCCGGCGGCGAGCATGGCGGAGATTTCCTCGTGGAAGCGCACCGGCGAAACAAGGTGCCGGGCGAGGTATTCGACGAGGTCGGTATCCGGTGGGAGCAGCCCGCCGGTGACGTTTGAATAGAAGGGCTTTTCGAGCGGGGCCGTTTTGATCCCGGCGATCCGCTCCTTGAATTCCACAGCGGCGCAGTCCATCAGTTTGGAATGAAACGCGCTCGAAACAGCCAGCTTGACAGCTTTTGCGCCCATTCCGGCGAGCCTGTCGGCCGCTTGCTGCGCGGGTTTTGGCTCGCCCGCGATGACCGTCTGGGAGAGGGAATTGTAGTTGACGGGGAGCACGTAGCCGTCGGTCTCCTCGCAGACGCGGGAGATGGTTTGTTCGTCGCTGCCGATGATGGCGAACATGCTGCCGGGGTTCTCGTCCGCCGCGCGCTGCATGGCCGCCGCGCGCGCGCCGATCACCCGGAAGCCGTCCTCCAGGGAGAAAGCGCCGTTTGCGGTGAGCGCGGCGTATTCGCCGAGCGAATGCCCCGCGAAGGCGGCGGGTTCGCAGGATTCCTTCGCCACGGCGCAGGCTGCCATCGAGACCGCAAAGATCGCGGGCTGTGAGATTTTGGTCTGGGCGAGCTCGGATTCCGCGCCTTCAAAGGAAAGTTTGGCAAGATCGAAACCGAGGATATCCGCGCCGCATTCGTAAACCTGCCGGGCGGCGGGGAAATTCTCATAAAGTTCGCGGCCCATGCCGGGATACTGGGAACCCTGGCCGCTCATCAGGAATGCAGTTTTGCTCATGGGGAATACTCCTTCCGGCCCGGAAAAGCGGGCCTCATAAAGTTTCATATACGATGCCTTTACGGATTAAAAAGTGGGCAAACATACCAAAATCTCAACAGAAAAAATTTATTAACAAATTTTTTCTTGACAACTTGTGTGGATTGACGGTATGATAACACAAGAAATATAACACTTGTTACATTTTTCGACCCCAATTATAACACAACCCGGTTTATGGAATCAAGTATTGTGGGGCGAAAAATTCCCGGAACAGTCAGGAGAAGAGCATGAACGGAATCAAATTATGCGCAACGGGCAGCTATCTGCCCGGTCACATCGTGGACAACGAAGCTTATACGGCTTTTGTGGAAACCTCGGACGAATGGATCCGCACCCGGACCGGCATCGTCACCCGGCATGTCGCGGACAGCGACGCCACCTGGATGATGGGCGCGAAGGCGGCGCGGTCCGCCATCGAGAAGGCCGGGGTCGATCCTGAGGAGATCGGACTTATCATCGGCACCACCGTGAGCGCCGACTATGTCACGCCGTCGATGGCCTGCATCATCCAGCAGGCGGTCGGCGCAAAAAACGCCTTCTGTTTCGACCTCAACGCCGCCTGCGCGGGCTTTGTGTTCGCGCTTGATATGGCTCGACGCTACCTCTACAGCGGCGGGGTGGATACCGTTCTGGTTGTTTCGTCCGAGATGATGACCCGGATGATTGACTTTAACGACCGTTCAATCTGCGTCCTCTTCGGGGATGGCGCGGGCGCGGCGGTCGTGCGGCGGTCTCAGACGGGCGTTTTCGCCTCCGCGCTGCATTCGGACGGCTCCGGCTACGGGCTCATCTATTCCAAGAACGCCCCGCACCAAACCCCGTTCGGCGGACAGTCGGTGCCCGAGGATGACATCAGCCGGACCGAAACCGGACCGCATGCGCTCACCCAGAACGGCCGGGAGGTCTACAAGTTCGCGGTGAAAGCGATGCCCGACGCGGTGCGGGAGGCCTGTGAAAAGGCCGGGATCATGCCGGAGGATCTCAGCTATATCATCCCGCACCAGGCGAATGTGCGCATCGTGCAGACCGCGATGAAAAACCTGGGGCTTCCCATGGAAAAAGCGTTCATGAACATTGACCGGGTCGGCAACACCTCGAGCGCCTCGGTGGCGATCGCGCTCGATGAACTGCTCCGTTCGGACAGGGTGCGGCCGGGCGACAAGCTCTGTACCGTGGGATTTGGCGCGGGGCTGGTGTACGCGGCGGCGGTTTTCACATACGAAGCATAACAATGGGAGGAAACCAGAAATGATAAAGACAAAAATCACCGAACTTTTGGGGATTCAGTATCCGATTTTCCAGGGCGGCATGGCCTGGGTGGCCGACGCAAAACTTGCTGCCGCCGTTTCAAACGCGGGCGGGCTTGGCCTCATCGGCGCGGCGAGCGCGCCGGGCGAGGTGGTCGAAGCAATGATCAAGCAGGCCAAAAGCCTCACCGATAAGCCGTTCGGCGTAAATATCATGCTGATGAGCCCGTTTGCCGACGACGTGGCGAAAGTCTGTGTCGAGCAGAAGATTGCGGTCGTGACGACCGGCGCGGGCAATCCCGGGAAATATATGGACGCGTTTAAAGGCGCGGGCATCAAGGTGATCCCAGTCGTGCCGTCGGCAGCGCTGGCCAAACGCATGGAACGCGCGGGCGCGGACGCGGTGGTGGCCGAAGGGTGCGAATCGGGCGGACACATCGGGGAGCTCACGACGATGGCACTGCTGCCGCAGGTGGTGGACGCGGTTTCGATCCCGGTCATCGGCGCGGGCGGCATTGCGGACGCGCGCGGCTTCGCGGCGGCGCTGATGCTCGGCGCCCAGGCGGTGCAGTGCGGTACGATCTTTGTCTGCGCTGCGGAAAGCCCGGCGCATGACACCTACAAACAGCTGATTGTCGACGCGAAGGACACCGACACGATTGTCACCGGCCGCGCGGGGGGCGCGCCGCTTCGGTCGCTGAAGAATAAATTCTCCCGCAGGCTTGCAAAAATGGAGGCCGACGGGGTGGATCGTGAGGAATTTGAAAAGGTTGCGGTCGGTTCGCTTCGGAAGGCGGTGCAGGACGGCAACACCGAGGAAGGCACCTTTATGGCGGGACAGATCTCCGGGCTGGTGCATGAGGTTGCGCCTGCGAAGGTCATCGTGGAGAAGCTGATGGCCTCCACCGAGGCCTATTTGAAGGATCCGTTTGCGGGAAGGGGGATCACCATTGAATAAAGTAGCGATTGTCACCGGCGCAAAGCAGGGGATCGGCCGCGCGATTGCCGAACGGCTGGCGCAGGAAGGCTTTGACGTGGCGGTCAACTGCCGGGGAGAGGAATCGGTTCCGGCGGCGCAGGAAGTCGTGGCAGCCTGCCGCAGATGCGGTGTGGATGCCGACTGCTTCGCGGCGGACGTTTCGGATTTCGAAGCTTGCGCCGGGATGGTGAAGCGGATTTTGAGCCGTTTCGGGCGGATCGACCTGCTGGTCAACAACGCCGGCATCACCCGGGACGGGCTGATTGCCCGGATGGGTGAGGAGCAGTACGATGCGGTCATCGATTCAAACCAGAAGAGCGTATTCAATATGATGCGGCAGGTGGTGCCGGTCATGATGAAGCAGCGGGAAGGCCGGATCATCAACATCTCATCGGTCGTGGGCGTCTATGGGAACGCCGGGCAGCTCAACTACGCGGCCAGCAAAGCGGCGATCATCGGCATGACCAAGAGCGCCTCGAAAGAGCTCGGCGGTCGGGGGATCACGGTGAACGCGGTCGCGCCCGGCTTTATCGAAACCAGCATGACCGAAAAGCTCCCGGAAAAGACCCGGGAAGCGATCGCGGGCATGATCAGTCTCAAACGGATGGGTTCTCCGGAGGACATTGCCGCAGCGGTGGCCTTCCTCGCGGGCGAAAACGCCTCGTACATCACCGGGCAGGTGCTCTGTGTCGATGGCGGCATCACGATGTAAGATGTTAAAGGAGTTTATTCTATGAGAAGAGTAGTCATCACCTCCCAGGCAGCGGTTACACCGGTCGGACTCAATGCCGGGGATTTCTGGGAGAGCCTCAAGGCGGGACGGCACGGCTTCGCGCCGATTTCTGCGTTCGATACCTCCCGCGTCCCGGTCAAGTACGCGGCGGAGATTAAGGACTGGGACCCGGTCGCGATGGGGCTGGGTAAAAAGGATGCCCGCCGGATGGATCGCTTCACGCAGTTCGCCATGGCGGCCGCCAAGGAATTGATGGAAGGCGCGGGCGATCTTTCGGGGGTGGACCCGTACAGGATCGGCGTGATCGTGGGCAGCGGGATCGGCGGTTTTGGAACCACCCTCTCCGAGCATGAAAAGTTCCTGGAAAAGGGCCCGGACCGGGTTTCGGTCTTTTTGATCCCGATGCTCATTTCCAATATGGCGGCCGGACAGATTGCCATCGAATACGGCTTCAAAGGAGATAACTTTGCGATTGTTACCGCCTGTGCCAGCGGCAACCACTGCATTGGCGAGGCATTCCGCAAGATCAAGTTCGGTTATCTCGATATGGCGGTGGCGGGTGGAAGCGAGGCCGCGATCAATGAATTCGCGGTAGCGGGCTTCAACAATATGACCGCGCTGACCCAGGGGACCGATCCGGACCGGCTTTCGATCCCGTTTGACAAGGAGCGCAGCGGCTTCGTCATGGGCGAGGGCGCGGGGCTTCTGATGCTCGAGGAATACGAGCATGCCAAGGCGCGCGGCGCAAAAATCCTCGGGGAGATCGTGGGTTATGGCGCGACCGACGACGCGCATCACATCACCGGTCCTTCCCCGGACGGCGAAGGAGCTGCCCACGCGATGATGAACGCGATGCAGGAGGCGGAAATTGCACCCGAACAGGTCGGCTACATCAACGCGCACGGCACTTCGACGCCGCTCAACGAGCGGTGTGAGACCAACGCGGTTAAGATGGCATTCGGCCAGCATGCCTATAAGCTTGCAATCAGCTCGACCAAATCGATGACCGGGCACATGCTCGGCGCGGCGGGCGGCGTGGAAGCGGTCGCCACGGTGAATGCGCTGGCGGAAGGGATCCTTCCGCCGACCCTGGGCTACAAAGTTTCGGATCCGGAGTGTGACCTCGATTACGTGGCCGAGGGTGCGCGCAGGGCCGACGTGGAGTATGCCATTTCCAATTCGCTCGGCTTTGGCGGGCACAACGCCTCCATACTTTTCAGAAAATATGAGGGTTAAAAATATGTCGAAGGAATTTTCAGTCGAACAGATCCAGGCGCTGATGAAAAGTGTCTCGGAGAACCACATTGGGGAACTGCAGTTCGAGACCGAAGGCGTCAAACTGAAGATCAAAAACTGGATGATGGCCCCGTCTGCGGGCGAGGGAAGCCAGCCCGCGGCGGTTTTGGCGGCGCCCGCAGCAGCTCCGGTCGCGGTGGCGGTAGCGCAGGCAGGGGAGCCCTCCCTGGAGAAATCCGCTGAGGCGCCGAAGGTGATCACCTCCCCGCTGGTCGGCACCTTCTATGCGGCGAGCGGCCCCGATAAGGAACCGTATGTCAAGGTGGGCTCCGCCGTCAAGGCGGGGGAAATTGTCTTTATCGTCGAATCGATGAAGGTGATGAACGAAATCCCGGCCGACCAGTCCGGCACGGTCGTGGAAATCCTTGTCGCGGATGGCGCGCCGGTCGAATACGGCCAGCCGGTCCTGCGGCTCGAATGAGGAGGACGAAAGGATGCCGCTGCTGAATAAAGAACAGATCAAACAGATCATCCCGCACCGCGACCCCTTCCTGCTGATCGACGAGATCGAGGAGATGGAGACTGGCAAGCGGGTGGTCGCGAAGAAATTCATCGCGCCGGATTCGTTCTGGTTTGCGGGCCACTTCCCGGAACATCCGGTGACGCCGGGTGTACTCACCATCGAGATGCTCGCACAGGCCGGCGCGGTCTGTGTGCTGTCGATGCCGGAACACAGAGGGAAGATCGCATTTTTTGCGAAGATCGATAAGGCAAAATTCCGTCGTCCGGTGCTGCCTGGCGACACGGTGCGCCTGGAAGTCGAGATGCTGAAGCTGCGGTCGAGCTTTGGCGTGGGCAGGGCGGTTGCCACCGTCGGCGGCGAAATGGCTGCAGAGGCGGAGATCACCTTCGCGCTTGGGAATTAGAAGGTTCTTTGGTTCTTTCTTTTGCAAAAAGAAAGAACCAAAGAAAAAATGCGCCTGAAGTGGATCTGCGGGCCGGGGCGAGGGGGCGCTGCCCTCTGCAACCCCATTTGCAATTTTTTAAAAAATGTCGCGCAGCGACAGCCCGGATGGGGTCACCATTTGCCCGAAGGGCAAGTGGCGAGCAAAACTTCCGACTTTTTTCATTTTGCGCTGGAAAGGGGACCGGAGAGACGGCCAAAGGACCGTTTCACGGAACGTTGCTTATGTTTACGAAAGTTCTGATAGCCAACCGCGGGGAGATTGCGGTGCGGATCATCCGCGCCTGCCGGGAAATGGGGCTGCGCACCGTGGCGGTATGTTCGGCCGCGGACAAAAGCGCGCTGCATGCTCAGATCGCGGATGAGTGCGTCTGCATTGGGCCCGCGCCCTCCAAGGACAGCTACCTCAATATGTCCGCGATCCTAGCCGCCTGCGAACAGACCGGCGCGGATGCGATCCATCCCGGTTTCGGCTTTCTCTCGGAGAACGCCTATTTCGCGCGGCTGTGCGCGACCTGCGGCATCAAGTTTGTGGGTCCGAGTCCCGAATCGATCGAGCTTCTGGGCAACAAGGCCCAGGCCAAAGCCACCATGCGGGACGCGGGCGTCCCGGTGGTGCCCGGATCGGACGGCGCGGTCGCGGACGCGGACGAAGCGATGCAGGTCGCGCGGCGGATCGGGTTCCCAGTTATGGTGAAGGCCTCCGCCGGGGGCGGTGGGCGCGGTATCCGCATCGCGCATACGGCGGACGCGCTCGAAAATGCCTTCCATACCGCCCGGCAGGAGGCGGTTGCCTGCTTTGGGGACGGCGCGATCTATCTGGAAAAATTCCTGGTAAATCCGCGCCACATCGAAATCCAGGTGCTGGCCGACGAGCGCGGAAATGTGATCCATCTGGGGGAGCGCGACTGCTCGGTGCAGCGCCGCAACCAGAAGGTGATCGAAGAATGCCCGTCCCCCGCGCCGGTGATGAACGAACAGCTCCGGCAGCGGATGGGCGAAGCGGCCTGCCGCGCCGTCAAGGCCGCGGGCTATTATAACGCGGGCACCATCGAGTTTTTGGTGGATGCGGACGGCGAATTTTATTTCATGGAGATGAACACCCGCGTGCAGGTCGAACACCCGATCACCGAGCTGGTGACCGGGGTGGATATTGTCAAATCCCAGTTGGCCATCGCGCAGGGGAAACCGCTGCCGGTCGCGCAGGATGAGGTCGGCATGCACGGATGCGCGATCGAATGCCGCATCAACGCGGAAAATCCGGCGCAGGGTTTTCGCCCGTCGCCGGGTACCATCCGGGCGCTCTATATGCCGGGCGGGCCGGGCGTGCGGATTGACAGCGCGGTCTACGCGGGCTATACGATTCCGCCGTATTACGATTCGATGATTGCGAAGCTGATCGTCTACGCGCCCACAAGGCCGGAAGCAATCATGAAGATGCGCTGGGCATTGGCGGAATTTTTGGTGGAAGGGGTAGACACGAATATCGACTTCCAGCTTTCGCTTTTGCACAATCCGGATTTTGAAAGCGGAAAGTATGACATCGGGTTTCTGGACCGCTTGATGCAGAAAGATTAAAAGAGGAGGCGAGGCGGGTAAATGTTAGAGGATCTGTTTGCGAAGGTAAAATCCCGCGCATCTTATGAAAAACCCGCCGCGGAAAAGGGGAAGATGAACATCCCGGAAAATCTGATGTTCAAATGCCCCCGCTGCGGCAAAGTGGAATTCATGGACGCGTTCGAGACGGCCAACAAGGTCTGCCCGAACTGCGGGTATCACGCGCGCCTGTCCGCGCCGGAACGGATTGAACTGACGGCGGACAATTTTACATTTGTTGAATATGATAAGCATATGAAAAGCCTCAATCCCATCGGTTTTGAGGGTTACACGGAAAAAACCTTTTATCTGCGGCGCAAAACCGGCCTGCGCGACGCGGTCATCACCGGCGAATGTTCGATCATCGGGCAGCCCTGCTGTCTTGGCGTGATGGACACCCGGTTTATGATGGGGTCGATGGGCTCTGTCGTGGGCGAAAAAGTCGCGCGGCTGTTTGAAACGGCAGCGGATAAGCGCCTGCCGGTCGTGCTGTTCACCGCTTCGGGCGGCGCGCGGATGCAGGAGGGCATTGTGGCGCTCATGCAGATGGCCAAGACCGCTGGCGCGGTTGGACGCCACAGCCGCAAAGGGCTGCTTTATATCACCGTCCTGACCGACCCCACCACCGGCGGCGTGACCGCGTCGTTTGCGTCGCTCGGGGACATCATCATCGCGGAGCCCAAGGTGCTGGTTGGTTTCGCGGGCCGCCGGGTCATTGAGGGGACGATCAAGCAGCACCTGCCGGACGATTTCCAATCGGCCGAATTCGCGCTGCAGCACGGTTTTGCGGATCTGATCGTCGAACGCGGCGCTATGCGAAAAACGCTCGCGCAGCTGCTCAGGCTGCACAATATGGGAGGTGGGGAAAATGCCTGAAACCACGGCATATGAACGCCTGCAGATTGTGCGGGAGAAAAACCGCCCCACGGTGCGGGATTATATCCCGCTGATTTTTGACAATTTTATTGAGCTGCACGGCGACCGTCTCTACGGTGACGACGGTGCGATCCTCGGCGGGATCGGTACGATCGGCGGCATCCCGGTGACCGTGATCGCCGAGGTCAAAGGCCGCGACCTGAAGGAAAACCAGGCCGCGAACTTCGCCATGCCACATCCGGAGGGATACCGCAAAGCGCTGCGGCTCGCCAAACAGGCGGAAAAATTCCACCGGCCGGTAATTTGCTTCATCGACACGCCGGGCGCCTTCTGCGGCGTGGGCGCGGAGGAACGCGGACAGGGTGAGGCGATTGCCCGCAACCTGATGGAGTTTATGGAGCTTGCGACTCCGGTCGTTTCAATCGTACTGGGCGAAGGCGGCAGCGGTGGTGCGCTGGCGCTGGGAGTCTGTGACGAGCTGGCCATGCTGCAAAATGCGGTCTATTCGGTCATATCGCCGCGTGGGTTTGCCTCGATCCTGTGGAAGGACGCGAACCGCGAGAAGGAAGCGGCGAATATCATGCGCATTACGGCGGAGGACCTTATGGGATTTGGAATCGCGGAAGCGATCATCCCGGAACCGCCGGGCGGCGCTCATAATGATCATAAAATGGCGGCGGAAAGCATATCCCGGTACATTTTGGAAACAATCCAAAAATATATGGAAATACCTATTGCCAAACTCTTGGAAAACAGGTATTATAAGTTCCGTAAGATTGGAGAGTTCACAGAACAGAAAGGCGCGAACCCTCTTTAATCGGTAAATAAATCATTTATATAATAAGTAGGAGGAAACGATCATGGTATTTGAAAAGGTAAGGGAAATCCTCGTGGATCAGCTCGACGTTGAAGAGGATGCGGTCACAATGGAGGCCAACATTTCCAACGATCTCGGCGCGGATTCGCTGGATATCGTTGACCTGGTCATGAGCCTTGAGGAAGAGTTTGATTGCGAGATCCCGGACGAGGAGATCGAAAACATCAAAACCGTCGGCGACATCGTCAAATACATCGAAGACCATCAAGAATAAGCCTCCGGCGGCCCTGTTTCTTGTTCGTGCAAGAAACAGGGGAAAGAACACGCCCGGGGATCTCCCCGGGCCCCCAATGCGCGCCGTGAAAGCTGCCTTCGGCAGAAACGGCGCGAAATCTGCCGAGATGAAACGAATTGAGCCGCGCGCGCTTCGCAATGACGCGCGGGACAGATCGCCGCAACCATTGCGGCGATTCGCTGGCGCTTAATGAGGACAAATGGATTGATAAAGGGCGGAAGCACTTTGGTGCTTCCGCCCTTGTTTTGCCCCAAAGCGCGGGGGAATGCAAAAAGCAAGGGCGGACGTAAGCCGGTTCATCTTGACCCTTGCTTTTTGCAGGCGGCCGCGCTACCCCGCGAGAAACGCCTCGGCGGCAAGGCACAGCCCAAGGGAAAACCCCTGGCGGAAACGCGCGGCTTCGCTCACCCCGAGGATTTCCGCGTGCGCGTTCAGCAGGCGAATCAAAAGGGTTCGCTCCTTGCCGCCGAGCAGCAGGGTCAGCCGCTCCTCGCAATCGTCCCAGACCGCGGCCGCGGCACGATACTGCTTGTTGTCCTCCGGACTCGTCAGATTTGGCGACAGCTCGCCGAAAAACAGATCGTCTATGGTTGCCATTCAATCACCTCTTTCAAGATTTGTATTGCAAGTATAGCAGAATATTGTGGAAAAAGGATCATTTCACACTACATCTGGCGTAGGACTTTTTTTATTGCCGCCCTTCGGCGGCAATCGCGCTATCGCGCGTTGCTGGACAGGGAGAAAAGTCTACTGGCATCGATTTTGCGGCGCTGTACGCTTAGAGGCTTGCGGGCGCGGCTCGTAGGGCCGCACATATGAAAATCCGCTTGTCCGCTTTGCGCGCAGCGCATCGCCGCAAGGTTGCGGCGATCTGTCCCGCGTGCTTTTCATCACGCGGCACGCTTCGTGGCATCTAAGCAGATTGCGCGCGATCTTTGCCGCGAAGCGGCGACGAAATCGCGCGCATGGGGCCGCGGGGTGTCCCCGCGCGTGTTCTTTGGGTACTTTCTTGCACGAGCAAGAAAGTACCCCTGCGGAGCAAATCCGTGCGCACGGAAGGCGCAACTCCCAGTCGCACGGAGGGCGCAAAGGAAGGGGCTTGCAATTCGCGGTGGAAACGGGTATGATAGAAAACGTGTAAAAGCCGGTGGGCGGCATGCCCAGAAAACAGGCCTGTGGCGCAGCCGGATAAAAAGGAGTAATAACCGATGGCAGATCAGAAAAAAATGGTGGAAGCGATCACCTCGATGGACGAGGATTTCGCAAAATGGTACACGGATATCGTTAAAAAAGCCGACTTGGCCGATTATTCTTCGGTGCGGGGCTGTACGATTGTGCGGCCATACGGCTGCGCGATCTGGGAAAATATCCATGACGATCTTGACGCCCGCTTCAAAGCGCTCGGACATGAGAATGTCATGATGCCGATGTTCATCCCCGAGGGATTGCTGCAAAAGGAGAAGGACCATGTCGAAGGCTTTGCGCCGGAAGTCGCATGGGTGACCCACGGAGGCGAGGAAAAGCTGACCGAGCGCCTTTGCGTTCGTCCAACCTCGGAGACGCTCTTCTGTGAGCATTACGCCAACATTATTCATTCCTACCGCGACCTGCCAAAGCTCTATAACCAGTGGTGCTCGGTTGTGCGCTGGGAAAAGACCACCCGTCCGTTCCTGCGCACCTGTGAATTCTGGTGGCAGGAAGGCCACACGATGCATGAGACCGCGCAGGAGGCGATGGAGGAGACCGAGCGGATGCTCAACGTCTATGCCGACTTCTGCGAGGAGAGCCTTGCGATCCCGGTCACCAAGGGCCGCAAGACCAAGAAGGAACAGTTCGCCGGCGCGGAAGCCACCTACACCATCGAAGCGATGATGCATGACGGCAAAGCGCTGCAGTCGGGCACCTCGCATTACTTTGGCGACGGCTTTGCCCGCGCGTTTGATATCACTTTCCAGAGCCGCGACAACAAGCCGGAATACCCGCATCAGACCTCTTGGGGCATGTCCACCCGCATCATCGGTGCGATCATTATGACCCACGGCGATGACAACGGTCTGGTGCTGCCGCCCGCGATCGCGCCGATCCAGGTGATTGTGCTTCCGATCGCGCAGCATAAGCCGGGCGTGCTCGATAAGGCGCGTGCGGTCACCGAGCAGCTCAAAAAATTCTGCCGCGCGAAGATTGACGACAGCGACAATTCCGCCGGCTGGAAGTTTGCCGAATACGAGATGAAGGGCGTCCCGCTGCGGCTCGAAATGGGACCGCGCGATATCGAAGCAAACCAGTGTGTGCTGGTCCGCCGCGACAACCGCGAAAAGACGATTGTTTCGCTCGATGAGCTGGAAACGAAGATTCCCGAACTGCTCAAGGCCGTCCATGACGGGCTCTATCAGAAGGCGCTTGCCAACCGCGAGGCGCGCACCTGGGCCGCGCACACCTTCGATGAGCTCAAAGAGCTTGCGAACACCAAATCCGGGTTCTTCAAAACGATGTGGTGCGGCGACGAGGCCTGCGAACTGCGGGTTAAAGAAGAAGCCGGCCTAACCTCCCGCTGCATGCCGTTCGCGCAGGAAAACCTGGGCGAAACCTGCCCGATCTGCGGCAAGCCCGCGAAAACCATGATCATCTGGGGCAAAGCCTACTAAGAGAGAACCGGTGCGGGGCACAATGCGGTTACTGACTGATCCCCAAAAAGAAGCCGACGGAAATCCGCCGGCTTCTTTTTTTGTTACACCGGCGGGGTATCCGGCATAACGATACAGGAGGTGGTGCGGTTTTGTGGAACGGAAAAAAAGCCGAACGTTTTTTTGACGGGCTTTGTGAAGATTATTATGAAAAGGTTCTGCGCTACCTGTATGCCGCGCTTGCAGACGAGCAGGCAGCACGGGACACAGTGCAGGAGGTTTTTCTGGTGGCGTGGCAGAAACGAGAGGCATTGCTTACACATCCGAATCCAGGCGGCTTTTTATTCCTGACGGCGAAAAACCTCGCACAGAAGGCCCGGCGGGAAGCGTTCGCACGCATGGCGCGGGAAGAGCTCGACGGGGATGGCAGGCTGGAGGCACAGCCTGACGGCACAAATCTTATTGAGACAGCGCTCGACCGGGCGGTGGATGAAAGCGCTTATATCGACGCGGTCCTTGGGCAGCTCAGCCCGGAAAAGCAGAAGCTCTACAGCCTTTACTATATAAAAGGGTGGAGCATGTCTGAAATCGCCGCCCAATACCACTTGGAGGAGACTGCGGTGCGGATGCGCTATGTGCGGCTGCGGCGGGAAATCCGAGCGATCGCCGCTGAGGTGGCCCAGAAGGAATTTTCCTTCTGAGGCCGTTACACACAGATAAAAACCAGCATATGAAAGTGTACGGATGAAGCGCTTCAATCCGAGTACACCGGTAAGGAGGAATTGTAATGGAGTCAAAACAGCAACTGAAGCAAAAGCTTGACCAGGCGATTGACGAGATGGACCTGGACGGCATCTGTGAAACACTTGACCGCCTGACCGGTTTGGAGGATCACCCCATTGCGGCAGAATCGCCGGAGTTATTTGCCGCAAGGATCAAAAAATTGGATAAGGAGCGTAAGCAGCCGATGAAAATGAGTAAAACGATACGCGGTGTGTTTGCCGCTGCGGCGATTGTCGCAATGCTGTCGGTCGGGGTCTATGCCTCAGGCGCATGGCAGCGGTTCGCGTTTGTAAAAGATGACCAGATGGTCGTGGTACAGACCGGCGACGGAAAAATGTCACAGAAGCAGGCGGAAGAACTGGCCAAGGAGGGCGTGCACGTGCAGGTTGCATCGTCCGCTGAAGTCCCAGGCGGTCAGCTGCCCGATCCGGATCAGATGGTGATCGGAGAAGATGAAATCCAGTTGAGCTGGACGCAGGACGCGCCGGTTGATTCGGATATCAACCTTTCGGTCACCGAGAAGGAGACGGCAGACTATGCTTCGGCGCAGGAAGCGGCCAAAGCGCTTGGCCTGCCGCTGGCGCTGCCGGAGATCCCGGACGGAATGGCATTTGCCTCTGCCAAGGCAAGCAGCCTGGGGGATGACAAAGGCCAAAGCTTTGGCAAAACGATGTGGGTGAATTATGACAGCGAAAAACGCAGCCTGGGTATCACAGTTGACTGGATGAAGATCAGTGAAAAGATCACCGCTGTGACTTATCATGGCATTGAACCGGGAAGCGGAGGCAGCTACAAAACTGCAAAGGGCTATGAATTCACCACTGTGCGGGAGGATGGCTCCGACATTGCGACCATCTTCTGCGGTGAATACGAATATACGCTGGTGTTCAACGGATTCACCGAAAGCGAACGACGGCAGATGCTTGACAGCGTCGACCTGTCTGTCTACCAGTGAGCGGCGCGCGGCCGGCGGATTTTCTCCAACAAAAAAAGGACGGCATTGCCGTCCTTTTTTTGTTGAACCATCGATTGGGGAACAGGTCGGAAGCGCGGCCGAACCGGTCACAACAAACTCAATACCAAAAGAAACAGGGCGGCGCAAAGGATGTTGACCACGGCGAGAACCAACAGACTGTTGCGCAGGCCGTGTGTTTCGTGCTGTACCCGACAGTTGCTGACCAGAAGGAACCCGCCGGTGGAGAAAGGGGATATTCCGGCGCAGGTGGAGCCAATAAAGATGGCGCTGTAGAGCAGCAGATGGGAGACGCTGAGCTCGGAGGAAAGCGCGGGCACCAGTGGAAACAGCACGGGGATAACCACCGAGAGGGAGCTGCTGAAGCAGCTCATGACCCCGGCAATGAACGCGAGGGCGGCGGGGAGGAGCAAAGCCGGCACATTGCTTTTGACCAGTGCACTGAGCCATTCCACAACGCCGGCCTCCACCGCAACGCCCATCAGCAGAGTCATGCCGGTGAAAAAGACCAGCATCTGGACCGGCACGTATTTTTGGCAGACGGTGGGGAATTCCCCCAGGGAGAGGGCGGACTGGGCCAGCACGCCCAAAAGCATGACGAAACTGAGGTCAAACTGTGTAAAGACGGTTTTCCAATAGCCTTCCGCCAGCAGCTGACCCAGCAGGGAAAAGGCGATAACCGTCCCCAGGACGAGACAGAGCAGCAGAAGCCCCCTCGCCTGCGCCGGAGTGAACGGTCTGGGTTCCGGCAGGCTGCCTTTGGCGGAACTGGCCCGTCCTCTGGTCAGCAGATACACCACCGCGTAGGTCAGGGAAAAAAACAACAGGCTCAGGAAAAAGGCGCGAAGCATGATCGGCCGTCCCTGACCGGCGTAGGCCAGCGACTGATCGATGATGGCGCTGGAGATGATACCGCCCTGGCTGAGAATGAAATTTCCGCCGATACACACGCCATAGGAAACCGAGACCCCCAGCAGCAGCGAATGCCGTCCGATGCAGGGAGCGACTGCCATGGCGATGGGGGCGAGGATGACGGTGGCGGTGGGAGCGCCGGTTCCGATCCCGCTGATGACGATGCTCATCAGAAAGAGCGCGAGGGGAATGCAGGAAATGCGTCCTTTGAGGGCATAAAGTACATGGCCGATTGCCGCCTGCAAGGTTCCATTTTCCGAAAGAAAGCCGTAAAACAGGGTGACCATGGTGACGGTGAAGATGATCTTGCCGGGCAGAAGCGCGAAAAAGGCGCTGGCGGGCATCTGCAAAACCAGAACGCCAATGAGCACGGCGAAGCTCCCTGCCAGGATGCCCACGTTGATTTTGAAACGGTTGCCAATCAGGATGCTCAGCAAAATTGCGCAGAACGATAAAAAGATGGCCATGCCCACACGCTCCCTCTCGTTTGGCCGCGCCGTCCCGACAAATATTTGTTAATTTTTCAGCAATCCGAAGGCTGCTTAAATTATAGTATGGAATCAATTAAAAGTAAATAACATTTTTGATTTTTTAATAAATAATTTTTTATAATATTGACAAATACAAAATAATTGTTAAAATGAAATTGTTAATAAAAACACATTATTGCTTTCCCGGCATCTGTTGTGTGCGAGCGATCCGATCCGGCAACCAAAACAGTAATTGAGGAGGTACGATTTCATGGAAGGGGCAACGACAAAGAAAAAAGCGGTCTACAGCCTCGCAAGCTATCGGTACGGTCTGGGGAATTTTTTTACCACCATTATCACCAATCTGTCCTCGACCTATTTCAGCGCGTTTTTGACCATCTCGGTGGGGCTCTCGGCGGCGGCCATGGGTTCGGCAATGTCCATCGCGAGCGTGGTGGACACCATCTCCATCCCAATCATCGGTATCCTGATCCAAAAGTCCAATTTCAAAAGCGGAAAATTCCGCCCGTGGATTCTCTGGGGCGCCATTGCATGCGCCATATTCAACTGGCTGCGCTTCAACAACTTCGGCCTGACGGGTGCGAGCGCGGTTTTCTATTTCGGCGCGATGTACACCCTCTGCTACCTCGCCTATAACTTTGTCTACTGCCCGTATACAGGGCTGCTGCCGGTGCTTGCGCCCGATCCCGGCGACCGTGCCTCCTATGCGGCCTGCCGGATCCAGTGCAACTCGATCGCCAAGTTCCTGCTGAGCCTGGTGGCGGTTACGCTGTTTGAGAAGATCGGCTATTCCACCTTTGCGGCGATCCTCTCGGTCCTGTGCTTCCTCGGCTTCTATCAGCTCTATATGATGGCCAAACCCTACGACATCCCCGAGCCGGTTGGCGAAACCGGCAAGGCCCGTGCGAGCGACGTTTCAATCTGGGAGATGATCCGCAGCATCATCTCTTACCCCATGCTGATGTTCCTGATCGCGGGCATCCTCAAGATCGCCACCTATTTCTCGGTCACTTCGCTGTCGGTGTACTATTACACCTACGTCATCGGGGACAAAGCCCTGCTGACCGTCTATCTTTCGGCGAGCACCGCGCTGATGATCGGCGGCGCCTTTCTGACCCCCTTCGTGTCGAAGCTGGCCGGCGGCGCGCGCAACGCCTACATCATCGGCGGAATCATCTACGGCGGCAGTATGCTGATCTCCTTCACCACCCAGGGCAACGCACTTCTCTTCACCATCCTGCTCGCGGTGGGCTATGTGGGCTATTCCTTCATGCATTCGGCCGAAGCCGCGGTTTATTCCAATCTGGTCGACTACACCCTCATCAAGACCGGCAAAGACCTGAAGGGCTTCCTGATGACCATCTTTTCGCTCTCCCCGAAGGTCGGCGGCATCTTCCAGGGGCTCATCCTGGGCGTGGGGCTGTCGCTCATCGGCTTTAACGCAGAGAACATCACCGATCAGGCGATTGCCGGGCTGCCGGTGCTCTTTGCGCTGCTGCCCGCTATCCTTCTGGCGATCGTGATCGTCGCAATGCTGCTCTACCCGCTGACCGACAAGAAGATTGCCGAGATGAAGAAGCAGGCGGGCATCGAATAAGAAAAACCATAAAAAATAGGGCCGCATGCCCGGTGGACGTGCGGCCCTCCAGCACACAGAAGGAGGAAATTCACGATGTTTGAGAAGATGAAGGCTCTGCTGTCCGCGGCCCGCTGCGCCGCGCCGGCCTACTGCCCCTACTGCGGAGCCATGCTTATGCCCGGCATGAAGATCTGCCCGCACTGCGGCGCGCCGGTTCCGGAAAGTTAATATAAACAAAAATAGTGCGGATTTTTGTCGCGATATTTGCATTGACAATTAGTTAGCAAATAAATATAATTTAAATATAGAAATATTTAATAAATATTAATTATTTCTTAAAAACAACAGATAACACAGCACCATTCACCTGTACACAACAGAACCCCGGGAAAACAAAAAACGCAGTAAAAGGAGTTTTGGGTATGAAATGGGATAAAACAGTGGACGTCGTCGTGGTTGGCCTGGGCGCAGCCGGCGGCTGCGCAGCCATCGAAGCGTACGACAACGGCGCGGACGTGCTCGTCATCGAAGCGGATAAGGTCCCGGGCGGAAATACCCGTCTGAGCGGCGGCACCCTGCGTGTATTTCTCGACAACGAGAAGGTCTACCAGTACTACCGCGGAGTGTTCGACGACACGGTCAAGGATGATCTGATCCACAAGTTCGTCGAGGTCACCGCCACCAGCCACGAATGGTTCAAGCAGAAATGCGACTGCGACTTCAAGATCGCGGAGAAGGTTCCGTTTCCGCCGGCCCCCAACGCCGTCTGGGATTTCCTGCCAGGCTCCGAGGGACTGGGCGGCCGTTCGCAGTTCGTTCCCAAAGACGGCGGCGCGCCTGGGATGAACGGCGGCTATTACCTGATTGCCTCCCTGATGCACGGCGTCAACAAGCGGGGAATCAAGATCCAGTATGAGACCCGTGGAAAGGAGCTCGTCACCAACGCCAGCGGAGAAGTCATTGGCATCAAGGCCGAAACCCCGGACGGCCCCTGCTTCATCCGCGCCAAAAAAGCGGTTTGCCTCACCTGCGGCGGCTTCAACCGCAACGCTGAGATGCAGACCAACTATCTTGGAATGCCGCTGATGAGCCAGGGCTGCATGTGCAGCGTCGGAGACGGGCTCACCATGACCGCGAAACTGGGCGCGAAGATGTGGCATATGACCGGCGTCTCCTGCGGCGTCAGCTATAAGGTAAAGGATCATGAGCAGCCGATCGGCATTGGCATGCACGCGCCCAACTATATGTATGTCGACCAGAACGGCGAGCGTTTTCTGAATGAGTCCGGCCTGGACGTGCATGCGATGGCATTCGACTTCACCGCCTGCAACGCTGAAAAGATGGCCTACCCGCGGATGCCTGCCTGGATGATCTTCGACGAGAACGTCCGCGAGGCAGGCCCGATCATCGGCCATTGCCCCGGCATTATCCAGGAGGACCCCACCTGGGAGGGCTGGAGCCAGGACAACCAGCGCGAAATTGAAAAAGGCTGGATCAAGATGGCCTACACCATCGCTGACCTGGGCAAACAGCTCGGATATAACCCGGGAGTCCTGGAGAAGGCCGTTGCGGACTATAACCAGGCGGCGCTCACCGGCTATGACCCGAAGTTCAACCGCGACTGCTTCAAGATGGGCCCCATCACCAAGCTGCCTTTCTATGCCATCGAGCTGTGGCCGTCGCTCTTAAACACCCAGGGCGGCCCGATGCACGACGCGTACGGCCGCGTTCTGGACAACGACGAGAAACCCATCGAGCGCCTTTTCGCGGCTGGTGAACTGGGTTCGATCGTCAACAAGTTCTATCCGGGCGGCACCAATATCACCGAAGCCATCGCGATGGGACGCGTCATCGGCGAATACACTGCGAAACTGGCTGACACGGTCGAGTAATCAGATACTTATCCCTCCGTTAAAATATCCTCCGGCACAAAAACGACCTCCGTCCAACAGGGCGGAGGTCGTTTCGTATGATCTTCGAAAAATTGGCAATCCTATCCTTTATATAAAGAGAACGGGACAGCTTCACTCGGCCGGCGCATCTTTGAGCTGTTCGAGGGTGATTCCATGGGAGAGGGGGTTCAGTTTCTCAAGCAGGACCAACAGGTCCTCAATGGCCAGATACAGCTTGAGCCGCTCCTCCTCGGTGAGGTTGTTGTAGTAAAGGTCGTAAAACTTCCCCATCGATTGTTTGGTCTTATCTATGTACTGGACGCCCTTTTCGGCCATCCGGATGATGATTTTGCGCCGGTCGTTGGGGTCCGAGATGCGCTCCACCAAGCCGAGCCGCACCAGCACGTCCACGTTTGCGGTGAGCTGGGGCTTGCTCATGACGAGCCGGTCGGCCAGTTCGGACATGGAGATTTCCGACACCACCTGCAGCACGGTGAGCACCTTGCTCTGATAGTTGGTCAGTTCCTTCTGGGTGATGAGCTTCATGGGGCGGCCGAACTGGTATTCAAATTCCGGGATGATCTTGACGATGTCCTCTACGATCAGTTTGGTAGTAATCATACTGCTCCTTCATCAGACAAAAATATTCATAATTAATAACTGTTTTGGTTTGCTATTATTTTACGCTTTTCAACGTGGAAAAGTCAAGCGGCTTTTCCGTTTTCGGGCCGTAATTTTTTAATGACTTTATTGCCAAAAATATTTATAAAAATACTTGCATTTTGCCGGAGGTTATGGTATTATAATCGAGCGTGACTGCACAAGATATGCGTTGATGCGGGAGGTGGCCGCCCTTGAGGCGGGGAATTTCCGCGGAGTATGTCCGATTTTAAACCGGGCGACTTTAATACTGAACAGGAACTGTGCGCTTTCCATAGGGGGAAGTTTGCGGTTGCGGGGAAACCCGCGGGCGGTATAAAGTCCGGATAAACTGTTACGGTTTACCGGATTTTTTGTATGCCCAGCCGCGAAACACCCGGAGCGGTGTGCAGAAGAAATCAGTTCTTAAAGCGTCGTCGTGAAAACTTTAAGGAGGCGATGTTTAAGTGGCAGTCAAAGAAAAAATCAGGATCCGGCTCAAAGGCTATGATCACCAGCTGGTGGATGCATCGGCGGAGAAGATCGTGGAAACCGCAAAGCGCACCGGCGCCCGCGTTTCCGGCCCGATCCCCCTTCCCACCGAAAAGGAGATCGTTACCATTCTGCGTGCTGTTCATAAGTATAAGGACAGCCGCGAGCAGTTCGAGATGAGAACCCACAAACGGCTCATCGACATCCTGCGTCCGTCCAACAAGACGGTCGAGGCGCTGACCGGTCTCGAACTTCCCGCCGGCGTGGAAATTGAGATCAAGCTCTAATGATCCGGCAAACCCCGACGACGGCAAGCCGCCGTCAGGTCATGTTGGCGAATGCCAACCAATAACCGTAGGAGGTAAAGAAAGGTATGCAAAAGTGCATCGTAGGCAAAAAGATCGGTATGACCCAGCTTTTTGACGAAAACGGCAAGATGATCCCCGTCACCGTCGTTGAAGCGGGCCCGTGCGTTGTCGTTCAGAAGAAGACAACCGAAAACGACGGCTATGAAGCCGTGCAGATCGGTTTCGGCGACATCTCGGACAAGGCCTGCAACAAACCGATGAAGGGCCACTTCGCAAAAGCTGACGTCGCAAACAAGAAAACGCTGAGGGAATTCCGGCTGGCCGACTGCGCCGCTCTGAACGTGGGCGACATCATCAAGGCCGACGCTTTCGCGGCGGGAGACGCTGTGGACGTTGTTGGAACCAGCAAAGGTAAAGGTTACGCCGGCACCATCAAGCGTTACAACTTCGGCCGTCTCAAAGAGACCCATGGTTCCGGCCCGGTTGCCAGACACCAGGGTTCCCTGGGCGCCTGCTCCGACCCGTCGAGAGTCATGAAGGGCAAGAAGCTGCCTGGACACATGGGCGCCGAGCGCGTCACCGTCCAGAATCTCGAGGTCGTCAAGGTTGACGCCGAAAATAATCTGATTGCTATCAAGGGAGCGATCCCCGGCGCCAAGGGCGGCGTGGTCTGCATCACCGATAGCGTCAAGGCGTAAGGGAAGGAGGATACACACAATGCCAAAGGTTAATGTATACGATATGGCCGGCAAAGTTGTTTCGGAGATGGAACTTTCCGAAGCCGTGTTCGGTGTGACACCCAACCCTGCGGTCGTTCACCAGGTTGTCGTCAACTACCTTGCAAATCAGCGTCAGGGCACCCAGTCCACGCTGACCCGCACCGAAGTATCCGGCGGCGGCAAAAAGCCGTGGAGACAGAAGGGCACCGGCCATGCGCGCCAGGGTTCCATCCGGGCTCCGCAGTGGAGAAAGGGCGGCATCGCGCTTGGCCCGAAGCCCCGCGATTACAGCTACTCGCTGAACAAGAAAGTCCGCCGTCTGGCAATCAAGTCGGTCTTCTCCGACAAGGTCCTGACCGGCGACATGATTGTCGTTGACTCGATCGCTGTCGACGGGTTTAAGACCAAAGCGATGGTTGGCATGCTCAAAGCGCTCGGCGCCGAGAAAAAAGCGCTGATCCTGATGCCCGAAGTGAACGAGCAGGTCATCAAGAGCGCCGCGAACATCCCCGGCGTAAAGACCGCTCTGGTCAACACCATCAACGTCTACGACATCGTGAACTGCGACAAGTTCATCGTTGCCAAAGACGCCGTAGCCAAACTTGAGGAGGTGTACGCGTAATGAAAGCTCCGCAGGACATCATTCTTCGTCCGGTTATCACCGAAGCTTCCATGGCGAACGTGCAGCTGAAGAAGTACACCTTCAAGGTTGCAAAGGACGCCAACAAGATTGAGATCGCAAAAGCGGTTGAGGGCCTTTTCCCCGGCACCAAAGTGGCGAAGGTCAACACCCTGAACTGCCGCGGCCGCATGAAGAGAATGGGCCGCAACTTCGGTTACACGCCGTCTTACAAAAAGGCGATCGTCACCCTGACCGAAGGGTCGAAGACCATTGAGTTCTTCGACACCATGCTGTAATGGACCCAGCCAGTCCACGTATGGGGAACTCATAACCCGCCGGAAAGCGTCCGGCGGCATGGTGCCAAATCCCGCGGCGCGCGCCGCCCGCCGGTTTAGCGGCCAAAACGGCTAAAACAGCACCGTTTTTGGAAGGGATGCGGCACAACCCCGCTAACACATTATGAGGAGAGTGAAACCGAATGGCTATTAAATCCTATAAGCCGACAACCCCGTCGCGCCGGCAGATGACTGTCACCGACTACAGCGGGCTGTCAAAGGTTGCTCCCGAGAAAAGCCTTCTGGAACCCCTGAAGAAGCATTCCGGACGCAACTCGAACGGCCGCATCACGGTCCGTCACCGCGGTGGCGGCAACCGCCGGAAATACCGCGTCGTCGATTTCAAACGCGACAAGGCGGATATGAAAGCAACCGTTCTGACCCTTGAATACGACCCGAACCGTACCGCGCACATCGCGCTCATCCAGTATGAGGACGGCGAGAAGCGCTACATCATCGCTCCGAACGGCCTGAAGGTCGGCGACACCGTCGTTTCCGGCGCGTCCGCGGATATCAAGCCCGGCAACGCACTGCCGATGATGAACATCCCGACCGGTACCTTCATCCACAACATCGAGCTTTACCCCGGAAAAGGCGCGCAGCTGGCGCGTTCGGCCGGCGTCATGGCGCAGCTGATGGCGAAGGAAAACGGCATGGCGCTTGTCCGGCTTCCGTCCGGAGAACTCCGGAACATCCCGGAAATCTGCATCGCCACCATCGGCCAGGTCGGCAACATTGACGCGGAAAACGTCAACTACGGCAAGGCCGGCCGCCGCCGCCACATGGGCTGGCGTCCTACCGTCCGCGGTTCGGTCATGAACCCCTGCGACCATCCGCACGGCGGTGGTGAGGGCAAGAGCCCTGTCGGACGTCCCGGACCTGTCACCCCTTGGGGCAAACCGGCGCTCGGGTACAAGACCCGCGCGAAACACAACCGCTCCGACAAGTTTATTGTCAAGCGTCGCAACGCGAAGTAAAGCGGGCTGAAAGGAGGAAATTTTCATGGGTAGAAGCGTGAAAAAGGGACCTTATGTACAGCCCGTTCTGCTGGCTAGGGTTCAGAAGATGAACGAGAGCGGCGAGAAGAAACAGGTTCTCAAGACCTGGAGCCGCGCATCGACGATATTCCCCGATTTTGTCGGGCACACCTTTGCGGTGCATGACGGCCGCAAACATGTGCCGGTATATGTGACCGAAGATATGGTTGGACATAAGCTCGGCGAGTTTGCGCCCACCAGAACTTATCGTGGCCATGCCGGCGCGAGAAAAACCAAGTAAACGTGGCCGAAAGGAGGAAATCACCAATGGAAGCAAAGGCTTCGTTGAGACATGCCCGAATCGCGCCCCGTAAGGTGCAGATCGTGCTTGATCTTATCAGAAATAAGCCTGCTGATCAGGCTATGGCAATTCTCCGGCACACTCCCAAGGCCGCTTGCGAGCCCCTTGAGAAGCTGCTGAAGTCGGCTGTGGCGAACGCGGAAAACAACTTCAACATGGATAAGAATAATCTCTATGTTTCGGAGTGCTACGTCGTCCCCGGCCCGACCATGAAACGGATTCGTCCCCGCGCCCAGGGCAGAGCGTTCCGGGTGCTGAAAAGAACTTCACACGTATTTATCACCGTCGCAGAACGGGAATAAGCTGAAAGAGGAGGTAAACTATGGGCCAAAAAGTGAATCCGCACGGCCTTCGTGTCGGAGTAATTAAGGATTGGGATTCCCGCTGGTTTGCTAAGGACTCTGCTTTCGGCGATATCCTGGTTGAGGATTATAAGCTGCGCAAGTTCTTAAAGAAAACCCTGTATGACGCAGGTATCCCCAGAATCGAAATTGAACGTGACGCCACCAAGGTGCGCATCCACGTGCACTGCTCCCGCCCGGGTATCGTGATCGGTAAGGGCGGATCGGAGATCGAAAGAATCCGCAAGCTGTGCGATGAAATGATCAACAAAGGCAAGGCCGACGCCGACCGCCGCCAGGTGTTCATCAACGTCGTCGAGGTGAAATCCGCCGACAAGAACGCCCAGCTCGTCGCTGAAAGCATCGCCGCGCAGCTCGAGGGACGCGTTTCTTTCCGCCGCGCGATGAAACAGGCCATCGGCCGCGCCATGAAGTTTGGCGCCAAGGGCATCAAGGTTGAGGTTTCCGGCCGTCTGGGCGGCGCCGAGATCGCGAGAACCGAACATTACCATGAGGGCACCATCCCGCTGCAGACCATCCGCGCCGATATCGACTACGGCTTCGCGGAGGCGAACACCACCTACGGCAGAATCGGCGTCAAGGTTTGGATTTATGCCGGGGAGGTACTCGGGGATGCCAGAGCTCCTCGCAGGGAAGGAGGCAGCAAATAATGCTTCTGCCTAAGAGAGTGAAATACCGCAGAGTACACAGAGGCCGTCTGACCGGCAAAGCGTACCGCGGAAACAAAGTCACTTACGGTGATTTTGGCCTGCAGGCAACCGAGCCGGCGTGGATCACCTCGAATCAGATCGAGGCGGCCCGTATCGCCATGACCCGTTACATCAAACGTGGCGGTCAGGTTTGGATCAAGATTTTCCCGGATAAGCCGATCACTGAAAAGCCGGCTGAGACCCGAATGGGTTCCGGTAAAGG
Organism: Anaerotruncus rubiinfantis; assembly: GCF_900078395.1. Lineage (NCBI taxonomy): Bacteria > Bacillati > Bacillota > Clostridia > Eubacteriales > Oscillospiraceae > Anaerotruncus > Anaerotruncus rubiinfantis. The sequence goes on along the minus strand of NZ_FKLA01000009.1, from coordinate 110,474 downwards.
TTCCCCGGAATACTGGGTGGCCGTTGTGAAACCGGGCCGCGTGATGTTTGAAATCGGCGGCGTGTCCGAGGAACTCGCCCGCGAGGCGATGCGTCTCGCAGCGCACAAACTGCCGATCAAGTGCAAGTTTGTAGCAAAAGAAACTGAAGAAAAGGGGAGTGAAGAGTGATGAAGGCCACTGAGCTTAGGAATATGTCCGCCAAGGAACTGGGCGAAAAGCTTCAGGACCTCAAGGCAGAACTTTTCAACCTTCGCTTCCAGCATGCGATCAACCAGCTCGACAACCCCCTCAGGCTCAAGGACGTCAAACGCGACATCGCGCGCGTCAAGACCCTGATCCGGGAAAACGAGCTCAAGAGCGCGCAGTAAGCGGAAGGGAGGACGAAGGTAAATGAGCGAAAGAAATCTCAGAAAAACCCGCGTTGGAACGGTTGTGAGCGACAAGATGGACAAAACTGTTGTCGTCGCCATTCAGGACAACGTCAAACACCCCCTTTACAAAAAGATCATCAAGCGCACGGTAAAGTTCAAGGCGCATGACGAGAACAACGCGTGCGGCATCGGAGATAAAGTTGAGATCATGGAAACCCGCCCCCTGTCCAAAGACAAACGGTGGAGAGTTACCGAGATCATCACGAAGGCGAAATAATTTGATCAGGGCCTTTTGGGGCCCATTCGAAAGGAGGAACGCTCTGTGATTCAGATGCAGACCTATCTGAAGGTTGCCGACAACACCGGTGCGAAGGAACTCATGTGCATCCGTGTGCTTGGCGGCTCCCGCAGAAGATATGCGAACATCGGCGACGTGATCGTGGCTTCTGTCAAGAAAGCTGCGCCCGGCGGCCAGGTGAAAAAGGGCGACGTAGTAAAAGCAGTTGTCGTTCGTTCCGCAAAAGGTATAGCCCGTGAAGACGGAACCTATATCCGCTTTGATGAGAACGCGGCGGTCATCATAAAGGAAGACAAAAACCCGAGAGGTACGCGTATCTTTGGACCAGTGGCCAGGGAACTGCGCGAGAAAGATTACCTCAAGATATTAAGCCTCGCTCCTGAGGTGCTGTAATGGAGGTGCTCAAAAGTGAATAAACTTCACGTCAAAACGGGCGATACAGTCATCGTTCTGTCCGGCAAGGACAAGGGCAAAAAGGGCAAGGTTCTTGAGGTTTCCCCGAAGGAGCAGAAAGTGATCGTGGAAGGTGTCAACATGATGACCAAACACGTCAAACCCCGTAAAATGGGTGACGCGGGCGGCATTGTGAAGGCCGAAGGCGCCATGTACGCCTCCAAGGTAATGCTCGTCTGCCCCAAATGCGGCAAACCCACCAGACTTGCCCACAAGATCCTGAACGACGGCTCGAAAGAACGTCTTTGCAAAAATCCCAAGTGCGGTGAAACTTTTTAAGTAAGGAGGAGAAATCATGGCAAGAATGAAAGACCAGTACAGAAGCGAAATGGCTCCTGCGCTGATGAAAAAATTCGGATACAGCTCTGTCATGCAGATCCCCAAGCTTGATAAGGTTGTCATCAACGTTGGCTGCGGCGAAGCGCGCGACAATCCGAAGATTATCGACGCGATCGTCGGGGACCTTATGAAGATCACCGGCCAGAAACCGATCATCTGCAAGGCCCGCAAATCCGTGGCGAACTTCAAGCTTCGTGAAGGCATGAACATCGGCGCGAAGGTGACGCTGCGCGGCGACAGAATGTACGAATTCGTAGACCGGCTCTTCAATGTCGCGCTCCCGCGTGTCCGCGACTTCCGCGGCATCAACCCGAACGGCTTCGACGGCCGCGGCAACTACAACATGGGCCTGCGCGAGCAGCTGATCTTCCCGGAGATCGAATACGATAAAATCGACAAGGTCAGAGGCATGGACATCTGCTTTGTCACCACTGCAAAAACCGACGAAGAGTCCCGCGAGCTTTTGACGCTCATGGGCGCTCCATTTGCGAAGTAAGGAGGAATCGTAACTGTGGCGAAAACATCTATGAAAGTAAAGCAGTCTCGTCCCGCAAAGTTCTCCACGAGAGCTTACACGCGGTGCAAGATCTGCGGCCGGCCGCATGCTTATCTTCGCAAATTCGGTATCTGCCGTATTTGCTTCAGAGAACTGGCATATAAAGGACAGATTCCCGGAGTGCGGAAAGCAAGCTGGTAAAACAAAGCTGAGCTAAAGGAGGTTGACGGCATGCATATCACCGATACCATCGCTGACATGCTGACACGTATCAGAAATGCAAACAATGCAAAACATGATACTGTTGATATTCCTGCTTCCAACATGAAGAAAGCAATCGCTCAGATTTTGTTGGATGAAGGATATATAAAAGCTTTCACCGTCGTCGCGGACGACAAACAGGGCGTCATCAAGGTCACCCTGAAATACGGGCAGGGCAAGACCCCGGTCATCCAGGGACTTCGCAGGGTTTCGAAACCCGGCCTGCGCATTTACACCAGTTGTGAGGATATGCCCCGCGTGATGAAAGGCCTTGGCACCGCCATCCTTTCCACCAACAAGGGCGTTATGACCGACAAACAGGCTCGCAAAGAGAATGTCGGCGGCGAAGTCCTCGCATTCATTTGGTAAGGGGGGTACAGCGAAATGAGCAGAATTGGTAGAAAGCCCATCGCTGTGCCGGCGGGCGTCGACGTCAAAATCGACGGCCATACTGTCACGGTCAAGGGCCCGAAAGGCACCCTCACCCAGACGTTTCGTCCGGAGATCGGCATTGCCATGGAAGGCAACGAGATCGTCGTGACCCGCCCGAGCGATGAAAAAACCGAAAAGAGCCTGCATGGACTCACCCGTACGCTGATCGCCAACATGGTGCACGGCGTCACCGAGGAGTTCAAAAAGGAGCTTGAAATCAACGGCGTCGGATACCGCGCCGCAAAGCAGGGAAAACAGCTCGTCATGACACTCGGCTATTCCCATCAGGTCTTCATGGAGGACAATGCCGATATCACCATCGACGTGCCTGCGCCGAACAAAATTGTGATCCACGGCCCAGATAAGCAGAAGGTTGGCCAGTTCGCCGCCGAAGTGCGCGAGAAACGCCCGCCGGAGCCGTATAAGGGCAAGGGCATCAAGTATGTTGACGAAGTTATCATCCGCAAGGAAGGTAAAGCAGGCAAGGGCAAGAAGTAAAGGAGTGAACGAACATGATTACGAAACCTGACAAGAACGAAGCCAGACTGAAACGGCATGTCAGAGTCAGGGCCAAGATCAGCGGCACCCCCGAGTGCCCGCGTCTTTGCATCTTCCGCTCCGCGAAACACATCTATGCCCAGATTATTGACGATGTGAACGGCGTAACGCTGTGTGCAGCGTCTTCCATGGACAAAGATTTCGAAGGTTTTGGCGGGAACAAGGAAGCGGCCAAGAAGGTTGGCGAAATCATCGCCAAGAAAGCTGCTGACAAAGGCATTGCCGAGGTCAAATTTGACCGCGGCGGATATATCTATCACGGGCGTGTCAAGGAATTGGCACAAGCGGCCCGTGAAGGCGGCCTCAAATTCTAAGTAAGGAGGGATACTTTTGGCTCTTATCGATGCAACGAACCTCGATCTGAAAGAGAGAGTAGTAGCAATCAACCGCGTTTCCAAAACAGTGAAAGGCGGACGCATTTTTAAGTTCGCGGCGCTCGTGGTTGTCGGCGACGGCAACGGCACGGTCGGCTTCGGGCTTGGTAAAGCGGGCGAGGTACCCGACGCAATCCGCAAGGGTATTGAGGACGCAAAGAAGAATCTTCACAAGATCTCGCTGAAGGGAACCACCATTCCCCATGAGGTCATCGGCGTATATGGGGCCGGCCGTGTTCTGATGAAACCGGCTCCGCAGGGAACCGGCGTTATCGCGGGCGGCCCGGTGCGTGCGGTCATGGAGACTGCCGGCATCAAGGACATCCGTACCAAATCCCTGCGCTCCAACAATCCCTGCAACGTGGTCAGCGCCACCATCCAGGGGCTCATTTCCCTTCGTGACGCCGAGCAGGTCGCTGCGACGCGCGGCAAAGGCGTGAAGGATATTATAGGTTAAGGAGGCGGGCGAAATGGCACAGCTTAAAATCAAGCTCGTAAAAAGCCTTGTCGGCAGAAAAGACGATCAGATTGCCACCGCCGAGTCCCTTGGACTGCGCAGGATCGGCAACGAGACCATTCAGCCTGACAACGAGGCCACCAAAGGCAAAATCGCAAAAATTTCCCACCTCGTTGAGGTTACCGAAAGCTAAGCTAAGGAGGTGCAGGTAAAATGAAATTGCATGAACTTTCTCCGGCCCCGGGCGCCAGCCGCGACGCTTATCGCAAAGGCAGAGGCGCCGGTTCCGGTAACGGAAAGACTGCAGGCAAAGGCCATAAAGGTCAGAAGGCCCGTTCGGGCGGCGGCGTACGCCCCGGTTTTGAAGGAGGCCAGATGCCTCTCCAGAGACGTGTCCCGAAAAGAGGCTTCATCAATATTTTCGCGACCAAGTATGCGACGGTCAACGTTTCCGACCTTGAGAAATTCGAGGACGGCGCCGTTGTCGACGCGCAGGCGCTGGTGGATGCCGGTCTGCTGAAAAAGACCCTTGACGGCGTCAAGGTTCTCGGCAGAGGCGAGCTCACCAAAAAACTCACCGTCAATTGCGCGGCATTCTCAGCATCCGCCAAAGAGAAGATCGAGAAGGCAGGCGGAAAGGCTGAGGTGAAATAATATGTTTGCGACGTTAAAAAACGCATGGCATATCGCCGAACTGAGGCAGAAGATCTGTTTTACCCTGATGATCATCGTCCTCTTCCGTCTGGGCGCGGGCGTTCCGGTTCCGTTTTTGGACCCGGCGGCCTTGCAGAATATGGTCTCCGGCGCGGGAAACCTGCTCGGTTACCTTGATATTCTTTCGGGCGGTGCGTTTGCCAACGCAACCATCTTTGCGTTGTCCATCACGCCGTATATCACCTCTTCCATCGTCATCCAGCTGCTGACAGTTGCGATTCCGGCACTTGAACGGATGGCAAAAGAGGGTGAGGACGGACGCAAAAAGATCCAGAAGATCACCCGTTACACCACCATCGGCCTTGCGTTGCTGCAGGCGTTCGCTTACTACACCATGCTGAAGAACCAGCAGGGCGCTGTGAAATACACCACCGGTTGGGAAGGCATCTTTGTGGCCTTTGTCATCGTGGCGACCTTCACCGCCGGCGCAATGCTCATCGTTTACCTCGGTGAGCGCATCGATGAGCGCGGCATCGGCAACGGCATCTCGCTCATCCTGTTCGCGGGCATCGTTTCCCGCGGACCGGCTGCGGTGCGCAGCTTCTGGGGCTATCTGAAGCTCAACGAATTTGCTTTCACGGCAATTGTCCTGGAGCTGGTTATGATCGCGGTGTTTATCCTTTTGATCGCGGCGATCATCGTCATGACCAACGCGGAGCGCCGCATCCCCGTCCAGTACGCCAAAAAGGTGGTTGGACGTAAGATGTATGGCGGCCAGTCGACCTTCATCCCGATCAAGGTCAACATGTCGGGCGTCATGCCGATCATCTTCGCATCCTCCCTGCTTGCAATCCCCGGTACCATCGGCGCATTCGTGCATCCGGCCGCGGACAGCTTCTGGGGGAAATTCCTTTCGGCATTCCATTACAATACGCTGCTGTATGCGGCGCTGTACTTTGTGCTGATCATCGCATTCAACTACTTCTATGTGGCGATCCAGTATAATCCGATTGAAATGAGCAACAACCTCAGGAACAACTCCGGCACCATTCCGGGCATCCGTCCGGGCCGCCCAACCTCCGACTTCATCGCGCGGATCATCTCGAAGATCACGCTGATCGGCGGTATCGTTCTTGCCCTGGTTGCAGTGCTCCCGATCATTATCGGGTCCTTCACCGAGCTGAATGTTTCGCTCGGCGGTACTTCGATCATCATCGTCGTCGGCGTCGCGCTGGATACCTTCCGTCAGCTGGAATCCCAGATGATGATGCGTCACTACAAGGGCTTCTTAGAGTAAGGAGAGGTGCGGTTATGAAACTGATCCTTCTTGGCGCTCCGGGCGCCGGCAAAGGTACACAGGCAGAAATTATCTGCGACAAGTTTGGCATTCCCGCGATCAGCACCGGAAACATCATCCGGGAAGCGCTGAAGAACGGGACCGAGATGGGGCTTCGGGCAAAATCCTATATGGATGCCGGCAGCCTTGTCCCGGATGAGGTGGTCATTGGGATCATCAAAGAGCGCCTCGCGAAGGACGACTGCCAAAACGGGTTTATCCTTGACGGATTCCCGCGCACTGTCCCGCAGGCCGAAGCGCTTGATGAGATGAAGATCGAGATCGACAAGGTCATCGATATTGAGGTCTCGGACGAGGACATCACGGCCCGGCTTTCCGGCCGGCGTGTCTGCGAAAAGTGCGGCGCGAGCTACCACGTGGAGCACAAACCTCCGAAAACCGAAGGGGTGTGCGACCGTGACGGCGGCAGGCTGATCATCCGCAAGGACGATGAGCCCGCGACAATCCGGGATCGCCTGAATGTTTATCACCAGCAGACTGAACCGCTCAAGGACTACTACGCGAAAGCTGGAAAGCTCGCGGTGGTCAAGGGTGCGGGGACCGTGGAGGAAACGACTGCACGGACCCTGAAAGCCCTGGAGGCCTGAGTATATGGTTGTGCTGAAGACCTCTAAGGAGCTTGCCAAAATGCGCAAGGCGGGCTCTATTACGGCACAGGCGCTGCAGGTGGGCGGCGCGGCGGTCAAACCGGGCGTTACGACCGGGGAAATTGACCGCATTATCAAGAGTTTTATTCTTTCCAAGGGAGCCAAACCCTCGTTTTTGGGGTATGGTGGTTTTCCAGGGAGCGCATGCATCTCGGTGAACGACGAGGTGATCCACGGCATCCCGGGCAAACGCGTGATCCAGGAGGGCGACATCGTGAGCATCGACGTGGGGGCCGTCATTGACGGCTACCAGGGGGATACCGCGGGAACCTTTGCCGCAGGGCGGATCAGCGATGAGGCCCAGAGGCTGATGGATGCGACGCGCGAAAGCCTGTTGGCCGCGATGGCGGTCATGCAGGTTGGCGCGCGGCTCGGGGACATCGGGCATGCGGTGCAGTCCTACGTGGAACCGCAGGGTTATGGCGTGGTGCGCGAATATGTGGGCCACGGCATCGGACGTGAAATGCATGAGGAACCGGAAGTCCCGAACTACGGGCGGCCGGGCCACGGCATCCGGCTGGTCGCGGGCATGGTTCTCGCGGTCGAGCCGATGATCACCCAGCATGGTCCGGCAGTGAAAACCCTCAGTGACGGATGGACGGTCGTGACCGTCGATCACGGGCTGGCAGCGCATTTCGAAAATACCATTGCAATTACCGCGGACGGTCCGGTAATCCTGACACAGCCTTAAGGGAGGTGCGGGATGCGGATCGAAGCGGGACAGGTGGTAAAGTCGATTGCGGGGCATGACGCGGATGGGTTTTACCTGGTGCTCGCGGTGGAAAAAGGGTATGTCCTGCTTGCCGACGGCAAGCGGCGGCCGCTTGAGAGACCCAAGCGCAAGAGCGTAAAACACATTCGGAAAACCAACACACGGCTGGATTTATCCGGCATCGAAACGAACAAAAAGCTGCGGGGGGCGCTTCGGGCGCTTACGCAGAAAGAGGGAGGTATTTTGCTTGTCTAAAGAAGATGTCATCGAAATTGAAGGCGTCGTCGTGGAAAGCTTGCCCAACGCGCAGTTTCGCGTTGAGCTGCCCAACGGACATCAGCTTTTGGCTCATATATCAGGGAAACTGCGGATGAACTTCATCCGTATTTTGCCGGGAGATAAGGTCACACTGGAGATGTCTCCATACGACCTGACCAAGGGACGCATCACCTGGCGTTCCAAATAAGCCAGACCAACCAGTCAAGGGAATCAAAGGAGGTAATTTCAGATGAAAGTAAGACCTTCCGTTAAGCCCATTTGCGAGAAGTGCAAGATCATCAAGCGCAAAGGCCGCATCATGGTCATTTGCCAAAACCCCAAGCACAAACAGCGTCAGGGCTAAGTGCAAACCGAATAATGGAGGTGCAACAAAAGTATGGCTCGTATAGCTGGCGTTGACCTGCCGAGAGATAAGCGGATCGAGATCGGTCTGACCTACATCTTCGGCATCGGTCGCAAAACCGCTCAGGAAATCCTCGCGTCCACCGGCGTGAACCCTGACATCCGTGTCAAGGACCTCACCGAGGACGACGTGTCCAAGCTGCGTGAATATATCGATCACAACGTCCATGTGGAAGGCGATCTCCGTCGTGAAGTCGCGCTCAACATCAAACGTCTGACCGAAATCGGCTGCTATCGCGGCATCCGTCACCGCAGAGGCCTGCCGGTACGCGGACAGCGGACCAAGACCAACGCGCGTACCAGAAAAGGTCCGAAGAAAACAATCGCCAACAAGAAGAAGTAATTAGGGAGGGATATAGACGATGGCAAAAGCTGTTGCCAAAAAGGCCACTCGCAGACGCCGTGAACGCAAGAATATCGAGCGCGGCGCCGCTCATATCCAGTCCACGTTTAACAACACGATCGTTACGATCACCGATACCCAGGGCAATGCGCTTTCTTGGGCTTCGGCCGGCGGGCTCGGCTTCCGTGGCTCCAGAAAGAGCACTCCGTTCGCCGCGCAGACCGCTGCCGAGACCGCTGCGAAAGCCGCCATGGAGCACGGGCTCAAAACGGTTGAGGTTTTCGTGAAGGGACCGGGTGCCGGACGTGAGGCTGCAATCCGCGCGCTGCAGGCCGCGGGGCTTGAAGTCAACATGATCAAGGACGTGACCCCCATCCCGCATAACGGATGCCGTCCGCCGAAACGTAGACGCGTATAACAGCCGTCCACTGCACGTATGTGCGTTAGAAGTGCCCATGTCTTACCGTGGGCATGCAAACCAATCAGGAGGTGCAATTAATGGCAAGATATACCGGTGCTGTATGCAGACTCTGCCGCAGAGAGAACAAGAAACTGTTCCTGAAGGGCGAGCGTTGCTACACCGACAAATGTGCCGTCACCCGCAGAGCTTCCGTTCCGGGGCAGCACGGCAAAGCGCGCGCAAGAAAACTTTCCGAGTATGGAATCCAGCTGCGCGCCAAACAGCAGGCCAGACGTTATTACGGCGTGCTCGAAAGCCAGTTCTTGAAGTATTTTGAGATGGCGGAGCGCAAAGCCGGCATGACGGGTGAAAACCTGCTGCGAATCTGCGAGTCGAGACTTGACAACGTGGTTTACCGCCTGGGCTTCGCTTCCTCGAGAAAAGAAGCGCGCCAGCTTGTGCGTCACAACCACTTCACGGTAAACGGCAAGAAAGCCAATATCCCGTCGATCCTGTGCAAAGCGGGCGATGTGATCGCGGTTTCTTCGAAGAGCGACAAGCTCAAAGGCGTGGTCGAAGCGATGGGCGCGCGTCCGGTGCCGAAGTGGCTCGAATGCAACAAGCAGAACATGACCGGCCGGATCGTGGAGCTTCCGAACCGTGAGGATATCGACCTTGACGTTGAGGAGCATCTGATCGTCGAGTTGTACAGCAAATAATCATGCTGCGTAGTGTGAAAACTCCGCTGGCAGCCTGGTTGGCTGTGGGTTTACAGGGAAACGAGAATGAAACGGCGGGACTGGTCCTGCCAGATAGGAGGGTCCAATATGGTTAAGATCATAGAGCCCAAGATAGAAACGGTCGAGCTCAAATCTGACGGTACCTACGGCAAATTTGTGGCGGAACCGCTGGACAGAGGCTTCGGTACGACGCTTGGCAATTCGCTGCGCCGCGTGCTGTTATCCTCTCTTCCTGGTGTTGCTGTCATCTCGGTGAAAATCGATGGCATCCAGCACGAATTCTCGACAATCCCGGGCGTAAAAGAAGACGTAACCGAAATTATCCTCAACATTAAGGGCCTTACCGCAAAGCTGTATTGCGATGAGCCCAAGACGGTACGGATTGATGCACAGGGCGAGTGCGAAGTGACTGCGGGCAGTATTGAGTGTGACTCCGAGGTGGAGATCCTGGATCCGAGCATGCATATTGCAACGCTGGATGCGGGCGCGAAGCTCAACATGGAGATCACCCTCAAAAAAGGGCAGGGCTATGTGTCCGCTGACCGCAACAAACACACCGAGCTCGAGAAAGCTCCGGTTGGCACCATCGCCGTGGACAGCATCTACACCCCCGTGCTCAAGGTCAATTATACCGTTGAGAATACCCGCGTGGAGCAGATAACCGACTATGATAAATTAACGCTTGAAGTCTGGACAGACGGCACGATCTCTGCAAAAGAGGCGGTCAGTCTGGCGGCCAAGATCCTCAATAGACAACTCAATCATTTCGTCGATCTTTCCGATGAAGTGAGTGCCACTGAGATTATGGATAAAAAAGAGGATACCGGCAAGGACAAACTCCTTGAGATGACCATTGAAGAGCTTGACTTATCTGTCCGCGCATTCAACTGTCTGAAGAGAGCCAGCGTCAATACGGTGGCCGACCTCATCAACAAATCTCCGGAAGAGATGATGAAGGTCCGCAACCTGGGCAAAAAGTCGCTGGAAGAGGTTATCTGGAAGTTACAGTCACTGGGATTTGACCTTTCCAAGGACGAAGAATAATCGAGGCGCGGCTGCGCCGAACGAAACACAGGTAAGGAGTGAAATTCGATGCCAGGAACCAGAAAACTCGGCAGAACTTCGAGCCACAGAATGGCAATGCTCAGAGCAATGGTCACTTTCCTGCTGGAAAACGGCAAGATCGAAACCACTGTCACGAGAGCGAAAGAAGTCCGTGCAATGGCCGAGAAGATGATTACGACGGCGAAAACGAACGACCTGCACTCCAAGCGTCAGGTGCTCTCTTTCATCACGAAAGAGGATGTTGCGAAGAAACTCTTTGACGAGATTGCCCCGAAATATAAGGAAACCAACGGCGGCTACACCAGAATCGTCAAGATCGGACCTCGCCGCGGCGACGCTGCAGAGATGGCAATCATTGAGCTTGTCTGATAATCAGATAAAAATAGAAAGGGCTCGCGTGAAAACGCGGGCCCTTTTTGCGCCCTTTGCGCGCCCGATTCAGCGCGTTTTGCCGCGCACGGGAATCAAGCGGCATTGCCGCTTGAGAATCACTGGCGCGTTCCGCCGCGCCCCACGGGCATACTTTCTCGCTTGTGCGAGAAAGTAGCCAAAGAGCACCCCAAAGGGGCTAGGGGCTCGCTTCCCGGCCTATGGGCCGGAGCGGACTTCGTCCGACGCTCGCTCAAAGGGGGCGACACGCCCCCTTTGGATCCCCCGTACGGTGTCGTCTGCGACGACCCGCCGCCAAAGGCGGCGGAATTTTCGCAAGGAGTGCCTGCGGCACAATAGCCCCTTAAGAAACCCGGCGGACGCCTTGCCAGGACTTGCGCCGCCTGCGCTCCCAACAAACGGTCAGCTCAGGACTGAACCTGGCGTTTCGCGCTCCCTGCATACTCCCCGCAATGGAGACGGCGAACTCAAGTCTGATAGCAGCCTTTAAATGCGCGGCCCGCAGGGCCGCGCATTTTTCAATCGGTTCGTCCGTTTTGCGCGCAGCGCATTTTCGCGCCGGGCGCGAAAATTTGTCCCGCGCGTCATTGCGAAGCGCGCGCGGCACACTACGTTTTCTCTCAGCAGATTGCGCGCGGTCTTTGCCGCAAAGCGGCAACAAAAGCGCGCGCAGGGGGCCGCGGGGTGTCCCCGCGCGTGTTCTTTTCCCCCTTTCTTGCACGAGTAAGAAAGGGGGCCGCCGGAGGCACGCGGAGGTTGCCTTTGCCGCCAAAGGTCGGCGATTACTCCGCAATAAAGTCCAGATTTGACTATTTTCCTGTTTTCAATCGTAAAAATGTTATTATAGAAGCCGAGGTGAAAAATATGCATGCACTGCTGTATCAACTTTTTAATGGTGAGATTCATCCATGTGAAGCGCCGTACCCGAAGGATGGCAAAATCAATCTTGCGTGGCGGGAATTTGACCGCGCGCAGGAAAGCCTGCGCGCCCAACTGAACCCGGCGCAGGCGACCCTGCTGGATGAACTGCTGCTTGAGCAGGTCGCGCTGAACGCCGCCATGGAGGAAACTTATTTTGTGCGCGGCCTGCGGTTTGGCGCGCAGTTTTGTGTGGAGCTGCTCTTCCCAGAGGTTTGCGGCGCAGCCGAATAAAGGTTTTTTAGGGGTCCGAGGGACTTTTTTGCAAAAAAGTCCCCCAGTGTTGGATGAAATTAATAAAGTTCCCCCAGCCGCCGGAGCTGTTCGCGCAGATCAGACATGTCGTCGCGCGGGGCCGCCCGGCGCGTTTGCTCGGCCTGCCAGGCGTCCCAACCGCCTTCGAACGTCTCAATTTTCCCATCCTGCACGAATAGCAGCCGCTCGGCGAGCTTTTCAATCAGCCGCTGATCGTGTGTGATGAGCAGCATGGTGCCCTGCCAGCAGACAAGTAGCTTTTCGAGTGCCTCGGCCGTGAAGAGGTCGATGTGGTTGGTCGGCTCGTCGAGGACGAGCAGGTTGCAGTCGGAGGCGAGCAGCCGCGCAAAGGAAACCTTGGCTCGTTCACCGCCTGAAAGAACTCCGGCGGGCTTATAGACGTCGTCCTTTGCGATCATCAGGTTTGCCAGGATGGTACGCACCTCGTGTTCCGGCAGGGAAGAGGTTTCCCGCACATTTTCCAGAACGGTTTTTTGGAGATCGAGTACCGTGTGATCCTGCGCGAAATAGCCTGCCTTTATCCCTTGTGCAAACTGGGCGCGATCTCTGTTGTGCAGCAGATATTCGATGACGGTTGTTTTGCCCGCGCCATTTGGCCCGAACATGACCGTGCGTTTGCCGGTTGTGATCGAAAAGGAAACGTCATCGAGTACCGTACGCTTACCGTAACGTATGGTGAGTCCTTCGATCCGGGCCGCATTTTTGGATGTGACCGGGCTGGCCGCGCCAAGCGCCATCCTGATTTCCGGCGGGTCGGAAGGCCGCTCCTTTTCTTCCAGGTGGCCGGCGCGGCTGAGCAGCACTGCCGCGCGGTGCGCGACCTGTCCCTGTGGGACCGTCCGCGAGCCTTTGTGCAGGCGCGCTTCACTGTTGCCCATCCGTTTGGGCGCTTTGCGCATGGTGCGGGCCTGTTCGCGCAGGACGGCTGCTTCGGCCTGCAGCCGCGTCTTTTCGCTGCGGTACCGTTCATATTCAAATTGTGCGAAGTCCCGTTCCCGCTGCTTTTGGACCGTCCAGTCGGTATAGTTTCCAGGGAAGACGCGAAGTCCGCCGTCCGCGATCTCCCAGATGGATGTGCAGAGACTGTCGAGCAGCGCCCGGTCATGGGAGATCAGCAGAATTGCGCCGGAGTAGTTTTCGAGCTTTTCCCGCAAGACGGAAATCCCGTCAAGATCCAGGTTGGTGGTGGGTTCGTCCGCGAAGAGCAGCGGAGCCTCCTGGCTGAACGCGGCCGCAATGGCCGCGCGGGTCCGCTCGCCGCCGCTCATACGCGGTGAATCCATCAGCGCGAGTTCCTTTTGCATCCGGCGGCCGCTCTCGCCTTCCGGCTCGCCCGACTGCCGGATCAGTGCGATCGGGCAGCGGCGTTCGATCAGGCCTTCGTCATATGGCTCCTCCCCATAGAGGATGCCGAGCAGGGTGGATTTGCCCGCGCCGTTTGCACCGACCAGTCCGATACGGTCGTGATCATGCACCTCAAGCCGGTCAATTGTGAACAGTGTGCGCCCCAAAAGTTTTTATCAGTTTTTGCGCTTTGAGTAACAACATAAAAATCCCTCCAGACAGTCCTGTCCGGAGGGATTTGTTTTCTGCATAAAGAAAACGGCGCGCGTAAAGATACGCCGCACAGCAATTGCAAAAACAAAAACTTCCACAGCCAGACAGAACAAACAATACCAAAGCCTCCGAAGAAGGCAGGTCAGAATAATTTGTTCGATTTGCGGCTGTCAGTTACGCATGTTTTGTGCAATTACCTCGTTCTTTCTCAAATTCGTATGGATTTTATCACAGTTTTATGGGAATGTCAAGCATTGCTTACTTTTTGCGGGCATATTTGAAGTATACGCCCGACAGGAACGGTGAAAATTCAATGCCGGAAACGTCCGGCCCCATCGCGTAGTAGGAAGTCTCGAAAAAAAGCGGAATGACCGGCGCATCGTAAAGCAGCATCTCCTCGGCCTGCGCGTAGACTTCGTAAGCTTCCTGCCCCGAAAGAGAAGCCGTTGCGGCGAGCAGCGTGTCAAAGTCCGCGTTTCCGTAGCCGGTGAGGTTTTGTGTGGATGCGGAGGAAAAGTCCGCGAGCACAGCCCCAGGCGAAGAATAGGAGGCTGAAAGCGGCAGGATGGCCGCCGAATAATTGCCCGAAGCCACCCGCGCGAGCAGCTCAGCTTCTGAAAGCTTGACAAGCCCGGTGTAGACCGCCAGGTTTTTCTGCCAGCCCTGCTGGACAAAGCCGGTGAGCAGCGGGAGGTTATAGGTATCCGGCACCAGGATTTCAGAAAGCGGGATCTTTTCGAGCCCCAGATCCTCCAGACCGGAGGCAAAATTCTGTTTGGCAAGATGCGGGCTGTAGAGCAGCTCGCTATTCTCCCCGGCAAAGGTGCGGAAGGATTCCCCAAGCAGAGAAACCGCGGGCGGCACCAGCATTTCGCTGACCCGAAGGTTTTCCGGCAGGTACTGGTCAAACAATTTGCGGTCGATGGCGTAAGCCAGCGCGCGGCGGATTTCCGCGTTTGCAAGCGCTTCGTCACGGCAGTTGAAGGCGAGCACCCACACAACATCTTCAAAGGATTCATAGGCCCCGTCCGCGCCGAGCACCGCCGGAAGGGCACCGTAATTGACTTTGCAGGCGTCAGTGGAATCGGCAAGGAAACGTCCGACCGGGTCTGCGGGCGCTTCAGGGGATCCCGGCTGGATATAGAGGTTTACGCCCCCTGCAATTACCGGGTCGGGCGAACTGTAAAAAGCATTCTGGCGCAGCGTGACGGCCGATTCGTTATCCCAGGAGGTCACGCCAAACGGACCGTTAAAAAGCAGGCTCTTCAGGTCAAGTCCATACCGGGCCTTTGTCGAGCGGAAGAAATCCTCGTTACAGGGCATTGCATAACTCGCGGCGAGCAGCTCCGGCAAAAGGCTGTCCTGCCGGATGAGGGTGATTTCGAGCGTATAATCGTCGGTCGCGCGCACGCCGAGCGAATCCATTGGCGCCGCGCCGCGCCGGATGAGCTCGGCGTTTTTGATGCTGGAAAAAGAGCCGGCAAACGGGCTGGGCGCGGTGGGATTGAACATCCGGGAAAGCGCGAAGACAAAATCGTGGGCGGTCACGGGCGTCCCATTGTAGGCTTCGCGAACCGCCCGCGGCAGCTTCGCATTGCCCCAGGCGGCGTCGCGGCGCAGGTGAAAGGTGTAGGTGAGCCCGTCCGCGGAAACCTCATAGCTTTCGGCAAGGCATGGCTCGATTTCCCCCGAAGGAAGCTGCCGGAAGAGCCCTTCGAAGGTGTTTTGTATGATCATGCGAGCGGTGGAATCGGTGGCGAACTGCGGGTCGAGATTGTGCACGCCCGATGGGATATCGTATTTGAAGATTTGGCCGGCGGTTTTGTCCCCGCAGCCGGAAAAAGCAAACAGGAACACTGCCGCAAGCAGCAAGGCAAGCAGTCGGTTTTTTGTCATATGCAGACACCTTCACATTTGATCTATAAGCAAGTTTAGCAGAAGCGCCGTGGGAATGCAACGCATCAAATGTGAATTCTTCACGCGCCAAAAGATCCCGGAAAGGCCGGTGTAATGCGGTGGGAGCGGTTTTTTGGAGAAAAATTCCACAATATATAGTGCATTCTACAAAAATAGCCCCCAAAAAATGTGCTTTTACGCATTGACAGAAAACTCGTTTTGCATTAAAATGATACTTGCGCAATGAATGCGCGACTAGATATTGTATAGTTTTTTGTTTTAAAATACAAAATATAGAGCTGAATGATTTTGACGGAGGGGACAAAATGATCAATACCATTGTGAAACGCGACGGGCGGTGCGTGCTTTTCGATATCGACAAGATTGCAAACGCAATCTTCAAAGCCGCGCAGGCGCTCGGCGGCAGCGATTATGAAATGGCGCAGAACCTGGCGCAGCAGGTGGCCGATTATCTGGAGAATACCTGCCACAATGAAACGCCTTCGGTTGAGGAGATCCAGGACGCGGTGGAGCATGTCCTGGTTGAGAGCGGGCACGCCCGTACGGCAAAGGAGTTCATCCTCTACCGCGCGCAGCGGACAAAAGTGCGTGATATGAACACCCGCCTCATGAAAACCTATGAGGACCTCACCTACAAATCCGCCAACGAGAACGACATCAAGCGCGAGAACGCCAACATCGACGGCGACACCGCGATGGGCACCATGCTCAAGTACGGTTCTGAGGGCGCCAAGCAGTTCTACCATATGTTTGTCCTGAACCCGGTGCACTCCAAGGCACATCTCGCGGGAGATATTCATATCCACGACCTCGACTTTCTGACGCTGACCACTACCTGCTGCCAGATCGATATCGAGAAGCTCTTTCAGCACGGTTTCTGCACAGGCCATGGCTTTTTGCGCGAGCCGAACGATATCGCCAGCTACGCCGCGCTTGCCTGCATCGCGATCCAGTCGAACCAGAACGACCAGCACGGCGGCCAGAGCATCCCGAATTTTGATTACGGCATGGCCGCGGGCGTGGCCAAGACCTACCGCAAGAGCTACCTGCGCAACATTGCAAAGGCGCTCAGTTTGTTCGCGGACCTCGAAAACGCCGATGAGCGCGCGAAGGAAATTGCCGCGCAGGTGAAAGAGGCGCAGGGCGTGGAGCCGGTGCTTGCGGACGACAACGGCTACCGCGGCTTTGAACTGCCGCTGCTCTGCGCGCTGGTGGATGAACAGACAGCACAGAAGATCCAGCGGTTTGCGCTCAGAGAGGCGTTCAAAGAGACAGACCGCGCTACCTACCAGGCAATGGAGGCGCTGGTCCACAATCTCAATACGATGCATTCCCGCGCCGGCGCGCAGATCCCGTTCTCCTCGATCAACTACGGCACCGACACCTCTCCAGAGGGACGCATGGTCACTGAAAAGGTGCTGCTTGCGACCGAGGCGGGGCTTGGAAACGGCGAAACCGCCATCTTCCCGATCCACATCTTCAAGGTGAAGGAAGGCATTAACTTTAACCCCGGCGAACCGAATTACGACCTCTTTAAGCTGGCCTGCCGGGTTTCCGCCAAACGGCTGTTCCCGAACTTCTCCTTCCTCGACGCGCCGTATAACCTGCAGTATTACCGGCCCGGCCGCCCGGAAACCGAAATTGCTTATATGGGATGCCGCACCCGCGTGATCGGCAACTACTACGATAAGACCCGTGAAATTGTCAACGGGCGCGGGAACCTCAGCTTCACCTCGGTGAACCTCCCGCGCATCGCGATCCGTTCGAAAGGCGACATCGACTTCTTCTTCGAAGAGCTCGACCGTAAGATTGATATTGTCATCGAGCAGCTGATGGAGCGCTACAAGATCCAGGCAAAAAAGAAGGTCCGTAACTACCCGTTCCTGATGGGACAGGGTATCTGGCTTGATTCGGACAAGCTCGGCCCGGACGACGAGGTGGGCGAGGTGCTCAAGCACGGCACCCTCTCGATGGGCTTCATCGGCCTGGCGGAGACGCTCAAGGCGCTGATTGGGCAGCACCACGGCGAAAGCGAATATGCCCAGAATCTGGGACTTGAGATTGTTGGTCATATGCGTAAACGCATGGATGAGGCGACCCGCGCCACCGGGTTCAATTATACCCTGCTCGCCACTCCGGCGGAAGGCCTTTCCGGACGTTTTGTGCGGATGGACCGCGAGCTCTATGGCTCGATCGAAGGGGTGACCGACCACGACTTTTACACCAACTCGTTCCACATCCCGGTCTACTTCAACATCTCCGCCAGCGAGAAGATCCGTCTGGAAGCGCCGTATCATGCGCTGACCAACGCGGGGCATATCTCCTACATCGAGCTGGACGGCGACCCGCTCAAGAACCTCGACGCGTTCGAACAGGTGGTCCGCTACATGAAGGAATGCGGCATCGGCTACGGGTCGATCAACCATCCGGTCGACCGCGACCCAGTCTGCGGTTACACCGGCATCATCGACGACGTCTGTCCGCGCTGTGGCCGCCATGAGGGCGAAGCGGTGAGCGTCGCGAAGCTCAAGGAGCTCGGCTGCTATGTCGGCGCCGGTCGGGATTTTCGCGGCTATGAAGGGTACGGCAAATAGCGGCCTGCCCGGAAAAAACGCGCGAATGCATCGCGCGGCATTTTCCGGAGCGCGCCAAAGGCGCGACGGCCGCTCGCAGGGGGTTGCATACCCCCTGCGGGACCCCCGCTGGGTGCCGTCTGCGACGGCCCGCCGCTTTCAGCGGCGGATTTGGGATAAGGTGTGCTTCGCACGAATTGAAATCCGAATCGCGGTGGGCGCGGAAAACGGACGGTCCATGGCGAATCCATTCTCTCCCGCCCGAACTTGATATCTAAGCGGTGCGGGGAGCAGATAACGCCGGCTTCAGCCTTGAGCTGACCGTTTGTTGGGGGCGTTTGTGGCGCAGGTTTTGGCAAGGCGTCCGCGGGGTTTCGGAAGGGGCGGCTAGCCCCTTGCGCGAACTTTTGGTACCTTTTCGTTCGTTCGAAAAGGTACCCGTGGTGCGCGGCGGAACGCGCAAAGACCCGTGGTGCGCGGCAGAACGCGCAAAGACCTGTGGTGCGCGGCGGAACGCGCAAAGACCCGTGGTGCGCGGCGGAACGCGCAAAAGACCCGTGGTGCGCGGCGGAACGCGCAAAGACCCGTGGTGCGCGGCGGAACGCGCAAAGACCTGTGGTGCGCGGCGGAACGCGCAAAGGCATGACACACAGATGATTTACGTATGAAATAACATACAGGAGGGAATTCATATGCAAAATACACAGACTGTACAGAATGAACCGGAGATGATCGGCGCGGGCGTCGGCTTTGAACGCATTCGGCGTATCACCGGTTACCTGGTGGGCACGCTCGACCGCTTCAATGATGCGAAACGCGCAGAGGAAAGCGAGCGGGTCAAGCACACTGTTGTCCGCGAAGTGAAGTTATGAGCACCCCGCTGCGAATTTCCGGTTGCATCTCCGATTCGATTGTGGATGGGCCGGGAATGCGCTATGTCGTGTTCGTACAGGGGTGCCCGCATCATTGTCCAGGCTGTCACAATCCCCAGACGCATGATTTTGACGGCGGCTATCTGGCTGACATGGATGAGATCGTGCGGCAGGTGAAAGCTGACCCGCTGATGAGCGGCGTGACCTTTTCCGGCGGAGAGCCGTTTTGCCAGGCCGCGGCGCTCTGTGAACTCGGTGAGCGGATCAAAGCGCTTGGAAAAAACCTGACAATTTACTCTGGGTATACTTTTGAACAATTATTGCAAAAATCGGAGCAGGAGCCGGATATTTTGCGGCTTTTGCAGCTCTGCGATCTGCTTGTGGACGGCCCCTATCTGGAAGCCGAACGCGACCTTTCGCTGCAGTTCCGAGGCAGCAGGAATCAACGCCTGATCAATTTAAAAGAAGCGCTCACCCATCGGTGAGCGCTTCTTTTTGTCTGGAATGCTTTATACCCGCAAGAGCAGGTCGGTGTAGGTGGGGATCGGCCAGCTTTCAAAGTCAAGGATGTGCTCGGCCGCATCACAGGCGGCGCGCAGGCTGTCCATACAGCCGCAGACGGTGTCGCGCATGAATACCGCGTGCTCGTGCAGGTCCTCGATCGATTGGCTGCGCGCGAACGCGTCGCGCAGAGCGTCCAGCTCACTGTCGATCTGGTCGATCAGCGCGGTGAGCGTTCCCAGCACCCGCACCGTCGATTCGCTGAGCGCACCGGCGGTACGCATCCGGTTGAGCGTTTCGGCCAGCTCGCCGGTATAGCGCACAACCGCCGGATAGACCTGGCGGCGCACCATTTCGATCATGGTGGCTGACTCGATGGCGAGGACTTTGCTGTAGTTTTCGAGTAGGATCTCCACACGGGAAAGGCACTCGGGCTCGGTAAAAACGCAGTGACGTTTGAAAAGGGCGATATTTTTCGGCGCGGTGAGGCAGTCGAACGCCTCAACCGAGGAATCCAGGACCGGCAGGCCGCGGCGTTTGGCTTCCTGCACCCAAGCTTCGGAATAGTTGTTACCGTTGAAAATAATCCTGCCGTGGCGGTTCATCACATCGGCAATGATCGCGCCGATTTCTTTGTCGCGGTCGGGAGCCTTTTCGAGCCGGTCGCAGAACTTCTGAAAGACGTCGGCCAGAGCGGTGTTGAGCACCACGTTGGTCAGCGCGATCGATTGGGAGGAACCGAGCATGCGGAATTCAAATTTATTGCCGGTAAAGGCAAAGGGAGAGGTGCGGTTGCGGTCGCTGTCATCCTTGACGAAGTCGGGCAAAGCGGCTACGCCGGTATGCAGCATCTGACGTTCGTTCTCGTGGGCGCTGTGGCCCTCAGCAGCGCTGACAAGCTCTTGGGTAAGGTTCTCGCCAAGGAAGACCGAAATGATGGCGGGAGGCGCCTCGCAGCCGCCCAGACGGTGGTCGTTCCCGGCGCAGGCGGCGGATGCGCGCAGAAGATCCGCATAATCGTCGACCGCTTCGAGGAAGGCGGCGAGCACCAGCAGGAACCGGCGGTTTTTGGCGGGATCCTTCGAGGGGGAAAGCAGATTCAGGCCGTCGTCGGTCGAAAGGGAATAGTTGTTGTGCTTTCCGGAGCCGTTGATGCCCGCGAACGGTTTTTCATGCAGCAGGCAGGCCAGACCCTTCTGTTTTGCGACCACCCGCAGCGTTTCCATTGTGAGCTGGTTGTGGTCGCAGGTGATGTTTGCCGATCCAAAAACCGAGGCCAGCTCATGCTGGGCGGGTGCGACTTCGTTATGCTTGGTCTTGCTCGGGATGCCGAGCGCCCAGAGTTCCTCGTCGACCGCTTTCATATAGTCCGCCACCCGCAGCCGGATGCGCCCACAGTAGTGGTCGTCAAGCTCCTGGCCCTTCGGCGGCTTCGCGCCGATCAGTGTGCGCCCGCAAATTTTGAGGTCAAGCCGTTTTTCGTAAAGGCCGCGGTCGATGAGGAAGTATTCCTGTTCCGCGCCGACCGTCGGCACCACGCACTTGGAGGTCGTATTGCCCAACAGCCGCAGCAGCCGCAGCGCCTGATCGTTCACCGCCTGCATCGAGCGCAGAAGCGGGGTCTTTTGATCGAGCGCTTCGCCGTTGTAGGCGCAGAAGGCGGTTGGTATGTAGAGGGTTCCGTCCTTGACAAAAGCGGGGGAAGTGGGGTCCCAGGTGGTGTAGCCGCGCGCCTCAAAGGTGGCGCGGAGCCCGCCGGAAGGGAACGAGGAGGCGTCCGGCTCCCCTTTGACCAGCGCCTTTGGGGAGAATTCCAGCACGATGTCGCCGTTGCCAGCCGGTTCGATGAAAGAATCGTGCTTGCCGGCGGTGATGTTGGTGAGCGGCTGGAACCAGTGGGCGTAATGGGTCGCGCCGAGCGAAATGGCCCAGTCTTTCATCCCTTCGGCCACCGCTTCCGCAATGGCCGGGTCAAGCGGCAGCCCGCCCTCCTGCGTGCGCTTAAGGCTCTCATAAACTTCACGGGACAGATATTTGCGCATGGCGGCGTCGCCGAATACTTTTGAACCGAACAGTGTCGTCAGATCCATAAATAACCTCCACTTCTTGTTTCAGGAACAGGTCATCGTCCCAAATGGGGATGCCTGGATTACAGCAGATGGATGCCGGAAGCCGCGCAGGCGTCGTGCATGTCGTCCGGCCAGACCGAAGCCTGCACTTCTCCGATATGCGCTTTCTGCAAAAGCGCCATGCAGATACGGCTCTGTCCAATGCCGCCGCCCATCGTGAGCGGCAGACGTCCCGCCAGCAGCATGCTGTGGAACGGCATTGCGGCGCGGTCGGTGCAGCCGGAGATTTCGAGCTGTTCGCGGAGCGTTTTTTCATCCACGCGGATCCCCATTGAGGAAAGTTCCAGCGCGCGTCCAAGCACCGGGTACCAGATGAGGATATCGCCGTTGAGCTGCCAGTCGTCGTAGTCGGGCGCGCGGCCGTCGTGGGGTTTTCCGGAACGGAGCGCGCCGCCGATCTGCGAGATGAAGACCGCGCCGTATTTTTGGGCGACCGCGTCCTCCCGCTGCTTGGGCGTGAGATCGGGATACAGATCCTCCAGCTCCTGGCTTGTGAAGAATTCCAGGTGGTCGGGCAGGTACCGCTCGAGCGCCGAGAATTCCTGCGCCAGAACCCCTTGGGTGGTACGCAGCGCGCACATGATGGCGTTCGCGGTGGATTGGAGGGTTTGCATATTCCGGTCGGCGCGGGTGATGACCTTTTCCCAGTCCCACTGGTCGACATAGATGGAATGCAGATTGTCGAGCTCCTCGTCGCGCCGGATGGCGTTCATATCGGTATAAAGGCCGGTTTCGGGGGCGAACCCGTAGCGGGCCAGCGCCATCCGCTTCCATTTTGCCAGCGAATGGACGATCTGCACATCCGCGCCGATGTCCAGCACATCGAACTGCACCGGCCGTTCCACTCCGTTGAGGTCGTCGTTAAGGCCGGTTTCCGGCCGCACAAAGAGCGGCGCGGAGACACGGGTCAAGGTGAGCATCTTGGCAAGTTCCCGTTCAAAGGTGTCCTTCGCAAGCTTGATCGCGATTTCCGTCTCCAGGATATCCAGCTTGGAAAAATAATTGGGGGGAAGAATCAGGTTTTTGACCGACATGGCTCCAGTTCCTTTCAAAATCCGCCGGCGGGCATGCCGGTCGGAAGCATTTCAATTCCAAATAAACCAATACTATATTTTAGCATCCCAATGGGCATCTTGCAAGAAAATTTCGTCGGGATAAATAAGGATTGACGAAAAAGCTAACACTTGTTACAATTATCGTGCTATAATAAGTACAACGCAAACAGTTCCCGCCATTTGAGCCCCGCCTTCGCGGGGGCACTGCCAAAGACGGCGGGAGAAGCTGTGAAGGCGGCTTTTGACATGCGGTAGCAGCCTCGGAAAATAAGGAAAGGCAGGTGGACGCAATGCAGATGCAGCGGACGGTCTGGCTGGCGCTCAGTTACAACCTCCCAATCAACCCCTCCAAGGTGCGGGTATACGTCTGGCGCAAACTGAAGGAATTTGGCGCGGAATACTTTAAGCAGGGCGTCGCAATTCTGCCCAACACCGCGCAGGGCATGCAGCAGTTCACCGCCCTTGCGCAGAAAATCCGTGAGCTCGGCGGCGAGGCGAGTATTGTGGAGCTGCGGTTCACCGATTCTTCGGACGAAGCGCAGATGACCGCGCGCTTTAAAAAACAGATTGAGGATGAATATAGGGAACTGCTTTCCGACTGTGCCAACGCTTTGCGGGAGATTCGCAAGCCCGAAAACCCAATTTCCCAGCAGGAGAGCGAGCGCATCAAGCAGATGATCAAACGCTACCGGAAAACCCGGTCGCGCGACTACTTCAAAACGGGCGGCGCGGCCGGCGAAATAGAAGACGGCATCAACGAGATCATCGACAGTGTTCGTTCGGTCGCCGCGGATTTTGGCAAACAGCTTCGCCAGCTGATGGAAACTTAAATGAAAAGACGAGGGGCCCCGGTGTTTATGCCGGGGCCCCTTTCAGTTCGATGCAAACCAGTTCGGGCGGGTTACAGACGCGCGGCAGAATCCAATAATGGGAAACGCCGCGTCCCACAATGCGGATCTGTCCGCTGGGAACGTCCTCGTAGCAACCTCCCGCATATTTTGGAAAGAAGCCCTGATTCGGGGCGTAAAGCCCGTTGAGGATACCGGGAATGCGGACCTGTCCTCCATGCGCATGCCCTGAGAGGGTAAGATCAAACGGTAATTGCGCGTAAAGAGTGGCCTGTTCCGGCCGGTGGGAAAGCAGCAGCCGAAAATGCCCGTCGGTTTCGAGCGGCGTGAAGGCTCTCCTGGCATTGTCCGCCCAGGCCTGCAAACTTGGCGCGCCGTCAGGGTCTGCAAGCCCTGCCATCAGGATTTCACCGCCGCCTTGTACCGGCAGCGTTACCCAATCGTTTTCGAGGACGGTCACCCCATGCGCTTTCAACCGGGAAAGAATTTCCGGCATCCGCTTTGACCAGATTTCATGATTGCCCGTGACATAGTAGAGCGGCGCGAGTCCCGCAATTTCGGAGAGAAACGCGTCGGCGCCATCGAAGGCGCGCCAGTCGTCATAGATATCCCCACAAAGCAATATCACATCCGGTTCGGCGCTTTCGAGCAATGCGGCAAGTCTTTCGCGCCGCGTTTCGGATGGCTCGGCGTGCAGATCGGTAACCAGCGCGGCACGCAGGCAGCTGCCCGTCGGAAGTTTTTGGGTGGTGACGCGGTAATGCCGGACAGTATAGCCGCTGTAAAATGCAATCGCAAGGATAACCAGCAGCAGGCCAAGCGCCGGGACCCAAATCCTTTTTGAAAGGCCTTTCTGTTTCATGTGAGCAGCTCCCCGATGATGGTGTTGGAAAGCAGGAATCCTTCCGGTGTGAGCCGAATCCCTGCCTCATCGCGCGTAAGGAACCTGGAGGGAATCCGGCGCGCGCGTTCGCACAGCGCGGTCAGATCATAATCCGGATAATGCTTGGAAAGTGTGGAAAAACGCACCCCATCGGCGAGCCGCAGCCTAAGCATTAGAAACTCCTCGGCGTCGCCGCCCGACCCGTCGTCAACCAGCAGGCCAAACGGATTTTCTGCCGCGAGAAACCCCGTGAGATCGCGCGGGAAATAGAACCGCCGGCCATTCACAAAGGAATGCGCGGATGGCCCGACCCCAAGATATTCCTCACAGCGCCAGTACTTGAGATTGTGACGCGCGGTCCGGCCATCCCGCGCGAAGTTGCTGATTTCATATTGCTCATATTCATATGCGGCAAGCGTCTCAACCGCGTGCCGGTAATAATCGGCCTGCCCATCGCCATCTGGACATTCCAGCTCAATATGGCGCGCCGCGAACGGCGTGCCATCCTCCACCTTGAGCAGATAAGCGGACAGATGTTCCGCGCCGAGTTCGGATGCAAACCGCACCGCCTCGTCAATATCCGCGAGAGTCTGCCCAGGCGTCGCGAGCATCAGATCGAACGAAAGATGCTCGAACCCGGCCCTTCGCGCCGCCTGTGCCGCCTGTGCCACATCGGACGCGGTATGCGGCCGTCCCAGCAGCCGAAGCTGACGGTCGCTGACGCTCTGCATCCCGATCGAGAGCCGGCTGATCCCAGCCCGCCGCATCAAAACAAGTTCGGGGGCAAGCGCCGAATGCGGGTTGCATTCCACTGTGATTTCCGCATCCGGTGCAACTGTGAATGCGGAAAAAACCGCCTCCATCATCCGCGCGAGCCGTTTCCCGCCCAGCGCCGAAGGGGTGCCGCCGCCAAAATAGACCGTCTCCAGCTCCCGCACGCCGAACGGCTGCGTTTTGAGCATGTGGATCACCCGTGCGGTGTAGGCATCCATCAGCGTCTGGTCCGCCTTCACCGAATAGAAATCGCAGTAGGGACATTTGCGCTCACAGAATGGTACGTGAATGTATAGACCCTTGCAGGACATGAAATCACCTTCTTCCAATTGTACGCTCCTGCGTGTTTCGCCGCGCACCACGAGCGACTTTTCGGGCGAACGAAAAGTCACCAAAAGTTCGCGCAAGGGGACTAGCCGTCCCCTTGCGAAACCCCGGCAGATGCCTTGCCACGATCTGCCTCGCAGCCGCTCCCAACAGGACGGTCAGCTCAGGACTGAACGCTGCGTTTCACGCTCCCTGCGGATAGTGCGGGTAGTGTATTCGGCTGAAAGTGCGGTTTGAGATGCCTGTGGATGCCCCCGGCCCGGTGGGGAGTCCGATCGAACGCCAGTCTTTGCCACTTGGGCGGGTACTGCCGGCCTGCGTTTGATTTAAAGAACGCGCGGCCCGCAGGGCCGCGCGTTTCTGCCATCCGTTTATGGGGAGTATGATACGTTGCCATCAGCCCCGAACGCGCGGAGTCGCAGAACAGACCCGCCGTGGTGTCAGTCGTTGGAATCGAGCTTGAGTACAGCGGTGAACGCCTCGGGCGGAACCGAAACGGTACCGAGCTGACGCATCTTCTTTTTGCCTTCCTTCTGCTTTTCAAGCAGCTTTTTTTTGCGGGTGATATCGCCGCCGTAACATTTGGCAAGCACGTCTTTGCGCAGAGCCTTGACCGTTTCCCGCGCGATGACCTTGCCGCCGATCGCGGCCTGGATCGGCACTTCAAACATTTGGCGCGGGATATTTTCCTTCAGATTTTCACAGAGCTTGCGCGCGCGCGGATAGGCTTTATCCGCGTGTGCGATGAAGGAGAGCGCGTCGACGATCTCCCCGTTTAAGAGGATGTCAAGTTTGACCAGCTTTGAATCACGATAGCCGCAGAACTCATAGTCGAAGGACGCGTAACCCTTAGTGCGGGATTTGAGCGCGTCAAAGAAATCATAGACAATTTCGTTGAGCGGCAGTTCGTAATGCAGCTCAACCCGGTCGGCATCCAGATATTTGGTGTCAAAATAAACGCCGCGGCGGCTTTGGCAGAGTTCCATGATATTGCCGATATAGGCGGTTGGAGTAAAAATATTCGCTTTTACAAACGGTTCCTCGGCCGCAGCGATCAGTGCCGGGTCGGGATACTCGGTCGGATTGTCGATCCATTTTTCCTCGCCGCCGGTCATCGTGAGCTTGTAGATAACGCTCGGCAGAGTGGTGATGATGTCGAGGTTGAATTCCCGCTCGAGCCGCTCCTGGATGATCTCCATGTGCAGCAACCCAAGAAAACCGCAGCGGAAGCCGAACCCGAGCGCGGCGGAAGTTTCCGGCTCAAAGGAGAGGGAAGCGTCGTTTAGCTGCAGCTTTTCAAGCGCGTCGCGCAGATCAGGATATTTTGCACCGTCAAGCGGATAGATGCCGGAAAAGACCATCGGCTGAACCTTGCGGTAGCCGGGCAGCGGTTCGGGCGCGGGATTTTCCGCGTCGGTGATCGTGTCGCCCACCGCGGTATCCCGCACGGTCTTGATGGAGGCCGCGATATATCCGACCTGCCCCGCGAAGAGCTCGTCCCGCGTGACCAGGCTGGTGGCTGCCATGACGCCGCATTCCACAACATTGAACTGCGCGCCGGTTGCCATCATTTTGATGGTCATGCCGGGTTTCACCACTCCGTCCATGACGCGCACATAGGCGATAACGCCTTTGTAGCTGTCGTAGTAGCTGTCAAAGATGAGCGCGCGCAGCGGTGCCTGTTCATCGCCTTTGGGAGCGGGGATGTCGGTGACGATCCGTTCGAGCACCGCGTGGATGTTTTCGCCGGTTTTGGCCGAAATGCGCGGCGCGTCGAGGCAGGGGATGCCGATGACGTCTTCGACCTCCTGCGCGACCCGGTCGGGCTCGGCGGCTGGCAGGTCGATCTTGTTGATGACCGGCGTGACTTCGAGGTCATGTTCGATCGCGAGATAGGTGTTTGCAAGGGTCTGCGCCTCGATCCCCTGCGACGCGTCCACGATGAGCACCGCGCCTTCACAGGCCGCGAGCGAACGGGAAACCTCATAATTGAAGTCGACATGTCCGGGGGTGTCGATCAGGTTGAAGTTATAGTCCTTCCCGTTGTCCGCGTGGTAGGTGAGCGAAACGGCCCGCGCCTTAATTGTGATGCCGCGCTCCCGCTCCAGCTCCATATTGTCGAGGATCTGTTCCTCCATATCGCGCTTGCTGACCGCGTCGGTCAGTTCCAGGATACGGTCGGCCAAGGTGCTTTTGCCGTGATCGATATGCGCGATGATACAAAAATTCCGGATATTTTCTCTTCTGTCGGACATAGGTTACCTGCCGTTTCCGCCCGCTCGGGAAGCTGTGGAAAGGCGCGTCCCGCCGGGCATTTCATCATATTTATCCAATACTGCATTATAGCACAGGGACGGGCCAATATGCAACAGGAAGGCGTCCCGGTTTCTGACACAAAGCGTCTGTCATTTTACCAGATGGCCTTGTGGAGATGAGGCTGATATGTTACAATGAAATCGAACATTAGTTCGTTCAAAAAATTTGAAGCGAGGGTGCATATGGGTACGGAATTTATCAACCTGACGGCAGAAAACCTGGACAAGGAACATCTGTGCTGTATTATTCGCAGCAAAAAACCACACCCCGGCGTGGAGGAAAAGCGGCAATGGCTTTCGGACCGGCTGCGGGAGGGACATGTTTTTCGCAAGCTCGATGCGAAGGCCACGGTTTTCATCGAGTATGCGCCGCTCGAAACCGCCTGGGTCCCCATCGTTGGGGACAACTATATTTATCTGTACTGTCTGTGGGTCACCGGAGACTGTAAGGGAAAAGGATATGGCAAAGCGCTGATGGAATATTGTCTGGCCGATGCAAAAACGAAAGGTAAATCCGGCGTTTGCATGCTCGGGGCGAAAAAGCAGAAGTCCTGGCTTTCCGATCAGGCGTTTGCGAAGAAGTACGGCTTCGAGGTTGTGGACACGACCGAACAGGGGTATGACCTGCTGGCATGCTCGTTTGATGGGACCGTGCCGCAGTTTGCGCCGCGTGCAAAGTGCGGGCGCATCGACAGCGAAGCGCTGACCATCTATTACGATATGCAGTGCCCTTATATCCCGCAGCGGGTCGGGCGGGTCCGGCAGTACTGTGAAAAGAATGGAATTCCGCTGGAACTGATCCGGGTGGATACGCTGCAGAAGGCAAAGGAACTGCCCTGCGTATTCAACAACTGGGCTGTTTTTTATAAAGGAAAGTTTGAAACAGTGAATCTGCTGGAGGATGTGTCGCTCGCGCGGATCCTCAAAAAATGAACAGGAAGGCGTCCCGTTATTCGACCGGGATGCCTTCCTGTGATTTTGTGACATTTTGTACATATTCATTCTCTTTATACCAATTGTAAATCTTCTTCTTCCCATAAACACCTAAACTGTACAGCTTTTCGAGATTGAGCAGCCTGCGCGGTGTGACCAGGCAGGCATATTGCTTGCGGGCCGCTTCAAGCCGGTTGAGCGGCTCAAGGGTTACGGTGTACCACTGCCCAAGCAGCGCCAGATCAAAATGGAGCGGTTCGTCGGCGCGTGTCATCTCAAGCGCGGGGACAGTGGCGGAGGATTCATACCGGGAACCGGAATTGTCCACCACCAGGAAGGCGGTCACCCAGCCGGTCAGAATCAGGGTGATACAGAAGGAAGAGAAGAAAAGGCGGAGATCTCTTTTTAACAATTTGTATTTTCACCTACATTTTTAACATCTGGTTATTGAACGGGCGTGGGGTTCGGCTTTTCAGCGGTCACTTCCCGGTTTGCGTTCAGCAGTTTTGCAATCGACTGGCCGATAAGCCCGGCAGTGTACTTGCTTTCCTCCAGGGTATTTGCATTGGAGCCGACCTCGAACAGCAGCGACCCGGTCGTTAAATCCATATTGTACTTGCGGTAACAAAAGAAGATCGGGCGCGTGAGCCCTGGGAAGTCCTGCTCGATTGCATCCTGCACCGAAGCGGCGAACCGCAGGTTTTCCCGCCATTTCGGCACATTCATCGTACCGTCGTCACTGCCGGTGATGATCATGAGCTGGGAAGCCTTTTTGCCGTCCACCTCGACCACCGGCTTGACAATCAGGTCGTCTTCCCGTTGAATGCCGTCCCGATGGATATCGAGCGCGATCTTGATAGTCGGGTATTTTTTCAGATACCCTTTGATCGTTTCGGCGCTGCGTTCATACGAGCCGTTGTAGGAGGGGTAATCGTGCTGGGTTTTGTCGTGGATCACGCCGATTCCCGCGTCCCGCAGCGTTTTTTCGAGTACATCCCCCACCGCAACCATGTTATCATTGTTGTTGGTCGTGCGCCAGGTATTGCGCAGGTCATAGGTGTCGGTGTCGTAGGGCTCATAGCTTTCGGTGGCGTGGGTATGGAAGATGAGCACCTGCGGCTGGTCGGTATCTTCCAGGTGAATGTTCATCCCCTGTTCCATGATCCCTTTGATTTCCTCATCCGGTACCTCTGTATAGTTGCGCAGGAGCCCCTCGCCATATGGGATCAAATTGGTGCCGCTGGCGGACATGTTCTCCTGCACAATCCGTCCCCGGAAATCTGCCGGTACGGTGTGGATGGTGTCTTTTGCTGGAGAGGGATCGGTCACAATCGCTTTTTTGCCGGTCGGCTGGATAGCGGACGGAGAAGTGGTTTCGGGCGCTTTGGGGGATGATTTCGGTTCATCTGGGTCGTTCCACGGGGAAAGGTAAGGCGCGACGTCCGATTCGTTTCCGGTGGGGTTATATTCCGGATCGAGCTGCCCGGCAAACCGGTGTTCCAGCAGGGAAAGGGTTCCTTCCGGCATATTCACCATGGCGGAAAGCAGGGCGGCGCGCTCAGTAAGCGCGTCCATTTCAATGGGGCCGGAGAGCGCCGCGATCACCGTAACCGGCAGCAAAAACACAACCGTCAGAATCAGTGACAGCCGCCGCGGCCTTGGCATACGACTGTTTCGTTTCAGCTTCCTCGCCCCCTACCTTATAGAACCGTTTCTTTGCATTCTATGTGCCGGGGCTTAAAAATATGCCGGGCGGCCTGCGTGGAATAAGCACGCGAATACATCGCGCGGTATTTTGCGGAATGCGCGGCTAGGAAACCAGATAGGTAATATCTTCCAGTGAAAGCTGCGGCTGAAGCGCGGCGTTGATCGCAAGCGAAAGGTTTTTCGCGCCGCGCGCGATGATCGCGTCGATGTCGCGCGGGGTGACCATCATTGTTTTCGCTGTGGCGTCAATGTTGGAAGCGTCCTCCTGGCCGGTGAGGTCACAGGCCAGAGTCACGCCGTCAACGACTGTAGGGATGCCGACCGAAATGACCGGTACGCCGAGGGACTGGGCGCTCAGCTCCTGTCGGGAGTTGAGCACGCCCGACCCGGGAGAAATACCGCTGTCCGCGATCTGGATGGTACGGCCGAGCCGGCCCAGCGAGCGGGCCGCAAGGGCGTCGATGACGATGACAGCCGCCGGGGAGGTGTCCCGCACGACTGCGCGGATGATTTCTCCGGTTTCGATGCCGGTTTGGCCGAGTACGCCGGGCGCGAGCGCCGAAACCGGCCGCAGCCCGTCGAGCCCGGTGCGCCGGGCAACTTCGGCAGGGATGTGGCGGGTGGCGAAGATCTGCCGGGTGGTTTCCGGGCCGAGCGCGTCGGGGGTCATCTGACGGTTTCCGAGCCCCACCACAAGGACCGGACCTTCGCGCGGAAGCAGTGCGCGCAGTTCTTTTGCGGCCAGGTGAGTCACATCATCGGCTGGATCGACGCCGCTTTCGAGCGGCGGAAGCTCAATGGTGATGTATCGGCCGCAGGCACGGCCGAGCTTCTGGGCGGCGTCCTCGGTGGAAATTTCGATGCGGGTCATCCGCACCGATTCCCGTTCTTCCTCATGGACGGCCACGCCGTCCGGCAGACGGCTGCGCATCGGTTCGGCTGATTCAACCGCAAGGTCGGTGCGGATCAGTGACATAGAATCCCTCCCGGAAAAAGTGTGGCAATTGTTAAATTTGTGCGAACGCGGACGGCTTGGTTGTAAAAGCCGCGGGGTTGGTGTATATTAAAATGTACGGGTGAAACGCCTCAGAACCCTTATTGGGTGCATCAATACAAAGGAATTTGAACGATGATGACAAGAAGAAAATTCGGGCTCACAGTGCTGGCGGTTGGTGTGATCGTATTATTGGTAGCACTCCTGCTTTTATTCAATACAAATTCGCCCTGGGCGCTCATCACGCTTGGGCTTTCGATCCTGATCAACACCTTTGGGCTGGCGGTGCTCATCGCCAAAGATCCGGACCGGGACGACTGAAAGAAAGGGAAAAGCCGATATGGATTATTTGCGCCGCACCTGGGCGGACATCGACCTGGACGCTGTGGTCCACAACTATCAGGAAATGAAGAAGTGCCTTGATCCCGGCTGCCTGTCCATGGCGGTGGTCAAGGCGGACGCATACGGCCACGGGGACGGCTATGTTTCCCGCGCGCTGCAGAAGGCAGGGGTCGATTGGTTTGCTGTTTCGAATCTGAACGAAGCGGTTTCGCTGCGCCGCCAGGGGATCGATAAGCCGGTCCTGATCCTTGGCTTTACGCCGCCTGCGATGGCGGACCGCCTGGCCGAGCTGAACGTTTCGCAGACTGTGTATTCGGAAGAATATGCCAAGGCGCTTTCCGCGCAGGCAAAAAAAAAGGGCGTCACGGTTGACTGTCACATCAAGGTGGACACCGGCATGACCCGTATTGGGTTTTACGCGCCCAACGGCCACGAATGCGAGGCGGCGGAAGAGATTGCCGCGGCCTGCGCGCTGCCGGGGCTTTCCTGCACCGGGATCTATACCCATTTTGCCTGCGCCGACGAATTCCAGCAGGACAGCAGGGAATATACGCTGGGCCAGTACGCGGTGTTTATACAAACCCTGGAAGAGCTGCGCAGGCTCGGGATTACCTTTTCGCTGCGGCATTGCTGCAACAGCGCGGCGACGATGGCCTATCCACAGATGCACCTGGACATGGTGCGGCTTGGGATCGTGCTCTATGGACTTGCGCCGTCCGGCGAATGTGCCGGAATGGCCGACCTGCGCCCGGCGATGTCGCTCTATACCACCGTGTCGATGGTGAAAAAACTCGAAGCGGGCGTGCCGGTCAGCTACGGACGGACCTACACAACCGAACATGACCGGCAGGTGGTGGCCTCGATCGCGGCCGGCTACGCGGACGGTTACCGCCGCAACCTTTCGAACCGCGGCCGGGTGATCGTGGGCGGCGAATATGCGCCGGTGGTCGGCCGGGTGTGCATGGACCAGATGATGATCGACGTGACCGATATCCCACAGGTTCAAAGCGGGGATGTTGTGACGTTGGTTGGACGGTGCGGGGATCTGGCGGTGACGCTTGACGATTTCGCGCAGTGGAACGGCACCATCAACTATGAGGAAGCCTGCCTGATTGGGCGGCGTGTTCCGCGGGTTTACATAGAGGATGGCCGGGAGGCGGCTGTAATCGATTATGTGATCGAAGCTTTGTAAAAATATAGCGGCTCCGGGGGGAACTTCTTTTGGAGTTCCCCCGTTTTTGCTTGATAAAACCGGCCGGGGCGAATATAATAAAAAAGTTAGACAGGAATAATAGGAGGCTTTTCTTATGGACAGCAGGGTTCAGCGCTTCTTTGAGGAAGTAAAAGGGAAAAAAGTGGCGGTAATCGGTATCGGCGTGAGCCATTCCGACCTGATCAGCAGGCTCTGTGACCGCGGCGCAAAGGTGATTGCCTGCGATAGACGTACCCGCGAGCAGCTTGGCGAAGCGATCTGCAACAATTTTGAGGCGCAGGGGGTCACACTGAAGCTTGGAGAAGGCTATCTTGATGGAATCGATGCCGAAATCGTCCTGCGTACGCCGGGGATGAAGTTCCATCACCCGGTGCTCGAGCAGCTCAGGCAGGACGGTGTGGTGGTCACCAGCGAGATGGAGCTATTCTTCGACTTGTGCCCCTGCAAGACGGTGGCTATCACCGGTTCGGACGGCAAGACCACCACCACAACCATCATTGCGGAGATGCTCAAGGAGGCCGGGCACAGGGTCCATCTCGGCGGCAACATCGGCCGCCCCTTGATGCCGGTGGTGCAGGATATCCGCGACGGGGATTTCGCGGTGGCGGAGCTTTCGAGCTTCCAGCTCATCTCGATGCGCGAAAGCCCGGACATCGCGGTGGTCACCAACATCACCCCGAACCATCTCGACATCCATAAGGACATGCAGGAATACGTCGACGCAAAACGCAACATCGTCCTGCACCAGCACGCCTTTTCCAGAACGGTGCTCGGCGTGGACAACGAATTGGCGGCGTCGTTTGCAAAGGATGTGCGGGGGCAGCTCTTTGAATTTTCAGTGAAACACCCGGTACGCACTGGAGCCTATCTCGAGGACGGGGTCATCTACGTTTCGATCAACGGCAGGGCGCAGAAGGTCCTGCGCGCCGAAGAGATCAAACTGCCGGGCATTCATAATGTGGAAAACTACCTCGCTGCGATCTGTGCGGTCTGGGGTTATGCGGATCTGGAGGCGATTCAGAATGTCGCGATGGAATTCGGCGGCGTGGAGCACCGCATCGAACTGGTGCGGGAGCTTGGCGGGGTCAAATGGTACAACGATTCGATCGCGACCACTCCAACCCGGACGATTGCCGGGCTCAACAGCTTTGGGCAGAAGCTGATCGTCATCGCGGGAGGATATGACAAAAAGATCCCGTTCGAGCCGCTGGTGCCCAAGCTGCTTGAAAAGGTGAAGATGCTGATCCTCACCGGGGCGACCGCGGACAAGATCGAATCGGCGGTGAAAGCCGCTGCGGATTTTGATCCGGAAAAACTCGTTGTCCTGCGTGCAAAAGATCTCGAAGATGCGGTGCGTATCGCACATGAAAAGGCCGCCGAAGGGGATATCGTCTCGCTTTCGCCCGCGTGCGCAAGTTTTGATGCCTACCCGAATTTTGAAGCGCGCGGCCGCCATTTTAAGGAACTGGTCAAAGCGCTCTGACCCAAAGGAAAGAAGGTTTCAGATGTCCACAGCAAAAATGATTTTGAACCTCTGTGACGCGGTCGGCGTGTCGGGCTTTGAAGACCGCGCGGCCCAGACGGCGTGGGGGATGCTTGCGCAGCTCGGCCCGTGCGAAACGACGCGGCTCGGCAGCCTCATCTGCCGCGTGCATGAAGCGGGCAAAGGAGCTCCACATGTGATGCTCACTGCCCACCTTGACCAAATCGGTATGATTGTAAGCTACATTGAGGAAAATGGCTTCCTGCGCGTCTCTAACTGCGGCGGCATTGACCGGTCGCTCGTGCTGGCGGCGCAGGTACAGGTGCACACTGAAAATGGTCCGCTCGACGGGGTAATCTGCACCATTCCGCCCCATCTGAACCCGGACGATGGGAAGCTTCCAAAGCTGGAGGATCTCTGTATCGACGTGGGGATGACCGGGGAAGAGGCACGGGAAAAGATCGCGCTGGGTGACCGGGTGACCATCTGCGGGCAGGCGCGGGAGCTGCCGGGGGGGCTGGTCTGCGCGCCCTCCATCGACGACCGTGCGGGCTGCGCGTCGGTGATTCTGGCGGCCAAACGGCTTGCGGCGGCAAAGCTTGGCTGCACGCTCAGCGTGGCGCTCGTCAGTATGGAGGAGGTCGGCAGCCAGGGGGCTTATACAGCCGCGGTGAAGCTCACGCCGACCCACTGTGTGGCGGTTGACGTTTCGTTTGCGCACACGCCGGATGCCCCCCGCGCAAAATGCGGGCTCATGGGCAAGGGGGCGATGGTCGGCATCGCGCCGGTGCTCGATAACGGCATGTTTAAACAGATGAAGAAACTGGCAAAAGAGGCGGGCATCCCCTATCAGACAGAAGTGATGGGCGGCGGGACCGGTACCGATGCGGACGCAGTGGCGATTTCGGGCGCGGGGGTGCGGTGCGCACTGCTGTCAATCCCGATCAAATATATGCACACGCCGATTGAAATGGTCTGTGTGACCGATGTGGAAGCAGTGGCGGATCTGATCGTTTCGTATGTCCGGGCCGAATTTGGAGGTGACGGGAATGCTTTATAAATATATCGAACGTCTGAGCGGCATTCCCGGCGTGTCCGGCAATGAAGAACAGGTGCGGTATGAGATCCTGCGGATGATCGAGGGCAAATGCCTTTATAAAGTGGATGCGCTCGGCAATATCCTGGCTTTCAAAAAGGGGCGGGAAACCCCGAAGCAAAAGCTGATGATTTCCGCGCATATGGACGAGGTCGGGCTCATTGTGACCTATATCGAAGATGACGGCCTGCTGCGTTTTACAACGGTAGGCGGCATTGACAAGCGTACCATCCCCGGTAAATCGGTGTTGATCGGCGAAACCTTCGGCGTGATCGGCATGAAGGCGATGCATATGAAATCGGCGGAAGAACGGGAAAAGGCCGCTGATCTGGATACGATGTATCTCGATATCGGAGCGAAGGATCGTGACGAAGCCCGCAAACTGGTCCATCTGGGGGATCGCGCGGTATTTTGTTCGCAGTATGCGGAGTTTGGGGACGGATTTTTGCGCGGCCGCGCGCTTGACAACCGGGTTGGCTGCGCGCTGGCTGCGGCGCTTATTGAATCCGACCTGCCGTATGACTGCCACTTTGCCTTTACCGTGCAGGAAGAAACCGGCACCACAGGCGGAAAGACCGCTGCCGCGCAGATTGCGCCGGAGATTGCGATCGTGCTTGAAACAACGACTGCCTGCGATATCCCGGACACGCCGCCCACAAAGGTGGTCTGCGCGTTGAAAAAGGGGCCGGTGCTTTCGTTCATGGACCGCGGCACCATCTACGACCGGGATCTTTACCGGAGGGCGCTCACCATCGCGGCGGAAAAGGGGATTGCCTGCCAGCCGAAGGCAGGCGTCTACGGAGGCAATGAAGCGCGTTCGGTACAGGTCGCGGGCGAAGGGGCAAAGGTGCTGGCGGTATCGGTGCCCTGCCGGTACCTGCATACGCCGTCCTGTGTTGTCAACCGCTTCGATGTGGATGAAACACGAAAGCTGCTGCCGGAGCTGATCGGCGCGTTTGGCCGGTGATCCGGTACCTGAATGCGGAAACGGAAGCGTTTCTGTGTAACAAAGAAAATACTTTTGGGATATATGAAATAAAAATATACAGTCAGTATCAAACTTATGGCGCCGGGAAGCGGGAGCTGGATCTCTGGTCGATCGAACAGGACGGACAGATCCGGGGATTTCTTTCGCGCCTGAATGGGGTGCTGACCATTGCCGCGCGGGACGTGGATGCCGCTGAGTGCGCTGTATTTGCGCATACAGTCGGAGCCCGCTGCATCAATGGGGAACGGGAGCTTCTCGAACAACTGAACGCCGTGATCCATGGCACGCTTTGCGCGTCATGGATCCTGCGCCGCCGCGGGGACATCCCCGCGGAAGCCGCAGCCGCGCTCTGCGCGGACGGCGTTTCTGTGCGGGTGGAGCGCGCGCAGCGCTTATCTGAGGTATGCAGATTGCATGTTCTGGCAACGCCGGGTTTTGCAGAAACGGTTGACCAGGACGCTTGGATTGCGGAAGCATCGCATAAGCAGCGGCATGGATTGGCGGACTATTACATACTGAAAGTAAATAAAAACGCAATTTCAACGGCAAGTAT
Organism: Anaerotruncus rubiinfantis; assembly: GCF_900078395.1. Classification (NCBI taxonomy): domain Bacteria; kingdom Bacillati; phylum Bacillota; class Clostridia; order Eubacteriales; family Oscillospiraceae; genus Anaerotruncus; species Anaerotruncus rubiinfantis. Next base: position 73,191 of record NZ_FKLA01000009.1, on the reverse strand, counting down.
ATTATTTCGTGGAAAAGGACAGGCAGTTCTTGCCGCGATTGCAACCCATCCGGATTTCCGCCGCAAGGGCTATGGAAGCTGGCTGGTGGATTATACACTGCGGCAGGCCTGTGCGGATGGGCTGGCTGTATGGCTTTTCACAAGGGAGGATTCCCTGATGGATTTTTATGCGCCGCTCGGTTTTGAAATCGCCGGACAGTGGGCGCAGATTGATTTCTGACGGCTTAGGAGAGAGAACATGGTAGAACAGTTTTTTAAGGTCGATCCAATGATTATGAAGGAAGCAGAGGCTGCGGAAGAACGCTGCCGGGAAGCTTTCGCCAGGATTGACCGGATCACCGAATATAATGCCTGCAAGGTGCTTTCGGCTTTTATCAAACATGGTGTGAGCGAAAGCCATTTCGCCGGTTCGACCGGATACGGTTACGATGACCGCGGCCGTGAAACGATCGAAAAGGTCTTTGCTGAGATCACCGGCGCGCAGGATGCAATTTTTCGCCACAATTTTGTTTCCGGCACCCATGCGCTGACCGTGGCATTGTTCGGTGTGCTGCGCCCCGGCGATCGGATCGTTTCGCTGACTGGCGCGCCGTATGACACGCTTCAGCCGGTGCTTGGGATTGTGCCGGGCGGCAGCGGGTCGCTCAAGGAGTTTGGCGTACAATATGAGCAGCTCGATCTGCTGAAGGACGGCACGCCGGATTATGATGGGATCGCGCAGGCGGTCAAGGGCGTAAAAGTGGCTTACATGCAGCGTTCCCGCGGTTATTCGCTGCGAGAATCGCTTTCGGTGGATGAAATTGGCCGGATCGCAAAGCTTGTCCGCGCGGCAAATCCCGAGGCGATTATTATGGTGGACAATTGTTATGGGGAATTTGCAGAGGAAAAAGAACCGACCCAGGTGGGCGCCGATCTTATTATTGGATCGCTTATCAAGAATCCCGGCGGCGGGATTGCAAAAACAGGCGGTTACATCGCGGGCCGCGCTGACCTCATTGAACAATGTGCCTGCCGCTTGACCGCGCCCGGCGTGGGAAAGGAGGTCGGTTGTACGCTTGGGGAATCGCGCAGCATGTTTATGGGGCTGTTCTTTGCGCCGACCGTGGTGGGCGCCGCCCTGAAAACCGCTGTTTTCGCGGCGGCGCTTTTCGAGCGCTTCGGTTTTTCGGTTTTTCCTGTTTGCGACGCTCCGCGCGCCGATATTATCCAGGCTGTAAAACTCGGCACCCCGAATGGCCTTTGCGCCTTTTGCCGAGGCGTACAGCGTGGAGCGCCGGTCGACGCGTTTGTGACGCCGGAACCGTGGGACATGCCCGGCTACGACAGCCAGGTGATCATGGCGGCGGGCGCGTTTACGCTCGGCGCGTCCATTGAGCTTTCCGCCGACGGCCCGATGCGGGAACCATATGCGGCCTGGCTGCAGGGAGGCCTCACTTGGCCAAGCGGAAAAACAGGAATTATCCTGGCGGCGCAGTCGCTGCTTGAAGCGGGAGAAATCCATGGTTGACAAGCTTTATACCAATGGCGTATAATATTTTTTGCCGCGGTCGCGGCAAAAAATGCGGGAGTGGCGGAATGGCAGACGCGCCGGTCTTAGGAGCCGGTACTTCGGTGTGTGGGTTCAAGTCCCATCTCCCGCACCAAATCCCGAAAGTTCCGATTCATCAGGACTTTCGGGATTTTTTTGCTCTATCTAATAAAAGAAGAAGGTTAACAGACAGTGAAAAATTATTGGCAGGATTTGAAGAAGGAATTTGCAGGGTACAACAGCGGCAAATTGATGAAGGACTTAATGGCCGGTATGACAGTAGCGGCAGTAGCGCTCCCCTTGGCTTTAGCCTTTGGCGTAAGCAGCGGCGCAACAGCGGCGGCGGGATTGATAACCGCCATCGTAAGCGGATTCTCCATCAGCCTTTTGGGCGGAGCATTTTATCAAATTTCCGGCCCTACAGGCGCAATGGCAGCGATTCTGATTTCGATTATCGCCCAGTATGGCATATCCGGGGTTTTTACCGCTACCATTATGGCGGGAATTTTGCTGGTTTTGGCAGGCGTTCTGCATCTGGGACGTTTAACAGCTTATATTCCCATGCCGGTTATTGCGGGATTCACCTCGGGCATTTCTGTTATTATTGCCCTGGGACAACTTGACAATCTTTTTGGTGTCACCTCAACGGGCGATTCAGCATTAGAAAAGTTTATCAGCTATTTTTCCGGTGCTTTTTCCCCTAACTGGATATCGCTTGCAATTGGTATGCTGGTAATTTTGTTTATGGTGTTTTATCCTAAAAAGTGGAATGCTGTTGTTCCGGCATCGCTCATAGCGATTATCCTTGCAACTGCCTTTGTCATGCTTTTTCATTTAAAGGTGAACCTTGTGGGTGAAATCCCCTCATCGCTGATACTTAGCGAGCGGTTTTCTTTTGCGGAGTTTGATTTATCCAGCATCAGAAACCTTCTTGCTCCGGCAGTCAGCGTTGCGGCTTTAGGCATGGTGGAAAGTTTGCTGTGCGGTGCGAGCGCCGGACGGATGACAGGCGTGCGTTTAAATAACGACCGTGAGTTAGTTGCACAGGGAGTCGGCAATATCCTGTCGCCGCTGTTAGGAGGAATTCCTGCAACGGCAGCTATTGCACGCACAAGCGTGGCAATAAAATCAGGTGCGCAGACAAGACTTACCGGGATATTCCACTCGGTTATTCTGCTGATCTCCATGCTTGCGTTGGGTCCTATTATGGCACAGATCCCGTTATCCGCATTGGCGGGAGTTCTGCTTGTTACAGCATGGCGAATGAATGAGTGGGATACCATCAAATACATTTTTTCACGGAAGTTTGAAGGCGCTATCCTGAAGTTCCTTGCCACCATGGCGGCAACCATTCTTTTTGATTTGACGATTGCAATCCTGATCGGCGTGGTGATTGCATTGATTCTATTGGTGTCCCGCCTGTCCAAGCTGGAAGTCAATTATGACCGGGTGGACCCCAGTAGGCTGAGAAATCAAAAGACCCCGCTTTCTCCTGTGTATGATCATGCGGAGGTGGTATATATAACCGGAGCGGTTATCTTTGCAAATACGCAGATAATTACCAGCATGGCGGAACGGTTGTCCGACAAATCCGCGGTTCTGTTTTCCATGCGTGGGGCTTCTTATATGGACATATCAGGGGCGCAGGCATTTTTGGAATTGCTGCGGGACCTTCAGGAAAAAGGGATTCCGGTCTATATCTGCGGCGTATCGAATGGGGTGAAAGAAATCATGGATCGCAGCGGGATCGTGAGCTGTATCGGTCAAGAAAACTTTTACTGGAGCGTAGAACGCGCGCTCAATCAATGAAAATTTGAATGGATTTGGAAGGAATCGGTTCCCCGCGGAAGGATGTTTTAAAGACCGGCGGCAATTCGAACGGAATTGCAGCCGGTCTTTCCTGATTTTTCCATAGAAGTTTTTTCAGAAAATTAATAGACGTATGGTCATTTTGCTTCCAGCTGATTACAGGCTGTTTGCAGTATTTTTTGATATTCTTCCTCGCTTGTCGTTTTTTCAACAACAAAAGCGAGGAGAATCGTTCCAATTAAATTTAAAACGAACCGGGATATGGCAAATTTGCCTCCCAACTGCGTAACTTCAAACAACATCATCGGTATCTTCTCTGCTGACCATGCCCCGATGAAGATAAAAACATTTGTGAGAGAAACGCCCTTTTTTAAAAAAATAGCGGCTATCGGGAATGCTGCGTAAAGCGGCCCGGCTGAAAAAGAACCCAATGCAAAAGCAAAAACGCCGCCTTTTATTCCTGCGCCCTTACCCATATATTTCATCATAATTTCTTTGGGAATCCAGACATCCATCAGGCCTAATAGAATAAAAACCGGTGGGATGATTGACAGCATTTCCAATAGATTGTCAAGAGAAAGCAACAGTGTTTTTTTCCCGATTTCAGGAGCAATGAATGACAAACCGATATTTAACAGCAATAAAACAGTAAAAAACCGATATCTTAACATAATTTTCGAAAAGCGGGTCATCTCATAATCACCCCTATCACACAAGACGTAATAATAGCGATTGCCAATGACAGGGAATTCCTTTTAAAGGCGGTAAGCCTTCCAAAATACTTTTCTTCCAATGGGAACGTTGCGACCCCGACCATCATAAGCGTGGAAATGAAAATTGAAATCTGTGCATAACCCGCTCCCGCGCGCAATAAAGACGCCGCCAAAGGAAAAGCCACAAATCCGGGAATGAGAGTAACACAGCCAATCACAGCAGCAACAAACATTCCCCAAGCCCCCGATTCCGTACCGAGAAGTTTGGAGATCGTCTCCGTATCCAGTGCCGCCAAAATCAAACCAATTAAAAGCAGTACGCTCAAAATGGATGGCAGGATTTTTTCGAATGATTCCCATGCCTTTTTTATCGCTGATTTTGTCTTTTGGCGGTCCTTGAAAAAAGACAAAATCAGCCACATCGCCGCAATCGCATAAAGGATTTTAGGAAACACTTTGATTCCCTCCTCACCGCTTCAAAAAAGCATTTTCTGAATGGGACCTTAATTTTGCAAGCAATTGTCCTGTGAACAATAAAGGATGCATACTTAAATGTGAGGCAGTATGCTATACTGATCATAGGGTTATCGTACCACACGGACGGCCTTAACCCATGTATCCGCAGATACACCCGAAAAAATAAACTGAAAGGTTTTAAAGCCTATGGACGCCACAATAAGCGTATTATCTGAATGTCCTATATTCGAGGGCGTTCGAGAAAAAGACATATCGGATATTTTGCAGCGCATTGACTGCACAAAAAAACGTTTTAAAAAGAACGAAATCCTCTATCAGACAGGGGATTCATCGAGTTGTATCGGTATTATTGTTTTTGGATGCCTGGAAATTAAAAAGATTCTTCCCAATGGAAATACAGTAAGTATATTCCATAGAAAACGGGGGGAAATGACGGGCGGAAGCATTGTTTTTTCAAGCAATCCGCGGTATCCTTGCGATGTCCTGGCAAAGGAAGAAAGTGAAGTCCTGTTTATTGACAAATCGTATATTTTCGATGTGCTGTTCAAAAATGCCGTCATCGCTTCCAATATGCTGAAGATTTCTGCAAACAGAATCAGGCAGTTTGAAAAACGACTTGAGCTATTTTCCTTTTCTTCCATTCAGCAAAAAATAGCGTTTTCGCTGTTGAATAGCTTTAAGGCAGAAAATGATAAAATAGTCATGATTCCTTTTCCTAAAGCAACATGGGCGGAATACTTAAATGTGTCTCGTCCATCGCTGAGCAGAGAACTGAAATTCCTCTGTGAACAGGGCGTTATTAAAATGAACAAAAATAAAATTGTCATTCTGCGGAAAGATTTGCTGGAATCTCTACTGCGCTCTTAAAAATAGAAACAGGATGACCCCCTGGCTGATAAGGGCAAATCGCCAGTCCGGGTCATCGCAAAGCTGTCACTTGGGCTTGCGTAGTGAGCAAATAGACAAAAAAGGAGCGTTTCTGCACCCGGTCCTACTTACGGCGCCAGGGAAATCATGTGAATAGCTTGTTTTTATATTGGCTGTGGCGTAAAATAGAATATGTAACGGGGCGCGGCGGTAAAGGCCAGACCGCGACCGGCGGATGCTGCGGAAGGAAGGATCGCATATGGAAAGTGCTTTCATCGGCACGCAGAAGTGCATTGCCAACGAAAAATGTGAATTTGTCCATATTTCTGATAAATACCTGCGGCTGGTCGGTTATTCCCGCCAAGAAATCCGGGATCAGTTTCACAACAGTTTTTTTGAGATGGTCTATCCGGAGGATCTGGACACCCTGCGGGAGAATTTTTCCCGGCAGCTTTTGTCGTCAGACAGCTTTTCGATCGATTACCGGGTGCAGACAAAAGCTGGAAAACCCATCTGGCTGCACGACCAGGGAAAGCGGGTTACGGAAGACGGCGTGGATTTTTATTATTGTGAGATCTCCGACGCCACCCGTTATTACAATCTGGACAGCTATTATAAAGGCCTGCTCAATGCGCTGCCGAACCCGATCATCGTTCTTGACAATGACCTGCGCATCACTTTTATCAACCAAAGTGTGGCGCGTGATACCGGGATTTCAGCGCACGAAGCATACGGCAAGCCGTGCGCGGTTTTTCAGACGCCGTTATGCGGGACCGAGAATTGCTGTATCAAACGTTATCTGCGCGGGGATTCCGCAGCGGTTCAATACACGCCGGACGGCCGGATCAACCGGGTGAGTTTTACCCCGCAGTACAACGCCGAGGGCAAACAGATCGGTTATATCAGTATTTCTACCGATGTGACTGAGCTGGTCCAGACAGAAAAGGAACTGCGGCTGAGCGAAGAACGATACCGCATCGCACTTCAGCAGACCAAAAATACCATCTGGGAGTTTGATATCGCGGCAAAAACGAGCTATCGGGCAGACGCTTCCCAAAGCGCTGGCCAGAACCGGTACACAAACGTCCCGGAATCGCTGATCGCTTCAGGGGCGGTTCATCCGGATTCTGTGAAGGAAATCCGGAAGATGTACGAAGCGATCCTTCGTGGGGAAAAAACCGCCTCCTGTACAGCCAGGATAAGGGATGCGGCGGGGAATTACCGATGGCTCGAACTCACCAGCTCGACCGTTTTCGATGAGGATGGCGTACCGCTGCGCGCAATTGGGACCGCAAGGGATGTAAGCGCCGAAAAGGAGCGTGAACAGCAGTTTATCCAAGAGCGCCAGTATCGGGATTCGCTCGTTTCAGATGCGATCTATACTTATGAAGCCAATCTTACGCAGGATAAAATCTTGCGGATCACCTCCGGCTGGGCCAATCTGCTGGGCGTTAAGGAGATGGAGAACTACTCCAGCCTGATCCACAAGGCGCAGGAACGGGCGGTGCATCCAAACTACCGCCAGTACATAATGGATATACTCGGCCGGAATTCGCTGCTTGAGGCGTTTCGCAATGGACGCCGGGAGGTTTCCTGCGAATATCAGCAGCTCGATAATGACGGCGAGATGATCTGGGTGTGCAACACCGTTTACCTGATCCAGTCGGAGGTCAGCGGGGATATCTGCGCGTTTATCTATCTCAAGGATATCGACCATCAGAAAAGGCAGGCTTTGGAACTGCAGAAAAAAGCCGAGCGTGACCAGCTGACCGGGCTTTTCAACCGGACGGCGTCCCGCTCGCTGATCGACCGGATTCTTGGGGATACGAAAGGGAGACCCTGCGCGATGTTCATGCTGGACATCGATAATTTTAAACAGATCAACGACACCTATGGGCACCTGTTTGGAGATGCGGTCCTTTCTGAAACCGCGGCCCGTCTGAGCACCCTTTTCCGCAAAGGCGATGTGCTTGGCAGGCTGGGCGGGGATGAATTTTTGATCTTCCTGCAGGGCATCCCGAACGAAGAACTGGCGCTCAGAAAAGCGGAGCAGGTCTGCAGGCAGGTGCGCAGCGTCTATTCTTCGGGCGGCAGGCAGTGTGAAATTTCCGGCTCGGTGGGTATCGCTTTTTCCCCACGCGATGGAGGATGCTTCGACACCTTGTATGAACGGGCCGATATCGCCCTTTACCATGCGAAGGATCAGGGGAAGAACCAGTTTGCGGTCTATCAGGAGGGCCTGTGGAAAAACCTTGTGAAGCCGCTTTCCCCCCGCCTCTCGCAGGAAAAGAACCTTGCCAAATCTTTTTCCGAAAACATTGGGGAATACATTTTCAAAATCCTTTATAATGCCAGGGATCTCGATCTTTCGGTCAATGCAGTGCTGGAGCTGCTCTGTAAGCATTATAATACCCGCCGGTCCTATATTGTCGAATACGATGCGGAAAACGACGCCTTCTCGATGACCTTCGAATGGTGTGATCAAGGCTTTCCGTCCGCGAAGGGCTGGATGCAGGGGATCAGCCTAGGAAAATACTGGGAGCGCTTCGATGAGGACGGGGTTTTCCTCCTGGAGGATATCTCCGGAGCAGATCCAGCGCTGGAGGCGATTGTCCGCCGGGTGGGGTCCTGTTCACTGATCCAGTGCGCGATGGTTTCCGGCGGGAAATTCCGCGGCTTCCTCGGGGTGGATGAGGACCGCTGCCAGCGTGCCTTCAGTGAGGAGGAGCGCTCCACGCTGCTGAGCGCGGGGGAGATTATCAGCACCTTCCTGCTCAACCAGCGCAATGAAGCGGAACGCCTGCGGCTGATCGAAACCCTGCAGACTCTTCTGGATAAGATGCCAAACGCGGTCTATGTGGTGGAACAGAACACCCACCGGCTGGTTTACTGCAACAGACGGCTTCTCCGGATATTTCCGGACGCCATGTCCGGCAGGCCATGCTACGAAACCTTTCGGGGATTTTCGAGTCCGTGCCGGGAGTGCCCGATGAGCGGTATTGGGGGGAAGAATGAGTCCAGTACCGAGGACATCTATAACGAACGTCTCAACGTGTGGATCAAAACCACTGCGACCCGGATCAAATGGCCGGGCGCCGGGGAGCATTTCATGCTCAACTGCGTGGAGGTCACAAAGTATAAAGATCCGAAACAGGAAGAATAAAAGAACCCCGGCCGGCGTAAAAACGCCGGCCGGGGTTTCATTGTTTGTCAAGAAACCACCGACTATGTCGGTGGTATGAAAAAAGCTTTAGCGAGGAGGAGGAGATAAAAACTCCTTTTGGTGTAAAATGGGCTTGCGGTCTGGCAACTGCAAGGAACACCAAAAGGAGGACATTCGAAATGAATGACAGTAAAAGTTTAGCACATACAAGATGGAATTGCAAATATCATATCGTGTTTGCGCCAAAGTACAGGAGGAAAGAATTCTATGGGGAAAAGAGGGCAGAAATTGGGAAGATATTAAGAGAGTTATGTGAGTGGAAAGGCGTAAATATCGTAGAAGCAGAAGTATGTGAGGATCATATCCATATGCTTGTAGAAATACCGCCAAAGATGAGCGTATCAAGTTTTATGGGATTTCTGAAAGGAAAAAGCAGCTTGATCATTCATGAACGACACGCAAATTTGAAATACAAGCATGGGAATAGATCTTTTTGGTGCCGCGGGTACTATGTAGACACAGCGGGGAAAAACGCCAAAAAGATCGCAGAATACATAAAAAACCAATTGGAAGAAGATAAACTACAGGATCAATTAACGTTTAGAGAATACGAGGACCCTTTTAAGGGGAATAAGTAACAAGCTTTTGCAAATGTCAGACCGCATATGCCATTGCAATGGCTGCCAGTAACAGCGGGTTATACCCGCATAAGAAAAACCGCCGGCTATGCCGGCGGATTCTTATTCAGCCTTTTGTCTCCCGCAGCGGGAGACAGAATTTAAAATGCCGGTTGGTCATCCCCTGACGAAGATAGAATGTGTGGCTCATGACGCGAGATCTGTTGCAGCAGACCTCCAGCTGCAGGCAGCCTTCCCGCACAGCGGCCTCTTTTGCGGCGGCAAACAGAAGTTTGCCGATGCCCTGTCCACGCAGCTGCCCGCACACCACCAGCTCCTGGATTTCCGCGACTTTGGCGGCATGGTGCAGAAGCTGCTGGATATGCAGGCTTATAAAGCCGAGCACCCTGCCGCCCTCCTGGGCGACGAAATAATGAACCTGCGGGTTTTCAAGGTTCTGCCGGTAACACGCCGAAAAGCCTTTCCGGCTGACTGGGGTGCCCTCCAGTTCGCAGATCAGAAGATAGATCTCTTCGAGCTGACTGGACGCTGCCGGTAAAATTTCAACCATTCCGCTCCCTCCCGGTGGAAAACCGTTTATTCCGCTTTGAAGTACCGGCCGATGGCGTCCGCGCCGAGGATGGCGGCATAGACCTTTTCGGGTGTGACTTCCAGCGGCATGTTGTAGATCGATTCCCCTTCGGCGCAGGCCGCGTTTGCAACCGCCATCAGGTCGGCCGCGACCGGATCGGAGACGCCGATATCGGCAAGGGTGGTCGGCAGACCGACGTCCATGCAGAATCCGATGACCTCCTCCAGCTCCTCGGACGGCGCATTTTCAAGCACGAGCTGTACCAGTGTGCCGAACGCAACTTTTTCGCCGTGATAGTAGCTGTGGCACTGGGGCAGGACGGTGAACCCGTTGTGGATGGCATGTGCGCCCGCCAGGCCGCCGCTCTCGAAACCGATTCCGCTCAGATAGGTGTTTGCTTCGATCACATCTTCGACCGCTTTGGTGCAGACCTTCTGCTCCACCGCGAGCTTGGCCTGCAAGCCCTCTTCGATCAGCGTTTCATAGCAGAGCCGCGCCAATGCAATCGCTGCCTTGGTGACCTTGCCGCCCGCGCAGGTGGAACCATTTGAGGCTCTGGTGGCGCGCGCCTCAAAATAGGTGGCGAGCGCGTCGCCCATGCCGCTCACCAAAAGGCGTGCCGGCGCGGCGCTCACGATGTCGGTGTCAATGAGCACGAGGTTCGGGTTCTGCGGCAGGAAGAGGTACTGGTCAAAAACGCCCTCATCGGTGTAGAGGACCGAAAGCGCGCTGCATGGCGCGTCGGTGGAGGCAATGGTCGGGACGATCGCAACCGGTTTTTTGGTGTAGTAGCCGACTGCCTTGGCGGTGTCGAGAATTTTGCCGCCGCCCACGCCGACGATCACGTCGCAGTCCCCCATCAGGCCGATGAGGCGGTCGACTTCGTTTTTGCTGCATTCGCCGCGAAAGCTTTCAAAGGTGACTTTGCCGCCGAAACCCGCTTCAATCGGGGCCTTCACGCGCTTCATGCCGGATTCGCTGACAAGGATAAACGGATTTTTCCCAAGCGCGTCGACATAGGTTTTGAGATTTTTGAGTTCGCCCTTTCCCTGGACATACTTTCCGGGCGAAATGATGATATTGGCCATTTGGAACGCTCCTTTATTTTTTAATTGGTAGGACATCTTTGATTGACAATAGTTTAACATAGATGCGCCGCCAATTGCAATGGAGAAGCCAACAAACTGTACGGGGAAATTCCGCCGATTTTGTGAAATTTGAGCTGTTTGAAAGAACAGGCCGAAAATGATATACTATATATCTATCGTATCATTGGAAAGAGGGAAAAACAACATGCAATTTTTAAAAAGGCTGCTCCCTGCCGGGCTGCTTTTGGCGCTTGCCGGCTGCGGGGAGGCGAGCTCGGTCGGCGTCATCGGCGGCGCGGACGGCCCGACGGCCGTTTTTGTGACCACAGCCACCAAAACGAATCCAGCCGTTTGGCCGACAGTGGCGCTTGTTGTGATTGCCGCTGTGATCGGCGTAATTGTCTGGCTGAAACATCGAAAGTAAGGAGAAATACCGTTTATGGACTTTGCCGCGATCCTTTCAAAGGAATTCAACATTGCAAAAAACCTGGTGGAAAACATCATCGCGCTCATCGACGAGGGCAATACCATCCCGTTCATTGCGCGTTACCGAAAGGAAAAAACCGGTTCCTGTGACGATCAGGTGCTGCGGGAACTTTCCGACCGGCTCGAATATCTGCGCGGGCTTGAAAAACGAAAACAGGAGATCACCGATTCGATCACGGAACAAGGCAAGATGACCGAGGACCTTGCCGCCGATATTGCCGCGGCCGAGACGCTCGCCCGCCTGGAGGACATCTACCGCCCCTATAAGCAGAAGCGGCGCACCCGCGCGACGATTGCGAAGGAACGCGGGCTGGAACCACTGGCGGAACTGATCCTCGCACAGGACAAAACCTCCGGTACGGCGCAAGCGCTGGCCGCGCCGTTCGTCGATCCGGAGAAGGAGATCCCGACGGCGGAGGACGCCATCGCGGGAGCCTGCGACATCATTGCGGAACAGGTGTCAGACAGCGCGGAGGGCCGCCAGCGGCTGCGTCTTTATTATCAGAAGAATGCCGTCCTGCGCAGCGTGGCCGCCGATCCGGACAAGGAGAGCGTCTACAGCACCTATTATGACTACGCGGAACCGGTTGCCAAGGTCCCAAGCCATCGGGTTTTGGCGCTCAACCGCGGAGAGAAGGAGGAATTCCTCAAGGTCGCCGTTGAGGTGGACGGAGGATATGCCGCCGGGCTGCTTGGCGGGTTGTTTGTCAAAAAGGGCAGCATCACCACGGGCCTGGTGCAGGAAGCGGTCGCGGACGCTTATAAACGACTGATCCATCCTTCGCTTGAACGAGAGGTGCGTTCCGATCTCACCGAAATGGCGAACGAACAGGCGATCAAAAACTTCGGCGTGAACCTGAAGGCGCTGCTCATGCAGCCGCCGGTCAAGGGAAAGACAGTGCTCGCGATCGACCCGGCCTACCGGACCGGCTGTAAGATCGCGGTGGTTGACCAGACCGGCAAGGTGCTCGACACGACGGTGGTCTATCCGACCCCGCCGCAGAACAAAACCGTTGAAGCCAAACGCGTCCTTGGCGCGCTGATCAAAAAGCACGGCGTGCAGGTGCTTTCGATCGGCAACGGCACTGCTTCCAAGGAAAGCGAGATCTTCGCGGCCGAGATGATCCATGAGCTTGACTGCGGGCTCCAGTACATGATGGTCAACGAGGCCGGCGCGTCGGTCTATTCGGCCTCGAAGCTTGCGGCGGCCGAATTCCCGGACTATGACGTTTCACTGCGCAGTGCGGTTTCGATCGCGCGGCGGCTGCAGGACCCGCTGGCAGAGCTTGTGAAGATCGACCCGAAGTCGGTCGGCGTGGGCCAGTACCAGCACGACATGCCGCCCAAACGGCTTGACGAGACGCTTGCGGGCGTGGTGGAAGACTGCGTAAACCGGGTCGGCGTGGATCTAAACACGGCGTCCGCGTCACTATTGGGATATGTTTCGGGACTTTCGGCGGCGGTCGCGAAGAACATTGTTGCCTACCGCGAGGAGAATGGGGAATTTACCTCCCGGCCACAGCTCAAAAAGGTGCCGAAGCTCGGCCCCAAGGCGTATGAGCAGTGCGCAGGATTTCTGCGCATCCCGCACGCGAAAAATGTGCTTGATAATACCGGCGTGCATCCGGAAAGCTATGATGCTGCAAAAACGGTGCTGGAGAGTTTCGGCTACACCCTTGCGGATGTGGCGGGGCATAAGATTTCAGATCTGCCGGACAAGGTGAAGGCCCAGGGCGAGGCGAAGGTGGCGGAATGCTGCGGAATCGGCGTGCCGACCCTCCGGGACATCGTAAACGAGCTTTTAAAGCCCGGCCGCGATCTGCGCGACGACCTGCCGCAGCCGATGCTGCGCAGCGACATTATGGATCTCAAGGACTTGAAACCCGGAATGGAGCTGAGGGGCACCGTACGCAATGTGATCGACTTTGGCGTGTTCGTGGATATCGGTGTGCATCAGGATGGGCTGGTACACATCTCACAGATCACCAACCGTTATATCAAGCATCCGAGCGAGGTGCTCAAGGTAGGCGATATCGTTACCGTGTGGGTTATTTCGGTGGATGTACAGAAGAAACGTATTTCGCTCACCATGAAAAAGCCGAAGCAGATGTAATTGCGCCCTCCGCGCGCCCGGGCCCTATTTCTTGCTCGTGCAAGAAATAGGGGAAAGAACACGCCAAGGGGAAACCCCTTGGACCCCCGCCGCCGCTGGTTGCTTCGCAAAGGCGGCGGCCGCGTCCTTAGGCTTCGAGACCTGCGTCGCGCCGGCTCCCCCCCAAAACGGCCAGCTCAGGGCTGATGGCCACGTTTGCCGCACCGCCGCTCTTTCTGCCGACGGAGCGGATGGGGCGGTAATTAAAAACGAACGAAAGGCGGGTGCGCGATGCGCATATTGCTGGTGGCGCTTAACGCCAAATTCAGCCATACCAATCTGGCGGTGCGCTATCTGCGCAATGAACTGCGGGCTGCCGGTTTTGACGCTGAAATTGGGGAATACACGATCAATCAGCAGCCGCGGGAAATCCTTGCCGACATTGTGGCCCGTGCACCGGACAAACTCTTTTTTTCCTGTTACCTGTGGAACATCCGGATGATCCGGCAGGTGGGGGCGGATTTCCGGCTGCTCTTTCCCGATACGCCAATCGTACTCGGCGGACCGGAGGTGTCGTTCGACCCGCAGACGCAGCTCACTGCGATGCCATGGGCTGACGCGGTGATCTGCGGCGAAGGCGAGCCGCTCGTCGCGCGCGTCGCGGGCGAGAAACGCCCCCGCGGTATTTACCGCGGGACCGGCTTTGCCGATCTCGACGCGCTGCCGTTTCCCTATACCGATCTTGCCGCGCTCCAGAACAGGGTGCTTTATTACGAATCCTCGCGCGGATGTCCGTTTGGCTGCTCCTACTGTCTTTCCTCCGCTGACCGAACGCCGCGCTTTCGTTCGCTCGAATTGGTTTACAGGGACTTACAGCGGTTTCTTGACGCAAAGGTCATGCAGGTGAAATTTGTCGACCGTACTTTTAATCTGGATGCAAGGCGAGCGCTTGCTATCTGGCGGTATCTTGCCGAACACGATAACGGCGTCACCTCGTTTCAGATGGAACTGGGCGGCGATCTTACCACTGGAGAGCAGCTCGCGTTCCTGCAAGCCGTGCGGCCCGGGCTTTTTCAGTTTGAAATCGGTGTGCAGAGCACCTGCGAGCAGGCCCTGCAAAAAATCTGCCGCGCGACCGATCTTGTGAAGCTGCGGGAAAATGTTGCCGCTGTAAAAGCCGCCGGGAATATCCACCAGCATCTCGACCTGATCGCAGGGCTGCCGCTCGAAACCTTTCAGCGATTCGGGCAGTCGTACGACGAAGTTTTCAGCATGCGTCCCCAGCAGCTTCAGCTGGGATTTCTCAAACTGCTGCGGGGTTCATCGCTCTATGAAAAGCGGACGGAGTATGGGATCATACACAGCGCTGAACCGCCTTATGAAGTGCTCTGCACGCCACAACTTTCCTTCCCGGAGCTTGCGCGGCTCAAAACGGTGGAGGAGATGACCGAAACTTATTACAATTCCGGCCGTTTTTCACATGCGCTCGATTATCTTTTGGAATACAGTGTGTCGCCGTTTTGGACGCTGCTTGCCCTTGGGGAAGGGATGCCCGCGCGTGCGGTCGGCAAGTACGAATATTACGAACGGCTCCTTGATTTTGCGGTCCGGCAGGGCTGTGACCGGGAAATCATGGGCTGGCTGATGAAATACGACCTCTGCCTGCATGAACGGCCCCGCCGTCTGCCAAAGGGATGTCCGATGGGCGAGCCGTCCCGACCGGCACAGTATGGACTGCCGCCCGCTGCGCATGTGGAAACCTTTCCGTTCGATGTGACCTGCCCGTCCCGCCCGTCCATCCGGACTGTGCTCGTTTTTGACTACGCAAAGCGGGACCTTTTCGGCCGCGCAGCCGTGAAAAAACTCGAATAAAGCCTCCCGCCGCAGGCGGGAGGCTTTTTCAATCGGTTTGTCCTTTTTCGGCGCAGCCGGTTTTCGCAATGGTTGCGAAAACCCGTCCCGCGTGCTTATTCTCACGCGGCAAGTTGCGTTTTGTCTGAGGCAGATTGCGGGCTGTCTTTGCCGCAGGCAACGAAACAGCCCGCATGGGGGTCCCGGGGAACTCCCCGGGCGCATTCTTTGGATACTTTCTTGTGCGCGCAAGAAAGTATCTCCGGGCGCGTGAAAGGCGCATAAGCTCCACGCTAGTGAATATCATGCTCCTTTATGTACCAGCGCATGATTTTGATCCCGAGCAGCAGGGCGTAGACTGCCAGCGCGGTGACCGCGATCCCGATCAGGCCAAAAAAGCCCGTGAGCAGCAGCGGGATGATGGAATAGACGATACTGTGCATCATTCAATCACCTCCAGAGAATACCCGACCTTAAAGCATTCACCGGGCTCGATCCATTTGCAGTATTTTTTCTCGGAGAATTCGCCTGATTCGCCCTTTACGGCGGGCATGCCGCACCACGGCTCCAGGCAGAGGTAATTGCCGTTCTTATTCGGGATCGACCAAACGGCGAGCACATCAAATTTATGAAAATCAAATGAAAAGCCCTTACCGGTTTTGGGATTTAGGAGCTTTACCACGCGGGATTTGAGGTTGTCAAAGATGAGCGCGTCGCGTGGATCAAAGAGCGCGTGGTCAAGCGCGAGCGTGTCGGAATTGTGAAAATCCGGCAGATATTCCTCCCCGTCGATGCAGGTGCCGTCGCTCATCGTCAGATTTTTGCCATCCTCCATGTATTCAAACTTGAGCACATAGTCATTGAACGTTTCCCCGTCGTAAATGGGGCACGCGAATCCCGGATGCCCACCGATGCACATCGGCATACGCTTGCCGGATTTGTTTTCGACCAGGAAGACCGTGGAAAAACCATTTTCGCAGATGGTGTGCGTGACATGCAGTACAAATTCAAACGGATACTGCCGCAGGGTTTCCGCATTCGATTCATAGATATATTCTACGAAATCCACGCCATGTTTACCAAGGGTGAACGGGATTTTACGAGTAAATCCATGTTTGCCGAGCGGATATTCCACGCCGTCAAAATAAGCGTGGTCGTCCATTGTGGCCCCGCACGCGGGAAACAGCATGGGAGTGTGGTTCGGCCAGATAGCCGGATCAGCCTGCCAGATATATTCCCGGCCGTTCGCTGGAATAAAAGATGTGACCTCCGCGCCGACCGTGCTGCAGATCGCTTTGGAGCCGCCGGATTTTAAGATGATTTCAGACATCGCGATTGACCTCCTGTTTGGATTCCTCCTGTGTATTTAAGAAACGGTCCACAATAAAACGGGGCCGGTGCTTGACTTCCTTATAGATTTTTCCAATATATTCGCCCAGGATTCCCAGGCAGAGCAGCTGAATGCCGCCGAGCGCCCAGACCGACCCCATCAGGGTGGTCCAGCCCTCCACTGTGTAACCGAACAGCTTGGTGATGAGCAGCCACAAAAGGCACAGGCAGCTTACAAAAAAGATCACGAATCCCAGCGTGGTGATGAGGCGGATCGGTTTGACCGAGAAGGATGTGATCCCGTCGATGGCAAAGGCGAGCATTTTCTTGAGAGGGTATTTCGACTCACCAGCAAATCGTTCGCTGCGTTCATAGGTGACCACCGAAGTGCGAAAACCGATCAGCGGGACGATACCGCGCAGAAAAAGGTTGACTTCGTCATACTGCGCGAGCGCTTCCAGCGCGCGGCGGCTCATCAGCCGGTAGTCAGCATGATTTTCCACAATCTCAACGCCCATCCATTTGAGGAATTTATAGTACCCCACCGCCGTCGTGCGCTTGAAAACGGTGTCCTTCGCACGGGAGGAACGCACCCCATAGACGATGTCGCAGCCGTTTTGATACTCAGCGACAAACCGGTCGATCGCATCCACGTCGTCCTGCAGGTCGGCGTCCATCGAGATGGCGATGTCGCAGAAATCCTTTGCCTGCATCAGCCCCGCGACCAGCGCGTTCTGATGCCCCTGATTGTGGGAAAGCTTGAGCCCGGAAAAAAGCGGGTTGCGCTTATGCAGGTCGGCAATCAGCGCCCAGGTGGCGTCGCGGCTGCCGTCGTCCACGAAAAGCACTTTGCTTTTTGGAGAAACGGTTCCCTGTTCAATCATTCCGCCGAGCTTGGCGGTCAGGCGGCGCGCTGTTTCGGGCAGCACCTCCTGTTCGTTATAACAGGGGATCACGAGATATAGGATGTCGTTCATGCGGTTCCCTCCCGTTTTTGTTGACTGCCGTCCTGCTTTGAACCTTTCGATTCCCCGGGCGGCGATTGCGGATGCTCGTCGAACCATTCGGCGGGCGGCGCGGGCAGTTCCATCCACTCGGGCTCCGGGCCGTCCGGCACACGCAGCGCATCAAAGCCATTTGTCTTGCCGCGCGGCGGCAGTGGTTCGGGCGCGGGGCGGCGCTTCCTCCAGATGAGCAGGTAGATTATCAGCACGGCGACTCCTAGGATGCTCCCCGCAATGCCGGGCAGGAGCCCCGGTGTCATATAGGAGAAACGGATGGTGTTTTCGCCCGCCGGCGCGCGTACGGCCATGAATCCAATATTCGCCTGCACGATTTTTGCGGGCTCGCCGTTCACAGTGGCGCTCCAGCCCTTATCGTACGGCACCGAGAAAAAGACAAGGTTCTCCCGCGGCAGGTCGATCTGCGCGGTGAAGCCGCGATTGTCGATTTCGAAGGATTCGGCGGCTGTTGCGCGGCGGTTTTCCGCGTCGATATAGAAGTCCTCTTCCCCAAGATATTCGTAATATTCCGGCGGCATTTCCTCGAGCAGGTCGTCGTTTTGCACGGCGTCCTCCTTGTCGAGCGCCATCGCCCGCAGGAGCACCGCGGAGCGCTGCGCCTCATCCACCGTGTTGAGCTGGGTTTCAGTGATATAGTAATCGTAGGTGAAGCCCATGGGGATGTAGTAGTCATTTTCGTAGATGTTGAAGCCAATCTGCTGGTCGTAGAAAGAATAGCCCGGCATCGGGTCCTGCTCCTCCTTGTCATCCGCAATGAAGAGCCAGCGCACCGATAAGAGTGAACGCAGCTGGTAATATTTCGTCTCAGGCTTGGAGGAGACATCCCGCTTGACTCCGACATCCGGATAGAACTCCATGATCGAGACCGGGACGATGGAATGGAAGGCCTGGATGTTCGGCAGGTGCCAGTACATGCCCAGGTTGTCCATTCCCTGATAGATGTCCGCGCGCGCAAACTGCTCCTGCGGCAGATCGATCTGGTAACGGCCGTCGAGCGCCGTGTCGCGCAGGAAATCCGGATAATCCGAGTGGCATTTGCCCATGGCGATGAAGGTGATCGAATAGGTCACGCAGACGAAGCAGAGCGCGCAGGTGAGAATCCGGGAAAAGAGCTTTGTCTCGCGGTAGCGGCGGATGATGAGAATGAGCGCCGCGAGCCCCAGCAGGCTGATGGCGGCGATCGCTGCGAAACGTTCCGGGTATTTGGTGAGCCCCAGCGACACTTTGCCAGCCGAATCGATGATCGGGGTAAGCCCCAGGATCGCGGTGACGGCGGCGGTGAACACCGCGGTAATTTTGAATCCCCGCTCAAGATTGATCGAACGGTTTTCGAGCGCGATCATGGTGGCCATTGCCATCAGCAGGATGGGCATATAATACCAGCGGGCGTAATAGGAATTGTTGAACATGATAAACATGCTGTTGAGCCCTGGCAGAAGCGCGCAGGCGAGGCAGAACAGCAGGATTTTTCGCAGCCAGTCGCGTTTCGATTGGACATAGGCGATGACACCGGTCATGCTGAAAAGGGGCAGCCAGGCCGAGAGCGAAGCCCATTTCGCGCCGCGGTCAGGGAAGAGGTTCGGCCGGGAGGGCAGATCGGGCGGGAAGAACATGCTCGTGATGATAGCGGGGTAGAGCTGCGCGTGCCAATAGAGCCAGAAATTCCAGCCGTCAAGCAGTTCGGTCCCGCCGGTGCGGGGATTGCCCAGGATGGCAAGCGCGCTCGGCAGGAAAAGGAACATCGCCAGCAGCATGCCCACCACCGATTCAAACGCGACCCAGAAGAACTTTTTGAGGGTCATGCGCCAGTCGCGGGAGAACGAACGGAATGCGAAATAGATCAGCACGAAAACCACTTCACCGATAAAGAACCAGTAGTTGACGATCGCATTGATCGCAACCGCCAGCGCGAATATGCCGCGGCGGTTTTCTGTGACCAATTCCTCCATGCCGACCAGCAGCAGCGGGAAAAAGACAATCGCCTCATGGAAGTGATTGAAAAAAATGTTGTAGACCGCAAAGCCCGAGAAGGCGTAGAGGATGGCGCCCATCACGACGTATTCGCGGGTTTTCACAAACCGCTTGAGATAGAGCGCAGAAGTCGCCGCTGCACAGGCGTGCTTTAAGATCAGCAGCGGGGCCATCAGGTGTGGGACAAATTCGGTTGGGAAGGGGATGGTCAGCCAGAAAAATGGGCTGCCGAGCAGATAGAAGGAGTAGGAACCGATGAAGTTGGCGCCGAGATCGGTGTACCAGTTCCAAAAAATATCCCCGGTGCGCACCGCTTCGTGCGCCAGTTTGTAAAAGGGGATCTGCTGGACGTTGAAATCCCCGAAAAAGAAAAAGTACCCTTTATCGTAGACCATGAAGGGGATAAAGATCAGCGCGGCTGTCAGAAGCGCGAGGAAAAAGGCTTTGCGGCAGACGCCCTTTTGGGCATCGATCGATTGAAGCTGCATCGTGAAACCTCCAAAACGCGTAAAAGCATACATCAAATATTATACCACAATTTGCCGTTTTTAAAAGCGTCTCTTTCTTTTAGGTGGGATATTTGCTATAATTTAATGCACACCCCAATTTTCCGCAAAAGCAAAAGGAGAGAAGATCTTGAAGGAATACAGCTTTTTCGCCATGCTTTCCCGCATGAAATATATCACCCGCTGGGGCCTGATGCGCAACTCCCGGCAGGAAACGCTCAGCGAACACACTCTGGACGTGGCCTATATCGCCCATGCGCTGGCTTTGCTTTCAGGCTTGGACCCGGCGAAGGCGGTACTCTGCGCGCTCTATCACGATTGCAGCGAGATCCTCACCGGCGACATGCCCACCCCGGTGAAATATTATAACCCCAAAATCAAACAAACCTACAAGGAGATTGAACAGATTGCTTCCGACCGGCTGCTGTCCACCCTGCCGGAGGAGCTTTCCGCCGCTTACCATCCATGCTTTTATGAAGAGGACCCGCAAATTTTACAGATCGTCAAAGCTGCGGATAAGCTTTCGGCGCTTATCAAATGCATCGAAGAGATCCGTATGGGCAATGACGATTTTCTCTCCGCGCGGCAGGCGCAGCTTGACGCTCTGCATGCAATGGACCTGCCTGCGGTGGAAACTTTTCTAGAACAGTTCCTGCCGGCCTATGAAATGACGCTGGATGAACTCAATTTGGCAAAAAATTAACGAACATGCCCGGATTTTGCAGAAAAACTTATATAATATATAGAAAATATATATTTTACCGGTTTTTTATAAAAAATATACGACAAAACGTAAAATGTGTATGCTATAATAAAAGAAAATTCTTGAGGAGGGATTTTTTATGGAATTTTTGAAAGAGTACATTGCGATGTGGAAAAATTACGCGAACTTCAAGGACAGGACCACCGTCCGCGGCTATTGGATGGCGTTCGTTGTGAACATTCTGATCGGTGTGGTCATCAACGTCCTCACCATGATGATTTCCATTTTCGGAATCGTCGGCGGTCTTTACAGCCTTGCCGCGCTGATCCCCGGAATCGCAATCTGCATTCGCCGCCTGCACGACATCGGCAAGTCGGGCTGGTACTGGCTGGTTGGTCTGATCCCGCTGGTTGGCTGGATCATCCTGATCGTCTGGTTTGTCAAACCAAGCGTCAATGAAAATAACCCCTATGAAAGCGCACAGACTGTCTGATCTGAAACTTAAAAGCCCCGCGGCCTACTGGCTGCGGGGCTTTTCTCATTTTATGCCTTAAAACTGTCCTTAAGGGTCACAATCCGATTGAAGGTATCCGCATTTTTGCTGTCCATGCAGAAATATCCCATCCGCACAAACTGGAACCGGTCGCCCGGCTTGGCCTGCGCCAGGGAAGCCTCCAGCTTGCAGCCGGAAAGCTCCGTGAGCGAGCCCGGATTGAGATAGTCGAGATAGTTGGTGCCTTCCGGCACATCGTTCACATTTTCGAGCGTAAACAGGTTGTCATAAAGCATGGCCTTTGCGTCGACACAATGCGCCGCCGAGACCCAGTGGATCGTTCCGCGCACTTTGCGCCCATCGATCGGACTCCCGTTCTTCGTCTCCAGATCAGCGGTGCAGCGCAGTTCAATGATCTGGCCGTCCGCATCTTTGATGATCTCGTCGCATTTTACAATGTAAGCGCCCATCAGGCGAACTTCGCCGCCCGGCTTCAGCCGCTGGAACTTCGGCGGAGGCACCTCCGCGAAGTCACTGCGCTCGATGTAAACTTCGCGCGAGAAGATCACGTCGCGGCTGCCGCTTTCCGGGTCGACAGGATTATTCGCAACCGGGAAGGCTTCCGTTTTGTCCTCCGGATAGTTGGTGATGACCACCTTGACGGGATCGAGCACCGCCATCCGGCGCGGCGCGTTGGTATTGAGCTCCTCACGGATGCAGTATTCGAGCAGCTTGATGTCGACAATGCTGTTTGCCTTGGCAACACCGGCACGCTTGACAAACTCAAGGATTGACGCGGGCGTATAACCACGCCGGCGCAGCGCGCATAGGGTCGGCATACGCGGATCGTCCCAGCCGTCAACCTTACCGGTTTCGACCAGTTCACGCAGGTAGCGCTTGGACATGACCGTATGGGTGATGTTCAGGCGGGCAAATTCCCGCTGTTTGGGTTTGTGCGCGAACCCGATATTATCAACCACCCACTCGTAGAGCGGACGATGGTTTTCAAATTCGATCGAACAGAGGGAATGGGTGATTCCTTCAATTGCATCCTGTATAGGATGAGCAAAATCATACAAAGGGTAGATGCACCATTTGTCGCCCTGCCGGTGATGATGCGCCCGGACGATCCGGTAGATGGCCGGATCGCGCAGATTCATGTTGGGAGAGGCCATGTCGATTTTGGCGCGCAGGGTCTTGCTGCCGTCCGGGAACTCGCCGTTTTTCATCCGCTCAAAAAGATCGAGATTTTCTTCAACCGAGCGGCTGCGGTAAGGGCTTTCCTTGCCCGGAGCGGTGAGGGTGCCGCGATATGCGCGCATCTCATCCGGCGTCAGATCGCAGACATATGCTTTGCCGTCTTTGATGAGCTTGACAGCATATTCATAGCACTGGTCAAAGTAATCCGAGCCATAGTAGATGCCGCCGTTGGGAATGGCGCCCAGCCAGCGCAGATCCTCTTCGATCGATTCGACGTATTCGGTATCCTCTTTGACCGGATTGGTATCGTCGAAACGAAGATTGAAGAGCCCGTTATATTTCATCGCGGTGCTCCAGTTGATCCAGATGGCTTTTGCCGAGCCAATGTGAAGATAACCGTTCGGTTCCGGCGGAAAGCGGGTGTGGATCTGCTCGGTGAAGCCATTTGCAATGTCTTCATCAATAATGTCGTGGATAAAATTGGAAATTTCTTCGCTCATACTCTATCCCTTCTCAATTTAAAATCTTTTTTGCGCCCTTCGCGCACCCGGAATTGCTCCGCAGGGTGACTTTCTTGCTTGTCCAAGAAAGGAACCAAAGAAGGACACGCGGGGACACCCCGCGGCCCCGTGCGTGCTGTTTGGTTGCCTTCGGCAAAGACAGCACGCAATCTGTTGAGACAGAACGGTATGTCCCGCGTGATAAAAAGCACGCGGGACGGGCGGCCGCAACCGTTGCGGCCGCGCGCTGTGCGCAAAGCGGACAAACGGATCGAAAGAACGCTTCGCGTTCAAAAATCGATGCCGGCGGGAATTCTCATTGTCCAGCAAGGCGCGAATAGCGCCATCGCCGCCGCAGGGCGGCGATATTTGGAAATGCGCTAAATCCGTTTGCCAGTGTCGCGCAGGACAAAACACGCTTCAAAATCGCAGTCGAGTGCATCGGCAATTTTGACGAGATCACGTTCGGAAAGATTATCCCGCACGAGTTTGTCATTAAGCGTTGCGGGTGTAATTCCCAACTTGGCGGCAAGTTTGACTTGGGTCATTCCTCGCTCAATCAGGAGGATTCTAACTTTTTTTGCTAGCCCCATTCAGGCCGCCCCTTTCTTATTGTAAGATAACATATTGTTGATATTACGTCAATAATCTAAAAAATAAGAAAATATATTGACAAATTAGAAAAAAGACGTAAAATAATGGTAAGGAGTGATTGCTATGACATTTGATTTTAAACATTCGCTTACCCTTGACGATCTCAGCGAACTTTTGCTTTACGGAGGCGAACCGGCAGCGAAGCTGCCGGACGCGGCCGCATTGGAAGAAGCGCTCCGGTATGAGTTTGAACAGCTTGTGGGCCAGGACCCGGAGGCTTTTGATTTTGGCGACGCGGCTTTTGAAAAAGTCAGCGACCTGAAAGGCGTTTATTTTGACGCGGGATTTCGCGCGGGTGTTTCCCTTGCGAACGCGGTGTTCACGTTCCGGTGAGTCCCTGTATTGGCGGACAAACGTCCCGGATTTTCCCGGCAGCCCCTTTGGGGGCGGCTGGCGCTGCATTCAGTCTTGAGCTGACCATTTTGCTGGGAGCGGGCACGGTGCAGGTCTTTTGCCGAAGCCCACGGCCGCCGCCTTTGCGAAGCAACCAGCGGCGGCGGGGTTCCAAGGGGTTTCCCCTTGGCGTGTTCTTTCCCCTATTTCTTGCACGGGCAAGAAATAGGGCCGCCGGAGGCGACTCCTCCGGGGCGCCTGGAAGGCGCAATTCATCCCAAAGTGGCTCTTGCCGCCGCAAGCCGCTTCATCACACGCTCACGGCCAAGCAGCTTCATAATCTCGCAGAGATCGGGCGAATTGCGCCGCCCGGTGATGGCTTCACGCAGCACGGTGCTCACATCGGTCACACTGCCCGGATAGGCTTCCGGGTTCTTTTTGTATTCCCGCATATCGGTCGCGCAGCCGAGCGACGCGGCCAATCCCTTGACCTTTTCAAACCATGCGGAATTGTCATCCGCCGGATCATAAAGCGCGGGATATTCCTCCAGCGCCCGGCGGGTCAGCTCGGGCGAAAGCCCGTCCTGTGAAAAGCTGAAATCCGGCACGAACAGCTCATCAAAGAAAAAGCTCATGTAATCCTTTGCCTGGCTCCAGATCATGATATCCTTGCGGGGCTTTTTGCCGCCGCGGCCGATCGCCAGGATGGCCTTGGAATAAGCCGGATCGCGGGCGAGAATCGCGTAAAAGTCCGGGTCATATTGTTTTGCCCATTCAGTGAGCAGGTCATAAACTTCGTCCGCCGTCATCCGGGAGATGACGTTCTTTGAAACATCGCCGAGCTTGTCAATGTCAAACAGCGCGCCCGACACGCCCATCTTCTTGGTGGTGAAATTGAAGCTTTCGAGCGGCGCGTCAGGATTGGCCAGCCGCCAGTCCTCGAAATTGGAGTTCAGGAGGGTCAGGATGTATTCCTTCACGGCCGCCACGCAGTAACCCTGCTCCTTATAAAAATCGAGCGCCAGTTCCGGGTCTTTGCGCTTGCTGAGCTTGCGTTTGCTGCCGCCGTCCATCTTCATCAGCTGGGCCGTGTGGATATATTTGGGCGGTTTCCAGCCCATTGCCGCGAAGAGCTGCAGATGGATCGGCAGGGTGGCGAGCCACTCCTCGCCGCGCACCACATGGGTGGTGCCCATCAGGTGGTCGTCGATCACATGCGCGAAATGGTAAGTGGGGATACCGTCGGATTTTAAGAGCACAACATCCTGGTCGTTTTCCGGGAATTCCATCGTGCCTTTCACAAGGTCGTTAAACTTCACCCTGCGTTCGAGGCTGCCCTCGCTGCGAAAACGCAGCACAAACGGTTCGCCCGCGTCGATCTTCGCTTTCACCTCGTCGAACGGCATGTCCCGGTGCACGGCATATTTGCCATAGTAACCGAAATTCTCTTTCAATTCCGCCTGTTTTTCACGGATGGCCGCGAGATCCGCTTCGGTGCAGAAGCAGGGATAGGCCTTGCCCTGCTGAACCAGCCATTTGGCATAGGTCTGATAGATTTTCGCACGCTGCCGCTGTCGGTATGGCCCGTAGAGGCCATTGTCGCCATCCAGGACGGCCCCCTCGTCAAAGGGAAGCTCGTAATCGGAAAAGACTTTTAAAATCGTTTCGACGCCGCCCTCAACTTCGCGTTTCTGGTCGGTGTCCTCGATGCGCAGATAAAAGATGCCGCCGCTCTGATGGGCGAGGCGCTCGTCCGCGATTGCGCCGAACAGGTTGCCCAGATGCATGAAACCGGTCGGACTGGGGGCGATACGGGTGACCTTTGCGCCTTCCTTAAGCTGGCGCGGCGGGTATTTTGCCGCGATATCCTCCGGCGTTTGGGTGATATCCGCAAACAACAGATCGGCAAGTGCGTGATAATCCATCTTGAAGCTCCTTTATGCAGGATTTTACAGGTTCCTTTATTTTACTATAGATTTCATTTGTTTTCAACGTGATTTCGCCGGTAGGCCAGATAACTTTCCAAAATAATGGTTGCTGCGACCTCGTCGATAACGTCTTTGCGCTTCTGGCCGCGGGTGTTGGTGTCATTGAGGTATCCGGCGGCCGAAACAGTCGTGCCGCGCTCGTCCCAGAGGCGTACCGGCACGTTTACCAGCCTCCCCAGGTCCTCTGCGAACTGTGCGCAGAGTTTGGCGCGCGGCCCGGCGGAACCGTTCATATTAAGCGGATGCCCCACCACGATTTCCCCGACCTCATATTCTTCCGCCGCCGCAGCTACCTGCTGCAAAACGCGGCCCATGACCTTTTCGTGGATGACCCCAATGGGGGAGGCCAGGTATTCGGTCCGATCGCAGCAGGCAAGCCCGGTGCGGCTGTCGCCATAATCAACTGCCAGTATCTTCATTTGTTAAAAACTCCTTTCAGGTGCGGGCCGGCAGGTTTCCGGCGCCGCAATCAGGTCGCATGCCGCTTCCACCAGGTCTGTTTGGCAAAAGTGCTGTCCGCTTCGGGCAGATGGGAATTGTCATTCAGATAGGAAACGGTGGGGGTAAAGCCGCGGTCGAAAAGCACCTTACTGACCGCTGTATTGTCGCACCATGGGATCCGCGCAATCTGTTCGGGCCCCAGACCGGACGCAAAACAGAGGAAACTTCGCAGCGCGCCGCCGTGCGAAACGATGGCGACCGTCTGATGCGGATGCCGCTGGACGATGCGGTTAACCGTATCCCGCATGCGCGCGTAGACCTCGCGTATGCTTTCGCCGTTCGGCGCGTGAAAGTTTGCCAGATCGTGATCCCAGTTATAGGCCTGTTCGGGCGAAACCGACGCGAGATCCGCGAACGGGACCCCTTCAAAATCGCCGCCGTCCAGTTCCATCAGCCCCTGCGTTTTAATAATGTGCAGCTGGTCGTGGTTGACCGCTTGGGCGGTCTGCATGGTGCGGGCAAGGGGGCTCGCATAGATCGCGTCGAGATGAATATTTTCAAACCGTTTGGCGAGATGCGCAAGCTGCCGCTCGCCCACCTCGCTCACCTGGCCGTCGGTGTGACCCTGGAAAATCCGCTTCCAGTTTCCCTCCGCCTGCGCGTGCCGGATCAGATATAGGGTTGTCATAATTTCATCACCAGGGCTTCACGGCGCCGACAATTTCATTCACGTCGGCGATGTGGTTTTCATCGAGCCATCTGTTCATCCCGTCGATCACCTTGAGCGGGGTGTATGGGTCTGCAAAGAGCGCCGCGCCGATCTGCACCGCCCGCGCGCCTGCGAGCATCATCTCAACGGCGTCCTGCCACTTTTCAATGCCGCCCATCCCGACAACCGGAATTTTGACCGCGTTCGCGACCTGCCAGACCATCCGCACCGCCACAGGGAAGACCGCCGGGCCGGAAAGCCCGCCGACATTCTGATGCAGCACCGGGCGGCGTGTTTTAAGATCGATGCGCATACCGAGCAGGGTGTTGATGAGCGAAACCGCGTCCGCGCCCGCGTCCTCGACCGCCCGGGCGATCTCGGTGATATCGGTCACGTTCGGGGTGAGTTTGACCATCAGCGGTTTTTTGGTCGCGCCGCGCATCACCGCGACGACCGCGGCCGCCGACTGGCAGGAGATGCCGAACGCCACGCCGCCCTCTTTGACGTTCGGGCAGGAGATGTTGACCTCAATGATGCTGACGGCGGATTCGTCGAGCTTTTCCGCCATCAGGCGATAGTCGTCGACCGAGGCGCCCGCGACGTTTGCAATGCGCACGATGTCGCGGTTCGCAATGCCCGGCAGCTCGTCGCGCAGGAAAGCGTCGACGCCGGGGTTCTGCAGCCCGACCGAGTTGAGCATGCCAGCGGGTGTTTCCGCCACGCGGCAGGGCGGGTTTCCCTGCCGTTCGAGCGGGGTGATCCCCTTGAGGGACACGCCGCCGAGCTTTTCCATCGGGTAAAGCTTATCGTATTCGCGGCCGAAGCCGCAGCAGCCGGACGCGGTGATCACCGGATTCTTGAAGGTTACCCCGGCGATATTTACCGAAAGCCTGCTCATTCGAAAACCACCGCCTTTCCGTCGAATACCGGGCCGTCCTTGCAGACGTGGGTGTAGATCTCACGGCCGTCCTTGACCGTCTTGCAGGCGCAGACGAGGCAGGCGCCCACGCCGCAGCCCATCCGCTCCTCGAGCGAGACTTCGCTCCTCACGCCGTATTGTTCCGCGAGACCTACCACTCCGCGCAGCATCGGCATCGGGCCGCAGGCACAGATGAGATCCGCGGGGCCTTCTTTCAGCCGCGCCTCGAGCAGGCCGGTGACAAAACCGTGATAGCCGGCCGAGCCGTCGTCGGTAGCAAGGCGGGTGTCGCAGCCCGCGGCTTTGAAGTCGGCTTGCAGGATTACGGCGTCCGCGCTGCGAAAGCCGATGATCGCGGTGGCGTTTGGGCCGTAGGCCTTGGCGGTTTCAAGCATTGGCGGCACGCCGATGCCGCCGCCTACGAGGATCACGCGGCTGTCCCGCGCAAGCTGCGAAAAGCTGTTGCCGAGCGGGCCGAGAAGATCGATAAAATCCCCCTCCCGCAGTTCGGCGAGCTTGGCGGTGCCGTCCCCGCGCACCTCGAATACGATACGAAGCTCCCCGGACTGCCGGTCGATCTCGCAGATCGAAATCGGGCGGCGCAGGAAAAAGCCGTCCGCGCGCAGGTGGACAAACTGCCCTGCCTTTGCCTGGGAGGCGATTTCGGGGCAATGGATGCGGTAACTGTAGATGCCTTTGGCCAGTTCGCTGCGGCCGGCAATGGGATAGCGGCCCTGCAGGTATGCCATACGATCAAATCCTTTCCAGATGCGGTATCATGCAAGCACTCTAAAAAAATATTATACTATATTTTTCCGGGCAGGACAACGCTGCGCTTGCATTTTTTCCACTGCTCTGGTAAAATACTCCTTGCTGCCAGACAGCGGTCAGTTCGTAACTATCCTGACCTTAAACAAAACTATAGAAAAGAGGACCAAATCATGCAAAAACAGAATACCGCTATCCGCCGTATGGTGGTTGCCGCGATGATCGCGGCCGCCTACTGTGCAATCAGCATCTGCCTGTTGCCGCTCTCGTTCGGTGTGGTGCAGGTGCGCGTCTCCGAAGCGCTGACCCTGCTCCCGGTGCTGAGCCCGGCCGCAATCTGGGGCGTATCGCTCGGCTGCGCGCTTACCAATGCGATTGGCTTTGCGACCGGTGCGAACATCATCGGCATGCTCGACATCTTCTTCGGTACCGCCGCCACGCTGACTGCCGCGTGGCTTTCGTGGGTTTTACGCGGCGTGCGGTTTCATGGATTGCCGGTACTTTCATCGCTCCCGCCGGTGCTCCTGAACGCTGTGGTGATCGGCGGAGAGCTCACCTTTGTGATAGCCGGGGGCTTCAACTGGAGGATCTTCCTTATCAATGCCCTGCAGGTCGGCGGGGGACAGCTGCTGTCCTGCTGTGTGATCGGGCTGCTGCTCGTGTGGGCGCTGGAGCGCAAGGGCCTCGATCGGAAACTGTTCCGGAATCTGTGAGTCTAAATAGAATGCATAAGGCCGGCGGCGCAATTTTGCGCCGCCGGCCTTGTTCCTTTTTTCTTGAAAAAGGAACCGAAAAAGCGCCCGAAGCAGGCGCTGCGGCGCCAAATGCGGGGGACGCCGTTCCCTGGCCCCTGCAATTTTTTGAAAAAATCGAGAAAAACTTTTGGTTTTGGGCGCTTGAACAATTGAATCAAAAATTCAGGTTAGGGCGTGTTCGGTTTCCTTATCGAAGATGTGCAGTTTGGTGCAGTCGATGGCGATCTGCACCGCGTCGCCGCTCTTGCGCTGGCTGCGCGGCGGAACCTTCGCCACCATGCGGGTATCGTTGCTCATGAGATAGAGATAAATCTCCGATCCCATCAGCTCCGCCAGTTCGATGCGCGCGGGCAGGACGCTGGCGGTCGGGATGTCCATGTAGACTTCCTCGTCGTGCAGGTTTTCCGGCCGAACGCCGAGAATCAGTTCCTTTCCGAGATAGCTTTCGAGTACCTGGGGAGGAAGTTTGCCTTCCGGGATGACAATGGGCGTTGCGCCGAACATCCCGACGAATTTCCCGTCCAGCTTTTGCAGGGTGACTTCAAAAAAGTTCATCTGCGGCGACCCGATGAAACCCGCCACAAACAGATTGCAGGGGTGGTCGTAAAGATTTTGGGGTGTGTCGACCTGTTGGACGAAACCGTCCTTCATGACGACGATCCGGTCGCCCATCGTCATCGCCTCGGTCTGGTCGTGGGTGACGTAGATGAAAGTGGTGCCAAGTTTTTTATGCAGTTTGGTGATCTCTGAGCGCATCGCGGTGCGCAGCTTTGCGTCGAGGTTCGAAAGCGGTTCGTCGAGCAGGAAAACCGCCGGGTCCCGCACCATCGCGCGCCCCAGCGCGACCCGCTGCCGCTGGCCGCCGGAGAGCGCTTTCGGCTTGCGGTCGAGCAGATGCTCGATATCAAGGATACGGGCCGCGCCGCGCACTTTGCGTTCAATTTCGTCCTTAGGCACATGGCGCAGCTGCAAACCGAACGCCATATTGCGAAACACGGTCATGTGCGGGTAGAGGGCATAATTTTGGAATACCATTGCAATGTCGCGGTCCTTTGGAGCGACCTGATTGACCATCCGGTCGCCGATGTACAGCTCCCCTTTGGAGATTTCCTCCAGCCCGGCGATCATCCGCAGAGTGGTGGATTTGCCGCAGCCGGACGGCCCGACGAGGATGATGAATTCTTTATCCTGGATTTCGAGGTTGAAATCGTGTACGGCAGTCACATTGCCGGGATAGATTTTATAGATACTGCGTAGCGATATACTGGCCATTGCGCGCCTCCCGTGATGAAATTGGAAAGATACTCCTATTGTGAACCGCATTCCGCCCGCTTATGCGTAAAACGGGGAAAACCCGCCGCCAAATGGCGGCGGGTTTTCCCCGTTTTTATTTCTCTGTGATGGGTTTGGCTTTTTCCTTTGTGAATTTTGCTTTGCCCTGGATCTCCGGCACAGGGCCGGCCTCGTTTTTGGGGGGCTTATTGCGGTCGATCTCCGGGCGTTTCATTCCTTGTTTGGCCATTTTAATCACCTCGGGAATAGTGTTTGCGGATTTCTGCGGAAATAAACGAAAATTACCGGAAAAGCGTGTGACCGGATTGTGATTCTGGTATAATATACTAAAATAATTAAGTGTACGAAGCGGGCCCGCTTCGTGTCTTCCCCGCCATGGCGGGGAAGACAATGGAAACTGTGGGATCTATCGTGACTGGAGAGCACGAAAAAATAAAAACTGAGGAAATAAAGGAGGAGACAAAATGAAAAAGATCCTGGCAATGGTACTGGCCCTGGCGATGACCCTGACCCTTGGCGTGACGGCGTTTGCGGCGGTTTTGGAGGGCGACGCGGCAAAGGACGAGCTGGCAGATTTGGTGTTTGAGGAAGATGATGGGGCAGAATTGAAACTTTACTGGTATGCGATTGTTGACGACGCAAATGATAAGCTGCAGCCCGGCGAAGACAATGGTGAAGATGGAAATACCCAGAATACGGAAATCAAATCCGGTTCCAAGCTCTATCTGAGCATCGACAGCGATGACGGACTCGACCTGGACAACGAAGATGTCAAGATCAAGGTTTCCAAGGAGGATGGTTCCAAGTATGTCTCCTCGGTCAAGCTGGTTCAGAAAAAGCTGACCAACAAGGTTTACCTGACCGACACCGTTGCGTGGAACGACCGTGCGCGCAACTGGTATCTGGAGGTCAATCTGAAGGAGTTTATGACCGACGACGAGTTCAAGATCTCCTTCGAACTGCAGGCCACCGCGAAGAAGGATCTTGCTTACAGCGGCGATACGATTCCGAAGGGCACCCAATGCACCGTGACGACCGAGCCGTTCTGGGTCACCAACAAAGTGCTCGAGGGCGACCAGGATCAGATGGCCGGAACCCGCGGCGTTGTCTTCAAACCCGAGAAAAACGAGGACAACGAGGTGATCTGGGAGGACGAGAACGACCAGATCGCGAAGCTCAGCTTCACGGCGGACAGCGACGTTGCCAAATACTATCCGAAGATGTCCACCAAATGGGACAACTCGAAATACGCGGAAAAATTCGCGGATCAGGACGCGTTCATCCGCCAGTTTGTAGGGAATCCGCAGATTTCCTCCACCTCCCGCGCAATACTGGAACTGAACGTTCCGTATCTTGATGACGACGATGAGCTGACGGTGGACGAGGACGAGATCATCGTCTATGAGGAAACCGCCGGCGGAGAGCTGGTTGACATCACCTCCAAAGGCAAATTCGTCACCAACGATGACGACGATTTCGTTTTCCAGATGAAGACCCGGCAGCTCGGCACCTACATCTTCGCGGCCGCGCCGGCGGCCGAAGCCGAAACGGAGAACATTCCGGAAGAGGCGCCCGAAGCTGACAAAGCCAATCCGGGCACTGGTTTTTGAACAGCAATTGAAAAAATCCCCTGGGTTAGGCCCGGGGGATTTTCTTTTTTCAGACGGCCGCCATGACCGGCTGATAACTTTCGCAGGCGCGTTCAAGCATCGCGACGCGATCATAAGGCAGGTCTGCTGGAAGGGTGCAGTCGCTTGCCAGGATGAAACGCCGGTGATCAACGCTCTGGAGGATGGCGTGAACCTCCGCTTCAATTTCTTCATACGATCCGCTCAGCAGCGCCGGGCTGCGGTCATCAAGTCCGCCCATCATCACCTTGCCGGGGAAGATGTCATAGCCTTCCGCGAGAGAGGTGCCGCTTTCCAGCACGCCCCAGTTATAGACATCGCAGGGATAGTCCACAAACCGCCGCGGATCGACATGGGGCTTGCACATATGCAAAAAATGCATCGCCGACTTGGCGCGGGTTTCATTGAGAATGCCGATTTCAAGCGGCGCGAGATACTTTGCATGTTCCTCGTCGGTCAGTCCGTCCCGTTCGCCGCCGAGCGCCGCGAAATAGATCCCGTCCGCGCCCGCGTCGAGACAGGCCTCGCAGAGATTGGTCAATGTTTCGGCAATCGCGCGGTAGGCGCTCAAAACGCTGTCAGGGTCCGTGCGCAGGTGGTAGATCTGCGCGTAGCGGCCGATCGTGTCATATTTCGGAACACCGAGCAGGGTGTGCGAAGCAGATGCAAATATCCCATGAATGGTGACCACGACCGGCGCGTCGCCCGCGATACGGTCGGTGATCCGTTTGACGATGTCCGCCTGATCCTGAATGAAGGAGGAATTCCGCCTGTAGGGACGAACTTTTTTCCAATCGCCTGCGCTGGAGATATCGTGTCCGCAGGGGCAGAGGTTTTCGTTCATCACCTTGCAGATGTCGGTCCTGCTTTCGGCGAAGAATTTCATATGGGCTTCGACCGCTGCATCCCCGTGGAAAGCTTCGCTGGGAAAATGCAGCCAAAACCCCATCGGCACGCGGTCGGCGGGTTTGCCCGCGAGAATCGCGGCCACGCGTTCTTTTCGATTCATAACAGATTCCTTTCTGACAGGCTCACCCTTCTTTGGATGGGCCGTTTGCTGTTTTGCCGCTCAGGAGATGGCAGGCGGCGAAATGACCGGGCCGCACCTCGCAAAACGGGGGTTCCGATTCGCTGCAGAGGGGCATTGCCATCCGGCAGCGGGTGTGGAACCGGCACCCGGAGGGAGGATTCATCGGGCTGGGGACATCTCCTTCCAGGAGGATGCGCTGCTTTTCCACCGTGGGATCGGGGATCGGCGCGGCGGAGAACAGTGCCTGGGTGTAGGGATGCAACGGATGCGCATAGAGCGTGTCGCTTTTTGCAAGTTCGACGATCTTTCCAAGATACATCACGGCAACCCGGTCGGAGATATGCTTGACGACCGACAGACCGTGCGCGATAAAGACATATGCCTGCCCGAACTGCTTTTGCAGATCCTCAAGCAGGTTGATGATCTGCGACTGGGTGGCCACGTCGAGCGCAGAAACCGCCTCGTCGCAGACAATCAGCTTCGGGCGCAGGATGAGCGCCCGGGCGATGCCGATGCGCTGGCGCTGTCCGCCGGAAAATTCATGCGGATACTTTTTGACGCTCGCGCGCGGCAGCCCGACCACGTCGAGCAGCTCATAGACGCGCTGGAGCTTCTCCTGGCCGTTGATGCTGTCCTGCACATAGAGCGGCTCACCGATGATATCCCCGACGTTCATGCGCGGATTGAGCGAGGAGAAGGGGTCCTGATAGATGATTTGCATCCGGCGGCGCATTTTGCGCAGCTGCTGGCTGCTTGTGCGCAAAACGTCCTCGCCTTCAAAGAGTACCTGTCCGGCGGTCGGCTCGATGAGACGCAGCAGCATCTTGCCGAGCGTCGTCTTGCCGCAGCCGGATTCGCCCACCAGACCGAGCGTTTCATTTTCATGCACCGTGAACGTAACCCCGTCCACCGCCTTGACATACCGTTTTGGAGCGAAAAGGGCGCTTGTCTTGACCGGAAAATGTTTCACTAGCTCTCTGGCCTCCAGAAGGACGGGCGCGCCGGACGGGTTCTGCTCAGAATTCGCCATGCTGCTGCGCCTCCTTTTCGGCGATGTCCGCGTATTTCCAACAGGCCACATGCCGTTCGCCTTCCACCTTGAAAAGCGGAGGCTCCTGTCTGCGGCAGCGGTCGCAGGCTTCGTGGCAGCGGGTGTGGTAACGGCAGCCCTCCGGCTTGTCGATCAGATTCGGGACACTGCCCTCGATGACGTGCAGGCGCTCCTGCCGTTCGTCCAGGCGCGGGATCGAACACAGCAGGTCGGCGGTGTAAGGATGCAGCGGCTTTGCGAAAAACGGCCGCACCTTGGCCTCCTCCACGATCTTTCCGGCGTACATGACGATCACCCGGTCGGCGGTTTCGGCCACGATCCCAAGCTCATGGGTGATGAGCAGGATAGACATGCCAAATTCATCCCGGATCTGCTTGATGAGGTCGAGGATCTGCGCCTGGATGGTCACGTCAAGCGCGGTGGTCGGTTCGTCCGCAATGAGCAGCTTCGGGCTGCAGGCGAGCGCGAGCGCGATCATCACCCGCTGGCGCATGCCGCCCGACAGTTGGTGGGGATACTCCTTGACCCGCTGTTCCGGGTTCGGGATGCCCGCCAGCCGCAGAAGCTCCACCGCGCGTGCCATCGCTTCTTTTTTGCTGCGTTTCTCATGCAGATGCAGCGCTTCGGTGATCTGCCGGCCGCAGGTCATGGTGGGGTTCAGGGAGGTCATCGGCTCCTGGAAGATCATCGAGATCTGGTTGCCGCGAACCCGGCAGATCTCCTTTGGGCCCAGCTTTAAAAGATCCGTGCCTTCAAAAAGAATTTCCCCGCCCATGATCTCTCCGGCTGGTTTCGGGACGAGCTGCAGAATCGACATCGAGGTGATGCTTTTGCCGCAGCCCGATTCCCCTACAAGGCCCAGGATTTCTCCTTCATCGATGTGCAGCGATACTCCATCCACCGCGGGCAGCAGGCCGCGTTCGGTGTGAAAACAGGTGCGCAGGTTGTGGATTTCAAGCAGATGTTTGCCCAAAGCGGTTTCACCCCCCTTTTTTGGATCGGTCAGACAACTGAGATCAGCTCTTTGGGAAAATGGTTGAAGGTCCGGCAGCCGTCCTCGGTGACGCAGACGAGATCTTCAATCCGCACGCCGAATTCCCCGGGCAGGTAGATGCCCGGTTCGTCGCTGAAAACGTTGCCCACCTCAAGCGGCGTATTGTTCCCGGCCACTAAGAACGGCTCCTCGTGGGAATCGAGCCCGATGCCATGGCCAAGCCGGTGGGTAAAATACCGACTGTAGCCGGCAGCCGCGATGACCGCCCGGCCCGCCGCGTCGACCGTTTCGCCGGTGACGCCCGGCCGGATGGCGGCNGCAGACGAGATCTTCAATCCGCACGCCGAATTCCCCGGGCAGGTAGATGCCCGGTTCGTCGCTGAAAACGTTGCCCACCTCAAGCGGCGTATTGTTCCCGGCCACTAAGAACGGCTCCTCGTGGGAATCGAGCCCGATGCCATGGCCAAGCCGGTGGGTAAAATACCGACTGTAGCCGGCAGCCGCGATGACCGCCCGGCCCGCCGCGTCGACCGTTTCGCCGGTGACGCCCGGCCGGATGGCGGCGGCAGCGGCGTGGTGCGCGGCCAGAACAATCTCGTAAACGGCACGCTGCTTTTCGGTCGGCGGGCCGAC
The DNA here is from genome assembly GCF_900078395.1 of Anaerotruncus rubiinfantis. Lineage (NCBI taxonomy): Bacteria > Bacillati > Bacillota > Clostridia > Eubacteriales > Oscillospiraceae > Anaerotruncus > Anaerotruncus rubiinfantis. The sequence continues at coordinate 36,988 of NZ_FKLA01000009.1, read as the reverse complement.
AAAGAAAGTGCGGGTCATGTCCGCGCGGTAGCCCTGATAGCAGCCGCCGAAATCGAGCATGACCGAATCGCCCTTCTGGATGACGCGGGTTCCGGTGCGGTGGTGCGGGTCCGCGCAGTTTTCGCCCGAAGCGATGAGCGGGTCCCCAAACTGGGTGAGCCCGACCTCCCGGCGCAGTTCGTTCAGCCGGCCGGCGAGCTGGCGCTCGGTTTTGCCTTCGAACGGCTCTTTCAGAAGCTGTTCGAGCGCCGCCTCCGCCATCCGCTGCGCCGTCTCGATGCGGGAAAGCTCATGAACATCCTTTTTCCGCCGCAAAGCGGCGGTGACCAAATCGCCCGGAACCCAGCGGCAATCCGGCAAAAGCCCCTGCAGCGTGAGCAGCCAGCGGCTGAACATCCGCGCGCCGACCGCTACAGTGCCGTACGGGAGCATCTGCGCGGCTATGACGAAGGGGTCCCCGGTCTCCTCCCAGGGCAGAAGCCGCACCGGCGCTTCGAGCGTCTTTTCAGCCGCTGCGGCCTCAAACGAAGGCAGCAGCAGGAGCGACTCCTCCTGCGTGAGCAGAAAAAGGACCGGCCGGTCGGTGGCCACGCCCTGGTAGCCGGTGAAATAGAAGAGGTCGGTCGACGGCGGCAGCAGCAGCGCGTTCACACCGCAGCCAGACATCCGCTCCCGCGCCCGTATGAGCCGGTTTTCGTAAAGTTCCATCTGCAAAACGCCCTTTCGCATTGTCAGGCGGCGGTGGCCTGCGCTTTTTTCTTTTTCCATTTGTGAGGAATGTAGGTGCCGCGCAGCTGCGGGTCAAAAGCGTCCTGCATCGCGTCGCCGAGAAGACTCAGCCCCAATACTGTCACAAAGATCGCAAGACCCGGAAACATCCCGTACCACCATGCGTCAAAGACATAGGAACGGCTGGCGGAGATCATCGCGCCCCATTCCGGCAGGGGGTTCTGCGCGCCGAGCCCGATGAACGAAAGCCCTGAGCAGGCGACCATCGCATACCCGAGGTCAATTGTGATGCGGGAGATGAGCATCGGGATGGTCTGCGGCAGGATACAGCGGGAAACGATGTAGCGCGAAGGCGCGCCCGCCGCGACCGCGGCTTCCACATAAAGATTCTCGCGGATCGAGATCACCATGCCGCGCACCAGACGGATGTAGGTCGGCCACCAGGAGATAATCAGCGCGATGATCGCTGAACGCAGGCCCGGCCCGAGTGAAAAGGTGATGAGCATGCCGAGCAGCAGCTGGGGGAAGGCCATGAAGATATCACAGACACGCATGAGGATTTCGTCCGCCCAGCCGCCATAATAGCCGCAAAGCCCGCCGAAACAGAGCCCCAGCAGCGTGGCGATGCCGATGATCAGCACCGCCGCGCCAATCGTGTAGCGGGAACCGGTGGCGACGCGGGCGAAGATATCCCGCCCCATCTCGTCGGTGCCGAACCAGTGGGTCGAACTCGGCGGCTGCAGCCGCTCCGCGGTGTTGACTGTGATGGGGTCATATTGCGCAATGAACGGGCCGAACGCCATGAACAGGATCACCAGCAGGGTGAGCACCGTACCGGTAGCCGCGGCCAGATTTCGGAAAAAGATCCTTCTCATCATGTCAACCTCACTCTCGGATTCAGCAGCATGTAGATCAGGTCGACCAGCAGGTTGATGACCGAGAAACTCAGCGCCATGACGATGGCGATGCCGGTGATGGCGGGGAAATCGAGGTTCTGGATCGAAGTGATCGCATAGGAACCGAGCCCCGGCCAGCGGAAAATTGTCTCGATCATGATGGTGCCGACCATCATGTAACCGGTCTGGATGCCGATCGTCGTGACGATCGGGTTCATCGCATTTTTAACTGCGTGCCGTCGAACCGCCACTTTATCGGTGAGACCCTTGGCCTTGGCGGTGCGGACATAGTCCTGGCTCATCTCCTGGGTGACCTGGGTGCGCACCACGCGTGTTGTGAGGCCGATGTTGCCAAGTGCCAGGCTGACGGTTGGGAGCACCAGATGGATCAGCGCATGTTTCAGCGTTTCCCAGTTGCCCGCAAGGATGCTGTCCAGGATATAGAGCCCGGTGACCGCTTCCGGCGGGGAAAGGTTCGCGGGAAGCCGCCCGCCGGAAGGCAGGAGCCCCAGATAATAATAAAAAACGAGCTGTAAGAGCAGCGCGAGCCAGTAAGGCGGGATGGCGGAGCTGCCCACGCAGAACATGCGGGTCAGGCTGTCGATCCAACCGGGATGGCGCGCGCAGTAGATGCCGAGCGAAAGCGAGACGATGATATAGACTGTGGTTGCCGCCAACGTCAGCTCGAGCGTCGCGGCGATGCGGGCGGAGACCTCCTTGAGAACCGGCTGCTTCGACAGGATCGATTTGCCCATATCCAAATGCAGCAGATCCCCGAGATAGATGAGGTAGCGGATCGGGAGGGGCTTGTTGAGCCCCATCTTTTCCGCAATCATCGCGACCTCCTCGTTGCTCGCGGAAGGCCCCGCCGCCACACGAGCGGGGTTTGCGGGCAGAAGGTTGGTGACGAAAAATACGATAAAAGTGATCCCAATGAGCACCACGAGCATCATGACAATACGCCGCAGCAGATATTTCACCATTTCTGTCTCACGACCTTCCCGCTAAGGTTTGACGCGGCCGGCTGGCGGCGTCAGCCGCCAGCATAGGAAACCGCGTAAAAGTTGATGAAGTTATAGTAATCAAGCGGATGCAGGACATAGTCCCCAACCCGTTTGGAGATGACTTCGAGCTTGGACGGGCAGGCGTAATAGATTGCCGGGGCGTCGTCCACCAGAATCTGCTGTGCTTTGGCCATCAGTTCGGTGCGCTTATCCGCGTCCGAGATGGTCTTTGCTTCGTCCAGAAGCTTGTCGAACTCCTCGTTTTTATAGAACGACCAGTTATACGGGGCGCCGATATTCTTGCTGTGGAAGCAGGTCTCCAAAAAGTAGATCGGGTCGCCGGTGAAGGCTCCCATCTCGAGGATACTCATGTGCGGCGCGGTTTCGGCGGAAGTGAATTCCTCCGCGAGCGCGGCCCACTGAACATCGAGGATTTCGAGCTTGATACCGAGCTGCCTGAGCGAATCCTGCAGCAGCAAAGCGGTCGATTTGGCCGGGTCGCGGCCCTTGTTCAGATGGATCGAAAGGGTGACCGACGCCGGGTCGACGCCGGATTTCTCGAGGTATTCCTTCGCTTTGTCCATGTTGTATTCCTGCTCGGGAATCGCTTCGTTGAAGCCTTCAAAGCTGCGCGGAAGGAACCCGCGCGGGGTTTCGCTGTAACCGCCGAAGATGTCCCGCTGGATCGCCGTATAGTCGAGCGCGTAGGAGAGCGCGGTGCGGAAATCCCGGTTATCAAGCGGGTATTTTTGGCAGTTGAGGGTGATGATGTGGGTTTCGAGGCCGGGACCGGTGAGCACTTCGAGGTTTGGGTTGGCTTCCAGACGATCGACCGCGTCGATGATCTGGGCGCCGTGTTTGTCGATTTCGCCGCGTTCGAGCATCTGCATCTGAACGGTTGCGTCGTTGGTGAAAATGAGACGGGCAAAGTCAAATTTATTCTCCGCGAAGCCGCCCCAGTAGTCAGGGAAGCGTTTCATCTGCAGATATTCACCCGAAACCCAGTCGGATTCCGAAAGCTGGAAGGGGCCGGTGCCCGCGGTATTGCGCGCGAGCCACTCGCCAGCCTGGTCGCCGTCCTTTTCATGCGCCGCAATCGCGTCGGCGGAGACGATGGGCACCTTCGCCAGCCGGTAGAGGAAATAGACGTTCGGGGTGTTCAGGGTGATCTTGACGGTCATGGGATCGACCGCTTCGACCGTGTCGATGTCCGAAACCAGGCTTGCGCCGCCCAGTCCCACGGTCTTGACCCGCTCGATGGTGGCCTTTACATCGTCGGCGGTGAAGTCGGTGCCGTCGTGGAATTTGACGCCTTCCCGCAGATGGAAAGTCCAGGTCTTCTGGTCGTCGGAGGTCTCCCAGCTCTCCGCGAGGCCGGGTTCGATCTCGACGGTGCCGAGCTTCTCCTTGGCGAGCGGCTCGTAACAGCTGCGCACGACCTTCAGAATCTCGCCGGTCGAACCGCTCGCCGGGTCGATGGTGCTCGGCTCGTTAAAGACCGCGTAGGTGATGGTGCGCTGGCCGGCCGGCTCGGATTTGAGCGTGGTCTCCGGCTCGGCGGGAGCGCTGCCGGCGTCGCCCGAAGCGGCCGGCTGGTCCGCGGCGGGCGCGGAAGACTGCGGACGGACATCCTGGTTGTAGGTGCCGCATCCGGCCAGCGCCGAAAGGGCAAGAGCCAGGCAGAGAATGACTGCCAGGATTCGCTGATTTCGCTTTTTCATGAAGACGTTCCTCCTTTTGGGATGGCGTTATGGTTTATTCGTATTCAGTCGCCCGATTACAGGGTGACGCCATAGACCTCTTTCGCGCGCTGCGGGGTGATGTAGCCGCTTTCCACGTCGGCGCGGACCATTTCGGGGTCGCGTACGGCCGGGTCGCCATATCCGCCCCCGCCGCCGGTTTCGGCGCGGATGACCGTGCCCTTCGGGAGCAGCTTGCGGTTAATTTTGCGGTACTTCTCCTCATGGTCGGTGCCGGGGTTGAGGGTGAGCAGCGGCGGGGCCGCATCCTTGCCGCCAAAGAGGCCCCAGGCCGGGGTTTTCGAACGCTCGAACCACATGCGGATGTAGCTCTCGTCCGCTTCGGTCAGGTAGTCGCGCCGCACGCCGAAGCCGCCGCGGTATTTGCCCGCGCCCTCCGAATCCTCCCGGATCTCGTAGCGCAGCAGGCGGTAGGGGTACTTGTGCTCGATGAATTCGATCGGCAGATTCTTGAAGTCGCCGTTCACGACGTTGATGAGGCAGCTTTCGCCGTCGTCCCCGTCGAACGCGCCCCAGCCGCCGGCCGTCGCTTCGACGCTGCCGAAGAGCTTGCCGGTCTTGGGGTCGATGCCGGTGAGGGTCATGACCATCGAGTCCCCGTAGTGCGCGGCGGCAACCTTATCGGGCATGACCGGCGCGAGCGCCCTCATCACCAGGTCGATGAGCAGGCCGAGCGGGGAGAAGTACCACGAACAGGCGGTCGGCTCCTCGGCGGTGAAGATCGATTGAGGCGGCAGGACCACGTCCAGATTGCGGAAGTTGCCGCCGCAGACGCTGCTTTCGGAATTGATGAGCTCCTTGTAGGCCACGCGGCAGGCGGAAATCGCCTGCGCTGCGCCGCAGTTGGTCGAGCCCTTGCGGCGCGGGGAGGAGCCGGTCAGGTCGATGGTCATGCGGTCGCCTTCGATCTTGACGGTCACGCAGACCGGGACCGGCGTGTCGACCACGCCGTCGTTGTCAAGGCAGCCTTCGGCGTGATAGACGCCGTCCGGCAGCGCCGCGACCGCCTGGCGGTCGAGCGTCTCAGCCTGGCGGAAGATCTCCTGCACCGCGGCTTCGACCGTTTCGAGCCCGAACCGGTCGAGAATCTCGCAGAAACGCTTTTCGCCGGTGTTGCAGGCGGCGATCTGCGCCATGATGTCGCCTTTGTAGAGGTGGTGGAAGCGGCTGTTCAGCGCTAAGAGCTCGAGCAGGTCCTCGCGCAGCACGCCCTTCTCCACAATGCGGATGGGCGGGATGCGCACCCCTTCCTCATAGATTTCGGTGCAGTCGTTGCTGCCCATGGCGTTTTTGTTGCCCACATCGGACATGGCGGCGCGGGTCGCGGAGAAGCCGACCAGTTCATCCTGGTGGAACATCGGCGCGATGATCGTGATGTCCGAGAGGTGCGCGCCCTGCAGATAGGAGTCGTTCATGATGAACACGTCGCCCGGATTGTAGGCTTCAAGGCCGATCTGCTTGGTGACAATCTCGATGCAGATGCCCAGGTTCCCGAGAAAGATCGGAAGGCCCGCCGACTGGCCCATCAGCTCGGCGTCCTTGGTGAAGATGCCGACGCTGCAGTCCTTCATCTCGTAGATGACCGGGCTGTAGGCGCTGCGGAAAAGGCTGGCGTTCATCTCCTGCGCAGCAGAATTGAGGGCGTTGCGGATGATTTCCACAACCACCGGGTTGACTTTTTCGTTCGCTCGCATATGCGTTCCCTCCCTTTCTTCACGCCTGGGCTTTTTTCAGCACAAGGCTCTGGTTTTCGTCGATTTCACAGGTCCAGTCGGGCGGGACCACAGTGGTGGAGGTGAGCTCTACCACGACCGCCGGGCCGCAAAGCCGGTGACCGGGACGCATCTCATCGCGGTGGTAGATGTCAAGGTTCCACTCCCTGCCGCCGAACACGCCTTTCGCGGTCTTGAGGACGGGCGGCGTTCCGTCTGCGTCGCAGGGGAGGGAAGGCAGCGGGGTTTTCTTAGCCGCGACCACCGCCGTCAGGCGGACGTTTACCAGCTCTACGCCCTCGTTCACGCTGGCGTGGCCATAAAGGCGCATGTGCGCCGCGTGGAACGCTTCGACCGCTTCGCTTAAAAACTCACCGTCATCCGGCACCGGGACGGTGATGGTATATTCCTGGCCCAGGTAGCGCATGTCAAACGAGCGCTCGAACCGGGCCGCGCCGGAGGCGATGCCCTCCATCCTGAGCAGGTCGCCGAGTTCCCCGCGCAGGTCCACGAAAAAGCCCTCCAGCTGCACCTGCGTGAGCTTGCGGGTGTCGCGCATCAGGGTGCGCACCGAATCGTGCCGCACATCGGCCTGCAGCATCCCCCACGCGGAGAACGCGCCCGGCACGAGCGGGACGATCACTTCGCCGATGTCGAGCTCTTCCGCGATGAGGCAGGCGTGCATCGGACCCGCGCCGCCGAACGAAAGGAGGGTGAAGTCGCGCGGGTCGATGCCGCGGCGGACGGTGATTTCTCGGATGGCGTCGGCCATCATGTGGTTGGCGATGGTGCAGATGCCTTCGGCGGCGGTGTACTGGTCGAGCCCGTATTGCGCTCCGTAATCGGAGAGCGCCTTTTCGGCCGCCGCGATGTCGAGCGTCATGCGACCGCTCAGAAAGTTTTCGGGGTCCATCCTGCCGAGCGCGAGGTTTGCGTCGGTGATGGTGGGTTCGGTGCCGCCCTGGCCGTAGCAGGCCGGGCCGGGCCGCCGCGCTGCGCGGGCCGATGCGCATGCCGCCCGCCTCATTCCAGGCGATGCTGCCGCCACCCGCGCCGATCGAGGAGATATTGACGGTCGGGGTGAGGAGCGGAAAACCCTCGACGGTGGATTCGACGGTGGTTTCGATCTTGCCGTCCACCACCATACTTACATCAAAGCTGGTGCCGCCCATGTCAATGCCGATAAAATTTTTGCGGTTGTAGGCCGACGCACCGATCGCTCCGCCGACCGGCCCGGACATGAGCGTCTGGATGGCGCGGGTGGTTGCGACCTCGGCCTTCATGATACCGCCGGACGACTGCATGATATGTAAGTGTCCGGTAAAGTTGCGCTTATGAAGCTCGGCCGAAAGGGCGAGCAGATGGTTGCGGGTCTTGGGCGCGATATAGGCGTTCAGCACGGTGGTGCTGGTGCGCTCGTATTCACGGCACTCGGGGGCTGTCTCGTAAGAGGTGATCACGACCACCTCCGGGTCGAGCTGCGCCTTGAGATAATCCGCGGTGATCCGTTCGTTTTCCGGGTTCACGTAGCTGTTGAGCAGGCAGATGGCCACCGATTCGTAGCCGCCCGCCCGGATTTTCTGCGCAAGCTGCGCGAGTTCAGGTTCTGAAGCTGGGGAGAGGACGGTGCCGTCCGCCTTGATCCGCTCACCGATTTCGAAGATGTCCTTGCGCGGGACAAGCGGCTTGGGTTTTTTATAACGGCAATTATACATCTCGGGACGGTTGCCGCGGCCGATTTCGTAGACATCCCGAAAGCCTTTGGTGGTGACGAGCGCGCAGCGGGCGCCGGTCTTTTCGATGACGGCGTTGAGACCGGCGGTGGTGCCGTGGACGATATTGGTGACATGGCTGTAATCGCCGTCCAGAATGCTGTCGAAACCACGCATAATACCTTCGGTCAGCAGATGCGGGGTGGTGAGGACTTTGGTGGAACGGAATTCGCCGGTTGTGTCGTCAACCAGCACGATGTCGGTAAAAGTGCCGCCGATGTCGGCCGCCAGACGGTAGCTCGGCGTGTGGTTCGGGCGCTTCTGCATAGTAGATATCCTCCTTTATCTCATTTGGAAGTCTGTTCCAGCTGTTTTTCGAGCATGATGTCCAGGATCACATCGTCGGTCTGCTCCATCCCATAGAGGTTAAGCCGGCCGAGATTATCGATCGTCTCCTCGGCAGTTTCGCCGGTGATGCCCTGGATGCTGGTCACGCGGATGCCGCTCATCGCGAGATTCACCGCATTGAAACAGCATTGCAGGGCGGCGGCGACCTTTAAGGAGCAGCTTGCCTTCGCGCCGTCGCAGATCATGCCGGTGATGGCGGCGATCATGTTGACAACGGTGCGTTCAATCGCGTCAAAATCCCCCCCGAGCAGATAGACGATCCCGCAGCCCGCGCCGATCGCGGCGACAATTGCGCCGCACAGGGAGGAAAGACTGCTCAGGTGCTGTTTAATGTAGATGGCGGTCATGTGCGAAAGAGTGACCGCACGGATGGTCTTTTCGTCGTCCGCGCCAATGTCACAGGCGACCGAGTAGACCGGGATGGTGGCGGTGATGCCCTGGTTGCCGCTGCCGGAATTGGCCATGACGGCCAGTGGAGAGCCGGACATGCGCGCGTCGATCGCGGCTGAGGTGCGCATCAGTGCGCGTTCCTCAAGATTTTGTGCAGGCGTGCCATCGGCAAGCTGCTCTTTCAGAAGCTTGCCGAGATGCAGCCCGTAGTCATGGACGAGTCCGTCGTCCGAAATCCTGCGGTTCAGGAGGATTGAACGGACGACCAGATCGAAGCAGGAGAGCGGCGCGGTGGTTGCAAAACTGTAGACGCCCCGGAAGCTCAGATCCCGGAGAACCGCTTCGCGCTCCTTTTCTTCGTCCGCGCCGTGTTCGACCGGAAGATTCAGGAAGACTTCGCCGTCCCGGATGAGCTGAACAAACCGGTCATGCTCGCCCGCAATGACGGCAGTCCCGCAGTGTCCTCCGCCGTACGCGGCGGCCTTCACGTAGACGGGCGGCGCATCCCGGTCGAGGCTCACAGAAACCTGGCCCGCTTTTACAAGGGTAAGCGTGTCTTCAAGGTCCTGCGGGGTGCAGCTTTCGAGCACCTGGAGGTTTCTTTTGTAGTTTCCGCCGGTGGCTCCGAGCGCAGCGGCGTAATTGACGCCGCACAGGTTGGTGCCCGGGATGGTGACGCCCATCGCGTTTTTGAGGATGCTCTTGCTGACCGAAATCTCGATCCGTTCGAGAGGGACCGCTTCGCCGAGCAGCGCGCGTGCGCGCGCTGTGCAGAGCGCAACGGCAACCGGTTCGGTGCAGCCGAGCGCAGAGACCATCTTTTTTTGCATGATTGACACATAGGGTTCCCAATTCGCCGTCGTACGCATGGATGCAACCTCCTATGTAAAATCCAACCTCTACTGATAATATCAATGATAATATTCAACAAGCAAAAGTGTCAATAGATTTTATTGTAAATGATAAGATATGTGAAATTATACGAATAAAATATGTGCAATATGATCTATTTATAGAAATGTTTCGTTGCCTATTGATAATATCAGAAGAATTTTATATGATGAAAGCAGAACATCCGGAAAGGGGTTGCCACCAGTTGGAAATAGAAAAACAGAACGTCTCCCTCAAAGACCAGGTCTATCATCAGATTGTCGAAATGATTTGCTCCGGACAGCTTACTCCTGACACGCTTTTCACTGAGCGGCAGGTGATCGAATGGTGTGGGGTGAGCAAATCGCCCGTACGTGAATCGCTCGTGCAGCTTTGTGCGGAGGGGGCGCTGCGCAGCATCCCGCGCTGCGGTTACCAGGTGGTGCAGATCAGCGCCAAAAATATCCGTGACCTTACCGAAATGCGTCTCTTTCTGGAGCTGGACAGCCTGCCGAATGTGCTCAAAAACCTCGATGAAGAGAAAATCCGGGAGCTGCGGCTGGTCAGCGAAAAACGCTATGCCCCTGATAAGGACGTCTGGCGCGCATGGGACAACAACATCCGGTTTCATCTGACCCTCAACCGCTATTCGGGAAACGTGCAGATTTATAAGGTGCTCGAGCAGGCATACGCGACCTGCGCGCGGGCCTATGCGCAGCTTTATACGGTGCAGAAAGCCGTCATCGCGCCGGGTCGGGAGGCGCGTGAGACAGGGCACGATCTTATTGTCAAGGCGCTCGAGCGGCACGAGCTGTATACCGCGCACGAACAACTCAAGAAAGATATCCTCTTCATGGAGGAACAGCTCCTGATCACGCGGATTGCCCGCTGAAGCGAAGGGGGAAATCACGATGCTTGACCTTGCAAAACTGCGGGCGGATACGCCCTGCGATAACATCTATCTGAACCATGTTTCCACTTCGGTACCGCCCAGGCAGGTGGTGGAGGCGGTGATGGATTATTTTGACATGGTGATGCGCTGCGGCGCGACCAGCGCCCCGGCGCAGGACTTCTGCCGCAAACGGGTAGCCCGCGCGAATGAAAATGTGGCGGCACTCATCGGCGCGCATCCGCAGGAGATCGCGTTCACCGCGAATGGGTCGCAGGCGATTGCGTTGGTTGCGGCGAGCCTGCCTGCCGGGCGGGGTGACAACATCGTCGTGGATGAAATGAGCTTTGTCAGCAACGTGGCACCCTGGCTGCGGCTGGCCGAGCGCCGCGGCGCCGAAGTACGCTTCGCGCCTGCCGAAAAGCCAGGCGTGATCAACCTTGAGAAGCTCGACGCGCTGGTCAACCGGAATACGAAGCTCATCTGCCTGACCCATATGGCGAACAACATCGGCATCCTGCAACCCGCCGTAGAAGTCGGCCGGATCGCCCGGTCGCGCGGGGTCCCGTATCTGCTCGACGCGGCGAACACAGTGGGCGCGCTTCCAGTAGACGTAACTGAGATTGGATGCGACTTTCTCACGGCGAGCGGCCGCAAATACCTGCGCGGCCCGGCCGGGTCGGGGTTCCTCTATGTGCGGGAGACTATGCTCGAAACGCTCGAGCCGGAATTTGCCGCCTGGAACAACGGCACCTGGGACTACGAGGCTGGTACTTTCACTTCGGTACCGGGCATTAAGCGGCTTTTCTGCGGGGAGCCAAACTTCCCGGCGATCTTCGGGCTTTCCCGCGCGGTGGAATATATTGGGGAGATCGGCGGGATTGGAGCCGTGGCCGAACGGATTCGCGCACTTACCGGATTCCTGGTACAAAAGCTGCTGGAAGTCCCGGGGATTACCGTCTACGGGCCCCAGGACGCCAGCCTGCGCGCCGGAATGGCCGGGTTTAATGTGGAGGGGTTCCATTTTTCAGAGATTGCAAAATATCTGAACGGGCATAATGTCGGAATGATGGGACACGGATTCCACTGCCCAGGGGTGCTGAAACTTTATGGGATCGAAGGGGTTGCGCGGCTTTGCGTACACTGCTGGAACACCGAGGAGGAGATTGGAGCGGCTGTGGACCTGCTGCGAAAGCTTGCGAAATGAAAAAAGAACGGCCCGCGTGGCGCGGGCCGTTCTTCGTTTTTTCAGGCATAGTGATAGTTGGAACGCATCTTCCACATAAAAATTACGGAAAAAAGCAGGGTTGCAAGCTCCGCGAACGGAACGGCCAGCCAGATCCCGGTGACCGCGAGCATTTTGGGCAGGAATAACAGGCCGAGCAGGATAAACCCGAAGGTGCGCAGGAAGGATATGACGGCGGAGATCCGGCCGTTGGAAAGCGCGGTGAACATGCCGGATGCAAAGATGTTGATTCCCGAAAAGAGAAAGCTTAGGGAAAAGAGCCAGAAGCCCTCGAGCGCAATCGGGAAGACCGGGGACCCGTCCGGGGTAAAAATCCTGACGATTCCTCTGGAGAGCAGGAGTGAGAGCAGGAAAATAACGAGCGAAGAGCCGGCGATGAAAGAGATGCAGATGCGGTAGAGCCGTTTGAGCTGCGTGCTGTTTTCACTGCCGTGGTTGAAGCTGATGACCGGCGCGACCCCGAGCGAGAAACCGAGATAGAGTGCAGTGAGCAGAAATTGGGCGTAGAGCACAATGGTGACTGCGGCTACGCCGTCCTCGCCAATGTAATGGAGCATCAGGATGTTGAACAGGAAGGTAATAATCGCGTTTGAAAGGTTGGTGACCATTTCAGACGAGCCGTTGAAACAGCTTTCCGCAAGCACGGCCCAGCTGAACTTTGGACGGCCGAAATGCAGCGTCTGACTTGGCCGGCAGAAGAAGAAAAGCCCAATGATGGCGGGAATGAGGTAGCCGGCGGCTGTGGCAAGCGCTGCGCCGGCGATTCCGAAGCCGCACGGAACAATCAGCACATAGTCGAGTATGGCGTTCGAAAGTCCGGCTGCGATGGTCAGTCCAAGCCCCAAACCCGGCCGTCCGGCAGTGACAAAGAAGATCTGGAACAGAAGCTGGAGCATCGAGGCCGGCGCAAACAGGAGCAGGATGCGCAGATAATCCCGGCAGTAACCAATGAGCGCCTGATCCGCGCCAAGCATCCTGCAAAGCGGATCGATGAAAAGGCAGCCGGCCAGGGCGATCAAAACGCCGATCAGCACAGTGGCCAGAGTGATGAGAGAGAAGTCCCGGCGGGCCTCTTCCGGCTTGCCCTCGCCGAGCTTGCGGGCGACAATCGCGCTGCCCCCGGTTGCAAGCATAATGGAAAAAGCATAGGTCACATTGATGACCGGGTAGACGATGTTGGTGGCGGACAGCGCGGCCGTCCCCACGAAGCGGGAGATGAAAATGCCGTCCACAATGGTGTAAAGCGACATAAAGATCATCATGATGATGCTGGGGAATGCAAATTTCAGGAGTGAGGCAAAGTGGAATTCTCTGCCGATTGCGGGATTCATTTTTAAAGTCCTCCTATTGTAATCTTTGACGGCGAAGTTTATAATAAACTATCGGGTAACCCGATAGTCAAGGGGGATTGTAAATTATGAACGAAAATTTACAAATTCTTTGTACAACTCAGGAATTTGCCGATCTCTGCGGCGTCAGCAAACACACGCTGTTTCACTACGATGCGCTGGGGATCTTTTGCCCGGCGGTGCGCGGGGGAAACGGATACCGGTATTATTCCCCGGCCCAGCTCGAAGTTTTTCAGGTGATCGCCGGACTCAAGGAGCTGGACATGCCGCTTTCTGAAATCAAAGCCTATCTCGACCGCCGAAGCCCGCGGGAACTCGTGACGCTGCTCACCGAAAAGGCGCAGGAGCTGCGCGGGAAGATCGACGCGCTTTCCCGCGTCGAAAATCTGATCCGGCAGAAGGCCGCGCTCACCGAGCGCGTGCTCGGCGCGGATCTCTCTTCGATCGCCGTAACTTGGGAGGAGGAGCAGTACCTGGTGCTGACGCCGGTGCGCCCGCTCATGGATGAGCGGGATATCGCATATTCGGTGGCGGAGCATGTCCGTTACTATGAGTCACATGGGATCTACAGCGCGCATTCGATGGGGTCCCTGATCGAACGGGAAGCGGCCGGGCGGGGAGACAGCGCGGGTTACAGCCATTTTTACACCCAGGTGGACGAACGCCCGTCCGGCCTTTCGTATGATGTCCGTCCGCCGGGGAAATATCTGGTTGCGTATCATACAAGCGGATACGACAACGTCTTTGACACCTACCGGCGGATGCTCAAGTACGGGGATATGCAGGGGCTTTTGTTAGGCGGCTTTTTCTATGAGGACACGCTGCTCGACGAGCTTTCGGTGCGTGGTTATGACAAGTATGTACTCCGGCTGTCAATTGCAGTGGAAAATTGAATGAGAGAACAGAAAAAGTTCCGCTAGAGCGGAACTTTTTCTGTTTTGAGCGGTATGGATGAAGAAAATCCATGAAAAGGAGGAATTCGATGATCAATCGGATAACACGCACGCCGTCTCCGCTCGAGCTGGCCGGAAAGCTGAACGAAACGGTTGGCGGGACGAATGCGGCCTCGGATGCCGCCGCGCAGGTACAGGGCGCGCTTGACGCGCACGGGGGAGACTTTGAAAATCCGCACCGGGTGACCGCCGCGCAGGCCGGCGCGCGTCCGGCAAGCTGGACCCCGACTGCGCAGGAGTCCGGCAAGCTGGACCCCGACTGCGCAGGAGGTGGGCGCGCGCCCATCTGACTGGACCCCCGCGGCGGGCGAAATCCCGATTGCGGCGGTGGCGGGGATGGCCGCCGCGAATGTGCAGCAGGCGATTGAAGAAAATTTTCGGTCTGTCGTTGATGGGAAAGCGCTTGTGGAAACCGCCATCACCGGCAAAGGCGGTACGGTTTCCAAAACGGGAGAGACGGCGACTTTTGCACAGCTTCAGCAGGGCGTCGCAAACATCCCGTGGGACGGGGAAGAGATGCGCAAGCTGATCGAACATACAACTGCCATGACCGAACTGCCCCCGGGTATCACTAAGATCTCTTACAGCGCTTTTTATGATTGTGGGAATCTTGCTATCAGCAGCCTGCCGGACAGCGTGGTTGAGATTCAGGACAACAGCTTCTGGCACTGTTCGAACATCACCTTGAGCGCGCTGCCGGAAAGTGTTACCGCGGTGGGAATCGGCTCGTTCCGGAAGTGCCTGGGGCTGAAAACCATGTCGATTGGCGCCAATATCCAAACCATGCGCACCACAAGCTTTGCCGAATGCACAAATATCACACGGATCACGGTCAACCGCGCGCCAAACGCAGTTGCGAACGCGCCTTGGGGCGCCTCCAACGCGACTGTTGTATGGACCGGAACCACCTGAAGGAGGAAACAGGAATGCAGATTTTTGAAACCTACCGGATGACCACGCCGACCAGGACCATCGATCTGGGACCCGGCGCACGGCCGGAGGAGTTCGCGGACGGGGAGCCGTATGAACTTGTGCCGTCTTTCCGACTGGTTGCCGCGCCGGGCATGCTTCTCACAAACGGCAGCGAAACCAGCGCCTGCGTCATCTGTGAGGACGCGGACGGATGGGGTGAGATCCCCGATCCGGAGGGATAATTATAAAAGCGGGGCAGGTTGATGCCTGCCCCGCTTTTCGTTACATGGGTTTTAAGTTTTGGTTGAGCCGGTCAATCATCCAGGACAGCCGGCTCCTGCGCCCAGCGTCTGTCTTGGCGTCAAAATATGCCCGCGTATAAGTTTTTTTCACAGATCGGGACATCCCCAGGAAGTTTGTATAAGCGGGCTCCTGCCCGTTCAATAAAGCTGCGAGACAGGCTATCTGCTCCTCCGTGACCTCCGGCGGCTTTGGAGCGTCCCACCTGCCGTTTTCTTTTGCTTCCGCGATTTTCTTCCGGCCATGGTCGGTCATTTTTCCCTGGTCTTCCAGTTTTTTTGCCAGAGCTTTGTTTTTCTCTGACCACTTGCTGTTTTTGCTCCGCAAGGAAAAATACTTTTTATAGCTTTTTTCATCAATGCTCTGCATCTGCCCGTCAATCCATCCAAAACAGAGCGCTTCTTCAAGCGCTTCACCTGCCTTCAACGTTTTGGGGCCGCACGCCTTCCCGAATAACAGCCATACTCCGGGACTTGACAGGCAATTGCTGGTCAGCCAGTTTCTAAAATCCGCCCTTGTGGAAAACTCCATGATTTCGTCCATATAGCGCCTCCAATATCCCAGATGCCGTGCGGCCGGCAATGAAAGGTGGCTGATGCCGTGGCAAGAAGCAATGTCACCGATTTCGTTTTCATTATAACAGGCTTTGGGACGGATTACAACGCCAAGGAATGCGCAGCCCAACAGAGATTGCGCCCGACGGCGTGGTTTTTCGATATGGCAATGCATGTGATGGGAAAATTGGTAAATACTTAGAACAACCACTATAAAGGAGGCTATCATATGTATAAACATGAAAAACAATTGTTCCATCCGGTTCGTGTGGAAAAAGCAAACCCGCAGTATGCAGCGCTTTTGCAAGAACAATTGGGCGGAGCTAACGGGGAATTGAAATCGGCAATGCAGTATATGTCGCAGAGCTTTCGGATTAAGGACCCAGCGATTAAAGACCTGTTCATGGATATTGCCGCTGAAGAACTGAGCCATATGGAAATGGTGGGGACAACGATCAATATGCTGAATGGGCATGACGTGGAGGCTGCCGGTGTACCGGCGGGTGAGGTGGAGACCCATGTTTTGCTGGGGCTGAATCCGGGACTGATCAACGCGTCAGGATACTCCTGGACAGCGGACTATGTTACCGTGACAGGAGACTTGTGCGCGGACCTGCTTTCCAATATCGCATCCGAGCAGCGCGCAAAGGTTGTCTATGAATATCTGTACCGCCAAATCAATGATAAACTTGTCCGGGAAACCATTGATTTTCTGCTCAACCGCGAAGAAGCGCATAACGCGTTGTTTCGGGAGGCGTTTAACAGAGTGCAGGATACCGGCTCGAACAGGGACTTTGGGGTTACGGAAGATTCACGCCTGTACTTCAACCTTTCCTCCCCGTCTCCCGCGAACCACTTTGGTGACACAAAGGCAGCGCCTCCCAGTTTTAACAATCCCAGTCAGAGGCCGTCATAAAATGTTGAAAGCCACCCCTTCATTGAGGCGTGGCTTTTTTTACGCAAAAAAAACCCGCGGATAGCGGGCGTTTTCACCGGGAAGAAAATCTTTTTTAGATTTGATAAAAGAAACCTTGCAGGCAATCAGCTTAGGCATAGGGAGATCTTATGCAGGGCAGAGGGAGACAGACTGCGCTTGCTCGCATAGAATTTCTGAATATCGGCTGGCCGGATACAGGAAAGGTCTGCTTGCCCAAAATATGGCTTTAGGTGCTGCTCGACATAGAGTTTATAAGTGCCGTTATAGGTGTTCTCCGTGACATTCGGCTTTTTATAGATTTCCAGCCATTGATCGGCCCATTCGGAGAAGGTACGGCGCTGATCCACGAACCCCACGCCAGTCCGGTTCGCCACTTCCCGCTGGATCTTCCATTCCTCAGCCTGCCGCCGCGCGTCATCCTTGCTGATGGAGCTGTAAAAGCTCTTGCGCTGAAGCTTGCCGTCGAGCGTCTTTCCAATGGTAATTTTGACTTCATACAGCCCGCCCGCGTGGTTGGGCTGTTCTTTTTTGGGCCGGGGCATAGCGGGCCTCCCTTCTAAGCTCCCACAAGGGGCTATTTTTTTTGGTAATCTGGTACTTTCGTAAGATCTGCAAGGTATTCTGCTGCCTTCTGTTGGCCCTGATCGTTTAACCGATTGAAATGGAACAATAGTTCATTTTCCAGTATCTGTTGGGCTTCCATTGGATGATAGGTGCGTACAGCTTTCACTTGCTTTTTTTGAGTCATGTGGGCAGTTGCTTTTATTTCTTCGGCTATCGTTTTGTATGGCGTGTTGCCTAACAGGTAGTCAATGGAAACCTCGAGAGCCAAAGCAATCTTTTGAAGAGTTCCGTACTTTGGGTTTAACTTTCCCAGCTCATAACGTCGAATAGTGGGTTCTGCTATATTGCAAAGCTCACCCAGTTTCTTTTGAGTATATCCAGCCGTCAACCTAGCTTCTCTGATACGGTTTCCAGTGTTCATAAAATCACCTCTGAGTTTAGTTTAGCATAGATTCTTCAGGACAGCAATAAAAATTTCTGTAAAACAAATTGACAGTAACTTTAATTTCTGTTATCCTAGGTTTGCAGAAATAAAAATTACTCTGCTATTGCGAAATGGAGATGACAACGTGAAAATCAGTAAAACGAAATTTGAAATTCTCTTGGCACAAAAAGGGCTGACACAAAACGACCTGGCCCAAAAGAGCGGCATCCCCTATCAGAATGTCAGCACTGTAAAAAATCGCGGCACATGTGCGCCACAGACAGCGGCAAAGCTCGCGGCTGGGTTGGGCGTGGACGTGTCCGAGATCGTAGAAAGTGAGGGCTGAACATGGACAACACCCAAATTCCCCCCGTAGCGACCGCTATGCGGCGCCGCCTCATCAATGTGGACGCCCTGATAGAATACCTGTCCAAGCCGGAGGGAGCGCCCGCCGCGGGCAAAATCCGGCGGATAGAAGCATAAGGCGGGATATGATGCTATCACAAAATCAGATCAACAATATCCCGCTGCCGCTTCGGGCAATGCCTCAATGGGTCACATGGTGCTATGAGAAGCGCAAGGGGCAGGACAAGCCAACCAAGGTGCCGTATAACCCGGCGGCCGGCAGGCGGGCCAGCGCGGGACAGCCTGACACATGGGTAGACTTTGACACGGCGGTAAAGGCACAGGGCTATGACGGCGTGGGATATGAATTCAACGACATGGGGCTTATCGGTGTGGACATTGACCATTGCATCAATCTTGAGACCTGCGAAGTGTCCCCGGCAGCGCTCCGGGTGGTGGGCCTGCTCAATTCCTATACCGAGTTCTCCCCCTCTGGCACGGGCTTACATATCTTTGTGTACGGCAACATTCCCGCTGAGGGCCGCAAGGATACCGCTAGCGGGATTGAAATATACCAGGACGCCCGGTTCCTGACCATGACTGGCAACCCCTTCATGGGAGTAAAGCCCATCGAGCGCCGCGACCGGGAGATTATGCAGCTATACGACGAGCTGTTCCCTGATAAGCCCCAAGAGATGCCCACACAACAGCCTGCAACCCCAACGCTGGATGACGGCAAGCTGCTCGAAATAGCGGGCAAGGCCTCCAACGGTGAGAAGTTCCGGCGGCTCTACAGCGGCGACACGGGCGGCTATCCCTCCCATAGCGAGGCAGACATGGCGCTGTGCAATTACCTTGCTTTCTATACAGGAAAAGACTCGGCGCAGATGGACAGGCTTTTCCGCGCGTCCGGCCTCATGCGTCCGAAGTGGGATGAGAAACACGGCAGCAAGACCTATGGAGCTTCCACAATAGCGGACGCGATCGGGCACACTGTGGACACCTTCGGGAGTAAACCGGCAGCGGCAGAGGACTTTGCCCCGGTGACGCTCCCGCAGGGGTGGGAACCGCCGATACCATTTGACAGTATAGACACCCCAGACTTTCCAACCGAGAGTTTACCGGGCCCGTTAACCGCGTTCGTGGAGTGTTTGTCAGAGAGCACGCAGACCCCGGAGGAAATGCCCGGTATCTTGTCGCTGGGAGTGTTGGCCACGGCCTTTCAATCAAAATATGAGGTTGAGATAACAAGCGACTGGCGGGAACCGCTTTGCTTGTACACTGTTGCCGTCGCGCCGCCCGGAGAACGAAAAAGCGCTGTAATATCTGCTTTGAGCAAACCTGTATATGAATATGAAGCTGAAAGACGGGAGCTTGAAGCCGCAGAGATTGCCCAGAACCAGACCGAGAGGGCTTTGCTGGAAAAGGCTTTGCAGGCGGCACAGAACAATGCCACCAAGAAAAAGGTTCCTTCGAAGCGTGTAAAGATGAAGCCCTAGAGCTCTCCGCACAACTCGCCCAATTCCAAGACAAGCACCCGTTCCGGCTCCTTGTGGACGATACGACCCAGGAGAAGCTGATTGACATTATGGACATGCAGGGCGGACGCATCACCGTAGCAAGCGCCGAGGGCGGCTTATTTGATGCTCTGGCCGGACGCTACGATAAAGGCGCAAACTTCGATATCTACCTGAAAGGACATGCGGGCGATCCGATCATGGTTGACCGCATAGGACGAAAATCCAACTACATCCCACAACCTAGATTGAGCATGATGCTAACCATTCAGCCGGAAGTATTGCAGGGGTTGATGGACAACGCAACTTTTCGTGGACGCGGACTGTGCGGGCGCTTTCTGTATGCTATGTGTAAATCCAAGGTGGGGTGGCGCGATATATGCCCGGATACAATACCGGACAGCATCAAGGCCGATTACAGGCAGTTTGTTCGCCGTATCCTTTCGGATCGGGGGCAGGGGGTTCTCTACCTGAGCCCGGAGGCCGACCATATCAGGCAGGAATATGCCGCCTACATAGAGCAAAGGCTGGGCGACGATTGGGAGTTTATGCGGGACTGGGGCGGAAAGCTTGTCGGCGCTATGGTGAGAATCGCCGCGCTGATGCACGCGGCAGAAGCAGCAGGAGACCCCACAGAGAGTCCCATAAACCCGGAGGTTATGCAAGGGGCAGTTAAAACATCTGAATTTCTGGGGACGCACGCAATGGCGGCGTATCAGGTCATGGGCGCGGACAATGACTATGAGGACGCTAAGTATCTGTGGCGACGTATTGAAAGCACTGGACGGGATGAAATTAGTAAGCGGGATCTATTTGATATTTGCAAAGGGAAATTTAAAAAAGTGGAACAAATGGACCCGGCGTTGAGTATGCTTATTGATTTGGGATACATCCACGAGGAAGAAAAACAGACCGGCGAACGCGGCAGACCAAGCAAAAAAATAATTGTAAACCCTATGAGCAAAAATAGCAAAATTAGCAGAAATAGAACATAGACACGATTATTGCTATTAATGCTATTTTTGCTCCACTATAACGAAAATAAAAAACAGGCGGCCGCCCCGATGAATTAATTCTCGTGAACCTCCGGGGGCGGCTAGAAAAGTACAGGGATAGCAGGCGACACCGCAGACCCTAGTTCTTTACAGTAAAATTTCTCCACGGGAATTTAAAATCTCATTTTGGGGATTTTCCGTAAAATGGCAGGGGCCTTGTGGTGTTGGCGATTATGGTTAGCCGCTTGCCTGCTACCGGGGGATGTCCCCCATTGTGGATACTATTTGGCTATCTTGTCCCCTACATTCGGTCATTTCGGACACCCTAAAAAGAAAGGGCATTCGGAGATTTCGAGACCCTAAAAAGAAAGTTGGCAAAGGACCGGCAATGAAAAGACCTTCTATGGTAGCGGGTGAAGCGCGAGGCCGCAACGGGGATCATTGCAAAGAGGTTATCAAGTTGGGTATACCTTCGCAGGTGTCCACAATGAGAGTCCCCGCGCCTGGTAACAGTGGGAGAACAGGAACAAAACAGGCGTTTTTTGAAGCTGGTACACGCGTGATCGCAGGTTAAGGTGAGTTTATTAACACGATACGCGCGCGAGTATTTCCCCACTGTAAAAAGTTGATGAATACTTTCCCACCGCAAAAGGGACAAGGTTTACGCAAGGTATCTGAAAGAAGGTGTGCACGAGGCGCACACTGGAGGTGAACGGCATGAACAATGAAGAACTGGCGGTCAAGGCCAAAGACGGCGACCGGGACGCGCTCACGGCCCTGTATCTGAATAACCAGCGGTTACTTTACAAGCTGGCGAATAAGTATCAGGGCATAGCACAAGAGCGGCTATTAGATCCAGAGGATCTGGAACAGTACGCCTATTTAGGACTTGTCCGAGCCCTGAAATACTTCGACCCGGCAAAGCCGTACCGGTTCACCACTTACCTTAGCCGCAATGTCATGAATGTCGTTCGGGAAGCGTTGGGCCTGCGTTACTCCAAAGAACATCCTAAGCAGATAGACACGATTTCGCTTGATGCACCTTTACCGGGCCGGGAAGATGACGAAATCACGTTGCTTGACGCGCTGGAAAGCCCAGAGCCGTCACCGGCTAAACGGATAGAAAACGGTGAATTGCAGGAGCAGTTGAGGGCGGCGATAGGCACATTATCCCCACGGCAACGGCAGGTGATCCGACTGCGGTACATAGACGGGATGAAGCTGCGCGAGATAGCCGAGCGGATAGGGATATCCTATCAGGGAGTGCTCAGCGCGGAGCGTCACGCATTGGAGAAGCTGAGAAAATCTTTGCGGACGGCGCAAAGGCCCTTCTAACCTTGTTGTTTCCACATTTGATAAAAAGTGTTACGGTCAGACCGCCTAAAGGCCGCTGCGCGGGCTTGCAAGCCGATCACGCGCTAAGATATGGCCTTGTCACAACCGAAAACTTGTCATTTGCGATAATGTGCCCACTTGCGGGCATGCCCGTCATTTTTGACGATCGCTACCGACACGATTTCATTCATGCCGGTAGCAGGAGCGTACAACCGACAATCTGTCGTCTGTTCCCGGTGCAGCAGTTCGACGGTAACAGTTGCCACCGAATTACCGCGACGAACCCGGATTCCTCTGCGGCCGATTTCGTTCGAATGGTCAAGCGGCATCGTGTCGGTTGAGCAGCATGCGAGAGAACCCGTTTCGGCGGCATCTGGCGGTATTCGACCGGCCCTATCGCAACGGCAACTGTTTCCGTTGCATACCCACAGATATAAAACTAGCGGGCAACCCACGGAGGGAAGCCCGCCATTGCTTTATTATTTGATAATTTGCAAGGTAATCGGTTTGCCGTTCTGGAACTTTGTCACCACTTCCAGAGCGGTTACAGAAGAATCAATATCATCCACCACGGCCTTTATGCCGTCCAGCTTCTCACTGTTGAGTTTATAGCCGTCTGCAAGGGAATCCAATCGATTTGGAATATCGTGCTCTATTCTGGTTTCAATGATCCTAGTGCGGTCTTTTACTTCTGACATATCCGCTTCAAGACGTTCCAGTCGGGCGTTTACACTTTTTAACTGTGATCCCATTTCATTAATTTGCACCCCAAAGCCCTTCTGTCCAGCCTCAAGGTCATCCAACTTTTGAAGAATTCTACTTAACACGTCATCCATGTTTTCCCCTCCTGCCTGTGAGTTAGATTATACCACGTTAAGGATTAGCCCACAATGGGCGATATTGCCAAAAGAAAACGGTTATTCTTCCGGTTCATATTCGAGAATATCTCCCGGTTGGCAGTTCAACAGTTTGCAGATTTTGGACACATTATCAAGTGAAATCATCCGGCCATCTCTCAAGGCCTGAATGACCCCTTCGGAAAGCAGTTTCTCTCGACGTAACTTTGTGGTATTAAATCCGTTTTCTTTAAGTGCAGCCAACACATTGATTTTGTACCGAATGGGTATTGTCTCCACATCCTTTCTATTTGGGAATTTTTATTAGGGCCTTCTTTCCCACTGTAGAGAGTATAACATAGCATTACACAGATTTCAATGTAAAACATAGACTAAATATTACACAGATAATTATGTAATAAGTCAATAGAAATTACACAGAAAGTGGTGTATAATATAGACAGAAGTTAAGGGAAGGCAGACGAAAGTAGGCGAAAGCCGAAGCCAAGAATGCCGCGTAAAGCTGGGAATGGATAAGGGAGATTGAAACGGGCAGCGCCCTAGATGCTTAAAGCCACCCAGTCCTTAACTCGACGGCCCAGAGCCCCCGCAAACGGCTCTCCGTTTAGGCGTTGACCGGATAAAGCGCCGTCGATGGCAAGGAACGAAAAGCCACAGTTGGCGGGTTAAGCTCGAAAGCCTGCGCAGACAAGCCCCTGCACCCGGACGAAGACAGAAAGGTCTATATCATAAAAGAACGGGGGCAACCCGAAAAACACAGGCGAAAGAGCCATTTGCGGCACAAAAAGATTTTGAAAACAGTTCCGCTTTGCACCCTGTATTTCTCCTATTCGTGAGGGGGCAATGTGGGAGGACGCAACCGCCAGATTGCCCGTTTAGAAAATCAGAAAGGAGTTTTGTCATATTCTACACCAACCAGTTGCAAACTTCAATGCGGAAAGGAGCAGCCGCATGAAATACGTGAGCAGGGGCAAGAAAGTCAAAAGCGAAGAGGAACAGTTCTCAGAGCGTATCAGTTCTACCACCTACCTTGTGTCCGTCCATTTTAGCAAGACGGGCAAGGAAACATTCGAGGACAAGATCATGCGTCTTATTGAAAGCGAGGTGAAGAAAACTGCCTGACCTGATGTGTGCCGCAAAGGGAGCAGAAAGCCGGAAAGAGGAAAGCATGAGCAGCGAAAAACTGACACTTTTGTATGAGCGTTTGAGCCATGAGGACGGACGGGAAAATGAATCTCTGTCCATTGAGAATCAAAAAGCTTATCTGGAGGAATACGCGCTTCGGAACGGCTTTACCCACTTTGCCCACCGTACAGATGACGGATGGAGTGGGACAAGATGGGACAGACAGGGCTTTTTACAGATGATGAAGGATATTGAGTGCGGCGGCGTGGGGCAAGTCCTCATCAAAGACATGAGCCGTCTGGGACGCGACCATCTGCATGTAGGCTTGTTTTTAGAGCAGCTTCGGGAAATGAATGTGCGCCTAATTGCCGTTGCGGAGGGCATAGATACTGCCAAAGGCGAGGATGATTTTATGCCCTTCCGCAATATCCTTGCGGAGTGACACGCCAGAGATACAAGCCTTAAAATACGGGCGATATTCGGAGCAAGGACAGCGGCGGGAAACCATGTAACAGGGGCACTCCCCTATGGGTATCTGCACGACCCGCAAGACCACCAGAACTGGATCATAGATGAAGAAGCAGCCCCCATCGTAAAACGGATATTCCTGAGCGTCATTGCGGGAAAGAACATTGCCAAAATTGCGGAGGAACTGACTGCCGAACAGGTCATGACCCCCAACGCTCATTGGAAGCATATCGGGGAAAAGGCGAGCCACGGGACGCATAACGCTGACCCGTATAAATGGTCGAATACCACCATCATCAATATCCTCAAAAAAGAGAAATATATGGGCTGGAAAATCTTAAACAAGACAGGGACGGAGAGCTATAAATCCAAGAAGCGCAAGCCCACACCCGAAAACAGGCGTGTATTCAAAGACGCGCACCCGCAGATCGTTGACGAGGAAACATGGAATATCGTACAGCGGTTACGGGGAACAAAGCGCAGAGTTTACAAGTTGGACAGGGAAACAAATCCCCTAACAGGTATCCTCTACTGCGAGGATTGCGGCGCAAAGATGTACCACAAGAGAGGAAACACAGGGCGCTCCGACCAACCCCACCATGAGTATGTGTGTTCCAATTACCGCCACTATTCCAAATCCTGCACCTGCCACTATATCCGCGTGGTAGTGGTAGAAAAGCTGATACTGGACGCGATAAAGCGGGTGAGCAAATATGCCCTTGAAAATGAAGCCGCCTTTATCCAGCGGGTACGGGAAGAAGCGGAATTACAACAGGAAACGGAAGTAAAGGAAAACCGAAAGAAGCTGACAAAGAGCAAACGCCGCCGGGAGGAAATCAGCCGTCTGATTAAAAAGCTGTATGAAAGCTATGCCGCAGACAAAATCCCCGAAAACCATTTTTTGGAACTCTTGACGGGCTATGATACCGAACAGAAAAATCTTGATAGAGAGATTGAGAGGTTACAAGCCGAGATTGACCGCTACAATACCGATAGTGTGAGAGCCGATCGATTTTTAGAACTGGTAAAGCGGCACACTGAGTTTACGGAACGCACGCCCACCCTTTTGAATGAGTTTATCGAAAAGGTAGTTGTCCATGAAGCTGTTAAGATCGAGGGGAAACGGACAATGCAGGTGGATATTTACCTGTACAGCTAATTTTATCCGGATCAAATACGCTGCAATTTTTTAGGACTTGCGTTAAATTTTTTTGTGAATCTGCTTCCGTCATATCTAAATGGTGAAGAAGCGCCTCCTCCAATTCCTTTCGATCGAGGTTACGGACAGCACGAAGAATTTCTTTATGTTCCTCCAAGCTTTCCAAAAACCGTTCCATCTGTTTGACGCCATAAAGATAAAATACCACAAGATGTGTACCTAGATGGCTGTAAATCTCTGATATTTTTTCATTCTCTAAAGTCCCCACCAGCAAGACATGAAATTGGGTATCCAATTGGTTTTGTTTTGCATAATAATCGCTCGCGCTTGCAGTTTTCAAAGACTCTTCGAGTTGGCACGTATTCTCATTTAATATATCAACAAACTGCGGTTCCTCCTTCGCCTTTTGCAAAATTTGTGGAACCGCAAACAACTCTATCATTCTCCGGGCTTGCATCATATCGCGCAAGCCTTTTAATGTAAGCTTTTTGATGGTCACGCCACGTCTTGGGATGCTTTCTACAAGCCCTTCTGTAATCAGCCGGTTTAGTGCCTGTTTAATGGGAGTCTCGCTGATCTGGTAGCGTTGTGACAAATCATGTACTACGATTTTTTTTCCGGGCACAAGTTGTTTTGTCAAAATGTCGTCCTTTATCGCACGATAAGCAAGATCCACCAACAGGTAGGGGCTATCAATGTTACTCATCGAAAGTTCCTCCTTAAAAGTGTCTTGACATCATTGTAAATTATTGCTATATTAAAGTCAAGATTAGATTTTAGATTTAAAATTTAGAATCTAAAAAAAGAAAAGGAGTGTTTACTATGGCAAACAGTAGTTTCAAAATCAAAGTCCTTTCGCTTTTCACCTGTATTACCCTGTTATCAGCTTGCTCCTCCAATAACGCAACACAAAGCACTGATCCCTCCCCCGACACCACGCCAATCTCTTCGTCCGTGGCGTCGGATCCCGGCCAGAATGCCCCAGCCGCCCAAGAGCCAATTGAAATTCGCTGGGGTAACGTTTTCGCGCCCGATCTCCCCTTTAATCAAGGCACTGCGAAGTTTAAAGAACTCGTGGAAAGCAGATCCGATGGGAGAATTACCGTTAACCTGTTCCCCAGCTCTCAACTTGGGAATAACAATGAGATTATGGGGATGCTGGTAGAAGGCACCAACCAAATGGGAAATGAAGGCGGCGGATTTCTTGCGCAGTGGGCCCCAAAATTTTTGGTGAGTGAAGCAGTCTACGCGTTCCGGGACATCGATCATATGATGTCTGTTATGACTGGGGAAATTGGGCAGGAAATGTTCGCTGAGCTTCTTGAATCCCGCGGTATACGGGTAATCGATGTGTGGTACTATGGAACGCGGCACATCAGCACCAACAAACAGATTGATACCCCCGCCGATTTAAAGGGCGTCAAAATGCGCGTGCCGGATGGACCGCTTTATATTGCCAATGGCAATGCGCTCGGCGCGAGCCCCACGCCAATCAGCCTTTCGGAGGTCTATCTGTCACTTAAAACAGGTGTGATTGACGCGCAGGAGAATCCTCTGCCCACCATCTATCAGAACAAATTCCAGGAAGTTCAGAAGTACATCATCATGACCGGCCACAATTATAATTTTAATACGGTTATGGTCAACGACGCGTTTTGGCAGGGACTGTCAAAAGAGGATCAGGATTTGATTGTACAATGCGTCAAAGAAGCCGGCGAATATGAGAAGGAAATCGCCCTCCAGCAGGAATCCGATCTGGTAGCAAAATTGGAAGCGGAAGGCGTCACCGTACATACGCCTGACGTGGAGGCATTCCGAGCGGCGGCGACAAAATATATGACCGAAAACTTCGACTCCGAATGGGGCGAAGGTTATTATGAAGGAGTGCAGTCCTATCAGGAATGAGGTCGCGGGAATGAATAAAATCGTAAACGCTCTTATGCGCACAGCACACTTTGTCAACCGGATTTGCCGCGTAGTGTGTTGTATCCTTCTGATTCTAATCGTTGGGGCAACCTTCCTCCAGATTATCTGCCGGAAAATATTTTCTTCCCCATTGTCCTGGACCGAAGAATTTACCCGGCTTTTATTCGTCTGGCTCAACTGTTTGGGTTGTGCAATTGCAATCCAGATGAAAAACCAGATCCAGTTCGATTTTCTTGTTTCCAGGCTGATGTCTCCGCGATTGCAGAATATTGTCCGAATTCTGACAAATATCGTCATCGTATTATTTTTCTTTTTGCTGCTGCCGCCAACAATGCGATTGGTCCAGAGTATGAACACGATCCCCTCAGCAGCCCTTTCCTGGCCGTCGGGATTGCCTCATCTTGGGTATTTGGCCGGTCTATGCGCTATGATCGTCGCCTTTTTAGGGGACTGTATGGAAGCAGCCAGTGAGCTGACCAGGAAAGGAGGCGCACCCATATGAGCCTGCCTTTGGCCGCTTTTATCCTGGTATTAATCGTCCTGTTCCTATTCAAGGCTCCGATATGGTCCTCCTTACTGCTCTCCTCCACCACCTACCTGATTCTGTCCGGTGAACAGCTGACCTTGGTGGCGCGCAAATCCGTTGCCGGGATGGACAGTTTTTTGCTGATGGCAATACCAATGTTCATCCTTGCCGCGGAATTGATGAACCACTGTGGTATAACAACCTACCTGTTCCGGTTTGCAAATTCAATTGTGGGATGGATTCCCGGTGGTATGGCGCACACCAATGTTCTGGCAAGTATGCTGTTTGCGGGAATGTCCGGTTCGTCCGCCGCCGATGCCGCAGGATTGGGGACAATGGAAATCAAGGCCATGACGGACGACGGGTATGATAAGCCCTTTTCCGCAGCAATCACAGCGGCATCTTCAATCATAGGGCCTATCATTCCCCCCAGTATCCCCATGGTGGTCTATTCTTCCATCGCCGGCGCGTCGATCGGAAGGCTTTTCCTGGGAGGGGCAATCCCCGGTATCCTGATGGGTGGAGCCATGATGGCCATCTGCTACTGGACTGCCAAACGCCGCAGCTATCCCCGAAACGAGAGAATTGATCTGCGTGAAGTCTGGATAAGCTTCATTAAGGCAATTCCCGGATTGATGGCGCCAATCATCCTGTTGGGCGGCATCTACAGCGGTTTTTTTACCCCGACGGAGGCGGCTTCGGTGGCCGCTGTCTATGCATTTCTATTGGGTTTTTTGTTTTACCACACCATTAAACTCACAGATATGAAGCAAATCCTCATAAATACGGCCGCCAATACGGCAATCGTCTGTTTTATCATTGGAGCGGCAACCCTGTTTGGGTTTGTGCTGACCGCAGAACAAATCCCGATCAGGCTAACCGAAGGACTGCTCTCTTTTAGCCAAAACCCATATGTCATGCTGATGGTGTTCAATATTTTGTTCTTAATTCTTGGGTGCTTTATGGAACTCAATGCCACGATGCTGATCTTCTTACCGATCATTTTGCCCGTGGCGCAGGGACTTGGCATCGATCTGGTGCATTTAGGTGTTGTGATGGTCGTCAATTTGATGATTGGTACGCTCACCCCTCCGTTCGGGATGATGACCTATGTTTCGGCAGGAATTGCAAAAGTACCCCTGCACACAGTTTTCCGGGAATTGGCGCCGTTTATGGTTGTCCTCGTTATCGTATTGTTGTTAATCACCTATATTCCAGGACTGGTACTCTGGCTGCCAGGATTATTGGGATAGGAAGCAAGGCCATTTGAAAGGAGTTCATGCATTTGAAAATTCAAAATTTGGTACAGCCCAGCCAAGGACAAATTCAAAAGCTGCACATTGATGAAATCGAGCTCGCAATAAACGAAACAGGTGCGAACCTCTCACTGGAAAATATGGATTCCTGCTATTTCGTCATCTCTGGGTATGGGACGCTGAAAGTAGATGAATATCTTTATTCACTCTCCCCGCAGTCAAGTGTCTACATTCCCGCCGGAAACGATCATTGGTTCAATAACTCTGGGAATGTCGGTCTCAGGTTGGTTCGTTATTACACAAAAGCTTAGGGGGAATTTTGAATATGGGAGCGAATATAAAACATTTAAAACTGCATCAAACCAAACATGAAGATGAAACCGGACGGGTATCTTGCAACTACGTCAAGGGCACCGAATTTCACAGCAGCTCTTTTAACAGCGGAGACTATGGAATTTATTACTGCGGCGGTTTCGTACCCACCCATCTCCATGATGCCGTTGAGGAAGCGTTTTACATTGTAAGAGGCCACGGGATCATGACCATAGGCGACGAGGAACGCCCTGTGAAGGCTGGCGATATCATACCCATCCCCTGCGGCGTTCTGCATGGGTTGCGCAACACAGGTGATGATGTCCTGGAGCATATTGTTTGCTCAGCGAAATTATAGCTTTGGAGGTTTGTATATGGCGGTCCAAATTCAAATCTTAGCGGTTTCCGAAATGGCAATTCCTCCTTCGGCGGTATATAACAATGTGGGAACCCATGGTCCGATGCTCGAAACCATCGAGGAAAAAACACAGGTTACATGGAGTGACGGGACTGTCAGTGAGGGAGTCAAGCACTGTGGCTGCGCTTTTTACATCGATGACAACGGCACAAAAATTCTCGTAGACTCCGGGGTTGGAGATTTCGACCGGATTCATCGTATCCGAAAGGAGCGCGGGGACCGATACTACTTAAAAGCGCTGGAACCGCTGGAAGATCAGCTCAAAAAGCTGGGCGTACAACCAAACGACATTGACATCGTGGTCAATACGCATCTGCATTGGGATCATATCGGTGGAAACCAACTTTTTCCCAACGCCCAGTTAATGATCCCGGCGGATGATCTCCCTTATTTCCTATCCGCACCTGTATGGGCCCCACATTTTTATCCGGGAATGCGGGAATGTGTCACTCAAATGGCAAGAATAAAGCCCATTAACGGTAAGGGCACCATATCCAAGCATGTGCACTTTTTACAATTGGGCGGGCATACCCCCGGTAGTCTTGCTGTATTTATCGAAACCGCATCTTCCGTTATTGCTTTAGCTGGAGATATTGTCCCAAAATATGAGAATTGGGAGCACAATTGGCTGGGCCCAGGAGGGAATATCTGGAACCTAGGAGAGCTCGCCAAAGCGTACGATACTTTACATATGCGCGCGGATACTGTAATTCCTGCTCATGATTGGAAAGTGTTTTCGCATTATCCTGGTGGTGTAATTATATAATCTGCGTAAGCGTCAAATACTCCAACGGGTAGACAAGCATGAGAGAATAGTGGTGGGATGTTGTGAAACAATCCACCACTATTCTCTTTTAAGGGGCGCATAAAGATGACAGGTAATGAGTTAAAGCATCAGGCAAAAGTGCAGGAGTGCCGAAGTAGCGGGATATCCGTGCGCGAATGATGCCGTCAGCGAGGAGTAACCACAACAACATATTACCGGTGGGAAAGAGAAGTCCTGTCGGGTATCCGCAGGAAAGAACCAGCAGCTCACCCCGCAACAGCATTTGTGGAGCTGCCTGCACCACAGCCACCACGGAATGTTCCGGAACGTACCGCCACACTCAACATTGGGAGCGGCAGCATTGATCTGTATCAGGAAATGGGGCCGGAATTGCTGCAGATTTTGGCGGAGCTGCTGCGGACATGCTGAATAATTTTACCGGGGCGGATAAAGTGTACATTGCCTGCGGATATACGAATCTCCGACGTGGAATCGACGGTCTGGCGACGATCGTACAGCAGCAGTTCCAGTTGGATCCGTTCACCAACACGCTGTTCCTGTTCTGCAGGAAACGGCGGGACAGGATCAAGGGGGCGTACTGGGAAGGGGACGGCTTTCTCCTGTTGTACAAGCGTCTGGAGCAGGGAAGTTACCAGTGGCCGAGGAAAGAAAACGAGGTAAAAAGCCTGACGGTGCAGCACGAACAGTGCTTTCGGACCAGCAAGGGCAATATTTTATAGAAGAATCGGCGGGCGAATGTCTAACTGACACGGCCTTTATTGCTGATGGCTATGGAAACGCCTATAATCGTAATGAAATCATAGTCGAGAATGTTCGTGAGGCTTACGATGCGCTCGATGAGATCACATGAAAAAGTATGACGAGCTTCCCGGCTTCAAACTGGCCGGTGAATACACCGATCCTGACATCGGCATCACTCTGCCGGTCTATGAAATGCCAATGGAGACGGCGGAGAGCTGGAACGCAAAGGCGAAACGGCTGAATATGCAGGAAGGCGCAGGGGCTCATGGCTGAGGTTAACGTCTACGTCAACCGGTATGCAGACTATGCCCGCGCCGTTGGCCACCGCCCGCCTGTGTATGGAACAGATCAAGGCTTTGCCTATTGTGTAGGAAATGATTACATGGTATTCATCAACGAACGGGACGACATCGACGAGCAGATACACACACTGGCGCATGAGTGCGCACATATCGCTCTGGGACACATTGGCCCCAACGTGGACGCAGAGGAATAAGCGGAGCGGTTATCGTGCTTTATTCTGGGCTTTGCAAAGATGATGGCGCGGGAGGCGGCACTATGACGGCGAATGACTACATGGAAATTGTGACCCCGTTTATCAAAGAAGCATGGAGCGACGGGAAGGCCGGGAAGTACCGGGATGTCTGGGAATCATGGGCGACAGACAAGGCGGATACGATACAGAAGGCGATTGGTCATGTGCCTGGTGTAAATACAGTCGAGCAAATTCACATGATAGGCCGGGACCGTCTCGAAGCATGGGACAATGGACAGGCAAGCAATGGAGCACTCCACTGAATTGAAAGTTTAAGCCAATGCCATTGGGCCCAAAATTGGGCTCAATGGTTCTTCTCATTGTGGGTATACCGTAAAGCGCAGGACACCTTATTGCAAGTCAATACGATTGACGCGCAAAGGGACTATCAGCCACCTCGTCCACAGAGGAGCGCCGAAAATTTCCGGCAGGGGAGGGCTTGCGGCTTGACTTTGCCCCTTTGAGGGTCTATAATGAAAATACAAAGAGGCGCTGTCAGCAGACGGTTAGCCCTCAGAAGAAGCTTTTACAAAAAAGTAACCGCAATCTTGTCAGGGATGGGCGGTTACTTTTTTATGTATTTCACGGCCTCGGTGATCGCCACAACCAAAAGGATTGCTAAAATCATCTCGACCATACATACCACCCCCTTTCCGGGGTGGGCTAACCGCCTGCCGCCTTCAACAGCGCCTATCGCAATTATATCACGCCTTGCCCACCCGGACAAGGCGCTTTTTATTTGTCCTGGTTGTCCCGCTCCATCGTCTCACGGATAGCGCGGATAATGAACGCGGTCATGCTCTCGCCATGTGCTTTGGCGTGGTCGGCTATTATTGCTTTCTGGCCTTTGTTCAGAAGTAGATTGAAACGGTCTTTCGTCTTTGAAATATACTTATTCTGTGCTTTTGTTTTTGAAGTTCCCATTTAATTCACTCCTAAAAGTTTGTGCGATTTGCCTATTGAATATCGTTGCGCAACGATATATACTTTTAACCACAGGGAGACATGAATATACCTACCCGCAAGGGTACAAAAAATAAGCCTATGGACAAGATAGGTTTTCTTCTGTTACGCATGAATATACTTATTTTAATAATACCTGAATGCGTGGTCAAAATCAACGGTTTTGCGCATAATAAAAAAGGCCCCCGGAGTGATCCGGGAGCCAGGAGAGAATCAGAAGCGCAAAAGGGAATCCGTTTCCACGCCGAGCGCGTCGGCAATCTTGTCCAAGGTCTTTAACGTGGGATTGGTAACGCCGCGTTCGATCTTGCTGATGCTGGCGACCGTGAGATCCGCGTAATGCGCCAAATCTTCCTGTGTCTAGCCCTTTAACTGCCGCAGGCGAACAATGTTTTCTCCAACAGTTTTATATAATATTGTCATGGTAAACCACCCTAAATGTCAAATTTGAGGGCAAGGAGCGTCCGGTCTGGTACACCGGGCGCTTTTTGTTTGCCTTCAAGGTGGTTCGCCGCTAAGATAGCGGCATTTTTTCTGTCTGCGCCTAAGTGTCACCTTTCGGTGACACTTAGGCGCATAAAGGATGGTTTATTCGGTACATGTGTCGTACAACTGTCGTACTAACCATAATTCCGAAGGGAGCTGAAAACAAAAGAAAACCCGCAAAGCCTTTAGCAATGCGGGTTTACGTTATGGTGGAGGAGGATGGATTCGAACCATAATAAACATGGCTTATAATGCTACTTTGATGGCGTTACTGTGAATTTACTGTGTATTCATTCAAAATTTTTGCAGTTTTGTCCCGTCGAGATTTCCGAATATGGGTGTATGTGTCCTTGGTTACCGATATGCTGGAATGCCCCAATAATTCCTGCGCGTCCTTTTCGTCAATCCCTGCTTCGAACAGGATTGTTGCGAACCCATGTCTAAGCTGATGGGCGGTAAGGCCGGGGGTAATTCGGGAATGGCTCCGCCCGTTTTTGTCAACATAAACATAGGTGGTGTACATTCCAATAGCCTTACAATAAGCGTTCCACCCGTGCTTGAAGCAAGAATATGTCATTGGCTCTCCATTGTCGCCTGGAAATAGATAATCCTTGGGCTTCCCCCTGGGCAACTTCTCAGCTAAAATGTCAAGAAGGATTATGTCACGCTTTCCTGCTTCGGTTTTTGGTGTTTTGATCTTTGGGGTGTTGTTTTGATGATAAAGGGATTTCGTAATATGGATGACCTTATTTTTGAAGTCAATATCAGAGTATTGAAGTGCAAGGGCTTCACCGATCCGGCACCCGGTGTAGAGCAGAAAATAAGCAAGAAGGCCGAATGGCGCGTCGATGCTGCTCTTGACAAGCTCTATAGTTTCATCTGACGGCAACTCGCGCTTGTGTTTTGCGAGGTTTTTAGGCGGCTCGACGTACTCAGCGGGGTTCCCATCAACATCCCCATTCACGAGCGCGTAGGAAAAAATTAAATTGATGACAAGGAGCTGATTTCGAACAGTTTTTTGAGACATGCCTTTTCGCGCAAATAAGCCGATAAATGAATTGATGTCATTAGGTTTTATATTCCTGATCGGCGTGTCGCCAAACTGCTCAACTGCGCGGCTGAATGGTGCTGTATAACTTTTTTGCGTGTTATATGTAATCGTGGGGAAATGTTCATTCTGCCAGTTCTCGGCCACCTCTTTGAATAGCGGGCCGCGTTCCTTTATGCCCTGGAATTCGGCGATCTTACGGTTGACCTCTTTTTCGGTTTTGGCGCGAAAGGGGACACGCTTGCCGTCTATGGTGAGTACTTTTTCATATAGCCCATCCGGGCGGCGATACATCTTGTCTTTTTTCTGCGGTGCGCCGCAATAGTTGCAGAATTTGGAGTCGTCCGGGATTTGCTTACGGCATTTCTTGCACTTCAAAAAAACACCCCTCTAAGCCTTGCCGTAAGCTTAGAAAGGTGGTAAAATACTTACAGCAAAGCTATGAATTTTTTGGTATGGTTTGTGGCTTGCATCGATCCGTTTCCTGCGCCAACAGGAAGCGGATTTTTTATATTCTTCCTCTGTTGATAAAACCTGCTAGATGAGTGGATTTTGCTGTCCGTTTTATTGGACAATAAATATGATAAGATTAGATCACGCTAAAGGGCGAAATTAAAAGGAGGTAACAGCATGTGTGATCAGGGCATTAAAGACCATAAGACCAGCGACAGGATGAACCGCACGGGCCATGTGGCTCCTGCAAACCGTGCAAAAAGGGAAATTTTACCGGTTGAAACAGATACTGGAAAGGTATACAATGGAAGTGCCGGTAGAGAGGTCGGAGCTTTGACCGGGAAGGAGAGTATATCATGTACTTATGTTGATAGCGAAAGGTTTATCTCCATAGTGTGCCGGATAGCCAGTCTTTCGGATGAGCAGTTTGAAAGGCTTATTCTTTTGGTAGCATCTCAACAACATCAAGAAGTTTTTCAATACGATCCAGACCGCGCTCGTCAAGCCCTGCAATCCACTCTACAAATTTAAGTTTACGTGGATTGTTGTGAATGATTTCCCAAAGCCCATCACTGGAAACGGTGGTGGGCTTATCGTCTGCGTCAATTAAGTAGGAGGTAGGCACGTTAAAAAGTACGGACATAGCCTTTATTTTAGACATCGGAATATCTTCTACCCGTCCACATTCCCATTTGCTTACAGCATTTGTTTTAACACCCAGCCGTTCCCCAAGTTCAGTTTGAGTTAAGCCAAGAGCTTTTCGTAAAACTCGAATTTTACTTCCGATTGTCATAGTTGTGCCCCCTTCTGGATTTATCTTGATAATAACAAAAAAAATCAAAAAAGTCAACAAAATTATCTTGACAAGCAGAAAAACAAGAGTATAATAAAATTATCTTGAAAAGGTTAAAAGAGGTGATGAAAATGAATGCCGACAAATTGAAGGGGAAAATTAAAGAGCATGCCATGACCCAAGATATGGTAGCAAAGAAAATTGGGCTAAGTTTGTCTCGTTTCAACGCAAAGTTGAATGGAACAGACGGGGCAGAATTTTCTTTAGGTGAAGCACAATCGCTCAAATGGTTATTTGAGCTTACATCAGAACAGGTAGATGAAATTTTTTTCACATGAAATTATCTTAAAAAGGTGAATTATTAATTTGGCTAACAACGGAAAAAGCCGCCCCGAAGGGCGGCAATAGGAGTTCAATTATTTTTGTTTATGAGTTCTTTTGCGTAGGTAGCAATTTCGATAACACAACCAAGCGGTGCCTGCAACAGCTCATCTTCCGCAGCAGTTTCTTCGTCAGCCCCAATAAAATCCTTCTTTTTCAATCGAGCATAAACGGTTTCTCCGTTTGTAAGCCGTTGAAAAAGGTCGGCATTGCTTCCTGACGGAATCCACCCAATGTAAGTACCAAACCGCGTGGATACCCATACAGCGTTCTTGTCGTACTCATTGTTTGGGTCGGTTTGTAAAAATACCTGCTCTCCAGGCTTTAGCCCCGGGATTGCAGCTTGCGGATCACTGCCGAAGTGCTCATGGGTGATTCCTGATAAGTAGGTTTCCTTTATGGCTAAGCGTCTGTGGCCTGCTTCGTCATATTCTGGAAACTCAAATGGCGCGTTCTTGTTCGCTCTCTTGACCTTTGGCGGACGTCTAGATTGAAACAGGCAAAACAATCCCAACACAGTGAGAAGCAAGAACATTTGCCACGCGCCTTGTGAGAGTGGGCCGATGAGACCAATCACAATGATAACGACACCAATCACAGCCAGTTTCTTATTTTGAATTTTCATAAAGCACGCCTCCTTTACCACATCTTACCATACCAAAGGAGGACAATCAAGAATGATAGCCGCCCCGGAGGGCGGAGGAAAGGAGAAAATACGATGGATGAAACACGAAAGGCAATGCTTTTAGACACATTTGCGAATATTAACCGGCTTACTGAAGCAATTGAAGCGGAGTTCCGATCTGTAAGCAATATAGAAGGCAGAAAAGCAGCAGCTGAGATATTGCCTCAACTGCTGCAAGCATACCGACTTAAGGTCGATCTTTTAGGTGAGTTAGAAGGTATTCTTTAGCCCAGATATCAGGATGTAGTTTTCCTTTAAAACCGGTTCG